>NZ_JANHAP010000009.1 GCF_024734385.1 Dasania sp. GY-MA-18 | reverse complement strand
TACCTTCCTTGCAGTAGATTCATCCTGAACCTGCCGATACGGTAAATTGACTTGTGGGTCTTTGCAAATAATTTTTTGTAATATCAAATTGATGTGAAGTAAACCCTGTGGTTGGTGCTGCGCTTACTCTAAATCACCTCCAAGGCCACCAATAATTGCTTTATATTTACCCCAATATTCCTCAACCCCATTAGCACCTAGTCGCCTCCAATAAGACTCGTTATTTTTTAACTTAGAAGCAATCGTCTCAAATATTTCATTTTTCCTATCAAGAATATAATTAGACCCTATAGGAGTAGATTCACTATGTCCGTTAATCTTTGAATATTCAGCTATATGCTGCCTGACATCAAATTTTCTCGTTTCAGATTTCGAGTCTTGCTCCACACAAAAGCACAAAAAACTTGACAAGCTTTTATTAATATTAGAGCAAAGATTAAGAATACCCTCGAAATCTTCAACACATATAAAGTAGACATTTTCTTTTTGTATAGCCTCTCCATAAGTCAAGTTCAAATTTGGAAAAAAATTTGGATCTACATTTTCATGCAGCTTTCGTCCGTTCAATATATAAAAGTCATGATGAGAAACGACCAACACATACTTATCAGTGTTAAGAGTCGTATCCTGATCATCTAATTTAGATAAAATATTCGAGCATTCAAAAGATTGTTTAATTCCTTTTATAAAGCTCGTCTTTAACCTATCTCTAATAACTCGAGGGTTATCTGAAACATGAATATTTCGACTTGGTTCCACACCTTTTGCGTCAACAAAAACACTAGCACCATCTTCTGAAATCAAGAAATCAACCACTTTACCGCCGACACCATGCTTACGATACACTTCCTTTATATCGTCCTCTCTAACAAAATCAACGCCAAACTCCTCTATCAAGTTTCCTACATACCACTCGAATCTTTTGGTAAACTTGTTTTTAAATCGCTGATGATCTAACGATTTCAAACTATTTAGAACATAATTAGAAATAGACTTAGACAATAAATTCTTATGCGGCGTAACCACTCTGTCCGCCATAAAAATTAGCGGCTTTTCAAATAGCACTGAACTATCAAAATAAGATTCCTTTTCGACAGAAGAGATTTTACTCGACAGTAAAAACCCTTCCATTGAATCAAGACGAATACCAACAACACTTAAAAACCTCACTATTACATCAACATCAAACCCAGGGGTCAACTTAAGAACAATATCTTTATATTGAATAAAACCATTACTCCTATCCATTGCAATCATTAACCAAAGGCAGAGCGAGAAAAAGTCATCTATAGAAATTCCATTTGCCGATTCAAAATCAAGCGCGAACGTTTCTGAGGTATCTCTACCAGTGAGAAGAGCATACAAACGAATTAAAGAAAACAAATGATAAATCTGATTTTTTTGCACCCACAACTGCGATATCATCATCTTACGAAGTGCCAGATCTAAACTCAAGGCATCCTCGAAACAAACAGCATCACTCTGCAAAGCGTACATTTCATTCAATACAGCAATAACATTATCCCTAGAGGGCACTCTAGGACTCGAAACCTCATCTACCTGAAAAAGCCACTCAATTAATAAAAATGAAAGCCACGGCATTTTTGAAGCTGTAGCGTACGGGCCATCCTCAGGCGCATGAAGATAAGCTAGTATTTCATTAAAAAAATGCAGCTTTGAATACCTAGAAAGGTTCGACCTAATTTTGGTGGCTTTTTCACTATACGGCACTCACTGAAACTCCTTTTAAATTAACAGCAACTAATTAAAACACAAATCAGCAATAATTAATCTCACCCCATGATTTAATTAACGCCAGTTCCTCCCTCCAATCAACCTGCTGTATCGCTTTGTTAATTTGCGTAATCGGAAAAACTCTATCGTATGTACGGCGCGTCTCACTCACTTGCTCATGCCCCACTATTTCCATAATACGGGAGTCTTCAATATCAGCAGAAGTTAATGATCGTATCATTGTGTTACGGAAGGAGTGAAAGACTTTACTATTATCCTTTTTAAACCCTTGCCGCTCTTTGTATGCGCCGAACCATATACTTACATTATGACTCCAACGATCATTGCGGTACGTAAGGTCAAACAATCGATCCTCTGGCGCACGACCTGCAGCATATTCAAGCAACCCAAGCTCGATTAAGTGGCTATTGATTGGCACTCTTCGCCAGGCAGAGCTATTTTTTAAGCTGCTCTCCTCGTCACCGCTATGCTCTTGAATGTTGAAATAATGAACACCTTCGTCCTGTCGTAAATCAGACGCCTTCAACTGGCAAATTTCTTCCAACCTCGCCCCCGTGTACAGACCGATCAATGGGGCCCAATAGTAGGCCGCTCGATTTGAGACCTTTACGCTGCCAAAATCACCCTCTAAATACTCTTTAGAGTTAAACAGGCGTGGTATGTCTTCCTTCTCCCAAGGACGCCTAATAGTACTCCTTTTGATACCTTTAACAGGGTTTAGACCATCAAATACATTGGCGTCGATGTACCCTTGCTCACTAAGCCACTTAAAAAAAGCTGATGTCTTTACGAAGTGACCTGATGCTGTTGTTGGGTCAATTGCTGAGACATTACTTTTTAGCAGCTCCTTAAGCGTTTTTCCCGCATTTACACCCTTTAATCGGTTCTTAGGGTATGTAGCAAAACCAGCAGCAACATCGCGCGCTACTTCTTTAGTAAAGCGTTTAACAGGCAGGTCTCCTGCTAACTCAAGGAAAACCTTAAACGCATTATGGTTTGCGTTTTTAGTCCGTGTATTCTTCCAGGCCTTTGTGGCCATCTTTAAATCTGAGTATTTATTAAACAGTACAGATACAAGCTCACCCTCATCAACTGGGGCAGGCTCGACCTCTAAATCGAGTGACCCAACTGCATTCAATGAGTTTAAGACACTGGGGAAGCTATCGGTCGCTAGACGCTCATAAAGCTCCGCACTGGCCTGTACTAACAAACGCTGTAATGTCAGTTGCTCAGTATTATCTAATTCAATTGTGTGCTTCTGTTTTACCATGTCTGCAATAGGCTTGGTCATTTGGTAATCACGAACCTTATAACATTGCTGCCAATAGTCCCGTTGCTCGCCGTAAACTTCAGACTCCATTTGTAACTCATAATCATCCACAGCAAATTCATGTGCTCGGCGTATGTAATGTTTATCTAGTTGTGAACGCAACCAATCTGCAGCGAGAAGCTTCAACTCAGCGAGACGCATTCGATACCTCTGTTGTTGTGAAAGAAAGGAAGCCAAACCGCCAGCGAAATGCATCGCCTGTAAACGATTGGACGTACTTAACGAAACACGAAGTGTGCCACTAGGAAAACGTTTATTGAAGTAGTAAGTACCGTCACGACGTACGGTATAGGGTATTTTTTGATGTCTAGACTGAGTCATATGTGTGCCATTATGTGTGACACTAAGAAAACTAGTCTTTAGAAACGACAAAACCCTCTGAAGCTGTGGGCTACAAGAGGGTTCTGAAATTTTTGGTGGAGCCTAGCGGGATCGAACCGCTGACCTCAACACTGCCAGTGTTGCGCTCTCCCAGCTGAGCTAAGGCCCCGAAAGAGGTGCGCATTATGGGGATGACGGTTTTTTTTGTCAACTATAAACATGAAGAAATTTATAATTTATTCAGATTGTTGTTTTAAATTGCGCACATAATCTAAAGCGGTACTAATGCGCGACTCGGCACCACGGGTGGCCTCTTCTGCCATTAGCATAGACTCGGCCTTATCGTAATAGCCTTGGGCACAGTAGGCTAAGGCATCGGAGATGAGGTCGTCGACATTGTCGTGCTCGTGATGATGCACCACGTGAAAGCCCTTGGGCGATTCGGGTACATAGCTTTGTGTTTTAGCTTGTATTTTTTTGCTGAGCTCGGGGTCGGGTCGCCATTTGCCTATATGCTCACCACCGGTGGGCTGGCCAGACTCGTCAAATAGGGAGCTAAAGTTAATATCGCCCTGCTCGCTTTCGTAGCCTATGGATTGGTCTTGGCTGGCCAGGGCCTCGTCCAAGCGGGCCAGCTCTACGCCTTCGTCAAACTCGGGTGTTTCTGTATTCAACTCGGGCTGTTTGCGGCGCGAGGTGATGAAAAAATACACACTACCCGCCACCCCCGCTAGTAGTAGCAACCATAACCACAAGCGGCTAGGGCCAGCTGCGGGCTCGCTATTTGCTGTATCAGCAGGCTTATTTTGGTTTAGCTTAGAGTCAATATTAAGGGCGGCTTTGTTGCCGCTAGCAGCTTGGTTGGCCGTTGCCA
This sequence comes from Dasania sp. GY-MA-18, assembly GCF_024734385.1. Classification (GTDB taxonomy): domain Bacteria; phylum Pseudomonadota; class Gammaproteobacteria; order Pseudomonadales; family Dasaniaceae; genus Dasania; species Dasania phycosphaerae. The sequence goes on along the minus strand of NZ_JANHAP010000009.1, from coordinate 211,822 downwards.
TAGCGGTGCTTTTAAGAAGCTCTTGATTTTGATTTAGGGCACGTAGCTCAGCCAACTCTTGCTCGCGCAATTGCACTAGGCGCTCTAGGGATTTTATATAGTCAGAGCCCTCTAGACGCTTTAAGCGTGCCTCTATGGCCTTGTTTTCGCGCTGCAGCTGGTCGTTTTGCTCTTTGCTGCGGCGTATGCGCTCACGCAGCTGCTCTTCGTTAAGCAACGCCACGTCATTTACCGTCTCTGCTTGCCCCGTTGTGGCGGTGGTTTGCAGGCTTAAACGGGGCTCGCTGCTCAGATTTTGCTCAGCGGCTTGCGGCTGCTGTTGCGCCACACTTACCGCTTGCTGCTTAGTTGCCGGCAAGGGAGTCAGTTTACGCACGGGGCTTTGCGCAGGCTTGGCTGGCTCTGCCAGCGTTTTAGGGGCGGGCTTAGCTACCGTGGACCAGTTGGCCTCGTTGGGTAAATTAAGCACCACTGCGGCTTTTAGGCGATTAGGGTCACCTTTAATAAACGCCTGCGGGTTATTGGCTAGTAACCAGTTCATGATATCGCTGTAATGGTATTGGCTGCCCTGGCTTAAGCGCTGCGCGATACGCGATAGGCTATCGCCGCTGCGCACCCGGTATTGGTCTTGCGATAAGCTCATCGCTGGGCGCGTAGCAGCTGCCGGGCGAGGATTAACTTTGGCGCGCGTAGCCGCTTGTGGGCGTTGTTGTGCTTGCGGGCTAGCTTGCTCTAGCTGCGCTGGCGCTACGGCGGGTGGGTCTAGCAGCAGGGTATATTCCCTGTAGACCTTACCTTGCGGCCATTTGAGCTCTATAAAAAAGTTGATAAAGGGCTCGGTTACTGGGTCTTCGGAGTGCAGCTTAATATACAGCTGGCCGTTGTTAAGTACTGGCTCTATTTCAAAGCGCTGAAAATAGCTAAGCAGTTCTACCCCCATAGTGGCGGCTTGCTCAGCACTGAGCTGGCGTACTTTTAATTCGTTGGTATCGTAGTCTTTTTCTGGGCTAATTAAGGTTATGCGCGCATCTAGGGGCTGCCCTAGATAGGAGCTATAACTTAACTCCCCCAAGCCCAAGGCTGCAGCCTGCGAGCCTAATGCACTTACTAGCAGCGCCATAGGCAGCCGCTTGCTTACAAATTTTGGTAAAGCTGTTTGCTTAGTTAACAGTGTGTCGGTATTTTTGCTCAACGCAATGCGCCCCATCATTGATGCTGTCTCATCTTCCATTTTTGTTATGTGTTGAAACAGTTTTATGGGTAAGGCCCTGCGCCGCTACCCTATTATTTTGCCGCTAAGTTTAGCCGAATCAACCGAATATGCCTATTTTTACAGCATTAGCCTTGGCTAATGGCATTATAGGCCTTTTCCAACTTTTTCAGTTTTTTCTTACCTAGCTCCCCTGCCACGGTGTTAAGCGCGTACCGTATACGAGCCCGTGACATATCGGGGCCTAATATTGCCATAGCATCTATCACCGAAACCGAGGCTGTGCTGCCTGATATAGCAATAAACAGTGGCGCAAAAAAGTCTTTAACCTTAATGCCCATGCTGTCGGCCAAGGCTTTCATGGTGGCAAAGATGTTATCGCGCTGCCAATCGCGCAATGCCTCTAGCGACCACAGGCTAAACTGCAAGGCTTGGGTTAGCTCGTCACCTTGTAATTTACAATCAGCAAAGTCTTGCTCCTTAATTGCCAATTGCCCCGAGGCAAAAAACGCCGCCAGCGGTGCAAAATCACTAAGGGTATCCATGCGCTGCTGCGCCAGAGGTAAAATCTGCATTAAGTAATCTTTATTAAACGCCCACTGCTGCAAGCGCTGCGCTAACTGCTCTACGTTTAAGTCTTCACGTATCCACAGGCCGTTTAGCCAGCTGAGTTTGGCGATGTCAAAAATAGGCCCGCCTAAGCTCACGCGCTGTATATCAAAGTGCTCTAACATTTGCGCTAAGCTGAACTTTTCGCTCTCGTCAGGCATAGACCAGCCCATACGGCCCAGGTAGTTTAATAAGGCTTCGGGTAAATAACCCATGCGCTGGTAATACAAAATGCTGGTGGGGTTTTTACGCTTGCTGAGCTTGGATTTATCAGGGTTGCGCAATAGCGGTAAGTGACACAACTCGGGCATGTCCCAACCAAAGTATTCGTATAATAACTGGTGTTTGGGGGCGGAGTTGATCCACTCTTCACCACGCAGTACGTGGGTAATTTTCATCAGGTGATCATCCACCACATTGGCTAAGTGGTAGGTGGGCATACCATCGGACTTGAGCAAAATTTGCGCATCTACTAAGGCCCAGTCCAGCTCCATGGTGCCGCGCAGCATGTCTTTAACTTCTACCCGGCCCTCTTCCGGCACTTTCATGCGCACTACATAGGGGGCGTTAGCGGCCTCACGGGCAGCCACTTCACTGGCAGGCAACGCTAGGTCGCAGGGTTTTAAGGCGCGGTTAATGCCCTGCTCTTTTAAGCCTGCGCGTAATTCGTCTAACTCTTCGGGCGTGCGGTAGCAGCGAAAGGCGTGGCCTTTGTCGATTAGCTCTTGGGCATATTGGCCGTAAATATCGCGGCGCTCGCTTTGGCGGTAAGGGCCGTATTCGCCGCCTACGTCTGGGCCTTCATCCCACTCTATGCCCATCCAACGCAATGAGTCGAATATAGCTTGCTCAGATTCACTGGTAGAGCGCGTTTGGTCGGTATCTTCTATGCGTAGTATAAATTTGCCGCCTAGTTTTTTGGCAAAGCAAAGATTAAACAGGGCAACATAGGCAGTGCCTACGTGTGGGTCGCCGGTAGGCGAAGGCGCAATACGAGTACGAACAGCGGTCATGAGTCTTCCAAAGCTAGTCAATAAAGGGGCGAATTATAGTGGAATAGCCGCCCATGCACAGTAAAAAACTAGGCTTAAACGGCTATTAAAGCAGCAAAAAGTGCTTTAAGGCTGATCCGTTAGTGCCTGCAGCTTATTGCGCAGCGTGGCAATACCGGGTTTATCGCTGAGCACTTCTTGCGCACTCAGCCCCACCAACTCATGGGGGAACACCAGCCACTGCTCAGTTTCGTGCAAATAATAATCAGGGACGCGACCGGTTTTGTTGTTAGCGGGCTTGTAATAAGGCATGGCTATGCGTATCTCTGGAGTATTGGCGCCGCCCTGCTCGCGCAGATCACTAACAACCTGCTGCACACTAAGGCCGGTGTCGTGCACATCATCAACAATCAGTAGCTTATCATCGGCGCGCATGCGCTCTACCACATAGGCCAGGCCATGCACCGCCACCTTGCTGGCACGCTGTTCTATACCGGTATATAGCGAAGTACGGATGGCAATATGGTCGGCATGGTGGCCGCAGTAGTCCAGCAGCTCTTGCACGGCTATACCTACTGGGGTACCGCCGCGCCATATGGCAACAATAAAATTGGGGATGTAGCCACTCTCGAGGATGTTGAGCCCTAGCTGAAAAGAATCATCCAGCAATTGCTGGGCGGTGATGTAGTGTTTGTTGGGCACAGTGGTTGCTCATAAGTTTGGGGGGATTTTTAGCCAGAATAGCAGAGCTCACAGGCTGGGATCTAGCCAGCAACTAAAACCGGTGGATTCCGGATAAGCAAACTGCACTTTCCGGAATGACGGGTATCGTGAGTGCGGGTTGTGTTTTTATACTAGTTAAATTCTAACCACAGTCATACCGGGCCAGGACCCGGTATCCAGCCAGCAACTAAAACCGGTAGATTCCGGATAAGCAAACTGCGCTTTCCGGAATGACGTTGGTCGGGTGTGAAGTTTGTGTTTTGAAACTAGTTAAATTCTAACCACGGTCATACCAGGCCACGACCCAGTATCCAGCCAGCAACTAAAACCGGTAGATTCTGGATAAGCAAACTGCGCTTTCCTGAATGACGTTGGTCGGGTGTGAAGTTTGTGTTTTAAAACTAGTCAAATTCAAACCACGGTCATACTGGGCCACGACCCGGTATCTAGCCAGCAACAAAATCGGTGGATTCCGGATAAGCGAACTGCGCTTTCCGGAATAACGGGTACTGCCTACCTTAAGCCATTCGTACAACTGGCAATGATTTAAAAATGCCACTTAATTAACATGTCTACAGACTTTTGATCGGCACCATCTACACCAAATTTATTTTTCCAGTAGGTATATTCTATACCCACATCAAAACGACCGGTGTCCATACCCATGGCAGGCCCTAGGTTATATTTTATCTGCGGAGTAAAATGTGACTCGCCTTTAGCTTCGCCAAAGATAGTGTCGTAGCTATCGGTAATATCCCAAAAGCCATCTATACGCCAGTTTTCAGCAAAATCAAAACACCAAGTGATTGTTAGCTGGTTATTGTCCTCTTTGCCTATACCAAAATCATCTTGATTTCTACGGTAAACAATGACATTAAAATATTTGGCTGCAGGTACTGTTAGGCTTACCCCAAGGCCATACAAGTAATTATTAAAGCCTCTATCTTTAGATTGGTGCTCAAGCTGTGCAGTTAGATAATAATCTTTAATAAAGCTATCTTTGCGCTGCTTACCCATTAGCTTAGGCATACTCATAGTAGCGCCTATCTCACCATAGGTTTCATCAGCACTGCCATCATCGCTGGTTAGCCTATCCATAAACATAAACGTGCCACCCCAAGTGTGGCCCGAGGCATGCTCTAAGGTCACCACTTTACTGCTGTACTCGTAGTCGGCAAACGGGTTGAGGTAATCATTACCCTGCAAATAACTAATACTAAAATCTGACCATAGCTGTTTGCTATAGCCTAACGGCGTGTATGCTGCCGCAATAACAGCAACTAAAATGCTAACAATATTTTTCATGCCGACCCTTTTTATAGGCAGTGAGACTTATTGAATATAGATGCATACTCGCTGATCAGCAATAAAGGGCTACGATAATCGATAACGGGGATTGGGGCGCAGTGCTGAATCTGTAAACACCGCGCCTTAAAAATTTTTGAAAAATAACTTGTGTGGATATGTGCGCTTATTACGCAGCCTTACTGCACTATTAGCTCCCCCCTATACATTTGCATTTGACAGCTAAAGCCATAATGCCCTGGCGCCATAGCAGGTAAACTAATATCGGTAGTTTGATTAAGTGCCAACTCGGCGCTGATATCTAAATCGTTAAACACCAGCATTTTTGCGCAGGGTGAGGCATCTTTGCGTATAAAGCGCAGAGTTGTGGCCTGCCCTGCGGGCAACTGTATACGCGCCGGTTGGTAGCTGCCGTTTGCTACCAGCACGGTGAAAGGCCCCTGCTCTGCGGCTACTACTGCAGTAGGTTTATACAACCAAAACCACCACACAATAAGTGCAATGCACAACAGGCCCAATATGTTAATCATTAGCATGTCAGCGTCCTCTTAATGTTGGCGCAAGTTAAATAAGCGCAAGCGGTTGGCGTTAGTTACCACGGTAAGTGATGAAAAGGCCATGGCAGCACCAGCTATTACCGGGCTTAATAACATGCCGGTAAACGGAAATAATATGCCAGCCGCGATAGGCACACCGGCGATGTTATAAATAAATGCACCAAACAAGTTTTGTTTAATATTGCGCAAAGTCGCCTTACTCACGGCTATGGCATCCGCCAAGCCGTGTAAGGAACCGCGCATCAAGGTGATATCGGCACTTTCTATGGCCACATCGGTGCCTGTGCCTATAGCAAAACCCACATTGGCCAAAGCCAAGGCCGGGGCATCGTTAATGCCATCGCCGGTCATGCCTACAATTTCACCCTGAGCTTGCAACTCGGCCACTTTAGCGGATTTTTGCTGGGGTAAAACTTCGGCAAAGTATTCGCTAATGCCTACTTTTTTAGCAACCGCTGCGGCAGTCGCGCGATTGTCGCCGGTTAGCATCACTATACGCAGGCCATTTTTTTGCAGGCGTTGTATGGCGGCAATAGCCTCTTCTTTAATGGGGTCGGCTACGGCGATAATCGCTGCCAACTGCTGATCTACCGCAAAATACATAGGGGTTTCTGCGCGTTGGGCCATAGTTTGGGCAGTGCTAATATAATCGGCTATAGCCACGCCGTTATCACGCATTAGTTTTTCATTGCCCAATAATAAGTGGCGGCCATTAACCTGCCCTGCCACACCATGACCGGCTATAGCATTAAAGTTTTGCACGCTAGCCAAGCTTAAGCCGCGCTCTTTAGCGCTGGCTAAAATCGATAAGGCTAGGGGGTGTTCAGAGCCTGATTCTAAACTGGCGGTTAATTGCAAAACTTCATTTTCATCTTTGGCCTGCGCCAAAACAATTCCGCTGACTTTAGGTTGGCCCAGGGTAATGGTGCCGGTTTTATCTAACACCATGGCGGTGATTTTTGAGGCCGTTTGCAAAGCCGCGCCGTTGCGGATTAATACTCCGGCTTCGGCAGCCTTGCCTACACCCACCATCACTGACATAGGGGTAGCCAAACCCAAAGCGCAGGGACAGGCAATAATCAACACGGTGGTAGCGGAGACTATGGCAAACGCCAACTGCGGGCTGGGCCCAAAGTTTAACCATAGCAAGGCGCTGACTACGGCAATAATCATGATGGCCGGTACAAAATAGGCCGCGATCACATCAGCCAAACGCCCTATAGGTGGCTTAGAGTTTTGCGCGCGTTTTACCATTTCTATAATGCGCGCTAAAGCAGTTTCTTTACCTACTCTAGTCACTTTATAAAGTAAACTGCCGCTTTTATTAAGCGTACCGGCGGCCAGTTCATCACCTTCGTTTTTTGCCACCGGCATGGGTTCGCCAGTCAGCATAGATTCATCTACCGCACTGCTGCCTTCTTGCACCACGCCATCTACGGCAATTTTTTCGCCGGGGCGCACGCGCAAAATATCGCCTTGCTGAATCTGCTCTATGGCAATATCCACTTCTTCACCGTTGCGCAATAAGCGTGCGGTTTTGGCTTGCAAACCGATTAAGCGTTTAATGGCCTCTGAGGTACGGCCACGGGCTTTTATCTCTAAGGCCAAGCCTAAATTAATTAAACCTATAATCATGGCGGTGGCTTCAAAATATACATGCCTAGCCATTTCGGGTACTGCTAAAGGAAACAACGCTACGACCATGGAATACAACCATGCCGTGCCGGTGCCTAACGCGATTAGGGTATCCATATTGGCATTGTGGTTTGCAAAAGATTTCCATGCGCCTACATAAAAGTGCCTACCCGCGAATACCATTACCGCCAAGGTGAGCAGCCCCACCAATAACCACAGGCCGCGCTGTAAGTCTGTTACCACCATCATGTCGCCGCCCAACATGCCGTAAAGCATAAGTGGCACACCCAAACCCAGCGCTAGCCACATCTCGCGTTTAAGGCGCTGGAAATATTGTTGATCGGCTTGTTCTTTATCATCCATCAGCTGCTGATCCGAACTATCAACTATGCTTTTGGCCTCGTAACCGGCGGCGTTAACGGCTTTAATTAATGTTGCTATAGGCGCATCACCGGTAATGGCCACGGTGCTTTGCGCTAAGTTCATAGCAGCGCTCTCTACCTCTGGCAGCTGCATGAGTGCGCCTTCAATTTTTCCTACGCAACTCGCACAGGAGGCACCTTCAATCTGTAAGTATGAAGTATGTTTAGCAACATTTTTTTGGGGGACACTGCTCATGGTTCGCTCCTAAGCTCTGCTGCTACTTTTACTATCAATTGGCTGGCTAAGCTGCTCGCTGTTTTCAATAAGGTGGCAAATGCTGGCACCCGAGGGTATATGGTCAGGTAATTCGCACCAGCTAGCTAAGGCGGCCTCCATACGCGTCATTAGTTTTTGTGCTTCGGCCATTTCGGCTCGTATAGTCGCTATACGATTTTCAATAAGCTGTCTAACTAAGGGGCAAGGAGTATCACCCGTCGTGGCTGTCGCTAAAATTTGCTCTATGTCTTTTAAGCTAAAGCCCAACTTTTTTGCCGAGAGCACAAAGCGTAAACGCTGCTCTTGTTGGCCATCATACAGCCGGTAAGCATTTTGTGCATTGCGTTGCGGCTTGAGCAATCCCAGTTTGCTGTAGTGCCTTATGCTGTCAGCGCTTACCTTAAACTGGCGGGCAAGCTCAGTAACCGTTTTCATAATGTTTATCCCAAGGTTAGATCACCAGCAAGGATCCCATATACGATTTTTGCGGGTGAGTTTTATCTATAGCCTATAGTTTACAAGCTAGGTGTTACACCTAGGTCAAGGTTTTTTTACTAGCTTTAAAACCAGGCACGTATACCCAGTACCCACTGAGTATCTTGCACATCATGGCCAGCCTTACGCGCATAGCCCGCGCTATTGCCATAGCTTTTTTGCCAGTTTATGCCTATGTAAGGCGCAAACTCGCGGCGAATTTCATAGCGCAGGCGCAGGCCAGCTTGTAGGTCGGACAAACCTGAGCCTATGCCTAAGTTGCTATCGTTTTGGCCGTAAAAATTAGCCTCTAGCTCTGAGCTTAGGATTAGCTGCTGGGTAAATAGCAGCTCGTATTCCACCTGCACACGCAAAGCGGTACGGCCGCCCTCCCCTATAAACAAGGCACTATCCACTTCAAAGAAGTAAGGCGCTAAGCCTTGCAAGCCAAGAACCGCCCAACTGCGGCTAGGTGTGGGTTTGCTATCTTGGCGCAGGCCAACTTGTAAATCCCAGTAAGGCGCAATCGCCTGGCTGTATAGCGCCTGTAATTCCAGCTCTTCGGTTTCGCCAGCGACTCGCTCCACGTCGGCTTTTAGCCATAGCTTGTGCAAGTCTTTCCCCAACCACGCCTGCCCTTCTAACACTAGCGGATTGCTATCGTCGGCATCGCGTAGCTCTAGCTGGTCTATCATCACTTTGCTAAGCAGTGGGTCATCCTTACCGCCAGCCAGTACTGGCTGCGCTAGGCCTAACACCGTTAGTAAGGTGTAGGCTATCAAGCGGCGGTGTTTGTTTTTTATTATTTGTTTGATTTTTTCGTTCATCTTTTTTTTCATAACTGGCGCTCCTTAACTCACCCGCACTTCGCGAAACATACCTGGCATGTGGTAAACCAGATGGCAGTGGTAAGCCCAGCGGCCTATGGCATCAGCGCTAACTAAGTAGCTGATTTTGGCACCCGGCTGCACTAGTACGGTGTGTTTACGAGGGATGTAATCGGGGTCACCGGTTTCCAACTCACTCCATAAACCGTGCAGGTGCATGGGATGTGTCATCATAGTGTCGTTAACCAGAGTGATGCGTACGCGCTCACCGTATTTGAGTTGCAATGGCTCGGCATCAGCAAACTTAATGCCGTTCATGGACCACATATAACGGCTCATATTGCCGGTTAGATGTAACTCTATTTCACGGCTGGGTTCGCGTTTCTCTAATGTGGGCGTGAGGTTTTTAAGGTCGGCATAAGTTAATACCCGCCTGCCGTGTAATTGCTGATGATTACGCAAACCTAAGCCTGGGTCGTTTAAGCCGCTTTGCGGGGCCTCGGCGCGCATATCCACATGCGGGCCTAGCTCGCTAGCTACATGAGTGATTTCACGAGTGCTGCCCAAACCGGCCTTGCCTAGTTTTTGTGTTTCGCTTTGAGTTGGCGTTTCAACAATGCCGTGCTGGCTATGATCCATGCCTTTCATAGCAAACATGCCATGTTGGCTGTGATCCATTCCCCTCATATCAGCCATAGCATGCTGACTATGATCCATACCGTGCATACTATGGTCACCATGGTTCATAGCCATACCCATATCGCCATGGCCTAATACGGGTGCCTCATCCATGGCGGGCACTGCGGCGGTTAGCCCAACATCGGGCGTAAGTGTGCCGCGGGCGTAGCCGCTGCGATCTATGCTTTGTGCAAATACGGTGTAGGCTCTGGCGGCGCTGGGCTCAACGATTACGTCGTAGGTTTCAGCGACACCTATGCGAAATTCATCGACGCTAACCGGCTGTACGTTTTGGCCATCGGCCGCCACTACCGTCATTGTTAAACCGGGTATGCGTAAATCAAAAATAGTCATGGATGAAGCATTAATAAAACGCAGCCGTACTTTTTCACCACGCTTAAACAACCCTACCCAACCCTCAGCTGGGGTTACGCCGTTCATTAAATGGATGTAGGTGTAGCCGGTAACATCGGCAATGTCAGTTTCGCTCATGCGCATTTGGTTCCACATGGCGCGCTCATTCCAAGTTTGGGCTAGGCCTTTTTCTTTGATATCACGCCACAGGTCAATTGCGGTGCGTTCTCGAAAATTATAGTAATGGCTGAGTTTTTTTAGCTTGGCATAAATATCGTGGGGGGATTCGTCTGACCAATCCGATAGCACTACCACATGTTCTCGATCGTAACTCACCGGGTCTGGCAGTTTGGGGTCTATAATAATCGCCCCATACAGGCCCGTGGGCTCTTGAAAACCCGAATGGCTGTGATACCAGTAAGTGCCGCTTTGCTTAACATCAAATTGATATTCAAAGATTTCGCCGGGCTTAATCCCGCCAAAACTTAAGCCTGGCACACCATCCATTTCGGTAGGCAAAATCATCCCGTGCCAATGTATTGATGTGTCGACTGACAAATTATTTTTGACTCGCAGGGTTACTCTATCCCCTTCACGCCAACGCAATACCGGTGCCGGTAGCGAACCGTTAACCGTGGTAGCCACGCGCGGTGTGCCGGTAAAGTTAACATCTTGGTAGCCTATGGTGAGGTCAAACTGTTTACCCCGCAAAGTGCTAGGCCCCGTGCGCGGCAATACTGATGCATTAACGCTGCCTGCGTTTACTTCCAAGCCCAAGCCCAAACCCAAGCCCAGCAAGGCTGAACCTGCCGCCATGCCGCTAACAAAATGTCGACGGGTCATCAGCGGCGATGTTAATAATTGTATATCTGTTGTTTGCTTACTCATTACTCGGCTCTCTTCATTCAAGCCCCAACTCACACAGCTAAGCGAGTTATTTAAACCAGACTATGCGTATCAATCGTTAAGGCTTTTTAAAAATATTAAAGGTCTAAGCACAAATTAGGGATGCAAGGCGCCAAATTTTAGGCGCAGCTATCCCGTCTATGAAGTAATGGGAGGGCGAAATAGTGAGGCAACTAAGCTGTGACTAAGCTTATTGTTGTTATAGCAAGGTTTAGCTGCTGGCCAAGTTGACGCTAGCGTCTGGGCAGCAGCGTCAATAACGGCCATAGTGCCGCAGCCATCAAAACGGCAATCACAACCGCAGCAATTATCAGTATTGTTTTGCTCGTCGGTGATAAGCGCCATCATCGCCGCATGCTGGGAATGGTCTACCATAGCTGTGGCCATTTGATCTTGACCGGCGTTAGCATAAGAAAAGCCTAGACAAGAGTTATTAACAGACGCAGCAGCCTGGCCGAACAGACTCAGCAGCAGTAACATGACGATTAAGGTTTTATATTTTGCCATAAGCATGGGGCAATTCGTTGAGCTTTAACTAAACTAGCAAGCAGACCCTAACAGTTTAACTAAGTTCAATTCTGTTACTTGGATTAACAATCAGTATCTTCGGCACCAGCCTTGGCTTTTAACTGTTCGCAGGCATCTTCAACCTTATTACCTAGCTCAGTCGATTTTTCACGTAAGGCTTCGGCAGCGTCATCCAGCTTTGCCCCGGCACGCTCAGCGCTACCCTCTTGTTCACAAGCGCTTAATAGTGCGGCTATAAGCAGTATAGGTAATATCAAAAAATTCTTAGCCATAGATCTCTCCGTTTCATTACTGAAATGATTTTCTTGCTAACGCTGGCCATACTAACAATCCTGCTCGCAGTTTAAAACCCAAGGGCTGAAAGCCTAACTGCCAATAACCTTAACACTAGCCTTATTACGGCCTGCTAAATATGACACTAGCGACGGCAAACGTTATATAATCCCCAATCCAATTTCACCTTTCTTATAACCCCCTGATTTTGCTAGTTTAAATGAAAGAAATAAATAGAACCCTCACCGTTGCCCCCATGATGGAGTGGTCAGATAGACACTGCCGGTACTTTTGGCGCCAACTCAGCCAACAGGCGGTGCTCTATACCGAGATGGTAACCACCGGCGCAATATTACATGCTGGGCCAGAGCGTTTCTTAGCCTTTCATCACCACGAGAACCCGCTGGCCTTACAGCTGGGCGGTAGCAACCCGCAAGACTTAGGGCGCTGCGCCAAGATTGCTGAGGATTGGGGCTATGATGAGGTTAACCTTAATTGTGGCTGCCCCTCCGACCGGGTACAAAATGGCATGTTTGGTGCCTGTCTAATGGCGCAGCCACAGCTAGTAGCCGACTGTATAAAAAGCATGCAGGATAATTGTTCTATACCGGTAACCGTTAAGCACCGTATAGGCATAGACGATATGGAAGACTATCGCGACATGGTGGCCTTTGTAGAGCCTATAGCCGCCACCGGCTGTAAGACTTTTATCGTACACGCCCGCAAAGCCTGGCTGCAGGGTTTAAGTCCCAAGGAAAACCGCGAGATACCACCACTGCAATACGATATGGTGTACCAACTTAAAAAAGACTTTCCCGATTTAGAAATTATTCTCAACGGCGGCCTAGTCGATTTAGACAGCTGTGACACCCCCTTACAACATGTCGATGGTGTTATGCTGGGCCGAGCAGCTTACCAAAACCCTTATCTATTAGCCGATGTAGATCAACGCTTTTACGATTCTAAGGCAGCGGTAAAAAGCCGCGATCAAGTGCTACTAGACTTTTTGCCCTATGTTGAGGAACAATTAAGCTTAGGCGCACACTTAAATCATATTACCCGTCATATCTTAGGTTTGTTTCAAGGCCAGCCCGGGGCAAAATTATTTCGCCGCCACCTCAGCCAACACGCACACCTTAAAGGCGCCGGTATAGACGTTTTACAACAAGCCTTTCAACTCATAGTGGACGAGCGCGAACGCGCAGAACAATACCAACTAGACAGGCTGCAGGAACAAAGCCAACAAGGCTTATAACAACAATAAGGATTTACCATGAGCAGTAATAAATTAGAACAACTTAAAAGCATGACCGATGTCGTTGCCGATACTGGTGATATAGAAGCCATCGCCCGCTTTAAGCCCCTAGATGCCACCACCAACCCTTCGCTACTGCTAAAAGCTGCCCAGCTGCCCCAATACAGCCAGCTGGTCACTGAAGCCAAAGATTGGGCCCTACAGCAACCCGCTAGCCAAGCCGAACAATTGGCCCTGTGCTGCGACAAATTAGCAGTTGCCATAGGCTGTGAAATTTTAAATATTATCCCCGGTCGCATTTCTACCGAAGTAGACGCCCGCCTCTCCTTTGATACACAGGCCACTGTTGCCAAGGCGCGCAGCTTAATCGAGCACTACCAAGCTGCCGGTGTTAGCAAAGAGCGGGTGTTAATCAAAATCGCCTCAACCTGGGAAGGTATACGCGCCGCCGAAATTTTAGAAAAAGAAGGCATAAACTGTAACCTCACGCTGTTGTTTGGTTTTGCCCAAGCCGCCGCCTGTGCCGATGCCGGGGTGTTTTTAATTTCGCCTTTTGTAGGCCGTATTTTAGATTGGTATAAGGCCAGCACAGGTAACAGCTACAACGCCGTTACCGACCCCGGCGTGCAATCGGTTAGCCGTATTTATAATTTTTATAAGCAGCACAACTACAACACCGTGGTAATGGGTGCCAGCTTTAGAAACACCGGCGAAATTGAACAGCTTGCAGGCTGTGACCGTTTAACCATTAGCCCACAGCTATTAGAAGAGTTAAGCCTGGATACCGGCCTGCTAACCCAAAAGCTTAGCCGCGATAATACCGGCGAAGCTATTAGCAAAATCGATTTAAGCGAAAGCAGCTTCCGCTGGCATATGAATGAGGACGCCATGGCTACGGAAAAATTAGCTGAGGGCATACGAAACTTTACAGCCGACCAAATCAAATTAGAGCAATTACTAAAGCAATAACGCCCGATGTTAAAAAAGATACAGCAGTTTTTTAAAGATAATCTAGAGCTTTCTAATAACGATAGCAGCACGCAGCAGCATAAAGTTGATTTAGCTGCGGCTGCCTTGTTAATTGAGTTGAGCCGCGCTGATTTCGACATTAGCAGTATTGAGCAACAAGCCATAGAGCAAGCTCTAGTTAAAACCTTGGGGCTGGCTCAAACTGAACTCAATGAATTAATCGCCTTGGCCGAAGCAGAGAATCAACAGGCAACTTCGTTGTATGAGTTCACCCGCCATATTAATGAGGCCTATACCCCAGAGCAGAAATTTGAGCTACTCAAAGCTTTGTGGCAGGTGGCAGTTGCCGATGGCGAGATCAGTAAGTACGAAGATCATTTGATACGAAAAATTGCCGACTTGATTTATGCGCCACACAGTGACTTTATTAAAAGTAAATTAGCGGTAATCAACAACTAAACAGCAAATAAATTACTGCGAAGCTTTAGGGGTTTCCAACGCACAAACCAGGTCGTGAAAGTCGGCGCGGTTTTGTTCGTTTAACCCCATTAAAACCTTATGGGCCTCTAGCACTTTGTTACGCACCTGCGTCTCGCTGCCACACCTAACAGGAAGCTCTTTTAAATCCTCGGCATTGGTAATTTCATCACTATAGATATTAAAGACTTTTGCAAAGCCCATACTCTGCAATAGCCTAGTAATATCGGGGTTAGGTGACAATATAGTAGGCCTATCAAAGCCGCGCTGTTTAGCCTGTATGGCCAGCTTGGCCAGCAAGCCTAAAGACGTGCTATCTATACCCAGGGTTTCGGCCAGGTCTATAGTGACCCCGGCAAAATTATCGGCGCTAAACATCTGCTCTATATAATCATCTATGGTATTACACAGCGTTAAGCGTACGTCGCCTATAAGCTTAATCATGTATGTGCCTTGATGATCGGCAACTAGCATTTTACCTGACTGCATAAATAGATCTCAGTGCTTACGCGCCACCCCTTTAGTGATAACCCTTAGAAATTAGTAACACCGCTATATCATCGGGAAACTCAACAATTTGCTGTAACTCCAAGCTTTCTGCCAGAGCCTCCACCGATAATTGTGGCTGCTGTAAACGCTCCAATAAAAAAGCCTCTTGGGCGCGAAGGCCGGTACGGGGCAATATCTCTAATATGCCATCAGAAAACAAGGTCAATACAAACTTATCGGGCAAGTTAATCAGCTGCTCACTAAACTCAGGCTCATCAAACAGACCTACCGGCATACCCTGCCCGGCTAAAAACTGGCTGCTGCCGTCGGTACTTAAGATAGGCTGTGGCAAATGGCCAGCATTACTATAACGCAGCTCGCCGCTGGGGATATGTATCACCCCCACACACATGGTGAGGTGCTTACCCACACCGGTATCAAAAATCACGCTATTGGCCAGCGCCAGCATGCTTAGGGGCGAGAGTATGGATTGATCTTGCTTATGCAGCAAGTCTGAGCGCTTGCGAGCAAACAGGTTTTTTAGCAATACCGTCACAAAAGCCGAGGAAGCGCCATGGCCAGACACATCGGCGATAAAGAACACACAATGCTCTTTGCCCACACTAATATATTCAACAAAGTCGCCACTAAGATATAGCGAGGGGAAAATACGATGGCTAAAGTGATACTCACCCAACTGGTAAGGTGAAGCGGGCAGCATTTTAAATTGCACCTGGCGGCCGGCTTTTTGATCTTGCTCCAGCAGGGCCAAGCTATTTTTCAACTCTAGGTTGGCCTGTTCCAGCTGTTGCTTATAGGTTTCATTTTCACGCTGTAATTGGCCGTACTCCAAGCTGCGCTTGACCGCATGCCCCAATATAGTGACATCCACTATAGGTTTAAACAGATAATCACTAGCGCCAAAGCGCAAAGCCTCTACCACATCACTGACTTCGTTAGTCTCGGATAGCACCACTACAGGGGTAGACTCGGCCAAGGCCTGTATATGCTGCTGCAGCTTGCCCTCGCCCTGATAGGGCACATTTAAATCGCAGAGTATGACATCGGGCTTATGCTGACGGTATAGCGCCAAGGCTTCGTCACCCGTAACCGCCTGGTAGGTTATATAGTGCTGAGCTTGCAGATAATTGACGATAGTACGCAGCGCCTGCTCATCATCATCAACCACCAAGAGGCTGTATTGCTCCGATGTCATTGTAAAACCCAATTTTTCACGGTAATTAGCGCATACCTGCTATTTTGTGCCCGAGGCGCTTAATCAAGCCCAGGTTGTTTAATTAAGCCCGCAATGTTTAATTAAGATAGTTCAATTAAGATAGTTCAATTAAAACGGCTTATTCAAGGTGGCCAGAACATACTCTTATAATAGTGGGACTTCAATAGCAGAAAACCAAATTTATAGACGCTAACATTGACGGTAATGAGTAGGCGTATTATATAAAGACTGACAATAAAAACTTTGAGGCAATGCAATGACGGCAAGCAACCGTAGTTATGATGAGAAACGCGACTTTATTCGCATGCAGGTCAACTCCCCCATTAGCATCAGCCACGAGGGCAGCCAGTATGAGGGGGTCTGTGTAGACCTAAGTGGCACGGGGTTAAGGATTAGCTGCGCTGAGCCTTTGGCCATGGGGGCTGAGTGTGAGGTTGCCATTGCACCAACCGCACACGGACAGCACTCTTTTAATGCTCTGGCCACCGTCACCCGTGTTGAACAAGACGCTGACCAGCAGTATTTAATAGGCTTTAGCATCAAGCAAATACTCTAGCTTGGTTGCCAGGGCATTGAAATATAAGGCTAATCCCAGTCATCAATCCCAGTCATCAAAGGACTCGAAATCCTCATCGCCAAAGCCATCATCTTGCGGCTCCACGCCTGCTGCTGCATCTCTGCGCTGCAAGTAGGCATCGCGTATAAAAACGTAGCGATCACCCGACACCAGCTCTTCTGCCTTTAGCAAGCCGGCGCGCACATTAACAATCTGCAAAGCTTTAACCTGGTTTCTAGTGGGCACATGCTCCAGCTCATTCATATAGTCACTGCTGGCGCTATCAACCACAATCCCAGCACTATCGCGCAAAGTAGAGGGCCCCACCAAAGGCAACACCACATAGGGGCCAGAGCCCAAGCCCCAGCTAGCTAGGGTTAAACCAAAATCTTGATCATGTTTTTCCAGACCCACTTTACTGGCCACATCAAAAATACCTAATAGGCCTACAGTACTGTTGATCAGAAAGCGGCCAGTATCAGCACCTGCCTGGGCAAATTCCAACTGTAATAAATCGTTAGCGATGGTGGTGATTTCTAATAGATTTGAGAACACATTGCGTATGCCGGTTTCCACTGGGTCAGGCGTTACCGCCCTGTAGCCACGGGCCACAGGTGCTAACACATAGTGATCAGCATTATCGTTAAAAACAAAGACCTTACGATTTAAGCCCTCCCAAGGGTCGCGAGGGTTTTCTATATCCAAAGCTTGGGCATTAGCGGCCAAACTGTAATGAGTGAGAAAAGAGATGAGACAGCTATAGATTAGCCCGCGCATAAGCATTCCATTAATAGTCGTAATTTCAGCTGTGAACATTAATGGAAACGACAATAATAATCTAGCGGTCTATCGCCTACTAGACAGCCGCCCACTAGAACAACAACTTAACACTTAGCTCACGGCTACCGTGCCTAATAAAATATCCAGCTCATAGAGCTGCTGATATATAGTCAAGCCACTGCTGATAATTTGCTCAGGGTTGGGATGCTGCATTTCTTGCGCTAGCTGCAGTAGCAATTGCTCGCCATTGAGTTGCTGCGGGTTATTATTAACCAACTCCAGCAACCTAGCCGTTACAGCATTAGCCTCCATAAAACCTACTTGATCTTGCAGATTGCGATACACCAGCAAATAGCTGGGTTGCTCGCTGGCTTGTTGCGGCTGGTAGTCTAAGCCAATTAAGTGCACCGGGTATTGATAAGCCAAGGACCATGCTAAGGGCGAAGCCAGCGGCCGCTGCTGCAGCCAATCGCAGTGCTGCTCATGCTTTAACTCTGCAAGACCCTGCTCGCGCTTAAACTGGGCTAAATCATCTTCCGCCACATCCAGTGCCAGCTCCACCCATTCATAATGGGTCAGGGCCTGTATAAATACGGGATAATCCCCAGTCGCTAATATGGCTGGCTGGCCAGCTAAATAGTGCTGAAACTCTTGGCTGATCTCTAAAAAATAGGGGCTCTGGCAACGATGAGTCACCATAAAATCACGCACTAGCGCATGCCAGGGCTGCTCCGCAATCAAGCTGCGCAACACCGGAAAGGCGCCACTCACAAAGCCCTCTATATTGTTATAAAACAAGTCGCGGTAAATCTTTAAACGACGTGCCTCTATATTGGCGGGCGCAGGCTGCTGCTCGGGGTTGCGTATAAAGGCGGTAAATTGATCGGTGGTATGTTGCAAAGAGGGCATTAGCCAGCCGCCTTAACAGCTGCACTGTTTTTTTGAGCTAATGCCTGCAGCTGCTTGATGGTTGCCACCTCAGCCAAAAGCTCAGCCATAGGAGGGAAATTAAAATCCCGCTCCAGTAATGTGGGTAACACCCCCACCTGCTGATAAGCCGCTTTTAATAAATCCCACACGGGGTCTATGACATCGGCGCCATGGGTATCTACCCGCAGGTCTTCGGCCTCTTCATAGTGGCCAGCTACATGTATATAGCTGGCGCGCTGCAAAGGCAGCTCGCTTAAAAATTGATAGGGATCATAACCGTGATTAATGCTGTTTACATAAATATTATTAACGTCTAGCAACAATTCGCAATCGGCCTCAGCCATGACGGCGTTAATAAATTCGCTCTCGCTCATCTGCTGATCGGGTGCGCAATAATAGGAGGCGTTTTCTAACACCAGCTTTTGCTCTAGCCTATCCTGTACTTCACGTATTCTGGCCGCCACATGCTTAACCGCCTCTTCGGTAAAAGGGATGGGCATTAAATCGTATAAATGGCCGTTGTCGCCACAATAGGTGAGATGCTCCGAGTAGAGCGGGCAGTTAAAACGATTAATAAACTGCTTGATGTTGTTAATCAACTCAATATCTAAAGGGGCGGTGCCGCCTATATTGAGTGATAAACCATGTAGGTATATAGGGTAGCGTTCGGCCAAGGCCTGAAACTGCTTACCCAAGCGACCACCCAAACCTATCCAGTTTTCGGGAGCCACCTCAAAAAAATCTAACTCACCAGCGGGCAAGCTTTGCAAAGAGGACATAATATCCCTGCGCAAACCTAAACCCGCTAGTGCTACGGCTTTATTCACTAAAGACATCCATACTGGCTAGCACTTAGTGCTCGCCACACTTGCCTTCTTTAGTTTTTTCACCACACTTACCTTCTCTGGCTTTCTCGCCGCATTTACCTTCGCCGCACTTACCTTCTTTTTTAGCTTTCTCGCCGCACTTACCTTCGCCGCATTTGCCTTCTTTTTTACCTTTCTCGCCGCACTTACCTTCGCCGCACTTACCTTCTTTTTTACCCTTCTCGCCGCACTTACCTTCGCCGCATTTGCCTTCGTGATCGGCATAATTGGCTAAATCGTAACCGCTGGCTAGTTGGTTAGCGGCAAATGGATTGGCTTCGGCAGAGGCTAAAGGCGCAATCGCAGTGGCTAGAAATGCCGCACCTAGTGCAGCCGCTAATGGTTTTTTGTTTGAAGTAGACATAGTATCTCCTAGTATTGTGTTTCTAGTTGTCAGTATTAACACTAAAGATTTAACGCACGACTTAGCATAGGTAATCGTTGCCACAGTGTAGCTTATCTACACCGCAGCTCAACTACTGAGCCTAGCCACTCGCTCATTAATTGCACAGTCATTACAGCTCTGTGCTGCTTATGACCCAAGGGTCAACAACAAGTTTCATTAGCCCACATAAAATTGAGTACTCAACCAGCCAGTGCCGACTGCTGATACTCATTTAACCAAGCCAGTATATGCGGGAAGTGATCCTGTTCGGCATCGGCATGTTTAAGCAGCTCATTGTGCTTATAGTTATTTAAGCTGCCGGCTTTTTTATCCAGTATTAACATACGACCATCGTGTGGCCCCAGCTGCCGCATAAAACTGCGGGCATCCACCACATCACCGTAAATAGCGTCCCCTACCGAAGCCACATAAAGGCTGGGGGGCAAAGTCTTGTTAGTGATAGCGGCGCCATAATCAAAGCCATCTTTGGGGTCCAGCCAGGCGTCGCTAAGACTCCAGCTTAAATAATCCTGATAATCGCTACTGGATTCTTTGCAATCCCCCAGGCATAAAAACCGGCTGGGCAAATAGCCATTTAAGCTTATGCCTAGGCCACCCAAACGACGCCACAAGGTATTAAACACAAAGCGTTTTAGCGGTGTGGACAACAGCGTTTGCCTGCGCGCCCCTAGGTGCAGCATCTGCGCAACCGGGGCTAAGCAATGAGTATTGCGGGCATAATAGGCCGTTAGTAACACACTGCCCCAACCATGGCCCAGCCAAATCTGGGGAGCATTTCCCCGTATGCTCTGTATTTTTTTTAATAGTGCGGGTATATCTTCAGTGATGTGCTGATGCACCCCCACTTGGCTATTAGCCTGTATTGCAGGCCAACTGTGGCCCTTGCCGCGCAGGTCTGCCACATACACATCATAGCCTTGCTGCGCCATATAACAGGCCAAGCCCTTGCCGTTTTCATCATAAAAAGCGGTGCCATCTTCTAATAGACCGTGCAGCATAAATACCGGCATGCCCAGTTGCTTTTTGTTTTTATAAAAACGCGTGAGGTGCACCTGCTCACCGCAGGGTACGGTAACCGTTAAAGATTGATAATTAAGTGCGCTAACAGTCATTGCTAATCAATATCAGTTTATTGTTATTCACTTATCGTTAACCGCTGCTTATTACCCATGGTAGCCGATAATCTATTTCACTAGCTGCTGCTGGCGCAGCTCGGCCAATTGTTTGCGCAAGCGCTTTTCAGACACTGGCTGCAAGGTGCCCAAGGGCTGTGCAAACAAGGATACCCTGTACTCCTCTAACAACCAACGATAATTTAACAACTCAGGCTGAGCCGCCTGATTGCCCTGCCACACTTTAATAAGCGGCTGGCTAAGCTCACTTAAGCCTGTCATTAACTGCCTATCGCGAGGCAGGCCGCCGCGCAATTTATCTATGCGCTGTTCTATAGCCGCTAGGTAGCGTGGGTATTGCTGCAAATGCTGCCAAGGAGTATCGGCAATAAACCCCTTAGCAAATAACAGGTTTAGCTGCTGGTTGATATCGGCCACTGCCGTTGCCCAGCTGAGCTGGTTGGCTTTTTTAATCGCCTTGCGCACCTTGGTATAAGCCTCAGCTATAGCCAACAATAGTTTTTCGGCCTCTAGCGCCACGCTCATTAACTGGCCCTTATGCTGCTCCAGGCAGTGCTTAAACGCCTGTTCGCTGCAGGGTAATTCACCATCGGATAAAAACACGCGTTTGAATACCGCTTGCAGCAAATCTTCCAACCATTCTTTACGCTGCTCAGACAGGCCTGCCAGCTGCAAGCTAATTTGATTGCCGCTTAATAAGTCTTTGCGCAAAGTTTTCAGTTGCTGGGGCAGCTGCAACATAAGCAACCGCACTAAACCCTGCTGGGTTTGTAGCTGCGCTTCCTGCGGGTAATCCATTAACTCCACCGCCACGCTATCGCCTTTATCGACGATGGCGGGATAACTGGTGATAGTCACTCCCGCCTGTTTAAACTGGTATTGCGCAGGCAGTTCGCCGAAATCCCAGCGTTTAATATCCAGCTGCTGAAACTGGGGCTGGCTTTGCTGCTGTACGCTTTCACTGACCTTGCCTTTAAAATCTTCTAATAGCTGATCTAGATCGCGGCTTTGCGCGAGTAATTTGCCGTCGCCATCCACTACTTTAAAATTCATGCGATAAAAATTATCCAGCTCGGCGGTTTGCCACTGGTTAATATCTATTTCTACCCCGGCAATGCGGTACAGCGCTTCGGCCAAGCCCTCTAATATGCCCTGCTGCTTATCGCTGATGCGCGCCAGCGCCTTATCTACATAGTCGGGCACGGGTACAAACTGCTTGCGCACTTGCTTAGGTAACATTTTTACCAAGGCTATGCACTTATCTCGCAGCATGCCCGGCACCAGCCACTGAAAAGGTTCTTTTGTAATGCGGTTGAGCAAGGCCAGCGGTACCGTCACTGTCACGCCGTCATTGGGCTGGCCGGGTTCAAACACATAGCTAAGAGCAAAACGCATATCAGCATAATTAAACACCGTAGGGAACTGCGCTTCCGTTACCTCACTGGCGCTGTGCTGCATCAGCAAAGCCTTGCTTAGCATCAGGCACTGTGGGTCTTGTTGTTGCGCGGTTTTATACCAGTGTTCAAACTGCTTGGCGGTAGTGATATGCGGCGGCAGGCGTTCGTGATAAAACTGAAACAGCTGCTCATCGTCGATTAAAATATCGCGGCGTCTGGACTTGGCTTCCAGCTCGGTAATTTCATGCAGCAGTTTTTGGTTGTGCTGGTAAAACTTGGCTTTGGTTTTATAACGCCCCTCGACTAAACCTGCGCGTATAAAAATTTCCCGTGCCACCTCGGCATCGATAGGGCCGTAGTGCACTTTGATTTTATCTTTAATCACTAAGCCATACAGGCTTAGGGTTTCAAAGGCCATTACCCTGCCCGTGCGCTGCTGCCAATGCGGCTCGCTATAGCGGTGTTTAAATAACGCATCGTTAATACCCAGCACCCACTCCGGCTGTATGCGAGCACAACAACGGGCGTAGACTTGCGTGGTCTCGGCAATTTCAGCTGCGGCTATCCACTTAGGGGTTTTCTTAAACAGGGCTGAGCCGGGGAAGATATGCAACTTGCGATTGCGTGCGCCCAGGTAAACCTTATCTAATTCTAAATTGGCAATATGGCTAAGCAAGCCACTTAGCAAGCTGCGGTGTACGGCTTCGTAGCTGGCGGGCTCGCTGTTTTGTTTGTAGCCCAGCTCTTTCGCCACTAACTTGAGCTGGTGGTGTATATCGCGCCATTCGCGCATTTTCATAAACGATAAATAATTACGCAGGCAATATTTGCGCAATTGATTTTGGCTTAGCTCCTGACGCTGCTCTTCGTAGTGCTGCCACAGGTTTACATAGCTTAAAAAGTCGGAGTCCTCATGCCAAAAACGGCGGTGTTTTTCATCAGCGGCTTGGCGCTTGTCGGCGGGGCGCTCACGGGGATCTTGCACGCTTAGGGCGCTGCAAATAATCAGCATTTCGCTTAAACAGCCTTGCTGGCTAGCGGCTATCAACATACGCGACATGCGCGGGTCTACCGGAAACCTGGCGAGTAATTTGCCCGTTTCAGTAAGCTGCTGCTTGTGTACTGCCCCCAGCTCTTCCAATAATTTAAAGCCGTCATTAATCATGCGGCTATCGGGTGGGTCTACAAAGGGGAAGCTTTGCACCTCACCTATGCGCATGGCCAGCATTTGCAAAATCACCGAGGCTAAATTGGTGCGCTTAATTTCGGGGTCGGTAAACTCGGGGCGACTATTAAAATCGTCCTCGCTATACAGACGTATACAAATACCTTCGGCCACCCGGCCACAGCGACCTTTGCGCTGGTTGGCACTGGCCTGGGAGATGGCCTCTATAGGTAAACGCTGCACCTTGGTGCGATAGCTATAGCGGCTAATGCGTGCAAAGCCTGGGTCTATCACATAGCGTATGCCCGGCACAGTCAGCGAAGTTTCAGCCACATTGGTGGCCAGCACTACGCGGCGGCCACGGCGTTTGTCTATTTGGAATATTTTGTTTTGCTCGGCATTGCTTAGCCTTGCGTACAGCGGCAACACCTCTACGTTTTGCCACAGGCGCTGATTGCCGCCGTGCTGGTCGCGTAAATAGCGCGACACCTCGCGTATGTCGGCCTCGCCACTTAAAAACACCAGTACGTCGCCACCCTGCCGGCCATCGCCGCTCATTAGTTCTTCTAGCGCTGCGGCTATGCCTTCGGCTAAACCGCCCTCTTCGGTTAACTCCTCTAAGGGGCGATAGCGTGTTTCTACCGGGTAGGTACGGCCCGATACTTCGATTACTGGGGCATCACCAAAGTGCTTGGAAAAACTTTCTAAATCTATGGTGGCCGAGGTAATGATGATTTTTAAATCGGGGCGTTTAGGTAGCAGCTGTTTTAAGTAGCCCAATAAAAAATCAATATTGAGGCTGCGCTCGTGGGCCTCATCAATAATCAAGGTATCGTATTGAGATAAATAACGGTCGCGCTGGATTTCGGCTAGCAGAATACCGTCAGTCATCAGCTTGATATAACTGCCGTCAGATGTGTTATCGGTAAAACGCACCTGATAGCCCACGCCCTCACCCAGCGGCGTATGCAGTTCATCAGCTATGCGCTGCGCCACGGTACGAGCCGCTAAACGGCGCGGCTGGGTGTGGCCAATTAAGCCTTTTACGCCGCGGCCCAGCTCTAGGCAAATCTTGGGCAGCTGGGTGGTTTTACCCGACCCCGTTTCACCGGCTATCACCACTACTTGGTTATCGCGTATAGCCTCAGCAATTTGCTGGCGCTTTTCAGCTATAGGTAGCTCTTCGGGGAATTCTATTTTCGGCAGGGCGGCACTTTTTTGCTGGTAGGCCAGTAGCGAAGCCTCTATACGCGCCACCAGTTCATCCACCATGCGGCCCGCCGGCTGATTTTGCTTAGCGCGCTGTTGCGCCGCACGCAGTTTACGGCGCAGGCTGTGCTGATCTTTTAATAAGCACTGGTCTATAGCTTGAGAAAGTTTGTTAAGGGTGTTTTGCACAGAAATTGAGTCGCCAGCTAAGCATCACCCCCAGCGTAGCTACCATAACAGCACCAGAGGAGAAGTGAAAAGCCCAGCATTATAATGAATCATGAGCAGAATAAGCACCCCCACAGTGCCGACATGGTCGGCAGTGGCAAGCTTTAAGCTGTAAGCGGCGGTAATACCAGTTAGCCAGTGGCGGCTGCGATGGCCTTATCGCGTAGTTCGCGGCGCAGTATTTTACCGACTGCGGATTTAGGTAGCTCCTCGCTAATAATAAACTCACTGGGCACTTTATAACCCGCCAACTTGGATTTGCAAAAACCCTTTAGTTGCTCGCCCTTAAGGCTTTTATCCTTTAGTACCACATACATTTGTATGCGCTCGCCCTTGGTGTCATCCGGTATGCCTATGGCCGCACATTCCAACACCCCGGGATGCTCGCTAAGCACGGCCTCTATTTCATTGGGGTAAACGTTAAAGCCGGACACCAGTATCATATCTTTTTTGCGATCCACCACCCTATGGTAGCCATCGGGGTCTAATATCCCTATATCGCCGGTGTGAAACCAGCCCTGAGCATCTATCACTTTGGCGGTTTCTTCTGGCTGCTGCCAATAGCCTTTCATCAATTGCGGCCCGCGCATGCACAGCTCACCTTGCTCCCCTATGGGTAGGATTTCACCCTGCTCAGACATTACTACTAATTCAGTATCGGCCAGGGGCAAGCCTATGGTGTTAGTTTTATTGCCGCCACCGGGGTTGGCCGAAATCACCGGTGATGTTTCGGTTAAGCCATAACCCTGATGCACCTCACAGCCTGTGGTTTGCTGCCACAGCTTGGCCACCGCCTCGGTTAGCGCCATGCCGCCCGACAGGGTGAGTTTTAGTCTAGAAAAATCCAGCTGCTTAAATCCCTGGTCATGACACAGAGCCACAAACAATGTATTCAAGCCGCAAAAGAATGTCATGCCATAACGCTTAATCGCTTTCACTAGGGACGACAAATCGCGGGGGTTGGGAATCAGTATGCAGTGACTGCCTTCTTCTACCATCACCATACAAACTGTAAATGAATAAATATGATACAGCGGTAAAGGCACTACCACGGTCTCTTGGCCTTTGGTCATGCCATAGCTACCGAACAGGGCTTCGCACTGTAAAATATTAGCCAAAATATTACCGTGGCTAAGCATGGCCCCTTTCGCCAAACCGGTAGTACCACCGGTGTATTGCAGCACCGCTAAGTGATCATTGCTGACCTGTACCGGTTTATAGCTAGCGCGCTTACCCAAGGCCATGGCCTCACGCAATGATATGGACTTAGCAAAATCTAGTTTAGGCACCAGCCGCTTAATATATTTGACCACAGCATTAATCAGTAGCCGCTTAGGGGCGGGATGAAAATCTGCCAACTCGGTAAGCAACACTTGCTCTACAGCGGTTTCCGGCACTACCTCTTGCGCCGCGCTGGCCACGTTTTTAAGTACAATTAACAGCTTGGCACCGGAGTCATTGAGCTGATGCTTTAACTCCCTAGCGGTATACAAAGGGTTGGTGTTAACCACCACTAAATCCGCTAACAACACACCAAACAACAGCACGGGATATTGCAAAATATTAGGCAGCTGTATGGCCACTCTATCGCCAGCTTGCAGCTCAGTATGTTGCTGTAAATAGGCAGCAAACTGTTTTGCCTGCTCGCCAAATTGTTTAAAGCTCAAGGTGTGCCCCAAACAACTAAAGGCCGGCTTATCGCCGTGTTCCTTAATCACATGCTCGAATACATCCAGTAAACTATCGTAGCGCGTGTAATCAATTTGCGTAGGTAAGCCTAATTGCTGCATAGCCGCTAGCGTGGCGGGGTTAATCATTATTACATCCTTAAAACCAGTAGTATTAGTGCCGTTTACAAGCTAGCTATAAAAAAGCCAGCGCCGCAAGCTTACTGCTCATTAAACAAACAGCTTTTAATCTCATTATTATTTCACTCACATTTATAGCGCAGAGGTTTTCGCATAGCCATTTAAATAGTCTACAATAGCCGCCAATTTCACCATTCTATTTTATTTTTCTTTGTAAGGATTACCTGTGAGCCAATTAAGCAATTTCACCTACGACGAAATAAGCATTGGTCAAACGGCTGAATATAGCAAGACCCTCACCGAGCAAGACATAGTGATGTTTGCCGCCACCTCGGGAGATACCAACCCAGTACACTTGGACGAAGCCTTTGCTGCCAGTACCCCTTTTCAGGGTCGCATTGCTCATGGTATGTGGACGGGCGGACTGGTTTCTGCAGCTATCGCCTTACACCTGCCCGGCCCTGGCAGCATTTACTTGGGGCAAAGCCTATCCTTTCGCAAGCCGGTAATGCTAGGTGACCAAATCACCGTCAACTTGGAAGTCACCGACAAACAGGATAAACGTCGCACCGTTGTGATAAAGTGCGTAGCCCGCAACCAAGACAACAAAATTGTGGCGCAAGGCGAGGCGACAGTCATGGCGCCAGACACTAAACTAAACATCCCCAAACCTGTGCTACCCAGCATTAGCATAGGCTAAGGACTAACACGGGCGGCTTAAAATCGATAACAACATAGCCTGCCCGTACTCAGCCCAAACACTGGGTTGATTTTGAAAAAGCGTAATAAATCTGTCATAGTTTCGGGTTTAAGCCTGTGTATTTTTGACGCCATTAACGGATTAAGCTGTCAATTACAGCTCATATAGCAAAAATTCAAGTGAGATTATCATCCATGTTTGCCAAGTGTTTTACTGCATCTGTTCTCGTTTTCAGCCTTATGCTCAGCCTTAACGGCTACGCTAAATCACTCAGCGCAGCCCAAGCCGAACTCGATAGCTTTAAAAACCAGCTTATCGCCACCCAAGCAGAACTTGCAGCTTATAACCAACAACTACAAACCACCGAGCTAGCACTGGTGCAGGCCGCTAACGCCCCCTCACCTGAAAAAGACATCTATGAAGCCGCCCAGGCCGAAGTGGCAAAATTAAGCCTAGAAGCGGCGCAAGATCCCAGCAAAGATGGCGAACTTAATAACGCCCAATTTAAGCTCACCTTAGCCGAACGCAAATATAAAAAGTCGAATAAACAACTGGCAGAGCTGGATGATCAAAAACAAAATCTAGAGCAAAAAATCGCCAGCAGTACAGCATTGATTGCCAAGCTACAAAACAATATTAACGGCCACAGCCAACTGATCGCCAAATTACAGCAACAACAAGCGGCTAACGAAGCCGCTCGTATAGAAAAACAACGCCAAGAACTAGCGCGCTTAAAAGCTGAAAACGAACGTTTAAAAGCACTACAACTCGCTGAACAAGCTGCTGCCGCCGAAGCCGCTGCGCTGCTTGCTCAGCAGCAGGCACAACAACAAGCAGAAGCTGAAGCCGCCGCCTTAGCTGCCCCAGCGCCTATAGATCGCAGCCAGCGTGAGCCCGTTACTTTTTTAACTGACCCTACAGCCATAGCCGCCGAGCAAGAGCGCCTAAAAGCAGCGGCCTCAGCCGGTGACGGCAGCCAGATTGGCGAACAAAAAACCTTGACCATACGTATACCCGACCAGCTTACCCGCTCGCTAAAGTTACACGCAGTAGGCGGTAACCAGTATCAGGGTGATAGCAAGGTAGCCTATGGCAATGCCACTTTCTCCTTGGACGACTACCGCTGGAAAGCGGAAATACCCAAAGAATACAAATACCAGCGCATGGAGTTTTTGCTAGATTTATCGGACGCTGAAACTCCCTACATGGTGTTTTACGTAAAAGCCGAGCAATAAGCCTCATCCATACGCCACTGCTAGCACCGAGTCTCTAGCACTTTTTATCTAGAGACTAGAGACTCACTCCTAGAGACTGTGAAATGCCCTCCCCCTTTCAACTCGACACGGCCGAAATCAGCTGGCAGGAAGACCAGCTACCCAGCTCCAGCCACTACGACGACATCTACTTTTCCAAACAGCATGGCTTAGCCGAAACCGACTATGTGTTTTTACAACACAATCAACTAGCTCAGCGCTGGCAGCAACTAGACCCGCAACAACCCGGCGTTTTTACCATAGCCGAAACCGGCTTTGGCACCGGCCTCAACTTTTTAGCGGCCTGCCAGCTCTGGCAGCAACTGGCCCCCAGTACTTGGCGACTGCATTTTATTAGCGTAGAAAAACACCCACTGAGGCCAGCCGATTTACAACGCGCCCTCAGTGCCTGGCCTGATCTAGCAACGTATAGCCAACCGCTGCTAGCACAATATCCCCCCCTGCTACCCGGCCAACATGTATTGCATTTTGAGCAGGGCATAAGCCTGCACCTGCTACTGGGCGAAGCCAGCAGTAGCTTTGAACAATGCCTGGCAACGCCACACCCCGACTTTGTAACTAGCCACGGTGCCAAAGTCGACGCTTGGTTTTTAGATGGTTTTGCCCCCGCTAAAAACCCCTCTATGTGGAGCCAAGCGCTGTTTCAAACCCTGGCCAAACTCAGCAGGCCGGGCAGCACGCTAGCCACTTTTACCGCCGCCGGTATAGTGCGCCGCGGCTTACAAGAGGTAGGCTTTAGCGTTAGCAAAACCAAAGGTTATGGCCACAAACGAGAGATGCTTAGCGGGGTCTTTAACGCCGTTAACAACGAGCAACAACCCCGCGCGCACAAAACAACACCTTGGGCGCTGCCGCCGCTGTCCCCCCGCCCGCAACATGTGGCGGTAATTGGTGGCGGCGTTGCTGGCTGCACCACGGCCTATGCACTGGCTAGCCGCGGCATACAGGTGAGCTTGATAGAGCGACACGGCGAGCTGGCACAAGAGGCCTCGGGTAATGCGCAGGCTATGCTCTACACCAAGCTCTCAACCGAGGCGGGTAAACTTAGCCAATTTGGGCTTAGCAGCTATCACTACGCCCTGCGCTACTACCAGCAGCTACAACAACAAGGTTTGTTAACAGCGCAAGATGTCAGTTTTTGCGGCTTACTGCAGCTGTGCGGCAGTGACAAACAGCAGCAGTGGTTAGCACAGCTGGCCCCGCATTTTGCAACGCATAGTGATTGGGTAGAGATAGTCAGCCCGCAGCGGGCCTCGGAACTTAGTGGGGTGGACTGCCCTTACCCCGGTTATTTCTTAAAAGGTTCAGGCTGGATTTCCCCCACCCAACTATGCCTGCAACTCAGCCGCCAAGCTAATATCACTGTTATCAAGCAGCAGCAAGCCATGCACTTACAGCAGCACAGCGCGGGCTGGCAAATTGTTAACTCACAGCAACAAACAATGGTTAACGCCGACGCTGTTGTTATTGCTAATAGCTTAGATGCCCAACAATTTCAGCAATGCCAGCAACTACCGTTAAAAAGCATACGCGGGCAAGTGACTGCATTAGCACTGCAACATTTTCAACAATTACCACGCAGCGTAATTTGCCACGAGGGCTATATCACTCCAGCCATAGGCAACAGCCTAAATTTTGGGGCTACGTTTGATATTGCCGACAGCGACAAAACCCTGCGCCCCGCTGACCACCAACGCAACCTCACCAGCCTGCAACAAGCGCTGCCTCAACTCTTAGCCAGTGACCCGCAGCAGCTCAACCCCGAAGATTTTAGCGGCCGTGCCAACCTGCGCTGTAACAGCCCCGACTATCTGCCCTTGGTAGGGCCGGTGGCCAACAACGATGATTTTATCCGCGACTACATAGCCCTGAGCAAAGACGCCAAAAAGCCTATTGCCATCGCAGGCAGCTACTACCCCGGCCTGTATATCAATGTTGCACATGGCTCTAAAGGCCTAAGCTCCAGCCCATTATGCGCAGAGCTGATCGCTGCCATGTTATGCCAGGAGCCGCTGCCACTGCCCAGGCAGTTAGTAGAGGCCCTAAACCCGGGCCGATTTTTGATACGCGATATAATTCGCGGCAAGATAAAACCAGCCTGCTAAACTGCCACTATTGACCGAATAAATAACAGGAGCCCCCTATGCTACTTTCAGGTTTTAATTTTCGCGGCGGCAGCCCCAGCGATATAGATAGCATACATAACTACTACGAAACCCTAGTACTACAAGAGTTACAAAGAGTCTTGGTGGGCAAAGATGTAGACGGCGAATATATAGCCGACGTCTCTTGCGTGGCGCTTAACAACTTACCACCACGCTATATACGCCACGACGTTGATATGATGTTTTATCTCTCCTCGGGTGAGCGCAGCGAAATTAACCATAAAGTTACCAAAGCGGTAAGTGATGCTATCGCCTATGTTAATGAAAGAACTCGCCAAGAAGATTAAAAAAAACGGCCACTAATAATAACGAAACTTATTTTTCAGCAATCAAATTTTTAATTGCTTGCTCATTACCTTTTTAATTAATTATGCCCATTTTTTTATTATTAATAAGCGCCTGGTGGTGGCCTGTTGCCACCTGGGCTGACAGTGCGCAGGCCAAAGCCGTTAGCCACTACCGCTATACTGTGGTTGCCGAATACCCTCACAACCCCCAGCTGTTCACCCAAGGTTTGGCCTTTGCACAGGGTAAACTCTACGAGAGCGCTGGCCGTTACGGCCATTCGCGGCTAAGCGTACGCACACTCAACCACTACGCCCCCGAACAACAACATGCCCTGCCTAGGCATTTATTTGCTGAAGGCATTACCCTGCTCAATCAAAAAATTTACCAGCTCACCTGGCGCGCAGGTTTGGCATTGGTGTACCAACAAGACAATTTAAAACCCATTAGCCAATTCCGCTACAAAGGCCAAGGCTGGGGCCTATGTACTAACGGCCAACAATTAATAATGAGCGATGGCAGTGCGCAGCTGCATTTTATCAACCCCGAAAATTTTACCACCAGCCACAGCATCACCGTGAGCGAACACGGCCAGCCGGTAATAAACCTCAATGAGCTAGAATGGGTAGAGGGGAAAATCTATGCCAATATCTGGCAGAGCTCACGCATTATCATTATCAATCCCCAAAGCGGCGCAGTAGAAGGCAGTATAGACTTAAGCGGCCTATTGCCCGACTCGCTACGCAAAGCCAACACCGATGTACTCAATGGCATAGCCTACGACAGCCACCAACAGCGCCTGTTTGTTACCGGTAAAAACTGGCCCAGGCTTTACCACATACGGATTAGCCCAAGCAGTTCTTAAGCCCGGCTTAGTTTGCTTATAAACAGGCTGTTACCGACCTGTACCCGCGCGCCCTTTTGACGCTACAATGGCTGCAGCATAGGCAACCACTGCTTCACATTCACCGTCATCATAAGCGACCCACACATGCCAACAAACTCACCGCAACACCCCGCCTTTGAACTGGTACGCAGCCAGGTTATAGATTCACTGAATATCACCGTAGAAGAATACCAACACAAAAAAACCGGCGCCGTGCACTATCACATGGCCGCCGACAACGATGAAAATGTATTTTTAGTGGCGCTGCGCACCGTGCCCCACGACTCCACCGGTGTGGCCCACATACTAGAACACACCGCCTTGTGCGGCAGCGAAAAATTCCCCGTGCGCGATCCCTTCTTTATGATGATACGGCGCTCACTCAACACCTTTATGAATGCCTTTACCAGCTCCGACTGGACCGCCTACCCCTTTGCTAGCCAAAACCGCAAAGACTTTAACAACCTATTAGAGGTCTACTTAGACGCGGTGTTTTTCTCGCGCCTGGATGAATTGGACTTTGCCCAAGAAGGCCACCGAGTAGAGTTTGCCGAAGCCGAAAACAGCGACAGCGATCTGGTATACAAAGGTGTGGTCTTTAACGAAATGAAAGGGGCGATGAGCTCGGTGCCCAGCACCCTGTGGCAAACCCTGTGCAAATACCTCTACCCCACCACCACCTACCACTACAACAGCGGTGGCGAGCCAGCGGATATACCCGATTTGAGCTACCAAGAGCTAACAGACTTTTACCGCAGCCACTACCACCCCAGCAACGCCATCTTTATGACCTTTGGCGACATCCCCGCTGCCGAGCACCACGCCCGTTTTGAAGAGCAAGCCCTGAAACGCTTCGACGCGCTGGATATACACATACACGTGCCCCCCGAAAAACGCTACCTAGCACCGCTGCGGGTGCAAGAGAGCTACGCCTTTAATGAAGAAGGCAGCAGTGACAACAAAACCCATGTGGTGATGGGCTGGCTATTTGGCGAAAGCGCCGACCTACAAGGCATGCTGCGCGCCCAGCTGCTGGCCAGCGTGTTGCTGGATAACAGCGCCTCGCCCCTGCAACAAGCCTTGGAAACCACCGACTTGGGCAGCGCCCCCTCACCGCTATGCGGTTTGGAAGAGTCTATGCGCGAACTCACCTTTGTTTGCGGCTTAGAAGGCACCGAGGCCAAGCACGCCGAAGCGGTGGAGCAACTGATACTCAACACCCTGCAAGAGGTTGCCGACAACGGTGTACCGCAAGAGCAGGTCGAGGCGGTATTGCACCAATTAGAGCTACACCAACGCGAAGTAGGCGGCGACGGCTACCCCTTTGGTCTGCAATTGATACTCACCGCCATGGGCAGCGCCACCCATCGCGGCGACCCTATTGCCCTGCTCAACCTAGACCCAGTATTAGAGCAGCTGCATGAAGATATTAAAGACCCCAACTTTATCAAACAGCTGGCTCAAGACTTACTGCTCAATAACCAACACCGCGTCACCCTAGTCATGACCCCCGATCAGCAACTAGCGCAGCGCAAAGAAGCCGCCGAGGCCACTAAACTAGCCGCTATTAAAGCAGCCATGGACGAGCAGCAAAAACAACAAGTCATAGCCCAGGCCAAAGCGCTAGCCGACAGGCAGCAACAAAAAGACGACGAGTCCATACTGCCCAAGGTAGGCCTAAGCGATGTACCCACAGACATACACATAGTCGATGGTGAGCACAGCCACATAGGCGAACTGCCCTTAAGCAGCTATGCCCAAGGCACTAATGGCCTGGTGTACCAGCAATTAATCATAGAGCTGCCACAACTCAGCGATGAGCTACTGGCACTGATGCCCTACTACACCAGCAACCTCACCGAGCTGGGTATAGGCGAGCAAGACTACCTAGCTACCCAATCACGCCAAGCCAGCGTATGCGGCAGCATTAATGCCTTCAGCACCCTGCGCGGCAGCCCCGATGACGAACAGGCCGTCAAAAGCTATTTTGTATTGTCTTCCAAGGCCCTGGCCCGCAACCAGGCCGCTCAAGCCCAGCTTATGCAAGATACACTGCTACAGGTACGCTTTGACGAACTGCCCCGCCTGCGCGAACTGATGAGTCAGCAGCGCGCCAGACGCGATCAATCCGTGACCAACAACGGCCACAGCCTGGCCATGACAGCCGCCAGCAGCGGCATGAGCCCGCAAGCCGAGCTTAGCCATAAGCTCAGCGGCCTACAGGGCATACAAACGCTTAAAGGCCTGGACCAAGCCAACCAAGACGAGGCCACCTTAAAAGCCTATGCCCAGCAGCTACAAAGCCTGCACCAGCAGATATTGGCAGGCAAAAAGCAATTACTGCTGATCGCCGAGGCCGACAAGCTGGCCGAATGCCAGCAAACCTTAGAGCAGCTTTGGGGCCAGCAAGCCAACCCCGGCCAGCCAGCACTGCAATTACCCGCCATTAGAGCCCAGCGCAAACAAATCTGGGTGGCCAATACCCAAGTCAACTTCTGTGCCAAGGCTTACCCCACAGTTACCTCTAACCACCCCGATGCGGCAGCACTCACGGTATTGGGCGGTTATTTACGCAACGGTTATTTACACCGAGTCATCCGCGAGCAAGGCGGTGCCTACGGCGGCGGTGCCAGCCAGGATAATAATATTGCAGCCTTTAGGTTTTACTCCTACCGCGACCCACGCATAGTCGAAACCCTGACCGATTTCGATGCCGCCATAGACTGGATGCTCAACAACACACACGATAGCGAGCATTTAGAGCAGGCCATACTGGGGGTCATTAGCAGCTTAGATAAACCCAGCTCACCTGCTGGTGAGGCCAAAACTGCTTTCCACAACAACTTGTTCGATCGCACCCCGGCCCAGCGCCGCGCCTTTAGAGCCAATGTACTAAAAGTCTCCCTAGAGGACTTAAAGCGGGTGACCCAAAACTATTTAAAACCGGAGCTAGCCAGCCTGGCCATAGTGACACACCAGGGTAATAGCGAGCAGCTCAAAGATTTTGCTCAGCAACAACAAGCTGACATTATTACGCTTTAAAAACGCTTGTGTTGCTATGGATACCGGCATTCGCCGGTATGACAATGCAGGCAATGGCTTAAGTAAGTGCCATTCATATTAAACAAACTTTTTTACTTATAAGAAGGAAACTCCGTGGCCGAAAGACAACCCAGCAGCCTGAAACGCTTACTCAACGCCGCTAACTATTCACGCCAAGGCTTTCTCCAAGCCTTTCATGGCGAAGCCGCGTTTAGAGAAGAGGTCTACCTGGCCGCCGTGCTTATCCCCTTAGCC
Organism: Dasania sp. GY-MA-18; assembly: GCF_024734385.1. GTDB lineage: Bacteria > Pseudomonadota > Gammaproteobacteria > Pseudomonadales > Dasaniaceae > Dasania > Dasania phycosphaerae. The sequence continues at coordinate 176,600 of NZ_JANHAP010000009.1, read as the reverse complement.
TGCTTATTAGACGTTAGCAGTGTAGAGCGCATCTTGATGATAGGCAGCGTGCTGTTATTGTTAATTGTGGAGCTACTTAACTCTGCGGTGGAAGCCGCCATAGATCGCATAGGGCAAGAGCGCCATGAACTCAGTGGCAAAGCCAAAGATATGGGCTCTGCGGCCGTCTTTTTAGCAGTAGTCATTGTGGCACTTACTTGGGGCATAACCTTATTTTAACGCTATCCTATAACAACAGTATTTAATTAGGCGCCCTGCAAGATGTATAGCTGGTATCAAAATCGATGTTTCCCTGCCGCTGTTACGCTATACGCTTGCACACTACTCTTTAGCGCAAAAGCAGTTAGCGAAACGCCACAAATCGCCGTCTACCAACTTACTGGCCTCATCAACCAGCAACAAACCGGCAGCTACAATAAAGTACTCAGCCGTATACAGAGCTTAGGCGTTAACTTTACTCTGCAATACAGCCCCATAGTCAGGGCCAAGCATAATTTTAATCACCAGCTGGCTGACTGCATTGCGCCCTCCGATGAGGACGGCACTATTTTTAACTTTCCCACCATACAAAGCCTACCTTTTAACTACGCCATGGCTTATATATTCACCCGCCACGACGATGCAATTATTAGCGACCTACAAGCTTTAAAAGGCAAAAAAGTGGGGGTGCGCACCGGCATGAGATTTAGTGCTGAGTTTGAGCAAATGCGCAACAGCGGTTACTTTGAGGTAGAGCCGGTCAGAGATCTCGCCTTAAATTATCGTAAGCTAATCGCCAAACGCATCGATGCATTTGCCGCCTACACCCCCGACATATGGAACCTGCTCAACAGCAAAGAGCTAGCAAAACTACACTACGATGCCAGCCAATCTATGCAAAAACATCCCGAGCGCATAGTTTGCCATGCCACCCTTAGCAACCAAGCCTTTATCAAACAATTTAACCTAGCCCTACAACAACTCAAACAACAGGGCGAACTTAAGCAATTACTGGGCTTGTCCTATTCTTTAGATTAAGCCCCCGCGCCTTACCCCCCCCTATCAATAACAAAGTAATTTCACCGCTATTATCCCACCTCGGAAACACTATATTTCTTTACAAGATTGACACAAATAATGACAGACAATCGTTTAATTTAGTCTTATTGTATAAGCATTCAAATAGCAGTATGGTATAAACTTTATCCATACACGGTAGCGGGCTTAGCCCCAGTAGGCGACGACAAGCTTACAAACTCAAGCAATAACAACAACACCTGATTCACAGCCTAAGGTTACAGAACCTTAAGCTCTTTATCGCAAGGCCTACCCGGCACAGCGATAAACTTTAGTAAGGAGCACTTTCCCTTACTAACTCACATGCCCAGTAACAGGGGCAGATGAACAATAAAGCCTAGCACTATAAAGGCCAATGAAATCAGCAGGAGTGATGTATGACCGCGGTATTTGCAACAGATCAAGACGATTCAAGCATCGTCGCCAACAGCATGGTGGAGCAACAAAAAAGTAAACAAGGTACCAGCCTACCCACTTACTTTTACCAATCCGATGTAATTTATAAACGCGAATTAAAAAAACTTTTTTTTAATAGCTGGATATACGCGGGCCATATTAGCGAAATCCCAAATAGCGGCGATTACTTTTTATGTGATGTGGGCAACGACTCCGCCATTATTTGCCGCCACGAAGATAACAGCATACATAGTTTTTTAAATGTCTGCCGCCACCGCGGTGCCCGAGTAGCCGAAGAACAATGCGGTAATAAAAAAGCCTTTGTTTGCCCCTACCACGGCTGGGCCTATGACACTAACGGCACATTAAAACGCGCCCGCGAAATGGAAGCTTTAGAAAATTTCTCCTGTGATCATTACCCGTTAAAACCCGTTAGCCACACTATTTTTCACGGCATGATTTTTATTAACTTCAATGCCGACGCTCCCGACTTGGGCAAGCATCTAGCCCAGCTGGAACCCAGCTTAGGCCCCTACCGCTTAGAGAATGCCAAAATAGCCGACCGCGAAACTTATACCGTAGGCGCCAACTGGAAATTTGTAATAGAGAATTATTTAGAGTGTTATCACTGCGCCACCTCCCATAGGCAATATGCAAAAATTCACACCCTGCGCGAGAAATGGGAAAACGTTAAACAGCGCGTTGAGGAAGTTCATAAAAACTCCCCCGCTATTACTGGCTTGGGCAGCGCTTTTTGTGAAACCGTTAGTAAAGAATATACCGATGCCGAAGCGTTTGGCTGCGATATATGGCACGACCGCTATGGCTTATACGAAGGCTACTTAACCGGCAGCAAAGATGGCCAGCCAGTTGCACCACTCATGGGCGATATAGGCGGCTACGATGGTGGCGCAGGCGATTTTCAAATCGGCCCCTTCACCTTTATGCTCAACTATTGTGACCATGCAGTGCTGTATCGTTTTATCCCCCGCGGCCAGCATAAAACCGATATGGACGTAGTGTGGTTTGTGAATGGCGATGCCGAAGAAGGCAAAGACTACAACAAAGCCGAACTCACCGCGCTATGGCATGACACCACCATGGAAGATGCCTATATCATCAGCCGCAACGCCGAAGGTGCCTTGTCAGACTTTTATGAGCCAGGGCCTTTGCACCCAGAGTTTGAAGAATTGCAGATGAAATTTTTGCAATGGTATTTGGATAATATGTCGGCGTGATTGTAATGCTTTAGGGCATTGTCAGCTGGCAGCTGTTTACAAGACAGCTGCTAGTACATCCCTGCACCCAAAGCAGCAGTGCTAAAGCTAGGCAGTAAATAAGCATCTAAAGTTATTATCCTTGCTTCGAAGCGCAATACTTCAGAAGCAAGGCTGATTTTGCTAAGACAGCAGATCTATCCATTACCTAAACCCCTAGCCAACAAAAAATAGCGGTTAATTAGCCGCAGTTAGCTCCACATCTTGGCTATCAAGTTCCTTGCTCCCCCCCTCTGTTTTAACAGCTGGCTGTAAAGGCGTTAACTTAAAACCCGTAAAACCATAAATTAAAGAAATCACCGGGTTAATTAAATTAAAAAAGCAGTAAGGTAAATAAGCAAAAGTCGCCACCCCTAAAGTACCTGCCATAAAAGCACCGCATGTATTCCAGGGGATTAAGGGTGAGGTAATGGTGGCGGAGTCTTCTAACACCCGCGATAGATTTTGCGGGGCCAAACCGCGGCGCTCAAATTCCAAACGGTACATACGGCCGGGTAACACAATAGAGATATACTGATCAGCGGTAATAATATTAGCCCCCATACACGAGGCTATAGTCACAGCGATTAAACTACCGGTAGATTTTACCGAGCTTAATATGCCTTGTACCAGGCGGGCTAATAAACCCACCTTATCCAACACCGCGCCAAAGATCATCGCCATTAATACCAACCACACCGTATTCAACATAGACGACATACCACCGCGGGTCAGCAAATCATCGATAGCCGCATGGCCAGTGTTAGCCACATAACCATCAAACAATACCATCCACACACCTTTAAACAAGGCCAGCGCTAAGGGGATATCAGTATTACCGGCCAATTGATAAATAACATCGGGCTGAAACACCAACGCAAAAATACAGCCTATTAAAGTCCCCCCTAAAATAGTGGGCAACGCAGGAAACTGTTTCATCGCCAGCGCCAACACTAATACCAAAGGCAATAATAAAATGACATTTATATAAAACTGCTGATCCAATAGATCCAATGTTTCTGCCATGGTATTGGCCGTACCGCTAGGGGTATAAAACAAACCAATAATGGTAAAAATAATCAGCGAAATAATAATACTGGGGCCAGTGGTCCAGGCCATATGTTTAATATGAGTAAATAAATCAGTGCCCGCCACTGCCGGTGCTAAGTTAGTTGTATCAGATAAGGGCGACATTTTATCGCCAAAATAAGCACCGGAAATTATCGCACCTGCGGTAATTTCCAAGGGCAAACCTAAGGCCGCAGCGGTACCTATTAAACCTATACCTATAGTACCTGCCACTGTCCACGAGCTGCCTATGCTCAATGCCACAAAGGCCGAAATCACGCAGCAGGCTGCGTAAAAAATACTGGGATCTAGTAAACGCAGGCCATAATAAATCATGGTGGGCACAGTACCCGATAAAATCCAACTGCCTATTAACGTACCCACGGCAAACAAAATCATAATCGCCCGCAGAGAAACCGACACGCCTTCAATAATGCCCTTTTCTATAGTCTCCCAACTGAGACCGTTTTTGATACCCACTATAATCGCAACCGCCGAAGCCACTAACAAAGCGATTTGGTTGGCACCACTGGATGAGGCGTCGCCAAATAAAAACACCGAGCAGGCCAATAATAAAACTAATACCAAGGCAGGTATTAAAGCGTCAACAAGACTGGGGGGGCGTACATCTTTAGCCATAATGATTCCGTACTAACTGCATAGCGCAAAACACGCATAGTGATAGCTACGCCAGCCTAAGCCAGCAAATTAGCCTTGAAATAAGCGCACCAGCGTCCAGCAGTTACGGTTAATGCTTATATTTTTTGATCTAATCCTTGAGGATATTATTTTTCTAGCAACAGCTTGGCTAGGACGCACAAGCTAAAACGGAAAAAAGTGTACGAGGCTAACCCGCTATATTGAATAAGCTAAGCGATCAATATGCCTGTTAATTTTACACAATAAGCTCAATTGACTTATCAAAACGCTTAAATTCGTATAGCTAAGCAGCTCTAGCAGCGCTGCTAGCGGCAGCTATATTTCACTTTTTTTGCAATAAAATGCTGAATTGTATGCCCTTGGCGACCGATAATTGCGAAAAACACCTATTTACACAATTATTGCTTATGCGTATATTTTGCGCACTTTAAAGATCAATTTGGCCAGTCACGCCAAAACGACAAAACGACAAAACAAGGTGCACTGTGGACACACTCGATAAGAACCTGTTAGCGCTATTACTAGAAAACAGCCGCCTGAGTATTACCGAGCTGGCCAAACGTTTACAAGTCACCCGCGCCACGGTGCAAGAACATATAAGGCGGCTGGAGCGCAGCCAAATTATTCAGGGCTATACTGTACGTCTACACCCGGAATATTTACAAAGGCAGGTTTGCGCCAATGTATTGATCGCCGCCGATCAAAAAAAATTAGCGCAAGTATCCAAAAAAATTGAGCAAATTAAAGCCGTACAAACCCTGCACTCTATTTCTGGCCAATACGATTTATGTGCGCAGGTACAAGAAGAAACGACCGAAAGCTTAGATCAGCAGATAGATAAAATTATTTCTATAGAAGGCATAGAGCGCACCCAAACCTCTATTTATTTAAGCCGCAAATTTGATCGTTCATAATCGCTTATTTGCAACTTCACCTTGATAAACAGCTAGGCCATAACTGTGAAACTAGACAAAATAAACCTACGCATACTTAACACCTTGCAAAAAGATGCCACTATTAGCAATCAGCGTTTGGCGGATGAAATAGGCTTATCAGAAAGCGCCTGCCTTAGCCGCGTGCGTAAATTAAAACAAGAAAACTACCTGCAACCCCACGCTGCCAATATCAATTTAAAGAAAATCCCCCACGCCCATTTTATTGTGAGTATTGCTTTAAAAAGCCAAGAGCCTAAATTAGCTAGGCATTTCCGCAGCGTCATCGACGCCATTCCACAAATTACCGCCTGCTATATGGTGTCGGGGCAGTTTGACTATATCGTACATTTTATTTGCCGCGACGCCGCCGAGTTTAATGAACTCAGCGAAGATCTGGTGCAGCAAGAAATAGGTATAGAAAAAATGAATTCACAATTAATTATTGGTGACATCAAACCTTTTTCAGGTTATCCCTTAGACTTATTGCTGGGCGCCGAATAAGCCCCCAGCAATATTAGCCGCTAAGCACAGCATTTTTTATATTTTTTACCACTACCACAAAGGCAGGGGTCATTTCGGCCTGGCGTTTTTTCAAAGCGCTGCGTTTGCGCCTTAGCCAATAGCAAATCTAAATCATGGGTGTTTTCTTCTTGCTCGGCATCCACCGTAATAGTGGCAAACCAGCCCTGCTCGGCCACCACTTTTTCGATTTCCTGCTTACGCTCATCACTATTAACCCGCAGCTGTAATGGGTATTTTTGACTGCCCGCCTTGTGGGCGGCCTTGGTTTGATGGCCGTAATTTTGGTATTTTTCGCGTGCATCAATACGGCCTTTAAAGAAAAACTTAGACATGAAAACCTCTACAAGGGGGGCGGCCAAGCTTAGGCGCTGGCGCTAAAATGACTTTGCTAACAATAGTGCGTAATATTACCAGCTATTGCCCCAGGAATATCCCTGTAAATCACATAGACCATTAAGTAAAACAAGATAATGAGCGATACCACTAAGCCACAGCAGCCTCCCAGCCAGCCTAATAACCCACTACACGGCATTAAGCTAGCTGATATTGTTACTCAATTAGTGGATCATTTTGGCTGGCAAGAGCTGGCCCAGCGCATAGACATACGCTGCTTTCACAACAACCCCTCGGTTAAATCCAGCCTTACTTTTTTACGCCGCACCCCTTGGGCGCGGGAAAAAGTCGAACAGCTATACCTCAAAGCTAAACTCTACCAGCAAGTTACGCGCAGCGAACCAGCTGTAACAGCCCCCGCTGTTAAACCCAAAGCCAAAGCCAAACACATCACCACTGATAACAGCCCCGAACCTGCCCCTGCCCCTGCCCCTGCCCCTGCTACACAAGAGAGTAGTGATAAAAAAAGCCCTGTCGAGCAAAACAACAAACCGCGTCGTTTTGCTGGCAGCAAAAACCCCAAGCGCAGTTTTTAAAACGCCCCCAATAACCTGGCCTTATCTTCAGCAAAGCGTTGCTTTAAAAACTGGGTAAAGGCCTGCACCTTAGCAGAGCGATGCATGTCGCCATGGGTAGTTAACCACAAGTCAAACTGCCACTCAGGTGGCGGGCTAAGCATGGGCCGCAGGCTGTTATCGCCATAGGCCTGCCAGCAATTAAGCGGCGCTATACCAAAGCCTGAGCGTATCGCCGGTACAAAACCGGTAAAGTCACTGACCCGCATGGTGATTTGCTCAGCCGCCAAGGTATCATTCATCCAACGCATAGCCGCCACCATAGAAAAAGGCGCAATCGTACTCACAAATCTATGCTGCTGATGATACTCCAAGCCCTGCATCAAACCGTGCTTGGCCACGTATTGGGCACTGCCATAAAGGCTGCTCGCCACCTTAGCCAAGTGCTGCACCACATAATCGGGGTTGCTGGGTTTTTTACCCGGCCTAATCCCCACATGAGCCTCGCCATGCTCCAGCTTTAGCACTCGGCTTTCAGCCGCAAACTCCAACTTTATTTGCGGATAGCGCTGGCAAAACTCCGCCAGCAAAGGGATTAAATAATCAGACAGGCTGTTCACACTGGTAATCACCAAGCTGCCGGTGAGCTGGCTATCGGTGCTTTGCAGCTGGCCTAGCAGGCGATCGAAATGATTTTGGGTATTTTCAGCGGTTTGGGTTAGCAGCAGCCCCGCCTCAGTAGGCACATAGCCACGCGCATGGCGGTGGAACAACTTAGTGCCCAAGCGCTGCTCTAGGGCATTGACCCGCCGTAACACCGTGCTGTGGTGCACGCCTAAGGCTTCGGCGGCAGCAGTTAAGGTGCCACATATCGCAACCTGGTAGGCAATATGTATGTCGTTCCAATCAGCTTGTGGTTTTTCGTTATGTGTACTCATGCACAGAAGTGTTGCACAGATATTATTTCTCTTCAATTTTGCTTAGGTAAACTAGCCCCATCAATCACCACAACCCTATAAAGCAATAAACTGGAGCAACAACAATGACAACACTCATCGCCCTAGCCGGTAGCCTAAAAGAGCAATCACTCAACAAACGCCTAGTCCAGGCTGCGGGTCTAGCCGCCGAGCAGCATGGCGTTACTGTGCAGTATTTAGACTTGGCGGATTTTAATATACCGCTATTTTCTGAGGATCTAGAAGCCGAAGGCACGCCCGCCAGCGTCAACGACTTAAAAGCCCTATTCGCCAACAGCCAAGGCATTTTATTGGCCAGCCCTGAATACAATGGTTCGATTTCAGGCGTGCTTAAGAACGCCATCGATTGGTTATCGCGCCCCAGCAACACCAGCGATATAGGCTCGGCCTTTCACAGTAAAGTCGTGGGCTTAATGGCAGCGTCACCCGGTGGTTTAGGTGGCATACGCGGCCTTAGCCACACCCGCGACATACTGTTTAACCTGGGCGCCATCATCAGCCCCAGCCAAGTTGCCCTACCCAATGCCTATGCCGCTTTTGATGAGCAAGGCCAGCTGATAGATGAAACAGCTGCCCAGCGGGTACAACAACTGGCCCAAGAAGTAAGCCGCTTAGCTTTAGCAATTAATGCAGGTTAAACGCTAGGGTTAAGATTCTAGCGACTAGAAGCTAGAGACTAGGAGCCGGCTGCTAAGCCAGGCCGGCTTTAATAAAATCAGCCAACACCTGCACCACCGGGTTATCACCGGGGTGCAGTTGCTTTAAACCTATACCTATAGAGCCCAACGCGGGCAGTTGCTCGCAGGACTCTATAATCGTCAGCGAGCTAGGCACCGTGCTGCGAGCCAGCACTGTGACCCCCAAGCCCTCATGCAGGGCTGCCTCTATGCCGGTTAAATCAGAAATATTGTAAACAATGCGGCAGCTGCGCTTGGCCTGCCCCAGTTTTTGCAAAGCCCGCTGCCGGTAAATACAACCACTGGGGGCTGCCACCAAGGGCAAGGTATCTTGTAAATGGGCGCGCGAGCCTTCGCTACCTACCCACACCAAATCATCAGTTTTTATTAAATCTTTTTGCGAACGGCGCTGCTGGGGGGTGACCCTATCATGTAGGGCCAAAATCAAATCGTACTGCTTGCGCTGCTCGTCAGAAAGCAAATTACGGCTGAGATCACAGCTAATATCCAAACTCACATCGGGGTAGGTTTTGGCAAAGCGGCCAATAATCTTGGGCAGCAGTGTAGTGGCAAACTCACTGGGTATACCCACTTTGATGCGACCACTCATTAGCGGGTTGGCAAACTGGCCTACCAGCTCATCATTTAGCGCTAATATTTGCCGGGCATAACGCAAAAACATCTCACCGGCGGGGGTTAGCTCCAGCTTAGGGCTATTCCTATTGAGCAGTGGGCGCTCTACCAGGCTCTCCAGTTTTTTAATTTGCTGGCTAATCGCGGGTTGGGTGCGGCCCAGCTTATCGGCAGCGGCGGTGAAACCACCCTCATCATTAATCACCACCAAAGAGCGCAGCATATCCATGGGCAGGTTTTTCATTACCATAGCTTTTCCTCATAGTTAACTATGCAGTGCATGCCAGCTTATCCCATTAGATTTTCTTATCCAACAATAATAATAATTAACTTCTGTTATATATGATCCAGCGGTAATATGCCGCCTCTGTATCCACCTGTCAGCAGCCACAAGGCTGGGAGCACAAGCATGTCAGATAGCCCGTCAAACAGCCCGCTACTTCACACCCCACTGTACGATTTGCACCTGGCACTAGGTGCCAAAATGGTGCCCTTTGCTGGCTATGCCATGCCCGTACAATACCCACTGGGTGTACTTAAAGAGCATAACCACTGCCGCGAGCAAGCCGGCTTGTTTGATGTATCACACATGGGCCAAGTGCGCATTAAAGGCGCAGGCATTACCGAGGCCCTAGAAGCCTTAGTCCCCGTAGACCTAGCGGTACTGCCCAAATTCAAACAAAGCTATGCGGTGTTCACCAATGAGCAAGGCGGCATTTTAGATGACTTAATGATCACCCGCCTAGCCGACGATGAGTTCTTTTTAGTGGTAAACGCCGCCTGTAAAGAGCAAGACATCGCCCACCTGCGCGCCCACCTCAACGGCTTTGACATAGAAGTAATAGAAGACCACGCCCTACTGGCCCTGCAAGGCCCACAAGCTCGCGCCGCCCTGGACCAACTTATCCCCAGCGCTGCCGAGTTGCGCTTTATGAGCGCCAGCCCCGCCACCGTTACAATAGATGGCGCAGAGGTTGAATGCTTTGTTAGCTGTGCAGGTTACACCGGCGAAGACGGCTACGAAATTTCCATACCCGCCCAGCACGCCACCGCCTTTGCGCAACAGCTGCTAGCCTTAGACGAAGTTGAGGCCATAGGCCTGGGCGCGCGCGACTCGCTGCGCCTGGAAGTGGGCTTGTGCCTGTACGGCCACGATTTAGATACCAGCACTACTCCAGTAGAAGCGGGCCTATTATGGTCGATTAGCAAATCCCGTCGCCCCGGCGGCGAAAAAGCTGGCGGCTACCCCGGCGCCGACATCATCGCGGCGCAAATAGAAAACGGTGCCAGCCGCAAACGGGTGGGCTTAAAAATTAATGGCCGCGCGCCCGTGCGCGAAGGCGCCGAGCTGATGGATAGCCCTGGCAACAGCATAGGCCGCGTTACCAGTGGCGGCTTTGGCCCCACCGTGGGCGCACCGGTAGCCATGGGCTATGTCAGTGCCGAGCACGCCGCCATAGGCAGCCAAATTGCGGTGTTATTACGTGGCAAAACCATAGCGGTAGAAGTGGTAAAAATGCCCTTTACCCCACAAAACTACGTACGCTAATTACCGTTAAAAAATTCAATTTATTGCAACTTTACCGATGGCTGTACACAGCCATCACAGCTAATACTTTTTGGAGATATTATCCATGCTTAAGCTCGATGCCAGCCTATCTGAATTACAAGCCCGCGATGAGTTTATCCATCGCCACATAGGCCCCGACGCCCAACAGCAGGCCGACATGTTAAAGCTACTAGGCCTTAACAGCCTGGATGAATTAATCGACAGCACCGTGCCCAGCAATATACGGCTTAAACAGCCCATGGACTTAGCCACACCGCAAACCGAAGCCGACACCCTGGCGCAGCTTAAAGCCATCGCCAAACAAAACAAATTAATGCGCAATTTTATAGGCATGGGCTACCACCCCACCCTTACGCCCAATGTTATTTTGCGCAACGTATTAGAAAACCCCGGCTGGTACACCGCCTACACCCCTTACCAACCCGAAATTTCGCAAGGGCGTTTAGAGGCGCTATTAAACTACCAGCAAATGATCATGGATTTAACCGGCATGGACTTGGCCAACGCCTCACTGCTGGATGAAGGCACCGCCGCCGCTGAAGCCATGACGCTGCTAAAACGCTGCAACAAAAAAAATAAATCCGACAAATTTTTTATCGCCAACGACGTACACCCACAAACCATCGCCGTGGTAAAAACTCGCGCCGAAACCTGTGGCTTTGAGATTGTGATGGGTGCCGCCGAAGAGTTAATCGGGCAAGAGGTTTATGGCGCATTAGTACAATACCCCAACACCTACGGCCATATCACCGATTTAAAAACCCTCACCGATGCCGCCCACGCGCAAGGTACCTTAGTAGCCGTGGCCGCCGACATTATGAGTCTAGTAGTTTTAACCCCTCCCGGTGAACTCGGTGCCGACGTAGTGCTGGGCAACAGCCAACGCTTTGGTGTGCCCATGGGCTTTGGTGGCCCACACGCCGCCTACTTTGCCACCCGCGATAGCTTTAAACGCTCTACCCCGGGCCGCATTATTGGCGTATCTATAGATCGCCACGGCAACCAAGCGCTACGCATGGCCATGCAAACCCGCGAGCAACATATACGCCGCGAAAAAGCCACCAGCAACATCTGCACCGCGCAGGCCTTGCTAGCCATTATGGCCTCGTTTTACGCGGTGTATCATGGCCCACAGGGTTTAAAAAATATTGCCAACCGCATACACCGCTACACTAATATTTTGGCCGCAGGTTTAGAAAAACTGGGGATTAACAGCGCTAACAATAGCTGGTTTGATACCCTTACCCTAAACGTAGGTGATCAACAGCAAGCCATCAACGAGCGCGCCTTAGCCGCCGAGGTTAACTTACGTTTAATCGACGGCGATAAAATTTCTATCAGCCTGGATGAACTCACCAGCACTGACGATATAGAAATGTTATGGGCCATTATCAGCGGTGCCTGCATAGACTTTAGCGTAGAAGCAATAGACGACGAAATTGCTGGCAACAGCGGCATACCCGCCGCCTACCAACGCAGCAGCGATTTATTAACCCACCCCGTGTTTAACCAGCATCACTCCGAAACCGAAATGCTGCGTTATATGAAGCGCCTGGAAAACAAAGACATCACCCTAACCCACTCCATGATTGCGCTGGGCTCTTGCACCATGAAGCTCAACGCCACTGCCGAAATGCTACCGGTAAGCTGGCCAGAATTTGCCAACATGCACCCCTTCGCACCACAAGATCAAGCGCAGGGTTACCTCACCTTATTTAAACAGTTAGAGCGCATGTTAGAACAATGCACTGGTTACGATGCCATGTCGCTGCAACCTAACTCTGGCGCGCAAGGTGAATACGCAGGCTTATTGGCGATTATGAAATACCACCAAAGCCGCGGCGATCACCAGCGCAACCTATGCCTAATCCCCAGCTCGGCCCACGGCACCAACCCTGCCAGCGCCGCACTAGCAGGCATGAAAATTGAAATCGTCGAGTGCGACAAAAATGGCAACATCAACTTTGAAGACTTAAAACAAAAAGCTGAAAAACACAAAGATGACCTAGCCGCACTCATGGTGACCTACCCCTCTACCCACGGTGTATTTGAAGAGCACATCACCGAAGTATGCGATGTAATCCACCAATACGGCGGCCAGGTTTACCTAGACGGCGCTAACTTAAACGCCATGGTGGGCATAGCTGCCCCCGGTAAATTTGGTGCCGACGTATCGCACTTAAACTTACACAAAACCTTTTGCATACCCCACGGCGGTGGTGGCCCAGGCATGGGGCCTATAGGTGTTAAAAAACACCTGGCACCTTTCTTGGCTAACAACCCAGTGCAACCGATAGAAGGCTTGGACATAAACAACGATGTAGTGTCATCTGCCACTTGGGGCAGCGCATCCATACTACCTATTACTTGGATGTACATCTCCATGATGGGTGAGCAAGGCCTTAAAAACGCCACCCAAGTAGCCATATTAAGCGCCAACTACATCGCCAAGCGTTTAGAAAGCCACTACCCCATACTCTTTACTGGCCGCAATAACCGCGTTGCTCACGAATGCATTATTGATATACGCCCGTTAAAAGAAAGCACCGGCATAGGCGGCGAAGATATCGCCAAACGCTTAAACGATTACGGCTTTCACGCACCTACTATGTCGTTCCCGGTACCGGGCACACTTATGATAGAGCCCACCGAATCAGAGCCCAAGGAAGAGCTGGATAGATTTATCGACGCCATGATTAGCATACGCAAAGAAATCGCCATGGTAGAAAACGGTGAACTCACCCTAGAAAGCAACCCCGTAGTCAACGCGCCACACACCGCCGCCGAACTAAGCAACGACGAATGGCCCCACAGCTACAGCCGCAAACTCGCCGCCTACCCCATAGACGGCATGGAGTTCAGCAAATACTGGCCACCGGTTGCGCGTATAGACAATGCTTATGGCGATAAGAACTTGGTTTGTTCTTGTCCTAGTATTGATAGTTGGCGTGAGGGGTAATAGATCGGCTAACGATCTTTAGGTTGAAAGCTGAATGTAGATTGTAAGCAAACGGGCCTTAGGGCCCGTTTTTTATTGCAACTTGTAAAAATCAACAACACTATCCTTCTAAGTCACGAGTATTTGAAAAGACGAAGCCACTAACCCAGCTGGTATTGAAACCACACCACAAACTATGGAAGCCAGAGCTAAACACTGCTGGCTGGACTGGATCTTCGAAATAGTAGATACCAACACCAGCTAGAAATATTAGCGCCAGCTTTAAAAACAAGAATACAAGTAACTTTTCCTTAATAAAAACGAACGCTCTATGTAACAGTATTATCGCCCTACTATAACGAACAAGCTTAAAACAACCTGACAAGCCGAAATATACGAAAAACCCGTATCGAACGAAGGTCATACATTACTGAAAGATTAAAGCTTTCTTGCTGGGAAAATTTCTGACAGACATGTTGCTTTGGTTATGTCGCTTTGCTACTGCCTCCTTAAACTGGCTTGAATGGTGTTGATACTGCATTATAATGACTTAACACATCCCTTTTAGTTATAAATTGATTGAGACCATAACTATCCTGACACAGCGGAGCTTGACAAGATTTAGTCTCCATGTGAATCTTTTCGTCCATGCGGACCGGAGCCCCCCCCATAACACAAGGTAATATTCTTTTATGAAATTCCTTATTGCGCTCTTTTTTTTTCCTCACTTGCAGTATTATCCTCTACTAGTGAACATTTCCTGCTGAATAGATTCCAAATCCCGGAAACATCTGGCATTACCTACAGATCAGGCACCAACTACATATATATTTATAAGAATGATGAGCATATTGCAAACATACGTCAATTTGACATTGATCCCTACTGGAGAAATGTAGGGAAAGCTTCAACCAATTATATACCTGCTATAGCTTCAAGAATGGCAGAAACACTATGTGCTGCTGATGGTGATGAAGGCATGGATTATTGTGAAGTAGAGAAAGTTAAATGTACTCAAATTCGTGATTCTGTAATGCATTTAACGCTAGAAATGTCACACATAAGCGTTACGTATAAAACCGATGAAACAACACACTCCCCGTTTACAGCCTTTGCTACTTATTTTAAATACCCAGAACATGAAGAAGTATTTGTGTTTATCCCTTCTATTGAAAAAGAAATCACTTTGAAACATTTATCACTTATAAAGGAGATATCAAAAATTATACCCAAAGAGTAACTATTATTAAAAATAACAAAACAAGGAGATTACTGTGTTTAAAACTGCCTTTTTATTCTTTTCGCTTGTCATGTGTGCGATTCATAGACACCCTTTAACTATAGCCGCAACAGCTAAATAAGCCGGCTGCTGATTCATATTACAGCCGGCTATTTTTGTTTTACAGACCTAGCGCTTAGCTGCCCTGCTCTGCATACCCAATCAAGTTAAAGTTGCCTAATGGCTTTTCACCCCCTGATTAAAATCAGTTGCCCCCACCAAAACTGACATATTACCGTGAGCATGTTTATTTTCGTACATCATTTGGTGAGCGTCCGGCAGCTGGTCGTAGTTAAATGTTTTGTACAAACAGGGATCGACCTTTTTTTCCATCACTAAATTATTGATGCCAATGGCCTGCTCATCATTAGCAAAATGTGAACCTTGAAAACGTTTTTGACGCATCCACTGATAGCGCAAATCCATAGTTGCATTGTAACCACTGGTGCCAGCACAAATCACCACCATACCCCCCGTTTCACAGACAAATATAGATGTTGGTATGGTGGCCTCACCCGGGTGTTCAAAAACAATATCTACACCGCGCTTTTCGCCAATAATTTCCCAAATAGCCTTGCCAAATTTACGCGCACCTTTAGCCCAGTCGTTATAGGCCTGCTCATCATCCCAGTGGGGCAACATACCCCAGTGGTCAAAATCATTACGGTTTATACAGCCCACAGCTCCCAACTGCATGCAATATTCAATTTTTGATTCGCATGAAACTACCGCAATGGGCTTTGCCCCCATGGCTTTGGCAATTTGTATAGCCATACAACCCAAACCACCTGCACCACCCCACACCAAAACCACGTCGTCTTTTTTTACGTTATTGGGTGCCCATGACATCAACATCCTATAAGCCGTAGCCCCTACCAACATATAGGCAGCTGCGGCATCCCAACTAAGGTGTTTAGGCTTAGGCAATAGCTGATGGGATTGAACCCTAGTAAACTGGGCAAAACTGCCGTAATTAGTTTCGTACCCCCATATATGAAAAGAGGAGTCGTACATGGGATCCTTACCTGCTTTTTCCATCTCGCACTCTTTAGTCCAAGTGCCACAATGTATTACTACCTCGTCACCAACTTTTACATTGCTAACGGCACTGCCCACTTTATAAACAATACCTGAAGCATCGGAGCCGCCTATATGAAAATCTTCGCTCTCACCCTGCTTGTTTCTGGTTGCAATTACATCGATAGGCATCCCTAAACCCGCCCAAACATTATTGTAATTAACCCCGGCTGCCATCACATAAACCAGCACCTCATTTTCACTTATGTTTGGGGTGTCTATAACTTCTTTTTTAAAAGCCTTAATAGGCTCACCAAATCTATCAGCCCGAATTAGCCAACCGTGCATTTTAGCTGGAACTTCCCCTAGTGGTGGCGCTACACCAATGTCGTAGAGTTCTTTTTTCATTGTTATACCCTCATTCCTAGTTAAGCCATAATGACTGTTTTATTGATTTGGTACGCTTATTAGCGAATTTTTGTTATCTATACTTTGCTTAAATAACAACTGCTTTTGCTCATAACTCATAGAGCCATCTACTTTGTTTGCCACGTTATTTATATAAATGTTATAGCCGTATTCGCCATACAAATAACGCACCCACTTAGCTATAAAATAGTTCTCTTTATTGCTGGTGTTATTTCTATTGCCCTCATTTACTGATAAGCCGGTGATATAATCAGCCAAGTCTTTAAATCCCTGCTTAGTTACACTGCTGCTTAAAAAAACGGGGGGGATCACAGACTCTTCACCCTCTTTAAGCAATGACCGCGTAGTACGCAAGCTGGCTTCGAGTTGCTGTAGGCTCTGTTCAGCGTACTGCTGCTCATCACATTTATTGATGATAAAGCTATCAGGCATTTCCATAATCCCTGACTTTATAAATTGCAGCTGATCGCCAGCTAAGGGCTGCATCACAAAAAAGCTGTGATCACATAACTTGGCTACTTCAACTTCACTTTGGCCAACCCCCACTGTTTCAATAACAATATAATCAAACAAATACTGTAATATTCGCGTGACTTGAAAGGTTTTTCTACTCAGCCCGCCTAAATCTAAGGCAGAGGATTGTGAGCGAAAAAAAAGCCGTTTTTCACCTACTGGAAACAAACTTCGTGTTCTGTCGCCCAGCAATGCCCCGCCGCTATTATGGCTGGAAGGATCTATAGCCAAGACAGCAATTGCAGCGCCGGGTTGTTGCTTTAATAACTGCAAACACAGCTCGCCTATAAGGCTAGATTTACCCACACCGGGGGCACCCGTTACCCCAACTATATAAGCTCTGCGTGAGGCTAACTTGGGCTGTTGCTGTATATACGCCATCAGTTGATGCCGCTGTATAAACCCTTGCTCTGTATTTGCCTCAAATAGCGATATTAGTTTTGCTATAGGCCACTTTTCTAAACTAACAGCAGCCTCAAGCAGGCTGAGTAAATGTTCACTAATAGGTTGCTGTAAATCTGTTTGGCAAGCGCTAACAGGCATATAAGCTCACCCACATGGCGATAATTTATGCTCATTAATGACATCCATAATGTCATCCATAATCATCATCAAATCGTAATCTTTAGGTGTGTAAATACGTTTAATGCCTTTTGCAGTTAAGTTTGCGATGTCTGCCTGGGGAATAATCCCGCCTAACACCACAGGAATATCTGCATGGGCTTTATTTAATTCAGCGCTTAGCTGGTCAACAATCTCATTATGCGAGCCCGACAAGAGTGATATGCCTATTACATCAACATTTTCCTCAATTGCGGAATGTACAATTTCTGCAGCACTAATGCGTATTCCAAAATAGATCACATCAAAACCAGCATTACGTGCAGCTACAGCTATCATTTCAGCACCATTAGAGTGACCATCTAAGCCTGGCTTCCCCACTACCATGCGAGGTCGGTAGCCGTACTGTTCGACAAAACGATTGATTTTATTCTGTACGCCACCTCTGTTTGTTGTTATTTCCATAGCCTGACCATCAACGCCCGTGGGCGGCCTATACTCACCAAATACTTTACGTAAAGTTGCTGACCACTCCCCTGTGGTTACCCGTGCTTTTGCGCACTCTATAGAAGCAGGCATCAGATTATTGCCCTGCTCAGCATCGGCAGTTAATACTGCCAAGGATTCAGCAACGCGCTGAGCATCACGGCTGCGACGGCTGTTTTTTAAACTCTCTATAGTTTTTTGTGCTGAATTAACATCAATTTTAAAAATGCCGCCATCATCACCACTCACTAATGGCGAAGGCAAACCCTCAAGCCATTTGTTTTTCCCCACTACAATCTGTTGACCCTTGGCCAGCCTATCAATACGCTCACTTTGTGACTTCACTAAAGCCGACTTCATATAGCCGTTTTTTACCGCCGCCATACCGCCGCCCATGTCAATTATGTTAGAAATTTCGGCGTAGGCTTTTTCTTTTAAGTCTTTAACTTTTGATTCGATAACATGGGAGCCATCAAATAAATCGGGATATTCCAATAGGTCGGTTTCATAAGCCAGTACTTGCTGCAAGCGCAACGACCATTGTTGATCCCAAGGACGCGGCAATGACAAGGCCTCATTCCAAGCAGGCAGCTGCAATGCCCGGCAGCGTGCTTTACGGCTTAGAGTCACACCTAAGGTTTCAATTAATATGCGCCAACTGTTATTTTCCGGCTGTTCTTCGGTGAGCCCCAGTGAATTTACTTGCACACCGTAGCGAAAACGTCGGTATTTAGGGTCTTTAATACCATAGCGATCGCGGGTTATTTCATCCCACATTTCCACAAAGGCACGCATTTTTGATAGCTCTTCAACAAAACGCATACCGGCGTTTACAAAAAATGATATACGGCCAACACAGCGCTCAAATTCCTGCGCACTAAAACAGCCTCGCTCTTTAATGGCATCTAGCACGGTAATAGCGGTAGTTAAAGCAAATGCTAGTTCCTGTACTGGCGTTGCCCCAGCTTCTTGCAGGTGGTAGGAACAAATATTTGAGGCATTCCAGTCAGGTATGTGCTGTAAGCTGTATTCATACATATCTACAATTAGGCGAATTGAATCTTCGGGTGGAAAAATATAAGTTCCCCTGGCCAGGTATTCTTTAATTAAATCGTTTTGTGTGGTTCCCTTTAATGTCGAAATATCAATACCGCGCTCTTCTGCCAAAGCAATATACAATGCCAGTAACCACATTGCCGTGCCGTTAATCGTCATAGACACGTTCATTTTATCGATAGGAATTTGGTCGAACAGCACATGAAAATCATCCAGTGAATTGACTGGCACACCCACCTTACCTACTTCGGGTTTGGCAATCTCATGATCGGAGCTATAACCGCACTGTGTGGGCAAATCAAAGGCTATACTTAAACCTGTTTGTCCTTTGGCCAGGTTGCTACGATATAGCTGGTTGCTTTCCCAAACATTGGTATGCCCAGCATAGGTTCTAAAAATCCAGGGGCGGTCGCTCACGGCCTTGCCCTGGTCATCGTAAATGAGATGCGGTTTTTTATTCTTCATAGACTTATCCACTGTGATATCCACCAACTAGCGACATTGCTGCGTCATTCAACGTCGGCGGCTTCAATCATTGAGCGCGCTATTACTTTTAATGCTAGAGTTTCCTCTGCACCTTCAAAAATGGAAAGCACGCGAGAGTCTATCCAATAGCGGCTAACCGCTGACTCTTCGGCATAACCCATACCACCATGAATTTGCATAGCCTCCCGGCATAACCATTCTGAAGTTTTACAGGCAAACAGTTTTACTAAACTGGCTTCTACCTGCCCTTTTCCTGCATCCATAAGTCTGGCAACGGCATAGGTAAATTGTTTGGATGCAGTGAGCAATATGGCCATTCTGGCCAGCTTCACTTGCGTTAATTGATAATCGGCAATAGCGTGACCAAACACCTTGCGCTCTTTGGCGTAGTTCATGCCCTGCTCGAAGGCGGCCTGCATTAAACCATTTGCACGCGCCGCTGTTTGAATACGGCCTCCGGAAAAACCGGCCATGGTGTAATAAAACCCCTTGCCCAGCCCTGCATCACCACCTAGCAAATGGTCATCGGGCACAAATACCTGATCATAAAAAACATCAAACGAATGCATGCCGCGATAACCTATGGTGGCTATAGCCTTGCCACTAAGTACGCCACCGCTGGGCTGTTGATAACGAAATTCATGGCCATCGCTAGCGGGTTTTTCGACTAAAAACATACTTAAACCACGATGGCCTAAACTGCTATCGGCGTCGGTGCGCGCCAAGGTCAATAGCACACCAGCTTTACCAGCAAAAGTGCACCAGGTTTTTGCACCATTGAGCAACCAGCCACCTGCTACTCGCTCGGCCTTTAATTTCATGCTAGCTACATCCGACCCATAGTCTGGCTCGGTAATCGCTACTGCACAAAACGGATCGGCACTGGCTAACTTGGGTAACCAATAATGTTTTTGTGCTTCTGTACCTCCAGCCAGTAAAGCCCTGGATAAAATTTCTGGCCTAGTAATTAAACTGCCTGCTGCAGCCAGGGATCCGCGTGACAGTTCCTCTGTGACCACTATCATCCCCATAGTATCTTCTTCGCCATCGGCCTGTAGGCCACCATATTGCTCTGGTATGGAAAGACCGAAACAGCCCATATCCACCAAAGGCTGTAATATTTCATTGGGGACCAGTAAGTCTTCACGATGAATATGCTCTGCTAAAGGCATCACCACATCAGTGCTGAATTTTTGAAAAGCCTCGCGCATAATATTGATATCTTCCCCTAACTGGGGATCAGCAATATAACCTTCTTGCTGTATCAGCTGCTCACCAAGTGCGACGTAATGGCAAGTTTGTAATTGCTCTTGGCAAAATAAGTTTAGCTCTGGGTGATTTAATGTTTGCTCATATAATGCAGCTGATATGCCGTAATCAAGTAACCGCAGGGAGAGCTTAGAGCGCGCATTTTGCACTACCTCAGCACAAAACATCATAGCTATACGCTGTTCGTAAATAATGTCTTGGCCGCCGCTTTTCTGTTTATGTAGCTTTTCAGCATAATCAATCAAAAAGCTGGCAGCTGAAAACTCTGCCGAGCAATAAGCCAACTCATAAGCGCTGTATTGATAATTATCCAGCAACTCAGATGACAACTTACCCTCGCCATCCATACACTGCGACTTAATATAGGCATAAGCTTTAGAGAGGCACTGCTGCCCCTTAGAGAGAATTTCTTTTGCGTATAAAAACGAAACGGCTGAATTATCGGACAATGTAATAACCCTTATTTATTAATTATTGTTTTAAGTAGTTATTCAAACACTGCTGGTAACCAAGGATGTTTTATAATTTTTAGACAAAATAAAATTACATCAACACCCTGTTTCCACCAGACCGATAGACTATAGCCCAGGTATTTTTTAAACTGCAAACTCCGACTAGCAACAAATTTACTTTTGGTAATATTTCACAAAAACCGATTTTTTTTAATGTAAAAATAAAACACAACTAAAAAACCCACAAAAAAACGACTAACTTCTTAAAAAACCACCTAAACCACATACCTGATCAATTGTTTTAACTAGTAGCAAATACTGAAATAATGTAGTTGTGAAAAAAAACTACAATCAAATATCTTAATCACCTAACAGCTTTTAAAACGCCAAACAAGCCTATAAAAGTTACGAAATACATTCAAAGTTACGGAAAACTGGTGATTTTGATTTTTAAACAGCCATTTAAAACCACCCCACTATTCCCCTTATCAATACTCGAAATAAGAACAGCTTATATAGACTGCCCTTTTTAACTACTCTATTCTTGCTCAAAAACAATTAGCAGCATTAATAAATACTACGCCCGAGCTAATAATTTTATAAAAATACAGGGATAAAGAATGAAAAATATTCTTACTGGTATGCGCGTCATTGAGGCTTCTGCCTTTGTGGCAGCACCTCTGGGGGGCATGACGCTGGCGCAACTAGGAGCCGACGTCATTCGTATAGATGCAATTAATGGCGGTTTAGATTATCACCGCTGGCCAGTTACCAAGCACAATGTCAGTTTATTTTGGAACGGGCTAAATAAATCAAAACGCTCTATCGCCATTAACTTTCGTACACCTGAAGGAGCAGAGTTGGCAAAACAACTTATAAGCGCTGAAGGTGATAACGCTGGCATGCTGTTAACCAACTTCCCAGCGCGGGGGTGGTTAGACTACGAAGAGCTTAAACAGCATAGGCCGGACCTAATTCAGCTGACTATTCAGGGGGACCGCCACGGTAACTCAGCAGTGGACTATACGGTTAACCCTAGCATGGGCCTTCCGTTTCTTACGGGTAGCGAGCAAAGCCAAGACCCAACTAATCATGTACTACCCGCATGGGATTGTATTACCGGGCAAATGGCAGCCCTAGGCTTATTAGCCGCCGAACGCCATAGACGCATTAATAAAGAAGGCCAGCATATAAAACTGGCTTTAGCCGATGCTGCCATGGCTACCATGAGCCACTTAGGGTTTATTGCCGAAGCTCAATTGGGCGAGCAGCGCCCTCGCTATGGTAATTATTTATTTGGCGCTTTTGGGCGTGATTTTGTTACCAGTGATCACCACCGCATTATGGTGATAGGTTTAACCCCTAAACAGTGGCAGTCATTATGCTTAGCCACGGATAGCCAGCAACAAATGCTTGATTTAGCTACACAGCTAAACTTAGATTTCTCTCAAGAAGGTGACAGGTTTATCGCCCGTGAACAAATAGCTGAATGCCTAGAGGCTTATATATCCGCACAAACATTTAATACTATTCAATCCCGCTTTAATCAACACGGGGTTTGCTGGAGCCGCTACCAATCTATTAATGAATTAGTTGCTAACGACCCCGAATGCTCTACCAACAATCCCATGTTTAATAACATAGAACAAGCAAATGTAGGCAGCTACCTTGCCGCTGGTGCACCTTGGGATTTTTCATTGTTTGATCGGCTACCCGCACAACCCGCCCCCACCCTAGGCCAGCATACCGATGAAATATTATCGGAAATACTGCGCATAGACAGTAGCCAGATTGGGAAATTACATGACAAAGGCATAATTGCGGCAAGCTAACAGCGCATAATAACTAACCAGCTAAAACAATAATAACAAGCGAGGATTGCTATGACGGCTATCAATATCGAGCATTTAAATTGCTGGGTAGGCAAAACCCAAGTTAAAAAAGATAACCTGAACCCATTTTCTGCCCAAGCTCTAGCTGCAGCGCTAGATCACTCTTACTCCCCCTCTCAAGGCGCAGCACTGCCCGCTTTTTGGGACTGGTTGTATTTTCTAGATACACCGAAATCATCTTTAACAGACCTTGATGGCCACCCTAATAAAGGCGGTTTCTTACCCCCTGTCCCCTTACCTAGACGCATGTGGGCAGCAGGCGAAGTTGAAACCATTAAACCGCTTACCCTAGGTGTAGAAGCAAAACGTAAATCTACTATTGAAGAAATTAATATCAAAGAGGGCAGTACTGGCCTGTTAGCTTTTGTGACTGTGGGGCACGAAACCTTTCAACAACAAGAGCTTTGTATCAGACAAACTCAGTCTATTGTTTACCGGCAGCAACCACCACCTGGATCGCCGCTACCAGCTGCCAAATCACCCAACCATAACGCAGAATTTTCGCTAGACTTTAGCGCCAATCAAGTGCTGCTGTTTCGCTATTCGGCGCTTACCTATAATGCACACCGTATACATTACGATAGAAATTACGCTATGGAAGAGGAAGGTTATCCCGCCCTAGTAGTACACGGCCCCTTGCTAGTGACGCTACTTTTAAATGCTGCAGCTCAGTACTACCCTAAGGTAAAAATCAAACGCTTTAATTTTAAAGCGCTACGCCCCACCTTTGATATTCACCCCTTTAAATTACAGGGCTGCTTGCAAAACCGAGTGTTACATTTGTGGACTATAGATAAAGACAATGCTCTGTGCATGCAAATAACGGCGGAGCTTGATCATGAGTGCTAATAATCCGGTATATCCCGGCTGGCGTTCGCTGCTATTCGTACCCGGCCATCAGCAGCAACTTATAGACAAAGCCCACACACGCGGTGCCGATGCGATTATTTTAGATTTGGAAGATAGCGTACCTAGCAGTCAAAAAAAAATAGCACGCGAACAACTTATTAACGCCGCAAAAAAACTACAAAAAGCTGGCACCGCCACCTTGGTACGTATTAATCAAGACGTAGATCATGTAACAAAAGATCTAATAGCAGCCATCAGCCCTCATGTTGATGCGCTAGTCATACCTAAAGTGGAATCAGCAACAGACATACAAACAATCGCTAAGCAAGTTGATGAATTGGAGACGCTTAATAATATGACTGCTGGCCACACACGCTTGCTAGCCTTAATTGAATCGGTAGACGCTTTACCTAGACTAGACGAGATCGCCACAGCCCACCCAAGGTTAGTCGCCATGACTTTAGGCTCGGAAGACTTTTGTGCTACAGCCTATATGCGCCCCAATACCACCACACTAATGCTACCTAGCCAAATGATCGCCTTTGCCTGTCGCCGTGCGGGCATTAGCCCACTGGGTTTTCCGGGATCTATTGCAGATTACAACAACAGTGAAGCTTTTAGCGCTGCTATCAGCATAGCCAAGCAACTGGGCATGGTGGGTGCCTTTTGCATACACCCTAAGCAAGTAGGCATAATCAATACCGGGCTGGCAGCCACTGCCGATGAAATTGAAAATGCGCACAAACTCATTGAAGCTTTTGCAGCTGCCGAAGAATTAGGCTTAGGGGCTATAGAATTTCAAGGCAAGATGGTGGATATGCCGGTAGTGCTGAGAGCTAAAGAGCTGCTAAATCTCCAGCTCTAAATAACCGCGGCAAAGTCCAGGCTACTATAGCCCTAGCCGTTATAATTGCTGCTTAAACTCCGTTAAAAACGCCTGCAAAGCCTTTTGATTGTCGCGACCTAAGCGCCAAATCATTTTATCCAGGTCGCTGCGTTTTTCTAAGGCTTCGTCTTTGTAGCGGTAAAACACATGGGGCTGTACCAGCTCGGCGCGCAGTGGCGCGGGCTCTAGGGTGATAATACGCTCTATGCTTTTCATCAAGCGATCTGAAAACAACTCTGAGCGGCCCTGTTCGCTGTAAGCCTTATCTAATAGCGGCTGCCAGTAACGGTAATACCGGGCCAGTAATTGCGGGTCTATGGCCGTTACCGCCTTCACTAAAGCGTCGACGCGCTTATTGTTAGACTCGCTGGCACGCAATACGCCATTGTTTTTTTCAACTTCAAACTTGCCCAAGGGATAGACCAATGCTGGGTATTTACGGGGGAAGCTGCCGTCGGCCATCATATCTACCGTGGCCACCCATTTGCGCAGCTGTTGCTGGGGTTGTAGCCAGGCTTTTAATGAGGGAGCAAGGGACTCGGCCAAGGCCTTAACGTCTTCGTCACTGCTATCCAAGCTGACCGGTGGCGGCAATAGGTCTGCATTGGGGTCTGGCTCAGGCTCAGCGACGGGCTCAAGGGCCTCGGGCTCTTTGCGCATTACAGGCGCGGGCTCAGGCTCGGGGGCCAGTTGCGGGGCTGGCGGCTTGCTTGGTTCCACACCTTGCTGCAATTGCCAATACGACAGCGCTGCCACTAGCGCCACTACAACAACAATCAAACCCAGCACAGAAGACTTCTTCATAACAAGCTAAACACCTTTGCTAAAACTAAAACCATAAGACAAATTAACCGCACTAAAAGTTCACCCAGCCTAGGCTGTGTTGTGCTTTTAAGGTCAGCTTAATCTGTTACTCCCCTGCCTGCATAGCCGCACATAGCGAAATTTAATGGCCAGCCAACACAGAAAAGCATTGACTTAAATCAGCCTTACTTATAAAGTTTCAGAAATTTCTGAAACTTTATAAGTTGAGCGCTAAGCACCATGCAAATGACCTCCAAAATCGAAAGCTTTGTGATGCACTGTGGCGAGATGGGCAGCCGCTGGGGCTTTAACCGCACCATAGGGCAAATGTATGGGCTGATGATTATTATGCCCGAGCCGCTAAGTGCCACGACCTTATCGGAAACCCTTAATATTTCCCGCGGCAATGTCAGCATGGGTATTAAAGAGCTGCAGTCTTGGCGCTTAGTACAGGTGCATCATATACCCGGCGACCGCAAAGACTACTACGGCCCGGCCGGGAGTATTTGGGAGATGGCCCAGCGCGTATTTGAAGAGCGTCGCAAACGCGAGATGGACCCCACCCTATCGCTGCTGCGCGCCACCATTTTAGATGAGCCCGCTAATGAGCAAGAGGCCTACGCCCAAGAAAAAATGCGTGAAATACACGACCTGCTGGAAACCATCACCCACTGGGCTGCCGAGTTGCAAACTATGAGCCCAGAAAAGCTCAACACCCTAATGAAGCTGGGTGCAGGCGTGGGTAAAGTGCTGGATATGAAAGCCAAGCTGCTTAGCGACTCCAGTCGCAAGTAAGCCTACCACCTACGTTTTTTCTTTTCCGCCACCTCGGTGGCAAGTGTCTTGTGTTAATGAGCGGAGCTAGCCATGTTAGATACGATAGTATTGTCGCGCATACAGTTTGCGACCAATATTAGTTTTCATATTTTATTTCCCACTATCACCATTGCCCTGTGCTGGTTTTTGCTATTTTTTAAAATACGTTACGACCAAACCGGCGACCCAGTGTGGATGCGCGCCTATAGGTTTTGGGTAAAAATATTTGCCCTTACCTTTGCCCTGGGCGTGGTTAGCGGTATTACCATGTCGTTTCAATTTGGCACTAACTGGCCAGGTTTTATGGAACGAGTGGGCAATATAGCCGGCCCTTTATTGGGTTACGAGGTGCTCACCGCATTCTTTTTAGAAGCAACCTTTTTAGGCATTATGCTGTTTGGTATTAAACGCGTACCGCCTAAAATTCATACCCTAGCTACGGCCATAGTTGCCTTGGGCACCACCCTATCTGCGTTTTGGATTTTATCGCTTAATTCCTGGATGCAAACCCCCACTGGCTTTGAGCTGCGTGATGGCGTGGTGTACCCCACCGATTGGCTAGCCATCATTTTTAACCCATCTTTTCCCTACCGCTTTAGCCATATGTTGTTAGCTTCGGCATTAACAGCTTCGTTTTTAGTGGCTGGCCTCAGTGCTTACCGCATATTGCGCGGAGATGTTAAACGGGCGCCACGGCTAACCTTAAAAGTTAGCTTAACCGCGGCAATGATTTTAGCGCCCATGCAGGCTTTGGTCGGTGACTTTCACGGCCTTAACACCCTAGAGCATCAACCACAAAAAATCGCTGCCATGGAAGGGGTATGGCACACCGAAAAAGGTGCGCCGCTATTATTATTCGCCATCCCCGACGAACAAGAAAAGCGCAACCATTTTGAAATTGCCATACCCAAAATGGCCAGCTTTATTTTAACCCACGATTTAGAGGGCGAAATAAAAGGGCTGAATGAATTTGAAGGCCAGCACCCGCCAGTTAAACCCGTATTTTTTGCCTTTAGGGTGATGGTGGGCTTAGGGGTATTAATGATAGCCGTAGCCTGGTGCGCAAGAATACAGCTGGCACGCAAACCTATGCTGCCGCGCTGGTTGCTAAAAACCTTAGTCGCCATGAGCTTTTCCGGCTGGCTGGCCACTCTGGCAGGCTGGTATGTAACCGAAATTGGTCGCCAACCTTATCTGGTATCGGGGGTACTAACCACTGCCGAAGCCGCCACCGATATAGCCCCAGCTAATGTGGGCATTTCACTAGCTATGTATCTTATTGTGTATGCCTTTTTATTGGTTGCCTACTTGCACACTATTTTTGTAATGGCACGCCGCGCCATAGAGATAGAAGAAATTAGCGACGAAGAACACGGCAAGCTTAGCCCAAACAATAAGGAGCCTTCACATGCTTGATCAACACACGCTGGCAATTATTTTTGTTAGCCTTATGGGGCTAGCCACATTAATGTACGCCATACTCGATGGCTATGATTTGGGGGTAGGCATTTTGCTGCCGCTCAATCACCAAGAGCATAGCGATACCATGATCGCCTCTATAGGCCCCTTTTGGGATGCCAACGAAACCTGGCTGGTATTGGCCATAGGCTTATTGCTTATCGCTTTTCCCAGCGCCCACAGCATGATTTTAAAGGCCTTGTATTTACCCGCCGCAGTTATGCTAATCGGTTTAATTTTGCGCGGGGTAGCCTTTGATTTTAGAGCCAAGGCCAGCTTTAGCCACAAACCCAGTTGGGATAAAGCCTTTAAGGGCGGCTCGCTGCTGGCCTCACTGGCACAGGGCTATATGCTGGGTATGTATGTGAATGGCTTTGACCAATCACTGCACGGCTATCTCTTTGCTATGCTCAGCGCCCTGGGGGTCAGTGCGGCCTATTGTTTTATAGGCTCGGCCTGGCTAATTATGAAAACCGAAGGTGAGCTACAGCGCAAAGCCATACAGCAGTGCAAGCACACCCTAGGCATAGCCTTTATAGGGATTATCTTGGCATCATTTTTTAACTTATTACTCTACCCCTCGGTATACGACAAATGGTTTGAAATGCCCCACGCGCTGCTGTTACTGCCTATACCGGTGATTTGTATCACGCTATTTATAGCCTGCTACTTAATGCTAAAGCGTATGACACTGCACCGCGGCAAGCGCCAAAGCCTGCCCTTTATTATGTGCATATTGATTTTTAGTTTGAGTTTTTTTGGCTTAGGTTTTAGCTTCTTCCCCTATATAGTACCGGGCCAGTTAACCATATGGCAGGCAGTGGCGGCGGCGGAGTCGCTAAACTTTATTTTTTGGGGCGCGATTGTGGTGGTGCCCACTATCTTTGCCTACACCCTGTATTCTTACCGCGTGTTTTGGGGCAAGGTAGAAGATTTACGCTACTACTAAGCTGCCATGGCCCACAGCTATTTGCAGCAGCAATAAAAAAAGGCAAGCCCTGTAAACACGGCTTGCCTTTTTTGTTAGTGCTATTTTATTGCAGCACTGTTTTGATCAAACGTTTATTAGGCGCTGAGTGCCTCAGGCTTTTTTGCCTTTAGGGCCTCTACTTTTTCAACGGCTTCAGAAATAACACGGTATAGAATATCTACCATCTCGCGTATTTCATCAGGGCCAGCTGTTAATGGTGGTGACAATTGCACTACCGGCTCACCACGGTCATCGGTTCTACACATCAGGCCTTCTTCATACAGGCGTGGTGATAAAAACTTAAACAAGATGGCTTCTGACTCTGCTTCAGTAAACATCTGCTTAGTGGCTTTATCTTTAACCAGCTCTATACCGTAGAAGTAACCGGCACCGCGCACTTCACCCACTATAGGTAGCTCGGTTAGTTTATTGAGCTCAGATTTAAATAGCGCTTCGTTATTGCGTACGTTTTCTAGAATATTCTCTTTTTCAAAAGCATCTAACGTAGCCAAGGCTGCCGCACAGGCAACAGGGTGGCCACCAAAGGTAGAGCCGTGTAAGAAAATCTTGTCGTCATCCAAGAAAGGCTCCATTAAGAAGTCTCTGGTGATCATGGCACCCATAGGTACAAAACCACTGGTGATACCTTTAGCACAGGTGATGATGTCAGGCATGTATTCAAAACGCTCACAGCCAAACATATAACCTAGACGACCAAAGGCACAGATAACCTCGTCAGAAACCAATAGTACGCCGTACTTGTCACAGATTTCACGTATACGCTTAAAGTAACCCTCAGGCGGTAACAAGCAACCACCCACGTTTTGTATGGGCTCAAGAAATACTGCCGCTACTGTATCGGGGCCTTCAAACTCTATGGCGCGTTCTATATCCAACGCACACTCTTCCGCAAACTCTTCCATGTTGTCGCAGTTTACCGCGTGACGGCTGCGGTATAAGCCGGTGTTTTCTACGTGGCGAGCACCAGGCACTAAAGGCTCAAATACACCCTTAATAGTTGCACCACCATTTATAGACAATGCACCAAAGCTAGTACCGTGATATGCCAGGTTACGGGCAATAACTTTATAACGACCAGGCTCACCGATTTCTGCAAAATATTGACGCGCTAATTTCCACGCGGCTTCTACTGCTTCGCCGCCACCACTAGTGAAAAATACACGGTTTAAATCACCGGGGGCGTAGTCAGCTATACGCTTGGCTAACTCTATAGCGCCGGGGTGGGCATAACTCCAAATAGGAAAGAAGCCTAACTTTTCAGTTTGCTCGGCTATAGCCTTGGCTATATCCTTACGGCCGTGGCCCAATTGCGAGGTAAATAAGCCAGCTAAGCCGTCTATGTATTTTTTGCCGTTAGTGTCATACACATAGCAACCTTCACCATGAGTAATAACAGGAACATCTTGTTTTTTATACGTCCCCATACGGGTAAAATGCATCCACAAATGGTCTTTAGCATCTTGTTGCATTTGTTTCGTATCCATATCTTCACCTTAATAATATTACGAAGAAATCCATGAACTCATACTCGCTTACCTGCGCAATGAGTTAATAAACTTAGCATAGCTGGTTATTAACTCATGGCTAAAAAGCTTTACTAGCGATCTATTAAAAAAATCGCATGGATCTTAATCTAAGAGCGCTCAGTATACTCAGCCCAAAGCCTTTTTATATACCCAAGCTAGGGCATACTACCGGCCGCCCAGCCTATAAAAAGGCCGAAAAAGCAGTTAAAACCCCCCGTTAAGCCCCTGAAATTAAAGACCTTTCTTAAGCCTTACTGATCTCAATTATTTTTATCAAGCTGTCATTAAATGACGCGCAATATGACCCAAACTGGGTATATGCCAGCGCAATGTAAGTTTGACTTTAAAAAGCTGGCAGCGTAAATTGCTTGCTTCTAAATGAGACCAATCATGCGATGTATTACACTCTTATTCATAAATAACACTCTTTATAGCGCCCTGTTTTTTACTAGGAGCCCTATACTATGAGCACCCAGCCCCCCCTCGCTAACCCGGCATTAGAGGCATGGAACAAACAGCTGGCTGAAGCCATAGCCGAGCTAACCACTGATAATTTTTTCCCAGAACTGCTAAAACAGCTGGCTCAGTCTGTCGCTATAGATTATCCGCAGGTCTGGCTTTATAGACGCGACCTTACCCCCAAGGCACTGTATTTTCAGATCAACGAAAAAGAACGCCGCGCACAAATAGATAACTATATAGACGGCTCCTACCAGCTAGACCCTTTTTACTTAGCTGCTGTTAATAACCAACAGCCCGAAGGGCTGTACCGCATGACCGAATTGAGTGTTAGAGGCTTTCAACAAAGCGATTACTACCGCAGCTATTACGCCCAGTGCGATACCGCCGATGAAATCGCCTTTATGATAGATTTGGACGAAGGCACTTCCCTGCAAATTTCCCTGATGCGCAACCAAGGTTCGCCGCGTTTTAGCGAACAAGAGCTAGATTTTTTCCGCGCTATAGAGCCCACAATTAGAGAGCTGGCACTGCAACATGCCAAGCTAACCAATTTGGCTGAAAGGGCCGTGGATGAAAGCTATGTCGCCCCCGGCTTTGAAAAAAATATCAACCAGGCCTTTGACCTGTTTGGCCGCTCACTGCTAACCGGCCGTGAAAAAGACGTACTAGGCCTTACCCTACAAGGCTGTAGCACCGATGTAGCGGCTGAAAAACTGAATATTTCTATAGAAACCCTACGCCGCCACCGCAAACATATTTATAAAAAACTGGATGTAAACTCGCAGGCCGAGTTGTTCTCACTGTTTTTTAACTCGTTAAGCTGCTTTGAAAGCGCCCCCACCCAAGACCCCTTAGCGATTTATATGGGTACCGACGATAAAAACAGCTAGCTTAGCCCTACCCCGGCACTAACATGAAAGCCGCCATTAGCCCCCTGCTCCGCGGCAGCCAGCGCCTCATACGCTGGCTGGTCAACAGGCCCCGCGAAATGCTGATAGTAGCTTTTATCATAGGCTTTATTGCCGTGCTGCTACTCAACCGACAAGCTAAGTACCTAGCCATCCCACTAGCCGACATTAGCAGCCAGCAACTGTATATACACAAGGGCAACGATAGCGCCTACCTGATTATAAAA
This sequence comes from Dasania sp. GY-MA-18, assembly GCF_024734385.1. Lineage (GTDB taxonomy): Bacteria > Pseudomonadota > Gammaproteobacteria > Pseudomonadales > Dasaniaceae > Dasania > Dasania phycosphaerae. The sequence continues at coordinate 144,637 of NZ_JANHAP010000009.1, read as the reverse complement.
ATGCCACGGGCACTACTTGGGCAAGCAATAAGGCAGCAAAACGCCAAGGCGCTAAGCAAAAACCCACTGGTATCTGATCCACCCCACAAAACACAACCCCACCCCAATTATAGGGTGCTGGCACTACAATATCGCCACGGCTATTACCTGCTGCCTTCTAATCGCTGGTGGCATTATCACGTACCCTGTATACACATACGCTATATACCCCATAATTTTTATCATCATGGCCAGCTGGTGCGCGGTGGGTTTAAGTGTGATTACTCGGCCTCAGAGGCCTGGGCCGATAAACTGCTGTATAACCTGCAGGGTGAGAGCCTTAGCCCTTATTTGGCCAACCTCTACACGCCGCTGTTTCATATTAAGGATGGGGAGCTGCGCATAGGCAGCAGCCGCTCAGACTGAGGGCGGCGTGTCTTCGGGCTCGGGCTCGGGCTTAGCCTCTGCAATAACACCCTGCTCTAGCTGCTGGCCTGCCTCCTCCAGCGCCTCGGGGGTGGGCGCCAAAGCCGGCTCATTACTTTGAAAAGAGCTGGGCAAAACCTCTATACCAAAACGACGGCCAAAGGCACAAAGCATAGGCACAGTTACGACACTGCCTGGAGTGATAGCCAGCAACAACAATGCCGCGATTTTATGCACGTCTTTTAGCTGCTCTATGGCTGCGCGTATTTCATGTGCTTCCGGCTTGCGACCATTGGGCAGTTTTTGGGTTAGGGCTTCAAAAAAGGTGCGCACCATTTCTTTGGTTTCTTGGCGCTCTTTGCTTAAGCCCACCATAACTCGGTCAAAAACTTTGCTGTAACGTTCAAACTCTATAGGCATTGCGTTAACACTTGTGGTTGTAAAATTTACTTCGCCTGGTTCCAAGGCATACGTGACAACAGTATACCCATACCACAGGTGTTGGTGATACCCGCAAATACTAAGCCCGCCCCCACAAAAGCCGACAAAGCATAAAAATACGGCGTCAATTGGCTACCCAACACTACCCCCACTAATACCAAACTGCCCGCCGCTATGCGCACTTGCCGCTCCAGCGATATCACCTTGCTAGTACCCTGCTCTAGTGCTGCACCGGCCTGTTTTAACGCGGCAATACCACCCTCAACGACGACACAACACTCCGCTTTATCAGCTAACTGGCTAACCGCCATCTGCGCGCGCTGGCCGCTGCCACAGAGCAAGTAAATATCCTCACCCTCGCTGCGCTCTGTACTGCTTAACAACTGCGCTAAACTGCTATCGTTAAAATCATGCAGGGGCAAATGCAGGCTGCCTGCTAAACATTCATTATTCACCTCGGCGGCACTGCGCACATCTACTACACACAGCTGCGGCTTAGTCTCTTGCAGCGCTTTAAACTGCTTGGCATCTATACGCTTATAATTCATCACTGACTCCTAAGGCCCTGTTACGGACAATAAATAGATTTTAAAACGGCGATGATTTTTATCGCCTCATCGCCACTTAATCGGTAATAAATAGTTTGCGACTCACGCCTGGTAGCCACCAAACCCGCAGCTCGCAAACTAGCCAAGTGCTGAGACAGCGCCGACTGGCTAAGCGCCGTATGCGCATTAAGCTCACTCACTGATAACTCTTGATCAATCAATAAGCACAACAACATTAAGCGGTGCTTATTGGCCAATTGTTTTAATAGATCAGCTGCCTCTTGGGCGTGCTGTTCCAGCTTACTAATATCAATAGCCTGTTCTGACACAAATCGCCCTCACCACTAATCCTATTGAGTTACCATACTACATTAGATTAACCTAAATTAGAATCATCTTATATAACTAACAAAAAAAAGCCTGCAAAAGCAGGCAAACAGCGAGACCTATTGATAAACAGCTAGGGATCTATGCTAATGACAGCCCAGATCAGAACTGGGCTCAAGGCTTACCCCTTAATCTGTAAGCCATATTCGGCTGATGCATCCTGCAGCCATAGCCACAGATAGTCGGCAAAGCTGCGCCGAACAACTAAATCCCAGGCCTCCTCCCCCGAGCGACTGATCACTGCCTGACTCTTGGCAAATACCGACGTCACCACTTTGCCCACCGGAAAGTTACGTTCATGCACATCATAAGGCGTGGATTTGCACAGTACTTTATCGACATCTGGCCCCGTTAGGCGAAGAACCGTCTGGCCTCCTGAGACATTAACAATGGCATAGTGACCTGTTAATTCTGCGCGCAACTCGCGCTCTAGTTGAAACGCCTGCTTTGCCGGCATAATAAGTAACCATTCGTCAGGCGAAACCCAGTGCACTGATAACTCACCAATCACTTCAGTTTTAAGAGCAGCCGGTAAGGCAACGCCTAAAACCTTAGTAACTCCAGCAACAAAGCTTTGATTGTTAGGGTCACCCCGTAACACAAGATGCCCCAATAACTTCAGCTCTTGCAGGCAGACCCCACCCTTAGCATCACTTTGTTTGGCAATCGCCCCCAACTCAGCGTGAGCTAAGGGGCTGTCTGCCCGCGGGCCTTCTCCAGCTAATAAGTTCATCACAGCCACCTGTGGTTTAGCGGCCTGTTCACCAGCCTGTACCGGGCTACTAGCTTCTACATTTGTAACATCAGACATTTTGACGCTCTCCCTTCGGATCTAAGAATATTGGGCTGCAAATCTCCGCTTCGATAACGGAACCATCGGGCTGCGGGTAATAAACCGTCTGCCCCATGCGTTCGAACCCATCGCGTATCATGCCCATGGCAATACTTCTGCCCAAACAAGCGCTGTAGTAGCTAGAGGTGATATGCCCCAACATCGTCATCGGCACTGGCTCATTAGGGTCAGCAACCGCCTGTGAACCTTCGGGTATAACCACATCACTACGCTTGGTTTTAAGGCCCACTAATTGTTTACGATTTTTACGTAAACAATCTTCGCGGTTCATACCTCGTTTACCAATGTAACTGTATGGTTTTTGATTACTCACACACCAGTCCATCCCTAAGTCGATAGGAGTGACTGAGCCGTCAGTATCTTGGCCGGCAATAATAAAACCTTTTTCGGCACGCAATATGTGCATAGTTTCTGTACCGTAAGGGGTCAGGTTATATTTAGCGCCGTGTTCAAAAACCTTCTCCCAAACATAAAGGCCATAGTTAGCCGGCACATTAACCTCGAACGACAGCTCGCCGGTAAAAGAGATACGGAATACACGTGCTGGCACACCCGCTACCGTGCCTTCATGCCAATCCATAAATTTAAAAGCATCGCGGCTTAAATCAATATCACCCGTCAACTCCGACAACAGCTTGCGGCTGTTAGGGCCAGAGATAGTCATAGTCGACCACTGGTCGGTCACGGTATTAAAGTAAACCTCCATCTCGGGCCATTCGGTTTGGTGATACAGCTCCAACCATTCCAACACGCGGGCGGCACCGCCGGTGGTGGTGGTCATCACAAAGTGATCATCAGCTAAGCAAGCAGTTACACCATCATCAAACACCATGCCATCTTCACCACACATTAGGCCGTAGCGGCATTTGCCGATGGCAAGCTTTGCCCAAGCGTTGGTGTAGATACGGCCTAAAAATTCACGCGCATCTTTACCCTGTATATCGATTTTACCTAAGGTCGAGGCATCTAAGATGGCCACTCCCTCACGAGCCGCCTTACACTCACGGTTAAGTGATTCTTGCATAGACTCACCCGCCTGCGGGAAGTACCAAGGGCGTTTCCACAAGCCAACATCCTCAAATAAGGCACCGTTTTTTAAGTGCCAGCTATGCATGGCGCTGTAGCGTTTAGGATCAAATAACTCACCACAGTGGCGGCCGGCAACAGCGCCAAAGGTAACCGGTGTGTAGTTGGGGCGGAAAATTGTAGTGCCTGTTTCAGGAATTGTTTTGTTCATCGATTTAGCGGCAATCGCCATGCCGTTAATATTACCCAGCTTGCCTTGGTCGGTACCAAAGCCCATGGCGGTGTAACGCTTAACGTGCTCGATAGATTCATAGCCTTCACGGGTGGCGATTTCGATACCCGCTGCCGTCACATCAGTCTGAAAATCGACAAACTGTTTTGGCGCCCTGCTTGTAGGCTTGCTATGCGGAATGTGAAATAAGGCCATCGCCGCCCCAATATGCCGCTCATCAACCTTGGGTAAGCTAATGCTAGGTACAGTATCAAAGCCGGCATTAATCGCGGCTTCACGGCCCGCCTGAAAACCTTCTTGCAAACATGTGCTAAGAGCTGCGGTACCGTTAATGGCACCTGCTGTGAGCTGCTTTTGCTGGCTATTACCAGGCACAAAGCCGATAACATCGTCGCGCCACACCGGGCGACTGCCTGTATGACAAGAAAGATGCACTGCGGGGCTCCAGCCACCTGAGCTAGCAACGGTATCGCAGGTTAAATGTTTTACCGGCCCCAGCGCTTTATCACCTAGCTGATTAATAGCCGATACAGATACGCCCGTTACACGTTTACTGCCCTTTACTTCAATCACTGCACTGCCGGCAATAACCTTCAAGCCACGCCTATTTGCCTCGTCGATAACATCGCCACCTGGATGGGCTCGGGTATCAACTATGGCCACCACAAATCTACCACTTTCGGCCCAATCAAAGGCTGCTTGATAAGCACTATCATTAGTGGTCATCAACACTAATCGCTCACCCGGAACTACCGAATAACGTTTAATATAGGTGGTAACCGCCGAGGCCAACATGCAACCTGGCACATCGTTATTAGCAAACACCAATGGCCTCTCATGTGCGCCAGTTGCCAATACCACCCACTTGGCACGCACGCGATGCATACGCTGCCTAGCCTGGCCTATAGGCGCACAATCTAAAAGATGATCGGTGCAGCGCTGGTGTATCGTCAAGAAGTTATGATCGTGATAGCCATTAACCGTTGAACGCGGCAATAATTGCACATTGTCACAAGCTTCTAGCTGAGCAATCACTTCTGCGGCCCACTCTGAGGCGGGACGGCCGTCGATGCTCTCACTGGCGTGCAGCAAGCTACCGCCTAGCTCGGCTTGCTCATCGGCCAAAATCACACGCGCCCCACTGCGCGATGCACTTAATGCTGCGGCAAGTCCAGCAGCACCACCGCCAACAATCATAACGTCAACATGCTGGTTAATGTGATCGTAAATATCGGGGTCGTTCTCCCGTGGCGAACGCCCAAGACCCGCGGCTTTACGAATACATTTTTCGTAGGTGTCCCACATAGACTGCGGGTACATAAAGGTTTTGTAGTAAAAACCCGGTGGCATAAAGCTGCCCCCTGCTTTACCTACTAAACCCATAACATCAAACTCGGCACTGGGCCAGCCATTAGTCACTTGGCACACTAAGCCATCAAACAATTCTTGCTGCGTGGCTCGCACATTGGGCACTTGCGTTGCTTCGGTCGCCCCCATTTGCAGTATCGCATTTGGCTCTTCTGCACCGGCAGCAATCACACCCCGTGGGCGACTGTATTTAAAACTACGGCCGACGATATCAACGCCGTTAGCAAGTAAAGCCGACGCCACGGTATCCCCTTTAAAGCCTTGGTACTGTTTGCCATTAAAGGTAAAAGTCAGCGGTTGGCTGCGATCGATGCGGCCACCGCTAGAAAGGCGGTTGTTCTGTGTCATGCTGTACCCCTCGCTATCGAATCTTGCTCTGAAACAATCTGTGGCTGCTCGCCCATCTTGTACACTTCTTTTATTTCATAGCTCTGGGTGTCGCGTGTCATATTAAAAAACTTGCGGCAGCCAGCAGCATGCACCCACATTTCGTGGTGTAAACCTCTGGGGTTTTTGCGAAAGTAAAGGTAGTCGCCCCACTCCTCATCGGTGCAGTTATCAGGGTCTGCTGGGCGTGCGATATGTGCTTGGCCAGCAGCGTGAAACTCTTCCTCTTCCCGGTGCTCTTGGCAATAAGGACAATAGATATAAAACATGTTCTTGCTCCTCAGTTAGTGCGCCACACCGGCGGCACCGTGTTCGTCAATTAGGGATCCGTCGTTAAAACGGAACATCGAGAAGGGCTTAGCTAACTCATGTGCTTCACCTTTCGCCAAAGTGGCAGCAAACACATGGCCTGAACCTGGTGTTGCCTTAAAGCCACCCGTACCCCAACCGCAGTTGAAAAACAGGTTCTCTACCGGCGTGTCTGAAATAATGGGGCAAGCGTCTGGACAGGTATCAACAATACCGCCCCACTGTCGGTTCATACGTACGCGGCTAAAGATTGGGAATAACTCTATAATGGCTTGTACAGTGTGCTCGATAGTGGAGTAAGAGCCCCGCTGACCGTAACCGTTATAACCATCAATACCCGCACCGATAACTAAATCGCCTTTATCAGATTGTGATACGTAGCCGTGTACATGGTTTGACATAACAACGGTATCTAAGATGGGCTTTATTGGTTCGGATACCAACGCTTGTAAAGGGTGCGACTCTAACGGCAAGCTAAAACCAGCCATTTTTGCCAATACACTTGAGTTACCCGCTACCACGCAACCGATGCGGTCAGCTTTAATGAGACCGTGTTGCTTGGTGTGTACCGCTACCGCAGCACCGTCTTCGGTAATAATATCGTCGACTTCACATTGCTGAATCAAATCAACTCCCAAGGCGTCCGCTGCTCGGGCATAGCCCCAAGCCACCGCATCGTGGCGGGCGACACCGGCACGGGGCTGCCAAGAAGCACCCAATACGGGGTAGCGGGTATTGGCTGAGCAATCCATGATGGGTACAATTTCTTGTACCTGTTGGGTGTCGAGTACCTCTCCATCGATACCGTTAAGGCGGTTGGCATTTACGCGGCGCTGAATATCACGCATATCTTGTAACGTGTGGCCAAGGTTCAATACGCCGCGCTGCGAAAACATGACGTTGTAGTTAAGGTCTTGAGACAAGCCCTCCCACAATTTCATAGCATGCTCATACAAATGCGCTGATTCATCCCACAAATAATTTGAGCGCACAATCGTAGTGTTTCTGGCGGTGTTACCGCCCCCTAAGTAGCCTTTTTCAACGACTGCAATATTTGTAACACCGTGCACTTTAGCGAGATAGTAAGCCGTCGCCAAACCATGGCCACCGCCACCGACGATAACAACATCGTATTTAGCTTTCGGCTTGGGGTTGCGCCATGCCCGCTGCCAGTTCTCGTGATAACTTAGGCCGTGTTTTAATAGGCCAAAACCCGAGTATTTGTTCATTATAAGTTTCCTCTTTAAATGCCGGGCGCAAACGCCCAACAATGGCTTTGTCGAATCGACCTATCAACATTCGATAATATTGACAGCCAAACCTCCCCTAGATGTTTCTTTGTATTTATCCAGCATGTCCTTGCCGGTCTCACGCATGGTGAGAATCACTTTATCCAAGGAGACAAAGTGCTTGCCATCACCACGTAACGCTAATGCTGCGGCGTTAATCGCTTTTAATGACGCCATAGCATTGCGCTCTATGCAGGGCACTTGTACCAAACCACCTATAGGGTCACAGGTCAGACCTAGATTGTGCTCCATGCCAATCTCTGCAGCGTTTTCTACTTGTTGAGGGGTGCCACCGGTGGCTTCTGCCAACCCAGCCGCGGCCATTGCACAGGCCGAGCCCACCTCACCCTGACAGCCCACTTCAGCACCTGAAATGGAGGCGTTCTCTTTAAACAGAATACCTATTGCTGCTGCCGTCAATAGAAAGCGGATCACACCTTCGTCGTTGGCATTAGGGCAAAAATTGCAGTAGTAATGCAGCACGGCTGGGATAATGCCCGCCGCGCCGTTGGTGGGTGCGGTAACCATACGGCCACCGGCAGCATTCTCTTCATTAACCGCTAAGGCATAAAGGTTGACCCAATCTAGGGCCCCTAGCGATGGCGTAATCATGTCCATGCGACTGCGATTTTTTAGATCGCGATATAAGGCCGCAGCACGACGTTTAACTTTTAAACCTCCAGGCAGAATACCTTCGTTTTGAATACCGTTTTGTACACACTCTTTCATGACCTCCCAGATTTTTAGTATGCCATCTGTAATTTCATCCTCAGTGCGCCAGACTTGCTCGTTGGCAAACATCACATCAGCAATAGCCAAATCTTCACTTTCACATATCGCCAATAGCTCTGCACCAGTACGAAACGGGTAAGGTAGCTCGGTAGTGTCTTCAACGATACGATCCGCACCTGCGGCATCTTCATCAACTACAAATCCACCACCCACTGAATAGTAAACGCGGTGATTTAACAAATCGCCATTACTACTCCAGGCTGAAAAACTCATACCATTAGCATGAAACGGCAATGACTCTTGGCGATGAAAAATAAGATCACTGGCTTCATCAAAAGCCACCGAATGCTCGCCCAACAACATTAACTGTGATTGTTTACAAATCTCAGTTGATCTAGGCACCACAATGGCAGGATTTATCTCTTCGGGCAAAAACCCCTCCAGCCCAAGTAACACTGCAGGACCAGAACCATGCCCTTTACCTGTAGCCCCCAATGAGCCGTACAACTGACATTGCACGCGTGCAACGGCATCTAATAAACCGGCATCTTGCAAGGCTGCGGCAAATAAATAAGCCGCTTTCATAGGCCCTACTGTATGAGAGCTAGATGGTCCAATACCCACTTTTAGCATATCGAATAAACTAACAGCCATTTCTATCACTCACTGTTTTATACAACGATTAAATTTATCTAACACTACTTATTAGCCGACACTGAATATCCGTACGCGGGATAATCCATGCAAAGTGAATGGACTCTTTCTTTCACTTCAGCAATAGCCTCACTGGCGTCACCAGCTTGCATAGCATCAAGAATATCTGCGATCCACTCTGCCAACTCCGCACACTGCGCCTCTTTTAATCCACGCGTAGTAATAACTGGAGAACCAATACGCAAACCAGAAGTTACAAATGGCGATTGTGGATCGTTAGGGACGGCATTTTTATTAACCGTAATAAAAGCCTGACCCAAAGCGGCATCAGCAGCTTTACCTGTTAACCCCTGTTTGATAAGGCTAAGAAGAAATAGATGGTTGTCTGTTCCGCCTGAAACAACGTCGTAACCACGATGCATAAATACTTGCGCCATAGCTTTTGCATTTGCCACTACCTGAGCCTGGTACTCTTTAAATGAAGGCTCTAATGCCTCTTTAAAAGCGACAGCTTTAGCCGCAATGACATGCATTAACGGCCCGCCCTGGCCTCCAGGGAAAATAGCCGAATCTAACTTTTTCTCTAAGTCGGGGTTAGAGCGACACACAATTAAACCACCGCGTGGGCCGCGCAATGTTTTATGAGTCGTGGTGGTTACTACATCGGCAAACGGAAGCGGATTAGGATACAGGCCAGCAGCCACTAGCCCCGCCACATGGGCCATATCAACAAAAAGATAAGCACCAACCGCATCGGCGATTTCGCGGAACCGTGCCCAATCAGCGATGCGAGAGTAGGCTGAGAAGCCGGCAACTATCATCTTGGGCTTATGCTCTTTCGCTAGCGCTTCAACCTCGGCGTAATTGATCTCACCGGTTTCAGTCAAGCCATACTGTACAGCGTTATATATCTTGCCAGAAAAGCTGACATGAGAACCATGGGTTAAGTGGCCACCGTGAGCCAAGCTCATACCTAATATCGTATCACCGGGCTGCACCAAAGCCATGTAAACAGCGGCATTAGCCTGTGAACCAGAGTGCGGCTGTACATTGGCATAATCTGCGCCAAAAAGCTGCTTAGCTCTACTAATGGCTAGCGTCTCCACCACGTCAACATGCTCGCAACCACCGTAATAACGCTTACCAGGATAGCCCTCGGCATACTTATTGGTTAATGCTGAACCCTGGGCCTGCATAACCAAAGGACTGGTATAATTTTCGGATGCTATTAATTCAATATGTTTTTCTTGTCGAACTTTCTCAGCCTGAATGGCATTCCAGAGCTCGCCATCGAATTCTTCTAATTTATTATTTTCATTAAACACAATAACTTACCTCTATACTGGGCTTTGCAGCCCGCTTAAACAAACATGTCCCAAAACCAGAACAATAAAAACTTGTACTAGCGCTGTTGAAACCATGCTAACCAATAACAAAAAGGGATAGTTGCGCCAATACGACCAAATCTGCGTATTTGCGACAATCAACAATAAAATTAATAATCGATACAACCACAGGCTATTACCGGCATTACTTAGGTAAGAGATAACGAATAAATATTGGTATAATGGTTATTGACTTCTGGCCAATAAAGCCGAGTATATAGCCATCAAATTTAGAAACATTAGAAACAACTAAGCAGCAAAAATAGCTAGCATAATAGTGCCCTTAACACCACAACCTATTTGAGCTACAGAACTAATGAATAAATATAAAAATAAACGCAGCTTTAACCATTTAATGCGGGACTCCAACAGCGCGTTTCTGTCATTACAGGGCGAAAATGATCAGCCAACTCGAGTCGCCTTCGTACTGCTTGAACACTTCTCAATGATGGCCTTTACTGCCGCCGTTGACGCACTGGTAACAGCAAACCTGGTACGAAGCTTTGCTCAATTTAGCTTCTCTACTTTTAGCCTAAACGGCCAGGCAGTGAAAAGCGATCTATCAATTGACATCAACACAAATGGGGGGCTTGACAAGCTAGCTATAGAAGGAGAAAACGCTGCTGACATAATTATCGTTTGCGGCGGCTACCGCTGCTCACTTAATCAACACAGCGTCTTAAGTGCAAAACTCAAAGCTGCCGCTAAGCGAGACATCACACTTGGCGGATTGTGGAACGGCGCAATTGCACTAGCCAATGCTGGGCTACTTGATAATCAAGAATGCGCCCTACACCCCGATAACCATGCTTTTATGCAAGAACGCTTTAACCGGGTAAAAATTTCAAAACAAACACATATCATTGATGATAAACACGCTACCAGTGCCGGGCCGATTAGCGCTTTAGAAATGATGCTGTCGTTAATAGAGAAAAAACAGGGGCGTGATATAGTGCGCGCGATTCGAGAAATTTTGAGCTGCGACCAGGTAACCGAAAACAGTAGTTCAACCCTCACCATAAACACCGACAATCAAAACTACCCAGAAACACTACGCACCTTACTACAGCTGATGAACTCCAACATTGAGGAGCCGCTGGGCATTAACGACTTAGCTACATACGCCGGCGTATCGCGCCGCCGTGTTGAGCGATTATTTCAATCACATCTAGAAACCACACCATCGCGCTATTATTTAGAGTTACGTATTACCAACGCACGCCGCTTATTGCTACAGGGGGAAGATTCAATCGCCAACATTGCTTCAGCCTGCGGATTTCTTAGCTCGACACATTTCAGCCACTGCTTCAAAGAATACTTTGGCATCTCTCCAAGCCAGGCCCGGCAATCCTATGCCAGCTAAACCATTTAACAAAACTTGATAATCGATAACATAAAAATTTATCAGAAAATTTGTACGAAGGGAGCATATTAATGAAAAACCTGCCAATAGACCTGCTACGAACACTAGTAACTGCAGTTGACCAGGGCGGGTTTACACGCGCAGGAAATATTCTCGGCCGTACCCAGTCGACTGTCAGCTTACAAATAAAACGTTTGGAAGAATTAATTGGATTCCCACTATTTAACCGTGATCGCGGCCTTCAACTCACCGAAGATGGTCACTTAGTTGTAGCTTATTCCCGGAAAATATTAGATTTAAATGATGAAATGGTATTACGGTACAATAAGCCTAGCACTCACGGAAAAGTAAAGCTTGGCATACCCAACGATTTTGAAAACCGCTTTTTGACCTCAATATTAAGCCGATACACCACAGCAAACCCCGAAGCCACTTTAGAAGTAACAAGTGATTTGTGCACCAACTTACAACGTGACTTTAAAAAAGGTGCTTACGACTTAATCATGGTCATTGAAGAGCTAGAACATGTTAATTCTATCAACAAAGACGGAATCACTAACCCTATTATGTGGGTCACTGGGGCCGATTATACCCCAGATAACAGCAAACCCTTGCCACTTATAATGTACCCCGAGGGCTGCCTTTATAGAAATCACATTATAAAAACACTTAATGATGCCAATATAAGCTGGAGAATTGTTTACAGCACTGCAACATTACATGGCATTCATTTCGCTGTTGAAGCAGGCATGGGCATAAGTGCACTGGCAAAAAGCACCATGCTACCGGGTTTAAAATCTTTTAGAAGTAGCGATATACTTCCTGAGCTGGGAAATGTTGCTATAGGCTTTTATTATAATATGAGTGAATTGTCGCCTGCCGCCGCCAGACTATTAGAATATTTACGCGATAGCTTACACAGCTCAAGATAACTTATATTCAGTCACATACTGACATTGTTGACCTATAAAAAAAGAGCCCGCCCAAAATAATCAAGCGAACCCCTTTTTTGAGAAGGTATATAAAACCATTTCTTGACGTTAAAACATATCATCAAGGGCTTTAGTAATACCATTAACACAAACCTCGATTAAAAGATTACCTTTTTCTGCTGTCGCTTTTTTAGCCGAGGATAATGTACCAGAGGGCGGGGTCAACTCTGGGTTAACAGGAAAACTATCATAAGGCGGGAACTCTGCTGGGTCGTGGTCAACAACCTTACTCATATCAACAAACTGAGGGTATAAAGCTAACATAATGGAAGTTTCTAATACGCCGCCATGCTCTATATCCCAGCCAGTAAAACCATCTGGATATATTTTTTCGATGGTATCTTCCAATACGAAATCCCAGTAAGAAATAATGCTTACTCGAATATTCTTAATCCCATCCCAGCGCAACTCACGCAAGGCTAAATCAATACCCTCGACGATAAACATCGAGTTTTCGAAGTGGCCATTCATTAAAACAATTTTTCTAGCACCATGGCGAGCAAATTCTTTTATCACATCACGGATAGTTGCTGTCACTGTCATACCATCAAGGCTGGTTGTACCAGGTAAGTGGTTACCGCCGCCAGATTGTTGCTGCGACTTATAGCCATAGGTAATGGCTGGCGCCACTAGCGCACCCGCTTTTTTAGCAACACGCTCAGAAATAGCGGTGGGGATCAGTACATCAGGATTCATCGACATGTGAGGCCCATGCTGTTCTAACGCTCCAACAGGGAGCATTACAACAGTTTCACCATCTTTGACCAGCTCGTTATACCGAGTAAAAGCCAGTTCTGAGATATGAACACTATCTTTCATATGGGTAATTCCTTTGTTAAAAATACAAAAAACACCTAACACAGCAGCGCTAGGTGTTGCTTACGATTGCTTAAACCAGATTAACTTACCGCAGGCTGAGCAGTTGCCATTGCCGGCTCTTTCTGCAAGGCTTTATACAAGCTGTAACACATAAACAGCATAATAAAAGAAAACGGTAATGACGCCATAATGGAAGCAGTCTGTAAGATAGACAACGCTGCCGCACCACCTGCTACCAATAAAGTAGCCGCCACGATTCCTTCAATTAAACCCCAGCTAATGCGGTGATGTATCTTAGGGTGAGGATTACCGTTAGACATAATAGTCGTTAATACCAATGTACCCGAGTCTGATGAGGTTATGAAATAGGTCCCTACTAGGATAGTGCCTACAAAACCAGCAACTACAGCCAAGCTACCCACATCCATTAGATTAAATGTCATATAGAGCGCAGTGGTAAGGTTCTCAGATACAGCCGCACCCACACCTCCAGCCCCAAACAGATCAATACTCAAGGCAGTGCCGCCAAATAGTGCCAACCAAACAAAAGTCATAATTGTTGGTACCATAATAACACCGAAGATAAACTCTCGAATTGTACGGCCTTTAGAGATACGTGCGATAAACACACCTACAAAGGGTGCCCACGAGATCCACCAGCCCCAATAAAATACTGTCCACCAACCCTGCCAGCTTGACTTCCAGCTCTCCCAAGCAGAAGGGTCTTGGGTATTAGCACCACCCCAAAAACTAAAAGGGATAAAATTAGCGACGTAGTCACCAGTCGATTGGATTAATAGTAGTATTAAGTAACGTGTTGGCCCCCAAAAGAAAAAGAAAGCCATAAGCATTAAGCTAAGCCAAAAGTTCAACTGGCTGAAAAGCTTTATACCTTTACCCACACCTGTACACACCGAAATAATAGCAACCACCGTGATAATAGCGATTAAGCCCAGCTGTGTTGTGACTGATATTTCTGTACCAAATACAAAGTTTAAGCCCGCATTAATTTGCTGAACACCTAAACCTAGGGATGTTGCAATACCAAAGATCGTGGCAAACACGGCTAGGATATCAGCAGCATTACCTAAAGGGCCGTGAATTTTATCACCGAGCAAAGGCTCTAGAGTAGAACGAATTGTTAAGGGCATTCCTCTTCGATGAACTGCATAGGCCAAACAAATTGCAACAATGCAGTAAATAGACCACGCATGCAGTCCCCAGTGAAAAAAGCTAATGCGCATAGCTACGCCAGCAGCTTCGGCAGTACCGCCCTCACTAAATGGGTTACCTTGAAAATGGAACATGGGCTCGGCAATGCTCCAAAATATCAAGCCTATACCCTGACCCGCAGCAAACAGCATGACAAACCATGAAAAATAACTGTATTCCGGCTTATCATTTTCACTACCCAGTTTAACCTTGCCGTAAGGGCCTAGGGCTAACCAGCCATTGAAAATCAGAAAACCCGCGGCAATTAAAATATAATACCAGGAAAAGTAGTAAGTTATGGTGCTACGTAAGCTATCAAATAGCGCCCCCGCCGACTCTTGGTATAAAACGGTGTATGTCACGAAGACAATAACAATTAACAACGATGATAATGTTACACATGGGTTTAGTCCTTTTAAAAACCCCTCTTTTGCAACATAGTCATATTCATCATGGCGGCCCACCAACAAACGGGGCGAGCCATAAGTATCACTACTCGTATTCATCTTAACCTCTATTATCATTATAGTGTTCGGTTATTAGTATGTGAGCGCTATCAGAAATTAGCCTAGCTAAACTTCATCAAGCCCTCACATGCTATTCAAATAATGATAGTCATTATTTGAATAAAGGCATCTATAGCCATATTACTATTAGCGTTCTTCGCAATAGCTAAAATCACACGATATTATGTTCAGGCCCAAAGGGAAACTTGGTTATATTTTCAACACCATTGTCATCTATCACCAAAATATCATGCTCGCGGTAGCCACCGGCGCCCGGCATTCCCTCAGGGATCATGATCATAGGCTCCATTGAAACCACCATTCCTGGCTCGATGACAGTATCAACATCTTCGCGCAACTCTAAACCGGCCTCACGCCCATAGTAATGGCTCAAAGTACCAAATGAATGACCATAGCCAAATGTACGGTACTGAAGTAGGTCACGCTCAAGATAAATCTCGTTTAATTCTGCAGCTATATCACAACAGCGTGCGCCAGGCTTAATTAACTCAAGACCACGGCGGTGAACTTCAACATTAACATTCCACAGCTCTAGGTGACGATCTGATACTGATTCACAAAACAGAGTACGCTCAAGCGCAGTGTAGTAACCAGCAATCATAGGGAAGCAGTTCAGGCTTAGTATATCACCAGACTCTATTTTTCTAGAAGTAACGGGGTTATGTGCGCCGTCGGTGTTAATACCCGACTGGAACCATGTCCACGTATCCATCAATTCAGCTTCTGGGAAGGTTCTTGCAATCTCTCTTACCATGGCTTGTGTGGACGCTAACGCCACCTCGTATTCAGGCACACCAGCTTTAATGGCATCACGGCAAGCCGCACCACCGATATCAGCAACACGAGCGCCATGCTTGATAAGTTCGATTTCTTCGGCTGACTTTCTCATACGCTGTTGCATGGTTGCAACACCTACATCAACGAACTCAGCATTCGGCAATATAGATTCCATCTTTTTAAGATTTTGCAGGTGCATATGATCGTATTCGACACCTACTCGACCGCCATTTTTTATCAATGATTTTACAGCGTGGAAAAAGTTGTCTTTTTGCCAGTCAGTATAAACAATATTGCTATCCTGGCTTCTTCTATGGGGTTGACCACCATCAATATTAGCAGTGATTGTGGTTGTTTCGTCCTGGGTAACAACTAGACCGTAGTTGCGACCAAATGAGCAATAAACGAAGTCACCAAAATAATTAATATTGTGATAGGAGGTAAAAAGCACCGCTTCAATATCATTCTCAGCCATGTGCTTGCGCAATATACTTAATCGCGAAGACATTTCCTCTTTTGAAAATGTACCTTTTACTTTTTCACCATTAGGTATAACTAAAATCTTTGGCATTTCTACTTTCATTATTAATTCCTATTATTCTCTACCAAATAATTATAAATCTTGGCTTGTACGAGCATGCTCTATCACACCAAGAGCCTAAGCTGATATCCCTTAAACTGTTTGAGAAATAACGGCTTAGAAACATAAAAACACAGTATAAAAAACAGGTAAAATGAGTAGTTCAAATGGCAGCATTGGCGACACAAATGCCGTTTGAGCAAAAGGGCTAACAGCCCATATATGGTCGTTATTGGCAGGTAAATAACACTTATTTACACCACCAAAAACCGCAGAAAATAATAGCGTATCAGTCAAAGTTTAAATAACGACATTATTAACAAGTGCAGAGCGCGCATTTCCCATACAACCAACTCTGCCATGAGCAATAGTGCCGCCACCCCTAACCCATTCCCAAGAGCAAATAGGCAAGTTAATACATATATGAGCAGAATAGGCTAAACATTAAGGCTTGATAATATGACAATGATCCGATTGCCAATGAGCGTAATAATCACCCTTTTTCAGATCACCAAGCACCTCCATTTGCGCCTGGGTAACCAGCGATATGATCTGTTCACCCGACTCAGTCTCTAAATATAAAACGACCGCTGAGCCAACAAATTCCTCACCTTTTAAGCGGCACAGAAATTGATTATCAAAATCTGAATTCACCGTACGAGAAACAAAAACACGATCGGCACTAATCGCAAAATCAGTAGCGGCAGACCTGTCAGCAGGCTCAGCTTCACTGGCTTTAATCTTATAATCACCATCGTTACCAGCCAACACCCAAATGCCATTGTGCTCTGATTTGTATTGGCCACCCAGAATGTTATTTTTACCGACAAAACCGGCCACAAAATGGTTATTAGGTCGCTGATATAAATCTTTAGGGCTTCCTATCTGCTGTACTCTTCCCTCATTCATAATCACTACACGATCAGCCATGGCAAATGCCTCTGACTGGCTGTGCGTCACATAAATAAAGGTAATACCAAGCTCACGCTGTAGCTCAGTTAGCACTCCTTGCATATGCACAACCATATTGCTATCTAGGGCACTTAACGGCTCATCTAGCAACAAAATCTCAGGTTCGGTTACCAGCGTGCGCGCCAGCGCCACACGTTGGCGCTGACCACCGGATAACTGGTCGACTCTGCGTTCAGCGAATTCAGCTATAGCGAGGTTATCAAGCCATTTTAAAGCGCGCTTACGGCGTTCTGGTTTTGCAACCTTTTGCATTCTAAGACCAAACTCAACATTTTCGACAACGCTTAAAAAGGGAAAAAGAGCTAAGGTTTGCCATACTAAAGGCGTGTTTCGCTGGTAGGATTTAAGGTGATTAATACATTTACCCCGCAGCAACACTTCCCCCTCACTAGGCTCTTCAAAACCTGCCAACATACGTAGGCTAGTCGTTTTACCACAACCTGATGATCCCATAAGCGCAATAAACTCGCCCTGCTCGATGGACAGGTTAAGATTATCGACGGCTGTGTAATCATCAAAATGTTTACTAACGTTTCTAAATTCAACTAAGCTTTCTGACATCTTATCAACCCTTTTTTAAAATCTTATTCTTCTGTTGTTTTTTTAGAGGAGTTACGCATTAAAATAATATTAGCGGCAATAACCAGCATCATACTAAGCATAAACACAACACTTCCGATGGCATTAATACGCGGACTAACTTGCCCTTGCAAAAAACTCAAAATTCTAACAGGCAGCGTCTCATTTAACCCTGAAACAAACCAGGCAACAGCAAATTCATCAAAAGAAACAGCCATAGTAATAAGAAGTGAAGAAACAATAGCCGGCAGGCAAAATGGAAAAATAACAAACCGCATCGCACCCCACTGACTCGCACCTAAGTTCCAGGCTGCAGACTCCAGATCGGGATCCATTTGCGACAGACGTAATCGAATGAGCGCCATAGCAAAAGGCGTACACATTACAACATGGCTGATAATAACTGAATGCGTCCCACCTGACAGGTCAACCCTTGATAGGAAGAACAGCATCGCTAGGCCCATAATAATCAATGGCACCGTAGGCGGTAGTAGCGCTAAAGCAAGGTATACTGACTTACCGGTAAAACTATAACGGTAGTCTGTATAAGCAGCACAAAACCCCAAAAATGTTGACACCATCGCTACACTAACACCCACTGTCAAGGTGCGATAAAACCCCGCCCATACGTCAGCGTCCTCATTAACAGCCTCATACCACTTAACACTAAACTCCCCTAATGGTAACGAAGGAAACCTATCCGCATTAAAGGAGAATATAAAGCTGGCAATAATAGGTGAAAAAATGAAACCCAAAATTATTAATAAGTATAGACACAATAAACTGTTATTAAGCCGTGCATTCATTTAACTTTTCCCCTTATATGCAAAGCGAAGCGCTAAAAATGTCGTCGCCAACAAAGTGACTATCATAGTAATAGCCACAACAGCTGCTCGCGGCCATTGCTGCCCAGCTTTACTGAGATCGATTATAAGAATACTCAGTGTTTGCGTTGTTGCTCCACCTAAGTAAATTGGACTTACAAAATCACCAAAACTTAAAATAAAACAAAATAGTGCAGCCAGCACCAGGCCAACGCGTGCAGCTGGAATAACCACTAAGAAAATTGTTTTTAGTGGAGAACACTTTAGATTATGCGCCGCTTCAACTAAGTTCCTGTCAATATTCGACAAACTAAATACTTGCAGTAAAATCACCAACGGTAAGCTCAAAGTCAAATAACCTATGACTGACCCTAGCTTAGTATTAATCATCGCAACAGCACCTACTCCTATATAATCAAGGGCCGCATTAATAATTCCATTATCATTAAGAAACACTTGCCACGAATATATTCGCACTAAATAACTGGTAAAAAATGGAACAATTAATGACAAAAGAACAATTCGTTTAATATTTTCAGAAAGTTTAAAAGAGATATAATATGAAGCGGGGAATGCTATGACGCTAGCAATAATGGACGTCATTGCTGCTAAGGAAAATGTCCATCCATAAGACTTCCAAAAATACCCTTTCTCAAATATATACAGCCAATTACTAAAGGTAAAATCTGGCTGAACACGGTAAAATTTTACACTCCAAAAAGATAAAACTAGTAAGAAAAATAGCGGAAAAACAAAAAAAGCAAGTTGATAAATTAAGGGTGGAAAACTAAAAAATGCGGAGAAAATCGAACGATTTGAAATTAAGCCCACTGCAACCTCCGTAACTTAATATTTGGTCAGGCAGTAAAAAGTAATAAAGTGAAAGTTCAAGGGGAGAGTCCTCCCCTTGACCCTGATGATTTACTAACTATTTTTATACTCAAGCCAGAAATCATTCCACGTCTCTAGTGATTGCTGCACTGGTAGCGTGCGGTATTTCACTCGTCCATTTCTGATATCACTAATTACATTATCTTTCCCAAGTTCCATGCGCTGCCTTTTGGCTTCCTCTGGGGTCACTTTAGCGAGTAACTCCCAAGCTTTTTTATTAACAATTGCAGCGGGATAGGCAGCCATATTAGCTGACCGAACCTGACCTTCAGGGCTAGACATATACTGGATAAATTTACGGGCTAGGTCATGGTTTTTAGCATTTTTTCCAATACACAACGACTCTGTCCACTGTAAGCCTCCCTCTTCTGGAATCACCGTACGCACCGGGCTTCCATCTTTTTGTAAAACGCCAGTAATCCAGTCCCCAATGCCACACATGGCTTGAATTTGACCATTTTTGAGTGATGAGAAGGTACCACCATAGTCATAAAACCCATTGACTTGTGAGCGTATCTCCATGGTTTTGCTCGTTAATGCCTCAAATTTTTTCTGGTTAATATCATAGGGGTTTGGGTTGCCCATATACATACTCATACAACCCAGGTTAGGCAGATGCCAGTCAAAGTGCCCCACTCTTCCCTTAAGCTTTTCATCCCACAATAACGAGTAACTCATTGCTTCTTTTTCGCTAATGTTTTCAGAGTTGTAGGAAACCCCTAAGAAACCAAATCGCAGTGCTACTGAGTAAAGCTCTTTACCACTCCAGTGGCCACCAAAACGCTGGAACTCTGGCCAATAATCATCGAATGGGTAATCACTAGGGTTAAGCTTTTCAACAAAACCTGCTTCTTTAAGCTGAAGAACATACTCGGCATCAGAAAGCACTACATCGTATGTTCCTGGCGGAGACTGTGCAATTAGCGCCAGCATATTGTCACCACCTGTGTAATATTTTGCTTTTACCTTACAGTTATTGGCTTGCTCGAAGGCCTCAACAATATCCTTCTCGCCATGCCCATACCACGCAAGCAATGTCATCTCTCTCGGTGCTGCATTCGCTTTTTTTGACATCAGCATGGGGGCGACACCACCCAACGCTGCAATACCAGATGCTGCACTAGCTGCCTTAATAAAATCTCTTCTTGATTTCATTATTGTAGACTTTGTTTTTTTATCATTATTCATTAACGCCTCCAACCATTTTGATTAAATCAGTTTGATCCGTACCGGCTTTTTATGCGCTTTCAATCTAATTAATAAAAACAACAACGTAAATTTATTTATTTTTACTTTAAGAATCAATAAAAATGACTCCTAAAAAATAATGTCAATTAAATTGACTATCAATCAACACCCTATTTCCTTTTAAAACAAGAGAAATGAAACTTGCTACTTAAAAGTATAAAGAAAATACGGACCTGATTTAAATCCATCTAATTTTAATCGTTCGTGAAAACAGCCATTAAGCGTAACTTACTGTCTCCCCTCGAAACCTATTATGCTTACACTCCATTTTTAAAAAATCGATTACAGCCTGCATTGATGGTGTTATTTCACGCTCTGACGACCAGACCAAGCCTAAACTCATTGATGGAACATGATCAGAGATATCCTTAGACATCAGCCGCCCCCCTTCTAGCGACCAAGACCGAAAAAGCAATTGCGACAAAATTGTTACATACTGACCGCTAGCCACAAAGCTTCTAACCGCCTCAATAGATTCTGTACGAAATATTTTTTTCGGCTTATTTCCATATCCTGTCCAGATTGCCTCTGTATTTTTATCGGTCTCGTCCATGCAAAGTTGAATATAGGGTTCTTGGCAAATATCAGCTAATGTAACACCATCCATGCCAGCAAAACGATGATGTGAAGAGCAGCACAATGTACGCTTTGATTCAAACAAACTTTCAATTTCCAACCCACTCGATAACTCCATATTAGAAGTCAACATCACAGCCAAATCCAAATCACCATTTACAATCATGTGTTCTATTTTTTCACGATCATGCTCAGTCACATCAATTTCTAATTGCGGGTATACTCGACTTAATCTAACCAAAGGCATAGGTAAAAAATAGCCCATCACAGCAGCTGAAGCCCCTATTTTCAAAGACTCAAACATCAATCGCTTTTGCTGTCTAAAGGAGTAATCCACATCTAACATCATCGTCATAACACTTTTACAATGATCTAAGAAGCGATGACCATCATAAGTTAAGCGCACCCCTCGTTGATGCCGCTCAAATAATATTACTGCTAATTCTTGCTCTAACAGCTTTAGGGATTCAGTAATAGCGGAAGGAGAAATATTAACCTGCTGTGCCGCGAGGTTAATCCTACCGGCTTCAGCTACGGCAATAAAATATCGCATTTGCCGCAAAGAAATATTGATCATTGTTTTACCTATACTTCTATGCAGAACCGTATAGGAACTGCCTAAATTATTAACGTTATTATAATATTTAGCTTACATCTGTAATCCTCACGCCCCCCGTCTTTATGCTGCCTTCATTATTTATGATTAGCCATCATTATCTCTATAAATAATCACTCTGTATTTAATAGATATTAATAACACCAATATAAGACCGCCCGTTATTTTCAATATTATTCATCATAGCCTAATTTTTTATTATGAACATGCCATCATCATTGTATTTATCAATGCCTCTATTGAAACTACTCATTTCACTTACTCTCGTATTCACACCTACTATCAACACCTAGATTTAGAGTCCAGACAGTTCTCAAAATCTGTGCGGCAACTTCAATCTAATAATCATTGAACAAACCGTCAAATTCTTAGCTTTTAATAACAAAAATGACACTAAGATCAGGAGAAATAAATGAAAAAAAATAACACATTAAGTAACTATATTTTTGCTGCCATATCAACTTCCCTATGCTTCAACGCCGCACAAGCTGCGACATGGAGCGATACAAATGTAGAGATTCTACAAGGCGGCAGCGATGTTTATGATTTTGGAACCGGTGATTTTGACACAACAATGACCACTATTACGCTCGAACATGCTAGTGGCTGGGAATACGGTGACAACTACTTCTTTGTTGATATTTATAAAGAAAATACTAGTGCCCCAGATGACAGTACAACTGTTTACTCTGAGTATTACACTAATTTAAGCCTATCAAAAATAACTGGCAAATCGTTTTCAGCTGGGATTATTAAAGATGTAGCCTTGCATGGTGGCATCAATGCCGGCAATGACTTCCAAGTACTTACTTATGGCATTAATCTTAACCTAGACCTTCCCGGCTTTAGCTATGCCGCTGTATCAATTTCAGTTTATGATGATGTTGCAGGTGCGGTACATCGTGCTGACGGCGACAAATCCTATATTGTTACGCCAGTATGGGGATTCCCTTTTGAAATAGGCAATACTAAATGGATGTTCGATGGCTTTGTTGATTTCATTGGCGAACGTGGTGGCTCTACCAAAAGCTCTATACTTGCCCAACCTCATATTCTTTTTGACCTAGGGCACAGTCTCTTCGATGACGCCGGAAAACTTTACATAGGTTTAGAATATAGCTGGTGGAAGAATAAATATGGTTTAGATCTGCCAATCGAAAGACATCCTCAGTTTATGATTCAATATAACCTTTAACAATCCGCAGTTTAGATTATAAAAAACCTTCAAGCAGAAAACTGTTGCTTGAAGGTTTTTTTGCTTCGATATAGCTCATAGCTATCTTATTATACTATTTCATCATTTTAACGTTTTAAAATCTTTATTCTCTTCTACCCCTTTTCTCGTAACATTAATTAATGACTTTAGAATCAAGCTCGTCAGCACCCACCTCATTAGATTAACAAAATAGATAAAGAGTCGAAAAGTAAATTAACGAATCATTAAATACTGGGGGTATCCAATAAATGAATAAAATGGTCAAAGCTAAAACCACGGCTTTGCATAAAGCGCATACGCTTGGCTTTTTCTTTGTGGTCAGCTATGGGGCGGCCTTGGTATTTGCGCTCATAGAGATCTTGGGCAAGGGCAAACCATTCATCCTCTACAGCCTCTAAGCTCAGCGCTATTAGCTCTGCGCTTAAACCCTTTTGCTGCAGCTGTTGCCGCACCACCATAGGCCCCTTACCACTGTTTTTTTTGCTATTAATAAACGCTTCCACAAAACGCTCATCGCTTTGCAAGCCTTGCTCTCGCAGGATTTGCAATTGTTCTGTAATTAGCTCTGGAGGATGGTGTTCAGATTTAGAGAACTTGCTACCCAACTTGGTGAGCAGCTCTTGATAACCGTGCTCACGCCTAGCTAGCAAGTTCATTGCTGCCAGGCGTATATCACGAGAGGGATTTTCGGGCTTTAGTTGAGGCTTTTTTTTGGGGCTTTTTTTTGAGCTTTGTTCAGGCTCTAGCTCGCGTGCTGCGTCATCAGCTTGATGATAATCTTCCATAACAGCACGCCCGCTAGTTAGCCAACTCCGGCAGGCTTATTCAGCCGCCACAGCCTCTGCTTTTGCTGTTGCTGCCGCGGCCTTGCTGGCCACATCGGCTTTTTCAGCATTAGAGGTAGGTACCACTAATAACTCAGCACGAATTTGTTTTTCAATTTCAGCGGCAATTTCTGGATTATCACTTAAAAAGCGCGCTGCATTGGCTTTACCTTGGCCTATTTTGTCGCCTTTATAGGCATACCAAGCGCCAGACTTATCCACCAAGTTAAGCTTAACGCCTAAGTCTATAACCTCACCCATGTGGTAAATACCTTTACCGTAGTGGATTTGGAACTCAGCTTGTTTGAACGGTGGTGACACTTTGTTTTTAACGACTTTAACGCGGGTTTCGTTACCTATGACTTCTTCGCCATCTTTAACGGCACCGGTGCGGCGTATATCTAAACGCACAGAAGAATAAAACTTAAGGGCATTACCACCAGTGGTGGTTTCAGGGTTAGGTGTAGCATTCACTTTTTAGGGCCTTTTTGTCTGAACCGGAGATCAGATAAACAACACGATCACTAGCAATATTCATTCAATCAATAACTTAAGTTTTCATTAATGGGGCAATATAGCCCTATACTGAGCATTAAATCATTATTTCATGACCTAATCCACCTAGATTTATAGAATCCCACAAAGTGTAAGGGCATTTTTTTTGATTGAATCGATAACGTCAGGAAGGGAACAAAAATAAGCTCCCTATTAACAGCTTGAGACTCTATCACAGACCTCAGGCCTAGATTTTAAATTTTTTTAATGGCTTAGTTATGGCAAAAAAATGCTTTCTCTTAAGAGGTACCTATCAAGGGCTTATATACCACCCTAGCTCTAAAAATACCTGAAGAAGAAATTACGAATTGCTTAATTCAGTTGCTGGCATTTAAATAGAAAACATCATTGTCTTGACCCTTACTAAAGATACACCCACAAAAGAAGTCAAATCACTATCCCTATTGTACGGGGCAGAGAATTTCCAAATGCCGAAGGAAGAAAATATTCACCAATTGCAGATATAGGAATGAGTCAAAACTGAAAAATTCGAGGCGAGCTAATAGAAAAACAACAACCAACAATGGGCTGAAGGAAATGTACTTATTTTATTCTTGAGCCTACCATTACAACTCCTCCGAGAAAAATCATACATAAAGAGCCTATCAGAAGTTAAGGGTGCGAGCGCTGGACGGATTTGCACACTACACTGGCCGCACATGAAAGCCGTGCCGATTTTACCTGAAGACCTCGCTGGGGACCCTGCATAGCTGCTCTGACCACAAGGACGCAGTATTTTTGTAATGAGGCCGCCGCAAACCGACTAAGATGAGCGTATCAATTTTGTAAAGATGTCAGCGGCGTGAGGAGCCAATCAAAGAAAAAGAGCAGAGGTTGAGCCAAGTAAAGAGATCTCGCCACAATTGAAAATCTAATAGGCTGTGGCATAGTTTTTTGGAGAAGGTCAACTTAATAATTATCGATGAATCACAGCGGTCAAACCACCTGTCAGATCAGTATACTTACCAGTTCTAACTTGTTTAGAAAGCTGACTTAGTTTCTTTTTACTCTCTTCAGATAACCCAGTTGGCTTTGCAGGAGCTGTGCTCGGCATTGTGTTAGCAACTCGGCCCTTCAACCAAATTTTTAATCGCTGAATCATTATTCCCCCGCAAACACCTCCATACAGTAATGACCAGATCTTGAATCCAGCGGTCCTAATTAGATTCATCATCGCTGTAACATCAGAATTGCCGGTCAAAATGAAGGCTTATTTTCATAGTTACCTCTACAACCAGCAGTATGGTGCTAGTGCACAATACTGGTCAACACCTTGACTTTTCATTATGATTTTAAAGTATCAGTGATAGAGCTAAGGGCTTACCAAACAGTAGAGCCCCTAGGAAGGAAAACGCCATGCGATGCCGATCAAAATACCACCAATTAATCCTAATTAATCAAGCTTTGATTAATTAGGATTAATTGGTCATAGGGCCCTATTTTACTGAGGTTCAGCCATAATGATCCACTAAACTAATAGGCTATTGGCCGCCATGGCGATAGCTATCGCATCATGTACAGCGCGGTGTGGTGACAGGCTCTCTTTCTCCATAAAGCGGACAACTTGTTGCTTGAGGCGGCTTTATTTAGAGGGGGCGGCAGCTGGTGGATATCCCGAAGCGAATACCGTCTATGCCCAATTTCGCACACCACAGCCCGCCCCACTCTGGAGCATCGGAATAAATCACACCAAAGCCTGATAGGGCCGAAGCAATTTCAGCCTGAACCTGTTTAAGCGGCAAGCCCTCTTTTTCCAGATAGGGACGAGTTAGCCCATGAACGGCTTGGCTTGTCGCAGACCAAACATTCCAATCGGGCTCAGGTTCAATTATCCAATAACAGCTACGCCCTCTGACTACCAAACCGCAGGATATGGGGTAACTGTGTTGCCGATTCAGACTAGAGGCTTCTAGATCGATGACAGGTGGTAGATTTGTAAGGCTGTCGAACCACATAGAAAAGCCCAATGATGTATATAGTAGTTTAGCTGTATTTCAGACGTTAGTGCATATACTACGCAAAATTCCGGTAGCTTGAGATAGGGAACACTGTCATGCACATCGGTGATAATGTTGCACTTACCGTCTACAGTGCGGTGATCCAGACAAAAGAAGCCTTTGGTTTTTTCATCTCGCACCATATAACCGCTGTCGGGAACGGTGGTGCTTTGGTTAATCTCTCGAATGACAGAGGCTTTCGAGTGACCTTTCCCCCTAAAAATCCAGTCAAACGGATAATGAAAAGCCATTTCTTAACGCCTTGTGAACTGATAGTATTAATATGTTGCTAAAACATGAGAAATACCAGCTCATGGACTTGCACGTCAATTGGCCGAACTGACCTTAGACTACAGGCCATAAAACAGAAGCCACACCGCAAATTGACATGCCTTTATTTTATAACCAGGTAGATTATTCCATGATACTAGAACACCAATTTCTACTACTTGCTGAGTATAACCAGCAGCTGAATAAAAAAGTGTATGACTCTGCTTCCAAATTGGAAAACGCAGAACTATCTAAAGATCGTGGTGCTTTCTTCGGGTCAATTATAGGTACATTAAACCATATATTAGTTGCGGACTTAATTTGGTTAAATCGCTTTTCTCAGACTGAATTACCAAACGACTTACTACTCCATACAAAACAACTCCCAAAACCTAAAAATCTCGATGACATTCTCTATTATGACATCTTCGAACTCTATCTGCATCGACAGATAATCGACTGCGAAATCATTGAGCTAATGGGTAAGCTTTATTACCCCTTATTAAGTAAAAATTTCACCTATACAAACTCGAAAGGAGCAGAGATCACTAAGCAGTTTTCTTATCTTCTTTTACATTTTTTCAACCACCAAACACATCACAGAGGTCAGGTAACAACTCTTTTGTCGCAAGAAGGTATTAGCGTTGGCACAACTGATCTTTTAGCGATAATTCCCAATGAAAATTAATCACGCGTTAAAAACTTACCAATACATAACACGCTGCATACATTATAGATTATCACATTAAGAAGACTAAGCACCCTTCAATTAAAACAATACCCATGCATAGGATTACGCGTTTATCACCGTCTCAAATAAGTAACAATAGATGCCTTCTCTAATACATTTTCTTCAAGACTGTAACCGACGAGTTCTGGGGTAGCACTCTCATCTAGCCCAAGTTTTTGTACAGACAATGCATATACCGTGAATAAATATTGATGGGGACTGTCGCCAACAGGCGGACAAGCACCACCATAACCTTTTGTTCCAAAACTTGTAGTACTTTGAATAGCTCCGTTTAGCATTTTGTTCTTAGCATTACCTCCAGTAGCAGCTGGAATCTCAAGTACAGTATGGGGGATATCAAACATAATCCAATGCCAAAAGCCACTCCCAGTCGGCGCGTCCTTATCATAAACAGTTATAGCAAAGCTCTTTGTTCCTTCAGGCGGCTTATCCCATCTGAGATGAGGGGATATATTTCCACCGTTACAACCGAAGCCTGATAGCACCTGCTTAATATTCAACTGCCCCTTTAGGTCATTACTCTCTAAAACTAATCCATCTGCAAAAGCGCAACCTGAAAATAAGAATATAACCATAAATTTAATTTTCATTTATTCCCCTCAAAAAAATCCTATCGGCCTAGTTTGATTAGCCTTAAAACTATTATGATATCTTCGACCTTAAATAAACCGATAGGTAATCCGTTAACACAGTCATAATGACAGTAACCAATATATACGCTGATGCGATGGAAAATGCCATAGCAGACAGATACTCATGTATTGGCAAACCTATTCCCTCTGCACCAATTAATCCCAAAACCGTTGCACTATGAATATTAATCTCCATGCAATATAGTGTTTGCGCCACAATCAATGGAGCTGCTTTTGGAATATAGTGATAATAAATTACGTTTACCCAATTACCTCCGCAACGTTTAACAACACCTGCCATCTCTGTAGGTAAAGATTCAAAAGTTTCAGAAAATAATTTAACCATTATCCCAGCAGAGAAAATACTGATTGCTAGCACTCCTGGAAAAGGGCCTAACCCCACCATCGCTACAAATATTAGACCAAGTAAAAACGTTGGTAATGCCCTTATGACAGTTACTAGCATCCGCACCGTATAATATACAGCCGCACCCAAAATACCTTTCTTAATAAGATTATCAGCGCAAAGCATACTTAATGGGATCGCGATAAAAAAACCAATAAATGTACCAAGTAATGCAACCTCGATTGTTTGTCTAGCATAAATGTAAACTGCATCATATAAATGAGTTAAATCTGGACGTAACAAACCTTGAAATAAGTCTAGTATTATTGGTGCACCATGAGCTATTTCGTCAACACTAAACTCTGTGATCCTATAAAGATAATGAATAACAAGTATGGCTGTCATAATACGGATATAATTCCAATTAAGTACTGGTATCCACCAAACCGGGTACGCCAATCTGCTTATCGCCCCCAAAGAAACTGAGCTACTAACACTGTATTGCTCCAATAAGATCTGACTACTTCTCTCATAATGGTAGTGTGCAATATGGTATGCGAGGGAGGAAATCATGAATACAATCAGCAACAAACTGAAATCTTGTATCATAATTAAAACCGAACTAAAAATCAGAAGAGCTATATCAACACGCTGCTTTACAGGAACACTTGC
Source organism: Dasania sp. GY-MA-18 (assembly GCF_024734385.1). Classification (GTDB taxonomy): domain Bacteria; phylum Pseudomonadota; class Gammaproteobacteria; order Pseudomonadales; family Dasaniaceae; genus Dasania; species Dasania phycosphaerae. The sequence goes on along the minus strand of NZ_JANHAP010000009.1, from coordinate 115,382 downwards.
AATATGGAACTGCATTTTCGTTATATCCAGACCCCAATATTGCTTACCCATAAAATTTTTCCACCATACCAGCTTGATTGAAATCACCATATTTTGAGCAACATTGGATTTTTCCATTTTTGAGACCGAGAATATTATTAAAATATTTATTCACCAAATTCATCTGATGCAGGTTAACAATAACAGTCATATTTTCACAATGTGCCAAATCTGATAACAGCTGAATTATACGATCAGCATTAATTGGATCTAATGATGCAATAGGCTCATCTGCTAATAGAATGGGTTTTTCCTGAACTATTGCTCTAGCTATTGATACGCGCTGACGCTGGCCTCCAGACAATTCACTAGCTTTTCGGAAGACATATTTTTCCATCCCTACTTTCCTAATAGCTTCAAGCGCTACATCTATATCATGATTACTGTAACGCATAAAAATCTTTCTTATCAGTGATTGATGATTCAATCTTCCTATAAGAACATTCTCTAGAACATTAAAGGTATCGCACAAAGCATCACCTTGATAGATCAAAGAACTATGTTTGCTTGCAGATAGATCTCTATTATTCATTTCGTCTTTTATTTTTATATCTATAGATCCGGTATAGCATTTAATTTGTCCGGACAGTGCTTTTAAAAAAGTAGTCTTTCCAGAACCTGACTCACCTATCACAGCAAGAAAGGTACCCTGTTGAATTTCAAGCGAATCAATCTCTAGTGCATATCCTGATGTGCGAGGATATTTGACTTTAAGGCCACTAACTTTTATATCCATACGATTTATCCTTACTTAAATATCTCTGGCTCAACATGCTTCATAACAGCTTTTAATTTTTCATACTCCTCTGGAAATGCAGGCTCTAGCGATTCGATACCATAGAGTTCATATAGCCACTGGGATGAATAGGGATCTTTGGAAGCATCTAAAAGTGCTTTTTTCAACGAACTTTTTATCTCGTCTGGAACATTGCTTCTTATTATTTGCAAGTCGGCAGGAATAACACTCGTTGTATATATAACGCGTGTTTTACTCATCACATCTGGCGCTATATATTTAAGATCCTTATTTAATCTTGCGTCCTGAAAGATTGCACCTGCATCAACTTTACCCTTATAAACAGACATAACGATTGATGTGGGATTACTAATATGAACAGCTCTCAAATCCTCTTTTAGATCTATATTGTTTTCTTTAAAGATTGACTTAGGATACAAAGAGCCGGATGCGGACAACCTATCGCCAAGGGCTATCGATTTGCCTTTAAGGTCAGAAATTTTATGAATATCACTATCTGACTTTACTATTAAAAGGCCCCTATACCCCTTTTTACCATAGCGAACGGAGGCACTTAGAATATCAACATCCGTGATATTCATTATTAAAAGATAATTTATTGGACCCACAAAAGCTAAATCCACCCTTTCTGTCTTCATTGCAATCGCAAGAGATGAGTAGTTACTCAGAGTAGTAGCAGTAACCCTATACCCTGTCTTTGAACTAAGATAATTAACTAACTCTTTTGTCGATACCGATACAGTATTAGATGTTCTTGATGGAACAAAACCTATCCTAACAGCCTCAGAGGCATAGCTATTCGTCGACACAACAAACGATAATACTGCAACTACTTTTATTAAATGATAACTCATAGTCTCACCCTAAAAATTAACCCTAACCCCATACTCAATCGCAACACCCTGTCTTCCGGATTGAGGAAGATCATCTGAAAGGTAAGAAACCCTTAGCAATAAATCAAAATCATCACTCATTCGATAAATATAATCAAACCAACTATTTAATACATATTTATCACTGTTTGAAGAATAACCATGAATAATGTTATATCCCCTTATAGATGATCGAGAAGATAATATATTCTTAATGCTGTAGTAATGCTGTATTTCAACCTTTCCCCTTTCACTGTATCCATCCTTAATAAAAAACTGTAAAAATGTGCTTACATCGTATTGCTTAAGAAAATTAGACATCAATGAATTTCGATTGAATACATATTCAACGCCTATAGAGTTACTACTTCCATCTGACCACTCTTGATATCGACCAACTATGCCTAATGGCGTCTTAGAACCTAAATCCTTAAAACCCCGGTAACCCATATATCCTTCGAATGAATTAGTGTTAGAGTTATTGCATCTACATTCATACAAGCCAAGTAGATATATATCGCTATCGAAATAGCTAAAATTACTTATAGCAAATGTTTGCTCATCATTCTCAGCCTCCCTAAACTGAAGTCGTGTTATAGACCTAGCATCACAAACAATACAAACACCTAGAAGTAAAACAAGAAACGTGAGTCGTTTTTGGAATTTTATTAAGCTAGACACTGGATCCATATTTACTTATCCGACGCTTTAATAGATTAACCTCTAGCCTTATATCTGCCAACAACTCCTCTATGGACCTACGCACGATTTGATTATCTGACTGATCATGTATATGACTGGCATATTCTGACTGCCATCTATAAAATGTCGACTCACTAATAGCATACTTTTCACATATTTGATGTATTGGTATCCCGCTTCTTTTTTCTATAACTATTTTTACAATAGTTTCTGAACTATATCTCTTCCCCATAACAACTCTCCGTAGTTAAACTAAAATATTCCACAAAATCATTAATTTTAATATTCCTATCCCTTTCACTAAGAAGCATTGGAAACCCTATATTTAGAAAACCAATAATCTCCTCACCACTATCTAAATTAATAATATTCTTCAATATTTTTGATTTTGTTAAAATTCCAGTTGACCAAAAGCACCCAAGTCCTAGTGTCATTGCGGAAATTGATACTGTGTAAGCTGCAATACCTGCGGAAATTATTTGATCCTGATAAGACACCTTTTTATTCATATCTGGTGATAGAATAGCTATTACAATGAGCGGCGAACGCCTTAGCTTTCTATTAAGCATATCTATAGAAATACTAGGAAGATCACATTGAATGCCAGCCAATTTTCTGTACCGAGCGCATATATCGTCATAACTACTTACATCTATAACAACAAACCTCCACGGCCTAAGTGACTTGTGATCCGGGACAGAACTTAAGAATTCAAAAAGATTATCTTGGATTTCATCGGGAACTGGCGAATCATAAAACTTAATAGCTGATCGTCTATCACATATATTCATAATAACCTCAATATTATTCATGTATTAATTCCAACTTCTTTGTATGGATTGCTTGTAAATATATAAAATACGAACGAAGAAAAAAGAACTGCAACTCCTAAATAATGGAAGCCATAAGTTGTATTTTTAGCAATAATCAATGGAATAAAAATCGCTATCAACAAGGTAACTATTTCTGTCACAATTGTTAGATAACCTATTATCTCAATCCTGTTTTCAAGAGAGTCTGATAAATCTGCAAACACCTTCAATCCCGATGGCATCATGACTGAAAACGCCAACGTTTCTATAACAAACAGCATTATGAAAGACATTTCAGAATCTACAAAACCTATAAGCAATATCGAACAACCCATGATAACCAAGGCAAAAAAAGAAAGACTTACTCCATTAAAGTAATCCGATAAGCGACCGGTGTACGGCATTAGAACAGTAGTAATAATTCCCGCTAAAGCAAAAATATTACCGACCTGATTAATATCAAAATTTAAATAATTTACTAAGTGAAATGGCAGAATTATCATAAAACTAAAAAGAGATGCCCGTCTGATAATACTTGGAATATATGCAGCTAATAGCACAATGTTAGGGTGTTTGTATTTTTGGCTTACTTTTTTTCTTGTTTCAATTCTGTGAAAAATCCAGCCATACAATGATATTAGTAAACCAACTGTAGCGATGAAAGCCCCAACATAGAAAACAGCTCGATAGTCAAAATAAGAGACTACCAACCCTCCAATAAATGGGCCAAGAATCATCCCTACACCAAAGGAAGAACCAAAGAGACCCATCCATTTTCCCCGGTCATCTCTATCTTTTGTTAAATGCATTGCAAGATCACTAAGACAAATTACTGCAGCACCTTCGACAAGTCCTTCAACGAACCTAATAAGAATAAATGCAAAATATGAATCAAAATATGTGTAAGATAAAAACACACCTGTGTATAAAAAAAATGACAAAGACAGAACCCATTGGGAACCCCTCCATCTAACAAAACCACTTACGAAGTACTTTGACGTGATACGTCCAATTACTAACGTAATAAAAGGCAAGCCTAACATTGTTTCAGGTATACCATATGAGCTGAGAAACAATGGCATAATCGGCACAACCATACCGAAACCAATATTTATACTGACTGAAAGTACTATTAGTAGATAAAAGTGTGTCATATTTTATCGCTATTCTATGTTACTTTTTGAGTTAATATATTTTCCCACATAGAGTGCTTTTGGCCTGATTAATCGACTGTTCTTCTTGAACTCTAAGAAATGTGCAACGTACCCATAGACACGACTCATCGCGAACATTGAAGTAAAATACTTCTTAGGAATTCCTAAACTGTTGAATACGGCTCCTTTGTAGAACTCAACGTTTGCCCAAATATCTTTACCTTTTTCAGAAAAACGATTTCTACATACTTCTTCAACTCTAATAAGAATATTAAGTAAGCTTTCGGCATCATCATCCTCACAATGAGACATTGCTAAAGGCTTGAGTATTTTCGCCCTAGGGTCCACCACCTTGTACTCTCTGTGCCCCATTCCCATCACTCTCCCGCCCTGGGATAAAATTTTGTCAATATAGGGTTCAACATTATCTAAGTTCCCTATATCCTCCGCCATCGCTAGAGCAGCTTCGTCAGCCCCGCCATGCAACACACCATAAAGCGTACCTATAGATGCAGAAATACTTGACGAGATGGGAGCCTTAGTACTAGAACAAACCCTGCCGGCAAAAGTACCCGCATTAAACCCATGCTCCATTTGAAGAATCTGGACACAATCAAGGATTGTGATCTCGCTATCACTGGGCAAACGGCCATGAAACAGATAAAAAAAACGCTCGTTAATTGTATTTCCTTCCAGTGCGGTTATTCGATCTAAATTATTATCCTTTCGGTATACCGATGAAATCAGAGCAGCTATCTTTGCTGTAATGAATAGTCCTAAACACGCATCTTCATCTTCCGAGGGACGATTACTTAAATCCATATCCGAAGGACTAAGCGTTGGAACAAATGACTGCAAAACCAACATTGGGTGAATATTATTTGGCATCGCCATCAAAAGATTATTTTGCTCTTCTGTCAGCATACAGTTGTCCAATAAAAACTGGTTGCATGCTTGATGTTGATCACTACTCGGCCAATCACCAAAAACCAACATCCATGAAACATCAATGAAGTTCCTGGTAACAAGGTAATTAATATCATAACCTCTATAAAACAACTGACCACCAACACCATCAACGTCTGAAATTTTTGTCTCGCCAACAACAACACCTTCCAAACCAGAATTAATCTTAACTTCTGACATCTTTAACCTCCGCAATGTTTGAGCGTCTAATCTAATGAAAAATTTAACAAAGCGATAGTTATATAAACTAATAAATCTATTAAGAATATTTATCCTAATAAAAATAAGAGAATATCGAGAGTACTTGGTAGTGCTTAATTTTATACGAGCTGATACCTTTATATGAATTGGACATGAAGCCAATAGAAATATACAAGAAAAAGGAGATGGTAACGATGTCTGTTCGTCATATAAAAATACTAGACACAACTCTTCGGGATGGTGAGCAAGCTCCAGGTCATGAAATGAATTTCATCAACAAGCTGCGTCTCTTCACAAGGATACACGACCTGAATGTTGATTATATTGAAGCAGGATTTCCTGTTTCTAATGAAACGGATTACAAATTATGTCAATCACTATCAGTAATAGATGAGAGACCAACACTCACTGTTTTTTCAAGACCGACTGATAGTGACATTAAAACAACTTCAAAATGCATTACTAACAAAGAGAATGTTCAATTACAGTTGCTATTGAGTTCATCAGATATACATATAAAAAAGAAAAGAAGGTATACAATCGAAGATGAAATTGAAAATGCGAAACGAGGAATAGAAAAAGCCAGAAAATGCGGCTTCAATGAGATATCACTTGGCCTTGAAGACTCATCTCGAGCCAGCCATGAAAATCTTGAAAAGATTTTATGCTCGCTTAAAGATTCAGGATATCAAACTGTTGTATATGCTGATACTGTAGGCTGCGCAACACCCAGCCACGCTTCAAAAGATATACAATTTATAAAAACGCTAGTTGATGACAGCGTAGATGTATCAGGTCATTTCCATGATGATCTTGGATTAGCCCTGGCTAATGCCTTAGTAGCTATAGAAGCAGGGGCAAACACTATTCAAACCACAATATTAGGTATTGGTGAGCGATGCGGAAATACGCCAATCGAGCAGCTCGCTGCCGTCTTACATTATAAGAAAGAACAATATAATGCATACACCAATATCAATTTAGATAAGCTGTATCCCCTATCAAAAGATCTAGTTAAAATGCTAGAAATCCCCATCTCTTTAACCCGGCCAGTTGTTGGCGTTAATTCATTTTCTACTCAAGCAGGAATTCACATTAACGGCTTACTTAAAGACAGAGAGATCTATGAATACGTACACCCAGAGGACTTTGGAAGGAAGATGACCATTAGTAAAAGCAAGCACTCAGGGAGTAGCACAACTTATAAGAAACGAAATGAAATTGAATACGAGACGACCTAAAGGAAAAACAAATGAATGACCTTAGTTCCCCAAAAAAATTTAGTAACAATCTATTTATGAAAATAGATGAGTATATAGATTTAAATAAAAGTGCAGGAGAAGCTTTTGTTAACGCCCTACAAAACTGTAACAATCTAGAGCTTGTTAAAAGATGGGCCATCCAAAAATATCATCAAACATACCTACAAAACATAGTATTTAGCGCAATACATAGCAACACACAAAATGAAACTCTTCGACAAGCAATGATAGATCAGCTAATAGCCGAAGAGACATCCATCAAAGATGGCAGCGACAGTCATTACAACCTAATGAAAAGGTTCGCAATTGCCTGTGGTGCAACTGAGGATGATATCAGAAAAAGCCAGGTATCGGATTCAGTAAAAATTTTTATAGATTACTTAACAAACCGATGCAAATACAGCGATCCAATGTTGGCACTGCTCTCAATATATATTAATGAAAAACAGGTACCCACATCCGCTATTAGCTCAAAAAGCCTCATTCAAGATAAATTCTGTATTTCAGATATAGACATGGAATGGTTTGATCTTCATGGCGCCCTAGACATTGAACACGCACAGGAAGGAAAAGCATTAATAGAAAAATATCAATATCAATGCCCTGAATTTGATTCGATGGCCATGCCCGTCGTAAAGCAAGGTGTAGTTCAGTGGAATAAATTACATGATCACTATTGTCAAATAATTAACGGAGTAGAAAAATGAACGCAAAATTTAAAGATCCATCAAGACCCTTTATCGATGCAGATTCACATATAGAAGAAGGGCTTGACGTATTTAAGTACCTTGATAAAAAATATGATCATAGAAAACCTATTATCGTTGATGTAGGAACAAACGTGACTTGGTCACCAAAAAGAACCAAGCTTTGGCTTATCGACGGTGTTGTAAGACCTAAGCTCTGGGGCAATAACAGCTCCTGCTACGGCACGCCTCTTGAATCTGATTTTGTAGAGACAAAACCGGTAACAAGAAATGTTCAGGGGCTGTTAGACGTAGAAGAATATTGCGATTCCATGGATACGATTGGTCTTGATGTATCAGTTATCTATAGCACACTTTTCCTGCATCCGGTCACCGATGACCCTTATTACGAAGCAGCTCTAATGAGTGCATGGAATAGCTTTATGGCTGAAACCTGTGGAAAGCGCTCCGATAGATTAAGGTGGGCGGCATTGATACCCATGAACTGCCCAGAACTGGCCGTCAAGGAAATAGAGCGCGTTAGCGCAATGGGCGCTTCAACTATTATGATGCTAGGCACTGTGCGCGGTAAACCACTCCATAGCCCAGAGTACTACTCAATTTTTGAGAAAATCCAGTCACTCAATATGCCCATTTCCGTTCATGTAGGCTGGTCTCACACGGGCATTCACAATACCTGCGACAGTATTGCAGCATCCATTGTACTTAACTTTGAACTTAGCTCAGTTTTTGGTTTCTTTTCCTTTGTATCTGGCGGAATTTTTGATCGCTTCCCCGATCTTAAAGTTGCGTTTGTTGAAGCTGGCGTCAACTGGTTTCCAGTTGCATTAGAACGTATGGCAAAATGGCACAAAACACCTACTGCTCAGCCATGGCCCTCAGAGTTCTCTCCTACAGAGTGTTTTAATAAACATCAAATATATTTCACTGTAGAAGGTGACGAAGAAAACCTTAATGATTTCGTTGATACTGTTGGTGTTGACCGCATTCTTGGCGCTGCAGATTTTCCTCACGTTCACTATGAAGGAGCATCATTAAGCAAAGCATTTACCGACTTGAAAGAAAATAAGAAATTTTCGGATGAAGACAAGAAGAAAATTTTTGGTACCAACGCACAAAACTTCTACAACATTTACTAACAGTTGAATGAATGATGGCACGTAACTACTTTTCAAAGTTGTGGAACCAGCATCTTATATCCGAAAGAGAAAATGAAGATCTACTTTACATAGATCTTCACCTCTTACACGAAGTCTCTAGTCCGCAAGCTTTTTCAGGATTAGAGGATAAAAAGAGAACAGTAAGGCGCCCATCTCGAACAGTAGGCACGATTGATCATATCGTGCCTACTAATGATGATAAGGACATAGATGAAAAGAGCTATAAACTCATTAAGACAATGAGAGATAACTCTATTAAATACGATTTTAAGCTTCTCGATACAAACAGTTATGAGCATGGAATAGTCCATGTAATAGCTTTGGAACAGCGGTTGGTGAAGCCTGGAATGACTGTCGTTTGTGGAGACAGCCACACCTGCACCTTAGGTGCTATAGGGTGTATTTCTTGGGGTATCGGCACTAGTCAAGTTGAGCATGTTCTCGCAACACAAACTTTAGCAATGCAAAAGCCTAAGCAGTTGCAAATAGAAATTTCCGGAAAACTAAACAAACATGTTACCGCGAAAGATATAGCATTGGAGATATTGGAAAAGCATGGTTCCCGATTTGGCGAAGGCTATGCAATCGAGTTTTTTGACCAGACAGATTCAAAGCTATCTATAGATGAACGAGCGACTATCTGTAACATGGGCATTGAGATGGGTGCAAGATATGCCTATTTCAAACCTGACATGACAACGATTCAATTCTACAAATCACATAATATGAATAAGGTTAGAGATGTCGTTAATTCACTAAATGAAAGGCTAATTAATGACTTTGATCAGAAAATATCTATCAATGTTAGTGATATAAGCTGCAAAGTGTCTTGGGGGACAAACCCAGAAGACACTATATCTATTAATGACACCATACCCCAAATGACATTAAGTAACACACAAAAATATGATTATATGGGTATAGAACCAGACACGTTAATCAAAGGATTAAAAATTGATTTGGCGTTTATCGGATCATGTACGAATGGGCGTTACTCTGACATAAAAGCCGCTGCAGAAATCATTAAAGGGCATAAAGTTAATAATGATGTTACAGCAATCGTTGTACCTGGCTCGGAAAAAGTGAAACGTGACTGCGAGAACGAAGGCCTTGACAGCATATTCATTGAAGCCGGTTTTGAATGGCGAAAGCCTGGTTGCTCCATGTGTGTAAGTATTAATGGCGATATGGGAAAACCCGGGCAGCGAATAGTATCAACCTCAAACAGAAATTTTGAAGGGCGACAAGGACCTAGGGTTAAAACACACCTTGCCAGCCCACAAGTAGTTGCTGCCTCTGCTGTAAAAGGTGAAATCTGTAACCCAGCTGATTTAGAGTGAAATGACCATGATGTTTACGCAAGCACAGTTTGCACCATTTTTAGAAGACAATATCGATACTGACCTAATAATACCGCAACATGAATTGATTACTGTATCTAAATCAGGCTTAGGAGCCGGATTATTTTCTGGAAGATCTAAACAGCCAGATGGTACACCGTGCTCTGATTTTATTCTAAATGATCCACGATATGCGAAAATAAACGGTATTTTAACAGGAAAAAACTTTGGGTGTGGCAGCTCTCGTGAACACGCCGTTTGGTCCCTTATGGATTATGGAATAGCCTACATTATTGCTGAAAGTTATGGGCCTATATTTTATAGAAATGCAATCTTGAATGGCCTTCTACCAATCATAGTAGATCATAACGTAGTCAATATTCTTGAAACTCATTTGAAAAATAATTTAAATATAGGTGTCGATTTAGCTTCTAACCAATTAGTGATCGAAGATAGTAGCTTCAAACGCAATATAGAATTTTATATTGATAGTAATGACAAACAAAAAATAATGTCAGGAAGTGACCATATCGATGAAACTTTAGCCGACATTGCAAGCATAGAAAAATACGAAATTAATAATCCTTTTGATGAGAGCTACACAAATGAATAGTGAAGTAGAAAATGCACTAAAATCTATAAAAAATAGCGGCCTTTGCTTAATAAAGGCAGACATAGGATTCGGTCTAGTAGGTCACAGTGAAGAATCTATGAGAAAGATGTATGAACTGAAAGGCAGAGATTTATCAAACCCAGCAATTATCGTTGGCAATTTGGATGTCGTGGATGAAATATCGCTCATTGATTCAACAACCAGGCAATGGATCAAAGACATATCCAGCAGAACCACACTTGCTGTCATCCTTCCTGTAAACCCTGAATCAAAGATGTTAAAGCGACTACCAAAATTTGTGTATAAACAAGCAACCCTAAACGAAACTGTAGCAATATTTCTTAATACAGGGAAATTTTTAGAAAGACTAGTTAATCTGGCTTACCAAGAGGAAATTCTGTTGACAGGCTCATCCGGCAATTTATCAGGACGGGGAAATCAATATCAAATTGATGACGTTGGGGAAGCTATCACAGAAAAAGTTGACTATACCTACAACGAAGGTGCCTGCGCCTATGAAAACAGTCATCGTAGTGCAACAACAATCGTCAACCTAGCACTTAAGAATATTCGGCGAGTGGGCGTTAATCACAACCTAATTAAAAGTGAATTTATTAAGTATAAAGAGGTCCAAGAAAATGCTTCAGTATAATGCTTGCAAAGAAGTAATCAGTGAAATATCTATCCACATTAACAATGGCGCTGTAGTTGTACTACCCACTGCAACTAATTACAACGTTTTTACACGATATGACAATAAGGAAGGAGTAAAGAGAATATATAAAGCAAAACACCGCGACCATAGAAAGCCGCTTACGCTATGTTGCGCAAATGTTAAAATGGCTCTTCAATACGTAAAGATAGGAAGTGTATCAGAAGCATTAATAAAAAAATGCCTACCAGGAAATATTAGTTTCATATGTAGAAAAAACAATAAAGTGCCCAACTATATTACAAGCGGTATTGATACAGTTGCCATTGCCAACCAAAGTCAAGATTTACTGAATGCTATTATCGAAAGTGTTGGCGCTCCATTGGCAGGAACGTCTGCAAATTTAAGCGGTGGCGGTAACGTAAGAGAATATGAAAAGGCCTATAACGACCTTGGAGGAAAAGTGGATGTAATGGTTAATGACGGCACATTAATCAGCCAGGATGCTAATAGCATTATTGATCTTTTGGGTAATGTACCGCTTCTTGTTAGGGAGGGTGACGTAGATAAAGCTACACTTAAGAAAATGCTTGCTGAAATAGATGACAGTATTACCGAAGCTCATTATAAATCTGTTACAAATGAAAAATCAGAAAGCTCCGGTCATGAACTTCTTGAGTTAGACTAAGTACATTCCTCAAACGACTCCACTGTGCCAGTTTTAATAATATTTATAAAATTATTAAAGGGGGTTGAAAGTGTGTAATTTTTCAAATAAAAGAACCCACACTTCCTATTTATTTCCCCAAAGCTGTAATTGTTAAGCACAATGGCATTTTTATTTCTGTTGAGAAAATCACGATCAACATATCCGAGGCCTACCCCTTTAGATATAAGCTCTTCTCTAAAGCCTATATCACTAATCTCCCATACGAGCCTGAAATTACTTCGCAGCTTTTTGGGCGCAGGTCTGTTGGAATGATCATCTAAGTAAGTGGCTATCAGTATCTTTTTCTTTAGCACGTTTAAATCACCCCGCTGTAACTCTTCGATATCCTCAATACCTTCAAATGCAACAAGGAATCGATCATCTTCACGTACAGGAATACAATCAAAATCATCCATATTAGATTGAAAAAAACCGAACCCAATATCGTAACAGCCATCCAATATAGAACTGACTACCTTCCTACTAGGCTCAATATGCAGCTGAAAATTAAAATCATCGCTATCTAATAAGAAATCATGAAGAATATTTTTAATCAATGGGATTAGTGAAGCGTTAGCTATTACCAGCCGGATTCCCGGCTTAGCGGAATTTATAATATGCTCCAGCTCTGTGACCACTTCTTTTTCTTTTGCCTCAACTATAGATGCATAGTTGTAAATAGCCTTGCCTGCTTCTGTACAAGAACAGCCATCATCTCTTTTTATGAGAAGCGTGCCAACTTTATCTTCTAACCGCGACACTTTCTGACTAACTGATGATTGTGTTTTATTTAATATTCCAGCAGCCCTATTAAAACCACCATGGTCCACTACTGATTTCAAGGTTAATAATTCATCAATCTTAAACTTCATCTAAATGCTTCCTTGCGATTTAAAATGGCAAGATATATACATATATCCTGCTGCTTACCTGTTACCCACTACGATTTAGTGTTGATTTAGTTAAAACCTTCCTCTATATGCCAAACAGAGAAAATCTCTATTGCAGGCCTAACAGGACTCAACTCTTCCAATGGGCTTGATACATGTCAATTTTAAATTTTTAGACTCGTTCCACACGAATATAATCAACATGAGATTTTTAATCTACGCCATCTGCAGCTTGTCAAATAATAAGCGGCTGCGATTATCATCGTGCAAAACTATCTTATCGCCGAACACAGAAACGGATAATCACCCAGGATTCATGCATAAGATTATTGGTTGACAGCGCACCATTATCCTTAGTTTTTGAATAAATAGAGGAAGATATCATAGATTTATACCTCCAGTTTTCTAAAAGTGCAAACTGCCTCACAAAATTTAGAATTCCTCGTTCCGCAAATACTTCCATATTCCCTACAAATATCAGCCAGTAAAGTTTTTAAAACACGTGACTGTACTATGCAACTAAAACTGACCCCCCCGATATAAGTTTACCAATATCTTTATTCGATCATTTCGGGCGATCAACCATTGTTATATTGATGTGGTCGATGACGATTGACCAGGTATTCTTGTTTCATCAGTTTGATACCAAGCCAGCGCTTAAGCGCAGACGTTCTGGCGAGATCATATTGGGCCGCTCACAACAGCAGCAAAAGCTACCACAATGAAGATTAAAAACTCGCAAGTCGCTTAACTCACCATCTATCTTGATAGTTTTTGAATCAGCGAAAACCTTTGATCGAATCCGGCATCAAGGGAACTGAGGCTTTTTTAAAAATCTATTTATCCTCCTCAAGACTTTTAAACTTACGCTATAACTCGCGAATCTTAATCTGATCCGGTGTTTTGTCATATTGCACTACAAGCTGCCTTTTCGCTCCTCCCGAAGTTGCAGAGCTCGTTTATCATCAGCGAACTCGCAGCCCCATGGCTTCGGCGATATCACGATTTGAAGACTTTGGTTTGAAACTTTATAGAAGTTACTGCACAATGGAGGCAGTGCCAGATAAAATTCGGGCACAGTTAAATCAATTCAGAGAAGTTCACTCAAGCATTTTTCCTCTTATTACTAAATCAATATATTCAGAACTATAGCCTTTACCCAGGAAGAAGCGTAACCGCTTTAAAAACTTTTTCGGTTCTTTAGGCATAGGGGCACTCCCATACTTTTTCTTATCTAACATGACTATCAACTTTGACCAATCGGCACCTTCTTCAGCGAAGGCTTCATCAATGATTGAGTCACTAACTTTTTTTGGCGTAGCTCAGCTCTAATACGTAATGGGCCATGGTATTTATTAATACCTGACCGAACTACCATCTCAACATACCTCAAATCATCCTGCAAACCCTCTTCGGCTAATTCCTCTAGCTCCTGTTCGATCAATACTTTAGAACCAGGAAATTTCCGAGTAAGTTTTGTGGTTAGCTCCGACAGGGACTGTTCTCGGCGCACTAATAACTTTATCGCCGCATACCTTATATCTGCTGGCGTTTTCTCCTTTTCCTTCCTGAAGCCCTCAACAAACCCAATCATTTCACCATAACCTTTTCCAATTTAGCTTGAGTTAATGCAAGCTCGCGTTTTAGGTTAATATTTTCTGTTTCTAGTTGAGACCTGGGAGGCTTATTAGTACTTTTAACAATTTCCTGCGCCCTCAAGTAATGCTTAAGGAGTGTCTTGTTGTCATAGTTTAATGAATGACCTGCTTCTTGAGAGACAATTAATAGAGCTTCTTGCTGACCAATACCTACTTCGACTAAATCGATAAACCTCTCGGTCAGGCCAAGCGCCCGGCCATCATGAGGCCTTATGCCATATTTTTTTAATATTTCATTGATTGAATTAGGCTCAAGCCGCCTACCCGTTTTCAATGAAGGAATGAGAGGCTGGCCTTTTTTTGATTTAGGCAGCAATACTTTTAACGAGGTATTGATATACTCTTGAATGTCTTGCCATAAACCATCAACATAAATACTAATATCACGCTCTTTATAAATTTTTGTTTTTTTCAGCGTTATAGCCACTCTTTTTTCGCCAGGCCTAGGAGTAACTTGGAATTGATCAACCTCTAGATAAACCACTTCTTCACGACGCAGCGTTGATTCACGCAACAATCTAATCAGTATTTCATCGCGATGATTTAATGCTATTGATTTAAAATCACAGCCATCTATATCATGATTGATAACCATATCAAGTGCATTATCCCAAGCGATACTATCTCCTTTGGGGCCTCGGTTGCCGGCTGTGGATTTCAGCAAAAAAGGTATGGAGTACTTTCGGCTGCCAGTACCGGGCTCTAATGCTATACGGTATTTCCTCTTTGATTTCCCTATGTCGTTAATACCTATCATCCCCGACCTCAAACCAGCCGTATTTTCCACCCACCAGAGAAAACCAATAAAATCACTAATATACTCATTGATTGTTTCGTTTTTTATATCATTTTTTTTATCAGTACCCGTTTTTATCAAGCTCTCCCTTACAAGAATAAGGATACTGTCTGTTAATCGATCCCACTTAAATCCCTTATTACGCTCAACACGCTGTATTCTATTGAGCATATTTTTCACACTGTAAGCAATCCCACCGATTGTCTTTTCAATATTGCGCCGCTTTATTGTGGCCAGATATATCATGTACTGATTGAATTCATCCAGCGGAACACCTTTCTCATCAATCAAGAAGGGCAACCCAGGGAGTTCGACACCTCTGCATTCATAGTCCTCCTGGGTGTAGATGAGCTTATACATGAAAGACAACCAATAGATCTAAAACTCCTGCGAGCACCAAGTCTTCTCGAATTCTACCCTGATTACCCTTCATCATATCGACCTCAGGCTTCCTGACTGATTGACAATACCTTTAAGCCGCTTTATTTCAGCATCCCTGTCTTCCACGACACTTGCTATTTGTTCAGTAAGATCGGTGACCTTTGCATGCAACTCCAAATTGACCCCGGCCAACGTAGACAATTGCTTCTCCAGCTCTTTGATTTCGCTCTTATAAGCCTCTTCAACACTAGAAGGAATTTTAGGGCTCTTAACTTCCTTGCATAGCTTTTCAATTCTATTTTTAAAATGCCTGTTGTGAGACTGATATATAGTGCTGCGATTAACAGGTTCTAAACCTTCCACCTCCCATTCAACAAATGCGTTAAGAGACTTTGGCAACCCACCCATAGGCAGTTTTTTCTTTTTATGCCGTTTGACCTCTTCCTCAAAGTAATCAACCTTTGAGGCTATATTACTGGAGGCTTCATACTTAACAGCTTCTGCTTGATCCACCAAGGCCTTAGGCGTTTCAGTGCTCATTGTTCTCCCACTACCGCGTTCAGTATGATTGAATCTCCGTAATCATCGCCTTGTATTACCTCAGAGGAAATATCGTTTTTAATATCATCAACACTGAATAGATTGGGACAACCTTCGCACAAACTTGCAGACGCCTTATGGCACATAACATGACCATCACTAAAGCAACTACTTAGCTGTTTTCTACCGGGGGAGTGCCCCAAACACAGCCCTTCACTTATGAATTCCAACGTTAACTGACCTACCTCAACGACACTCATTGCCAGTTCTTTTCGCTTCTCCGGGACAACATTGATACCGCCATTAGATAACAACTTATCCTTAAACTCTGCTGCTATTGGCCCAGAGATACCGCCATCCTCTATCGACATTGCTAGCTTTCTGGCGATATACTCCTGCTCCACCTCCCTGAAAATTCGCCCTGTTTCCCGCTCTGTCAGGTAGATCTGTGTCATAGACCAGTCGGCATGCCTTAATTCATGCATTAGTGCTTCGGCATCACCGCCTTTTTCGTAGCGATAAAAAAACATAATGGCAAAGAAACGACGAAATTGGTGCTCACTGAATTTAAATCGCTCTCCATTCTCGTCACATTCAACACCTATAAAATCCTGAAAACTGTCAATGGACCTTGTCAATCTATCCATATTGACCGGAGCGCGCTCAAAGGTATCATTAAATCGAAATAGTGAATCAGAGTCACTTTCACATCTACCGCCAGCACTTAGTCTTTCCAGTGTTTTAAGTGCCTTTCCGACCAACGAAGTATGCACAAACCAATCTTCTTCACGATCAGTTTTCCCCACATAGAACTTCACACGCCAACAACTACCATCTTGCTTAAAGGATTTTGTGGTCAAACCAAACACTTCATGCTCACGACGGGCTGAGAATGCAAATATAATTAGCAAGCAGCTTAACGGAAGAAACTGATATAGAGCTTTTTGAAGTGACAAACCACTATGAGGCAACTTACGATCATAGGGATCGAGAAGATTTCTCTTTCTACTATCAAACTGTCCTTTTGACAACCCAAGCTTCTCCATAATATCTTTTGGCCTGTCGCCAGCTGCAACATCGACATGTTCACAGCCACCGTAATAACGCTTGCCGGGGTAACCCTCGGCGTACTTATTTGTTAGCGCCGAGCCCTGGGCTTGCATAACCAAAGGGCTGGTATAGTTTTCAGATGCAATCAGCTCAATATGTTTTTCCTGCCTAACCTTCTCAGCCTGCATGGCATTCCAGAGTTCAGCATCAAAATCTTTTATTTTATTATTTTCATTAAACACTGCTATTTACCTCATCAATAGACCGCCCGTACCTAAAAACAACCTTAAATTAATAGCCAAAATTGGCACTGCGGGAGCCATCCTAACGAAAAAATAAAATGAGCAGTTGCTCCAATACGACCAAATCTGTTTATTTGCGACAAGCAAGCAGAAAAGCCAGGGCTACAAAATTGCCGCTTTAAAGTGCGCTGTTTAATCTAGTAGCAACCCAAGCCTGTGTCGCCATTAAGGCAGGCTTATAAGCAGCTTGCTGGGCATATAGCCCACGATCTAATGAATAGGGAACACATCCCAAATAACTAAACTATAAGCATATTATTGTGATGAACCCGCCCACATTTGATGCAGGACTCCAGCAGTGTTTTTTTATGAAAAACCCGCTACATAGGCTTAACCCATTCAATTTTTATACTGCCGGGCTAGGCACTTATGCGGCCATAAACAAGCTATCGACTGACAGCAATGGCAAGCCTAGATACGATTTAGCTATTGGGAAAAGAGGCAATAAAGAATATTGTCATTTTAATACAAGCCGCCTTTGCACAAAGGCGGCACAAGAAGCCAAGCGGGATTAAACCTTAGCAAGATCTAACAAGTGGATAAACTGATCAAAGCTAAAACCCCGGCTTTGCATAAAACGCATACGCCTAGCTTTTTCTTTATGATCAACAATAGGCTGGCCTTGGTATTTACGCTCATATAAGGCCTGAGCCAGTGCAAACCACTGATCCTCTACCGCCTCTAAGGCCAAGGTAATTTGCTCGGACTTTAAGCCTTTTTGCTGCAGCTGTTGCCGCACCACCATAGGGCCCTTACCACTGTTTTTTTTGCTATTAATAAACGCTTCCACAAAACGCTCATCGCTTTGCAAGCCCTGCTCACGCAGGATTTGCAATTGTTCTGTAATTAGCTCTGGAGGATGGTGTTCAGATTTAGAGAACTTGCTACCCAACTTGGTGAGCAGCTCTTGATAACCGTGCTCACGCCTAGCTAGCAAGTTCATTGCTGCCAGGCGTATATCACGAGAGGGATTTTCGGGCTTTAGTTGAGGCTTTTTTTTGGGGCTTTTTTTTGAGCTTTGTTCAGGCTCTAGCTCGCGTGCCGCGTCATCAGCTTGATGATAATTTTCCATAACAGCACGCCCGCTAGTTAGCCAGCTCAGGCAGGCTTATTCAGCCGCCACAGCTTCTGCTTTTGCTGCCGCGGCCTTGCTGGCCACATCGGCTTTTTCAGCGTTGCTCATGGGTGCAACCAGTAGCTCAGCACGAATTTGTTTTTCAATTTCGTTGGCTATTTCCAAGTTATCGCTTAAAAAGCGCGCCGCATTAGCTTTACCTTGGCCTATTTTGTCGCCTTTATAGGCATACCAAGCGCCAGACTTATCCACCAAGTTAAGCTTAACGCCTAAGTCTATAACCTCACCCATGTGGTAAATACCTTTACCGTAGTGGATTTGGAACTCAGCCTGCTTAAACGGTGGTGATACTTTGTTTTTAACAACTTTAACGCGGGTTTCGTTGCCTATCACTTCTTCGCCATCTTTAACGGCACCGGTGCGGCGTATATCTAAACGCACCGAAGAATAAAACTTAAGGGCATTACCACCAGTGGTGGTTTCAGGGTTGCCAAACATCACCCCTATTTTCATGCGGATCTGGTTGATAAAGATGGCACAACAACCGCTGTTTTTAATATTGCCGGTAAGCTTACGTAAGGCTTGTGACATTAAACGCGCCTGTAAACCTACATGGTGGTCGCCCATATCGCCTTCGATTTCAGCTTTGGGGGTTAACGCGGCTACGGAGTCGATAACAATCATATCTATAGAGCCGGAGCGCACTAGCATATCGGTAACTTCTAAGGCCTGCTCACCGGTATCGGGCTGCGATACGATAAGATCCTCTAGGTTTACACCCAGGGCCTCGGCATAAATAGGGTCTAGGGCGTGTTCGGCATCAATAAAAGCACAGGTGCCGCCCTGCTTTTGACACTCTGCGATAGCTTGCAGGGTCAGTGTGGTTTTACCTGAAGACTCAGGGCCATAAATTTCAACAATACGGCCTTTAGGCAAGCCGCCTATGCCTAGGGCGATATCCAAACCCAGAGAGCCGGTAGAAATAGCCGGTATGCGCTCTACAGGCTTATCGCCTAGTCGCATTGCGGTACCCTTACCGAATTGACGTTCAATCTGGCCTAGTGCTGCTTGTAGGGCTTTTTCTTTATTGGTATCCATAATTCACTCTCTTGTTTTTGTAGATCGCAGATCTTGTTAATCGTTTACGGCTTAGCTCAAGCTCGCATATTACCTTTTGCTTGCTGCCTGCTTTTTTACTGGGTGCCTTCTCAGCCTATATACCAGCAGCTTATACGCCACTTTAACCCTGCAAAAACACTGTATAGGCAAACAGTGAAAAGAACTGTACACATAAACAGTTATTTTGGCAAACATCTTTTTGCACTTTTTAGCCCTTTTTTCGGGCTGCGGCCCAGGGGCTAAATTGCCAGCCTAGTTTAAGGGATTTGATCAGCGCTAGCTACGACTCTATGCAGGCGGCCAGGCCATTAATAATCACTGCACGGCAAGGCTTTCGTGGCGGATTTCCGTATAATGCCGGTTCGCCCAGTAACCACGGAGTCCACTATGCTAAAAGCCCTATTCCTAGACATGGATGAAACCCTATGCGACACCCTAGCCGCCAATGCTGAAGCCACCCAGCGCCTAGGCCAGCTAGCCCAACAAACCGTAGGTGCTAAGGATGGCCAAGGCTTTGCCGAGGCTTATGTAGCGGGCATTTATCGGCAGTGGAGTGAGGCACAAGCAGCCAAATACCTGCCTATAGCTGAAGTCAGCGAGCAACAATTTCGCCTGCAACTGATCCGCGATTTACTGGCTGAGCAGCACATCAGCCAAGTGCCCGATGCTAGCGCCCAGCGCCTATTGGATTGCTTTGATAACGAGCGCTTAGCCGCCTTAAAATTCTACCCCGGCATTGTTGATTTTTTAATCAACGCCAAAAAGCTATTCACCCTGGTGGTGATTACCAACGGCCCTGAATACTCGCAAATCCCCAAGCTGGATAAGCTGAAACTAGCCGACTATGTAGACCATATAATTATTGGCGGCCAAGAACCCGAGCAAAAGCCTGCCCGCTCTATTTTTGAGAAAGCATTAACTCTAGCCAACTGCGAGGCCCATGAGGCTATACATGTGGGTGACAACCTAGCCGCCGACATCGCCGGTGCCCACAGTGCCAATATCACCTCGGTATGGATACAACATCAGCAGCCGCTAGATGCCGAGCTGGGCATTAACCCTCACCACACCCTGATTAGCCCCGACGAGATACCGGCGCTAATCCGCGAATTACACCCCCACTAAACCGCTATGCCTAACGCCGCCTACCGCCACAGCTTTTATAAGGGCCTGATCGCAGGCCTGCCCCTGAGCTTGGCGGTATTACCTTGGGGGATATTGGCAGGCTCACTAGCCATAGAGGTGGGCTTGCGGGTCAGTGAGGCCATAGCCATGTCGGCACTGGTCTTTGCCGGTGCCGTACAACTGGCAGTGCTGGGCATGCTAACCAGCGGTGCAGGGCTACTCAGCATTTTATTAACCAGCTTTATGATTAGCTCGCGCCATTTGCTGTACGGTATGGCCATGCGGCCACATATCGCGCAACTCAGCCTGCCCTGGCGGCTAAGCCTGGGCTTTTTGTTAACCGACGAAATGTTTGTACTGGCCTCCCCCAAGGGCGGCCAGTTTGACCGCTGGTTTGCACTGGGTGCGGGTTTGGGCTTTTACCTAAGCTGGAACTTGTGGACACTGCTGGGCATAGTCATAGGCCAACAGCTCAACGACTTGGAAAGCTGGGGCTTGGATTTTGTAATTGCCGCCACGTTTATTGCCCTGCTAATCCCCGCCATCAAAAACAGCTCCAGCTTATTGGCAGCCTTAATCGCCGCACTGTTATCAGTGCTGTTTAGCTGGCTGCAACTGCCCGGCGCTTTACTGTTGGCCGCGTTAATTGCTATGGCTTTAGCGTATTTACTGTCACCCTTAATCGATCAGCAAGCTAGCTCGTTAGTACAAAGTGAGCAACAAGCTGATGATTGAACTCTTGCTACTACTTACCCTGATTACCTTTGGCTGCCGCTATATTTTTTTAGAGCCCAAGCTACCCATACGGCTGGGCTATAAGGCCAAGCATTTTTTATCCTACTCGGCCCCCGCCGTACTGGCGGCCATTGCCTCCCCCATACTGTTTATGCCTGCCGGGGAGCTGGCGCTGCATTTACACAACCCCTATATATGGGCCGCAGTCGTGGCCATTTTGATTATGCTTAGCACCCAACAGATGCTGCTTACCGTTAGCTTAAGCTTTATTGTTTTTATCGCTTTAGGACAGTACTTATAAGCCTTACAGTGCTGGCTCACCACTCCATATAAAATATCTCTATAAAAAATATTTTTAATAGCAATTGAGTGTTAAAAAAGGCGCTGATCCCACCAGCCCTGTATAAAAAAACGACTAGGCTTAAAGTTGTGCTGAACAGAGAATGGCCTAATCACTTTTGACAACCGCGCTCATTATTACACCGGCACCATGGCGTAAGGCGGGTTGATAACCGCGTTCATATCGCAGCATTAGTAGCTTCTCGGTTTAGCCTTTTAGTTAAAACAATAATGGCAGTCATTAAACGCGCCCCCGGGAGAATGGCATATGAATACGCATAGGAAATCATCGTTATACTTAGCAGTATCTGCGGTTATGGCAGGACACATACTAAGCTACACCCCCACCTCTTTAGCCCAGCAAAATCAAAGTGCCCAACCCACTTTAGAAGAAGTGGTGATTATAGGCTCCCGGGTAAAAGGCCGCACCGCCGAAGATCTACCCGTACCGGTAGACGTGCTGAGCTCTAACGCTTTAGAAACTACTGGCCATACTGAAGTAGGCCGCATGCTGCAATCACTGGCGCCTTCCTTTAACTTCTCCAGTTCATCCATTAGTGACGGCACCGATGCCCTAAGGCCAGCCACCTTGCGCGGCTTAGGCCCCGACCAAACACTGGTGTTAATTAACGGCAAGCGCCGCCATCAGGCCTCGTTAATACACATCAACACCTCAGTAGGCCGCGGTACCGCAGGGGTAGATATGAATGCGATACCTGCCGCCTCTATAGAACGCATAGAAGTGTTACGCGATGGTGCTGCCGCCCAATACGGCTCAGATGCGATTGCCGGGGTGATTAATATTATTCTTAAAAACTCTGACGAGGCCGGCAAGGTCAGCCTCTCTTACGGCGAATATAAAGAAGGCGATGGTGAAACCACTAACCTAGACGTTAACAAAGGCTTTGCCATTGGTGACGGCGGTTTTATCAATGCCACCTTTAATTTTCGCGACCGCGGTAACACCAACCGCGCCGGCAAACAAGGCACCTGTGTGTTTGAAGATTGCGATGCGCTTAGCGATAGTAATGGCAATGGTTTTCTTGAAATTACCGACCCCCGTGAAATCACCTTTGATCGCGACACCTTTCGCATAGGTGATGCCGAGTCCGAACAGTATGCAGCCACCCTGAATGCCGCCCACCCTTTAGGCAAAGGTGAGGTCTATGGTTTTATCACCTACTCCAGCCGTGAAAATGAATCGGGTGCGTTTTATCGCAACCCGAACTCTGGCTCAGGGTCTTACTTAGCCGATGGTAACAACGTAATCCCCAATGGCTTTTTGCCCTTAATAGAGTCACAGATTGATGACATGTCGTATAGTTTGGGTTACACCATGGATTTCGATAATGGCATGTCCATGGATATCTCTTACACCGACGGCACCAATGAAATTGATTACAGCACCAACAACTCGATTAACTATTCCTATGTAAACTTTTTGCGCTTCGGCCAAGGCATGAGTGATGCCGAGATACGCGCCAGCATACCTCGCTCAGCTGATGCCTATGGCTTAGAGCTAGGCTTGCAAACCATCAACTTGGATTTTACACACAGCTTAGGCGAGTTAAGCCTGGCCTTTGGTGCCGAAATGCGCACCGACGATTATAAAATTAAACCCGGCGACGCCTATGCCTATAGCGATTTTGACACCAGCGGTGCCACCTCACTCTACGCCCAAGACGCCAGTGGTGGCATACAGGGCTTCCCCGGCATTAGCCCCAGCTCGTCGGTGGATGAAGAGCGCGATGTTATGTCGGCCTATATAGACGGCGAATATCAAGTTAACTCCGACCTAATAATCAGTGCAGCTGCACGTTATGATGATTACGATGGCTTTGGTGATACCACCAACTTTAAACTGGCCGGTAACTGGGCCGTTACCGATATGGTGAGTTTACGTGCCGCCGCCAGTACCGGCTTTCGCGCCCCCTCTATGCAGCAACTGTATTTTAATAATATAGGTACCCAATTTGTTAGCGACCCCAGCAACCCTATGGGGCCACAAATTCCTGTGCAAGTGGGTACGTTTAGAAACGACAGCCAAGTAGCCAAAGATATAGGCATACCCGAGCTAAAAGAAGAAGAGTCCGTCAACACTAGCTTCGGTATTATTTTAAGCCCCAGCGAGCAAATCAGTATCACTATCGATTACTACTCTATTGATATAGAAGATCGCATCGTTATTAGTAATCAATTAGATGGCAGCCTCAGCACAGACTTAGATAATGCCCTGATTGCAGCAGGTGCCGGCTCGGCACAATTTTTCTTAAACGGTGCCGATACTGAAACCACAGGGGTGGACATTATTGCCACATACAGTGGCTGGGAAATTTTATCTGGCTCGGTAGATGTTACCTTAGCCGCTAACTTTACCGATACCGAAGTAACCGATATATACAGCCCTGATTCATTGGCAGAAATACCCGCCAATGTGGTATTTAGCGACCAGGATATTTCCATCATTGAAGAGTGGCAGCCTAAGGATCGCATCTCTTTAAGCACGCTGTATGTTAAAAATAACTGGCAGGTATCTTTAGCTTTTAACCGCTACGGCGAGTACACGGTGCTAGATGGCGAGGAACAAACCTACAGCGCCGAAATACTCACCGATTTAAATGTGCGCTATGAAATAGATGAAAACTGGAGCGTCAATATAGGCGGCAATAATATCTTTGACGTTTACCCCGATAAAAACGAAATAGGTAATAGCCGCGGTGGTGCCCTAGAAAGTGGTGGCACACCCATAGTTAACAGCCCTGGGGTATTTACCTACTCACGGCGCTCCGCCCCTTTTGGTTTTAATGGCGCTTATTACTACGGCGGCGTGAGCTATAACTTTTAACGGCGTGTAACACTCAACAAAGGCCCTTAGGCTTAGCCCTAAGGGCCTTTTTTATATCTGCAGTTTTAACTATTAATAACCGCTATAGTTAGAGCCATCAAAAAATCAGCACTAACAAAACAATGGCTGCCATTAGCAGCAAAGTATTGCGTAATACGCGCGCTTTGGTGAGTACTGGCTTTTTGTGTTGCTGCTCTTCCTGTATTAACCTGGCCATTAAAGCGTCTATATCACCACTACCCAAGCGCTCTGGCTTCACCTTAATGCTAGCACCATCAGCCTGCGCACTGGCCGCTTGCACCGCCTGCTGCACAGCTGCTTTGGATTGCTGATCACAACGCTGCACCAACTCTAGCAAAGCCAATAACTGCTGTCGGTCAGCCACCGGCATTTGCTGCACCGCCAGACTGTCATCCGCGCTTAACTTATAGGCCTGGCCGTTGATAATGCAGGTAATAGGGGCTGTACTCATACACTAAACCTATCTTTATTAATACTCAGCTTTGTTAATACTCAGATTGTTAATATTCAGACCAAGGCATCATGCCCTGCCCCGTATGTGATAGGCAAGTGTAGCAAGGGTAAAAATGCGAGCCAAAAAAACAGCTCGCACAGTTATAGGCCTTTATAAAAGCAGCTTAACGCTTTGCCGCTCACAAACTAGCGAAGTAAGCAGCCAAATTAGCTATATCCGCATCGCTTAAAGGCTTGGCCATGGCCGACATCACCGGATCGCTGCGGCTACCACTGCGAAAAGCTTTGAGTTGCTTTTCTATATAGGGCGCTTTTTGCCCCGCCAAATTGGGGTAGCTAGCAACGGCGGAAATACCCGCCGCGCCATGGCAAGCGGCGCACATAGCCGACTTAGTCTTACCTGCACTCACATCTACGGCCACCGCGCTATAGCTAGCTAAGCTAGCGCAAGCCACCAGCAAGTAACGATTTACTGATAATTTCATTGTTAACCTCGCAATATAATTAGTGCTGCTTGTGAGCAAGTACATGAGTAAAACTAGACCTAACTTCTATATCAGTAGGCAAGTGCAACTTTTTGGCAATATCGCTGGTTGATAACACCCCACGAATACGCTGCTGCTCTCTATCTATTACCAGACCTTGCTGTTGGCCACTGTTTTTAAAAGCCTGAATCACATCCTCTATACTGGCCAATGACAGCTCGGCATAGTCAAAAGCTTTTAGCTCGCTTTTACTACGCATAAAGTCGCTCACTAATAGTTCGTTACGTTTAAAACCCTGAGACAGTTTTTTCACTATCTCCTGCTCACTCAAATCCTCTTTATTAACAATGCCACTAAAATGATCCGCTTGATCAACCACAAACATCACATTGACATGCGAGCTGTGCATAAGCTTTTCCGCCTCTAGCGCCGTAGCCGTGGCGGCGATTAGCAAAGGCTCATGCTCAGCAAAATCATTAAAGATGGTTAAAGCGGGTGAATACTCCGTCAGCTCACTGGCCATCATGGGCCGGGCTAACTCATTGATAGTGTTACTGGCAAAGAAATTTAATTTTTTCATGTTACTAGGCTCCTATGGCTGCATGTATGGCTGCATGCTGGTAGGTTTTTAGGCAGCGCGTATGGCTATTATTTATGTGTATTAATTTGATGATAGTGCGCTCTTGCGCGCGATCAAAAGCCAGCTCCTTACTAGGCTGGTACGCATAAATATCGATGGGATGTTTATTAGGAATATGTATAGAAATATGACAAGCAATAACATCATCGCTATTGCCATGTTGTTTTTCTTTACTAAACACAACCTGAATACGCGTGATATTAGAGGCATAGAGCGAGTAGGATAATAATTCCTGGCCTATATGATGGCGCAGGCGTTTATCCTCCGTTCCATGACGAAAGGTAATAGATACAATCATTAGAATGTACTCCTAAGTAAAAAATGTTCCGGCTAGCCGGTGCAAAATTAACTTAGGAAAAAAGGAGGGGCGCGAATGCTATTATGAGTGCGGTAAGCCGAGTATAGAAAATACTGGGCGGTAGCTATACAGCCTTTAGCTGCGGGCTTTAGGGTAAAGGGTTTGGCGGCTAGGCCGTCTTCTTCGGGGCTATCAAGCTCATTAGCAGCATTTGCCCTGGCCTGATCCATGCAAACAACATTGCTATCCAGCAAACCATCCGCATTGGCGGGATAGCCTGCATCTGCACCGGCGCTAGCCGCGAGAAACAATGTTAAGTATAAAAACAACTGTGCCATGAAAAATACTTTGCTGGGTTATGGGCAGTTAACAACTGCCTGCTGTACGCCTTATTTGCTTTGACGGTATCGCTAACAATGAGTTCCAAAAACTATGCGATATAGACTCAATAAGAGATTCGATAGTAGCCGAGATGCTCCGTACTGTCTACGCAACATTAGCACATGATATCGCTGTACAACTATAAGTATTTATTGATTGGCAAAAACTTTTTTTAGCAGTGCCGTGCTTTGCTTAAGCGGGTCCTTTCTGATGGCCGCCTCTTCTTTTGCCAAATAATAAAACAAGCCATCCATACCTTTATTAACCACATGTTCGGTTAGATTTGCTTTTAAGTCTGGCACAAAGGGTATATTTTTATAATCGCTAATCAGCTGGTCATAAACTTTTACCGCCCCCACTTCGGCCAAGCTATTGCTGACTATGGGTTGCATCTCGGCGGCCAGTGAGACTTGCATTTTATCTTTAAAATACTGGGTTGCTGAATCTTCGGGGCCTTGGTAAATCGCCTGCACGTCCTCAAAGCTCATATCCTTAATGGCCTGCACAAACAAGGCTTGGGCTTTAGGGGTAGCCTGCTCGGCGGCACGATTTAATTTTAGCTCTAGCTCTGCTACCGTCGCCGACATACCCACCTTATCAAGTAAGGGCCTGGCTTTTTCTATAGTGGCTGGCAGCGGTATATGGACTTGGGGGTCACTATTAAAACCATCAGCCCTAGCCAGTTGCGCCACCACTTTCTCAGAACCTAACTGCAGCGCTTGCTTAAAGGCAGTACTGAGCTCAGCAGCTGTTAACTCAGTAACAGCAGGCTGATCTACCTCTATACCTTTAAGCGTATTTAACCCCTTTTGCCACCAGCTCTCTTCGGCATGGGCCAAGTTGGCAAACAGCATTAATAGGCATAGCCCTATCGCCAGAGTGTTATAGTTTGTAATGCGCCTCATACCTGAGCCCTCATTTTATTTCGCTCTATCTAACATAGCCCATAATAGAGATAAAGTGGCACAGCGAGCCGGTTAAAACAAACAAATGCCAAATACCATGAGCATGTCGCAGCTGACTTAAGTTGCCCAATAAATAAAACACAATACCTACGGTATAGGCTACGCCCCCAGCGGTAAGCCAACGTACACCAGCTGCTGCCATACTATCCTGTAGCGCTTGATATTGCAGGGTACAAACCCAGCCCATCACCAAATAAATAATAATCTGCAACCAGACGATACGCTTGGGCACCAAGGCATCTAACAACAGCCCCACTAACGCCAAGCCCCATACCACCGCCAACATAACTAAGCCGTCGTCTTGCAACGACACCAACATATAGGGAGTATAGGTGCCAGCTATTAGCAAATAGATAGCGATATGATCGAGCTTTTGAAATATTTTTTTAAGCTTGGGCGGGTGAAAACTGTGATACAGGGTAGACATGGTGTAGAGCAAAACTAAGGTCACCCCAAACACCGTAAAACTGAGTATATGACGCCAGCTTTGCAGCTGTATGCTAATCGTTAGTAAAGCGCCAAAGCCAATTAAGGCCAGCACAGCGCCGATTAAATGTGTGATACTGTTAAGTTTCTCACCGTGATACATAGCCACCTCTAATACGCAGCCGCAACGACGGCTACTAGCCCATTGTGCTATCTCTATAGCTTTAGCGGCTAGACCTTACTACCATTGCGCTAAAAACTCAGGCACTGATTTTTTCGGCACTTTTGCCAATTTTTTCACTAGCGCGAAAGGCACCGGGCTTAGGCCGCTGCGTTCGCTAATGGTTTGCAATAAAGCCAGCCATAACTTGGCGGTCATTTCTGAGTCGTATAAAGCTCTGTGAAAATCACCGTCGGCAGCAATATTGGCATACTTCAACAAAGTCGCCAATTGATGATTAGGCGCTGCCGGATACAAACGCCGCGACAATAATAAGGAACAGCTAAACTCACCCGCATAACGGCGTTTAATATGCCCCAGCTCAGCATCTAAAAAACGTTTGTCAAAAGAGGCATTGTGGGCAAGCAAATTGCTGTCGCCAATAAAGTCAGCAAAGTCGGCCATCACCTCAGCACAGGGCGGCGCCTGTTGTAGCATTGCATTACTAATACCCGTGTAATTGCTAATAAAGCCACTGACCTTAAAGCCTGGGTTCATTAAGGATTGAAAACGATCAACCACCTCGCCACCGGCTATACGCACCGCACCTATCTCTATGGCCCTATCACCTTGCAAGGGGGATAGGCCGGTGGTTTCAAAATCTAAGACGACTATATCATTGGCATTACACTGCATCTTTCACCGGGCTCTTTGCATTGATTAGTGGCATAGGCTGTTAATAAAGGGGGCCATTTAACTCTAGCTGCACTAAGTAAAGGCGAGTATCAAACTCTAACTGTTGATAGTCAGGCAGCATATAATTACACAGACGGTAAAAGGCCTTGTTGTGATCTGACTCTTTTAAGTGGGCCAACTCGTGCACCGCTATCATCTTTAAAAATGGCTCAGGTACATTTTTAAACACAGCGCTGATGCGTATTTCATTTTTACTTTTCAGCCTACCACCCTGCACCCGCGATACACTGCTGTGCATACCCAAAGCATTGTGTAAAACATGCAGGTTGCCGTCATATACCACCTTGCTTAATGGCGAAGACTTTTTTAAATATTGGGTTTTGATAGCCTGCACATAACTACGCAGCTGCTGATTATTAGCGACTGTGTGCACCTTAGGGTAACGGCTTAATAACATATCGGCCAATCGGCCTTGCGCCAACAGAGCTTCTACCTGTTGAATGATTTGCGGAGGGTAATGACCTAGGTATTTGCGTATGGACATAAGTAAGAACTAGCAACTAGGTTTAAAGCCCTTACTATTGGCGAGTAAGGGCTATGTTTAACAATTGTGCTTAGTCTTCGTAGCAGGCGTCAACTAGCTCGCCTATGCTGACATCGCTCATAATGCTATACGAGTTTAAGGCCGCTTCAATGGCCTTTCTGTCTTCATCAGTAGCCGAGTCATAACGACCACCCGCAGAAACAAAGCCGGTTAATTTATCTTGGCCACCATCTAGGCTCACAAATAAATCACGGCTTTCAACCACATCGGCGAAGCTATCAAAAAACTGTTCGTAATCAGCCTCTGACTCAGTGTTAATGGTGCAGCTAAACTCAAAGCCCAAAACGGCGAATTCATCTAAATACAGTTTTTTGCGAAGCCTACGGCTTCTAACAATTTCTTTGCTCATGGTGTTGGCCTAATACAATTAAAGCGCCTAGGGATATAGGCTGGGTAAGTAACGAGTAGCCCGCGTTATAAGCTAGCAAACAGGCAGGCTAATACGCGGGCATCATAGCAGTTTTAGCTTAGTGGGTATATTGACAAAAACCGCGACTAGCAGGCCATGCCTACTACTGCATTACCCCAAAACGAAAAGGCTGTTTATTGCCGCGATTATCATTGCCATGGCCATTATTACCATTACCGCCCTGCTTACCGCCACCGGCCTTTTTCAGCTTGACCTTTTTGGCAGTTAAGCCTGTTTTACTGGGGTGGCATTCAAACTCTACCTGTACACCCACTTTTAAAAACTGGCAATTCAGCAAATCGGCTTTGCGAACCATAATATCTGGGCCATCGCCATTTTCGAGAAAACCATACTCTTTATCGCGAAACCACTTCTTAACTACAGTAATCAGTTTTACACCTCATTATTTATCATTGTGAAATCAGCGCACTATCACGCCATTATTATTAGCTGTGCACCTAATAACGGCACAGGCTCTTAGCAGTTCAGCCATTATTAGCACCGAAATACCAAGCAAACCGCTATTAACGCTGGAACGAGATCCTTCTAACGCCATATAGCGAACGATAAGCTAGGCGGCACGCAGGCTAATAGACCTAAGCATTAGCGAGCAACCTTAAGGGCAATCCATTTTTTACAGAATTAGCAAACGGTATAACGTTTGAAAGCCTTCTATTTTCAAGCCCCACAGAGGGCTTTAGTTAGCTCAGAGCATCTGGCGACACCCAATATATACATTAAACTTGTACTTTCATTAGCGCCATCACTATAGGCTGCAAATCAACCTAAGCCACAATATGGCTAAACCATGAACAATAAAGTGGCCAATCATACGCTGAAATACGCAGCTAACCAATACTTTAGCCGTATTATTGGCTAATAAACAGCCGCCACTATAGCTTAAGCCCTAGTGTATTGACAAAAATTCAGCGCAGCTACTAAGCCTTAGTAGCTCATAACAGACGTATCGGAACACCCCGCTGCTCATTTAATAAACAGAAATATCCCACCACACTAAAACCTGCTGAACGCATTATAAAGATTAGCCTACACTAATCTCCCCCACAAATAGGGTGTTTAATAACTAAACCACGCCTATAATCAGGCCGACTTTATTGGCAACAATGCTTAATAAGCTTTTATAAAGGTGCTAATATCCTGCCACTTATTTTGCAGGAACCCACCATGTCTACAAGTTTTGAAATACAGGGCCTAATCCACTCTATAGGCGCCACCACTGAATACGGCAGCAACGGTTTTACCAAGCGGGAGTTTGTAATTAAACTCACTGGCGAAGGTGAAAACAGCGCCTACCCCAACCACGTTGCGTTGGAGTTAATAAAAGATAAATGCGCACTAATGGATAGCTACCAAATAGGCGATGAAATAAAAGTACAGTTTAATTTATCGGGCCGATTATGGTCAGGCAATGGCGGCCCTGAAAAATGTTTCACTAGCTTACAGGCTTGGCGCATAGAAAGTGTGAACGCCGCCATGGATCAACAGGCACCACCACTAGATAGTTATGAGCAGGCCGGGTTTGTACCACAGGCTAATAACTTTGATGATGACATTCCGTTTTAAACCAGCTGGCTTGCACAGCAATCGCTAGATACAAGAAGAGGAGCCTATGCTCCTCTTTTTAGTTCAGCTGTTGCCAAAATGAAAAACAAACTTAATCAATTGACTCGTGCTCGCTGGTTTTGTTACCAACACCATGTATACGCTCGTATATCTCTTCTCTGTGTACTTCCACGCTTTTGGGGGCAGTAATACCAATACGAACCTGATTGCTTTTACTGGCCAATACTGTGACTTTAACATCATCTCCTATGATTAAAGTTTCGCCTACACGCCTAGTTAACACCAACATATTATGTACCCATTATTATAAAACAGCCGCACCGCAACATATGGGGGCCAGCCCCACCCGCCAGTGCTCTTTAGCTCACTACTGAAAGCCCGCCCATAGCCATTTAAATCGCTAAAAGGGGCAGTCCTAAACAGCCAAGCCTGTGAAAATAATAGATGCAAATGGCATGAGCAATAACTTTCTGATTTCAAAAAGAAATTTGCGCCCAAAAAACACAAAAAGCACTAAAAAATAAGGATATTGCGCACATAGAGCACAAGCCATATAACCCTAAAAGACAGCAAACATTCTGCTTATAACAAATTATAAGTTTTAGCTTTTCTTTTAATAACTAACTGACCAGGTTAAACACGCGCTTACAAGTAAAAGCTTTAAAACCTCGGCTTAGCTCACCTCCGCTTAGCGCTGGCTCCCTGAGTAATATTGAATAGCTCATTATATTTAGCTATAGCTATAAATAGCGGGGGCTAGCAGCCCTAAGCATTTATGATCAATCGCAGGCAAAAAACGTGACCAACAGTGCTCGTGGCAAATTAATACGCAGTTATATGAAGGGTATTAGTGACTCGGAATTAGCACGCATCACCAAACTCACCCGCCGTACCATTAGTAAAGCCAAAGCCGGAGAAGATATCTCTTTTGAGAAGATGATGACTATAGTAGAAACGCTGGGCATAGAGCCCAGCTTTTTGCACGGTGAACTAGACGCCCGCAATTTAAAAGTGCTAAACCTATGGCAACAACTCAGCAGTAAAGAAAAGGATATTTATATAGCGCTGTTAGAAATTAACGCCGCCAACAAAAAATCGTAACCTTGAGCCGTTAAAAATCAAGGCTGCTTAACTCTTGCTCTAACTGTTTAACCTTGGCTCGGGCGGCACTAATTTTTTCTTCATAACGTTGGTTTATAGCTGCTTGCTCATCGCTATCAGTGCTGGCATTAAGCTCATTATCCCTATACTCACGCATGGCCATAATCGTGCGGTACTGTTCGGGGATTAGCTTGCGCCTAATATCATCCGCTCTTTTACTGGCGGCCAGTCTTTTTAACTGAGCCTCGCTTTTCAGCCCTGGCTCATTCACATATTGTTTTTTAGCATCAACTGCACAAGGCGTTTGGCTAAATATTGGGCGACCTTTTGCATCTTTACACTGGTAAAACTCTGCAGCCCATACCTGGCTAGTCACAAATAAAAATAATACTAAAAATTTATGCACGCTACGTCTCCATGCGATCATCATATAAGGTTAGTTAGCTTGAAACATTGGTCATACCTGCGGGCATAGAGCCTTATCATTATTATTAGCCATGGCTGTTATTGCTATACTGCCGCGCGTGGCAAAGTGTACTAAATTCAACAAATAGTAATCAATTGTTTAAGGCATATATTTAGCAAGCTATTGCCGGATAACTACTATCAGAAAACAATTATTAAAAACTAAGCGCCACCCTACTAACTCGCAATAAGCGTTACGCATACAGCAAAAGGCTAGGTAAACTGCACACATGCATAATATTTTTCAATTACAGCACCAGCCCGTTAGAGACTTAGCCTGGCTATGCACCAGCCCGCCCTTGCTTGCACAATTACCAAGCTCGCAGGCCGAGCTTAATATATTTGCTCATCAAACACAGACACTGCGCGCTTGGCTAAGCGCACTCGATCAGCAACCAGAAACACTATTGCAACACCTAAGCCAGCTGCGTAGCCCTAGGCTAGGTATTTACTATGAGGCCTTATGCGCCTACTTTTGGCAGCACTACCCCGGCCTACAACTGCATCAGCAAAATTTACAGGTCAGCCATAACGGCAAAACCTATGGCGAGTACGACCTAATCACCGAATCTAGCTGTGGCCTTTATCATATAGAAGCCGCAGTAAAATTTTATTTAGGCCTGCCCAGCCCACAGCAAGGCAGAAGTAGTAGTGAATGGGAACAGTGGATAGGGCCTAACTGCAACGACAGGCTAGACAAAAAGCTAAAGCGCCTGCGCGACCACCAGCTACAACTCGCCAGTACCGCGCAAGGTAGTGCTGCGCTACAGCAACAAGGGTTAAACCCAGCGCATATCAGCCCCGCCTTACAATTACAGGGCTACCTCTTTTACCCCGCACATACCGAGCTGCCAGCGCCAGCCCATAGCCATGCCGACCATTTACGCGGTAAATGGTATTACCTTAGCGATTTTTTACAGCATCTAAAGCCAGCCAACAGCTATTGGCTGCCATTACCCAAACAGCTATGGCTAGCCCCGGCCCTAGTCTCAGCACAGCACGCACAGCAACCCTTAAATGAGCAAGCTATCGCTGAGTATTTAAGTCGTCACTTTACCGCCCCCAGCCACAAACCCGGTAAGCATACGCGACCCATATTAGTAGCCAAAATGGAACAGCAACAGCAGTGGCAGGAACATAGCCGCTGTTTTATTGTGCCCGACGCGTGGCCTTGGCTGAATTAGGCAGTAACGGAGCCAGCACTGCCCACTAATTAAGCATTTGTTTTTCGGCGTAGTCCATATACTGCTTAAGCATTAAGCGCGTATTAACATCGGGGCTGCGAGCAATTATAGGCCTGATTACAGCCACTAGACTTGGCCAGTCCTCTGCCTCATGTAAGGCGTCTAAGTAAGCATTAATAATCGCCGGGTAGCGCGCATTGATCGTGTAAGCTTGGCCAAAATAACGCGCATAAACAGCAGGTTTTACCATCAGCTGGCTGGCACTCATGCCCAAGCCATACCAAAGTGCGGCGTTTTTCCTATCCTCATCCAGCAAATGTTTGTAAATATAATAAGCCTGCTCAAGTAGCGCGCGCCTATCTTGGCCTTGCAGCTGGGCTTGCTTTCTTAGCCACTCAGCCTTTACAAATAATGGCCATGGATCGGTAGTGTCTTTGATAAGTAATGACTCAGCCAACTGCTGCGCATCCTCTAGCCTATCTTCTTGTATATAGGCCAACAGCAAGGCGTAATTAAACGCGCTGTCGCTACTATCTGCATCAACAAAAGCACGCTTAAACGCCATAAGTTGATCCACCGTTTTACCTGACAAGGCATGCAACCTACCCAAGTTAATCGCCACCTCATATTTAGCCAAGGGCTTTATCGCCACGTCAAACTCTTCAAAACCGCTATCATTAACATAGTTATACCGCACGATTTTACCTTTAAGATAGGCTTTTAAGTCCTTGTCGGCCTGCTCAACACTAACCCCAAAGCCCTGCTCAAAGGCGGCAATAGGATTGCTGCTTTTCGCTTTTCGCTTGTAACAATAAATAATCAGGGATTTTTTCTTGATACTGCGGCTTCATCGATAACATATGCACAAACAACCAAGCACTGGCATAAAGACCGGCATTGTCATGTTTATTTAAGCTACCACGCTGGGCGGTTAACAGTGCCTGCACATCCATAAGCCCATTAACGACTAGATCGTATTCTCGTTCAGCGGGGATGCCCCCTAGATTAATTTTATTGCCATCAAACTCCATGGTAGACAATAGCTCAGCATAACCCTCGATATACCAATAGGGATAATTTACAGGGGTGTTTGTATGGGCCAGAAAGTGGGTGTACTCATGAAACAAAAAACGCCTCACCCAATAACTTTTATGCTTACGGGTATTGGCATAGGCACTCATATTCACAAAGGCAATATCGCCATACATATTAGGTTGAAAGCTGCCCGCTGTCTTATTGGCCAACTCATCACCCACCAGAGCCCGGTAGGTAGTTTGGCTGCCGGCGGCATAAATTATTAGCTTTTTATCTTCCATCAAGCTTGCCGTGGTTAAATTAGGCACTGTTATGCGAAAACGCTCCAAGTCTTTCGCGAGCTCAGCCACCAACTCAACATTGCTATCGGTATAGATGATAAAATTTTCAGTAGCAACTACATGCCAATCTCTATTGGCTACATGATTATGGACACTGCAAGCCTGTAACAATAACAGAGCTAACAAACAATATAATTTACTCATCACAACATTCCATGTCCTGGCGCATACACCCTGGGATTATTAGTGCGAAAACTACAAACTGCCTTGATCGCGCCATTGCTTGCGCAGCTTGGCCATAAACACAGACTCTTGCGGCACCTTGGTTGCGTTTAACAGCTGCGTTACAAAATTATCCACTTCTTCCTGCTGACTATACCCTTTGATAGCTGTATGGCGTACTTTTATAAACTTATCACCTAACATCATGATATAGGTTTTAGAGGCGTTATTGTTTTGCAGTAAATCTATATATTCATTTTCAAAATAGACCAGCTCTAGCTCACCACCAGCTAAGGGCAAGCGTCTAAATTGATAATTATTAAATGCGGTATCGCTAAATTCTAATTCTTTATGAGTTAGCTCTATATCTTTTTTAACGTGATCAGCCTCTTTCGCCAACAAATCCTTGCGCTCTTGCTCCCAATAAGGAGAGCGTACGGGGTACACAAACACATCTATATAATCCATATTATTAGACTGGTGTATATATCGAAGCTGTGCGCCCTGAAAAGGGTGATGATAATAACCTATAGAATCACGCTGATAATTGCTAGCCACTTCCGGCGTTTGTAACTCAGCCTCATAATCACTGGACTGCAAGGCCTGCGCCAAATACGCCGCGCTAAAATAATCGCCTTTTTGTATATCGTTAAGCAAATGTGAAGCAATACTCTTGGCAATATCACGCTCCATATCTTGCTGCGTATTGAGTATTGAAACCCTGAGTTCTAATGGCAGCTCATACTCAAACTGCTGTAGCGCATAGCCATACCAATTGAGCGCCACATTCACCTTGATATGCTGCGTCATAATCATGGGGGCTATCATTAAGGTCAGCCCCGCAGTAACCGCACTACCTAATTCTTCGGCATCTTCATCGTGGTAGCGCGCAGTAGACAACAGCAGCTGATAGCCCACGTCTTTATTGGCGTATAAAACATTTTCAAAAACATCCGCAGCCTTTAATTCGCTATAGAACTTCTCAAGATTAAGCTGATTTAAATAACAGTGATCCAGCAAGGAACCCCTGTCAAAGCTCTCACAGGCTTGCCGAAAATCATCATCGGGGCGTTTGAAAAATACCGTTACTGGTGGCAGTTTGGCCAAACCCTGCTGGTACTCTGCCATAGGCACCTGATTATTAACCGAGCAGGCTGTTAGCAACAACAATGAAAGTAATAAGGGCAACTTCATTGGCTATCTCCATGATTTATTATTATTTCTAACGTCAACATTGTACTAAAGCCCAGCCATCACAAGCGTTGGCCTATAAGCAATTAATACAGTTTACGATGATTTTTGCATCCGTCCAGTTATTACAGCACACCCTGCTGTGCCAGCCACTGTTTTAACTGCGGCAAAGGCATAGCGCCCGATACCCGCGCCAGCTCCTTACCCCCTTTAAATAAAATCAAGGTAGGTATAGAGCGTATCTGCCATCTTGCCGCTATAGCTTGCTGTTGCTCGGTATTGAGTTTAGCTAAGCGCAGTTTAGGCTCTAAGTCTGCAGCGGCTTGCTCAAACACCGGGGCAAAGCCCTTACAAGGCCCGCACCAGGGCGCCCAGCAATCCACTAGCACGGGTATATCGTTATGGTTGAGCATAGCGGCTACATTGGCCGCCGTCAGGGTTGCCGCCTTAGCTACAAACAGGGGCCGCTTACACTTGCCACACTTGGGCTTATCGGCCAAGCGCTGCTCTGGCAGGCGGTTTTTAGTGCTGCAGCCGGGGCAAGTTAAATTGATAACAGACATAAACATACACTCTCAAGCAATGACTAAATAGCCGGTTTAAAGAAACTACTCCCTAATTAAGGCTATACCATTATACAATAGCAACATCGCCAGCCCCCTCCCCAAAAAAGACAGATAACTGGCAATGACCTATTATTACACCAATACCTATAGACTGACCGCAGTAAAAATATGGCTAAAAATCAATCAATAAAGAAAACCTTATTACGCAGTGCATACAGCAGTTTAGTATTGCTTTTAGTAGTTTTAAGCCTGAGCAGCGCCTACGCCAGCCCTATCAGCTATTTTAAAGAAGATGGCCGCACCAACTGGCAATACATCGCCAACTTCTCCAGCGGCGTACTCATCATACTCTTATCTTGTACGGCTATAAGTTTGTTTTTTAGCAGCCGCAAAACTAAAAAAGCCAACCGCGCACTGCGAGAAATACGCGAAGCTTTAGAGCAAAGAGTGCAAGAGCGCACCGCTACCTTGGCTGAATCCAACCAGCGCCTGCTAGATGAAGTTGAAAAGCACAAAAAAACCAGCGAGCGGCTATTAGCCTCGGAAACTTATATTAAAAATATCTTAGCCTCTATGCCCTCCATGCTAGTAGGCCTAAACAGCCACATGCAAATTACCCAGTGGAATGTCTGCGCCGAAGAAATTACCGGCATTAGCGCCGATAAAGTACTGGGCAAAGACCTCTGGGATGCCTACCCAGCCGTTACCCTCTCAAGGCAGCAAATAGAAGAAGTTATCAACGAACAAAAGCCCGCCACCATCAAACATAACCAGCGCGGGCAATATTATTTTGATATTACTATCTACCCACTTAAAGATCACAGCGAAGCTGGGGTAGTGATATTAATAGACAATGTAACCCAGCGCTCCATCGCCGAAAACAAACTCATACAAAGAGATAAAATGTCATCCATGGGTGAACTTGCCGCATCCATGGCCCATGACATAGACACCCCACTGCAGGCTATTTTTAAAGATTTACAAAGCATACAAAAAGCCATCAACCCCAGCGACCCCGCTTTAGCTGCTGACCTTAACGATGCCATAGACAAGGCCAACCAAGCCTCGCAAATTATTCGCAACCTATTAGAGTTTGCCCACAGCAACGATAGAAAGAAAAGACCAGAAAACCTTACCGAGTTAATAGATCACACCCTGGAGCTGGCCGGCAATGCCTTTTCGGACCCATCCGGCCTGCACTTTAAAGATATAGTTATAGAAAGAGAGTACCAAGCAGACCTGCCCGCCATACCTTGCTATAAAACAGAGTTACAGCAGGTATTCCTCAGCCTATTTCGCCACGCCTGCCACGCCCTAGCCAGCAGCGACAGAAACGATACCCCCACTATCAAAATCAAACTACTCACTTGCTATGACTCACTGTGGCTTAAAATACAGCACAACGGCCTGGGCCTAACCGGTAAAGAGCAACACGAGATTTTTGAGCCCTTCTTCCACGATAGAATCAACCCCAAAAGTACCGAAGCCGAAAACCGACTGTCGTTCTCACAATTCATAATTGTTGAACATCATCAGGGCCATATTTTTGTCACCTCCGATGTGGATGTAGGAACAACCTTTCATATAGAATTTCAGCTGCCGCAGAAATAGTTAAAAGCTGCAAGCTGCAAGCTGCAAGCTGCAAGCTGCAAGCTGCAAGCTGCAAGCTGCAAGCTGCAAGCTGCAAGCTGCAAGCTGCGGCATTTTCTTTTTGTGGCATTAGCATGCAAGTGTTTTTTTAAAATTTTTGCAAAGTTTTCTTTTAGAAAACTTTGCAGCAACCAGTCTGAGTCACCATGCAGCTCGTCACACCGGCCTTTAGTCGGCATTCATAAACAGTAACGCCTAGCTCATAGATGCCGGGGCGCTGCCCGGCATGACAGGAGCAACAATTCATCTCCTATCCTACAAATATTATTTTCGAATCAACCCCACGCCCCGTCATGCCGGCCTTGAGCCGGCATCTATAAACAGTAACGGCGTGCTAACACCAAATACGATAAATAGTCATTGGGCTTATCGATAAGCGTATTATTGCAAATAGTAGTTGATGGATGCCGGGGCGCTGCCCGGCATGACAGGAGCAACAATTCATCTCCTATCCTACAAATATTATTTACGAATCAACCCCACGCCCCGTCATGCCGGCCTTGAGCCGGCATCTATAAACAGTAACGGCGTGCTAACACCAAATACGATAAACAGTCATTGAGCTTATCGATAAGCGTATTATTGCAAATAGTAGTTGATGGATGCCGGGGCGCTGCCCGGCATGACAGGAGGAGCAATTCATCTCCTATTCAACAAATATTATTTGCGCTTAGCCCAGCCGCTAGTTTTCATGCCCGTTAATGGCCTGCGTTTAGATTTAGGTTCGCCGGCCACAGGCCGCTCATTACTTTGTATAGGTTTTTGCTGATGTGACACATTGCTTTTTTCATTGAGCTTAGGGCTAGCTTTATTGCTAGGCTCAGCCCTGCGTTTTTGCGTAGTTTTTTTCTTCACCGGTTTTTCATTACTGCTCTTTTTTGTGCGACTGTTATCTCTAGTGGTATTTTTAAGCGAAAAGTTCAAGTTAGAGGCGGGCAAGTCTTTAACGGGTTCAAAACCCACAATAACTTTGCGAGTGATAATTTTCCCCAAGCTACGCTCTATAGCACACAGCCTTTTAAAATCATCTTTTGAGACCAGTGATATCGCCTCACCACTGGCACCCGCACGGCCAGTACGGCCTATGCGATGTATATAGTCATCAGCATCGTCGGGTAAATCATAATTAATCACACACTGCAGCTCAGTGATATCTATACCGCGAGCCGCTATACCGGTGGCCACTAAAAAATTAATTGCCCCCGCTTTAAAATCCGCTAATAACTGTGTGCGCATAGCCTGGCTGCGGCCACTGTGTATAGACTCGGCTTTAATACCTCGCTTTTCTAACTGGCTAACTAACTTAGCCGCGCCATGCTTGGTGCGTATAAAAATCAGGCCTTGGCTGCAAGCCTGCTCAGTAATTAAATGGCTAAGCAAGGCTGATTTTTTATCCTTATCTACGCTCACTAACCACTGGTTAATATGGCTAGTGCCAGCCTTATCAGGGGCAACAGTAAGCTCTACAGGGTTGTGAATGGCAGTTTTGGCTAATAGCCTAACCTCATCCGATAAGGTGGCCGATAACAATAAATTTTGACGGCGCTCAGGTAGGCGGCTAATGATTCGATTAATATCGCCTATAAAGCCCATGTCTAACATGCGATCGGCCTCATCCAGCACCAACATTTGCAATTCATCAAAATGCAGCGCCCGCTGCTGGGCCATATCCAGTAAGCGACCCGGTGTGGCCACTACAATATCTACCCCTTCAATGAGTTGCTGCTTTTGCTGCTGGCCATCAACACCGCCAAACATGGTTATGGTTTTTAGACTGAGGTGCTTGCCATACTGCTCAATATTAGTGGCCACCTGTATAGCTAGCTCACGGGTGGGCACCAATACCAAGGCTCGTAAACGCTTGGCTCGGCGTTTACGCTCACTGCTGGCGGGGTCTGGTTGTAACCGCTGCAAAAGTGGCAACACAAAGCTGGCGGTTTTACCGGTACCGGTAGGCGCCGTTGCCAACACATCCCTGCCCGCCAACACTGCTGGTATCGCCTGCGCCTGTATTGCCGTCGGGCTGCTGTAAGCCTGCTCACTAAGGGCTTGTAAAATCGGGGGGCATAAGCCCAGTTGTTTAAATGTCATGGCTAAGCTCTATAAACGGATAATCGCAATCAAAGGCGGGAGTGTGGGTAGCCCCAGCTATACGCGGCGGCAATAGCGCTAAGGATAACATTTATAGCCCATCAAGGATTCACATAAATCATTAACCGCAGCGCTATAGCGACTAGGCCTTAACGATGCTGTGGCTACTACTTATCACTCTGCGTTAATCCCTCATTGCCATAGCTGCGCTATTTTCGCTTTAATCCCAATATCAGTTGCTGCAGGGGTAAGCCCTCATGACTAAATGCTATAGAAAAGAACTGCTGTATCTTTATGAAAAAGATTGTATAGAACAGGCCCTGCGCCTAACCAGTGCTTACTGCCTAGTGGCCAGCTTGTTAATACTGCTATGGGCTTGTCACCCCGTCGCCTACCAACCTCTAGCAGAGTTAAGCACGGCTGATTTATACCGCAGCATAATGCAGGGCTTTAGTTACCATGAGCAGCCACTGGGGTTTAGGGTGTTAGTCGTCGGCCTGGGAGCCTATGTTTTAAAAGCACTGCTGGCTAGCTTTGCTAATAAATCGCTAAATCCAGCAAGGCCTTAGCAAACTGCTAAGGCCCTACTAGCCAGCACGAGCTTGGCAATGTTTTTACTTATTGCGGCTTAACTATCATGTAGTATTTCGTTAAGTCGCTGTGTATATCCCACTGCAGTTTAAAGCCACGGCGCATTAAAAACACATCCCCGCTGCTCACCTGCTCCTCTTGGCCGCTATTCAAATCTTTTATCGTCGCGTGACCAGCAACTATCATGCACATTTCATCAATTTGATGATCATGCTCTAAGGTACAGGGTTCTGAGCGCCAAATACCCGCGTATAAAAATGTAGCGCTGCTTTGCTCATCATCCAAATAACTGTGATCGGCTTGCTGGGCAGTGGTACGGCTGTCGGTAATTTCACCCTGGGGGTAAGGCCCAAAATTCCATTGTACGTTTTTATCCATACGGACTATTTTTTGTGTCATGGTGTTTCCTGATTACTACGTTGATTAGCGGCGGGGATTATAGGGCAAAGCCATTACCCCCAGGGAAAATGCCTGTTCACAGTAGGAACCAATAAACCCTAGACAAAATGAAAAAAGTCACCCCCCCCCAATTACAACAATGCATTGGCTAAACGGTAGCGACCTTGGTAATCAAAAATTTTTTCGCGTATCTCCCAATAGTGTTTTTGCTTGCGACCTATTACAAAGTCTGGTGCTCTAAACAGCTGGGCTTGCGCTATCACCTCATCTACATTGCTCACTGACGGTATTTGCTGGCGATCTTTAAGATGCTGACGGCAAAACTGCTGTAAAAAAACGCTGCGTTGAACTGGGCTATCAAAGGCAAAATACTCAGCCAGCTCGGCACTGTCTTCATCATAGTAAGTGACTTTTAAGCGCGACTTACCTTTAGCGTTTTTATGCTGATCAAAACTCATACCGCTGCAACGCAGCACCTTGGCATCGCGCAATTGCAGCGCCGCCTTTAACTGCTGATCGGGATCTACCAGTAAGTATTCACAGTGATGGCATTGCCTTGCGGCTATATCATTCTCTGCATTACAGTTGGGGCACTCTTTAAAACGATAGCGAAAATCGCATTGCTGTTTAGCAGGCTCAACATCACAGTCCCCCCCAGCAACATCAAGCGCTGAGGCAACCAGCCCCTGGCAACGGCGACCATAGTGCTCTACCAAATCACCATCACTATCCACTAAGCCCCAAAATTGATTTTGGTGCTGGCATAGGGGGCAAGGCACCGTCACCACCACGGCATTGCTATCGGGTTTAGGCTGGCCTATTTCTGGCCGAAAAATATCGTGGGGGTTGCCCGCATAATCCAATACCAGGCAATCTGCTTTGCCGGGGCTTAAGCGTAGGCCGCGGCCTATAATTTGCTGGTATAAACCCACCGACTCAGTGGGGCGTAAAATCGCGATCAAATCCACATGTGGCGCATCAAAGCCCGTCGTCAGCACCGACACATTCACTAAAAATTTTATCTGTTGGGCTTTAAAGGCCTGCACTACGCTATCGCGCGCACGGTTGCTCATATCACCCAAAATAATTGCACTGCACTCTTTCGGCAGGTAGGTGAGTATTTCACGGGCATGGGCCACGGTAGCTGCAAAAATCATCACCCCTTTTCTATCGCTGGCCAATTCCAGCACTTGCGCAATAATGCGAGCGGTGGCCCGCTTAGCGCCTTTTAGCACCCGATTTAAATCAGCCTCGCTGGGTTGAAAATAACCCTGCTGCCCCGCTGGGCGCAGCTGCTCAAAATCGTATAAAGCCACGGGGGCATCCAGCTGCGTCACAGGGGTTAAAAAATGTTCATTTATCATCTGCCGTAACGGCAATTCAAAAATACAGCTTTTAAAAGCGCAGGCCTCGGCGTTTTTAACTGCATTTTGGGGTATGTGCTGCTGATAAATCCAGCCCGTATCCAAACGATAAGGCGTGGCCGTTAAGCCCAACACTTTTAACTGCGGGTTAAAGCCTTTGAGATGGCTGATAATCGTTTGATACTGGGAGTCGGCATCCAAAGACACCCTGTGGCACTCGTCAATAATTACCAGCGAAAAGTGATCATCAAAAGCCGCCAAATTGCGACTCACCGATTGCACGCTGCCAAACACCACCTGCGTATCGGCCTCTTTTTGCTTAAGGCCGGCGGCAAAAATACTGGCCTTAAAGCCGTAGTTTTCATATTTACTGTGATTTTGCTCCACTAACTCTTTAACATGAGCCAGCACTAAAATTCGGCGTTTAGCCAAACGCGCCAACTCAGCAATCACCAAGCTCTTACCGGCGCCAGTAGGGAGCACGATCACCGCAGCCTCATCGCTAGCGCGAAAGTGCTTAAGCGTGGCATCCACGGCTTGTTGTTGATAGGGGCGTAGCGTGACGGGCATAATAGCTTTATTTAATAATCTGTGGTTTCTGCATCGGTTGAGTACTCGAAATTTGTAGTGTTTGAATTTCGATAATGGATGGTGAAGGATTGATTAACAAATAGCTGCTAATCCTTCCAATCGCTTAAAAATAATATTCTCACGTTGCTCGCTATTTTTTGCTGCTGCCTGAACCGCATAATC
This sequence comes from Dasania sp. GY-MA-18, assembly GCF_024734385.1. Classification (GTDB taxonomy): domain Bacteria; phylum Pseudomonadota; class Gammaproteobacteria; order Pseudomonadales; family Dasaniaceae; genus Dasania; species Dasania phycosphaerae. Next base: position 70,566 of record NZ_JANHAP010000009.1, on the reverse strand, counting down.
AAAGCCAGGATGTTTAAGCAGCAGAGAAAAACTTTCGGCAATATATTGCTTTAATTTTATATCTGCGTTACTCACTTCACTCAAGAGTTCAATTCGTCCATCAACAACATTTAAAATATCTTCTATATCGTGACTAGAAAGCGGATCATTATTCCCCCTGCCCTTGTAGGCTTCCATTTTTGTCGCCAAAAAGTGGACCGGGGCAACCAGACGAATCACACAGCCACAGCTAAGAACAACATCGTTAGCGGAAGCAATTGCACTACGATACCAACGGTTGCTGAAACCGAAAATGCTTTCATCATCAGGCATAAAATCTACTTTTAAATCACCTAAGCGCATACGGCAAAGCACATCATCATTTTGATTGACTGAAAAGCCACGATTTTTAAGCCGTTCCTGCAAATTTAGCCACTGGCTATAACCCATCACCTGGGTAATTAAATCGACATCTTCGGTATAGCGTACAGCCTCTTTAGTAACCTCATCAGTTACCAATAATGCCGTTGCGCAACCACCAACGAATACCACATCTCTAAGCAAGACATCACCCAAGGCTTTGGCAACAGTTGCTAGCATATCCTCCAAAACTGGTGCATTCATATAGCTAACCTCCTTTTTAGCTCAGCTTTAGCAACAGCCGCTTCTCTGGCACTGCCCAAGCGTATAGCATCAATCAAGGCCATAACTTGATACAGCCACTCGTCCTGCTTAGCGGCAAATACAGCAGTTTTATATAGCGGGCTGATAGCCTGCCCCCTGCTCTGCCCTTCTGCATCGGGCCACACATAATACTCGCCTTGTACCGAAGCGACCAAACCCTCCAAGCCCGGCGCAGCAAATCCTGTTAACAAGCCTCTTGCAAGGGCTGTTGGCTTAGCGGGAAAAACATAGCGCAAACCACTAGCAATAAAACCATAAAGGGCAGAAATATTTACTTTGGGCAACTGCGTATGCCGGTCATATTTTGCCAAACCAACAGCAATGCTGCGGTTAAGTGATGCGTTGACCTCTGTTTTACTAATCCCCGTCGTTGCCGCTAAGCCGCGCGCACTAAACCATTCTGACAACACCTCATCATGGCGATGCAGGCTTATCAGCTTCAACAGCAGTAAAATATCTTGGCTTTTCATTATCCGTCCTTAGTCCTAGGATAAAGGACAGTGTAGCGCAAAAAATAGTCTATGCAAACAAAGGCGCTTTAAACCTATATAATCCCCCACTCATCGACAACCATAATGTGAGCAATAACTGTGCAGTTTAAGCCCGTAGATAAAAGCCAATACAAACAGCGCTATAAAACCGTAGGCATAGCCTTAGTCGCTGCGCTAGTCATCTTAGCCCTCAGCCTTTCAACGCTATTTGTCGCCTTATGGGGCGATGCAAATACGGGGGATAATTTTTGGCTGAACTTCAGTGGCGTAGCCCTGGCCGCCTTCATTAGCGCAGCGATCTTGCGCCACTATAAAGGCCACCCCTATATGAGCGAGCTAAGCTATGTATGGGATTTAAAACAAGAACTCAACCAAATCAACCGCAAACTCAAAAAAATACGCGACGCCGCCGCGCAAGGCGATGCCACCGCCCTACTCATATTGCAGTATTACTACCAAGGCTGTGAACAGCTGTGGACACTGGACGACAACACCTTGGTAATGGAAGAACTTAAACAGTGGCAAGCAGAGCTGCAAAACTGGCTGACGCAGTTTGCCATAAGTGTTGATGCAGGGGATTATAAACGGGCGCTGTTGCTAGCGTATAAATAAGCCTATACAGACAGCACTAATTTATAATCGCCAGCCGCTAGTAAAACAACGAGCGAAGCTTTACACCAAGCGAAGTAATAACCCCCTTACTACCCCGCCTTAGCCTCAACCTTCACCGCCTCAGGTATCACCGGCTTTACACACTGCGGCTTTTTACCCGCCGCCTGTGCTTGCAGGTATAAGGGCCGCTTTTTTTTGAGGTTTTGGCGCAGGCGCTCGGCGCGGTTAGTGGGGTCGGGGTGAGTGGAGAGTAACTCCGGTGGTGTTTTGCCGTTGGCTGCCATGAGTTGCCACAGGCGCACGGCTTGGGCGGGGTCGAAGCCGGCTTTGGCCATTAGGCGCTGACCTATGTCGTCGGCTTCGGTTTCGTGGGTGCGGCTAAAGGGTAGTTGCACGCCTACATAAGCGCCCAAACCTAGTGCCGCCATAATAATGGACTGCTGTTCATTATTAGCTGTAGCTATACCTGCTAGTGTCATACCTATTACTGTCAGCTGGGCGGTAGACATACGCTCGGCAGAGTGGCGGGCAATTACATGGGCTATCTCGTGGCCCATTACCGCCGCCAGCTGGTCGGGGGTTTCGGCTAATTGCAGCAGGCCGGTATATACCCCCACCTTGCCGCCGGGCATGGCGAAGGCATTAACCGTGTCGCTGCTAAATACGGCTATCTCCCAGTTGGGGGGTAAAAACTCGTAGTCGGCAGTGGCCTCAACAATAAGAGGATCTATTACGCAGTGTACGTAGCGGTTCACGGCCTGCCCGCGTTCCAGCGGCTCTTGCTGTTTCATTTGCTCAAAGGATTCAGCCGCCGCCGGTGCTATTTGATTGCTGTCCACCATCATCAATTGCTTACGGCCCGTGGGCGAGGTGGCGCAGGCGCTGAGTAAGGCGCTCACTAATAGCGCAGTGATAAGCTTAGGCATGGTCAATCCTTTATTGGGTTAGCGTTTAGCCATTTTAACGCCATTAGGCAGAATATCTAGCGGGCTTTCGCGGCTGTGCAGGTAAGTTTTTAGTACAAAAAACAGGCAGCCCCGACTATCGCTTTTGCAAGCCCATACAGCTCACACAAATAGTACTAAGCCCTACTCTCACCCATGGGCTTCGGTTACAATCAGCCCTCAAAAACACAGGCGCTCTGAAACCGCCACTGCCACCCACTCACTAAGACTCATCATGTTTTTTAACGATGAACGCCTACAGTTCTTTAAGCCCTTATCTAGCAAATACCGCGAGCAGGTGGTGCAGTGCCTGGCTTTGCTATATCAGCGCCAATACAGCTCTAGCGCCGACTATGGCTTATCGTTAAACCGCAGCCAGTTAATCGAGATTTTAGAAGAGGCGCTGGCCCGCTCACAAAACCTAGTGTTTGAGGGCGAGCCCCTAAGCCCGGAAGAACAGGGGCCAGAACTAGAACAAGAGCAGCGTTTTAAAAATCACCGCGAGCAGGCCAACTGGGTGCTCAAACAATTATTAGATGCCGGTTGGTTAGAGTGCCAAGTGGATGCCGCCACCTTGCAATCCACCTACCCCTTTACCCGTATGGGGCGTATTTTTTCGCTGGCGCTGGTGGAGTCCGACCACAGCCAAATCCGCACCCGCCACCGCAACACGCGCAATACTTTAAATGCCTTAGAGGCGTTTATTAATCGCGGCGAGGTGTACGACCTATTAGACGCCTTTGATTACTCCGAGCGCATCATTACCGACTTTACCGATGTCATTTCAGAGTTGGAGGAGCGCAAGCGCGAACTGGTGCGCGAGGTAGAGGCCCAGCAACTGGTGCAACAAGCCAGCGATCAGTTTTTTGAGTTTATGGAAAAGCGCTTTCAGCCCGATATAGCCGTGCGCCTGTCGGCCGATAGTGTAGAAAAACACCGCGACGATATTAATAAAGTCATCTCCAAAATTCGCCGTAAAAACAAAGCCTTTAAACAAGAGGCCGAACAACAACTGCGCCGCACCCTGCCCGACCTGTGCCAACCCGAACAATCTTACTTATGGTATGTGTTAGACACCATAGAGCAGCGCATGCGCAACGCCGCCGATATTATGCTGCCCGCCCTGCGCCGCGCCCTGCACAGTTTTACCAAACGGGCCGACATCATCATACGGCAAATCAGCTATATCAATAGCCAGCACAATAATGATTTAGTCGAGGTTTGCCGCGAACTGGCTGATTTAAATAATGAGGATTATACGCAGCGTTTAAACAAGGCCAGCCTAGCCATGGCCACACTCAAATTACAATTAATAGACCCGCAAGCTATTAAGCTGCAAGAGCGTAAACAAAAACAATGGGTAGATAGCAGCGTACAAGAGCACGGCGAAATTGATAGTGATGCCCAGCGCGAAATCATGATTCAACAACTGCTGGACCAAGCCTTTATTATTAATGGCAAGCAAGTACACCACTATGTGCTTAACGCCCTACGCGATGGCGGCCGCATCTCTACCAAGCAACTGCCCATAGACAATGCTAACGATTTACTGGCCATGGCTCACGTTATAGAAGTGGGGGCGATTAACAACCTCAGCTCTGAGCTAGCCTTTAAAGTTAGCCCCACTGGTAACACCGTCAGCAACTCTGAGTACTATCAATCCTACGACGAGTTCACCATAGAGCTACTCAACAAACCAACTCACTAGAAACTAGCGACTGAACCCAATATGATCCTGTCCGAGCTAATAGCCAGCAGCCTAAAAACAGTTAACCTCAACCCCGATGATTTTTCGGAGTTACTCATACGCCTATTAGACTACGGCGTGATCAGCCGCGACGAGAGCCAAATCGAAGCCAAACTCTACGACCGCTATATTATTTGCGAGCAACTAGTAGAAGATTATTTGGCCCCCTTAAAAGTACGCATACAACACGACAGCAAATTTAAATTTGTGCGCCTATACCCACCGGGTGCCAGCGTACCCGGCATGATAGATAGCGAGAGCGAGGCTTTTAACCAAGGCTTTAGAGTTAAACCCAACCAACAGGAAGTGGCGGTAATTTTAGTGCTGCGGGTGGAATACGAAAAATGCCTGCGCGAAGGCCAAGTGGATGAGAAAGGCTGCGTGTTATTACCCTTAGAGGGCCTGGCCATAGCCCATAAAAACTTACTGCGCCGCTCACTGCCCGACAACCTAGGTGAGCGCAAAGCTATTTTTAAACGGCTGCGACAACTGCGCTTAATTAACTTTAATGCCGAGTCCGACTTAGAAACCGCCGAAAGCTGGATTAGCATACAACCCAGCATTACCAGCTTTGTTAGCAGCGAGGTGCTAGACAGCCTCTACCCACAAAGCCCTACGCCTAGCCGCGCCACCACAACAAACCCTAGCGAGGAAGCCACCGATGTTTTGTAAGCGCGGCATATACGTTAACTGGGGTAATATCCCACACTTAGAATTTGATTTTGGCCCCATCAATTTATTTTCTGGCGGCAATGGCTCGGGCAAAACTACCGCTGCCGATGGCATACAGTCACTCATGACTGCCGCCCATGAAAACTTATTTACTTACAACCCCGGCCAAGATGAAACCACCCAACGCGGCCGCGGCGGCAAGCAAGTGCGCACCCTGGCCTCCTATGTACTGGGTTGCGACGATGGCAGCTATGCCCGCACCCATTTAACCGATGGCTATGTTGCCGGCGTGTTTCACCCCACCCAGGGCGAAACCGGCGAGGTATTTACCGCCGTGATGTGTGTAAGAGCGCGCATAGACACAGCCAACGCCAGCCGCCAGGCACGGCAGGATGATTTATTATTTTTAATTATCCCCAATCACGAGCTTAGCCTCAGCGATTTTGTTAAAGAAGAAAAATCGGGCAAAACCATAGTCCCCATTACCGACATCGCCAACCTACTACGCATACGCCTAGGCAAAGATGCGGTGGAAAGCTACGACAAAAAAGGCCCTTACCTGCGTCGCCTATACGGCGCATTTAAAGGTTTAAAAGGTGCAGTAAGCGATAGAGAGGCCAAACATGCGGCCCGTACCTTCTCTAATTTTATGGCCTATAAGCCGGTAAAAAGTATTACCGAGTTCGTCGCCAAAGAAATACTAGACCCTAAAGATTTATCCGACGATATCAAACAAGTTTCCGAGTTAATGAAAACCATACACAGTATGGACGAAGAAACTCGCGGCATTAAAACCGCGATTACTAACCTGGAAGACGCTCAAAACGCGGCGCAACAATATATAGAAGACTGGGGCCAACATTGCAGCGGCGAGTATGCCGAGGTCACCCGCCAACTATTGGTTAAACAACAAAGCTACCTAAAACAAAAAGACGATCAGCGCCGCAATTTAGAAGCCATTAGCGACACTGAGCAACAAATAGACAAAGCGCAACAGGCCAAGCAATTACTGCACAGCCAGTTGGTGCAATTAGAAGCCCAGCGCAGCGGCATAGATGCTCTAAAAAACAAAGACCAACTAGAAAGCGATATCAAAAACTACCAAGAGCAACTAGTCGCCCAGGTTAAACCCCTGCTAGAGCAAGATCAGCAGTTTGCTAAAAACCACCAAGCCGCCAACCAACTGGCACAAAAGCTACAACAAGTTTCACTGGGCTTAGACATTAGCAACCTGGACAGCAAGGCCTTTCGCAAATTATTAAAAGCCGTAATAGACGGCCCCAGCGACACCGGCCTGGATATGCAGCAAGTGCTAACCAAAGACTGGGTGGGCATTAGCGCGCTAGAGCAAAAACTTAACGATGTTAGTCAGTTAGAAAGCAGCCACCGCCAATTGGGCCAGTTTTTGCATCAGGCCGAACGCGAAAGCAGCGGCGTTAGCATACGCGACCAATTGCTATCCTTACAGCAAAGCAAAAAAGACCAGCTGTTAAAACTTAAAACCCAACTCAACAGTAAACACAGCGAAGTAAAACACCTGGCCAACCACAGAGTGAGCTACCCACCCCATGTGGAGGCAGCCATTGCCGCCATAGAGCAGCAATGCCCCCAAGCTAAACCCTGCGTGCTATGCGACTATGTAGAGGTGTTAGACCCGCAGTGGCAAATGGCCATAGAGGGCTATATAGGTGGTGCCCGTTTTTCCATTATTGTGGAACCCGAATACGAAGCCCAGGCCATACGTATAGTGCGCTCTATTAAGGGCAAGCGTAACAGCGCTAAAATTATTCAGGGCGCTAAAGCCCAGCGCGATGCCAGCAAGCTCAGCCTGTCTAAAGACTCTATTGTTGAAGTCATGGCCTTTGAGCACAAAGTGGCCGAGTATTTTATTAAAGCCTCCTATGGTGCGGTAATACGTGTAGAGGATGAAGAGGCCTTAAAACAAACCGCCCGCGGCTTAACCGCCGATGGTTTGGGTTCGGGTAGCTATAGCATGTTCCGCTGCGATGTTAGCGACAGCCAATTAGTGTTTGGCCAAGGTGCCCGCGAACGCGCCCTAGCCGCCAAACAAAACGAGCTAACAAACTTAGAACAGCACAGCCACCAACTAGAAGAGGCCTACCAAGATATCGCCCGTGTACACGAATTGGTCAACCACATACAAGCGGTGCAGTGCAGCGACATCATCAGCAATATGCTCACCTACTATAGGCAATTGGACATGGCCGAAAACCAATTGGCCAACCTAGACCTAAGCGATTTTGAAGAGTTGGAAGCACAACTACACAGCAAACAAGCCGAGTACCAAAGCATAGAACAAAGCCTGCAACAGCTCAGCGAGCAATGCGGCGCCTATAAAGACAAAATACGCCTGTTTGAATACAACCTAGAAAAATTTGAAAACGAGCGTGAGCAATTACAAGAGCAGCAAGAGGCCAAAGAAGCCCAAGTAATAAAAGCCAGCGATATATACCCACGTTTTAATGCCGAAACCCTGCTAGAGCAAGCCGAGCAGCGCGCTAAAGCCGCCATGGACGAATACTCCTTTGTGGCCGATAACCACGACTGCTTAGCTCGCCTGGATAAAACCGACCGCCAGCTCTACGAAACCATTACTCAGCACAACCAACACAGCAACGCTTACAACAATATTGTCTATTTCAACCACGGCGGCGAAGCCCATAATGCCGAGCACTTTAAAAACATGGCCGCCCTGCTAGAACAAATTGCCGGGGTATATAACGCTCTAAAAAATAATGTGCTAGTAGAAAAACACGAAAAAATTGCCAGCCTAAAAGAAAGCTTTAACACCGCTTTTGTAACCAATCTGTGCCACTCTATTTACCAATCCATAAACGATGGCAAGCGCATATTGGATGACCTAAACCAAGAGCTAGAACACCATGTGTTTGGCTCCGACCAAGAGCAGTTTAGCTTTGGCTACGACTGGGTGCCCGAATACCAAGAGTACTGGCGATTTTTTAAAGAAGTCATAGACATGCCTAACCTGGGTGATGGCAGCACCTTATTTGACGCGGCGCTAAGCGATAAGTCCTGCCTGGTGCGCGACAAACTGCTAAGCATGTTATTAGATAAAGACAGCCAATTTGCCCTGCAAGAGTTGCAGCGTATTAGCGACTACCGCCACTACCGCCGCTACGAGATTTACAAAACCCCCAAAGGCAAAGAGCCCATAGCACTAAGCAAATACGGCACCGGTTCGGGTGGCCAGTTAGAAACCCCAGCCTATATTATACGCGCCGCGGCAGTCACCTCGGCCTTTAAATTTAACGAGGGCAATAGCCACTGCCGCATGGTGTTAGTGGATGAAGCCTTCTCAAAAATGGATGAAACCCGCTCCCGCGAGGTGATCAACTATTTAACACAGGCCTTGGGCCTACAGCTAATTTTTATTATGCCCACCAGCAAGTCGGGGCCGTTTATGGATTTAATCAGCAACCAAGTGGTGTTTAGCAAATGCCCCACCACCGAAAAAATTGGCGAATTAAATACCCGGGTACTGGTAGACAGAAAAACCTGTAACCAAGAGAAAATCGCAACGCTATGGGCCAATCATAGAAAAACGATTAGGCAACAGGGTATGTTGGATTTTATGGAAGAGATAACAGTGGCTGGTTAAGGAGTCACTAGTTCCTAGTTGCAAGTCACTAGATAAAGAGTCTCTTGATAAAAAGTCTCAACTAATGATTTACAGTTGTAATATATTAAAAATTTATTACTCAGACGGCGCCCATGACTTTGACGACGTCCCAATAGGAATACAGCCTCGGTCATGCCGGGCTACGACCCCACTAGTGTCCGGTTAAAATCGTAATCGTATGTATTTGACCCTATAAATAGGGAATAGAATGCACGTCGATTAGATTGATGACTCACTTTCAGGCTGTCGTACCCAAAGCACTCGCGATGCTCGCGGGGTAGGCTCTGCCGGCCTTGAGCCGGTACCCATAGACTTACAAAGTTCGTGGCATGTATTTAATACAGATTTTAAAAAATGACTATTTTGATAGCGCATTCTAATCACACGCTGAAGACTGCTAGGATATTTCCGTTTCCGTGGATGCCGGGTCGAAGCCCGGCATGACCGAAATAGTAATTTAACCGGACACTAATGGAGCCGCGACCCGGCATCCAGATAAACTGAGTTTCTATTTAATTCGACTATTTCGCTCTAATAAATACTAGAAATAGTGTTTTATTAGCCATTATTTTCGATGGTAATTTCGCCTTGGTGCTCTTGGCTACCGGCTCAAGGCCGGTACGACGAGTGGAGCATCCACTTAATGTTTAGGCTTAAGGGCGTTGGTAAAATTCCACGTAGAATTTTACTGGACCTAGGGGTTTTACTTGGTGCAGCATCGTGGGCTCTACTACGCCGTGCTGCGCTGGGCTTAACACCAGGGTTTCATTTTGCGGCGCTAGTATGCGGTACTCTAGTTGACCCGCCAGTATGATGATTTTACCCCACACCCCCTCTTTGGTTTGGTGGGCTTTTAATAGGCCTTTGGGCACCGTATTCTCATCAAACTCTGGAGTTTTCTTGTAGGCGACTACATCAGTGGGTAAATCTTTCATCGTATTCTCCGCTGTTTTTCTTTAGTCATATTATTAGCTAGCCGCAGAGCATTATGCACTGCAGCTAGCATTAACAAACACTTAGGCCGCGGGCTCTAAGCTTTCTAGCGGGCCGAAAAATTCATATTGAATATTTTCTACCGGCACACCTAAAGCTTTTAGCGCGCTATAACTGGCTCGCATAAAAGGCTTAGGGCCTAACATGTACACGTCTATATTTTTATCGCTGGGTAGCATATCTGCTAGCAGCTCGCGGTTTAAATAACCTTGGGCATGGGGTTTATCTTCAGCGCTGGGTTTTTCATAGCAATAATTAATTTTTAAATTACTGTGCTGCACCGCCAACTGGTCAACATGCTCTTTAAACGCATGGTGGCGACCATTAATCGCGGCATGCACAAAGTGTACCTCGCGGCCGCTGGCCAATGCCGGGTTAAGCATACTCATCGCGGGAGTAATACCCACGCCACCGGTAAGCAATACCACCGGACGGTTTTCTTGATTGAGAGTAAAGTTGCCTGCGGGCGGTGTTAAAGCCACTCTGTCACCCACACTAAGGTGATCGTGCAAATAATTTGAGGCCACACCGCCGGGCTCGCGCTTTACACTAATACGGTAATAGTCGGTGCCGGGCTGGTTAGATAATGAATAATTTCTGCGCAGGGTTTCGCCGTTCACGCTAAATACTATCGTTGTGTACTGACCGGCTAAATGTTTGGCTATAGCCTTACCATCGGCTGGTTCAAAATAAAAAGAGCTGATCACTTCACTCTCTTGCTCTTTACGGCGCAGGATAAACTCGCGCTCACCGCGCCAGCCTCCTTGCTGCTGTTCGTTTTGTTGGTAGGCCTGCTCTTCGGCTGCTATTAATAAATCGGCCAACTGCTGATAGGCCTCGCCCCAAGCGGCCAGTATTTCATCGCTGGCTACATCCCCTAACACCTCTTTTATGGCCGCCAACAAACACTCGCCTACAATTGGGTAATGCTCAGGCAAAATATTAAGCGATACATGCTTTTGCACAATTAATGCAACAGCATCACCCAGCAGCTCTAAGCGATCCAGATTAGTGGCATAGGCCACTACCGCATTAGCCAAAGCCCTAGGCTGGCTACCTTCGGCCTGGTGGGCCTGATTAAAATAGGCTTTTACCTGGGGGTAACGGCTAAACATTATCGGGTAAAACACCGCTGTAATCTCGTCTACTTTAGGGCCTACGGCCGGTAGTGAGGCATTAACCAAATCTTTACTTTGCTGCGACAACATTGCACTCTCCTAAGGGTATAAATACAAGGGCGACCTTAATTAAAACGCCACTAGCAAGACCTATATCAAGAACCATACCAACATATAATCCGTTGATTTAATTAGAAAAATAAACTAACGTTGTCATTTTGACAAAAACAAAATCCGGTCACTCACACAACAAAGAGATCAAAATGACAACAAGCCAGTTTACCCAGTCGCTACTCGCCATCGTCACCGACCTATCACTAGCCTTACCCGAAGAGGAACGCCTGCAAAGGCTACTGCGCGCCTTTAAACAAGTCTTCCCCTGTGATGCCAGCGCCCTGCTTAGGCTACAGGGGCAAACCCTAATCCCATTAGCCGTTGATGGACTCAGCGAAGACACCCTAGGCCGACAATTTGATCTAGACCAACACCCCCGCCTAGCCCATATACTGCTTAGCCGTGCGCCCTTGCGATTTGATGCCGACTCGCCGCTGCCCGACCCCTACGATGGTTTAATTGCCAGCGAAGACACTGCCCTACATGTACATGACTGCATGGGGGTATCACTACATGTACACGGCAAGCCTTGGGGGGTGTTAACCTTGGATGCCCTCAAGGTGGGTACCTTTGACCATATCAACACCCAAGAACTAGAGGCTTTTATACGCTTAGCAGAAGCCACTGTGAAAACGGCCGATTTAATACACAGCCTAGAGGCGCAACTTCAACACGAACACCAAGTCGTGCAATCGGTATTAGCCGACCGCAGTGCCCAACCGATGATAGGCAAAAGCCCCGCCATGGCTTCGCTACGCCGTGAAATAACTACCGTAGGCGAATCAGATCTATCTGTATTAATTTGCGGCGAAACCGGCGTGGGTAAGGAGCTGGTCGCGCAGCAAATTCACCAGCACTCCTCTAGAGCCAATGCCGCCTTGGTGTATGTAAACTGTGCAGCGCTGCCCGAAAACCTGATTGAAAGTGAATTATTCGGCCATGAGAAAGGCGCGTTTTCTGGCGCTACGCAATCGCGGGCGGGCAAATTTGAACTAGCTAACGGCGGCACCCTGTTTCTTGATGAAGTAGGTGAAATCCCCATAGCCGCACAAGCAAAATTATTACGCGCTCTGCAAAGCGGAGAGATACAGCGCATAGGCAACGACCAAGCACTATCGGTTGATGTACGCATTATTGCCGCCACCAACCGGCAACTACCACAGGAAGTGTCAGCCGGGCGCTTTCGTGCTGACCTCTACCACCGCCTAAGCGTTTACCCCATACATGTACCCCCCCTGCGTGAACGTAAGCGCGATGTATTATTACTGGCAGGTTTTTTTATAGAGCAGCAGCGCCGACGCTTGGGCTTGCCAGCGGTGCGCCTAGACCCACACAGCCAAACACAACTACTGCACTACCACTGGCCTGGCAATATACGCGAGTTAGAGCACAGCATTAGCCGCGCCATTTTAAAAGCGAAAAATAATGCCTTAGCCACCGCATCTTTGTTACAAATTACCGCCGATGATTTAGGTATAGAGCAACACAGCGATCAACAAAGTACTGCCGCAGCAACGCACATCAGCTACAGTAGCGCAGAAAACATAGCTAGCACTAACACCACAACTCAGCCTATAAATATCAAACTAGCCACTGATGATTTTCAGCGAAAACTTATAACAAAACTATTAAAGCAATACCAAAGTAATCAGGCACAGGTTGCACAAGCCTTAGGTATGGACCGCAGTAATTTTTATCGTTTAAAAAAACGCCTAGAGCTATAGCCGCATGAATAAGGATTATATCGCGCTGCTACAACAGCAAGGCTTTAACGACCAACAAGCACAGCTTTACGGCCAGTACGCCGAAGCAATAGCGCTAGCACCCAAAACCCTGCTGTGCAAACAGCAACAAGCCATAGAGTACGCCTACTATATAGTCAGCGGCCTATGCCAAGCTTATTATCTTACCGATGAAGGCAAAACCTTTAGCAAGGAGTTTTATTGGCAAGGGGATTTTATTGTAGGTTTTGAAAGCTTACTCACCCAGCAACCATCACCTTATATGGTCGCCACCCTTACACACTGTCAACTGTTGCGCGTACCGATAAAACAGGTGCAACAATGGCGTGAACAAGCGCACCCCTTTTATCAAAAGCTAATAGAAAACCAACTGTTATACAAAGAAGGTAAAGAGCGCTACATGCTGCTGCACAGCCCCGAACAACGCTACAAGCTGTTTAGCGAAAACTACCCCGAGCTAGAGCAGCAACTCACAGATTACCAAGTCGCCTCTTATATAGGCATTACCCCCATCAGCTTAAGCCGCATAAAAAAAAGACTAAGATCTTAACAAAGGTTAAGGTCTATACTGCGTTTAAACGCTAAAGTGCGCCACAGAAAAACCACTGTTAACGAGCGTCTTATGAACTGGATATGCCTACCCTTTAAGCAACTCAATACCGAGCAACTCTATGAGCTAATTAAGCTTAGGGTGGATGTATTTATCGTCGAGCAAGACTGCCCCTATAACGAGCTGGATAATAAAGACAGGCACCCCGGCTGCTATCATTTATTAGGCTACAAAGACGGACAGCTCGCCGCCTACAGCCGACTGCTGGCCCCCGGCATCTCTTTTGATCACGTCAGCATAGGCCGTGTAGTCACCCACCCCGATCACCGTGGCGGTGGCTTGGGCCAACAGCTTATTGAGCAAGCCATAGAACAATGCCAACAATTGTGGCCCGCTTGCACTATAGATATAGGCGCGCAGCTACACCTGAGTGAGTTTTATGGCCGCTTTGGCTTTAAGGCTTTTTCCGACAGCTATTTGGAAGATGGTATACCGCATATAGACATGCGCCGCAGCCCTCAGCCGTGAACCGCCTTAGCGTAACCGCCCTAGCCATTGTGGTATTAGTGGCGGGAAATTTTGCCGCCTCGTTATCCGATGTTGCGGTAAAATTATTAGCCGGTGGCGTGTCAGCCTTTCAATACATAGTGATACGGCAACTGTGCTGCCTGCTTTTATTACTGCCTTTTTACTTACGCTATAACAGCAACCAGCGCCAACTACAGCATCCTGCCATCACCCTGCTTAGAGCACACTTAGTATTAATAGGTAGCGGCTGCCTAATGGTAGCCCTCACCCACCTGCCCTTGGCCACGGCCAATGCAGTGTTTTATGCCGCGCCTTTAATTATGTTGCCGCTGTCTATTTGGCTACTCAAAGAAAAAGTACAGCCCGCCCACGCCATCGCCACGGTTATAGGTTTTATAGGCGTACTCATAGTGTTGCGGCCCTCACAATTTCACTGGGCCGCTTTGTTTGCCTTGGGCACCGCCTGTACTTGGGGGCTGTTTAATATACTGGTTAAAAAATTACCGGTGGATCAACCCGTAACTATTACCCTATTTTGGACCAATCTCTTATCACTACCCCTAGCAGGGCTATTGGCGCTGTTATTTTGGCAACCTGTGTCAGCCATAGAACTGGGTTTAATTGCCGTAAGCGCGATATTTACTTTGGCTTATCACGGCAGTGCGGTGTTTTCCTATCAGCGCGCGCCCTCCTCTTACTTAGGCATTATTGAATATTCGGGTTTGATCTTTGTTAGCCTGCTGGGCATGTTGTTTTTTGAGGAATATTTGGATGGGCTTTCGTTATTGGGAATCGCACTTATTGTATTGCCTATCGTTTTGCAGAGTTTGGGCAAGCTCAAGTCGACCGCTGCAGTTAGCAATAAGTAAAATAAGAAACAGCTTAGGGGTAAAATTAATTGGGCTCAATAACTACCCATACACATGGGCTTAGCTTTTAATGACTCGGATCCTATTAGTCCGAAAGGCAAGATTAGGTGGATACCGGATCAAGTCCCACTAGTGTCCGGTTAAAATCGTATTGGCATGTATTTGACACTACAAATAGAGAGTAGAATGCACGCCGCTTAGATTTATGACTCACTTTCAGGCTGTCGTGCCGGCCTTGAGCCGGTACCCATAGGCTTACGAAGTTCGTAGTATGTATTTGACACAGGTTTTTTAAAAAATGACTATTTTGACAGCACATTTTAATCATACGCTGAGGATTGCTCGGGTATTTCAGTTTTCGTGGATGCTGGGTCGGAGCCCAGCATGACCGGAATGGTACTTTATCCGGACACTAGTGGGATCAAGTCCGGTATGACCAAGGTAAGAACGGCGTAGCCTAGCACCGGATCAAGTCCGGTATGACCAAGGTAAGAACGGTGTAGCCTAGCACCGGATCAAGTCCGGCATGACCGGGTAGGTTAGCATATTGATATGCGCCTTAGTCCTGCGCTGTAAAATAAACCAAAAAACCTATTAAATTAGTGATCATTGTTGTTCAACAATTTAACGGTGATTTTTTGGCTATGGGCAAAAGTTTCCGGCCCAAACTGATTATAAATAGCTACATCGGCGGCATCGCGGCCAAAGCCCACCGCTACATAGCCGCCTTTTAGCTGTGCTTGAGTGGGGTCAAAACTGTACCAGCGGCCACCCACATAGGCTTCAAACCAAGCGTGCAAATCCATGGGCTGCAGTTGATGCAAGTAACCCACCACCAAGCGTGCGGGTATGCTAATACTTCTGCACATGGCTATTGCCACATGCGCTAAATCGCGGCACACCCCTTGGCCGTTTTGATTAACCTCGGTGGCACTGATGGGCCAATTCTCCTGGCTGGGGCTGTAACTAATATTATTTCTCACCCAATTAACAATAGCCGCTACTTGGTCATAACCCGCCAATTGCCCTTCTACCGCAGGCATAGTCATTTCATGAAACCTATCGGACTCACAGTAACGGCTGGGCAATAAATACATTAATACTTGTTCAGGCAGATGCTGTATTAAGGTAAACGGCGCTCCTGGGCTTTCATCCAATTTGGCGCTGGTCATAATATCGGCGCTGGTGCGCACGGTTAAATTGCCGGGCTCGGCAATCAAGCGCTGGCACAGATTGCCGTATATATCGGTGTACTCCTCAGCCTGAAAATGCGGTGTTATGGCATATTCCTCTCGCGCCACCCATTGTTGGGCACCGCTGCGCGGCCTTAACATAAACACAAAAGGGGTGGGTTGTTGAATAACAAAATTTAATTCGCAGCTGGTACGTAACCACATCGCTGATGCATCCTTATTCGTTTTTGAATAACTGGCTAAAAACTTATCGTAGAAACCAAGTTCATGAATCAGCCTGCTGCTGATGCTGCATATTGCCTGATAAAAAATATTGCTCGCTAAAAGCATCGCCTATATTAATAAAACTGAGTTGCAGTTGGTCTATATATTCATGCAACGCTTCTTGCTCTAAGTTACCTACATCTGTATCAATTAAATCGCGCTTTACTCTGCCTATAAGCCGCAGAGGGGCTTCATTATTAGGCAGATCCATAGTGCTAAACTCTACTTTGGCGATACAGTGATAAGGCGCACGCGGGAATACCTCTGATTGAAATAAAAACTTTAATACCGCCGAACGATTAATTTTAACCTGCATACTACGCCTATACATTTGATAAGCCGACAAAGATTTTAAAACGCTCATCCATTGAATAAGATCAAAGGGCTGCAGGCTTTGATTTTCATCCGCTAATAAATCAGCAGAGCGCACATCAATAATACGCGTAGTCATATCGGCGCGCTCCAAATTGCGGCCTATTAATAAAAATGAATAACCCTCATCTTGGTTCATGGTGCCGGCGAATAGGCCATTAAGAGTTTGACAGCGTAAAATAATATTATTTAAGTACTCAAAGCGCTGTGATTTAACAAAAACCTTATTACTATTGTCTTTGGCATAGAGATACAGGGCGTTGATTTGCTCCCAGCTTTCTCGCGGAATCACATCGCGTATGGTTCTGGCACTCTCTCTGGCACCTGATAAGGCTTTGGCCAAAGACGAAGGGCTATTATTTTGGTTAACCAAATAAGCCAACACCGTGCGCTCATTAAAATCATCGTGCTGTTCTAAATAGCTTTCTCTGGTGCCGGTAATATTAATTAAAGGCTCCCAGCCTGGGGCAATGCTTTTGGGTAAATCCAGTAATAAATTGGAGTTAACGTTAATCAGCCTGGCCAAATTTTCAGTGCGCTCTAAATATCTAGCCGTCCAATAAATCATTTCAACCACGCGAGAGAGCATAGACTAGGCCTCCTCATCCACTATCCAAGTATCCTTACTGCCGCCACCTTGGGAGGAGTTAACAACCAAGGAGTTTTTCACCAAGGCCACGCGAGTAAGGCCGCCGGTGGTCACCTCTACCCTATCACTGCTTAAAATAAAGGGGCGCATATCCACATGACGAGGCTCCACTTTGTTTTTAACCAAGGTAGGCACGGTAGACAGGCTCAAGGTAGGCTGGGCTATATAATTTCCGGGGTTGGACTTAATCAGTTCCGCAAATTGTTTTTGCTGTTTTTTGGTAGAGGAAGGCCCCACCAACATACCGTAGCCACCGGATTCATTGGCTGGTTTTACCACCAACTTGTCTAAGTTTGCCAGCACATACTTTCTATCTTCCTCATACATGCAGATATAGGTTTTTACATTAGGCAGGCTTATTTCCTCACCTAAATAGTATTGAATAATTTTTGGTACAAAGGCATACACCACCTTATCATCTGCCACCCCTGCACCGGGGGCGTTGGCCAAAGCGACATTGTTTTTACGCCAGGCGCGCATTAGCCCAGGCACCCCTAAGGTAGACTCTTTATTAAATACCTCTGGGTCTAAAAATAAATCATCTATGCGGCGGTAAATCACATCTACCCGTTTAAGGCCGCGCATGGTACGCATATACACGCAGTCATCGTCGTGTACCACCAGGTCCCTGCCCTCAACCAACTCGCAGCCCATTTGCTGGGCTAAATAGGCATGCTCAAAATAGGCCGAGTTATAAATGCCGGGCGTTAACACCACCACCTCGGGGTAATCAGCTGGGCGCGGTGAAATAGAGGCTAGCATATCAAATAGCTTAGAGGGGTAGTCATCTACAGGTAAGATACTGTAATCCTCAAACAGCTCAGGAAATACGCGTTTCATCACTAAGCGGTTCTCTAACATATATGAAACACCAGAGGGTACCCTAAGATTATCCTCTAACACATACATCACCCCATCTTTATCACGCACCAAATCACTGCCGCATATATGCGCCCAAATACCTAAGGGCGGTTTAACCCCTATGCACTGCTCGCGAAAGTTTTTGGAATTTTTAAATACTTCTTTGGGGACTATGCCATCTTTTAAAATGCGCTGTTCACCGTATAAGTCAGCAATAAATAAATTGAGTGCTTGTACCCGCTGTTTTAATCCTGCCTCTATTTTCTGCCATTCTGTTTTAGTCATAATGCGCGGAAATATATCCAGGGGCCAGCTTCTATCTATAGAGCCCTCCTCTTGATTATAAACGGTAAAGCTAACCCCTATTTCTTTAATAGAAAGCTCGGTGGCGATGCGATACGTTTCCAAATCGCTATTAGATAAAGAGGCCAAATACTTTGCCAGCTTTTTACCACAGGGGCGGGCTTTATTGCTGGCTATCATCAGTTCATCATAAAACTTTTCAGCCTGATAATTTTTCCATTCTATGGTCATTTCATGCCCCCTCCTGATGGGCCATAGCCATAGGCGCCACATCTACTTTTACTTCTAGCTTATGCGCACCACCGCCATAAATAACGCCTTTTAAAGGAGTGACATCGGCATAATCACGCCCCACCGCAACGGTCACGTAACGCTCATTGGGTTGTTGGTTGTTAGTAGGGTCTAAGTCCTGCCAACCAAAACCGGGGATATAAACAGTCAACCAAGCATGGGAGGCATCCGAGCCTACTAGCTTAACTTTGCCGGGAGGCGGGTCGGTTTCCAGATAACCACTGACATAAGCAGCGGGTAAATTCATGCTGCGTACACAGGCTATCTCTAAATGGGCAAAGTCCTGACACACGCCCTTTCTATGCTGCATAAGCTCGGCCAGCGGTGTGCTAATGGTGGTAAAACCTGGCTCGTATTTAAAATCTTTATAAATGCGTTTGGTTAAATCTTGTAAGGCCTCAAAAATAGGCCTGCCCTCGGGGAAAGAGAGTGCCGCATAGGTCTGTATCTCATCTTCCAAGGGCACTAGCGGCGAAGCCAATAAATACTCTTTAGCCAGTATGTCCAGGCTATTGCTGGAGCTGTGCATCATGTCGCGCACTTGATTCCAGGGCATTTTCTCAAACTCGGCACTGGGCTTAGCTGGTGGCAGGGTTTGCACCTCGCTGATGACAGTAACGGTGAGTTTTTTATGCTCCCTGTGTATATCAAAACCAATAACCTTGTTACCAAAATAATCTATGCGCTCAAAGGTTTTTTGTGGCATAGGGAATATTTTAGTTTTGGTTTTTTCTACACTTTGGTTACGATTATTTAGCGGCGTCATGCGCACCTCATTATGGCAGCGGCTGACTGACTCACTATAAATATATTTACTGGTGTGACTAACACGATACTTCATGGCGCTATCTCCAGGCGTATAGTGGTTAGCTGCTGCGCACTTTGGGTATGACTAAAGTAGGTATGGTGTAAAGATTTTGCCAGCGCTGTAATGGTTTGTTCTATCTCATCAAGAAATAGTTTTAGCTCGGTACGCTCACTGCCATTGACTGCGATTAAATCACTGGCCCTAGCAACCCTGACACGGGTAGTGGCCAGCAAACATAGCCGCTGCTCTTCATCTAAATGCTGTTTTTTATTGCTGCGTGGTAAACCATTAACAAATTGCTCTATACGAAAAACTTGAAAAGCTAAGGAGCGTGGGTTTGTTGGATCCAATAACAATAACTCCAAGGCTGTTTCTATACTTTGCGATTTTCTATAACGCCGCCTATGGGTAATTAAACTTTCCTGCGTATTTAGCAAGGACTCCAACAGCAAATGCTCTACCACTTTGTCTTGAGTTTCAGTTAAACAAAAGCGCAGTAGTTTAAGCTGCATTAATACCCGTTCTATGCGCCTGCCTATATCCAGTAAATGCCAGCTATTATCATGCGACATGCTCTCACCGGCCAAACCTATAAAGGCCATAATATAAGACACGGCTTCATCTAAACGACTGTGTAAGGAATATAAATTAATGGGTTCTGCTTGTGATTGATTAAACTCTTCGTCTATATCATCTATGGTGCGCCAAGTATCATTAGACCATAAATCACGTACGCTAAAGGCCGAACGCACAAAACTGTTTAATACCTGAGCCAAACCGCCCATGCGTTTGCTATCCAAGATCAGGGATTTAAGCTCATCAAAGGGTTGATTTAACAATGTACTTTTATCACCAAGAAAGCCCGGTACCGTACCTGTCATAGTGGTTAGGGCTTGCAGTAGTATGTGCAGGCAGGCTTTGTCGCTGTCGTCGCCATAGTCATCAGTATCATTAAGGTTGGCAATAACGGTACGCAGTAACCTTGCAGTACTTTCGCTACGTTCTATATAACGCCCCACCCAATATAAGTTTTCGGCGGCGCGGCTGGGTAACACTTCTTCCTCTTCATTATCAAATTGACCCGTATGAACAATTTGTGGCCATACTCTTAATTGCTTATCGGGGGCATCATTGAGTATCCAAGTATCTTTGCTAATGCCGCCCTGCGCATCAGACACTAAAAAACTATCGGCTTTACGTGCTACCCGGGTTAAGCCGCCCGGCATAGCGGCATAGCCAGTTTCGGTTGCCACCAAAAAACTGCGCATAACACTCAGCCTAGGCTTAAGCACATTATCAATGAGGGTGGGCGCCGTAGAAAAATGTAAATGCTCTTGCCCCACATATAAATGGGGATTGCGTTTTATGCGTGAGCGCAGCTCATCTAACTGTGCTTTATCTAATGCTTGGCAAAAAACTCCCGAGTGCCTTTCGCTAATGGATTTAATCACCAGCTTAGGTAAATTATCCAACACATATTGCAACTCTTTCTCCTGCCCGCACCACCAGGTTGCCACAGAGGGGATTTTTAACTCTTCCCCTAATAAGCTTTTGGCGATAGCGGGTAAAAAAGGTAATAAACCTGGGCTTTCTAATACGCCTGAACCCAAGGGATTGGCAATCACCACTTGTTTTTCACGCACGGCTTGTAATAAACCGGGTATGCCTAGTTTGGAGCTTTCACTCAGCTCCAAGGGGTCGCAGTCACTATCGTCTAAACGCCGAAAAATTATATCAACCTGCTTTAAGCCCTCTAAGGATTTAAGCCAGACCTTGCCATCCTTAACCGCCAAGTCGTTGCCTTGCACTAAATGGTAGCCCAGGTAAGAGGCTAGGTAGGCGTGTTCAAAATAGGTTTCGCTATCGGGGCCGGGGGTAAGTACGACTATGCGTGGGTCTTCGCGGTTAGGGGTTAACTTGCTAAGGCTTTCCCGCACCGTGCGAAAAAATAACGACAGCCTATGCACTTGAATTTCCCTAAAGGTATCGGGAAATAAACGCGTCATCACTATACGGTTTTCTAGCGCGTAGCCCGCACCTGAAGGTGTTTGCGTACGATCGGACAGCACCCACATCTGGCCATTAGGGCCGCGCGACAAGTCGCAAGAATAAAAGGTCAGCGCGCTGGCCTCTTGAGGCAGGTTATAACAGGGGCGTAAAAAATGTTTATTGCTATACAGTAACTTGGCGGGGATTAAGCCCTCTTTAACCAGGCGGCGTTCGCCGTAGAGGTCCTGCAAAATAAGATTAAATAATGTCGCCCTTTGCGCCAGTGCCTGCTCGCGCTGATCCCAATCTTTTTGCGGCACTAATAAAGGTACGGTATCTAACTGCCAAGTTTGCGAAAACTCATCGGCATCGTGGTAAACATTGTAGTTAACGCCATTTTCACGTAACAACCGCTGCGCCTCCATATGCCTGCGCTGCAATTCCTTATCGCCTACGGCTTCTAAAGAGCGAATTAATGGCCGCCAATGCTCTAGGGTTTGGCCTGCCTCCTTAGACCACATTTCATCATAGGCCGCGCCCTGCAATGCACCATAGCCACTGCTTAATTGCGAACCTAGAGTTGCTACCTCGGCTTCATCAGTCAATCGTTAATCCTTCTGTGGTGATTATCGTTACAACTGCTACTACTTGAATCAATTTAAACGCTTTATGGCTAATAGTGTTTTCTTGTTTTTTTAGCTGTAGTTCTATACCCGCAGTAAAGTCTAGTTGGCAGTGTTTAAGCCAGCAAACCCACAGGCCGGTTTAAACGGCCACTTATATATTTACCCGCCGCAAATCCAGTGTGTGCGGGTACTCGGGCTCAATAATATCTTCGGGCGGCGCTATAGGCCCCGGCGTTGAGCCTTGGGCTGTAAAATAGCCCGCACTGCTTAGGCCTGAGAACTGGGCTGCCAAGTTGCCGGGGGTGTAGCCTATATCCCAAAAGCGCGCCAAGCGGCGGCCTTCGGCCTCTAAACTATTGACCGGGAAGGTTTCAAAATGACGACCACCGGGGTGGCTAACATGATAAGTGCAACCGCCTACCGCCCTGCCCGACCAGGTATCAATTAAGTCTATAACCAGCGGTGAGTGCACGGGTATCATAGGGTGCAAAGCCGAAGGCGGCTGCCAGGCCCGAAACCGCACCCCAGCCACATACTCACCCTGCACTCCGGTATTCATTAACGGCAGTCGGTAACCGTTACACGACAGGATATAGCGGCTATCGGTTAGGCCACTGACTTTAACTTGCAGGCGCTCTATGGATGAGTCTACAAAGCGCGAAGTGCCACTGCTGCTCACCTCCTCCCCTAATACATGCCAAGGCTCTATGGCGGTGCGCAACTCTATGCTTATGTCTTTAATTTGGCGGCGGCCATACACAGGAAAACGAAACTCTAAAAAGGGGAACAGCCACTCGGCTTTAAAATCAAAACCCGCCTGTTTTAAATCCTCGGTAATATCCTGTATATCGGCCCACACATAATGGGGCAGTAAAAACCTATCGTGCAGTTCAGTGCCCCAGCGCACCAAGGGATGATGGTAAGGCTGCTGCCAAAAACGAGCCACCAAGGTACGCAGCAATAACATTTGCACCAAGCTCATACGCGGGTGCGGTGGCATTTCAAAGGCGCGAAACTCCACCAAGCCCATGCGCCCGGTGGCGCTGTCGGGGGAGTAAAGTTTATCTATACAAAACTCGGAGCGGTGAGTGTTGCCGGTAATATCTACCAACAAATGGCGCAGCAATCTATCCACTAGCCAAGGCTGTGGTACTTCACCCTTGGGGATTTGGCTAAAGGCAGTTTCTAACTCATATAAATACTCATGGCGCCCCTCGTCCACCCGCGGTGCCTGGCTGGTAGGGCCTATAAACAAACCCGAAAACAAATAGGATAAACCGGGGTGATGCTGCCAATAAGTAATTAAACTGCGCAGCACATCGGGCCTGCGCAACATGGGGCTATCGGCTGGGGTAGCGCCACCTAGGGTAACGTGGTTGCCGCCGCCCGTGCCGGAGTGGCGGCCATCTAGCATAAATTTTTCGGTGCCTAGCCGCGCCAGCCTGGCCTCGGCGTATAGCGTGTGGGTAATATCTTTTAAGCCCTGCCAATCGGCTGCGGGGTGTATGTTAACTTCTATTACTCCCGGGTCTGGGGTGACGGCAAATTTACTCAGCCTATTATCAGCGGGCGGCCCATAGCCTTCGATAAGCACTGGCATATTAATAGCTTTGGCGCATTGCTCTATGGCGGCGAGTAAACTTAAGTAATGCTCTAGGTAAGCCAGCGGCGGCATAAAAATAAATAATTTTCCATCCCGTGGCTCTACCGCCAGCGCGGTTAATACATTCTCACTAGTGTTAGATTTTTTTTCAGGCCCAGCCTTAGCGGTTGGTTTTTTAATGGGCTCTTTAAGCTCTTTAGTGTTAGCACTTAACGAGGCTGGCTGGCTAAAGCTGCTAGGCAAAGGCACTACGGTTTCAAATAAATCCCGCGGCTGTAGCGCCTCCTCAGGTTTGGGCGCTTGGCCATAAACACGCTCTAAAGGTAGCCGCAGGCCCATGGCGGAATCACCCGGTATTAAAAACAAATGTTCACGCCGCAACTGCCAGCGGCTGCTGCGCCAGCCTTGTAGGCTTAAATCCCAAGCCAGGGGCAACACATAGCCCACCGCCTTGCCTAAATCAGCATTGAGCACTTGCGCGAGTTTTTGCCGCTCGCGCGAATCTTTTAAATGGGCTTTAGTCGGGTCTAGGCTGGCGGGTTGATTGCCCTCCAGCCATAAAAAATACAGGCCATCTTCATAGGCGGGTTTAATATAACTGGCATCCAATCCCAAGATACTGCTTAAAGCATTAATAAAGGCAGTAGCATGCTCTAGCTTGGCGCCATAGTCTTTTTCTAAGCTGGCCTGCAACGCAGCATCCTGCCAAATGGGCTGTTGATCACGCCGCCAGTAACAGGCCCGCTGCCAACGCGGCAAAGGTTCGCCCGGATACCACTTGCCCTGGCCATAATGGCGAAAGCCACCGGGAGCAAATTGTGTTTGCAGGCGCAGTAGTAAATCTTCCGCAAGCTTACGCTTGTGAGGGCCATCGGCGGTGGTGTTCCACTCATCGGCCTCCATATCGTCTATAGAAACAAAAGTAGGTTCACCGCCCATGGTCAAGCGGGTATCGTATTTTTGCAGCAGGCCATCCACATAGTCACCCAGCTGATCTATGGCCTGCCACTGCTGTTCGCTATAGGGTTTGGTTACCCGTGGGTCTTCATGTATGCGGGTGACGCTATTACTAAAACTGAATTCCACCTCGCACTCATCGGTGCCGCCAGTAACCGGTGCCGCACTTTTATAATGGGCGGTGCAGGCCAGCGGTATATGGCCTTCACCCGCAAAAATGCCCGAGGTGGGGTCCAGCCCTATCCAACCTGCGCCGGGCACATAGGCCTCTACCCAGGCATGCAAATCGGTAAAGTCTTCGGCTGGGCCACTGGGGCCATCCAGCGATGCCACATCTGAAGCTAACTGCACCAAGTAACCGGAAACAAAACGCGCCGCCAAACCTAAATGGCGCAAGGCCTGCACTAATACCCAAGCGGAGTCACGACAAGAGCCGGTTTTTTTAGTGAGGGTTTCGGCGCAGCTTTGCACCCCTGCTTCCAGCCGTATGGTATAGGCTATGTGTTTTTGTAAGGCCGAATTAAGGCTCACTAAAAACGAGACGGTATTGCCCTTATGCTCCCTAAAGGGCTTAAGCCAAGCTAATAGCTCTGGGCTATTGTCTTCACATTCAAAATAAGGGGTTAGTTCTTTTTTAAGTTGCGGCTCATAGGCAAAGGGATATTCCTCGGCATATTCCTCCACAAAAAAGTCAAAGGGGTTAATCGCCAACAGCTGGGCGATTACATCCACCTCAAAGGAAAACTCATCGGTTTTTTCTGGAAAAACCACCCGCGCTAAATAGTTACCAAAAGGGTCTTGCTGCCAGCTAATAAAATGGTTTTTGGGGATAATGTTTAGGGTATAGGCCTGTATCTGAGTACGGCTATGCGCCGCTGGCCGCAAACGAAACACATGGGGCGACAGCGCCACCTTGCGGTCGTACTTGTAGTGGGTTTTGTGGTTTAAGGCAACGGTGATAGACATCAAACGAACCTTTGGTGATGAGCATGGCCTGTGGCGCTAGTGGCTCGGTTTAAACCCTTATTACTGCTGGTTAATGGGGTGATTATAGTGGCTTAACTATAGACCTATATTGGGAATAAAGCTTTTTGGGATGTTGGGGGGGGTAGCGGATGTGATTTAGGATACAATTATCAGAGCTCGATAGCTGCTGATTGTTCATGGTTGTTTTTTTAAGAGCTATGGCCTTACTAACCCTCTTCTCTATCATTGATGTTTTCATTCCAAAAGTCTAAGACTGAAATTGCAGCATCAAGACTTCTTTTAGCCGCACTCCCAGTGACGGCTTGTACAAATGGCGCGATAACTGCCTTAGGCTCCTGAACAAATTCAACAACGGTCATCATTTCTCCGCCCGAACTCTCTCTCTGAACTAACGGCGGATAGACGAATTTAGTAGCGGTATCCGTCAGTTTGTAATGCACTAGATTATTTCTGAGTTTGACTAATTCCTCTACTGAATCTAGCAGTGAGCGAGGCGCATCAATCTGGAAAGCCTGCCAAAAAATGAGGGCTAATTTCTTAACCAGAGATGACGACTTTCCTCTTTTCTTAAATTGGCCCCTCAGAAATGAAAAATCATCGAGATCTTCTTTTCTAAAAAGACCTTCTGCTGTCTCGTTGACGAAAGCCTCAACACACATCGCCGAAAAAATAATCGCTACAATTGAATCCGACTGAAGCGTACCATCAGAGTGAGCTTTCAAAGCAACATCAGCATAACTCTGAGCCTGATCTAAATAGAACATAACTAAAGAATGATGCTCATAACGAACACAGTTATTATTAACGCTACCTTCAAAAATCGTAACCATATAGAATCCCTAATACTTCAAACAGCGACGCTGCGACAGAGCGTTCGCCCCCTAAAAGAAAACACCTTGGTTTGTTAAGCGATTTTCCACTGACTTATATTCCCTATTGATACGCCATAGATAAAAGGAACCAATTCAATACGTGTTTCGCATGCGTTCCCATTTTGGAGCATTCCTTTAATTATTATTGCTGGAGCCTTGAAACTGTCTGTTACCGTATGTCCTTGATCTTGGTGCCATTTTCCCCAAATAGGATTTTCTGTACCTTTGGCTAAATCATAAGTCAGGGATTGAGCGTGGACTATTTTGTTGCACGCTTCTCTTAGTGTTAACAGCCCAACTCCTTTATCGGTAGTCAATGTACCTACACCTTGTGGAAACGCACTCTCAGCTATGCCGAGAAGGCCGTACTCGTCATCACACGCTCTAGCCAAGGCAGCAAGAGTAAGAAGATTTTCAGATATTTCGGTTTCTTCGAATTGACGAAAATCATCTAAAGGATCAGAGTCTCTTAAAACAGGATCGGATTCGCGGTAGAATACTTCAAAGTCATAAGCTGCAAAGAACATGCATAGCAACCGATGCCCTAACTTTATTAGCGGTTCATCATTGATTAGTAAACCCGACCTCATCGATATCCCTTTCGCTTAATAATATATTTATATAATTTCCAGATATAACCATTATGGCTACATTTAGGTTTTTAAGTCTACATCTACAGCCAAAAGTGTGAATATGCACATAAATAATTCAACTGACTGAAGCCCCCATCCTTTCAAGCCGCGATATTGCAGGCAGCAAGGCAGTTGTTTGCAAGACAGTCGCTGGCATGGATGCCAGCGCCTAGCCTAGAGCCTGCCCCACGAGTAACACGAGTGTTTTGGGTACACGGATGTATTCACGGCGTGTCTTGCGGGCAACTGGCTTGCTGCTAGAACTGGATACCGGCTCGGTGGCCGGTATGACGGGTACGGGGTACTGAATCGAGTGCAGTACAACTAGATGAGGATGGTATAGCTGGATACCGGCTTGCAAGCCGGTATGACAGCGAAAGCCACAAACACTAAGCGACTTTTTGACTCTTGTTTTGGCTGGCCAAGTACTCGTCGTAAGTGCCTTGGTAATCGATGACGCTTTGATCTTTAATTTCTATAACACGTGTCGCTAGGGATGAAACAAACTCCCTGTCGTGGCTAACAAAAATTAATGTGCCATCGTAATTTTTAAGGGCGATATTTAGAGCCTCTATGGCCTCTATATCTAAGTGGTTGGTGGGTTCGTCCATGATTAACACGTTGGTGTCCATCATCATTAACTTGCCAAACAATAGGCGGTTCTTTTCACCACCAGAGCAAACTCTGGCTTGCTTATTAGCATCGTCGGCGGTAAATAATAGGCGGCCCAACATGGCGCGTACCATTAAGTCGTCGTGCTTAGGGGTGCGCCATTGCGACATCCAATCAAATAGATTTAAGTCGGAGTCAAAATCAGCACTGCTGTCTTGTGGGCAGTAACCTATAGTGGCGTTTTCTGACCATTTAATCACACCGCTATTGGCTTGCAGCTCGTTCATTAGGCAGCGTAAAAACGTGGTTTTACCCGCGCCGTTTTCGCCTATAACCGCCAGCCTGGCACCGGCTTCTAAAATAATATTACCGTTGCTAAATAGCGTTTCGCCATCGTAGCCGTGGCCTAAGTCCTCTAACACCAGCGCTTGCCTGTGTAGCTTTTTACTTTGCTTAAAACGCAGCGAAGGGGTTTGGCGGCTGGAAGTTTTTACTTCATCTAAAGTGATTTTTTCTAACTTCTTGGCCCGCGAGCTGGCCTGTTTGGCCTTAGAGGCATTAGCCGAAAAGCGATTAACAAAGGCTTGCAGGTCATCCATCTCGGCGCTTTTTTTGGCGTTTTCAGTTAATAGCTGCTCGCGTATTAAAGATGAAGCCTCTAGAAAGTATTCATAGTTACCGGGGTAAATACGCAACTCGCCGTAATCTATATCGGCCATATGCGTGCATACCGAGTTTAAAAAATGCCTATCGTGCGAGATGATAATCATGGTGCACTTGCGCTCGTTAAGCACGCCAGCCAACCAGTTAATGGTGTGTATATCCAAGTTATTGGTGGGTTCGTCCAGCAATAAAATATCGGGGTTGGCAAATAAGGCTTGCGCTAATAACACGCGTACTTTATAGCCGGGGGCCACTTGCGTCATAGAGCCAAAGTGAAACTCCTCGGCTATGCCTGCCTCTAGCAAAATATCGCCAGCGCGGCTTTCGGCGCTGTAACCATCCATTTCGGCAAATTCTACCTCTAGCTCGGCCACCTTCATGCCCTCTTCTTCGGTCATTTCTGGCAGGCTGTAGAGGCGGTCGCGCTCTTGCTTAATAGGCCACAGGGCGGTGTCGCCCATAATTACCGCATCCACCACACTATAGGCCTCAAAGGCGAATTGATCCTGGCTGAGCACACCCATTTTAGCGCCGGGGTTAATAGACACATTACCCGCCGTAGGGGCCAGCGCGCCGCTGAGTATCTTCATAAAGGTGGATTTGCCGCAGCCATTGGCACCAATTAAGCCATAGCGGTTGCCGCTATCAAATTTGGCAGAGATATTTTCAAACAAAGGCTCAGCGCCAAATTGCATGGTGATGTTTGCAGTGGTAATCAAGCGGAAATCCAGAATATAAAGGCTAGAGGCATAGCCTAAACGGTATGCATGGCAGCAAGCAGCTAAGCCACAATAGCTAAAAAAGGGCCGCGCACTATATAGGCTTAGGCGGCTATTGTCGAGGGCTAGGCCGCCATGAAAGCCGCCCAACTCAGGCTGTGATTAGCTTTTGAGTTAACGGCTAACGCCCTCAAGTACACTGTTATTCTCTTGGCTGTTAGCTACCGCGCCGCTAGCCACTGGCTCATCATTGCCCATTCCTATACCCAAATACGCCAGCACTATAGACATCAGTGGATTAATTAAATTAAAAAAGCAATAAGGTACATAGGCTATGGTTGCTACCCCCAAGGTGCCCATTAAAAACGCACCGCAGGTATTCCAGGGTATTAAAGGTGAGGTGATGGTGCCGCCATCTTCCAGCACCCGTGATAACACTTCGGGTTTTATGCCGCGTTTTTTATACTCATCGCTATACATACGGCCAGGCATAACGATAGAAATATACTGATCGGAAGCTATGGCATTCACCCCTATGCAACTGACTATGGTTTTGGCTACCAGCGCGGCACTGGATACCGACAGGGCCAATAAGCCGCGCACCATTTTTTGTAACATGCCGGTTTTTTCCATCATACCGCCAAAGCTCATGGCTGCAATAATTAGCCATAAGGTGTGCAACATAGAGAACATACCACCGCGCGATAGCAGGCTGTCGATTTTGCTGTCGCCAGTATTGGACACATAGCCATCAAACAACACCGTCCAGGTGCCTTTTACCATGGCCTCAAAAGTATTGAGGCTGGCGTCATTTACAAACTGGGTAATCACCGGCCCTTGAAACAGCACGGCAAACACACAGCCCACCATGGTACCCGCTAACACTGTCGCTAAGGCTGGCACTTTTTTCATGGCCA
Organism: Dasania sp. GY-MA-18; assembly: GCF_024734385.1. GTDB lineage: Bacteria > Pseudomonadota > Gammaproteobacteria > Pseudomonadales > Dasaniaceae > Dasania > Dasania phycosphaerae. Next base: position 40,544 of record NZ_JANHAP010000009.1, on the reverse strand, counting down.
TAAACACCACAAAGGCCACTGGTAATAGCATAAATAGATTAATGGTAAAGGTATCTGTTAAACCGGCAGAAAACAGTGAGCTATCTATAACCCCATCAACAACATCGGGCTCATGATTTAAACCCAGCACGGTAAATATCACCAAGGTGATCAATATACTGGGGAAGGTTGTCCACATCATGCTGCGTATATGAGTAAACAAGTCGGTGCCGGTTACCGCTGGGGCCAGGTTAGTGGTATCAGACATGGGCGACATTTTATCGCCAAAATACGAGCCCGAAATAATCGCACCGGCGGTAATTTCTACCGGCATATCCAGGCTTACCGCCGTGCCCATTACCCCTACCCCTATGGTGCCTACGGTAGTCCAGGAGCTGCCCACACAAAAAGACACCAACGCGCATAACAAGCAGCCTGCCACATAAAAATATTCAGGGCTTAGCAACAGACCGCCGTAATAAATCATACTGGGCACCGTGCCCGATAATATCCAACTGCCAATTAAGCCGCCTACCGATAACAGTATTAGCGCAGCCATTAAGGCGGCCGATACTGAGCTGATAATGGTCTGTTCTATATCTTCCCAACACAAGCCGTTTTTAACGCCGATTAAGGCCACCACCGCTGCTACCAAGGTCAATACAATTTGGTTGGGGCCTAGGGAGGAATCCTCACCAAAAAAATAAACGGATAGCGATAATAAGCTCACCAACAAAACTAAAGTAATCGCAATATCCCAACGAGTAGGCGCTTTAATACTAGACATATTAAACGCCCTCGCTAGTAATTATTAGATAAACGTTAAGCATGGGGGTACCTCTGGGATTGACACAAAAAATTATTATTACTGTTATATGTAGTAACTGAGCCACAGCGCATAGGCGCGCCAACCTACATGGCAAAAATAAAAATCTAAAAAAAGACCATAGCTTAGCGGGCTAAGCTATGGTCAACAGGGACATACTCATGAGAGCACTATGAAACTAGGTTTTAGTAATCGTAAGACACACGTAAACCTACCGTGCGCGGCCGATTAGTAGTAATCCGCAAGCTGGTATCTAAGGAGTTAATAAACAACTCAGCACGCTCGTCGGTTAAGTTCTCTACAAATAACTCTGCGCCCCAGTGCTCATCTATGGCCATGCCAAAGGATGCGTCTACGGTTTGGTAAGAGTCTTGTAAGTAACGGTTTGCCTCTATCACCGAGCTGTATTGCTCGTCGGTGTAGGAGTAAACCAGCTGCGCATGCGATTCCATATCCGCTATAGTCCACTCATAGCGCGCGCGTAAGTTAAGTTGCACCGGTGGCGCTAAGGCTATTTCGCTGCCCTCTTTGGCAATTTGGCTACCGCCCTCTGAGACTTTAGTCATCTCGGTATCTAACAATGAGAACGAGGCAAATAGCATTAAGTTATCGGTGGCCGCAAAAGTTATATCACCTTCTAAACCGTAAATTTCAGAGTCAGATACATTGCTAACAAAGGTCACCACGCCGACGTTTTCAAAATCGGTAATGCCCACTTGCATGCCTTGCCAATCAATAAAGTACAGCGCACCGTTAAAACGTACCCGGCCATCTAGCCAAGTGGTTTTCCAGCCAAACTCATAGTTGGTAACTTCATCGCTATCGTAGGTTTGCGATACAAAAGCGCTTTCCGGGGGACGGTTTAAACCACCGGGTCTAAAGCCTTCAGAGTAGGTAACGTAATACAACTGATCATCATTTGGGGTGTATTCCAAGGAGGCCTTAAAGATGGTGTCATCTTGCTCATAGGGTAGGTGATCGGCAAAAATTTCATCGTAGTTTCGGCCGTTATCATCTTCGTCTACGGCATTCCACTGCTTAGCACTGGCAAAGCTGGTAGAACCCAACATGGAGATATCGATTTCATAATATCTAGCCCCCAAGGTGGCCGATACTTGCTCGGTGATATCAAAATTCACCTCACCAAAAATGGCGCGCTGGTCTTCGCGGCGAGTAATATCGTTGGTGTAAGTAATACCCCGTGGCCGGTAGTCGGGGTTTACCGTGGTTGAACCCGGTAAAGGACGGTTAATATGGAAAGCTTCACTATCGTATACCGCTTGCACATAGAAGTTGCTATCGACTTCGGTTTTAGCATCGTCGTGGTACAGGCCGGCAATAAAATTAACTCCGCCATCAAAGTCTGAGCTTATGCGCAGCTCGTTGGTTTGCCGGGTGTTGTTCACTTGGCTATCGGGCATACCCTGTATGGGGCTGCCACAATGGGTGTAGCTGGGCTGACATAAGTAGTAGTAAGAGAAGGTACCCACGTGGGTATAGCCAGTGTAGTCAAAGCTGTTAACCACTTCCCTATCCAAATAAGAACCCGCGTAAACCACATCTAACTGGCCTATGCGTCCTTCAACGGTAACGCCAATTTGCTCGAACTGATCATCTAACTTATCGGGGAAGTAGCGGGTAACTTCTAAATCGCCTATGCCTACACCGGTAGGTGCCTCGCCGGGAGTTTGTAAATCATCAATTTTGCTGGGGGCGTGGTCAAAAACACCGTCGGCCTCTAGCTCTTGGTGCATAAACTGGCCCAAAATACTCCAGTCGTCATTAATATTGTATTTTGCGCCAAAACGATAGCCGGTGTATTGAGTATCGTTAAAGTCGTCTTCTACAAAATCAGCGTTGTTAGCAACGGTGGTGGTGGCTCCCGTTGGAAAACCCACATCGCCGGGACCAAAGGAGGTTTCGCCATAGACGTTGTCTATATAACCGCCGTCTACTGCGTTATAAAACACACCCCGCACCGCTAACTTGCCCTCAATTAATGGGAAGTTAAGCACCAGCTCTTCACTGTGGCTGGACTCACCCTTGTGGGTGTCGGACACACTCACATCCACACTCACCTGGGTTTCTTGCAAATTAGGCTTGTTGGTAATTAGGCGTATGGTACCGGCCTGCGAGCTAGCGCCAAACAAAGTACCTTGCGGGCCAGGCAGTACCTCTACTCGCTCCAAGTCAGCCGCGTACACATCTAAGTTGCGGCCGGTAGAGCTGGCTGGCTGTTCATCCAAATACAAGGCCACGTTGGGGATGGGGGCACCAAATTCAACAGAGGTTTGATCGGAAGAGTCGGTAGCCATACCGCGTATAAACACCGAGGACTGGCCAGGGCCACGGCCTGCGGAGTTAACACCCGGTAAGTAGCGCACATAGTCATCAAAGTTGGCGATATTAAATTCGTCCAACTCGTTTTCACCCATGGCGGTTACCGCTATGGCAACATCCTGCAGGCTTTTTGCACGCTTGGTAGCGGTTACTACCACTTCCTCCAGTGCGCTTTGCGCCTGCACAGCAACACTCATACTACTGGCGGAGGCTACGATAATGGCTTGGGTTAAAAGTTTTTTATTAAACATTGCTTATCCCTTGTTATTGTTTTGGGCTTAAGGTCAACACTTAGCCGCCATAAGCCGCACTAAGCTAATTGATATAACGGCCACTATAGTAATCAGGGCTAGACGCTGCTGAATAGTGAAAAGAAAACACCGCAGATGTGACTAAAAGGCACTAGCTAGTAAGCCCCTGCCTTAGCGGCTATATTGGGGCTTTAGCCTTGTTTAAAAATAATGAAGTTCATACACTGGTTTTATGACCTAGCCCTAACTGGCGGGCCATTAGCGCAAGCAACGCTTTAATATAAGCCTTAACAAACATTGGTAACTGACGCCCTATGACCAAACTGCCTCCCCTTAATGCCCTGCGGGTATTTTCTGCTGTCGCCAAACACTTATCCTTTGTGCGCGCCGCCGACGAGCTTTGCGTTACCCACAGCGCAGTGAGTAAACAAATCAAACTGTTAGAGGACAATTTAGAGGTAAAACTTTTTGATAGATCGACCACGCAAGTAGATTTAACCGCCGAGGGCAAAGCGCTGTTACCCGCGGTCAGTTCAGCACTGGAGCTAATCACCCGCTCGGTAAAAGATTTAAAACAAGATGATTACAGTGGCGAGTTAGCCATCTCCACTCCGCCCGCCTTTGCCGCCTATTGGTTAATGCCCAGGCTACATAAATTTAAAGCCCTATACCCCAAGCTGCGCATCAACCTGTTAACTTCTGATGATATGGAAGCCGCCTACAACCCCGATTTAGACGTATGCATATGCTGGGGGAACGCCGACCAGTGGCAGTACCGCGATGTAATATTATTAGTGGAAACCTTAAGCTTTCCCGTATGCAGCCCTAAACTTTTAGAGCAAGAGCCCAAACTACTTAAGCCCGTAGATTTAAAACAGCACACCCTAATTAGTGAAGGCAATGACGGCCTGTGGGCCACTTGGCTAGCAGCAGAGGGCGTCACCGGCATAGAAGCGAATGACAGCATGATTATACCCAGTACCATACATCAAATGATTGCCGCCAGGCACGGCCTAGGCGTAGCCATGGGCGATAACCTAACCTGTGCCGACGACTTACGCTCTGGAGTATTAGTACAGCCCTTTGCCAGTAAAATTCACGACCCTTCTTCTTACCATTTAATTACCAGCCAACAAGAAAGCTTATCCGAGCGCTGCAAAGTTTTTATAGATTGGTTACTGAGCGAAGCCAATATGACTATCCCCACCTAAGTCCACAGCCACAAAAGATTATTTTTTAAGCAGATGTAACAGACTTGTGAATATAAATCACAAGCCACCTTAAAAAATGTCTCTTGTGGCTATTTTAAAAAAAGTCGACAGTAGGCTCAGTTTCACATTTTATTAATTTATAGTGTTTGCCAAACACTGCAACTGAGTATGACAAATGAGACAAGCTGTTGCTTTACACCCCTGGGGCCGCCCCGGCCATTTAACCAGCCAAAACAACCAACTGTATATAGACGGGGTAAACACCGTTGAGCTGATAGCAGAATATGGCTCGCCCTTATATGTGTATTCAGAACCTAAGCTACGCCAAAATGCCAATGATATTTTAAGCAACTTTCGCCGCGTACACGCCAACACCACGGTTTGTTTTGCCAGTAAGGCCAATGCCAATATTGCTGTGTTACAAGTTTTTAAAGACGCAGGCTTAAGCATAGAAATTAATTCGGGAGGTGAATTTTTTAAGGCCAAAACTGCTGGCTACAGTGCTAAAGAGATGGTGTTTAATGGCGTGGCCAAATTACGCCCAGAGTTAGAACAAGTCATCGCCGAAGACATTAAAGCCATCAACGTCGATTCTATTGCCGAACTAGAGCGCATCCTATCGGTAGCGCAAGCGCTAAACAAAAAAGCCAATGTTACTCTGCGCATAGTGCCCGAAATAAAAGGTGGCGCTGCCGCAGGCTGGGAAACCGGCACCTCCAGTTCCAAATTTGGTATGACCCGCGAAGAGCAGCGCATTGCCATTGCGCTAATCAATGCCAACCCCGATTTTTTAACCATGACTGGCATACACGCCCATATAGGTACACAGGTCACCGACCTTAACGCCTATCAAAAAGAAGCGGAGTTTCTAATCGCTTACGCCAAAGAAGTTAGCGCCTTAATGCCCTACCCTTTACAACATATTAATCTGGGTGGCGGCTACCCTAAAAACTACAGTAGTTCAGAGGAAAACTGGCATAGCGTAGCCCAGCACTACCAGGAAAACTATCGCACCGATGTAGATTTTGAAACCATAGCGAAAGTTTTAATCCAACCTATGACCGATGCATTGGGTACTGATATAGAACTTATTGTTGAGCCTGGCCGCAGCATGATGAGCGACACCGCCATTTTGCTTAGCCGTATAGAATGTGAAAAACAACGCAGCGACCACCCCGTTTATTATTTAGATGCCGGTTATAACATCCTGTTTGATATTTATTCAGGCTGGTATTTTCACATGCTTAACGCCAGCCGCGCCGACGATAAAGACACCAAGCTCTGCCGCATGGCTGGGCCGCTCTGTGATAGTACCGACACCTATTACGATGTAGAAGGCGAAGGCCGGGTTAAATCCCTACTCGCTGCCGAGCCTGCGCTTAGCGCTCACCATGCCACTTTGGAGCAGGTATTAGTACATCAACCCAACTTGCGCGAGCTACCCGCCAACACCCAAAACGGCGACATCATCGCCCTGTTAGATACCGGCGCTTATGCACTGGAAATGATGAACGAATACTGCGGCCGCGCCTCTGCTGCTGCGGTGATGACCGATATGCAACAAGGCAGCAAATTGATACGCAGACGCTCTGAGCCCGAGGATTTATTGCGCTTTGAGGTGTATGAATCCTAGCCTCTAGTCTACAGATACTAGCCCATAGAGCTAATCGCTAGCCCAGCGCTGGCGATTGGCTTCACTCTCCCTACTGCGCGCATGCAATAGCATAATCAGCCAGCAGTGCTAATCTTAAATACCACTCTGTAATTTTCGCAATGAGAGTTTGCCTATGACTGCTATTGCCTGCCATGTCGCCATTATTAGTAATGACAAAGACTTTCGTGAGCACTGGTGTGCACAACTTAATAGCTGCGCGCTCAACCAAAAAAATGACCTTAATATCAGCTTTATAGCCAGCAGCTATGATCAGTCTGTCAGCTTGGCTAGCGATGATGGTTTGCTGCAAGCGGTAATCATCGATGCTGCCGCTATAGAGCAGGCCCAACAACTAGCGCTAAAGCTAAAGAAACTGCGCGTTGAACTGTCGCAATTTTTAACGGTAGTTGATGCTGGCCCTATAGACGATAGCTTTGATGAGCTTTTTGCCCGCGACGAACACAATTTCAATAATGTATATCGGCTAGTACAAGCCGCCCTGCAAAAACGCGCCAGCACGCCTTTTGCCGATGCCCTGCGCGAATACATCTACAGCGCCAAAGACTCCTGGCACACACCCGGACACGCCGGTGGTGATAGCTTGCGTAGCAGCCCCTGGGTATCGGACTTTTATGCGCTCATGGGCGAGCATGTATTTAATGCCGACCTGTCCTGCTCGGTACAATCGCTGGATTCATTAATGGATCCGCAATCCGTTATGCAAGAGGCGCAAAAGCTGGCAGCAAAAACCTTTGGCGCTAAACACACGTTTTTTGTTACCAACGGTACCTCTACCGCTAACAAGGTGGTGGTGCAACAACTGCTGGGCGGTGGCGGCAAAATCTTATTAGACCGGGGCAGCCACAAATCCATGCACCACGCGGTGATTATGTTTGGCATAGAACCCATCTACCTCAACCCCAGCCTGCAACCGGAGTACGGCGTTTATGGGCCGGTATGCCGCGACGATATTTTAGCTGCCATAAACGCTCACCCCGACGCCAAACTGTTAGTGCTCACCTCCTGCACTTACGACGGTCTGTATTACGATTTAGCTCCGATTATTGAGGCGGCTCACGCCCAGCATATTAAAGTGCTGATAGACGAAGCCTGGTATGCCCACGGGCGCTTTCACCCTGCCCTCAGGCCCAATGCCTTAGACTGCGGTGCCGACTACGTCACCCAAAGCACCCATAAAATGTTGTCGGCTTTTTCGCAAGCCAGCATGGTACACGTGGCCGACCCTGACTTTGATGAGCACCGCTTTCAAGAAAATATCAATATGCACACCTCCACCAGCCCGCAATATTCAATGATTGCCAGCTTGGATGTGGCCCGCAAACAAATGAGCATGGAAGGCTATCAACAACTCAGCCGCTGCCTAGCCATGGCTAAACGGCTGCGCACAGAGATCAATCAAACCCAAGTGTTTAGAGTTTTGGAATTAGAGGACTTACTTGCCCCCGAAGTGCGGGCCGATAATATTCGCCTAGACCCCACCAAGGTCACCATAAACACCAGTGCCTCGGGCTATAGTGGTAAACAGTTGCAACAATTATTATTTGAGCAATACGGTATACAGGTAGAAAAAACCACTCACAATACAGTTTCGGTATTAGTCACCTTAGGCTCTACCGACAGCAAAGTGCTACGCCTCATACACGCCCTGCAACAAATGGCCAGCAACGCCAAAGCGCCCAGTAACAACACCAAGGTCATCCCCTTGCCCGCCATGAGTGAACTCAAATGCTTACCTAAAGACGCCTACTTTGGCGCCACCGAAGACCTGCCTTTATTGGCTGAAAGCCAGCAAGTAAACCCCAGCCTAATAGGCCGCATTAGCGCCGATGAGCTAGTACCCTACCCACCGGGCATACCCTTGTTAGTACCCGGCCAAGTCATTAGCCAAGGCATAGCCGATTACTTATTACAGCTGATTAAAGGCAAACACGTAACCGAAGTGCACGGTTTAGTTTATATGGATGAAGAAGCTATGTTGCGTTTGGTGCGCAAGTAATATTAAAAAATTAATCGATCTCAAAAATAAAAGGGGCCAAACAAGGCCCCTTTATCGAACTCTGCAGCTTACGCTTAACAGGCTTTTTTCCTTCTAGAAAAACCCAGCCCAGCCAAACCTAAACCCAGCAAAGCCAGTGAACCTGGTTCGGGGACATTTGTGCTGTTGATGTCCAACACCACCGAAGTATTAGCGTTGAATGATAGGTTTTCCCAGTCAATCGCAATAGCATTGTTGTTGAAGGTAATATTGGAAGCTGAAAAACCTGCCATATTAGTGCTACCGTTGATAGTCACGCCGGTAAGCAGAGAGTCTATATTGTAAAGTAAAATACCATTGTCAATCGTCAAACCACCGGACGAATATGACTGAGAAGAACTACTCCACGTTCCAGAGCCATCGTAATCAAAGATGATTTGTGTGTCGGTGGCACTCAAGGTGAAATAGCCACTAAATGCGCTGGTAGAACTGCCAGCAACAAAAGAGCCAGGGCTACCTAGTCCATTATAAGCACCGCCGTATGAGTAGTATTGCCAGTCAATGGTATCACCCAATAGGCCCGCATTAGCAGCACCGGCAAACATCCAGATAATGCAGATTGACTTAAGTTTTTGCATTGTAATCATTGTTTTGTCCTTGCAGTGAATTGGTTAAATCTAATAAGCATAATAAACAAGCAAAACAGAGGCCAAATTTTAACCAGTTGATTTTAAAGAACTTATTCTAAGCTCGCACCCAAACTGTAAATTTTGCTGACACATCCCAGCCTTTTATCCCCAAGAACGATAATTTAGAAACCGTATAATACCCTTTGCCACACCCAGTAACCGCATGCACCAAACAGCTCTAACATTGGCCTTTAACCCTATGCAGCCCCTATCGGCAAAGCCTAATTGATAGCCAGTGCTAAACTTAACGCTTAAACAATTGCGGGTTATTTTTGATAAACGCATTAATCCAACGTTCAAGAAAAGATTGATTTTTGGCCGTTTTAAGATAGCTGTAACCCAGCACCGAAATAATCAGCGCGCCTATAGTGTCTACAATCAAATCCCACATTGTGTCAGTCAAGCCTGAAGGGTCATCAAGCATAGGCTTTTGCATATTCATGCCAAATAAACCATCCATAGAAAACTCAAATATTTCCCAAATCGCCCCCATCCCTACCGCAAATAAAAACGAGAAAAAGGCAACAAAGCCAGGCTTCATATAAAGCCCCACATCTTCTGTTTCATTCAACACATGCACCAATAAAAAGCCCACAATTCCGAGTAAGATGCCAGAACTAGAATGTAAGGCAATGTCCCACCACCAATAGCGCGTATAGTAATCACGGATCTCGCCTAAAAATAACGATGCGAATACAAAGATAATAACGAACAGTACAAACTCAGGAGGGATAAAAATTTTAAAAAAACGCCTGATAAAAATTGGCGTTAAAGTTACCAATAAAATAGCGGCTGTAATTAAACCCGTAGGCCACTGCTGATGCCAAAAAGCGACTACCGCCTCCACCAACAAAATAAATTGCAAACCTAGCGATAGCCGTATATGTAAGGTTAATTTACGCACTGAACCCCCATAAGCTTAAATAAGCAAACCATTAAAGTTTAACTTGCGCATCAAATAAAGCTATAGCTACCTGCTACTGCAAGGGGTGCCGGGTAACATTCACTTTTTGTTCAAAAGAGGGGGGATTTGTTAGCACCCTTATTATTACGCCGCATTCAAAGGCGTAACATTTAAATCTTTACGGCTAAGTTCAGCCAACCACAAATCATATTGTGTTTGCTGATTTAGCCAGCTCTCAGATGAAGTATTAAACGCAATAGATAAGCGAACGGCCATCTCCGGACTGATACCAGCCTTACCATTAATGATGCTCGATAAAGTTTTGCGGCTGACACCCAAAGCCTCAGCCGCATCAGTTATGGTTAAGCCTAGTGGCTCCAAACATAACTCTTTAATAATTACGCCAGGATGCGGGGGGTTGTGCATTAACATTATTTCACCTCAATGATAATCTTCGTAGTTAACGATTTCGGCATGCTCGCCATTAAAACGGAAAGTCACCCGCCAATTACCGCTCACTCTTACCGACCAAATATCAGCCTTATTGCCAGATAACGAGTGCAGGTATAAGCCTGGTAAATTCATATCATTTGGCGACGCCGAAGCATTAAGCCGACCTAATATCAGCTGCAACCGCTTGGCATGCTTTACCTGAACACCTGATGTTCGGCCAGTTTTAAATAATCTCTCTAAGCCTTTATGCTTAAATGATAGGATCATGGGCAAAATGTAACCCGTAACGTTACACTTGTCAAACAGCATAAGCAAACCATACAAAGCGACAGCTAAGCGCTAGAGCCTCTAATTTATAATCCCACTATTTAATCCCTGAGCACTTAAACTCTTTACCAGCAGCTAGGCAATTGACTCCACCCCATACAAATCCACTCCCATTTATCGTAATATCTGCCCCCTATTCCATCTTTCACCTCAAATAATGACGAAGCCTTAAATGACTGCACCTACCGCCACTGCCCAGCACACCCCCATGATGCAAAGGTATAAAACCCTATAAAATCAATTAGTTATACAATAAAGCTAAGAATTATCACACTTCTTGTTACACTTTTTTCTGCAAAGGCAGAGTATTTCCTGAAAATTCACTAGATTACAAAAGCAACTAACATACACCTACACACTTGCCCTGTTTTCAAAATTCATTGCCTTCGCGGACGTGCCGGTTCCAGCCCGGCCTCTGACACCATCCCCCCTCTCACATAAACGCAATGGCTCATTTCCTACCCCACATTCTGACAACCTGCTTAGCTCCAAACACCTCTACAGTTCCAGGCTAACATTTCCTTGCTTGAAGCTATTGCTCTAACATATCGGAGTGAACCTGAAAGCTCACTATTGTCCAACCGGTATCAATAGACCTTAATTAGGATAGCAATGAGTACAACTGTATCTAACCCCTCAGCTCTTACCATTGGGAAACTGGCGGAGGCCGCAGGTATCAATATAGAAACCGTGCGTTACTACGAACGGAGAAACCTGATTGAGCAGCCGACTAAGCCAGAGCACGGGTACCGGAAATACCCTCAGGCGACATTGGAGCGCATACTCTTTATCAAGCGCGCACAAGAGTTGGGGTTTACACTAGATGAAATCACTACGCTACTAACGTTGAGCGAAACGTCCTGCCATGAAGTAAAAGACCTGGCGGAGCAAAAACTGGATACCGTGCAGGCAAAAATCGAGGATCTACAGAGCCTTCAAGCCGTTTTGAACAATTTAGTCATCCAATGCCAGAACAACCCGGATGAATCCCATTGCCCTATAATCGAATCCCTGCTCCCTTCCAGAACACCACTTGACCCCGTACCTTAGTACGGGGTTTATAATGGCTCTGTATACTGTTGTATGGAGCGGAAATGCCCAATCAGAATTCCAACTGGCCGGTAATCGGCGGTATTGCAGCAGCCCTTGGTGCCGGACTTTGCTGTGTCGGACCTTTTTTGCTGATCTCACTGGGTATCAGTGGCGCGTGGATCAGTAATCTAACCCAGTTTGAGCCCTATCGGCCCCTATTCATTGTGGCGGTATTGATATTATTTGGGTGGGCGGGTTGGCAAGTGCATCGCCCTATCGAGCAGTGCGAGCCCGGTTCGGCCTGCGCAATCCCCCAGACTCGAAGAAGACGCCAGATCATCTTTTGGACTGCCATGCTGCTGGCCACCCTTTTCGTCGTCAGCCCTTACTGGATACCGCTAATCGCGGAATAGGAAATCTACTTTATGAACAAGATCGTGTTAGTTGTATTGATGGCTTTAAGTCTCAGTACCTGGGCAGAATCCAAGACCGTCATTCTCAATTTACCTACAATGAATTGCGCTATGTGTCCTATTACTGTCAAGAAAGCACTGAAAAACGTCAAAGGTGTCACTGATGCAGATGTAAGCTATGAAGGCAAGCAAGCCGTTGTCAACTTTGATGATGAACTGACTAGTCCAGATGCGCTGATCAACGCCACGACCAATGCCGGTTACCCATCCACCATTAAGCAGACTGACGAGTCATGAGTAAAGATATTCAGTTAGACTCAGAAATCACTTGCCCTCACTGCAGTCATAAAAAGCTGGAAACCATGCCCACCGATGCTTGCCAATGGTTTTATGAATGCAGCGAGTGCCATGCAGTACTAAAACCCAAACAGGGAGATTGTTGTGTCTACTGCTCTTACGGAACGGTACCTTGCCCGCCTATTCAAGAAAATAGGTCATGCTGCTCATAACAAAAATTTATATCTTAGTACCCGCTAATGAAATGCAAAGGCGACTGCAACAAGGGTAAATACCTCCTCTGAAGTCCATCAGTGCCCTTCGCACGATGCGAACAAGAATTGCTAATTCCTTTTACCAAGCTTCATCATGACTGACAGATAGCCTTAATTTCAATCAATTAAAATCACTCATCTTTTAAAGCTCGGTAAAGTGTTAACGTGCCAAATACTGTACTAAATTGCTTATCGATTTGAACATCATTAAAGCCAGAGTGTTGAATTATGTTCGGCAATTGGCCTTCTACATTGTCCTTCGTGTTGGCAAATCCATCCAGCCATTGAATAGGGTAAAACAGTAGCCGCATAAGGAAATTAGTCGGCTTCCCCCAGTCCGCTACATGCAATTGTCCACCAGGCTTGAGTACTCGGAAAATTTCAGCGAATGCACGGGCTTTGTCGCTATGACCTAAATGATGAAAAAACAGCGTGGAAAATACTCGATCATAGCTTGAATCAGCATAAGGCAGCTGAGTTGCCAATCCTTGATCAAACTCTATTTTAACGTTAGCACTTTCTGACTTGGCTTTGGCAATTTGAAGTATTCTTGGGTCACCATCCACACCCACCACATCAACATCTGGAAACTTTCGCTTGATGATTATGGCCAGAGTACCAGTACCCGATGCTAGATCGAGCACTGTCATATCAGCTCCTAGCTTAGCCTTATCAATCAACTCGCCTTTAACTCGTGATTCTCTGGTTGTCCATCTAACGATTGGATCATAGATCGATGTAAGCCAAGGAATTCTCAATGCTGTAACGTAATTATCTGGTAACTCATTATTCTTCAACTTAATTGACCTCCAAATAGATAGCCACTGGAATACCGTTACCTAGTATTTTCTAATAAGACAACACAACGAATACAAAGAGTCCCTTACATTGTGCTTCTTCCATTATTTCTATCGGCATTCCATGCACATGAGCAACACGAGGTAAATACTGAACAGAAGGCAACATCAGAAATAGAAAAACCGAAACCACATCATTGTATTACTATATTCGCTCAATAGTTTGTAGAGATCACTGGGGCTGTATAACGGCCATCAATCAAATGAAACGATTGTACATTGCTGCGATAAGCCAACCACCTACGCCCGCTGCAATAAACCAGCCCAACAGTCCTTGAACAAAACCCCACAGTGTTAAATGCCATTTCGTATCCATCAAGTCCATATGTAGCATGTCACCCGACATCGAAAGCATCATCGACGGAAAAACCATAACTAGAACACTACATACTATCCAAAGTATCGACGCACTTAGCGCACATGCAACACCAAATTTCATCGCTTGAATATTCATAACGCTTCCCTCATTGTTGTATTTTTTACTACTAACTATCTTGATTATTGATAATTAAATGCTCGCCAAACGGTTCGCCCTTTGGGACATCAACAACAGAATGATTAACAAAATATTATGCGATCCCATACGCAAGCATTGCCTCAGCCACTTTTACAAACCCCCCAATATTGGCACCATTAACGTAGTTAATGGTATCGCCTTCTCCCTTACCGTATTCAACACATTGTTTATGAATGTGTGCCATGATCTGCTGCAATCGTTCATCAACTTCTTCTCTAGACCACGCAAACCGTTGTGAATTTTGACTTTGCTCCAGCCCGGAAACAGCAACACCGCCCGCGTTAGCCGCTTTAGCAGGTGCAAATAGCACCTCTTTTTCTTCGAAAAACCTCACTGCTTCCAATGTACAGGGCATGTTTGCCCCTTCAGCAACGACCAGAATATGGTTGCTTACCAGTGCTTTTGCATCGTTCAAGTCCAGCTCATTTTGGGTGGCACAGGGAAATGCCATATCCCCCGGAATGACCCAGGGACGTTGGTCCGGATAATACTTGGCTGTACTGAACTGCTGCGCATATTCACTGATACGTCCCCTTTTGTTGAACTTTAACTCTCTCAACCAATGTAGTTTTTCAAGATCAATACCATCAGGGTCGTGAATAAAACCACTGGAATCTGACAGTGTGACAACCTTTACCCCCAGATGAATCAATTTTTCCGCACAAAATAAGGCGACATTACCTGAACCCGAAATGACAGCAGTCTTGTCTGAAAAAGATTGACCATGTTGATGCAAAACATGTTGCGTGAAATAGACGACGCCGTAGCCTGTCGCTTCGGCTCTGATTAAACTGCCGCCAAAGGAAAGCCCCTTTCCCGTCAATGTACCCACAAATCGGTTGTTTAGTCGCTTGTATTGGCCAAATAAATAACTTATTTCTCGTGCCCCCACACCAATATCCCCAGCGGGTATATCAGTATCTTCACCGATATGGCGAGACAGCTCAGTCATAAGTGATTGACAAAAACGCATCACTTCCCGATCACTTTTTCCTTTTGGATCGAAGTTACTTCCGCCCTTCGCACCGCCCATAGGCAAGCCTGTTAACGCATTTTTGTAGACCTGTTCAAAACCCAAAAACTTCAATACACCTTGGGATACATTGGGGTGAAAGCGCAACCCGCCTTTATAGGGACCAATTGAGTTATTAAACTGTACACGCCACGCTCGGTTGCAACAGATATGGCCTTCATCGTTTTCCCAGCACACCCTGAAAATCACAATCCTGTCAGGCTCAGTCATACGCTCCAATATATGACCGTCAGAGTATTTTTCATGATTCATCAAAAAGGGAATCACTGATTCAGTAAACTCTCTAACAGCCTGATGAAATTCATATTCAGCGGGGTTTCTTTCTACAATACCTTGGTTAAACATCTCAATTTTTTCGTTCGCGTGCGCTATTAAATTATTCATAATCAACTCTTTTAGAACTCTGAATTAGTGCTATTTCATAGAATTTACTGTGTACAAGTACTCTATTTAAGACATAAAGGTATCCGTGAAATAAACGGTTGTCGTTTTTATCATCGATTCGCTAACAGATACGGGGCAGAGGATCATCCTCCAATTCATCCAACAGCCGCTCGCCTCCGATGTGGGTGACTAAACTAACAGGGCAGTGATATTGTTCTTGGCGGGGTAACACTTCACCGATGGTCGCTGCATTTTGCCCGTGTTCGCAGACCTGCCAACGCCTGACTACTTCTTCACTCACTTCCGGGGCTACCACGGCGACAACGCGCCCTTCACAGGCCAGGTAATAGGGATCGAAACCAAGCATGTTGCAAACTGATTCAACCTGCCCACTCAAAGGTATAGCTGCTTCATTTAATCGGATGGATAAATTGGTCGCTTGTGCCATTTCGTGCATAGCCATGGCAATTCCGCCACGAGTGGGGTCACGCAGGAATTTTACGCCGTCGATGGTATCGATAGCTTCAACGAATGGATAGACAGATGCGCAGTCAGAGATGAGCTGACTGTCCAAACCAAACTCGTCTCTTGCCAGTAGCACAGCAACGCCGTGATCACCAATCGGTCCGCTGACCACAATATGATCGCCTGCAGATAGGCGCTTGATGTCAAATTGGGTATGAGTCCTTTTTAGGCCAATCCCTGCAGTGTTGATATAAATACCACCACCCTGTCCCTTAGGCACCACTTTGGTATCCCCGGTCACAATACTGACATTGGCTTTGTGGGCAGCCTCTGCCATCGCCTTTACCACCCGAATCAGACACGCCATCGAGACACCTTCCTCAATAATAAAACTGGTGCTTAGATACAAAGGAGTTGCCCCGCTGACCGATAGGTCATTTACGGTACCATGAACAGCCAAAGACCCTACATTACCCCCAGGGAATTCCAGCGGTTGTACGGTAAAGCTGTCAGTGGTCATGCAAATCGTCTGGTTAGGCAGAGACATCGTGGCCGCATCGTTTACGGTATCGAGCAAAGGGTGTTGGCCATATTGGACAAATACCTTGTCTATCAATTCACGCGTCAGACGACCACCGTTGCCGTGTGCCAATGAAATGTATTCTTCTGTCATTCTGTCATCTCCGTCGTTAAGGCATTGCACATACATGTGGATGTGGCAATGTGCTCAACGATTTGTCCAATGCTAATGGCCCCGTCGTTAACGGGTAATTCTTGGGGTAGCGTGATTTTGAACACCTGGTCTTCCGTGGTGTCCTGTATCCAGGACACTAACGTCTGGTTTTGAAAGACTCCGCCAGTAAGCCCCACGCACTCAAAGGGAAAATGGGGACCCAACAGCCCAATAACCTCACTGACTACACCTGCCATCGAAGCATGAAAAATCTCTGCCTTGTGCTTGGCGGAACACTGAGTATCCAGTAACAGGGGCAATAAAGGGGCCCAATCAATCTGCCAAAAGCTATCGTTGACAGGTACTATCGGTAGTGAGATCGTTGCAGGTTTGTCTGTAACCAATGACTCGAACATCATCGGTCCCTGCGCTTCATACGTGGTCGTGTACACCGCCAAACCGAAGGCTGCAGCGGCATCAAACAAGCGGCCGGCGGACGACGACGAATGACAGTTAATAGACTGTTGCCAGGCATGGTGCACCCATCCATCAGGATCGCAGTGTTCCAACCCCGGCCACAACACACCTTCCTGCCAGCATAACGCCGCTGCACTTCGCCATGGCGCTCGTCCTGCTTGCTCAGCGCCTTGAAGTGTAAAGGGTTTGAAGGAGACCATTCTGCGCCAGTGCCCGGGGGTACCATAAAACACTTCGCCTCCCCACAAATGACCGTCGTTACCCAGCCCAACACCATCCCAAACAAATACAACACTGGCCTCGGTCACGCCGTATTCAAATGCCCAGGCCGATGCATGAGCCTCATGATGCTGGACACGCATTACGTCCAGGCCAGAGCATTCCGCCCATCGAGTGGAGGCATAGCCGGAATGCTTATCGCAAACCACCACTTCAGCACAGACTCCATACAATCGCTGCAGATCGGTAATGGTTTCATCAAACAGCTGTTGACTGGCCACTGACGTCAAATCACCTATGTGTGGTGATACCACCAAGCGGTCATTCCAGGCGAGCGATACCGTATTTTTCTGGTGTGCACCGACGGCGAGGGTTGGCCGGTCAATGGCCACCGGCAAGGTCAATTCCAGAGGAGCGATTCCCCGCCCAATCCGTATTGGGCGCAATGCACCGGCTGACGTTTTTATTACGCTGTCATCAAGAGGCCGCACTATCGGGCGATCGTGATGCACATAATAATCGGCAATGCCACGCAGCTTTTTGTGCGCCGCTTGCTCATTGATAACGACTGGCTCACCGCTAAGATTGGCAGAGGTCGCGATAAGGGGACGGTTAACCATATCCAACACCGATCGGTGCAGTGCACTGCAAGGCAGCATAACGCCGTGGCAGGCAAGCGCTGGCGCTACATCGTCAGCAAGTAGTGATGATGCCCGTTTAGGCAACAGGACGACGGGACGGCTATCGCTGCAAAGTGTGCGCCACTCGTCGTCAGTAAACGAGACATCGGATGCCAACATCGTAGAGACAGCGTTGCCCTGTGGCTCGGGATACATCACAGCAAACGGCTTATGCAATCTGTTTTTTTTCAAACGCAATTGCCTCACGACCGTGTCATTGGTGGCATCACACAATAAATGGTAGCCACCAACACTTTTCATCGCGACAATGGCACCAGCGGTGAGTTGTTCAGCGATAAAAGACACCACCGATGTGCTTTCCACACCAAGATCATGGCCAGTATGATCCTTGACCGTTAGCTTCGGACCACAGGTCGGACAGGCAATGGGTTCAGCATGAAAACGGCGATTAGTCGGGTCACTGTATTCTGCCTCACAACGTGTACACAGGGAAAAAGCGGTCATTGACGTATTGGATCGGTCATAAGGCATCCCGGTAATAATGGAATAACGCGGACCACAATGACTACAGTTAATAAAAGGATACTGATAACGCGGATTTTCAGGCGTGTTGAACTCGCTAATACAAGCGGTGCACAGGTAGGTATCCTGAGGCACAGTAATGGGGCCATGGGATTCACTCGCGCTTCTCAACACCGCAAAGTTGTCATAATGACGAACGGGTACGTCCTGAAGCGTGTGCAGCAAGGGTGACGCATGACCTGGCGCGTTAACGACAATTTCTTGAAAAAACGTGTTCAGACAAGCACGATCACCCTCGACATGGACATAGACAGCGCCCACCCGATTTTGCACCCACCCGGTCAACCCGTAGCCAATGGCCAGACGATACACAAACGGCCGAAACCCTACCCCCTGTACGATACCCATAAAACATGCCAATTGAGCCGCACTATCAGCAGGCTGAGGGATCAGCGGTGACACGATGGTTTGCAACGTCACGTTAAACCCCTTCCGGTGTTGGCTTGGACTCATCAACACTGCGCATGCCACTACTCATCCATATCCGGCAAGCTCCCTCATCCGAGACCATACAAGGGCCAATCGGGTGCCTGGGCGTACACTCGTTGCCAAATAGCGGGCATTGATCCGGGTATAACCGTCCCAGTACCACATCAGCGCAGCGCGCCCCTGCCGGAGGAGCTAACGGGGTAAAACTGCTTTGGTCAGTGAGTTCGGAAAACCGCACACGGGCATTAACAGTGGCGAATTCAGGGCGCAGGGTAAATCCAGAGTCCTCCACGACACCAATCCCCCGCCAGTTCGCCGCTGATACCACCATCACTTCACGCAGTAATTGCTGCGCTTGGGTATTGCCCTGCGGTTTTACCACTTCGGGGTAACAATTCACTAGCTGTGCGCGATTGTCAGAGCGTTGTTGCAAGAGACATTGCAGTGCCGCAAGCACACTTTCACCATGAAAGCCGGCAATGGCTGTGGGCAGCCCATGCTGTTCGGCTACAAAAGCCCATTCGTCCGAGCCCATGATCGTGGCAACGTGCCCCGGCGCAATCAGTGCGTCGAAGGCCTGTTCGTCATTGCTCAACAGCATGGCGACCGCAGGCCAGGTTAATCGACCCGACAGCAACACGGTTAAGTTATCCGGCACACCTTCGGCCACCATCGCCGCCACCGGTGCCATGGTCGTTTCAAACCCTGCGGCAAAAAACACGACCTGTTGTGTGACGTTCGCACGTGCGATGGCCACCGCATCCAGCGGGCTTGCCACCGGTCGGACATCCGCCCCTTGGCTTCTTGCTGCTAACAATGACCGTGGCCCTTCGGTGTGTGAAAAAACGGGTACCCGCAACATATCGCCAAAACTCAGCAGGATAACCTGTTCGTTTAACGCCAGGTGGATTGCTTGCGCAATGTCCTCTTCAGGACAAATGCATACCGGGCATCCTGGTCCGGGAATCAGTTCGATATGCTTATCCAACAGACTACGCAGCCCTGCCTGGGTGATGCTCCGTTCATGCCCACCACAGACATTCATTACCCGAAAGGGGCGCTCGGGATGCATCGCATCAAGCCCTGCTATTAATGTTTCAACACTTTGGCGGCGCATCAGCGGTCTCCGAGGGTGATGGGGTGGATAGTGCAGTGAATTTCTGTGCATAGGCGCTCAACAGCCAGTCAATCCATGCTGACACCCCTCTATCCAACGGCGCCGCCAGTTCCTGCACAGGGGCTCGACCACCTACGTTTCGAAATGACTGCGTCGCCCGGTGGATTGAAAATGCCGTCGCGACGGGCAGGTAGTCCGTTTTGGTGATCAGCATCAGATCAGCGGCGCGAAACATGACCGGGTATTTTTCCGGCTTATCATCCCCTTCGGGTACCGATAACAACACCACGTTGGCATCCTGGCCCAGATCAAAACAGGCCGGGCAAATCAAATTACCGACATTTTCAATAAAGAGAATATCAATGGTATCGAGTGAGAACTTCGGCAATACGGTTTCAATCATCGCCGCATCCAGGTGGCAGGCTGTGCCAGTGGTGATTTGCTCGGCTTGAACGCCATGGCGACGAATGCGCAGGGCATCGTTTTCGGTGTCCAGGTCCCCTTCAATAACGGCGATTGTAATTTCATCGTTCAGTGTCTGGATAGTCTGTTCGATCAGCTGGGTTTTGCCGCTGCCCGGCGACGACATCAGATTCACTACCAGCACTCGGTGATGCTCGAACTGCTGCCGATTCCTGGCTGCTACGATCTCGTCAGGTTGCAGAATAGCGGTATACAACTCCGAACTCTCCGGAACCGATGCTGAAGGCGCATGATGTTTGTGTTGATGATCGTTGGCATCACAACCACAGGTGTTACACATGTTCGTTCTCCACAGAATGACCATTGTCAGACAAGGTGTTAGGGGCAAATTCAATGCGCAATAACACCAGCTCATCTCCGCTGACCAACGTTGTCTGCCATTGTTGGCAGTGTGGGCAGAGTAATCGGTTAGTCGGTACGCGGGACTCTTTTTTACACGACGGGCACGCCACAATGACTGCTGGTGTGTGAATATCCAGAACAGCCGTTTCAGCCACACTGCCAAGGCGCAATGCGTCAAAGGCTCGTTGTAGCAGTACGTCAACCACCCCGGACAGCGGGCCCACGCTGAGTACGATACGCGTTACGCGCCGGGCATGATGACGCCGGGTTATCTGTTCAACTTGCTCAAGCACACTCTGGCAAATACTGAACTCATGCATCTGCTGAAACCATATCATCCAGTAACGCCCAGGTGACTTGGGCGTCTTCCAGGGAAATACGTTCAAGCGCATACCCCACATGCACCATGACATAGTCGCCTTCTACCAACGGCGTATCTTGCAGCAAAAACAGGCTGACTGAACGATTGACACCTTTGGCAGTACACTGCGCGGTTAACCCGTCAATGTCGACGATTTGCATGGGTATGGACAAGCACATCGCATTCCCCTACGGTGTTCTTTTACGGGTTAAGTACAGACCCGTCGACACAAGTGTTGCCACAGCGAGCGCTATCAGCACTAAAGTGTGAAGCGCCGCCCCGGCATAATGAATGTGTTCGCCGACAGGGCCAACATGCGCAAACACAGCCGGCAACAGACCACTGATACCTAGTAATAGATAGAGACGACCAAGGCTTTTTTGTGCCTGTCGACGGGTCGTTATATTGTCCATTTCATTCTCCAAAGTGTTGTTTGTGGGACAGCCAAATTCATCGGATTTTGACTTTTAGTTGCTCATTGCCGTGTGCGTCCATCAGGTGAACCGCACACGCTAAACACGGATCAAAACTGTGCAAGGTACGTAAAATTTCGAGCGGCTGTGCTTGATCGACCAAGGTATGGTTATCTTGCAACGCAGCCTCATAGGCTCCCGTCTGCCCATTGGGGTCACGCGGACCCGCATTCCATGTGGTTGGCACCACACATTGGTAGTTATCGATCAGGCCGTCTTTCATCACGATCCAATGACCGAGTGCCCCCCGTGGGGCTTCCATGATGCCAATACCTTTGCCTTCCTTAGGCCAATAAGCAGGATCAAAATACCGCTCATTGAAGGTTCGGGTGTCACCCTGTTTAATGTTGGCGACCAAACGGTCATACCAGCTCTGCAGATTGTCACACAGGATTTTCGTTTCTAACGCGCGCGCCAATGTGCGGCCCAAAGTTGAAAACAGCGCGCGCTGATCCAGCTTCAGCAGGCTTAACGAGCTGTCAACCAATTCTCTGGCCTGCGCATCGCCGGTGGCATACATCATCAGTACCCGAGCCAAGGGACCCACCTCCATCGGCTTGCCCCGCCAACGGGGACTCTTTAGCCACGAATAATGACATGGACTCTCCTCTACCTTCAGCGTCTACCCTTTGAGTGTCACTCTGAAAGGAGAAGGAATCATGAAAAACGCAACAGTTCGTATAGGGTTAGATATTGCTAAAAACATTTTTGTCGCTTACGGCGTCGACCAGTATGGTAATAACTCCTTAAAGAAAAAGTTAAAGCGCCAGAGCATGCTCAGATTTTTTGCACAGTTACCTCCTGCAACAATCGGTATTGAGTCATGTGGTAGCAGTAATTATTGGGGAAGAGAATTAAGCAAACTAGGGCATAATGTACATCTAATAGCCCCAAAATACGTTAAACCTTACCTGATTAAGGAGAAGAATGATTTAAACGATGCTGCCGCAATTTGTGAAGCTATAGGCAGGCCTAATGCTAGGTTTGTTGCCATTAAAACAGAGGCCCAACAAGAAATACTCGTAGTGCATAGAGTGCGCTCAAAAAGCATCTCTACGAGAACAGCGTTAATGAATCAAATCAGAGGGCACTTAGCAGAATTTGGTTATGTATTCAGCCAGGGACGAGCGAAATGTAAAAAAGAACTGTCTGTGGTATTAGGAGAAGGACGTCTTTCCCCTCTACTAGCAGAGATCATACATGACCTCTATGCAGCGGTATTGAGAGAAGAAGATCGAATTGCACAATTTGACAAAATAATCGAGCGATGGGCGCGTTCTAATCCTGTTTCTAAAGAGTTACTGAAAATGGATGGCATTGGCGCACTAACAGCTTCGGCAGTGGTGGCTACAACTGGAGATACAAGAACGTTTAAGAATGGTAGGCAATTTTCAGCATGGCTGGGTTTGGTGCCAAGGCAATACTCATCTGGTGGAAAATCAAAGTTAGGCCGAATCACGAAGAAAGGTGATATATATCTTCGGACATTATTGGTGCATGGCGCAAGAACGGTAATGTTAATGTCTACCAAAGGAAGGGGGGCTCACACCGAATGGATAGAGAAACTCAGAAAAAACAAACCTGACAACGTTGTAGCAGTGGCTTACGCGGCAAAGCAAGCAAGAATGCTTTGGGCTATTATGGCTAAAAAAGAAAACATTTGCTGTTGTTGAAATTAAGAGGCAATCCTTGATTGCAGAGTAAGTTAGATGAAAACGGCATCGACCGTGCGTAGATAAGACCTGATAACAGTTTTGGTTGTTTGAGACCGCCTGAATAATGAGGTGTTTACGCGCAAATGTCATCTGGGTCAGTGGGTATCCACAGGGCCGAATAGATATATGCAGTCGACTTAAGTTTTTTGTCTTTTTTACTTGCAAACCGAGGAGAGTCCATAGATAACTGTTATTCACATCCAGGTGTTTGTACGGCGGCGCAGGGCCCGAATAATTGAGGTCTGTTTCGCCTGACCATGGGTGCAAGCCCTGCTGTTTGCCACCGCGGTAGTCATACCAGGAGTGAGAGACAAACTCTTGTATCTCGGCTGGATCAGTTAGATCGACGTCATACACGCGGCTTAAATCGCGGTTTAAAATCACCCCTCGGGGAAACAAAAACGATGACGGGTCGTCCATACCGTTCGACGGTAAATCCCCTACGGTAAGAAAATTCCCTAACCCCTCTCCCCGGCTACCCCACTCTTTGTAATAGCCTGCAATCGCCAGTATATCGGGCAGATATACCTGATCGACAAAGGTACGCATCGATGTGATTGCTTCTTGCAATTGTGCCAGTCGACGCGTATTGATCCCCGTATCGGCATCCAGATTGATGGGGCATGGCACGCCTCCGACCACAAAGTTGGGATGGGGGTTTTTTCCGCCAAATATGGTGTGTACTTTGACCACGTCCCGCTGCCATGACAGCGCATCGAGATAGTGCGCCAGCGCCATCAAGTTGACCTCCGGGGGTAGCTTGTAACCTGGATGCCCCCAATAGGCATTACCAAAAATTCCCAGTTGGCCAGACTCAGCAAACACCTTGAGTTTGGTTTGCATGTCGCGAAAATAGCCAGGCGATGAACGCGGATAACGACTGAGTGAGCCCGCTAACGCGGCGGTTTTTGTGGGGTCGGCTTTGAGTGCCGACAATACATCCACCCAATCCAGTGCATGCAGGTGATAAAAATGCATCACATGATCATGCACAAATTGCGTGCCGATCATCAGATTGCGGATCAACTGCGCGTTGGGCGGTATGGCCATGTCCGCAGGCGCCGCGCTTGAGGCCATCGCATGGCCACGCCCTTTGGGTGGGCCGTGTTTCATCCCACTTTTGTTCGGCCCTCGTCCCATTGCCGGGTGCGGCATAGACATTCCGTCAGGACCGGATGCGGCCATAGGTGACAGGCCTGGTGGACCATGCTTGCCGGTCGCAACCCCTAACGGCGCGTTAGATTGCCAGGCCGACCGTATCGCATGCTCAACACCGCGAATGGAGGCCATACCGTGAACCAGGGTACACACACCACAAATGCGCTGCGCAAAGGCCCATACATCGCGCGGGTCACGACCTTGTAAAATCCGTTCAATACCTCGCACCGAGGTACCTGATGAATACGCCTGTTTAATCGTATTGCCGTCCATTTCCGCCTCTATGCGCAAATGTCCCTCAATCCGCGTGATGGGATCAACCACCAGTCGATCAGTACTTTTTTGTTCACTCATCGCTCATGTTCCTGCCAGTTAATGTCAATATTCAATGATTGGGCCCACCTTTGCCTGCCCCCGGTTTGGCTTTATAACGCTCCCACGGAAAGAGTGATTGATAAAAACTGCCGTGATCCCAAAAATCCGGTTCTGAACAGCCCAGGCAAGGATGACCGGATTCTATGGGGAAACTGGTGCCCTGGTTCCATTTCACCGTGGCACAGGCGTTATAAGTTTCCGGGCCTTTACAGCCAAGCTCAAACAAACACCAACCATTTTTAGCGCCTTCGTCATCAAAGGATTTGGCAAATTTTCGCTGTTCAAAGAAAGGGCGTCGGTAACACCGGTCGTGGATAGTATCCCCAAAAAAAGCCAGCGGTCGGTTAAGAGAATCCAACGCTGGTAGCGTATTAAAGGTCAGGTAGTGGGCCAACACAGCCGTGATGGCAATTGGCAAGGGGGGGCAACCCGAGACATTGATGATCGGCTTATCAGTGATGATATTGCTGACCGAGACCGCGCCGGTTGGATTAGGGTTCGCTTTGGGAATGCCGCCAAACGAGGCACAGGTACCAATGGCAACAATAGCAGCAGCATCTTTGGCGCTTTCCACTAACATGTCAACATTGCTTTGCCCACTAATGGTGGAATACCCTTTATTCCCAAGCGGCACTGATCCATCAACTAATAGCAGGTACTGCCCTTTGTTGTCACGCATGGCATCATGGCGTGAGCGTTCGGCTTGATCGCCCGCCGCCGCCATAATGGTGTGCTGATAATCCAGCTAGATACTGTCAAAAATCAGGCTTTCCAGGGTGGGTGCGTGGGAGCGTAATATCGCCTCTGTACACCCGGTGCATTCCTGAAACGGCAACCAGATCACCGATGGACGTCTGGCGGCACTGAGTGCTGCTACCATTTGCGGCACCGCCGTTTGTGGCAGCGCGAGTAACGAAGCCGTCGTCGCACAAAATTTAACAAAGGTTCGGCGGCTAACCCCTTGTTGCGATAAACGTTCGCCCAGCGAGATTGAAGAAGACATGCAGAACTCCTAACGTTGTTCAACAGGAGGATCATCAGGTGATGATCCTCCTGTTGAGGGTAAAGGTGTGTCCAGGTCATGAGTCAAGCGCGTCAACCCGGCTTCCATATCACTGTCTTGCGCCAGCAGTATGTGTGGCGCCGTGGCGATGGTGATAAATTTTCCCATCACCTCGTCATGCTCGTTGTAGTGAGTCTCAATCCACACACCTGAATACAGTGTTTCTTGCAAGACGGTTGGCCCCAATGCACTTATTTCTGCTCTTACCTCGCCTGTCCCTAAAAAGGTCTCAAGCTTTTCTTCGTCGTCTGCACTAAGGGGAATGCGCCGCAGGTCGATGATTGTAGGTTTTTTTTCATCGACTAACGTATCAAGTGCGTGGCGAATTTCGTGCAGTAGGGGCAACACATTACCTGTGGTTTTCTGTTGTTCTGTAGTGAAAATAATGTCTGTATCCAGAGTCACTGTTCTACTCCTGAAAAGTGGCAAGATGGATGTAGAGTATCTTCTACTTCAACACCCCAATGCCGTAAGGTATCTGCGATAGCGGCAAAAACCGTAGGCAGGTTTTGCGTGACCGGTTCACTCAGCGTGTCCCCCCAGGTCATGATGCTCGGCTGAATCCCGATCAGGGTCCAGTGCCGGGGACGCTGATACAAAATGCGCGCCGTATTCAGCACATCACGCACGCTGATTTGATGGACGGTTTGGGAGGACGCCAACGCAAAATGCGCTTCCACCTGGTGATCGGTAAACTGCGCGACTGTGCCAGCGGGTGCATCCAGTTGAGCCGCGTCGATTAATAACACGGCGTCTGCCGTCGCTACCCACTCCAGTAATTCATAACTCAGCGTGCCCGCATCAATACACGTGATCCGCTGGTCGTGCTCCAGTTGCTCGGTCAAACTTCGCACCACATGCACGCCCACCCCTTCGTCACTGAGCAACAGATTACCCACACCAATGATGGTGATTATGCCGTTATACTGCATTGCTTCTTGCGAACCGCTCTCCTTTTTCTGGGTTTGACCAGTCGGTTTTTCGTTAGCTGTCATCTCCATTCAGGGCTCCTACGCTCAACTGTGAGGGGCCGGTATCGACCAGCCGATAACAAAGACCAACAGCCCGGCCATCACACCACCCACCAGTAACATCAAGCCTTTCCAGGCGCTGTGCTGGGGTTGTCTGATCATCAGTATCAATGCAATCAACACCTGGATCAGGTAATACAGGGCAAAGCCTTTGGAGGCGAAGTTGATGATTTCAAAGACATTGGCGACCCAGACCAGAATCAACGCCAACACAATGATCAGCATGTAATACACGTTGGTCGATAAGCGGAGCTTGACCAGTTCCTTCAACAGGCCGCCGCCACCAATCGTATCCGCCAGGGCAGCGCTGAGTTGACTCGCCGTGGCGGCGACTAACAGTAACAGGGGCAATACCCACACCACCTGGCCCAGCGTCTCGCTGATGGTTGTTTCATTGAGTTCAACAATGGGATAGGTCAAAAAGATAGGACAGGTAAGCCCGATAAACGTGACGTACAAGGCAATCGCTATCCATTGGGAGTACTTGACTGCGTTTACACGCTGCCTTACAGAATATTGCCCCCCCATAAAACGGGCCGTTTCAAACCCTTGGGTGACCATTAACATCCCGGCCAACATCGCCAGCGTCTGTGCGGTAGTAAAGTCAGCGATCGGGTCGTGGGCAAACCAGGTGGTGCCGGATTGCACATCATAGGCCAGCAAGGCGGCCAGTACCCCCAGGATGATGGCCAGTTTGATCGAGACCGCGAACAGCTCTATCGATTCGAGTCCGCGTGCACCGCGCCACCAGGCAATGCCCATAATACTCATCAACAACCCGGTGGTTGCCCACTTTGAGGCAGTAACATCAACGATGCCGATCCGATCAAACATAAAAGCAATGAATAAGCTGAGGTAGAACGCCACGGAGATCGCAAACGCGACCCCTAAACTCCATTGGGCGGCCTGCTCCAGACACGCGATGACGCCCTGTTTTTCACGTTGCAGGGCCGGTTCGGCATTGACAATGTTATAGCGAATAATCCACCCCAGCCCATAGGCAAAAATGGATAGCCCCGCGATACCCAGTAACGCCCATTTTCCCATCACAGAATGCAACAACGGTGCGATAATCAAAAAGCCGCTGCCAATAATCGACGCCAGCGGCGTGACGGTGGCACGCCATTGTGATGACCCAATCATCCGCCGGTGAAATAACATTACCCCAATCAAAAAGGTCACACCGAGGGCAATACTGTTAAGAGCCATACATCGTTCCTTGTGTTAGTGGTGCTTGTACCAGCCAGCGCGTTTGATATCGTTCCAGGACGTGCTTTGATGGCAGGCAAAACACTGTTCAACGGGCGCGTGGGGTTCGCCGGCCACCTTGGCTGAAATCATCTTAAAATGCTGCATATAATGGCTGGGCGGCGCTTCGTGACACTGATTACAATCACGGGACTGGTTAGAGGGATGCAAAAACTCCGGCAATGACCACTGATCGGTACGATGGCATTGCACGCAGTCCTGACCAAACAGGGTCAAGTGCCGATCATCATTGGCGTGACAGGTACTGCAATTCAACAGGGCTTCTTGCGCCAACACATCAGGGTGTACGAACAATGGGCCTGGCCTTCTGCCCGAGTCCAGCAAATCTTCAAGAAACGCTTTTGCAATAACGCCTTCATGATTGGGGTCTTTGAACTGCCCCAACGTATCCAGTCCTATGGTGGCCAGTGCAGAATGATCCATCGTTGAAATCTTGGACTCGCGGCCCTGGTGCTCTGTATGACAAACTGCACACTCATTAATGTCCGCATGAAAAGCGGTGGGTTGACGCTGCAAAATGTGGGTATCATCGGCGTGACACACCACACAATTGTCACGCACGATGCCCTGAACCGGTGTGTGGCAGGCTTCGCAGTTGTCGTCTAAAAACGCATGAGCAGTACTGAGCTTGCCAGGTACTACGGTTTGTTCCCAGCCAATGTCCGCCATTACTTCCGGTGAATGGAGATAGTGACTCAACAGCGCAACAACCACGCCAATACCGACCACGAGCAATAGTGTTGTCTTCATAGCCACCTCAATCCAAAATAGATTTCAGCCGCAATATGAAAAATCAACAGCGCATACAGCGTGCAGGAGATAACGATATGAAATTTCAGCCAGCGTTTAAACCATCGCTTGATGATATCGTGCATCGCGATGCTGTAATCAATATCAGAAAGCGCATCCACTAAACGGGGTATTTTTTCGGCAGGGCTATCCCCTATTGACCGCTCATGCCATCCCGCCAGGCTCATCGCCGGCAATAACGACGGGTGTGTGTTGGTCAGGCGCGTAGCGTGATCGCACTGATCTTGATCACACAGCGTTGAAGAAGCCTGCTGAAATTCCTGGTACAAATCATTCCTTAACACTGTTTTTGCGCGAATACCCGACGAGATGTGGCCTAGCAAATAGCGCCCGACAAACCCGCTGATCACCACAATGAACATCAGTAAGATCAACGCGATACCCACAGTGCTGTCAAAGCGATGCGCACTGTGCAGTAGTCCCAGGATCGGACCAATGATCCCGGCATAGATATGCCACAACAAAAGTTTGGGCATCGACACGCGGCGGGTAACCCATTTTTTTAGCGGTTTGATGCGTTTGATCACCAGATACACAAAGGGCACAAACATAAACGCCGCAGCGGCAATACCAAGCATGCCGCCGGTAAAACTGCCTGGAAACGCCGGATCACGGTGCCAAACAAACCCCGCCCAGAGTAGTAGCATTAACACCAATAAGCCGGTGACGAGGTGACGTTCTTGCGTATTCATACCGTTACGCCTCCACCTCAATATCAGTGGAAGGGATGGCTTGACAGGCCAAAATATACCCCTGAACCTTGTCTTCTTCCTCTAATCCGTCATCAACGTCCATCACCACGCTGCCCGACACCAGCTTGACCATGCAGCTTCCACAACTGCCAGCGCGGCATGAGTTCTCAATCTCAACGTCCACCGCCTCGGCTGCTTCCAGCACCGTTTCATCGGCCGTCATTGTGGCGGTTTTTTGTGAAGTCAAAAAATGCGCTGTGATTGCCGTATCAGACGACGGTGCAGTGGCTGTCGACGCAGAGGGCGATGATTTTTTCGCGACCGGGGCAGCACCGAATGCTTCGGTTTTGATGAGCATTTCGGGAACGCCTAATTCCTTCAGCATCGACGTCACACCATCCATCATCGGTTGAGGACCGCAAATATGAATTTCCTTTGACACAATATCCGGCACAAAATCATTAATGAGTTGCGGTGTAAAGCGGCCCTGCGGCCCCATCCAACTGGTACCCTCCGCTCGTGTCATGCTCACAAGGACGTGCAAGTTTTTGTGTCGTGCTTGCAAATACGTTAGCTCTTGCTGGAAAATAAAATCATTATTGGTACGAGCACAAAACAGAAAGTAAATCGCGCCGGGCCAACACTGATCCGTCAAGTAACGTACTGCACTCATCATTGGCGTAATTCCCACACCACCTGAGATCAAAACAACATTATCGGTATCGCTGCCATTGAAATAAAATCGGCCGCTCGGTACTTTCACATCCAATAGGTCACTCAACACCACCGTATCGTGCATATACCGCGACACTAGACCCTGATCTTCCCGTTTGATGGTCAATTCGATGTGATCACGCTGTGTGGGTGAGGAAGCAATGGTGTAGGAGCGCTTAACCGGCTTACCCTGCTCCGGGATCGTCAAGGTAAACGTCAGAAACTGGCCCGGTTCGTAGGTAAACGGCAACGGCTCCCCAGTGGGCATCGCTAACCTGAATGTTTTCACGTCATGTGTTTCGGAAAAAATACCGACGACCTTTAATCGACCCGTATATCGATTGCCTTTGGTGGGTTCCACCAAAGGTGTCGTCGTCAAATCACTGATCGACTCTTCATCGTTAGACGTGTTAATGGACGGTATTGAATCACGTTGTTCAGGCACAGCAGCGGGAACCACTGGCCGGTGACGTAATTCATCTAACAATGCTGCTGCCCGTCGCATTTTAAACAGATACATCCATATCATCAGTGCAGCAAACAACAACAAAATCATCATAACGCTTGTGTGTAGTGGTGACATCCCCATAAAAAAATACGGCTCATCATTGGAAAGGGTTGGCAACAAATTCATTTCGCGTTTGAACCATTGCAGGGCGATATTTCTAGGCGCTTGCCCCTCTGCCAACGCCCGTTTGGCCGCCAACCCACTGTCGTATTGCGCCAGCCCTTGTTCAATATCGCTCACCGCTAACTGCATTAGCGCAAAATCTTGCCGCGCATTCGCCTGACTCAGCGCACCGAACCCTTGCTGCATGATCACGGTCCCCTCTACCATGCGCCGCTGTGCATCGCCTTCGACTTTATCGCGCTGCTCGGCGGGCATATCCGGTAGGCGCATCAACGAGGGATACAGATCCTTGGGTTTTGGTGCCCCCATTTTTTCCATCATGGTATCCATCATTTTTCCCATGCCTTTGCCCATGCCTTTGCCCATGCCGCTCCCCATGCCTGCTGACTGTGGTGCATTAGGTGCAGCGCTGTTAGTCTGTTGGGCTTGGTTGGCCTGGGGCTGCTTTTCGCCGTAAAAGTCCGGATGGTGGCTTTGATGTTCCTCGTCCGACAACTGAGCGTGCACCGGCAAGCTTAAAAAAACCCCGACCAGGCACACCGGTATGAGTGCCCACAGGTCTGTATACAGATGTTTTACTAATAACATCGGCCGCTGGTGTATTGTCATCGTCACGCTCATTGGGACTGCTCTGCTTGCATCAGTAGCGCCACTTGTTCAGGTGTTAGAACGGCCA
Source organism: Dasania sp. GY-MA-18 (assembly GCF_024734385.1). Lineage (GTDB taxonomy): Bacteria > Pseudomonadota > Gammaproteobacteria > Pseudomonadales > Dasaniaceae > Dasania > Dasania phycosphaerae. The sequence goes on along the minus strand of NZ_JANHAP010000009.1, from coordinate 8,731 downwards.
CGGCCTTCCCTACGCTGGTAATAAACGCCAACCTGAACTGACTGTTTAATGCTTCGATATCAGTCACTTTATTACGAATACCTACAATGTCAGGTTGCCCTGTTGCGGTGGCTTGCCAAAGCGCCTGTTCCTGTTGTGAAATCTGTGCATCGATATCCTTTTCTTGCGCCGTCCAACGGTTTTTGATCGCCGACAACGACGCGCTCTGCTGAGGGGATAAAGCAAGGTGTTGCGCGTGATCAAGAAAAAAATCCGCTTCCCCCAAATGATAGAGGTGAGGCGCATTCGGATAACCCGGCAACGGATCGCGGGCTTGCAGTGAAGTCGCTTTAGGAGCAGGCGGCTCTCCCATCATCGACATGCCCATCATCATCTTTTTGCACATCATCCCTTTGCACATACCCATCCCCCTCTTGGCAGGTGTTTTATTGGAAGGCATCGATTTCATCATTTTACCCTTGGACATAGAGGATGGGGATTGAGGTGTATCGCTTGTCATTTCCATGGCATTGTTCGCTACCTTGGGTGCTGGCGCATTCGCCACTGGCACCTTGGCGCTGGGTGCATCCGAGCGCGCTTTATTCAACGTGTTATTCATCTGCCCGAGGGTTTGCTGGATCTTGTCAAACTGTACTGCTGCTGAGGGTCCATCGGGTGCTGAGTTAGGGTCAGACGGCGGCGACTGTGACGGTGTTATTTTTTCATCTGGGCTAGCCGCGCAGGCTGTCATGCTGATCATCGTAATCACCAAACACAGGCTATGCGCGAGCAATTGCTTGGGTACTTTTATGGGGTAGTGCATCAACACACTCCTTTCTTGTTTGCGGTTTTTTACAATGCCAAAGCGACTCCACATCTTAATATGACAGAAACGCTTTGACACCAATGTTGTCGGCATATAAGAAGAAGGCACTCAGGGAATACCTTCCCGTTCAACCGTACTACCTGGATGCTCCTACTCCAGGACGGATGGCCTTTTATCAAATGCCTACAAAGCAAGCTCAGCGAACAAAAAGGTTGCTTTGTACAATTATCTATTTTTTGTGTTTATGTTTGGACTTTGATTTTTCCACTGTATGGCCCATCATTTGTTCCATCATTTGTTCCATCGTTTCCATACGTTTTTCCATCATGTCGAAACGAGCGCCCTCGTCCGCACACCCTTTTTTCATCATCCGGCCTTGTTTTTTACCGTGTCCCATTGCATGGGGTTTGTCCTTCATCATAGCCATTATATTTTCCATACTTTTCGCATGCGATTCAAGTAAGACTTCTCGTTTACCCGGGTCGGATTCCTGCTTAATATTTTGCAGTAACGTATTCATTTCTTTCATATGCGTCTGCATACTACTCATCTGTTTCTCAGACATACCCATATGCTGGGCATTAACGACGCTAAGTGCGTGCAACAGCCAGTGCCGTGATTAACAGTGCATTTTTTAACAGTTTCATCATGTTCTCCTTTAATATGTCAATGTGCGCCTTACATAACAGAATCGCTATATTTGGCGAAGCGTTTGTATTAAGCGCAGTTACTTCAATGACATTGGCCGTATAGGCTAGCGCCATCAAATTCGTTCTATCTCATTTCTGGTCGGTAGGCGTTACACAGCAATCGCTATGATCACGCAGTATCTCCTTCTTTAGTTAACGCTTGATAATCGGTATTCGTAGGTAGCTCTCGGCGTTTCTCTTGGTGCTGTAGAATAAGGCTATAAATCACAGGCAGTACCAAAAGATTCAGTATCATGACCGTCAACATCCCGCCTAACATCGGCGCGGCAATACGGTGCGTAACATCGGAGCCAGTGCCGCTACTTAGCATGATAGGAATCAGTCCAGCCATCGTGGATATGGCCGTCATCGCCACAGGTCGTACCCGCTTTGACGTTGCTGACAGTACCGCATCCTTTATTTCCTCTAGCGATAGCAACTGCCTCGACTCGGCGCGTCGTTTGGCGATCTCGACATCAATAAAGCTTAAGACCAGAACACCAATTTCTGCCGCCATCCCTGCCAACGCAATAAAGCCCACAGCAACAGCCACCGACATATTGTAATCATTGATATAGATAAGCCAGATTCCGCCTACGAGACCAAACGGAATCGACATCATCACAACTAATGGCTCGGTGATGTTTCGGAAATTGAAGTACAGGAGTAGGAAAATAATAAGCAGCGTTGCTGGTGCCACAATGCTCAGGCGCTCAGCAGCACGTTCCATGTACTCAAATTGCCCTGACCAGGTAATGGTATACCCAGAGGGCACTGTGACCTGCTCTTCCAAAACACGTTTTGCCCTGGCAACATAACCACCGATATCCGAAGTGGAAATATCAACATAAATCCAGGCGTTAGGCCGCGCATCTTCGCTTTTAATGACCGGAGGACCCCGTTGATAGTCAATATCCGCCACCATCGCCAGGGGAATTTGAGTGCCCGTAGGCGTGGGTATTAATACACGCTTGAGGGTTTCCAGGTCATCGCGCAACTCACGCGGGTAGCGTAAATTGACCGGATACCGCTCAAGCCCCTCGACAGTTTCGGTGATATTCATACCGCCAATCGCGCTTTGAATAATATCCTGAACCGCTCCAACCGTTAGCCCGTAGCGCGCCGCGCTTTCCCGATTAATGTTAAAGTCCAGGTAATAGCCTCCAACTGCCCTGTCACCAAAGGCCGAAGTAGTCTCCGGTAATGTTTTCATGGCTTGCTCAATATCCTGAGACACCTGTTGTAAGACATTCAGATCGGGGCCAGAGACTTTGATACCAATAGGCGTTTTAATACCCGTCGATAACATATCGATTCGGGTTTTGATCGGCATTGTCCAGGCGTTAGCCAATCCAGGGAATTGAATCGCCTTATCCATTTCATTCATCAAGTCTTTGGTTGATTTTTTGGGGTCTGGCCATTCCTCTTTCGGTTTTAATCGAACCGTGGTTTCTATCATGGCCAAAGGTGCCGAGTCTGTTGCAGATTCCGCGCGCCCTACTTTGCCGAACACATGATGCACTTCAGGAAATGTCGATAATATTTTGTCGGTTTGCTGCAACAACTCCTTGGCTTTGGTAATGGAGATGCCAGGGAAGGTAGTCGGCATATACAAAATATCGCCTTCATCCAACGGTGGCATAAACTCGCTACCCAGCTTGGAATAGGGATAGTAGGTCACTGCCAACAAGCCTACAGCCACAATTAAAGTAATGCTTCTCCACCGCATCGCCAGCGTCAACGCAGGTTTATGCAACGCATGTAGTGCCCGATTAATCGGATTCTTGTGTTCAGCAATGATTTTCCCTCGTAGGAGATAGCCCATCATCACTGGTACTAAGGTAATAGCCAAAATTGCCGAAGCGGCCATAGCATAAGTAGCGGTAAAGGCCAGCGGGCTGAATAGCCGACCTTCCTGGGCCTGCATAGTAAAGATCGGTAAAAACGATACTGTAATGACCAACAGAGAGAAAAACAGGGCCGGGCCGACTTCATGACAGGACGCGCCAATCGTCTTCCAGCGCTCATCCAGTGTCAGCTCACTGCCTTTTCCTTCACTTGCCTTTTTTTCACTGGCTTCGGCTAACCGACTATGCGCATTCTCAACCATCACAATAGCCCCATCGACCATGGTGCCGATGGTAATAGCAATACCACCCAAGGACATAATATTGGCGTTGAGCCCCTGGAGGCGCATGACGATAAAAGCCATCAAAATACCCAATGGCAGCGTAATGATCGCCACGAAAGCCGAGCGTGCATGTAGCAGAAACAGGATAACCACTAAACTGACGATTATCAGTTCCTGCATCAGTGAGGTGTTCAGGCTTTTTACTGCACGCTCGATCAAGTCACCACGATCATAGACTGGGACAATCTCTACACCGTCTGGTAAACCGGCTTTCAATTCCTCTAACTTAGCTCGCACCGCTTGGATAGTAGCCAGAGCATTTTCGCCGAAGCGCATAATCACCACACCACCGGCAACCTCGCCCTCGCCATTCAAATCTACGAGACCTCGACGCAGCTCAGGGCCAATTTGAACATGCGCCACATCCTGTAGGCGTATGGGCGTACCGTTCGCATCAACAGCTACTGGAATACTGTTGAGATCATCAATCGACTGTATGTAACCCAGGCCCCGAACCATATATTCGGTTTCCGCCATCTCAACCAGACGCCCACCCACATCCTTGTTGGACATTTTGATGGCCATCTTAATTTTGTTCAGCGGGATATTGTAACGCAACAAGGCATTGGGATCGACTTCTACCTGATATTGTTTAACGTAGCCTCCCACTGAGGCGACTTCTGAAACACCCTCAACGGTCTGCAACGGGTAACGTAAATACCAATCCTGCAAAGAGCGGAGTTGGGCTAAGTCATGTTTACCCGTTTTATCCACCAGTGCATATTCGTAGACCCAACCAACACCTGTTGCATCTGGCCCTAACGTCGGTGTAATGCCTTGCGGTAATCGGCCACTGACATAGTTAATAGATTCCAGCACCCGAGAACGTGCCCAGTACATATCGGTGCCATCTTCAAAAATGATGTACACGAAGGAAAGACCAAAGAACGAGTATCCCCTAACCACTTTGGTACGAGGTACCGCCAACATCGACGTAGTTAGCGGGTAGGTAACCTGGTCCTCTACTACTTGTGGCGACTGACCGGGATATTCGGTAAAGATGATGACCTGTACATCCGATAAATCCGGTATTGCGTCCAGCGGGGCGTTTTTATAAGCAAACAAGCCGACTAGCGCAATAATGACAGTCGCGATCAGCACCATAAAACGATCGCGCAAGGAGGCATTGATAATGGCATTAATCATGGTCATGCACTCCATGCCCTGAGCCATCTATCTGCTCATCCATTTCCATATCAGCGTGACTTTCCATCTGCATCTGGGAGTGATCAGTCATCTCCTCACTGCCGTGAACCATCCCCTTGTGGCTTTCCACGCTCCTCGAATCATCTTCTGAAGTACCTTCAGAGTTGTTTAGCGCGTCCATCATTTTGGCCGTCGCTTCCCGCAACTTGGATTCGGAATCTACCAAGAACTGGGCGGAGGTCACGACCTCCTCGCCCGCCGCAACACCTTCCAGTACAGCCACTTGGCCACTGGACTCAATACCCAACTTAACGGTTCTCGGTTCGAATTTACCGGGGCCTCTCACAACAAAAACTTGCGTCCTGCCACCGGAGCGGATAACCGATTCAGCGGGTACAACGACGGCGTTATCCAGCGTATCGGATTGTATGCTGACCTCCGCAAACATATCCGGGCGCAGTAACAGTTCACGATTATCAAACACCAAACGTACTTTCGTGGTCCGTGTTTTCGATTCCGCATAGGGGTAGATATAGGCCAGAGAGCCTTTAAAGGTTTTACCGGGTACGGATGCCAAGGTCATCTCAATTTCATCGCCAAGCTTGACCCAGGGTAGTTCGTATTCGTAGACATCGGCGTAAACCCATACCTGGCTAAGGTCAACCATCATGTACAACTCGGTTTTTGGCGTAACATATTGCCCTTGGCGGGAGCCAATACGAATAACCGTACCGGCTACCGGTGAATGTATATGCAAACTTTTCTTAATTTTTCGGGTTTGTTCTAGCTCTTGAATCTGATGCTCAGGCACGTCCAGTAATTCCAAACGTTCGCGAGAACTCTTTACCAGATCCTCTGCACCTTGCCTGATTTCTTCAAATTGGCTTTTACTCAAAGCAGACAGGTTATTGAGTGCCAATAAATATTCCTGCTGAGTCGAAACCAACTTAGGCGAGTAAATACTAAGCAGAATATCGTCCTTAGCCACATTCTGCCCCGTCTTATCAACACGGATTTCTTCAATCCATCCTTCAACTTTGGGATGGAAGCGCGCCATACTCTCCTCATCAAAATCCACTCGACCAACAGCACGAATGGTTCGGCTGATTGGCTCCTGCTTGGCTATGGCGGTACGAACACCAATATTCTGAACCACTACCGGATCGATCTTCACTGTACCTGCAACTTCACTGGCTTCGTTGTCGGCGTAAACCGGCACATAATCCATTCCCATCGAATCCTTAGCCGGTACAGGCGAAGTCACTGATGGATTCATTGGGTTCCGATAGAAAAGGATTTTCCGTTCGGACGATGGTTTATCTTCATCCGCATAGACAGGTATGTAATCCATACCCATGGAGTCTTTTGCTGGTACCGGCGATGTAATGCTCGGGTTCATCGGGTCGCGGTAAAACAAAGGCTTTTTATCCTGCTCTGTTACTGCCACTGTCGAGCTGCTATTACCGGACAACCAGTAGCCAGTACCAAGCCCAATGCCTAGCATTAGTATGGCGATTAAAAGGGTAGATTTACTCATAAACAGTTTCCTCGCCAACGGCGGCCTCAAGGCGGGCTAATGCTTGCTTGGCATCGCTTAACGCCTTCCAGTATTGCAGTTCGTAATTAAAAAGGGTCATTTGGCTTCGCACCAAGTTCAGGAAGTCCACTTCACTGACCTGGTAACCGGCCAACATTGATTGAACCGTTTGTTGAGCTTGCGGAACAATACCGCTACCAAAGAGCGAATATTGTTTCTTTGCCCGGTGATAATCTGTAACGGCGGATGAAATTGCCGCCGTCACCAGGCCTTTTTCATCAAGCAGTGCGTAGCGGTTTTTCTGTAGTTCTAAACTTTTCTGAGAAACTGCCTTGGATTGTTTCCGGCCAGCGTAGAGCGGGATTTTTACTCCCACCATGACAGAAACAAAATCTGAACGTGCTCTACCTCGGGGTAATGGATTGTCCCCGGTTCGATCACCGTAGGTCACACCCAGTTTAAAATCAGGATAATAATCGCGCTTGGCCAGATCGAGACGGGATTTCGCAGCATCAATCTGCGTTTCCATTTGTTTCAAGCGCGGTCGCACGGACGCCGCTTTCTGGTAAAGCTCACTCTCATCAACAAGATTTGGCATCATTTTAGATACCTTATCCGGTAGCGTTATAGGATCGTTAGCAGGTCTATCCATCAAGATATTGAGCTGTATGGCCTGGTTGCGCCGTATGGCTTCTAGCTGAATTTCCTGATCCATTAATCGGGAGAGTTCCAGCTGTGAAAGCAAAACATCCTGTTGTAAGCCCTTACCGGTTTCGTATTTGGTTTTAGCGACGGTAATAAACTGACGCAACAAAGCTTGATTACTGTCCACTGTCTCTAGGGCACGATCCATATAGTAGAGCTGCCACCATTTGCTCTTCACATTCTTTATAAGCTGCAAACGCGACTCATCGACAGAATGCCCCGCCGCCCGCGCATCGTACTCGGCGGCCTCTTCCTTTAAACTCAACTTTCCTGGAAAAGGAAAGACCTGACTGAACCCTACTTGGAACTGTGTCATCGCTTCCTGATCCCGTTCGTAGGTGTCGGTGGGGAAGTTCATCGCATTGACACTAACCATCGGGTCCGGCAACGTGCCCACCTGTGAGGGGATTTCCGCCAACGCTTCATAGCGTGTTTGCATCTCGGCAAGGTTGGGGTTGTCCCGGATTGCGGCTTCAACCGCAGAACCCGCGGACAATACCGGAGCGCTGCCATATTCGTTGGCGTATACAGTGCTATTCGCGGCACCTAAAGCGATTGCACTTAAGAGCAGCCAACGCCGATGGATTGTTACTCGCGCAAATTGCTTCAACAGGCAGATCGCTGCCCTCGAATAGAAACTAATATGTCGTTTCATTGTGATTCATCCTCCAGTGCGAGCCCCCAAGCCGATACAAACTGCTTGGGAGTAGAGAATGAAAACATGCCTCTGTGGTCTCGCTTCTTTTTCATCATTTTTTTAGTTCTACAATGTCGTGCTTCTTAACATTGCCCTTCATGCTTATCGCCCGTGCAAAATGGCCATTAACTACGGACTTGATCTGTAAGGTGCCAACATAATCAACTCGATAGTCATCATCACCTTCCTCTTCAGCACCTTCCCAAACATAACGGTATACCTGGAGTTCTTGCCCCGTTTCAGCGCCATCCTCACTGCCTATGCAGACAACGACTTCGTCATTATCGATGCCGACCACCTTACCCCTCATAATGTTTTCGTGATAAAACTGACTGCCAGAACAGGCGACTAAAAGCCCTACAAAAACCACCAGAAAAGTTACCTTCATAATTCTGTTTAACATTTTAAGTACTCCTTTAATAAAAATTGATTAAGCACGTACCTAGTCGCGCTCAATGCTATTCAGAAAATGCTGCTTTGATATATTTCAATGCTGCATTCAGGTCAGCATCCGAGAGCTGATTATTTCCACCTCTCGGCGGCATTGGCATTGAGCTACCCGGACTTTGAATGCCAGTGATGATATTGCTGAGTAGCTCACTATCACTTTTCGATAGTCGGCCATTTTTTGCGTTAAAGTCAGGTACCCCTGGTATGTTGCCTTTGCCGTTCGCGCCGTGGCAGGCAAGGCAATTGCTTTCATAAATCTGCTTTCCTGAGATGCTGGCAGAATCAGCTGTCGTGGACTCAACTTTACCCAGATCGATATTTTCCACTCTGGCATTTGAGCCTTGTAAAAAAGTCAGAATATCGCGTGTCTCCTGCCCAGTAAGTCCTGCTCTCACTCTCATATGGAACACAGTTGTAACCCACTGATCATCGCGAAGGTCAGAGGGACTACGCATGTTGTGGCAACGCGCACAGTTTTCGGACCATGCCTTACTACCTTGGGCAAAATCCC
>NZ_JANHAP010000008.1 GCF_024734385.1 Dasania sp. GY-MA-18 | reverse complement strand
TAATCACAACCATTGAGGTCTGGTTGTAATCGTAAGGTTTAAAATTAGCCATGAACTCTCTCCATTTGAGTTCGAGATTTTATCAAAAAACGCCGCGTTTTATTAGTTTTTCTACAGCCTCAACGCCTATGGCATGGGCGGCTGCGCAGCAGCCGTCCAGCCCGTAGGGCGATTATGCCCATTTTTGTTAGGTGCCTTCATTATTTTTTACGCACAGCAATATAATATGGCATTGTTAATTTAGATAGATAGTTGCGAGCTTTTTTATAGTTTTTAGTTTTTAGATGTTGGCCGAAGCAATAGCCTCCCCTTTCTTTCCAGAAGACCTCCCATTCTCCATTGCTCTCGATGAAATAAATGCCATCATATGTTTCTTTTTGCCTGTAGACAGAACTATCTATTGCTCGAAAGTAATCCCATTCGCAATACTCATCTTCTGTGATGTTAAAGACATCTTTCAGATTGCTCGGAGAGAACCTTTTTTCAAGTTCACTCGAATTAAACTGATCTATGAGATCAAATTGATCTTTTTTCGTGAGTCGCATTACGGACACCTAACGCCGCCATAACCGGCAGCCGTGCGCGAAGCGCGCTTTAGGCTGTCCAGCCACGAAGTGGCGTTGGTTGATGGCCTTGTTAAGTGATTGCACCCTGAAGCTCCCGCATATGGTTGATAGTGTGCGAATATAAAGTGTGATCATATATGTTATTTGGATCATATAAAATAGGTCGCATGCCAGCAGATTTTGCTGCTGAAATACCCGCTTGGCTATCTTCAACTACAGCGCATTCCTTGGGTTGAAAACCCATTTCCTTTGCTGCGTGCAGAAATATTCCGGGATCAGGCTTCCAAGAACCTACTACATACGAACTAAATATTTTTCCATTAAAGTACTTGGATAACCCAGAAATGGATAATGCTTTATTAATTTTTTCTAGAGGGCCGCTAGATGCGACACATTTTGGTAATTCTATTTCTGTGAGTGCAGTATTGACTCCCTCACAGGGTTTTAAATCTTTCTCAAATAGTTCATCAACGAGCGAACGGTATGATGAAACGAAGTCCTCTTTTAGTTTAATTTGATGTTCCGATTCTATAGCTTCAAGAATGGTAGCTAATTTACCACCTCTGAATCGCTTCATCAGATCAATAGCGGATGATTCTACTCCGTAATCTCTCAGTTTAATCTCTAAGCCAAGATTACAAAGATATTCACTATCTACGAGTGTTCCGTCACAGTCGAAAATGATGCACTTGATCATGGTTTTCACTTAACGCCTAGCGCAGCGGCTTGTAAAAATGGCGCTTGTTTTGCGGGTTTTATGCAAAACAAGTGACAGTTTTACAAGTCCGTTGCCGCTACTTGTTAGGTGCTGCACGAAATAACCGCCATTTGTTTGTTTTAGAGTAAGTAGAAGCTTTGACGCTTTTACTTGCTGTAAGTAAAACTTTGCTGAAATCATTTGGTAGATATCGGCAAACACCTGATAATTCTTGTTTAGTTATTTTAATTAATTCGTTGATCGAAATAATACCACTTTCGGAAAGAGTGACGGACTCTTGAGAAATAATTGATAGAATTCTTTCTTTTAATGAATCTGAATCAAATCCAGCCCATTCACCAGCTACGCACCGTAGATTATCCCCTACACTAGGAAATACTTCTTGCCACAGAATATTATGTATTTCTTCAGGTTTATATTCTGATTCCAAGATCACTTTACCTATATACCTATGAGAAATTTCATCTAGTTCCGTATCTAGAAATAACTCAGATAGAGCATTCCATACTGGAATTCTTTGTTCAATTTCACTTTCAGATAGCATGCTCTATCCTTGCACCTAACGCCGTGGTTTGGGGCAGCCGAAGCAACGCGTAGGCTGTCCCAGCCACGAAGTGGCGAACAACACCACCTTGTTAGGTGCATTTAGCATGTAGGACATATCGGACTCCATGGCCCCCATATAGCAATTAAAAAAAGCAGACAAAATATAAGCAGACTTAGCGGAATTGCCCACATATACCTAAGAGCATTGCCCAACTTATGAAGCTCATTTGGGTAGGCAAGATATTCACGTTTTAGAAAGAAAAATATAGCTGAAGATGTTTTGTACCCATTAAACAGCCCAATCCAAGCGACCCCATTCATAAGTGAGTGTGGTTCATATTTCTTGTACCGTCTGATAAACAATGGCAAAACGAAAATATGTGAAATCATAAGCACTATAAACGGGGATATAAAGAACAACGAAAGAATGATTATTTCGAATAAATAAAACTCTCTTTCCATAGTGCTTTGCCACCTAACAGTTTATTAAAGCGAATGGTCACATCTAACCATAAAGTATAGATCTAGGCAAAAAAGTCTAAATCTATACTTTATTGTCTAAATATAGCCACTCCCATATGGTCAAATCTGACCATGAATTTCAACATCGTCAATTAATTCCAACACATCTGGCCTTTGCCGGTGGATAATCCCCATCTCTACCGCTTGATGATACAAAAGCACCCAAACCTTATATTTTTTACTCCACTGGGCACCCATTTGTTTAGCTTGGTAACGCAGCTCTAATTCATCAAAGGCTATAGGTACAGCCACCCATTGTTTACGCTGATAACTATGCACAGACTTCAGGCTTATATTTTTACCAGCATACTCACGCTCATCAACAATAATTTCTACTGTGGTATAGGTTTTATTATCAAGGGGCTTACGCCTATAGCGCACGGCAACAAGTTGAGCGCCGTATTTACGTGTGAAGCGACTGGTGCCGGTCTGCCCCGGCTTTAAGGTTTTAACGACTTGAGTTTTTATTGTATTCATATTGCCTCCTTGCAATTAACGTTACAGCGCCGCCACTCGCCGCTGTGTTAGGCCCTATTCCACATCCTTAACAATAAAGCGATTGCCCGGCTCTACCGTTAGCCATTGCTTAAATTGCTCCAGCCGCTGCACATCTTGCGCCAGCGAATAATCGATACTGTTATAGCCCTGCTCTACCGAAAAGCGTAAGTCACCCTCGGGTTTGAGGTTAACGATGATAGAGGAAAACTGACCCGGTGCTATATCGCTGGCGGACTGGGCGTGAAAAACGCCCATGCCAAACACGGTGACTTGCGTAATGGCTTGATCGGTTTCGTTGCTAATGTCTAGCTGGTATTGCCGCGGTGTGCTCATATGCCACAGCACATAGCCGGTGGCGATAACAACAACACAGAAGAAAGCGATGGCGGCGATGATGGTGGTTTTTCTGCTTAGCATTAATACACTCTTACGCCCAGTTTACGCAGGGCTTTGGTGAGCACGGCATCAAGTTGGGGGATGTCTTTGGTTTCTAATTCCACCACCTTTAAACCTAGGGCGGTGTATTGGCTTTTGCGTTGCATTTTTTCGGCTAGGGCATGGCCGCTTTGTGCCGCCCCCCAGTACTCTATATAAAGGTGGTGCTTGGGCAGGTAAAAATCGGCATATAGCTCTTGCTCGCAGGGCAGGCGTCGGTTGCAGGCATGGGCAAAGCCTGCGGTATACAGCCAGTGGCAAATTTTTAGTAGTGGTTTGCTCTTGTGGCTGTGGCCATCCAATGCGGGGTAATCACTAGCGCTGGCAAATAAATCATCACCTATGGGGGCGGGTTTATCGCTGTTTACTTCGCCAAAATAATGTAACTGCTGCCGTAGTTGTGGGTCGCTTTGCACCTGCTCCGGCCACAGCACATAAAAAGTACCGCTTTGTTCGTTTTCAAATTGCAGCCCACCCTTTTTCTCGCCTATGCGGGTTAGCTCCCAGCCTTGGGGGCTGGGCCTAATCCAGCCCAGTTCGGCCAAGGCGCGGTTAACTTCGCGGGCGCTAAGCTGGTGTTTTTCGCCCAAGGCCTTGGCGGAAATGGTGCGGTTATCTTCCATGGCCTGTAATAGTGGGTGCTGGATAATTTTATGGGGCCAAACGATATAGCGGCCATATTTTTTGCTATGTACATATTCGCCGCCCTCAAACTCGCCTTTGCTGGTTAGCTCCCAGGCATCGTCTACCCGCTTAATCCAGCCGTAGTCATTTAGGCTGCCAAACAATTGCTGTGATGACATGGCCAAAGCCTTGGCTAAGGCGCTGGTAGAGAGTGGATGATCCGTATCTGTCATATCTGTGGCCTGTGGCGGCAGGGTTTTTGGACACCAGCCGCCGATTAAGGTGGTAGTCAGTACAGCCGTTAAAGTTATTATGGGCAGTAATTATTAGCAGCTGCTAGGTGGCCGCCAGGGCTAGGTTTTGGTAGCGCTGGTTTAAGCCCTGGTAGACCTGCTCGGCAAAGCCGTTGCCGCTGGCATCTAACTCGTTGAGTATTTCTACCAAGTGCTCGTTATCTTCACGGCCCTGCCACTGCTTTACATAGCTGCCGTCTTTGTAGCCGTTATCCTGCCTAAAAAAGTTGAGCACGTTTTTGCCTACATACTGGCGGTATAGCTCGTCAAAGCTCATTTCGCAGGCATTTAATAAATCCCAAAATAAGGCTACCGAAAAGCTTTTGGTCGCTAAGCTGTTTTGTGCCAGTGCTTCGGTGGCTGCGATTACACCTTGGTTTTGGTATTGATAGCCCTCTAGCTCGGCAACCATGGCCTCGGCTATGGCCTCTATAGCTTGGCCTTTAAATAAGGCACTCATGCCAAAATGCCAAATATCGATGACTTCTAACTTTACTTGGTCCATGTCGGGGGCTTGTGCTTTCCACCATTTATAGCCGTAGTGGTCTACTAGCTCACCGCACTCTATCCAAGTGGCACGGTACCATTCAAAGTTTTGCGCGGGCCAATCTGCATGCACTTTTTGATTCATTTTATTTTGCATGTTGAGCATGGTGATAAACGCTTGCTTCATGTTTGTTCCTCGTGTAGGCCATTGCGCTATTTGTTGACACATTTTTGTCATGGGTAGCGCATTATACCGGCTCAAGAGCTGCTTAAAAGCGCCAATTTATGATCACTTTATTTATACTTTTAATATCATTCTTGACCCTGCCTTAATAAGCACCAGCTATATGGGGCTTGTACGTATTTATCCACAAAATCTGTGGATAAGTTAGTGGATAAGGTCATAAAAAATTCATATAGGCCCCATATAACAAACGCCAAGACAGATTGTTTATTTTTTAACCAGCAAATTAAAGCCTTATAAATCAATCACTTACATTATTTTGTATGCATATACAGTAATTTAAGCCCCGGTATATGTGAATATTTCACATAAACGCCAAAATGTGCATAAAACCTTGAGCTTGGGGTTAGTGGCGACTGACGGGCTACTATTTTGAGCCGTAACCCAAGCACACAGAAAAGCTTGGTGGGCGTTACCAAAGGTACAATTGGGTAGCACCGCTAGCCTATTTTGATCATTTTGCCAGTGGCGGGCTGATGATTATTTTTTTATGCCGACCAAAGTATAGCGGCCCTTAAAAGTGACCGCTGTTGAACCCGCGCTGTTTACCGTAGCCGTTAACGCCACCGTAGCCTTGCCGTGGCTGCGCACACGGGCAAAAACACTGCTCCAATCTATAGCCTGCCCATGGCATAGCGCCACAATTAACTCATCGGCCACGGGGGCTAGGTAATCTATCTCGCCATGGCTAACGACTATATTGGGGTTGATGCCCTGCTCCCGGCATTTGAGGTAATACATGCCCCAGCCAGCCATCACACAAAGGCCATACAGGCTGCCGCCCCAGGCGGTGAGCTTATCATTAAGAGAAGGTTTTAAGGCAATAGACAGGGCTAGGCAATCACCATTGTAGTGTTGCACTTTCATGTCCATATGCTGGGCCATTTCCATGTGCTGGTTTAAAAAGTCGCTAAGGTAGCGGGCGGTAACAGTATGATTACTCATACTCACTCACAGCAATTCAATTAAACGTTGTGCGGCCAGCAAGGGCGTGGTTTCACCCTTAATCACCTTTTGCTCCAGCAGAGGTTTAAGCTCGCGCACCTGTGGGTTTTGGTTGAGTTTGCGGGCCAGCAGCTCGGTGATCAGTTTTTGCATCCACTCTTTATTTTGCTGGGTGCGCTTATTGGCAAAGGCGCCGTTGTTGGTGGCGTCTATATGAAAATTGCTAATCATGCCCCACACGGCATCTATGCCCTGCTTTAATTGTGCCGAGCAACTTAATACCTGTGGCGTCCAAAAGGAGTTATGGCGCAATAGGTTCATCGCATTTTTATAATGGCGGCAGGTTTGCTGGGCCAGGTTAATAGAGTCACCATCGGCTTTGTTAATCACCAAGGCATCGGCTAATTCCATAATGCCTTTTTTGATGCCCTGTAGCTCATCACCCGCGTTAGGCAGCATTAGCACCATAAAAAAATCGACCATGCCAGCCACTTCGTATTCGCTTTGGCCTACCCCTACGGTTTCTACCAAAATTACGTCGTAGCCTGCGGCTTCACATAGCAACATGGTTTCGCGGGTTTTTTGTGCCACCCCGCCTAAAGCGCCCTCACTGGGTGAAGGGCGTATAAAGGCATTGCTTTCGCGGCTGAGCATTTCCATGCGGGTTTTGTCGCCCAATATGGAGCCGCCCTCTAAGGGCGAGCTGGGGTCTACCGCTAACACCGCGACCTTTTTGCCCTGGGCAATTAAGTACAGGCCAAAGGTTTCTATAAAGGTAGATTTGCCCACCCCGGGTATGCCGGTAATGCCTATGCGTATGCTATTGCCAGTTTTGGGCAGCAACTGCTCTAGCATGTGCTGGGCTTGCTCGCGGTGGCTGTCTAGTTTGCTTTCTACCAGGGTGATGGCTTTAGCGAGGGCACGGCGGTTGCCCTCAGCCAAAGCGTTAAGGTCTATAACAGCCATTAGATGTTATAAGCTGCATTAATGGACTCTAAAACATCGCGGGCGGCTACCGGTATTTTAGTGCCAGGGCCGAAGATGCCTTTTACCCCTGCGGCATATAAAAACTCGTAATCCTGTTTGGGGATTACGCCACCAGCTACCACGATAATATCTTCAGCGCCCTGCTTTTTAAGTTCGGCTAATAATTCGGGTACTAAGGTTTTGTGGCCAGCGGCTTGAGAAGATACGCCCACTACATGTACATCGTTTTCTATAGCCTGTTTGGCCACTTCTTCGGGGGTAGAGAACATAGGTGATAAATCTATATCAAAACCCACATCGGCAAAGGCGGTGGCTATAACTTTGGCGCCACGGTCGTGGCCGTCTTGCCCCATTTTGCACACTAGCATGCGCGGGCGGCGGCCGTGCTTTTCTACAAAGCTATCGATATCGGCGCTAATGCCCTGCCAGTTTTCATCCTCTTGGTAGGCACTGCCATACACACCCGACACGGTTTGTGACTGAGCATTAAAACGGTCAAATTCTCTTTCCATAGCAAATGAAATCTCCCCAACAGTGGCGCGCACACGGGTGGCTTTGATGGCCAAGTCTAACAGATTTCCCTGGCCTGATACTGCGGCTTGGTAAATAGCTTCCAGCGCATCTTCTACGGCTTGTTCATCACGGCTGGCGCGTATCTGGGCCAGGCGTTTAACCTGGGCCTCGCGCACGGCATTGTTGTCTACATCGAGTATGTCTATGTCGTCTTCTTCGTCCAGTATGTATTTATTAACCCCAACGATAACATCTTCGCCGCGGTCTATGCGGGCCTGCTTTTTCGCCGCCGACTCTTCTATACGCAATTTAGGCATGCCGGTCTCTATAGCTTTGGCCATGCCGCCTTTTTCTTCTACTTCTTCGATTAGAGCCCAGGCTTTATCGGCAATTTCTTGAGTGAGGCTTTCCATCATATAAGAACCACCCCAAGGATCTACCACTTGAGTAATGCCGGTTTCTTCTTGAATAATTAATTGCGTGTTACGGGCAATGCGCGCCGAAAACTCGGTGGGCAAGGCTATGGCTTCATCCAAAGCGTTGGTGTGCAGGGATTGGGTGCCGCCAAATACTGCCGCCATGGCTTCTATGGTAGTGCGCACAACGTTGTTGTAAGGGTCTTGCTCGGTCAACGACCAGCCCGAGGTTTGGCTGTGGGTACGCAACATAGAAGACTTGGGGTTTTGCGGCTTAAACTCGCTTACAATTTTGGCCCACAATAGTCGGGCGGCGCGCATCTTGGCGATTTCCATATAAAAGTTCATGCCTATGCCCCAGAAGAAGCTCAGCCGTGGCGCAAACTGATCTATGTCTAAACCGGCAGCAATAGCCGTGCGTATATACTCTTTGCCATCGGCTAAGGTGTAGGCCAGCTCTAAAGCGGCATCGGCACCGGCCTCTTGTATGTGATAACCCGAAATAGAAATGGTGTTGAACTTGGGCATATGCTCGGAGGCATAGGAGATAATATCGCCTATGATTTTCATAGACGGTGCCGGTGGATAAATATAGGTATTACGCACCATAAATTCTTTTAAGATATCGTTTTGTATAGTGCCTGAGAGTTTATCCTGGCCTACACCCTGCTCTTCGGCGGCGACTATATAGCCTGCCAACACTGGCAACACAGCACCGTTCATAGTCATAGACACGGACACTTTATCTAACGGAATTTCGTTAAATAAAATTTTCATATCTTCTACAGAGTCTATGGCCACACCGGCCTTACCTACATCACCGGTAACACGAGGGTGGTCTGAGTCATAACCGCGGTGAGTCGCCAAATCAAACGCTACCGACACACCTTGGCCACCGGCAGCTAAGGCTTTACGGTAAAAGGCGTTGGACTCTTCGGCGGTAGAAAACCCCGCGTACTGGCGTATAGTCCAAGGGCGACCAGCATACATGGTGGCCTGCGGGCCGCGTATATACGGTGCTAAACCGGGCAAGGTATTGGTGTACTGTAAACCGGCGGTATCGGCGGCGGTGTACAGGCATTTTAAGTCTATGCCTTCTGGGGTTTGCCAGGTCATTTCGTCTGGCGTTAGGCCTTTCATTTGTTTGGTGGCTAGCGCCTTCCACTCATCTAAGGTGGCGGGCTGAGGGTTATATGTATGGTCTGACATGGTTCTACCTTTTAAAATTTTTCACATCACTGGCTGCTACTGCTGAGCGTAAGTAAAAAGGGGCTAGTGCTCATCACCGGGCTGGTTAATTTCTATTAGCACGCCGTCGCAAGATTTAGGGTGTATAAAAATCACTTTGCTATTGTGCGCCCCCAGGCTGGGTGCTTCAGATAAAAACTGATAGCCCTTGGCTTTTAACCTGGCAACGTCAGCTTCTATATCGTCGGAGCGAAAACATAAATGATGTAGGCCCGCGCCCTTTTTTTCTAAAAAGCCCGCTATGGGGCCTTCGCCATTTAAGGGGTGTACCAGCTCTATGCTGGTGGGGGGCAAGGGGAAAAAGGCAGTAGAAGTTTTGGCGGCAGCGACATCTTCGCGGCCTTCGAAAGTTAAACCAAAGTCGTCCATAAAGCGCTTAATGCTTTTTTCTAAATCGGGTACGGCTATGGCTATGTGATCCAGTGCTGTAATCATTAAATACGTCCTATAGTCGCCTAACAAGCGCGACACTGTTAACTATCTGAACCATCGCTAAATGCGATAGCAAGTATATGGGTAATTAACAACAGGGCGCCTTTAGCGCCCCCCACCCTCTCTTTACAGGCTAAGCAAAAACGCGTTGGTGTGTTCGCGCATGCGTTGTTGTACCTGTTCTGGGGTTTCAACTACCACGACTTCATCAGGGGTAATCTTAAACAGCTTTTGGCCTTTTTTAATGATTGAACCATCGGTTTCGACGAAAATCGCGTCAATTGTACCAGAAAACGGCGCATATACCTTATTGAACATTTTCATCACTTCAACAATATACAGCGGGTCGCCTTCGTTGAAGTGGCTGCCTACCTCTACAAAGGGCTGCATGCCCGGCGCTTCGCGTGGGTAAAACATGCCGCCGCTGGCCGCTAAGATTTCATCCGAGCTGGCTACTGGCGGTGGCACTAATACTTTGGCCATGGCCGCTTGTAGCTCACCATCGGTTAAGGCTGCCGGTATATGTATGCTTAGGTCTTCATTTACGGACAGCTCATAAAAGCCCGTTTGCTTAGCCAAGTAAGGCAAGATAGCTAATATTTCGGTGCCAGCCTGAAAGCCTGCATGGGCAGCAATCACGGCCTGCCATTGTGACTGCTCCATAGAGTCAGGTTTATCGCCAGCTAGTGCCGCCTCTAATTCGGCAAAACTGTTGACTCCTAAGCGCTGCTCTAGGCTGTTATAAAAACTCAGCGCTTTTTGCAGCAGCTCATTATCGTGACACCAAATCATATTGGCAGCTGGCTTGCCAGCCACATAATCCATGTGTAGGTAGTGATAAATATCCGCTAATAAAGCTATAGGGTTTTTATGCCACACCAGCCCTTGCTCGTTAAAACTAAAGTGTTGTTGATTGATGCTCAGCCAGCCCGATAAGTTATGGGGCTGTTCTACAAAATGCTGCAAGGGGCGCAGTAATAAGCCCTGTTTTCTATCCAGTGCTTGGTCAAAACCGGCTTTATGACTGGCTTCACAATCGTTTAAATAATTGTTGCGTATTTGGCCGTAGGCGTAGTTTAAATCAATTTGATTGGCGGCTTCTTTTAGCTGCCCTACCGCGGTTAAGTAGGGCACGATAAAGTTGGTGCTGGGCCTGGCGTTAATGTTGTTACCTATAAACCAGTTCACCAAACCGTAGTGGAACTCTAAGTTTGTAGCCAGATCTTTACCGCGTAAGGTGGTGCGGCGTAAAACTTCGGCCAAACGTTGGTAGCTATCTAAACGGCTATTACCGGTGGTAAGTAATAAGGCGATATTGGAATCGTAAGCCCCTGCTAAGTGATATTTCATAAACACATCGGTATCGGGGTTGTGCATGCTGATACCTTGGTCGTCGCGAATTTCACCAGCTATAGGATTAGACCATCGCTCTATCATACCGCCAGCATGAGGCTGCAACGCTTGGTTGGTGGCGTTTAAGCGCGCCTCTACCGAGGCTGGCTCGCGGGGTAAGCGCTCAGGTTTGGGCAAACGATTACCGTGCCTGGCGATTAATACCATCACTTCCACCAGTGACTCGGCAATAAAAAAGTCTTGCGGGTTTTCGGGGTTGCTAAATTTTAATTTGTAACACAGTTCGGTAACGCGGTGCTCTACCTGTATGCGGGTGTTCATTTCCATAAAGTAATGGGCTTCGCCATCCACTATGCACTCGAAGGTGCCTACGGAGTTGAGTTTTACCGCTGCGCCAAATACCGCGCCTTCGTGTTCCATTTTGCGCAGTATGTCTAAGTCTTTTTTCAGCTGTTGCACTTCAGCTGTTTTATTGGCGGCCTCGGCAGTTGCGATGGCTGTTTGCAACTCTTCTTCGGTAACAGATACTTCTAATAGTTTTTGCTCATGCATTTGCAGCGAGCAGTCACGGCCGCCCATGGTCATGCACCAGTCACCATTGCCCACCACTTGTATTTCTTGGTGACGGGTGGTGTCTATGTTCATTTCTATCAGTACGTTTTTATTATCACCCACGCCATTGGTTTTTAATTCGATTAAACATTCCAATACTAACGCGGGTACTTTAGCAGCAGCTTTTTCTACTTTTTCCTCCAGGCTTGCACCTGTGTAAGAATTCGCCGACTTGAGTATGCGCTGGCCTTTGCCACCGCCACCGGCAATCGCCTTTAAGCGAAAACGGTTGTTGGGTTTTTCAGCCAACATACGCTTGGCTTCAACTTGTAAGGCCGCGCCTATGTCGGCAGCCGTGATTATATCTATACCCGCACGGTATGAAGCCGCTAACAAAGCCAGGGCTTTTTCTTCATCATCTTTACAGGCAGTAAAGTCCACCGTTAGTTTGTGCTCTTTGGCGCAGGTCTCTAGACCTTCCCTGCCATATTTAGCAAACAACGCTAAAGAAGTGGCATTGTTAACCCCCGGGGTTACCGACACACCGGTTTCTAAGGCGGTGCGTTTGGCCTGATCTTTCATGCCGGCCGCGCGCTGGGTGTGAGAACCTGGGCCTATAAAATTAAGGCCAGCCTGCTCCATGGCTTCAACCATTTCGGCATCTTCTGACATAAAGCCATAACCGGCAAAAATCGCATCATAAGCATTGGCTTTAGCAATACTGATAATTTGCTGTATGCGTGCGGCACGCTCCTCTTTGGTGGCGCCGGTGTAATCGGGTACCCGGTGTACCCGCGAGGGGTCGGTGAGTTTACGCAACTCGGGAGCCAGGGCATTGGTATAGGTGATGGAATCTTTTTCGGATAATAAAATGCCGTAGTTGTTAATACCCATTTCATCAAAAACATCCATAGCCTCTTTACGTATAGGGCCGCGGCAGATGATTAAAGGTTTTATATCTTCACAGTGAAAGCTTTGCACCCAGGCCGAGGGGTGATTTTTTAATTGCCGCTGCTGATGGATTAGCGGGTTATTTAAATAGTAATCGTTGCTGTGTTGCACAGTAGTCAACCTCTTGTTCATTATGGTCATGGCTATAGTCTTAATGAAATTCACGTTGCACGGCGTTTAAAGGCTCGGCCGTATAATGCTGCAAGTGGAAAGCCATTTGTTCGCCTAAAACTTGTCTTAAGTCCGAGGGCATTACGATTTGTGAAATTGAGCCTAGGCTTAGCGCCTCGTTAGGGTTCATCAATTCACGCTCGTAGCGGGCGGTTAGGTCGGCCTCTTGCGCTTTAACCCAGTTAGCTACTGACTCTTGGGCGGCAGCTAACGCATCTTGCTCAGTTAGGCCATCAGCGGTTAAACGCTCTACCGCAGTAGCGATGCGATTGGCCACTGAGCCACGAATTTCGCGCAACTCATTTTTATAAACAAATTCAACACCGGCTGGCCCCATTACCGCCAAGCGTGAAGTTGGTAAAGCCACCACAAAATCAGCACCGGTGGGATAGTTGTTGTAAGAGGCGTAAGCTCCACCAAAGGCATTGCGCACAATCAATAAAAAGCGCGGTGTGCGCAAATCGATAATGGCATCTAACATCGCCCTACCCGCCTGCACTATGCCGCCAGCCTCTTGCTCTTTGCCGGGTAAAAAGCCGGTGGTGTCTTCCATAAAAATAATGGGGATATTGTAGAGATTGCAAAAACGTATAAAGCGCGCATTTTTGTAGGCGGCGGCGATATCAATTTGGCCAGAGCCTACTGCTGAGTTATTGGCGACAAAACCCATTACATTGCCGCCCATGCGGCCCAAGGCGCAAATAGTATTGCGAGCGCGCTCGGGTTGAATTTCAAAATAATCGCCGTGGTCACACAGCTGCTGAATTAAAATGCTGATATCAAAAGGCGTATTAAAACCGGTGGGTGAGTTAAAGGCTTTTTTCAGCAGTATATCTATATCCCAGGTTTTACGGGTAATGGGATCAGAGGTAGGCTGAAACGGCGCTAACTCGGCATTGTTTGCCGGCAGGTAATTTAATAATTGTTTTACTTTTTGCAGGGCCGCCACTTCATCGGGCACTACAAAGTCGGTAACGCCTGATTGACTGTGCACACTAGGGCCGCCCAACTCTTCGGGGGTTACATCTTCACCCAATACAGATTTCACCACGCCGGGGCCGGTTAAGCCAAAAAACGTGTTGTTGGGCTGTATTACAAAACTACCCTGGCGTGGCAAGTAAGAGCCGCCACCGGCATTAAAACCAAACATACACATGATAGATGGCACCACACCACTTAAACGACGCAAACCAGTAAAGGCTTCGGCGTAGCCATCCAAGCCACCCACACCTGCGGGCACATAGGCTCCGGCGCTGTCGTTCATGCCCACCAAGGGGATTTTGCGTTTGGCGGCTAGCTCAAATAGGCGAGCCAATTTTTTACCGTTGGTGGCATCCATGGAGCCTGCGCGCACGGTAAAATCGTGGCCATACACGGCCACATCACGGCGATTAATTTTGACCAAGGCAGTAACCAGCGAGGCGCCATCTAAATTAGGCCCCCAGTTTTGAAACAAGATGGTGGGCTCAGTGCCATCATCGGCCAGCACCGCTAGGCGCTCCCATACCGTCATACGGTTTTTTTGGTGTTGTTTTTCTATAGCTGGTATGCCTGCCGCCTGCCTAGGCTTATTGATTAGCGCTTGCCCAGCCTGTAGTGACTGCTCGTAGATGCCCGGCTCGCTGGCGATTTGCCCCGGCACATCAAAGGCTTGGGTTTTAGGAATTTCAAAGGGGTTTTCTACGCTGGGCGGCAACGTAGTTGGCTGAGATTTGGCATGTTCAGTCATGGTGTAACAGTCTCTATTAGTAGGTCATATTGCAGCTGTTGATATAAGCCTGTAGCGGGCTAAGCACGAGCTATACAGCGTTGCAGGCGGGGATTATCGTTGAACGGCTGTTCAGTGAATAGGTTATAAAAGCTCAAAATAGGTATCATAAATTATCACTAACTCACTAATTCAACGCTTCTTGCAGCATGCACCGGCACTCAAAAACAGTGCTTTCACTAAACCACAGCTTCTTTTAGGGTGGTTAAAAGGCTACAATTTCGCGCCTGCAGCGCCAGCACTGCTAAGACTATAGTCAACAATCCGCCTTTACCCCGAGTACCACCGTTAATGACATCTTTGACGATAGAGGAGCTACCTTACAGCCCTGATAGCAGCCCACTATTTGCAGCAATACGTGTTTTGCCACAGCCCGTTTTTTTGGATAGTGGCAAACCCTACGCCCAACAAGGGCGCTATGACATTATCAGCGCCGCCCCCATAGCCCTAATCAGTGATGAACGTGACAGCCCAACTAGCGAGCATTATTTTCAGCGCCTGGCTGTAGCTCTAAACACATTGGATACACAGGTAGCAAACCCACAGCAGCTCCCTTTTATTGGCGGTGCCATAGGTTACTTTAGCTATGATCTGGGCAGGCAGTTGCACAAACTACCCAACCATGTAATTAACGACAGCCAACACCCCATAGCCCTAGCAGGGATATACACCTGGGCCATAATTAATGATCACCAAAAGCAACAAACCCTACTGGTAGCCCACCCGCAGTGCCAGCCACAACTGCTGAGTGAGGTGAAAACGCTATTAGCTACTATTGAGATAGCTACTATTGAGACACCCACTACAGCAGTCAATACAGGCGCTACTGCTAATAAGACACCCACATCAGCATTTAGCCTTAGCCAGCCCTTTACCCCCTGTATTAGTAAAACTGAATACCAGCGCGCCTTTAGCCAAGTGCAGCGCTATATACAGGCCGGGGATTGCTACCAAATTAATTTAGCGCAACGTTTTAGCGCCGCCTACCAAGGCGACCCCTGGCTGGCTTACCAGCAATTGCGCCCTGTCACCGCTGCGCCCTTTTCAGCCTATTTGGAATTTAACCAGCAGCCCATACTCAGCCTGTCACCGGAGCGTTTTATACAGTGCATAGGCCAGCAAGTGAGCACCGCCCCCATTAAAGGCACCCGCAAACGCAGCAGCAATCCCGAGCAAGATGCGGCCTTAGCGCAAGAGCTGCTAAACAGCGACAAGGACCGCGCCGAAAATTTGATGATTGTAGATTTACTGCGCAACGACCTGGGCAAAAACTGCCTGCCAGGCTCTATCAAAGTAGAAAAACTATTTGAGCTGCAAAGCTTTGAAACCGTGCACCATTTAGTGAGCACTATTAGCGGCAGCCTTAAGCCCAACACCAGCGCCTTAGACTTATTAGCCGGTGCCTTTCCCGGTGGTTCCATTACAGGTGCGCCCAAAAAACGCGCCATGGAAATTATTGAAGAGTTGGAAAGCCATCGCCGCTCCGCCTACTGCGGCAGCATAGGCTACATCAGCTGCGACGGGCACATGGATACCAATATCGCCATACGCACCCTGTACTGCCAGCAAGGGCAACTACACTGCTGGGCCGGCGGCGGCATTGTTGCCGATTCACAATGCGAAGATGAATACCAAGAGTGCTACTCCAAGGTGGGAAAAATTCTTAATTGCTTAGAGCAAAACCAATAACAAAAGATGCTGGCCATTAAGGCCAATTTAGCGCAGTATTTAATCGCTGTAAGCCTGAGTAAACCAGAGGATTTACCGTTTTATCGACCTTTACTCGCCCAACCTAAATATCAACAAGATAACAGGAGCGGTGATATGACTTTTTTTAAAACCCTACTAAGTATTAGCCTAAGCGCGGTACTGCTAAGCGCTTGCGACCCCGTTAGTAACAACAGCCCTGCAAATAATGAAATCGAAAAACACCCACCACCGGTACAACAAGAGATAAACCCGCCCACTAAAACTGCCGGCTTTTGCTCGCCGGGCAACCCCAATACCCCCAACTCGCAACTCACCGGCAGAGGTGAAGACTGCGACGAAGAGAAAGCAAAACGCAAAGCCACCAGCGCTTGGGTAAGCTTAAATTGCTCTGGCAATGCCGACCCACAATGCCCCAGCGGCTGTGTAGACCCCAACAAAAAATGCCAAAGCTACCCCGGCAATACCAGCAATTTAACCTGTACCTCTAGAGACGTATCGGCATCGGTATGTGCCAACCGTAAAAAATACAGTTGTGAAATTGTGCGGCCGGATTTGTCCCACCCTATCTCTTGTTCATGTAAATGTTTGTAACAAGCGTAGCCTTTGCTGCAAGCTTTGTTTAAACTTTTCTGCCACTCCCCGCTAAGCGGGGAGTTTTGTATTACATATTTTTATTCTACAAACAATGATAAAAGGAAACAGCCATGGCGCGGGTTAGCATAGATATGCCTGAGCACTATACTTTCAACACCGAATTAACCGTACGTGTTAACGACACCAATGGCGGCCACATGAGCAACTATGCCGTGCTGGCATTAATCAACGAAGCTAGGTTACATTTTTTAGCCGCCCACGGTTATAACGAAGATCATATAATTATGACCGACTCGGCTATTATTTATAAA
Organism: Dasania sp. GY-MA-18; assembly: GCF_024734385.1. Classification (GTDB taxonomy): domain Bacteria; phylum Pseudomonadota; class Gammaproteobacteria; order Pseudomonadales; family Dasaniaceae; genus Dasania; species Dasania phycosphaerae. The sequence goes on along the minus strand of NZ_JANHAP010000008.1, from coordinate 207,312 downwards.
GGCGAAGGTTTTTACGGTGATATCTTAAGCTTTGATATAGCAGCGGGCGATTTTAATAAATACGGCTGTGATATTTTTTATAACATTACCAATAAAAAAACCGGCGCCGCTATTGCTCATGCGAAAACAGGCTTGGTGTATTTTGATTATCAGCAACAAAAAGTAAGCGCCCTGCCCGACGACTGGCGAACAGCCCTAACCAGCAACGCTTAAAGCACCAGATCGGCTTAGCTTACTGACCCGGCTCAGTTGCCATTGCGCTATGCTATTAGCCACAACCAAATGGGCCCGGCCCAGTCACCCATGGACCCCAAATCAAATTTGGGGTGACGTACCCTCAATCCAACATCACCCCGTCATTCCGGTACGCTGTTAGCCGGAATCCATCAACACCGCTGTGCATACCTACGTAACCTATGGACCCCAAATCAAGTTTGGGGTGACGTACCCGCACTCCAATATCACCCCGTCATTCAGGCAGGCTGTTAGCCGGAATCCATCAACACCGCTGCGCATACCTAGGCACCCATGGACCCCAAATCAAGTTTGGGGTGACGTACCCGCACTCCAATATCACCCCGTCATTCAGGCAGACTGTTAGCCGGAATCCATCAACACCGCTGTGCATACCTAGGCACCCATGGACCCCAAATCAAGTTTGGGGTGACGTACTCGTAAGCCAACATCACCCCGTCATTCCGGCAGGCTGTTAGCCGGAATCCATCATCCCAAAACCAAAAAACGGCCACAAGCTATGTGACCGTTATTTATATAAGGGGAACTAATTATTTTCTAGCATGGTGTGGCAACTGACCATCTAAAGTCGCTATAGGTTGATATAACTCAGGACGTCTATCTCGGTAAACACCCCAGCTTTCTCGATATTCGGCTACAGCGTCTAAATCAAAGGTATGCACCAATACCGTCTCATCGCTGTCGTTAGCCTCTTGTACTTTCTCGCCCGTGTAATCAGCGATAAAAGATGAGCCATAAAAGGTAATGGCATAATTGTCATCTTGAGTAGCGCGCTCAATACCTATGCGATTAGAGGCAACTAAAGGCATGATGTTAGCACCGGCATGGCCTTGCATTACCCGTTGCCAGTGATAGCGAGAATCCAACGGTGGCGCTGGTGGCGGCTCTGAACCTATGGCCGTAGGATACATTAAAATTTCTGCACCTAATAAGGCCATGCAGCGGGCCGACTCGGGGAACCACTGATCCCAGCATATACCCACACCCACTTTCGCGAACTGGGTATCCCATACTTTAAAACCGGTATCGCCGGGGTTGAAGTATTGCTTCTCTTGATAACCGGGGCCATTGGGTATATGTGATTTACGGTATACCCCTAAGATACTGCCATCGGCATCTATCATTGCCATAGAGTTAAAAAATGCCTTACCCGCTTTTTCAAACCAGCTAAAGGGCAAAACCACATTTAGCTCTTTGGCTAAGGCTTGAAACCGTTTGATGTTGGTGTTTTCTTCTAAACTGGTCGCTAATTTAAAATGCTTTGCATCTTGCTCTATACAAAAATAGGGTGCTTCAAATAATTCCTGAATCAGAATTATATTAGCGCCTTTCGCGGCAGCTTCGCGTATTAAACGCTCAGCCTTATTAACATTATCATCTAAATCCCAACTTACCGTCATTTGGGTTGCTGCTACGGTTACTTCTCTCATGGCATGACCTCTATAAAACCAATTTGAAATAACTATACAAAGTGGTTTAAGCTGGGTGAATAGTCCCATAGGGGTACGGTTACAAATTTATTTAGCCAGTATTGCAGCTTAAACAGCCGTATCCACAAAATAACACCCAAATAACAGCAAGGCCTAAGCCCTTGCAGCCTCAACGCTATCGAGTTAACCATGCCCGACCTTGCAGCACTACAACAATGGCACCAGCACATGGCACAGGCTTTACTCAGCCAGCAAGCCCCCAATATGGCCGGCGAGCTGGTTAACGCTATTCAGCAGTGGTTAGTGTTTGATACTGCCATTGTTTTGCTTTACTCAACACAACAAGCACCCAGTCTACTCTACGATGACTACCCCAACCCCAAGCGGCATAAGGCAGTCATTAAATACACCCAAGGGCTATATTTATTAGACCCTTTTTATAGCGAGTTAATAAAACAGCCACAGCTTAATGGTATTTATCATCTGGATGACTTTGCCCCCGATAATTTTGAAGACACAGAGTATTTTCAGCTTTACTATCGTGATCTGGACCTAGCCGATGAACTTGGTATTTTTATACCTGTAGATCAACAAAGTAGCCTAGTGATATCACTAGCTCGCCGTAACCACCACGAGGTTTTTACCCGTGACAACCTCAACAGTTTGGCCGCCACCACACCGCTATTGAATGCTGTGGTGCAACAGTTTTATGCACTACAGCCCCCCCTGCACAGTAATGATCACTCACCAGTAGCTAGCGCCTTTGAAAATTTTTGCAGTGAACAACTAACCCCACGAGAGCAACAGGTAGCGCAACTGATATTACAGGGCCACTCTTCCAAGTCACTGGCTAAGGCTTTGGATATCAGCCCCTCGACAGTGAAGGTGCATAGAAAAAATATTTATGAACGCCTAGACATCAACACACAGGCGGAGTTATTCAATTTATTTTTGTTACACCTAGATAAGTTAGTGCGTTAGACTGGCCAGCAATAACAAGGCGTTTGTTTTTTGAGCATTCGCAGCTATTTTAAAAACATACAGCGCCATTAATACGCTAAGCTGTATAGGAATAATAACCAGCCAGCGCAACACCTAAGCCTTGGCATTTTTATGGAATGATGATGTTTAGCCGTATTACTTCGCATAACCGCCCCAGCTTTAGCAAAGCACTCATTAGCCTAATCCTTATCCTCGCCTGCCACAGCCTTAGCCAAGCTCGCACACTCAGCGCCCAAGCTTATGGCAGCGATGAAGCCAGCGCCAAAAACGCAGCGCTTAGCGCCTTAGCCAGCAGTATTTTTGTGCAAATAGAAAGCAGCTCTACGCTACAAGAAGACAGCAGCGGTGCCAGCAACTTTAGCAGTAGCAGCCACAGCAGCAGCAACCTACCCATGATAGGGGTGGAGCTAGATTGCTACCCCAGCCCCGAAGGCCAGCTATGCCAAGCCAACATGGACAGCCAAGTAGCCAGCGGCTTGTATCATGCTAAAACCCAGCAGCTAGCCCAACAAATTCAGCAACAATACGCGGCCTTAGCCAATATACCCCGCACGCAGCACTACCCCCAGCTACTCAAGCTATTGGCCGATTACCAGCGCTATGAGCAGTTTGCCACGGTTTTGCTCTATCTCAGCCCGCAAAACCATCCCGCCCCTATCAGCATTAGCCCGCAGCAGCTTAAGTTACAGCTAGCGCAATTAGAGGCCGCCGCCCCTAGCTTAAGCCTAGCGGCCAAGCTACTCACCAAGGGAATAACACAGGGGCAGGTCTATGCACAGCCTGCCACCTTAAAACACTCTAGGGAAATAACCCCCTTTGCCGCCGCCCTGCTAACAGAAATTAACCAACGACTTGCGCGCGCCAATAACCTAGAGCAAGCACGCTATATTTTTAATGGTGAATATCAAATTAACGATCAAGGTATTAGCGTTAATTACACGCTTAGTGATACCCAAGGTAATATTATTAGCAGTCGCTTGGCACAGCTGGCACCCAGTAGTTATCAACATTTAGCCACCAAACCTATAGCGCCAGACTTTGACCGCCTATTACACGCAGGCTATGCAGTAGCCAGCGATTTTAATGTACAAGTAGCCACCAACAAGGGCCAAAGGCAATTGCTGTTTGTAGATGGAGAAGAAATAGAAATACTGATTAAAGTGAACAAGCCCGGCTATTTTTATGTAGTAGGCCACACTAAAAATGGACAAAACGAGCTCTCTTATCTGATCGATATTAACGAGGCCCAAGGCGATCGCCGCTTTGTTTACTATGTGAATGCCGATGAAGTAAATAAATGGGTTTCTATAGGCAGTTTTATTGTTTCCCCACCCTATGGTGTAGAAAGCTTACAAGTCATTGCCAGCCGCAGCGACATGGTTAATCAATTACCCAGCTATAACTATGAACCCAGCAGTGAGTACTATGTGCTATCCCACAATATTAATCAGGCGGTAATGCAAACCCGTGGTTTAAAAAAGAAAAAAACCAGCAGCCAAGAGCTGAGTACAGCCACAGAAGCGGTACTACTGTTTACTACTCAGCGTCGCTAAGCAGTTTCATTCCATAGCTATGTTAACTACCCTCATACTTAGGCTTCTACTATGTTAACTCTTATTTCCCGCTATTCATTAAGCCGTCTATGTAGCTATCTAATATTAGTCAGCGCACTTAGCGGCTGCGTTGATTTTAATTATTATCAACAACATATAGGCCTAATGGCGCCACAGCCCCACCCGAATGCAACTGCTATTAAGGTGTGCCAGTTTCAGCTAAGTGTTAGCGATCCCGTTTTTATAGATAGCAGCCACCAGCATTTGGACTCCGTGATTAAGCAGCAGTTTATAAAATACCTACAGCATGATGGCCGTATAGCTATTAATAGCAACAGTGATTGTCAATGGCAAAGCCTACACATAAAACTAAACCGTGTTAGCGACACTATCACTAGCGAACTCAAAGCCTTAGTCACTTTTTCTACAGCGGATATTGTTATTGCTGGCGATATAACACTAAGCAAAGCACAGCAGCAAAAAACCTTTAGCCATGAAGAACGCATGCAATTAACCGCAATGGATGATGAGTTAAAGATTAATAACCTCTTTGCCATTAACAGCGTACGTAATAAAACCAATTTTATAGACGCCGTGATTGAGAAAATTGTTAGCGTGAGTGCAGCCCTATGAAAAAAGCCCTGTTGTTAGCCTCATTTTTACCTCTATTGACTGCCGCCTCGGTCAGCTTAGCCGCACCCTACCCGGCATTATTAAGTGATGACACAGACGAGGCCATGATGGCCCCCACTGAGTTACATTATGAAGGGCAATTACAGGCTTTAACCCAACGCTATCAGCCCCGCGATTTATCAGACCAAATTACCCGCTTAGATGCACTGTGCCACGCCCATTTAAGCCTAGGCCACTACAGCCAGTTTTATGATTGCATGGCGGTGTGGCAACGCAGCTCTTTCGCCCTCACCCTAGGCCTTATGCGCAAACATAATCAATACCCTGAGTACGCCAGCTATGCCCGTGCCGGCCAGCCCTTAATTGCCGAAACACCCTATACCACCGCGCTATTTCCACAAGAGGTGGAAGCCCGCAAGCATCGCCTATTGGCTGAAGCCTGGTTTCAATTAGGGCAATATACACAGGCGCTAGACCACGCCAACAGCGCTTTAAAAAATTATTATGAGTTGGGCGAACAACAATGGCAGGCCCCTAGCCAGCGCAGCGATTTAAGTTTTATGTATGTATACGCTGGCGGCCCTCAGCCCGATAATCAAGGCAAACGCAGCAGCGATGATTATGCCCTGCCCGGCGGCAATGAAAAATTTCACTGGTCCTACGATATATTAATGAGCGCCACGCTAGCGGCCCAAAGTGAAATTCGTTTAGGTCGCCCGCAACTAGCCGCCGAACATATAAAAACAATTACTCGGCTACACAAAACCAGCGATGGCGGCGATATACACAACAGCTTTCAGCGGGCCAGGCAGTATTACCTCAACACCGTATTGTTTGAACTGGGTGACTATCAACACATGCGCCCCATGACAATAAGCGCCAGCGAAATAGGCCAAACCCTAATGGGCTATTTCGCAGTGGGCAGCAGCGCCGTGCTGGCAGTAGGTGACTTTGTCACAGCCCTAAGCGGTTTTAATAGCAACGGGGCTTTCGCCAAAATGGCGGGGTTTAGCGCAAACTATGGTTTAGACGCGCTGACCGAACGGCTGTTTACCGGCTTACAGTTTAGGGAGCAGTTACAATTAGCACTCATTGCCGCTAACAATAAAGATTGGGCACTGAGCCTAAAACACGCCAACAATATCCTTAACGATGGAGATAGCGCCTCCTTTAGCGAAATCCGCTGGTTAAGCGCCTACCAAAAAGGCTATGCCCTTGAGCAGCAAGGGCAACTAGCCGCCGCCTTACAGGCTTATGAACTGGCCATGCAGCTAGTAGAAAATAGCCGTGGCAATATCTCGGTAGAATCTCAAAAAATTGGTTTTGTTGGCGACAAAGCCAGCGCCTATCAACGCGCCATAGCCCTGCTTATAAAACTAGGCCGCGATGAGCAAGCCTTTGTAACGGCTGAGCGCGCACGCAGCCGCGCGTTAGTAGATATGCTAGCCGACAGCCAAGCCCGACGCGAACAACTGCCCAACAGCATTAGCCTAGCGCCGCTAGCTTTTAACCCGCAGCCCGCAGCCACTGCCGCTACCAGTACTGGCCTACGCGGTTTAAAAAATAGCCGCCGCGATCGTGCCGCTATCAAACAAATAGAAACCCAATCACTAACCACCGTTACGCCTTTTAACGCACAAGAGCTGCAAGCCTTACTCAGCCCTACACAAGTGTTGGTGGAATATCTTGAATTAGATGACCAATGGTATGCCTTTAAAGTCACCGCTAATAACATACAAACGCTTAAGCTTAATGCGGCACAACTAAACTTACGCATTAGCGACTATAGAAAACAATTACAAAATAAAAACAGCCAGCGCTATAAGCAACTCTCGCAGCAACTCTATCAAGAGCTTATTAGCCCGCTACAATTAAACGATCACGCCGAACTCACCATCGTTGCCAGTGGCGCTTTGCACTACCTACCCTTTGCCTCGCTACACAGCGGCCAACAGTTTTTGATTGAACAAAGGGCTATTAGCCACCTACCCAGCGCCAGTGTGGCGGCATTCCTCAACCGTGATAGCGCTAACAAGCAGCACTCCCTATTAGCTATGGGCAACCCCACCGTAGATTTGCCCGGTGCCGAGCAAGAGGTTAAACGCATCGCTACACTCATCAATAACAGCGCTATAGTGACCCAACAACAGGCAACAGAAACCCTGCTCAAACAACAAGGCCAGCAATACGGTATTTTACACATAGCCTCACATGGCGAATTTAACAGCCGCCGGGCTCAGCAATCACGCCTGCTGTTAGCCAAAGACGCCAGCAATGATGGCGAACTAACTATGGGTGAGGTTTACCAACTACAACTCAACGCCAGCCTAGTTGTGCTATCCGCCTGCGAAACCGGCCTGGGCAGCTTGGCCAACGGTGACGAAGTCATAGGTTTAACCCGCGGCTTTTTATACGCCGGCAGCGACAACATTATCGCCAGCCTATGGAAAGTAGACGACAGCGGCACCCAACAACTTATGAATTTATTTTATCAAGGGATTAGCCAGCAAAACTACGGCCAGGCTCTGCGCAGTGCACAGCAGCAAATGATAAACAGTAGCAACAACCACCCTTTTTACTGGGCGGCCTTTCAACTCACGGGGCAAGGCTAAAGCGTAAAGTTTGGGGCTAGGGATATAAAAACATCAGCCTATTGCTTTCGCTGTACACGCTGCTTGTTATTTTTATAAAAGAAATAAAACAATAGCAAAGTACTAGCCAGCAAAGCCAATATAGCAATCAACTGCAATAACAACTCACTGCTATAGCCCTGCACAGCAAACCAGACAGTTAAGCCTAAAAAGCTGGCCATGGCGACGTTTTGCAGCCAGTTATTCATGGCCAGCACGTGGCCCAGCTCATGCTCTTGGCTGTGAAATTGTATCAGCGCATTAAGTGGCGCAATCATTAAACCGCCCATAGCGCCGACACCGACAAATAATACAGCGGATAAAACTATAGAGCCGGCAAAGGTTAATACGCTGAGGCATAGCGCCACCCCTATAGCACCTATAGGGATTAAAACTATGCGTATTTGATTGATCGATAATTTTGCCGCTAGCCACGAGCCCAACACTATACCTAAACCGGCACAACCTAATACCGCTTGTATGACTAAGGTATTGCTTACCCCGTACTGCGCCTTGGCATAGGCAGGGAACGCCGCCAGCATCACCTGCCCCACCGACCAAAATAAAGCCAGGCCAATAATAGCCCAGATGATAATCGATTTTTTGCAAACCAGTGCAGCCAGCTGGCGCATTAACCGGCCTTGCAGATAAGCTTTAACGGGGAAGGTTTTTTCAGGGTCGCCCTGCTCTAACTGTGGCAGCTTATACGTCATGATTAGCTCAAAAATGGCATTAATCACCAGCAACCAGCCGATAACCGCTATATGTTGTAAAATCACTTTTGGGTCGACTACGCCAGCGGGATAAAGCATTTCAAAAAACAAAGAGTACACCACGGTACCCGCTAAAATGGCAACTATAGTGACCGCCTGCACTAAACCGTTGCCCGGCACCAAGCGCTCTACCCCAAATAAAAATTTGATGTAACCGTATTTTGCCGGCGAATAAAATGCCGACTGTATAGCCAACACAAACGTTAAGGCGAAGGCCTGCCAAAACCAGCCCAGGTAATAACAAGCTGTGATAAATAAAGTCACCACCACAGCCAGCCATGCCGAGAAACGCATCACTTGATGTTTGGGGTATTTATCAGCAATAAAGCCTACTGGCGACAGCAATAAAATAAATGGCAAAAGAATCAGGGCATTGACTATAGCGGTGTATATCACCTGCTCTTGGCCATCGTAGGCTTTAAACAGGGTGTTTTGAATAATGATTTTATGGCCTAAATCTATAAAGGCATTAAGAAATAAAGCAAGCACATAAAAAATGGCGCCGGGTGTTTTTAGTAGTTTATACATAAGGTTTTGTGCCCGCTTGCTTAGCTTGTTGGTGACTATATGAATAATCAATTATTGTGTAATGCTGCTTAGTGTGCAGGGCTGTTATTAACGACCCGATATCAGCACGACGGATTTTAACCGTAATTACTGGTGTTTTTATAGCGCTAATACATGGCTTTGTTGATCATGTTTCTTGGGCGCTGGCACTGTATGCTTCGTCTAGAGCCATGACGCTTCGTCATTCCGGCATGCCCTTAGCCGTAATCTATTAACGCCGAAGTACAAGCCTGCGTAGCCTATGGACCCCAAATCAAGTTTGGGGTGACGTGCTGCGGGGGTGGTGCTACGGTTCTGTCACTGTCGCGGTTTGTTGGCCGCAACGCCTTTTCATTTTTACTTATTGATGACTGAAGCATTCATTTATTCGCCACTCGTCATTCCGGTATGCTGTTAGCCGGAATCCATTAGCGCCCAAGTACAAGCCTGCGCGGCCTTTGGACCACAAATCAAGTTTGGGGTGACGTGCTGCGGGGTTGTACTGCTAATCGCAACCCCATAAAAAAACGGCGCCCCATGGTGATGAGTGCGCCGTTTTATTTCGTCTTAACCTAGCTTATTACAGGCTAAGGTCGCGATTACTGGCTTTGATAAATTCTTTTTTCAAATCTTCGTAAGTATGTACGGCTGGGTACTGTGGGAACTCAGCAATCACATTGTCCGGTGATTTAAATAAAATACCAGCATCGGCTTCGGCTAACATGGCGGTGTCGTTGTAAGAGTCACCAGTCGCTATGGTGCGATAGTACATGGAGTGAAAACCTATTACGGCTTGGCGCTTGGGGTTGGCCTGGCGCAGTTTGTAGTCGGTAACCTTGCCGTTTTCATCCACCTCTAGCTTGTGACACAACAAGGTGGGGTAACCCAGCTGCTTCATAAAGGGCATACCGAATTCGTAAAAGGTGTCGGATAAAATTACCACTTGAAAACGCTCACGCAGCCAGTTTAAAAACTCTGCAGCCCCTTCCATAGGAGATAATTCGCTGATTACCGCCTGTATATCGGGCAAGCCATAACCGTGCTCGTTTAAGATGCGTAAACGTTGTTTCATTAATACATCGTAATCGGGTACATCTCGGGTTGTGGCTTTGAGTTCTTCTATGCCGGTTTTTTCGGCAAAGTTAATCCAAATCTCAGGGATTAATACCCCTTCCAAATCTAAACAGGCTATTTCCACGTGGACTCCTAAAGGCTTGCATGGCTGTAAAAGGCGCTGATTCTACCACCCCTGCTGCAACTCAGCTATGGCCTGAGGCCAGGTAAATAGCCCATAGCTCGTTGCTTAAGATATAGCTTGGGCTCAACTCCCTCAGTCGCTGCTATTGCCACAGCTTATGGACCCCAAATCAAGTTTGGGGAGATGTGCTGACGGACTGTGCACCAAGCTGTTATTTCAATCCCGTCATTCCGGTATGTCCTTAGCCGGAATCTATTAAGCGCTACTCCAAACACCTACTTAGTCTATGGACCCCAAATCAAGTTTGGGGAGATGTGCTGACAGACTGTGCACCAAGCTGTTATTTCAATCCCGTCATTCCGGTATGTCCTTAGCCGGAATCTATTAAGCGCCACTCCAAACACCTACTTAGTCTATGGACCCCAAATCAAGTTTGGGGAGATGTGCTGACAGACTGTGCACCAAGCTGTTATTTCCATCCCGTCATTCCGGCATGTCTTTAGCCGGAATCTATTAAGTGTCGCTCTAATACGCACACTGGCCATGGACCCCAAATCAAGTTTGGAGTGACTGCTGGCTGGTTTGCACGATGCACAAGCAGCGGACGGTTTTTAGCTGCACATAAAAAAGCCGCAACATGTGCGGCTTGGACTAGTTGTTGAATAGCAGCTTAATACTCAGGCAGCTCTATATGTTCAAACAGCTCATCCAGCTCTTGCTTGGTGTGGCGCTGGTATGCGTCCTCTACCACTGATTTGGTGAGGTGCGGGGCGAATAGCTCAATAAACTCATACATAAAGCCGCGTAAAAAGGTGCCGCGCCTAAAGCCTATGCGGGTAATACTGGGGGCAAATAGATGGCTGGCATCTATGGCGACTAGGTCGCTATCCAGTTCTTCGTTAAAGGCCATTTTAGCTACTATGCCTATACCCAAGCCCAGCCTCACATAGGTTTTAATCACATCGGCATCGGCGGCGGTAAACACCACCTTGGGGGCTAAGCCCTTGGCAATAAAGGCCTCATCCAATTTGGAGCGCCCCGAAAAGCCAAATACATAGGTGACTATGGGGTGGGCAGCCACATCTTCTAGGGTAATATTACTTACCTGCGCTAAGGGATGATCTTTGGGTACGATTATGGCCCGGTTCCACTTGTAACAGGGCATCATGATTAAGTCGCTAAATAACTCCAGAGCCTCGGTGGCTATGGCAAAATCTACCGTGCCATCGGCGGCCAGTTCGGAGATTTGCATAGGCGTGCCCTGGTGCATATGCAGCGACACCTCGGGATAGCGATTGATAAAATTTTCTATGGTTTTAGGCAAGGCATAGCGTGCCTGGGTGTGGGTGGTGGCTATGGATAAGCTGCCCTTTTGCTCATCACTAAACTCCTGCGCCACCTGCTTAATACTCTCAACCTTGCGCAGTATTTCACCCGCGGTTTTAAGTATGGCCTCGCCGGCCGGGGTGACACGGGTTAGGTGTTTACCACTGCGGGAAAATACCTCTACCCCCAGCTCATCTTCCAGCAGCCGTATTTGCTTGCTGATACCCGGTTGTGAGGTATATAAACTTTGAGCAGTGGCCGATACGTTCAAATCGTGATGTGCCACTTCCCAGATGTAGCGCAACTGTTGTAATTTCATACTACCCTCCGGCTCGATGCTAATAAAAACAGTGTTAATGCCTTACTAACTCGCCTTGTTTTATTGCTTATCTTGTTATTACTTATTGTTTTAGTAAACGGATACGGTTACGACCTTTAAAACATAGCCCATATAACTAATTTCGCCTAATAATTGCCCAAAAGTTTCTATTTGTTCTAGATATGAACTGAGGCATAGCTTTAAGCCTAGGGATTGGCCACCCCGTGTGGCACATGGCCTGTGGCCACGTGCTGGCTGGCGGAGTCGCAATGGGCTTGCTGGTCATCAAAAAACACATCGGCGCCATAGGCTTTTAAAAAGTCACCCTTAGGTAAGCCCCCTAAAAACAGTGATTCATCTATACGTATATTCCAGCTGCGCAGGGTGCGTATCACCCTTTCATGGGCCGGGGCTGACCTGGCAGTAACCAAGGCTGTGCGTATGGGAGAATCCTCAGGCGGGAACTCTGCCTGCAGGCCATGCAGGGCCGATAAAAAGGCCTTAAAAGGCCCACCGGTTAACGGCGTTTTAGCGGCGGCTCGCTCGCTTACGGTAAAGGCGTCTAGACCTTGATGCTTGTAGATTTGCTCGGCCTCGTCAGAAAACAGCACGGCATCACCATCAAAGGCAAATTTTAACGGGGCTTCGGCATCGTATACCCGCTGTGGTGAAGGCATCAAGGTAGCCGCTGCCACCCCGTTCTCCAGTGCTGAGCGCACATCACCGGCATCGGTGGATAAAAACAAATGGCAGCCAAAGGCTGACACATAGCGATATGGGCTTTGGCCACCGCTAAAGGCGGCACGGCTAATGTCCAAGCCGTAATGCTCTATGGAGTTAAACACCCGCAGGCCGGTATCGGCACTGTTACGCGATAGCAGTATCACTTCTACCCGCGGCTCACCCTCTAGCTTGCTATTAATCGCCAGTAATTTTCGCACCAAGGGAAAAGCCTCACCGGGCTCTAGCACATCATCCTCGTGCTCGATTTGATATTGCTGATAGGCTGCCAAGCCCTGCTGCTGGTACACCAAATGGCTGTCGTCCAGATTGAATAAGGCTCTGGAGGAGATAGAAATAACCAGCTTATCGTTTGCGCCCTGTGGCATGGTAATCCTTATGTTGCAGTCTCTAGTCTCTAGAGTATTGGGCCGCTCTCGTAAAAATACAAACACCAGCGACCATTAACTAGAGACTAGCCATCTAGCGACTGTGTTTTAAGCAAAAACGGCGACTAAAAAGTCGCCGCTCACACAATCTATAGAACCTACTTAGATACTCTTCAAAGTACCCTTAGGTAATACCGCATGTATAGAGTGGCGTTGAAACTTAAGATCGACATTATCGCTAACATTGAGTAGCAGATAATCGCCTTCAATTTTAACAATCTTGCCCAAAATGCCACTGGTAGTTACCACTTCATCGCCTTTACCCAGCGCGTTGACCATTTCGGTATGCTCTTTTTGGCGCTTACGCTGGGGGCGTATAGCGATAAAGTAAAACATCACAAATAAACCCACTAGCATTACCAATTGAATAATGCCGCCATCGGATGGAGCTTGGCCTGCTGCTTGTGCGTGAGCCTGAGAAATAAAATCCATACTGTTAACCTTATAAACTGTTTAATGTTTAACCAAAAGCGGCATTACCTTAGGCCTACGCCACCGGGCTAAATCGCCGCATACTGTAACGCTTTTACTAGCGCCTAGGCAATCACCTGTGCGCGCTGCTGTTAGTACTCTATGTCGTATTCCATAATAAAGGGCGCGTGATCTGAAAAACGCTCTTCTTTGTATATGGATGCTGACTGTATTTTATCCACCAAGCCGGGGGTAATCACATGGTAATCTATGCGCCAGCCCACGTTCTTAGCCCAGGCCTGGCCGCGATTAGACCACCAGGTGTATTGCTCTGGTTCTTGATTGATCTCCCTAAAGGCATCTACATAGCCTACTTCGTTATACAGGGTATCTAACCAGGCGCGCTCGTGGGGTAAAAAGCCGGAGTTCTTTTGATTCGGTTTCCAGTTTTTTAGGTCTATCTCTTTATGGCAAATATTCCAATCAGCACAAATAATATACTCACGGCGCTTACGACGCAGCGCTTTGAAGTGTTCCATAATATTTTCTAGGAAACCATCTTTTTTAATCTGCACAGCTTCGCTGCTAGAGCCTGAGGGCAGGTACATAGAGATAACACTCACCCCATCAAAATCGGCTTGTATATAGCGCCCTTCTGAATCCGCTGGGTCCCAGCCCAAGCCTTTAATGACTTTATTGGGCTTCTTTTTGCAGTACAGTGCTACACCGCTATAGCCTTTCTTTTCAGCGTCGTAGTAATAGCAGTGATAGCCTTCGGGGTGAAATATAGGATCACTGAGCTGGTCTACCTGTGCCTTGGTCTCTTGTATGCAAACCACATCGGCTTGCTCTTTAGCCAGCCACTCAAAAAAACCTTTGCGGGCCGCTGCCCTAATACCATTAGCGTTGGCGGTAATAACTTTCATAATCACATCCAAAAAAATTGAGCGGCCATGATACAGATAAGTGGATGTGGGTTAAACATCAACATAGCTCTTAGCTCTGCTAGGCGGTAAACTAAGCTCTTTTTCATATTCGCGAGCAGCTCTGCTATGGAATTTATTTGGATATTAATCGCCTTTGCCTGCGGTTTAAGCACCAAGCTTATCGGCCTGCCGCCACTGGTAGGCTACCTGATTGCCGGCTTTATCCTAAATGCCATGGGCATACAGCCTAACGACAGCTTAACCAGCCTCGCCAATATGGGCATTACCCTAATGCTGTTTACCATAGGCTTAAAAATCCATCTGCAGGATTTATTTAAACGTGAGGTTTGGATAGGTTCGATTAGCCATATGAGCCTGTGGACGGCTTTGGCCACCGGTATTATTTTATTTATCGGCCTGCTATCAGCCCCCTATTTTACCGAGCTAGAACCCGGCGCTGCCGCCCTGCTCGCTTTTGCCTTTAGCTTTAGCAGCACCGTGTGTGCAATAAAGTTATTAGAAGAAAGCGGCGAAATTAAAACCCGCCACGGCAAGCTCGCCATGGGCGTGCTGGTTATGCAGGATATTATCGCGGTTATCTTTTTAGCCGTCAGTGCCGGTAAAGTCCCCTCTGAGTATGCGGTGGGGCTAATCGCCTTAGTATTTGTACGGCCAATAATTAACCGCCTGCTCAACAATATAGGCCACAGTGAGCTGCTACCTTTAACCGGCTTTTGTATTGCCCTAGGGGGCTACCAGTTATTTGAGGCCCTGCAGCTTAAAGGTGACCTAGGCGCACTGCTGTTTGGCATGTTGCTCAGCCACCACGCTGCGGCCTCAGAACTGAACAAATCCCTGATGAACTTTAGGGATTTATTTTTAATCGGTTTTTTCCTCTCTATTGGCTTTATTGCCCTGCCCGACCTAGAGATGATTTCCATCGCCGCACTGATCTGCCTATTACTAGTACTGAAGTTTTTATTGTTTTTTGCTGTCTTTATAAAACTAAAGTTAAGAGCACGTACTGCCTACTTAACCGCGCTGGCGCTAAGTAACTTTAGTGAATTTGGCCTTATCGTTGTAGCCCTAGGGGCCAATGCTAATTGGATAAGCAAAGAGTGGCTGGTGATTTTAGCCCTATCCACATCCTTTTCTTTTGTAATTACCAGCATACTCTATCGTGGTGCTCACCGGTTCTACGGCAAACATAAGACCCTGATTAAACGCCTAGAATCCAAAACGCCTTTAGCCAGTGATCGTTATATACAACCTAAAGATGCCGAAATACTGGTTATAGGCCTAGGACGAGTAGGCAAAGGTGCCTACCAGGCCCTGCATAGCCGCTTAGGCGATAAGGTGTGGGGCATGGACGCAGACCAGAGTCGTATACGCGGCCTTAAAAAGAAAGGCATGCATGTGTTTGCCGGTGATGGCGAAGATGCCGACCTTTGGGAAAAACTCGATATCAGTAAAATAAAGCTGATTTTACTATCACTGCCCACTATAGAAGACAGCGCCAATGTTACCCAGCAACTAAACGCGGTTAAGTATAAAGGTAAAATCGCCGCTATCGCCCGCTATGAAGATGAGCAGAAAAAACTACTTAGCCAGGGTATAGATAAGGTCTTTAACTTTTTCACCGAGGCCGGTAGCGGCTTTGCTGATGAGAGCCTGGCCTTGCTAGATAACAAGCCGCAACCGCCAAATTGACACTGCCGCCACAGGCGTAATCTGCTATGATTTGCGCCCTAATCCCCTACCAAAAGAAGTAACATCAGAGAGTACCATGAGCCTAGCCGATACTGTATTAGCCATTAACGACGACCTGCCCATACGCACTGATAAACCCGTACACAGCGGCAAAGTGCGCTCGGTGTATTGGCTAAGCACCACCGACAGCCAGCGCCTCATCGCTGAAAAAGGCTATCAAGTGCCCGCCGATACCCCCTTGGCGATTATGGTGATTAGCGACCGCATCTCGGCCTTTGATTGTATTTGGCGCGGTGAGGGTGGTCTTAATGGCGTACCCGGCAAAGGCGCAGCCTTAAACGCCATTTCCAATCACTGGTTTAAATTATTTAAAGAGCAGGGCTTGGCCGATAGCCACATACTGGATATCCCCCACCCCTTTGTGTGGATAGTACAAAAAGCGCAACCGGTAATGATAGAAGCCATCTGCCGTCAATATATTACCGGCTCTATGTGGCGCGCCTACAGCAAGGGCGAGCGCGAATTTTGTGGCATTACCTTACCCGAAGGCTTAAAGAAAGATCAAAAATTGGATGATGTTTTAATCACCCCGTCCACCAAAGGCATATTAAAAGGCCTGCCCGGCGTACCCGAAGCCGATGACGTTAACATCAGCCGTCAAAACATAGCCGACAACTACGCGGCCTTTAATTTTAAAAACATCGCTGACATAGACCACTACGAGCGCTTATTAAAACAAGGCTTTAATGTAATCAGCGACGCGCTGGCCGCACTAGACCAAATCTTTGTAGACACCAAATTTGAGTTTGGCTATGTGCGTGACAGCCACGGCAACGATAAACTCATCTACATGGACGAAGTGGGCACACCCGACTCTTCACGCATCTGGGACGGCGCCGCTTATCGCCAGGGTGATATTATAGAAAACTCCAAAGAAGGCTTTAGGCAGTTTTTATTAAACCACTTCCCCGACCCCGATATTTTATTAAACAAAGACCGCATGGATGAACGCAGCGCACTGGCTAAAGACAATGTGCTACCCGAGTCAGCCTTAATGGACATATCCAAAACCTACACCGGTATTGCCGAAAAGATTACCGGTCAAAAATTACAACTATCGGCTAATCCTAAAGCAGAAATCATTGAAGTATTGCGTGAGCAGTATGGACTAATAGACTAGCCACAGCCACTTGCACTACACAGCGCTAATCCCCGTTTATACGGGGATTTTTGTTTCTGCTATAGCGCCATATTAATTGCAGCCCGTCATGCTGAACTTGATTTAGCATCCAGCCACTGCAGCCTTTAAGCAAAGGCCAGCTCGGTAATATTCACATTATTTTTCGTGGCTAAATTTCATCAAGGCTGATATAAAAGTTTTACCTAAAATATTAATAGCCTAAACAGCACACCATGGAATGATTTAATAAACCATCTAAATACGACCTGCAAAATGGCTTTTAAATAAAGCAACTACATACAAACCACAAGGACAGCTATGAACATCAAAGAAAAACTCACTGCGCTTAATGCCGCCAAAGCCATACCTTTAGTATTAGCCATTATTGCCGTACTCAATTCCTATTATATTGTTATTGAAGGCCATGTGGGTGTGATTAAACGTTTTGGTGAGGCCATGCATCAAGAAAACCCAGGCCTGCACTTTAAAATCCCCTTCATTGAAACAGTAGAAATGATTGAGGTACGAACCAGAAAAAATGCTGAAAAAATGGCCTCTAGCACTAAAGAGCAAATGCCAGTCACCATTGAGGTCTCAGTAAACTGGACCGTTAATAAAGAAGCAGCACTGGATCTATTTAAAAAATACGGTGGCCTTACTCAGTTTGAGCAACGCATCTTGGATCCAAGATTCCGCTCAGCCACCAAAGATACCATCCCCCAATTTGAAGCCGAACAACTAATACAAGATAGAGCCTCAGCCATACAAGGTATAGAGCGGCGCTTAGCCGAGGAAATGGGCGGTTTCCCTGTGGTAGTGGATAATATACAAATAGAAAATATTGTATTGCCTCAAAAATACATTAACTCTATAGAAATCAAACAAACTGAAAAGAATTTAGCCGCAGCGGAAGAGCATAAACTCGAGCGCCAGCGCCTAGAAGCGCTACGAGCAGTTAACACCGCCGATGCCAAAGCCAAGGGCATATTAAAAGTGGCCGAAGCTGAAGCGCAATCCATATTGCTGAAAGGTAAGGCCGAGGCGCAAGCCATAGAGGCTAAAGCCAAAGCGCTAAAAAATAACCCTTTAATCGTAAAACTAACCGAGGCACAAGCCTGGGATGGCAAGCTGCCCTCAACAATGATGGGGGATGGCGCGATGCCAATTATGGATATTAGGGGCAAAAAATAAACGCACAATGCCTAACACCTAGACTATGATCTTTAACTGGCTAACAAGCGCTATTTACAGGCATTAATGATAAGTTTAAATATGGATGTAAATTAATAGCGCTCATAATTGGATGCCCGCTATTGCGGGCATGACTAGCAGAAAACTATTCACAAATAATCCTAACAAAAAAGCCGGCATCTGCCGGCTTCATCAAACTATTTATTAGGCGTCCTACGCCCCCTGTGCACGGGCTTATTTTTGCGCTCTTGGCGCTCAAAGGACTGCCTGTCTTTGGGGTTGATAGGTGCGGGCTTTAACACTTCTAGGCCGGCCATTTTATACAGCGCATCTACCTCTTTACCGGGCATTTCTGTCCATTGGCCCTGCTTGAGTTTGGAGGGTAAAAATACATCACCGTAGCGAACGCGCTTGAGGCGGTTTACTTGCACCTCTTGCGACTCCCATAGGCGGCGGACTTCGCGGTTGCGGCCCTCCATAATGACCACATAAAACCAGCGGTTGGCACCTTCGCCACCATGATCAACGATGTCGGTAAAGCGAGCGACGCCATCGTCTAGCAATACACCTTCATGTAAGCGCTGCAACATGGGTTCATCCACATTGCCCAATACGCGCACCATGTATTCGCGCTCTATCACCGTTGAAGGGTGCATCAGTGCGTTGGCTAACTCGCCATCGGTGGTAAAGATTAATAAGCCGCTGGTGTTGTAATCCAAGCGACCTACTGATATCCAGCGGCCATTGGGGATTTTAGGTAAGCGGTCGAATACGGTGCGACGCCCTTCCGGGTCGTTGCGTGAACAGATTTCACCCTCGGGCTTGTTGTAAATTAACACTCTACCGGCATATTTTTCGGCGGTAATGGCTTTAATAATTTTGCCATCCACTTTAATTTTATCTCTACCGCTGGCGCGATCGCCTAGCTTGGCAGTTTTATCGTTAACTTTCACGCGCCCTTCGGCAATCACTTTTTCCATTTCTCGGCGCGAACCGAGGCCCGCTTGGGCTAATAGCTTTTGTAGTTTTTCACCAGTTGGCTCTGTTGACATGTTTTACACTTTTTTAAGGGGTGGAGTTGTTGGCACTGAGTCTTTTATTTCTACTGTTAGTCGCTAGCGACTAGTGACTATGAACTAGCGACTGTATACCTAACGGCTGAATTCTTCTTCGGCTAACAATGCAGCTTCAGCGGCGGCTTCTAAGGCGGCCTGTTCGTCGTCTTCATCATCTAGCATAGTATGGGTGGTGGCTTCGGTCTCTGACGCGGCTGCAGGCTCTGCTTCTGCTTCTATATCAGCAACCTCAACGCCTGCCGAGGCAGTATCATCTTCACCTACGAGTTCGGCCCTTTCACTTTGCTGGTCGCCGTCTTCGCTGAGCTCTTCTTGCGCTACTTCATCAGCAGATTCGCTTTGCGCACCTGCCTCTAGATCAGCTTCAGCTTCTGTTACTGATTCAGGCTCAGCCTCGGTAGCTATGCCGTCGGCGGCATCTTCTTGCTCTTGTTGATCTATGGGGTCTACTGATCCCGCCTCTTCGCTTTGCTGGGCGTCCATGTTGGGTGTATCGGCGCCTTCTAATGATAACTCGCCGTTCATATCATCCAAGTCGCGAATTTCAGCCAAAGTGGGTAGCTCGTCCAGATTTTTTAAATTGAAATAATCTAAAAAGGACCGGGTAGTCGCATATAAGGCAGGCCTGCCAGGCACATCTTTATGGCCCACTACACGCACCCACTCGCGCTCTAATAAGGTTTTAACTATATGTGAGCTTACGGCTACGCCGCGTATGTCTTCTATGTCGCCACGGGTAATGGGTTGCCGGTAAGCAATTAGCGATAAGGTTTCTAATAAGGCGCGGGAGTATTTTTGCGGCTTTTCATCCCACATGCGCGATACCCAAGGTGCCACTTCTTGAATAACTTGAAAGCGGTAACCACTGGCAATTTCTTTGAGTTCAAAACCACGGCCTTTGCAATCGCTTTGTATATCTTCCAGCGCGGTTTTAATTTGCTCTTTGCTGGGCGGCTCCTCCTGTTCAGCATCAAACAGGTCAATGAGGTTTTGTATGTTAAGGGGCTTGCCCGCTGCCATTAATGCGCCTTCTACGATGCGCTGTAGTTGCTCGGTTTCTTTACTCATGAGGCTCTTGCTTTTACATGTATGGGGCCAAAGTCTTCAGTCTGTACTAACTCAAGCAATGACTCTTTTATTAATTCTAAGATGGCTAAGAAGGTAACCACTACCCCCAGGCGACCTTCCTCTATGGTAAACAGTGAAGAGAAAGGCATAAATTGCACACTCGAAACCTGCGACAGCACCTGCGTCATGCGCTCGCGGGTGGAGAGTTTTTCTTTGGCGACGTGATGGCTTTCAAACATATCAGCGCGGCGCAATACTTCTCCCAAAGCCAATAGCAGCTCTTTCATTTCTACTTCTGGCTCGGCGCGCACCTGTTTAAAGTCTGGGGGCTGGGCCGAGGCCTGATAAACTTCGCGGCCCATGCGGGGCATTTCGTCTATGTCTTCAGCGGCTTTTTTAAAGCGCTCGTATTCCTGTAGGCGACGGATTAATTCGGCACGCGGATCCTCTTCTTCGTCCTGGGCCTCTTCCGAGCGCGGCAATAACATGCGAGACTTGATTTCTGCCAGCATGGCCGCCATCAGCAAGTACTCTGCAGCCAACTCAAACTGCATGGAGTCCATCAGCTCTACGTACTGCATATATTGCTTAGTGATATTAGCGACGTTGATTTCTAAAATATCGATATTTTGGCGCTTAATCAGGTATAGCAGTAAATCTAGCGGGCCCTCAAAAGCCTCTAAAAACACTTCTAGGGCATCGGGGGGGATGTACAGGTCGCGGGGGATTTCGGTCAGTGCCTGCCCTGCTACTACCGCAAAGGGCATTTCGCCTTGTTGGCTGCCCATGCTACGCAACTGCTGCAAGCTCAACTTATGCTCTGCGGGTAGCTGCGCTATCGCTTCAGCGTCCTCAGCCGCCGCAGGCTCAGCGCCGGGCTGGTGCTGGCCGCTGGCTGCCACATCGCTGGCGGCCTCGTTAGTGCTGGGGGGCGCTTGCTGTTCTAAAACTAGCTCGTCTTCCACGGTTTATTGTTGTCTCGCTGCTGCTTACTTCAATGGGCTAAGGCAGGGCTATACTGCCCCTTCAAATAGTTGGCGATTATACCGAGATCTAGCCGGGCATCACAGCGCTAATTTTAGCGGCTGTAGTAGCAGCCTCAAACCTAAACCGCCTCGAATTGCTCCACATCACCCAGACCACGCCTGAGTATCGTCCATTCCTCGTCGGACATATCTATCACGCTGGTAGGCTCCATGCCGCAGTAGCCGCCGTCTATCACCAAGTCCAGCTCGTGTTCCAAGGTTTGGCGTATATCATAGGGGTCGGTAAGCGGTAGCGTCTCGCCGGGTAAAATCATGGTGACGCTCATCATGGGCTGGTTGAGCTCATTTAGCAGCTCTAGCGCTATGGGATTGGCCGGCACCCGCAAACCTATGGTTTTACGCTTGCTTTGCATTAAACGGCGAGGCACTTCAGAAGTGGCCTTTAAGATAAAAGTATAGGGGCCAGGGGTGTGATTTTTCACCGCCCTAAAGGCTACGTTATCCACCCTTGCATAAATACTAAGCTCAGATAGATCGCGGCACATAAGCGTGAAGTTATGCTTTTCGTCTAGGCGCCGGATACGGCGTATGCGCTCTAAGGCGTTTTTTTGCTCTAACTGGCAACCTAGGGCATAGCCCGAATCGGTGGGGTAAACCACCACCCCACCACTGCGAATAATATCCGCTGCCTGGCTAATTAATCGCTTTTGGGGGTTTTCAGGATGGATTTGAAAAAACTGACTCATGGCTATTCCTTATTAAAATCTATTGCCACAGCTGCCATACTGGCTGGCACTGGCTGGGCAAGGGCGACATTTTACCTATATCGCCCCATTGTGTATCGGGGTGGTGAAAATCACTGCCGCAGGAGGCATAAAGCTCAAATTGCTGAGCTAGCTGGGCTAAGTGCTGCACTTTATCGTTGGGCAACACGCCGCTAACCACCTCTATGGCCTGGCCGCCCGCGGCTTTAAAATCACTAATCAGTGCCCGCAATTTGGTGGCCGTCATTTTATAGTGCAGTGGGTGGGCTAATACCGCCACCCCGCCGCTGGCGGTAATCCACTGCACCACGGTAGCCATATCGGCCCAGGTCGCCTTCACATCACCCACCTTGCCCGCGCCTAAATAACGCTTAAAAGCCTGTTGCATAGAGCTAACATAACCCTGATTGACCAAGTATTGGGCAAAATGAGGTCGCCCTAACTGGCTGCTACCGGCTAACGCCTGCGCGCCCTGGTAACAGCCCTGATAGCCCTTTTTGGCTAAGCGCTGACCTATCATCTCAGCACGCTGCTGGCGGGCGAGTTTTTGCTGGGCCACCCCCGCCAATAATTGTGGGTGCTGGACATCCATATTAAGGCCTACAATATGAACCCCGGTTTTACCCCATACACTGGAGAACTCTATACCGGGCATGAGGTCTATGCTGGACGAGCAGCTTTGCTCTTGTACCGCCAAATAACCGTCCAAGGTATCGTGATCGGTAATGGCCAATAGCTCCACCCCTCTATCCACGGCGCGCAACACTAGCTCGCTGGCGGGCATGCCGCCATCAGAGGCGGTAGTGTGGCAATGTAGGTCTACTAACAAAAAGATTTACTCCAAATGGCAAGCGGGATGTAGCAAGGGTTATTTTTGCAGCACAGGCCTCAAAATCTCACTGGAGCGACACCCGCAAAGCCCGTATAGTAACCGATTAATCAAGCCTTACGGCAAAACTTTGTACAGTAAATGGCTAAGTACTTAGTATTAATCACCGACAAGTATTTAAGCAGGGAGACGCAACACCGTGGATTCAGTTTCAAATAACAATGCCAATAAGCAACAAAAGCCCGGCAATATGCTCGCCAATATAGGCTTTAATATCATTATCCCCACGCTAATACTCACCAAGCTCAGCAGTGAAGAATACCTGGGGCCGGTATACGCCATAGTTGTGGCGCTGGCCTTTCCTATAGGCTATGGCGTGCGCGAGTTTATCAGCACCCGCAAGGCGAACTTTTTCTCAGCGCTGGGTATATTCAGCGTTATTATGACCGGCGGCATGAGCCTGCTACAACTAGACCCTAAATACATCGCTATCAAAGAGGCAGCCATACCCGCACTATTTGGCCTAGCCACACTTTACTCTATGCGCACCCGCTACCCTCTGGTAAAAACCTTTCTCTTTAATGACCAGGTGCTGCAAATAAACAAAGTTAAAGTCGCTTTGGAAAGCTATAACAACAGCCACATTTTCGAACAAAAATTAGCTCATGCCTCCTACATGGTGGCGGGTTCTTTCTTTTTATCCTCCGTACTCAATTATGTACTGGCCAAAGTGATACTGGTGAGCCAGCCTGGTACAGTTGAATTCACTGAGGAGCTGGGTAAAATGACCGCACTAAGCTTTCCTGTTATCGCGCTACCCAGCACTTTAGTGCTAGTGGCTGCTTTATTTTACCTACTGCATCACATACAAAAATTGACTCATTTAAAGAGTGATGACATCTTTAACGAAATGTAACAACGCTTTACTACCCTTTAATGAATCATACAATAATAAAAACCAACCCTAGGAAATGATTGTGAAATTGCTAAGCACCCATTTACTCTCTTTCACCTTGGCCAGTTTAGTGGCTTTTAGTAGTTTGTTTGCCAGCAGCCAGGTTTATAGCCAAGAAACCCGCTACATTCGTGACACCCTTTTTGTGCCCTTGCGCAGCGGGCAAAGCTATAAGCATCGCATAGTGCACAAAGGTTTGGTCAGCGGCACGCCTTTAACCTTGCTAGAGGTTTCTGAAGATGAAGATTATAGCCGTGTTAAAACCCAAGACGGCATAGAGGGCTGGATACAAACGCAATATTTATCAGATGAGCCTTCGGCGCGCTCGCAATTAGAAAGCCTCAATTTACAAAACGCCAAGCTAAAAACACAAAGCTCCGAGCTTAAAAAAGAGCTCAATGAAATCAACAACAAATATAAAGCCGCTAAGGCTGCGGTAGCCCAGCTCAGTAAATCTCAACAAAATAGCGAGCAAGAACTCGCTGAGATAAAAGCTATTTCAGCCAACGCCATTCGCCTCAACAGCGAAAACCAAACCTTATTGCAACAAACGCAAGAATTGCAAAACAAAGTAGACATGCTAACTACTGACAACCAACATCTTAACGACAAGCTAGACAACGATGCTTTTTTAAATGGCGCCTTTGCGGTATTAATCGGTGTATTTATTACCTTATTAGTACCACGCCTATGGCCTTCAAAATCTTCTGAGTGGGCCTAAGCCCACTTATCACTGCCAGCACTTTAAACGATTTTTAATGATGAAATTGATACGACTGTTACTATGCGCCACCTTGCTAACAAGCAGCTTATACAGCCTAGCTGAACCAGCTAGCGGCAAAGACCCCCAGGTAATACTGCATACCAGCATGGGCGACATTACTATACGGCTATACCCCCAAAAAGCCCCTATCACTGTGGCTAACTTTTTGGACTACGCCAAGTCTGGCTTTTATAACAACACCATTTTTCACCGTGTTAAAAAACGCTTTGTAATACAGGGCGGCGGCTTTAGCTACGACGCCGATACTGAAGAGTTTGAACGCAAGGCGGTAAAAGACCCTATAGTCAACGAGTCGGGCAACGGCCTATACAATGACAGATGGACGGTCGCTATGGCCCGCACTGAAGAGCCCGACAGTGCCACCTCGCAGTTTTATATTAACCTGCGCATGAACAGCAGCCTGGATAAACGCGGCAGCAAGCTAGGCTACGCGGTATTTGGTGAGGTGATAGCAGGCCAGCATGTAGCGCAAAGTATTAGTAAACAACCCACTGAAGCAATTCCTGGCTTTGAAAACCTACCCATCAAAGCCATTATTCTCGAATCTGTAGAGATTTTATAACACCATGAGCACAGACCTAAGCGTTAACCTGAACAAAATTGCCCTGATACGCAACTCCCGCGACACCGAACACCCCAATGTTTGTGAACATGCGCTGCGCTGCATAACCTACGGTGCCGATGGCATTACCGTACACCCCAGGCCTGACCAACGCCATATACGCGCCGACGACTGCTTTGCCTTAGCTAAAATTTTGAACGTAGAATTTAATATAGAGGGCAACCCCTTAGCCGCGCCCATGAAAAGCGACCGCAAAGGGGTTTCGGACTACCCCGGCTTTATGGAATTAGTACGCGAAATCAAACCCGCGCAATGCACCTTGGTGCCCGACAGCGACCAACAACTAACCTCTGACCACGGTTTTGACTTAACCCAAACCGGCGATCAGGTTGCCCCTATTATTGCCGAGCTACAATCACTGGGTATACGAGTCAGCCTGTTTATGGACCCTGACCCGGAACAAATTAAACTAGCCAAACAGACAGGCAGTGACCGCATAGAGCTATACACCGGCCCCTATGCCGCGGCAGTAGAAAAAAATCAAAACGTAGAAGCGGTTTTTCAACAGTTTTATCAAGCCGCTGAACTAGCCGCCGATTTAGGCCTAGGCTTGAATGCCGGTCACGACTTAAACCTGCATAACCTGAAAAAATTTGCCACGGTACCCAATTTACTGGAAGTATCTATAGGCCATTTTTTAACCGTAGATGCCATTGACATGGGTTTGGAAAAAGCGATAAAAGCTTATCAGGCCTGCCTGGGTAAATAGCCGCTACTTGACCGGCGCCTTCACCATTTTTAGGCTTAGGCGCCCTACTTCCATAGGCTCAGCGGCATCCTCGCCGTAAACCTCGCGGTAACTCTGCTGCTGTAAGAGCAACAGCTCAGCCTCGGTAATCGCCGCCAATTGCAGCGCCGCCTGCATATAGCCTTCGCAGCGGTAGCGCTGTGCAGGTGGCACATCACGGCCCTGTTTGAGGGCGCTAAAAATAGCGCTTAGCTGCTGCTGTATAGCCAAGTGGCAATCGGCTCGGGCAGTCACTACTCGCTGGCCTCAACCACTGGCTGCACCAATACCCAAGGCATAATCACTACTGCCCAAAGCATTTGCTCTTGCTCATACCAGGCCTGAGCCTGCTGGTCATTAACCTGTGAAATACTGCCGTCGGCTAGCCATTGCTGTACCAAGGTTTTATTATCCGCTGAGATTTGCACGCCCACCTCGATTAAATCCATACCGGCAGCAACGCCTATTACCGCCCCTTTGGCATAAAATTTTTGCAGCTCGTGCCAGCTGATTTTGGAGGTTTCGCGATTAAGCTTGGTTCTCAGGTCTTCTTCGGGGGCTGTTTCGGGAATGGGGTTAGCAGTGGATTCACTCATTACGGGTCTCTTTGCGGCAAGTCAGATTAGGCATACCAAAATCAGGCAGACCAGATCAGGCAGACTAGTTCAGTCAAAATAGTTACGCCCCGCAGTTTAACATCCCCGCAGTCATATACTCTAGAGTCCTGCACTGCCGCAGGCAGCAATTATGGCCAGTTAAGTAGCGCACTAACCCGCTTGAATACCTTCTGCCGCATGCCGTAAAAAGAAGTTCAGCTGCATTTCGGCCTCTTCCAAACTGGCAAAGGGACCTACCTGCAGCTGCTCGCGGGTAGCAAAAAACCATTCATCATTTATTTGATAAAAACGTTTGGCCCGGCAATGCGTATTATTTTGTTCACCTTGGCGCTGCTCCATAACTCTATCCCCATCATTTACTGCATATACCAGCTCACAGCCTAAGTGTAGGAATATTTATGCCTCATTGCCTATACGTATTTGCTCTAATAACGTTTAGGCGAGTATGAGCTATATTTAGGCTAACACCGCCTAAACGCGTAGCTTTGCGCCCCAGCGAGCACTGTACCAAGGTGCAGACTTATGCCATCTAACTATAAGTTATAGCCTGTATTAAAAACACACTCTTAGCTAGCAATACATTTATAAGCCCGCACTATCCACGGCGACTTTTCTTAGCAGGCCGTGGCTGATAGGGTTCCAGCGGCAGCGCGGTCTTGCGTATTACTGAACGCAACACAAAACTACTATGCACACCGGTCACCCCTTCTATACGGGTTAAACGCCCCAATAAAAACTCCTCGTAATACTCCATATCGGGCACCACGACTTTCAACATATAGTCAGCAGCCTGGCCGGTCACAATATTACACTCCACCACCTCAGGAAAATCGGCAATAGCTGCCTCAAAATGCTCAAACCGCTCGGGGGTGTGCTTATCCATGCTAATACTCAATATCGCCGTCAGCTTCAAGCCCAACGCCCTTTGATTAAGAAGGGTGACATGGCTGTCGATAATCCCCGACTCTTCTAAGCGTTTAACCCGCCGCGAACAAGGCGTGGGTGAAAGCCCTACCTTATCCGCCAGCTCCAAATTACTCATACGGCCATCGCGTTGCATCAAACTTAAAATATGCTTATCAATAGCATCTAACTTAACCATAGAAACACCATAAATTAGAGAATACATTCATATAAATACTAGTTATTAGTGACTATGTCTATTTATTAATGAAATTAGCACAACAATAACAATCATTCGCTAATGCTGTTTCTTTATACTTATTCGCATTACAGCAACCAGCACGAGTAGCTAACATGACCCTACAGGCCGCACCTTCTAATCATCGCTCTTTTGATAACGCCCCCTTTAATCACAGGAAATACTGCGCCTACCCAACAGTAGACCTACCCCAGCGCCAGTGGCCCAATCAGCAAATCACACAAGCGCCTACTTGGTGCAGTGTCGATTTACGCGATGGTAATCAAGCATTGATAGACCCCATGACCCCTGCACAAAAACACCAGCTGTTTGATTTATTAGTTGCTATAGGATTTAAAGAAATCGAAGTAGGCTTTCCCGCTGCCTCGCAAACCGATTTTGATTTTATACGCGAGCTAATCGAGCAAAATAAAATACCCGATGATGTACGCATACAAATCTTAACTCCTGCGCGCGCAGCTCTAATCAAGCGTTCCTTTGAGGCCTTGCAGGGCTGCAAAAAAGCCATAGTGCATTTGTATAACTCCACCTCTAAGGTGCAACGCGAGCAGGTTTTTCAACTCGACAAACAGGGCATTATTGATATTGCGGTTGAGGGCGCTCGCTTAATTAAACAACAGGCCCAGCAATACCCGGCCACGGACTGGCAGTTTGAGTATTCACCTGAAAGTTTTACCAACACCGAACTGGATTTTGCCGTGGCAATTTGCGATGCCGTGGTAGATGTGTGGCAGCCCAGCCCTGAGCGGCCGGTGATTATCAATTTACCCGCCACTGTAGAAGTAAGCACACCCAATATTTACGCTGACCAAATCGAGTGGTTTTGCCAGCATATTAAACAACGTGAGGCTCTTAGCATTAGCCTGCACACCCACAACGATAGAGGCTGTGCCGTTGCTGCCGCCGAGCTAGGGGTTATGGCTGGCGCCGACCGAGTAGAAGGCACTTTAATGGGTAATGGCGAGCGTACCGGCAATATGGATGTCATCACCATGGCCATGAACCTTTACAGCCAGGGCATAGACCCGCAATTAGACTTGGCCAACATGGATAAAATTATCCAAACCGTTAAAGCCTGTACGCAATTACCGGTACACCCGCGTCACCCCTATGCAGGTGATTTGGTGTTTACTGCTTTTTCCGGCAGCCATCAGGACGCGATTAATAAATGCTTAAAACATTACGACGCCCAGCAACCTTGGCAAGTCGCTTATTTGCCCATAGACCCCGCCGATTTAGGGCGCTCTTATCAGGAGGTCATACGCATTAACAGCCAATCGGGCAAGGCTGGCATAGCCTATGTGATGGAACAACAGCAAGGCTTACAATTGCCACGCTGGTTGCAAATAGAATTCAGTAGCTTGGTACAGGCCGAAGCCGAACGTCAAAAGCGTGAGCTTAGCCCTGGCACCATAGCGGCGCTGTTTGAGCAGCATTACTGGCAACAGCCTGCTGCCTACCAGTTACAGAGTTACCAACTCAGCCGCGAGCATGATACAGAGCAGTTACAAGCCACTCTTATTCATCAGGGCCAAGCACTGAACCTACAACAACAAGGCAGCGGTGCCATAGAGAGCTTTGCCAAAGCCTTAGGCGAGCAGATCAATAAAAATATAGTGGTGGTGGAATATGCCGAACATGCCCTAGCCAGCAGTGAGCATAGCGGCAGCAGCGCCGAAGCGGTGTGCTACTTACAGGCTAACATAGATGGCCAACGTCTGTGCGGAGTTGGCAAAAGTCAGGATGTATTAGAGGCGACTATGCGTGCCATGCTTAATGTGGTCAATCGTTGTGTCGCCAAGGCACAAACCAGCGCAGCCTGAGCAAGCAGCTTGATAAATATTAACTGGCAGCACTACTCAGTAGCGCTGCCAGTTTTCAATTACCATAGCAATAATATTCGCTGCACTTATATCCCCCAGTGCGCCCTTACTATATCTCGGGCTTGCTCGGCACTGTCAACAAACTGGAACAGGGCAAGGTCTTGCTCTTCTATCATGCCCTCCTCCACCAGCATTTCAAAATTAATCATACGCCGCCAATAGTCACTACCCATCAGCAAAACAGGCAGCGGTTTGATTTTTTTTGTTTGGATTAAGGTCAAGGTTTCAAACAGTTCATCCAAAGTACCAAAACCACCAGGGCAGGCCAATAAGGCGCGGGCACGCTTTAAAAAGTGCATCTTGCGTATGGCAAAATAATGAAATTGAAAACATAGTTCTGGTGTCACATACGGATTGGGGCGCTGCTCAAAGGGCAAAACAATATTTAAGCCTATACTCTTACCTCCAGCTTCCATAGCGCCACGATTGGCGGCCTCCATAATACCTGGGCCGCCACCGGTGATAATCATAAAGTCACATTCGTCGTCACTGGCACTGTCTTGGGTGATCAGCCGGGCAAACTTTCTAGCTTCTTCATAATAAAAACTATTGCGCAATACTCTTTCAGCCTCAGCAACTTGCTTAAGCAAGGCGCTATTATTAGGCTGCATTTCAGCCTTGTGCTTAGCCTCAGCTAAATGGTTAGCGGCAGTCTCGGCATCAGGTATACGGGCACTGCCAAATACCACCACAGTCGCCTCTATACCCTGTTCATCTTGTAGCAAGTCGGGTTTTAACAGCTCTAGCTGTAAACGTAAGGGGCGTAATTCATCGCGTAATAAAAACTCATTATCAGAATAGGCCAACCTATAGGCTGGCGAACTCGTTTGCGGGGTACTAGGGCTAAGCTTCGCAGCCCCCACATCCTCCTCTGCGGTAGGAAAAACTTTGGCAGCCTTATACGGCTTTTTAAGATCAGTCATAGTTGCTCTTATCAATTAAATTACCGTTAGAAAGTAATAGTCTCACCTTTGGCGGGTATGCTGGCGTCCCAGCCCTGCTGTTTGAGGTATGATTTAAAAATGACTTTGGTGTCCTCTTCGCCATGTACCAAAAATAGCCTAGGTTTATTAGCTTGAGAAAAACCATTAATCCAGTCTAAAAGCTGCGACTGGCTTGCGTGAGCGGAAAAACCGCCTATGGTATGAATCGCTGCCTTAACCGATATTTTCTCACCTGCTTGGTTAAAAAATTTGGCACCATCAACCAACGCCCGGCCAGGCGTACCCATAGCTTGAAAGCCAACAAAAATCACATGAGCATTACGGCGCCATAAATTGTGTTTGAAATGATGGCGTATACGGCCGCCATTGCACATACCACTACCGGCAATAATAATTGCCCCGGCTTCTATATTATTAAGCGCTATAGATTCGGCCGTAGAAGAGGAATAGCGCAGCACCGGCAAAAAACTATGCAGGCTACTGGCAGCGCCTTTTTTCATAGCCGCCTGATCCTCGGTGTTATACACATCCTGGTAACGGTGATAAATTTCCGTGACCGCTATCGCCATGGGGCTATCTAAATAGACTGCCTGCTGCCTAAGCTTACCTTTTTGATAAAGCTCACCTAATCGGAAAATAATTTCCTGGGTACGACCGACTGCAAATGAGGGTATTAATATATTGCCGCCGTTTTTTGAGGCCTGCTCAACGATATCTTCAAACTCAGCTAAAGTCTCATCCATAGGCCTATGATTACGATCACCATAAGTAGACTCTAGCAACAACACATCGGCATGTTCCACCACTTCGGGATCACGCAACAAGGCTGAACAACTATTGCCCAAGTCCCCTGAGAACACCAATTTTTTCTCTACCCCTTGCTCAGTAACAAACACTTCTACTATGGCAGAGCCCAGAATATGACCGGCATCTCTAAAACAAACATCTATGCCTTTCGCCACAGTAACCCTATGCCCATAATCCTCACCGGAACATAGGGTCAGTGTTTCCTTAACATTGTCTAATGTATACATAGGCTCTATGAGTTTTTTACCCGCTCGCTGTAGGCGTTTGTTTTCCCACTCCACGTCGCGCAGCTGCAATGACACGGCATCATTGAGCAAAATCTCCAATAGTTCAACACTGGGGCTAGTCATATAAATTGCGGCATTATAGCCATCCGCAACCAACTTAGGCAGCCGGCCTGAGTGATCTAAGTGAGCATGGGACAGGACCACGGCATCCAGCTCTGTAACATCAAAAGGAAAGGCCTCTAAATTGCCCTCCTCTTCTTCACGCCTACCCTGAAACAAACCGCAGTCCAATAAGATTTTAGCCTCATCGGTTGCCAGCAAATAGGCTGAGCCTGTTACGCCTTCAATTGCGCCGTAAAATGTCACTGTTGCCATAATAGTTTTACCTGTATTACAAAGAAATAGGATGTAAATGTTTATCGTTTATGTCATCACGCCTAACTATGCCTTTTAACAATCTACCTAAAATATCGGAGCCACTAATAATTCGCCGCTGTTCGCCCCAGTACAAAATAATATCGTTATCGATCACATCATCTGATTGATGCTCTGGTGACACCTTTAATTCAGATAACACCTTACCCAACTGTTCTTGAGGATCAGTAACCACTATAGGTTGGTGACAGTATTCCTGAGCAGACATAGGCAGCTCCGCCAATATGCTTCTAAGAAACACATGCGCATTAAGTATAGAGTAAGGAAGCCCCTGTTCATCAGTGATAACAACCCACTTCTTACCTGATGCAGCAATAGCCTGTAAAAAACCATCCTTTACCTGTCGATTAAATTCAGGAAACACAGGCAAACCTTTAGCTTGAGGTAAATGTATGATGCTTTTGTCATCGATCAACTCCCCCATTTTACTAACGGCAATATCATCTATTTTTAAAAAATTAATCGCCCCAGTGCCTTCCAGCAGGCTCACATCAGAACTACTAGACTCTATATGTTTGGCAATAACCGTATGTAAATCTTGCTCACGAAAATAACTAATACCCTCTTTACCTAACCATTGATCTAACACTATGGCGCAGGGCTTAGCCACCGGGTATAACAGGTATTGATAGAACTTTAAAACCGGTGCCAATAAAGCCCCCATACGCATAGCATTACGCGAAAAATAGGCCTGCGGTATAATTTCGCCCAAAAATGTAATGAGTACACTGGAAAATAAAAAGGCAGTTAAGCCCGCCATAACAGAATTAGAGAGCAAGGTGAGCA
This sequence comes from Dasania sp. GY-MA-18, assembly GCF_024734385.1. GTDB lineage: Bacteria > Pseudomonadota > Gammaproteobacteria > Pseudomonadales > Dasaniaceae > Dasania > Dasania phycosphaerae. The sequence continues at coordinate 174,388 of NZ_JANHAP010000008.1, read as the reverse complement.
ACACATTGATCGCCACATTGCCCCACAGTATCGTTGCCAACAATAAATTGACGTTTTTACGCAAGGCTAAGATGGTCAATGCCGCTGGCGAACCAGATTGAGCCTCCACCTCTAAACGAAGGCGACTGACACCCAACAAAGCCAGATTTAAACCACTAAACATCGCTGACTGGCTAATACAAAACACTATGCCCAACCACACTAAACCCTCGCTTAAAAGCATGTTCATAAAATCACTCAAGGTTCTGTAATGGATTTATTAGTGACAGTTGCCAGCGGCTGCTCGGTGTTAGCCTGGCCGCTATCCTCAGCCACATCAGGCTGGGTATAGCCCTCACTATCAACATCTACCACCACATTACTCAACAGGCTTAATGCTTTTATTAACTGCACACACATATGGCGTTTATCGCTGTTAATTTCTATAAGGGCAATGACATCATCAATCTTTAAGCGTAGTTCAACACCAGCCAGCAGTAACACGCCCTTAATATCTCCATAGCATTGCTCTATTTGTTGTAATTGTTGATGGGCAGATAACAAAGAAAACTGTGGCGATGATAAATCTGCTTGATCTATAAAGTGGTAGACCAACTGATTAAATTGCTGCATACCAATTTTAACACTGGCATCGCTAATATCAGTACTCAGCTGTGGATTTTTTGCTAAGGCTAGCGCTTGTTCACTAGCCGCCAATAGATGCTGGTCCGCGCGTAGTATTTTCGCGAGCTCTTGGGCAATTTCTTCACTTAGTTCAGCGCGCTCTATCTGAGCTATAAATGACGACACAGCTGCAGACAACTGATTAACCACGCGCTCATCGTGACTAACCGCTTGCAGATTATTAGGATGCTCGGCCATCACCTGTATACCCATACGTTTAATCACAGCTACTAGCCTGTTGAGTTCCAGCACTAAAGCATTAACAGCTAATACTGGCGTAACTAAAACGGTTTTATCTAAATATTGTGGCCTAGACTCGACTTCCTCTTGAGTAATAAAACGCTTTTCCAAAAAATCTGCCAGTCGGTTATTAAACGGCAACATCAGTAACACACCCACCAAATTAAACACGGTATGAAACAAAGCCAAGGTCACCGCCGGTATAGACTCTAAGCCTAATAAATTAGTACTGGATTCCACCACCCAAAATAAAACCGGTAATATAAGCAAGGCTAGCAGGCCTGCCCCCACATTGAATATGATATGGGCAGAGGCTACTCGCTTGGCGTTAGCTGTTGCGCCTATCACGGCAATTGCAGCAGTGGAAGTTGTGCCTACATTAGCGCCTATTACCATTGCTGCGGCAGCATACAGCCCTAATACGCCACCGCTAGCTGCTGTTAGGGTTATCGCAATTGCGGCGCTGGACGACTGGGTTAGTACGGTAATCAAAAAACCTATGGCTACGTACATTAAAATACCGCGCCAACCTTCAACGGTAAATTTGTTAAAGTCTATTGCCAGTACCAAACCATCAAAAGCATCTTTTAGTACATCTACACCTATAAAAAATAGCCCAAAGCCAACTAGGGCTAAACCCAATGGCGCACGTTTACTCTCGCCCCCGGTGAGCCGCAATAACATACCTAGACCAATTAAGGGCAAGGCAAAAGACTCTATATTAAGCTTAAAGCCAACCACCGCGACCAACCAGCCAGTCATGGTGGTGCCTAAATTTGAACCGTAGACCACACCCAGGGCCCGGCGCATAGAAATAATACCGGCATTAACAAAACCTATAGTTGCTACAGTAACCGCGCTGGAAGACTGCACTATGGCGGTAATCGCCAGGCCGGTAAAAATGCCATGTGCGGGGGTACGGGTCCAGCGCGCTAAAATATCACGCAGGGCCTGACCGGCAGCCGATTTAAGGCCGTCGGTCATCATCCCCACAGCTAACATAAACAAACCTAAACCACCGGCTAACATACCTATTAGAATTAAATGTTGCTGCATAGATTTAACGCCAAAGCCTTAGTTAATAAATCAATGATTAAAAGGGCCACACCCAGTTATTATGTTCGGGTTTATCTACACCATGCTCATGAGCATAATGCCTACAGTCTATTTGTTTATCGCGCAGACTTTGTTTGGCATGCGCACCTATTACCTGTAGACGCGGCACACGATCAATAACATCTATAGCCAAGCTAAACCTATCAATTTGATTATCTATGGCCAGCTCTAACGGCGTATTAATATTGCCTCGCTCTATATAACCCCTAACATGTAAATTTTTATTCGCACGCCTATAAGCGAGCCGGTGTATTAGCCAGGGGTAACCATGAAAGTTAAATACTATGGGCTTATCTTTAGTGAATAGGCTATCAAAGTCACTGTCGCTTAAACCGTGTGGGTGCTCTTCGGCTGGAGTCATGCGAAATAAATCCACCACATTGATAAAACGAATTTTTAAATCGGGGAAATATTCCCTTAGCATAGCCGTAGCTGCCAGCGCTTCTTTGGTGGGAATATCACCACAGCCCACCATTACTACATCGGGCTCTACTCCCTTATCAGTGCTGGCCCACTCCCATATACCCAGACCTTTGGTACAGTGTTTTATCGCTGCATCTTTATCGAGATACTGCACATGCATCTGCTTATCAGCCACAATTACATTAATATCATTATGGCTACGTAAACAATGATCTGCGGTGGACAGCAGGCAATTAACATCTGGGGGTAAGTAGATACGGGTGACCAGCGGGCTTTTATTAACCACCAAGTCTAGAAAGCCCGGATCTTGATGAGTAAAACCGTTGTGATCCTGACGCCAAACTGTAGACGTAATTAATAAATTAATTGAAGCTATGGGAGCACGCCAAGGCAGCTCTTCACATATCGCCAGCCACTTCGCATGCTGGTTGTACATAGAGTCTATAACATGCACAAAGGCCTCGTAGGTGGCAAAAAAACCGTGCCTGCCAGTTAGCACATAGCCTTCAAACCACCCCTCTAAGGTGTGCTCCGACAGCATCTCAAGCACTCGGCCATCGGGGCTGAGCTCACCACCCTGTTCATCCTCGGGTTTGTAATCCGCCAGCCATAGTTTTTTACTCACCTCATAAATCGCATCTAATTTATTTGAGGTATTTTCATCAGGCCCAAACACACGAAAATTATTGCTATTAAGTCGCATAATATCTCTAAGCATGCAGCCCAGAGGCTTCGTATTCATGGCACTGCTTTTTGCCGGTTCTGTAACCGCTATCATGTAGTCACGAAAATCAGGCATTAACAAATCACGGCGTAACAAACCACCATTAGCATGGGGGTTGGCACTCATACGCCGCAAGCCTTTTGGGGCTAGGGCTTTTAATTCGGGGATGAGTTTACCTTGCTGATCAAACCATAATTCAGGCTGATAACTTTTTAGCCATTGCTCTAACTGCTGTAACTGCTGCTCGTCACTGTGGACATTGGCCAGTGGTACCTGGTGGGCGCGCCAGTAGCCCTCTACCTTATGTCCGCCCACCTGTTTAGGCCCGGTCCAGCCCTTGGGTGAGCGCAACACTATCATAGGCCAACGCGCTCGGCTGGCGTTGCCGCCAGCTCTGGCTTGCTGCTGTATGCTTTGTATCTCGCTTACACAGCGCTCCATAGTTGCCGCCATCTGTTGATGCATAACCATGGGGTCGTCACCCTCAACAAAGTAAGGCTGCCAACCATAGCCACTAAATAAATCTTCTAACTCTTGCCCTGTAATTCTGGATAATAGGGTGGGATTATTAATTTTATAACCATTTAAGTGCAATATAGGTAGCACAGCACCATCGCGTATGGGATGTAAAAATTTATTGGAATGCCAGGCCGTAGCCAGTGGCCCCGTTTCTGCCTCGCCATCACCAACAGCCACGGTAACAATTAAATCGGGGTTATCAAAGGCTGCGCCAAATGCGTGGGATAGGCTATAGCCTAGCTCACCACCTTCATGAATAGAGCCCGGAGTTTCTGGTGTGCAGTGGCTACCGATGCCACCGGGAAAAGAAAACTGTTTAAAAAAACGACGTAGCCCTTCCTCATCTTCACGCATATCGGGATAAACTTCGGTATAGGTACCCTCTAAATAAACCGGCGCCAAAACACCGGGGGCACCGTGGCCGGGGCCCGATAAAAATATACTGTTTAGATCATATTTATTAATCAGCCTGTTCATGTGTATATACATAAACGACAAGCCGGGGCTAGCTCCCCAGTGCCCCAATAAACGTTTTTTAATATGCTCTTTGGCTAAGGGTTGGCGCAATAAGGGGTTCTCTTGCAGATAAATCATAGCCGCAGCCAGATAATTACAGGCACACCAATAAGCATGTAACTGTTTTAGCTCCTGCTCATCCAGCGGTGTTTGCGTACTTGTAACCGTATTATTTTTTTTTGTCATGTAAACTTCCTCTATACAATTAGCTGGCAATATCTAACGCTAGACAATGCTGAGCAATCATTAATGCTTCATCAGTCGCGATGACATATACCGCTACCTGACTATCTTTATGGCTAATACACTGGGCGTGACTAGCGTTGGCCTGTGTATTTAATTTAACGCCCAGCCATGCTATTTGCTGGCATACCCGCTCGCGTACTTGTGCGCAGTGCTGGCCCACACCTGCGGTAAACACCAATGTGTCTATGCCGCCTGCGGCGGCCGCCATAGAGCCCAGCGCCAGTACTATTCGATAAATATAATGGTCTACTGCTGCGCTGGCAGCCGGATGATCACTGGCTAATAACTCACGCAAATCCGCACTAATACCCGACATACCCAGCAGCCCCGACTGATGGTTTAATAGCTGCTGCAACTGCTCTACTGTCATCGCTTTATTATTTAATAAATATAGCAATACTCCCGGGTCTATAGCACCGCTGCGGGTAGCCATAGCCAAACCATCTAAAGGTGTAAACGACATAGTGGTGGCCACACTGCGTAGATCGCGCATAGCACATAAGCTAGCACCGCTACCCAAATGCGCCACTAGCACACGCGATAAGCATGGTTTGGGCTTAACACTAGGCAAAATGCTGGCAATATACTGGTAGGACAAACCATGAAAACCATAGGGTCTAATGCCTTGCTCAGTAAAATGTTTGGGGATAGCAAAAGTTTGAGCCTCAGCGGGCATGCTGTGATGGAAAGCAGTATCAAAACAAGCCACCTGCTTAACCGAGGGCCACAGCTCAGCAACCGCAGCAATGGCGTCAACATTATGGGCTTGATGCAAGGGCGCTAAATCCTGTAGCTCACGTAAGCTAGCTAGCACCTGCTCATTAATCAGGGCTGGCTTAGCAAAACTAGTACCGCCATGCACGACTCGGTGCCCTACTAAGGTGATAGCAAAACCAGCTTTACTGTTAGCAAGATAATCCAGAATACGCGCCACATCTGCTTTACGATTATTATCGACTCGAGCCTCCTGCCACTGCTGCCGGCTGTCACTGGCAAAACAGTCGCTTGCAAAACAATCAACCTTAAACTCACGGTTCTGCCCCTGATGAGTAAGCTGGCCACTTAGCAATACCTTCAACAAGCCATCAGCAGCCTGTTGATACACCGAAAATTTTATACTGGAAGAACCCACATTAAGTACCAGTATCTGTCTATCCATATTCACCCCTAGCCACAGGCTTAGCTGTTTAGCGCGATAGCCAGCGGTAACAAGCCACTACTGTGTCTTTAAACGCATATCTAATCCAACATAGTACGTGCATGGTGCGAACTTTCTTTTGAAGTAGATCAACTAAAGCTCAACTTTCGATAACCCCTTGTAATACTTAGCAATCTAGCCACAGGCTAACTGTAAGTAGCGACGACTAGGCAGGCTTTAAGCTTAGCAGCTATGCCCCAGATGTAAGGGTCTACACCCACAACCAACAAATGATAACGATTATCATTTGCATTAATATATTGCTCGCGCTAAGCTTGCTGCACTAGCCAATATATTCAACAAGGACAAGGTCTATGCTAAGCAACAGCCCCACACAATTTCTTTGCTCAACGCATAAAGCCCACAGCTTAAGCAGTGCACGCTTAGCGATAAGCTACTGGGAAATATGGATGGCCGATGGCCAAGCGCTGTATCAAAGTGGTAACTGGCAGCAGGCGCTAAGCTATTATGGCTGTAGTTTTGAGGTGGGCGAATGGCTGCTACAGCAGCTAAATGAAAACGAGCACAAAAACACCAGGCTCAACTATGCCGAGCGCATGATGCTTGCCGGTCACTCTTTGGCACAGTGCTATAAACAAATGCAGCACTATAGTTTAGAGCTGGATATTTTAATACGAGTACACAATCACCTGAGCCGCCACGGCACCAAGCTGATTGGGCAACACTGGTTATTAGATAATTATTTGGCCATTTCACTCAATGCCATACAACAGTTTGGCAGCCGTAAAAAATCACGCCCCAGCCAAAAACTTAGCCAGCAACTAAAACCGCTACAGCGCAGCGGCCTTAACGAGCTACTGCCCTTAAATCGTTTTCACTGGGCTGGCAGCCACTAGTAAGGAGCACAAAGTGAATAAATATGAAAAGAGCCAAGCGCCGGCACGTATAAATATTGCGATTAATGCCAATACCTTAGCCAAAGCTTTAGCGGCTGGCAGTATTAGCATTAGTGAGATGAAGGGCCTGGATATGCAGGCCAAACAATCATTGCGGCGGCTGTGTTTAGAAGCTTGTTTATAAGGCTACGCCCAACGCCTGATTACCGCCGTGTTGTTGGGCGCTGTGCAGCATTTCCTCAGCTTCATTGACTAGCAATTTGTAATCTTGATCCTGGCTAGGATCTATAGAAGCCACTCCTATGCTTACAGTAACGATATCTGAGCAATCGGAGTATTCGTGTATTAAGTCTAAAGCCGCTACCGCACGGCAAATATTTTCACCTACCCGCATCGCGTTTTCAAACTCTGTGCCTGGCAATAGCACCACAAACTCATCGCTATCAAAACGCGCTACCACATCGGCGGCACGCAGGCAGTTATTTTCTACCACTTTGGCTATGCGCTTTAAACAATTGTCACCCACGCCAGCACCGTAATGCTCGTTAAAAGCGGTGAAACCATCAACATCTATCATAATTAAAGTAAGGGCATTAAATTCGCGGCAACAACGGCGCCACTCTACATCTATGGCCTCTTCAAAGTAATAGCGATTGGGTACAGCGGTAAGCGCATCCAGCCGGGCAATTTCAGCTAGCTGATCACCGCGGGCTTTTAGCTCATATAGGGAACGCACCCTAGCCTCTAAAACAGTAGCGCTAACATTACCTACATCTATGTAATCTATAGCACCTGCGGTAATAGCTTCATCCTGCATTTGCTCTGAGCCATAACGGCCCACAGCTAAAATAGGCAGGCCACGCAACTGCTCATTGGCACGCAGTTGCGCACAATCGGCGGCCAAACTTTCGGTATAAACCAGAAGCATTTCTACGCGTTTTCTTTCACCGACTAAGGCTAGTAACTCATCCATGGTTTCAGCATTGAGTAGATGAAACTCATCTTCGAGTTTATCTGTCATTAGCGCTTCGGCCTGAGCGTGAGGCGCTAATATTATAACTAATGGTCTGTTTATCATGGGGTTATTAGCCCTTACTGGTTTCTGGCGATTTTCCTACAGCTTAGAATACTTCGCTAATAATGCTAGCCTCGCTATTAGCTAATAGGCGCTATACCCGCTGCTTTGCGTACCTTTTCCATTAAAGGCCTGGCGCTAGCACGCGCCTTAGCTGCGCCTTTTTGTAGCTCTTGCTCTATAAAAGAACCGTCGGCCATCAGTGCCTCGTAGCGTTCTCTGGCACCACTAAGCTGCTCGTTAATCAAGCCAAATAATTCTTTTTTGGCCTGCCCCCAGGCTATGCCTTGCGCAAATTGCTCACGCATGTACTGCACTTGTTCGGGGTTGGCAAAGGCCTGCCAAATTTCAAAGACGGTGGAATCAGTTACGTCTTTAGGCTCGCCTGGCTCTAATAAATTCGTTTTGATTTTATTGATGTGCTTTTGTAATTTTTTCTCGGGCAAAAACAACGGTATGGTGTTGTTATAACTTTTACTCATTTTGCGGCCATCTAAACCGCTGAGCACGGCTGCATCCTCGCCGACTACCGCTTCAGGTAAGGTGAATACCTCTTGCTTGTAGTGATGATTAAATTTTTGCGCTATATCCCTAGCCATTTCTATATGCTGGATTTGGTCTTTGCCTACGGGAATTTTTTCACCGTTAAACATGAGAATATCGGCAGCCATTAAAATGGGATAATTAAACAAGCCCATCATAATGCCCTTATCGGGGTCTTCGCCCTCTTCTTCATTTACCTGTACGGCAGCTTTATAGGCATGGGCACGGTTCATTAAACCTTTGGCGGTTAAGCAGGTCAGTATCCAGCTTAGCTCGGTGACTTCGGGTACATCAGACTGACGATAGAAAGTCGTGTTATCGGTATCTAAGCCCAAGGCCAGCCAGGTAGCGGCAATTTCTTTGGTGGATTGCTGCACCTTGGCTGGGTCGCCACATTTTATTAGCGCGTGGTAATCCGCTAAAAAAAAGTAAGCGTCAATATTACTGTCGCGGCTGGACTCTATAGCAGGGCGTATTGCGCCTACATAGTTACCCAAGTGGGGAGTGCCGGTGGTAGTAATACCCGTTAATACGCGTTGCTTAGCCATAAATCTACTTACCTAAAAAACTGAGCGAAAGTGAAAATCTGAAAATAGAGGCGGCAATGATACAGAGTCAGGCCTAGCCTCGCCATACCTTCACGATGCTTTATGTATGGCCTGATCCAGCAAGGCCTGATAGCGCAGCCGCAGCTGTGGCCACTGCCAGCCATGGACCTTGGGTAACGGCGGTCTGGCTTGGCTAAAAGCGATAATTTTAGCTACTAGCGCTTTGGCCTCTTGCGCTATGGAATCGATACTAGAGTCGTAGCAATACTCGGGGGCAAATAGTTCTGGATAGGACAAGCGTGCAGGCACCAACGGTATGCAGCCACAGGCTACCGCCTCTAGCGCCGACAAACCTTGAAACTCATGGATGGCGGTACTGATAAACACATCGCTGCTTTGCAGCACCGCCAGATACTCTGCCCTGCTGTTTTGATAGCCCACGGCCAGTAAGCGGTGCTGAAAATGTTGTTGAATGTGCTCAAAAGCGACAGGCAACTGCCTAAATTGGGGGCCTATTAAATTGAGCCGGTAGTCTAGCCCGCTGGCTTCTAATAACTCTAAGGCCGCCAATAAACGCTCTGGGCCTTTGTCGTATTCCCACCTCGCCGCCCACACTAGCGTGTAGGGCTGCGTTTTTTTGCTAGCTACAGGCTGTAAATCATCGGCTATGGCTACGGGTAGCACGGTGCTTTTTGCGGCTAGGGTGGCCAGTAAGTGCTGAGGCATTTGATCGGGCAATTTGTTGAATAAGCGCTCTACCCCAGCAAAAAAACTATCGTGATTCCACTGGCTGTTAAAGGCCAGGGTATTGGCGGCCATAGCGCTGTACAGGTTCACCATTTGTGGGTCTACGCTAGCGTGCTGCTGCTGTGAGGCGGGAAATTCAAATTGGTTTTCATGAAAGTACAGCACACTGGGGGTAGCTGCTAACTGTGGCTGTAGCCCTTTTAAGGTCGCCAAATCCACCATAGAGGTAGCCACAATTAAATCGTAGTGCTGAGCCAATAGCGGTGACTCATACCAAGACAAGGGGTTACCCCGTATACGCCAGCGAAAGTAGCGGTCGGGCAAACTTAACAAGGTCCAATGATACTCACTAAACTGGCTGATCAGGCCATCACACCAGGCCTTGTGGCTATTGGTGTGATAGGCCGAAAGCAGTAAAATGCGCCGCATTAATTAGCGATGGCAACACTGTGCTGCTGATAAAAGGCAGCCAATAGTTGGTATAAATAATGGCCGTCATTGATGCCCGCCAGTTCGCGTATGGAATGCATAGCAAAAGTGGGCACGCCTATATCCAAGGTTTTAACCCCTAGGCCACTGGCGGTAATAGGACCTATGGTGCTGCCACAAGCCATATCAGTGCGCACCACAAAACTTTGTATGGGCACCTCTATTTGCTCAGCTAAATGACGTATTAGGGCTGAGGTTTCCGAGTTGGTCGCGTAGCGCTGGTTGTGATTAATTTTAATCACCGGGCCACGGTTTAGTTGTGGGCCGTGATTGGCATCGTGCCTGTCGGCGTAGTTGGGGTGTATACCGTGGGCATTATCCGCCGACACCATCATAGAGCGATCCAAGGCCCGGGTTAGCTGTTCGGCATCGGGCACTATGCGCTCTAATACCGACTTAAGCATGGGGCCATCGGCACCACAGCTAGAGGCACTACCCACTTCCTCGTGGTCATTGCACACCAATAGGGCATTTTGATCGTGATTGCTTAGCAGTGCCTGCAAACCTATATAGCAAGACAATAAATTATCCAAGCGAGCGCTGGCTAAAAAGTCCTGCTCTAAACCGATAATAGCGGGTGGCTGGGTATCGTAAAAACTGAGTTCATAATCTAAAATTTTTGCCGCATCGCTATTAGGCTGCTGTTTTTTTAACTGCGCTAATAACATGGCGCGAAAATCTTGTTGATCGTTTTCGGCCTGCATCACTATAGGCGGTATATCTTTTTGCGGGTTTATACTACGGGTATTGTTAGCTTCTCTATCTAAATGAATCGCTAGGCTGGGGATAACGGCTATGGGTTTGGCATAATTAATTAATGCGCTTTTAATATCACCGGCTTTCGTTTTGAAACTAACCCGCCCTGCCAGTGACAAATCCCGGTCAAACCACGGATTTAATAGCGCCCCACCGTATACCTCTACGCCCAATTGAAAATAGCCATTACGGTTTAGCTCAGGGTTGGGCTTTACTCGCAAACAAGGGCTGTCGGTATGTGCCCCCACCATGCGAAAACCATTTTCTACCGGGCTGCCCCCTAAGTTGCTAAAGGCAATAATAGCTGAGCCATTACGCACCACGTAATAGCGGCCTTGGGGTGTTAAATCCCAAGCCTCAGCCTCGTTTAAGGCTTGATAGCCAGCGGCTTGTAAACGGCTGACCATTTCAGACACCGCATGAAAAGGAGTGGGTGAAGCGGCCAGGAACGCCATTAGGTCTTGGTTAAACGTGTTTAGCTCTTGCATGCTGACATCCAATGGGCAGGTAAAAAAAGTAAGAAGAATAGTGACTGCGGCATAGCGCTTAGGCGTAGGTATCTATGCCAATTAGCTGCACACCCAATTGCTGCTCTACGGTGGGCTTATTGCTTTCAAAGGCTCTAATAGCCTGCTGGCTACTGCGGGGTAAACGTTGATCAATCTCATTGGCACTACGGCTGGCGGCAATGGCGCGGCTTAACTCTAGGCGTTTTTGCAGCAGCTCCTCGCTATCAAACTCAGTTACCGTGGGGGGCACGGTATCGGAGTTAGGCCGCTGCTGCGGTGCATCGCGCAATGAGCGCTGAGCATTATCGCTAACGCTGGGTATTTGCGGGCTAATAGTTGAGTTAGCAATTTGCACGGTAGTTAAACTCGCTTAGAAAACGATCTGGGCCGTATTATAGGCTGAGCCTGCGGCCCCTGTAAATCTAGCCTGCTAGCTTATAGCCACAGTATAGCTAGCAACCCCACGCCTAACACTAGCCGATAATACACAAAAGGCATCATACCTATGCGGTCTATCAGTTTGAGAAAATAATAAATGCACAGGTAGGCAGTAATACCCGAAATCACGGCACCAGTGATTAACTCCCCCCAGGGCACGGCGCTCGGTGCGCTGGCTAACTGTAGTGTTTTTAAGCCACCGGCCGCCACAATCAACGGTATAGATAATAAAAATGAAAATCGCGCTGAGGACTCGCGGCTAAACCCTAGTAATAAGGCAGCTGTAATCGTAATACCTGAACGCGAAGTACCGGGGATCAAGGCCAGCGCTTGGGCAAAACCTATAATTAAAGCCAACCGCCAGCTAATGCTAAGCAAGGTTTTACTTTGCGAACCTGTTTTGTCTGCCCAACCCAAGAGCAGGCCAAAAAGTATTGTGGTGCTAGCAACTACGGCTATGCCACGTAAATGTTGCTCTATAAAACTATCGGCCAACAAGCCTATTAGGCCCGCTGGCAAGGTAGCAATTATTACACACCAGGCTAAGCGGCTATCGTCACTGGCGGCCTTGCCGGCCACATTGCCCAACCAGGCTTGTAATAAATTGATGACGTCTTTTCGAAAATACAGTAATACCGCCGCTAATGAGCCCACATGCACAGCCACATCAAAAGCTAGACCCTGATCTGGCCAACCCAGCAGTTCTTTTGGCAGTAGCAAATGACCGGAACTGGATATAGGCAAAAACTCGGTAAGGCCTTGCACTATAGCGAGCAAAATAATCTGTAACTGGTCCACTACTCAGTGACTCCCTGTATTATTGTTTGGTTATTTTTATTGGCTTTAGGCTTATTGCTCAGAGATTTTTTTCCAAGCCACTTGGTCACGTATATAGCTGGGCTGAGCCTTATCGGCTGCGCAATATAGGCCAGTCTGATAATAATGCAGGGCTAATTTAGCGACCGCTGACGCTCGAGGTAGCAATTGATCATTGCAGTAGTGCAGGCCCTGATATGCCATTTGCTCTTTATATTGCCAGCCGCTACCCACGGCGGCAAAAGACTGCAGCTCTTGCGGCTGTTTAAACGCTTCTGGGGCGCTGAGCTGCTCATCGATTAGCGGCTGCATTAGGCCTTGTTCACAGCGGTAGGCACACCAATAAATCTCGCTCATACGGGCATCAATACTGGCTATCACTGGCTGCTGCTCATCCACCTCGCCCAAATCTAGGGCGGTTTGCGCCAAGGCTTGCAAGGACGACACCGGCACTACTGGCACATCAGCACCAAAGGCCAAGCCCTGCACTAAGCCTAGGCAAATTCGTAAACCGGTAAACGAACCGGGGCCTTTACCAAAGGCTATAGCGTCTAGCTGCTGTATAGTTATGCCCGCATCAGCCAATAACTGATCAACCATGGGCAGTAATCGCTGGCTATGTTCTCTAGGTGCTAATTCATATAGCGCTAATAAAGCGCTTTCATCGCGGCATTGGCTATCGAGTAGCGCAACGGAGCAAGCCTCGGTGCTGCTATCTACGGCTAGTATTTTCATAAATTCATTCGTGCTGATTGTTTAGGCGTTGGTTCATTAAAAAACGCGGCAAGCTGATCTAAGCTTTGACACTGCGGCAGGCTGGCTAAAGTCTCTAAAAAACGCTGACCGTAGGGCTTAGTATGCAGCCTGTTGTCGGCCAGCATTATAACGCCCTTATCCCCTTCTCGCCGCAATAATCTGCCGCAACCTTGACGGAATTTAATAATCGCCTCGGGCAGCATAAACTCATTAAAACTATCCACCCCGTGCTGCTGTAAATAATGGCTACGCAACTTACTCAGAGGATCGGTGGGCGAGCTAAAAGGCAGTTTATCCATCACCACCGCCGATAAAGGCGCACCCGATAAATCTACCCCCTCCCAGAAAGCGCCAGTGGCCAGTAATACGCCCTGTGGTAAGGCGATAAATTGTTTTAGTAGCGCGTAATTATCAGCGCCTCCCTGTTGGGGTCTAGCCTGCTGTAACAGCGACCTTTCAGCGAGCTCTAATTGTTCAGCCACACTATTTAATGCCCGGTAACTGCTAAACAACACTAATACACGACCGGGACATAGGGCTATAAACTCAGCCAAGCGCTGACTAAACTCTTGGTAAAAATCCTTTTGTTCAGGGCTGTTGTGCATGGCGGGCAAATATAAACGTGCCTGCCGCGCATAATTAAAAGGGCTGGCTAAACGGTGAAACTGCTGTGGGGTTAGGCCAGTACGCCGCAATACGGTTTCGCTTGCTAACGCTGCCTGTTCGGTTCCGGTAGACAGAGTTGCCGAAGTGAGTATCCAGCTGTGCTGTGGGTAGGCCGCTATGGTTTTTTTCAGTTTATCTAAAACATGCACGGGTGTATTTTGCAGTACAAAGCCCCGGCCCTGCTTTTGCACCCAGCACAGCCCTTCAGCACTGACTATGGCCTGCAAGGTTTGATACAACAACTGCGCCTGCGTCGCCAGTAAAGTTAATTGATGATCGCGCTCTTTGGCGATATTAAACCAGGGGAGCAGCTGCTTAAACACTTGGATAAATTGCTGTACTACATGTAGGTGGGCCTCGCGCTGATACGGGATAGCCGGGGGTAATGTTAACGCCTGTAACCACTGCTGTAATTGGCTGAGGTAACGCAAAATCGTAGCATCTTCAGCGGTGCAACGCTGACAAGTATTTAGCAGCTGCCGAATAAATTGCCGCAACTGTCGGCTGCTTAGGCTGTGCCCGGCCGATTGCTGCGCCAAGGCCAATAAACGGTGCGCCTCGTCCACCACCACCGTGTCAGCCTGGGCGATTAAGGCATTGCCAGAGGTATTTTCATAACTCAGCAATAAACTGTGGTTAACGATTACCACATCAGCATGTTCAGCACGGCTGCGGGCTCTATATAAAGGGCAGGCTTTAAAATCAGGGCAGCGCTGGGCCAAGCACTCTTCAGCGGCGCAGGTTAAATAAGGCCGCAAATCACTAGCTAGCCCCAGAGCGCTGATATCACCCTGGCCGGTTTCACGTAGCTGCTGGTAAATATGGCTAAGTTGGCTTTGCCGTATCTGCCCTGCTGTACTTTTAGCAGCAGCCTGTATATGTTTTTTTAGGTAATAGGGGCATAAATAATTGCTGCGGCCTTTTAATAAAGCGACTGAACGACTTAAGCCTAAACACTGCTGCACTTGCGGAATATCGCGTAAGTACAATTGTTTTTGTAGGTAGTGACCTGCAGTAGATATTAGTGTTTTTTTACCGCTAAGTAACGCCGGTATCAAATAGCCCCAGGTTTTACCTAGCCCCGATGGTGCCTCTATCGCGCAGTTTTGTTGCTGGCTAATGGCCGTGCCCACCTGTTCAGCCATTTGCAGCTGGCCGGGCCTATCAACGAAATCACTAAGCTGCTGAGCAAACAGCCCATGCTCACCTAGCAGCGAGGAATAATCTGTAGAATTTTTCACAGCTATGATGAACTACCGTTACAACAAGGGTTAATGACTTAGGGCGCCTAGCTATTTAGGTGTAAACTAAAGCACGGAGATTTTATCAACAAGCAGTTTACGGCAAAATAATGAAAATTGATCGCAATAATATTAGTGCAATTATTTTAGCGGGTGGCCAAGGTCGCCGTTTTCAATACCGTGATAAAGGCTTGGTACAGTGGCAAGATCAGCCCCTGATTAGTCATGTCATTGCACAAATAGGCCCGCAAGTGAGTGATATAGTTATTAGCTGTAATCGCAACTTGGAACAGTATCAGCAGTATGGTTACCCCTGTATTCGCGATCAGCTTACCGACTTTCAAGGCCCCTTAGCCGGTATAGCCAGCTGCCTGCCCCATATTAAAACTGACTACTGCCTTATTTGCCCCTGTGACAGTCCTATATTACCCCCTGATTTAGTCGCCAGATTGACCCATAGCTTACTTAGTAGCGATGGTGACATTAGCTATGTTAATGATGGAGAACGGGACCAATATCTATTTTGCCTGCTAAAAACCTCGGTAGCCACTAACTTAAATCGTTATTTGCAACAGGGAAATCGGCGAGTACGGGATTGGCAGCAACAACATAGGGCGCAAGCAGCAGACTTGTCGGATTTGCGAGGTCAATTTCTTAATATTAATAGTCCTGAGCGGCTAGCAACAGGCAATAAAAAACCCCAGTAGCAAGGCTAACTGGGGTTTATGATAGTGCTAAGTATTACTTTTTCTTAGCGGCTTTACGCTTAGCAGCCTTTTTCTTGGCTGGTTTTTTCTTAGCGACGGCCTTTTTCTTGGGAGCTGCTTTTTTCTTAGCAGCGGCCTTTTTCTTAGGGGCTGCTTTTTTCTTGGCAGCCTTTTTCTTAGGTGCAGCTTTCTTTTTCGCTTTAGCGGCGGCTTTTTTAGCTGCTGCCTTGGCTTTTGCTGCTGCCTTGCGCTCGGCGGCTTTGGCCTTGGCTGCAGCTTTGCGCTCCGCTGCTTTGGCTTTGGCTGCTGCCTTTTTAGCGGCGGCTTTAGCTTTAGCGGCGGCTTTACGCTCCGCTGTGGCTACCTTAGCAGCTTCTTTCTTAGCTGCTGCGGCGGCCTTGGCTTTTAGCTTTTTAGCTAATGCGGCTAACTTCTTCTTATTAGCTGCAGCACGCTTCTTCAGCCAATTGGCTTCAAAGGCTTTAACGGCTTTGGCTAGAGCCGCATTATCCGCTGCCGCTGCCGCTGCCGCACGGCTAGCTAGGGTAGCTTCTACAGCTGCTGCCGCGGCTTTAGCCTTAGCGTCTGACTTGGCTTTAGTCAGCCTAAGCTTGGCATCAGCCGACTTATCGCGCAAAGCTTTGATTTTAGCAGCGGCTTTAGCCGTAGCTGCCCTGGCACGCTTAGCAGCGTTTTTATCTGCAGCCTTACCTGATTTGGCTGCCTTCTTCTTAGCAGCTGCCGCTTTCTTCTGTAAAGCAGACTGGCTTTTCTGCTCGGCAGCAATGGATTTATTCAGCTTATCTATAGCCTCTTGTGCTTTCGCAACCATAGGGCTGACAACAGTTTTAGCTGGTGCTTTTTTTGCTGCAACGCGTTTCTTCGCAGCAGGCTTTTTCTTCGCTTTAGCTTTAGGCATTTTACCTTCTCCTCAACAATGGCCTTGTGCGTTACAACAGCTTCTTAGGGGTTGATTAGTTTTATTAAATAAGAAGCATGCACAGTTTTAAAAAATCCACTTAATACTTAGCCTAAAAAATGAAATTTCTAAAGTTTTTTGAGGTTTTTTTCTCTATTTTTTTAAAAAAATCGCCTTTTTTTTAAAAAATCAGGGCTGAAATTGAGAATTGGGGATTTTTAATCTGATTTAGCTGTAAAAGATAAAATTTCCGGCAGCTATAATATTTAAAAAATAAACTGCAGTTGGCTATGGTTTTAGCCTGGCAAAAGTTGATTGCCCCATAAGGCTGTCGACTTTTGCGGCTAAACAAAGTCGTAGTATCACGATGCTAAGCAGACTAATTTAACCATTGTGACTATTTATAACAGGCAATAAAAAAGCTCCCTAAGGAGCTTTTCCCTAAGAAGCTTTTAAAGGTGTCGAAAAAGACAACACTTATGAGTTTTAGCTAGTTAGAGCAGCTAAGACTTTATTACGTATTTCCTCAACACTGCCCACACCTTCTACACGATGGTATTTTGAGCCTATTTCATCAGCTTTATCCTGATAAAAAGCAACTAAAGGGGCGGTTTGCTCGTGATAGATATTTAAACGCTTGCGAACGGTGTCTTCGTGATCGTCTTCGCGTTGGATCAGTGGTTCACCCGTTTCATCGTCCACACCTTCTTTTGCTGGCGGATTAAAAACAACGTGATAGACACGACCCGAAGCTTCGTGAACACGACGGCCACTCATACGTGAAATTATCTCTTCATCTGCTACTGAGATTTCTAGAACATGGTCTATAGCCACACCAGCTTCTTGTAGCGCTTCAGCCTGGGGAATAGTGCGAGGAAAGCCATCAAATAAGAAGCCGTTTTTACAGTCAGCTTGAGCAATACGCTCTTTAATTATGCCGATAATAATATCGTCAGAAACCAAACCGCCACTGGCCATAACTGCTTTTACCTGCAAGCCCATTTCAGTTTCTGCTTTTACTGCTGCACGCAACATATCACCGGTAGATATTTGCGGTACCGCAAACTTCTCACAGATGAACTGCGCTTGTGTACCTTTACCGGCACCTGGTGGACCTAACAAAATAGCTCGCATTGGGATTGCTCCTAAAAAATAAATAAACCTTTAAAGCCTGCATACAGCGCAGAATAATATATTTACTACCAAATAAGGCGCACAACCTTACACATCTAGCCAGCCAAGCTCAAGCGTATTCATCGCCCTGGCAGGCCAAATCGCTCATTTTTTAAACAAACCTGCCTAATAGCGTGTAGAAAATGCAAAAAAACAAGCCTAATCAACAACTTATTTGCTAATTGTAAGCCCTGTAGCTAGCCTAGATGGCGCTTGGCTTCCAGCCACAAAGCTTCTAAAGCCGCCAATTCTGCGTCCGCTATATTTTGCTCACGGGCTTGTAGTTGCTGCTCTATATAGCCAAAGCGGCGCTCAAATTTTTGGTTGGTAGCGCGTAACGCTGACTCTGGGCTAACGTCTAAATGTCTTGCCAAGTTGACACAGCAAAATAGGATGTCGCCTAACTCAGCCTCGATTTCTGCCCTATCACCTACCTGTTGAGCCTGCTCCAATTCGGCCAGCTCTTCGTGCAGCTTTTCTATTACTTTGTTGATGTCGTCCCAGTCAAAGCCCACTTTAGCTGCCCGCTTTTGTAATTTGCTAGCTCGGTTAAGCGCGGGCAAGGCTAGCGGCACATCTGCCAACAGGCCGTGCTGCTGCTTTTGCTGGCGCTCTTGTTGCTTAATCGCCTCCCAGTTTTGTTTTACTTGCTGGCTTGGGGTGTTTTGTTGGCCAGCGCGACTGTGCAAATCGCCACTGGGGAATACATGGGGGTGGCGGCGTATTAGTTTGACGGTCAAGTCGTGAATGACCTCATCAAGACTAAACGCTTGCTGCTCCTCGGCGAGCTGGCTGTAAAAAATAACTTGAAATAGCACGTCCCCCAGCTCTTCTTTTATATGCTGCATATCTTTTTGAGCTATGGCGTCAACCAGCTCATAAGCTTCTTCTAGGGTGTGGGGCACGATGCTGTCAAAGCTTTGTGCTCTATCCCAAGGGCAACCATCCTTGGGGTCACGCAAGCGCTGCATAAGTGTTTGCAAGTCACCTAGGGTATAACGCGGTTCTGCCATTATTTTTTATCTTCCCTAACCCTATAGGCATTAGACACATTAGGCAGGTTATTAATCTTGCTAAGCAGATTAGCTAGCTCCGCCAGGCTGTGCATTTCTACCGTTAAGGTCATTAAGGCCGTGTGATCTTTTCTATTGGTGGTAGTTTGCATGGCGATAACATCGACTTTGGCATTGGCCAGCAAGGTGGTTACATCCCGCAATAAACCTTGGCGATCAAAGGCAGTCACTTCTAAATCAACCGGATAACCTTGCTGTTTGTGATTATCACCCCAGTTCACTTCTATAATGCGCTCGGGCTCATTGTGTTGTAGCTGCAGTAATTTGGCACAATCTTGCTGATGTATGCTCACGCCTCTGCCTTGGGTGACATAACCCATAATCATATCGCCACGTACCGGCTTACAACATTTAGCAAAATGGGTTAGTAAATTACCCACCCCTTGCACCACTATGTCGTTACTGCTCTCATCCAAGCGCACGGGCTTGGTAACGAGATCGGGTTCGGTGGCTTGCACGCCTTTATCAAAGCGCTCACTGACTGCAATGATTTGTGCGGTGTTAATATCTCCCGCACCTACCGCCGCATACATATCCTCAACGACTTGATAGCCAAAATAGGTGGCTACGGTTTTATAATCCAGGCTGGTTAAGGCCATACGTTTAAAAACTTTTTCGACTAGGGCTCTGCCAGCAGCGACATTATCTTCTCTGGCTTGTAACCTAAACCAAGCCTGCACTTTGCTGCGCGCACGTGAAGATTGCAGATAGTTCAGACTGGGCTGTAACCAGTCACGCTTAGGATTGTTTTCTTTACCAGTAAGTATCTCTACCTGCTCGCCGGTAGCCAGGGTGTAGGTTAACGGCACTATGCGGCCATTCACTTTAGCGCCGCGGCAGCGATGCCCTACTTCGGTATGTATGTGGTAAGCAAAATCTAGCGGTGTGGAGCCTTGCGCCAGGTTCACCACATGACCATCGGGCGTAAATACATAGATCCTATCTTGGGCATTAGAAAAGCGTTTGGTGATTTCTTCGGTGCCGCCGTCTATCTCTTCGTGCCAATCTAAAACCTGCCGCAGCCACGCGATTTTTTCTTCATAGCTGCTGCCGCCGTGCCTGTCGGCGCCTTTATAACGCCAATGGGCGCAAACGCCATACTCGGACTCCTCGTGCATGGCAAAGGTACGTATTTGTATTTCTAAAACCTTACCTTCTGGGCCTATTACCGCTGTGTGTAAGGAGCGATAACCATTGTCTTTGGGATTGGCTATATAGTCGTCAAACTCGTTGGCAATATTGCGCCACAGGCCGTGCACTAAACCCAATGCGGCATAGCAGTCTTTTAGCTCAGGCACCAATATTCTCACGGCCCGTATGTCATAAACCTGAGAAAAGCCTATACCTTTACGCTGCATTTTGCGCCAAATGCTATAGATATGCTTGGCGCGACCAGTAAGCTCGGCCTCGATATTGTTTTTTGCCAACACCTCGGTAAGCAAGCTTTTAACGTTTTCTATATAGCTCTGCCTAGCCAGCCTTTTTTCATCGAGCAATTTGGCGATTTTTTTATAGGAGGCGGCGTGCAAATAGCGGAAGGATAAATCCTCTAGCTCCCACTTAATGTGGCCTATGCCTAAGCGATGGGCTAAGGGAGCGTAGATATCAAACACTTCTCTGGCTACGGAATAGCGGCGAGTAGGATTGTTTTTTACCGCTCGTATCGCGCAGGTGCGTTCGGCCAGCTTTAAAAGTGCCACCCTCACGTCGTCGACTAAGGCGACCAGCATTTTGCGTATGTTTTCTTTTTGCGCGCTAGCCTGGCCTAGTACCGGGGTATCACCGGCAATAACCTTGCTCATGGCGGCCATGCGTATCACCCCTTCAATTAGGGTGGCTACTCGCTCGCCAAAGTTTTCTTTGACGACATCCAGCTCTAACTGATGTTCGCGCACCAAGCGATAAATCATGGCCGCAACCAGGGTTTCTGTATCTAGATGTAGGTCTGCCAGTATCTCCACCATTTCCATACCTATGCGGAAACGGCTGTGCTCTTTGCCCCAGGAATTGGGCGAATCGGTACTGGGTTGCTGCTCTATAAACTGACTAAAGTTACAGGCACGCAGTAATTCTTTTTTATCAACTTCCGGATCTACCGGCAGCCTATCCAGCCACTGGCTTACATCTATGGAGCCGTCGGTGTTAACCGGATATTCTTCGCGTACTTTTACCATAATGAACTGGTATTCCTTTTGAGTCGCTTGGATCTATGTCGCTTTTTATAGGCTTACTAGCTTTCTAATATAACGAAGGCCGTAGCTATATCGTCTTCATCACTGATGCTGACATGTTGCGCACAAACCTGTTTGCTGGCGGCATACTCCGCTGCCTTACCGGCTAAACAGAGTATCGGTGCCCCCTGCGGGCTGTGCTCTATATAAATATCTTGCCAGCTTACCCCTTGGCCTATGCCTGTGCCTAAGGCTTTGCCGGTAGCTTCTTTCACTGCAAAGCGTTTGGCTAATAAGGCCATGGGCTTGGCGGCGGTTTGAAACTGTTTAAATTCCTGCGCGGTTAATATGCGCTGGGCAAATTTATCGCCTAAGCGCTGATAGCTGGCCTCTATGCGCGCTATTTTTACTAAATCAGTGCCTATACCCACTATCATGCTGCTAACCTGTTAAGGGCTATATACGCCATCATAAAAATAACTCTCGGCTTTTAAGTGGTTTACTTCCTAGATAAAAGCCCAGCACCTGCCTACACAATCTTTTGGCGGCGGCTCTGGCGGCGGGCTGAAAATCTTGTGCCGCTATGGCTAGTAAATCGGCGCCACTAAAACTATTTAGCACTGCCTGGCTGCCGTGATAAGGCCTAAACCCTTGCTCAGGGAAGTATTGATAATGGCCCTCTGCATGAATAGGCTCACCACTATCGGCAATACTCTGTAACTCTATACCGTAGCCTAAACATTCCAGCAGGCTTAGTTCAAAGCGGCGCAAGATAATATCTACTGGTTCTTGCTGGTTTAATTGGCTTAATAGCTGCTGGTATAAATAAAATATGTCTTCGCTGTCTTCTTCGCTATGCAGTAAGCGGCTTAATAGCTCGTTGATATACATGGCGCTAAATAAGCGTTCGCCTTGCAATGCGTAGCTAGAGGCTAGCGCCTCTATATGAAACAAGCTTTTTAAATCACTTTTTCCCCCCCAGCTAATCAGTAAGGGTTTAAAGGCCTGCAATAAGCTGCGCTTTTGCTTAGCCAGTTTGCTGCTGGCTCTTACCCCCTTGGCAACGGCGCTAATCCGGCCATGTTGGGGCGTAAAAAATTCGACTAACAAGCTAGTATCACGGTAACTTCTGGTGTGCAAAACATAGGCGGCTTGCAGTTCAACACGCATGGTCACGTTACGCTAGTCGAAGTCGTTATAGCCCAAGCTGCGCAGGGCTCTTTCATCATCAGACCAGCCTGACTTTACTTTCACCCACAGTTTGAGCATAACTTTGCGCTCAAACATTTGCTCCATGTCTAGCCTGGCCTCCTGACCTATCAGTTTTAAGCGGCTGCCCTTATCGCCTATCACTATGCGTTTTTGGCCTTCGCGCTCGACTAGGATTAATGCGCCTATATGCAAGCTTTTGCCGCTGTCGCTAAATTCTTCTATCTCTACGGTGATTTCATAGGGTACTTCGGCCCCTAGCTGACGCATGATCTTTTCGCGTACTAACTCGGCAGCCATAAAACGCGAGCTTCTATCGGTAATTTGGTCTTCATCATAAAACCAATCGTCTTTGGGCAGACGCTCGTTAATGCAGGCCTCTAAGCGATCTAAGTTGGTATCTCTTAGGGCTGAAACAGGTACGATATCAGCAAAGTCCATTTTTTGTTCGGCGGCCTCTATAAAGGGTAACAGGCTGCTCTTGTCGTCCATCTGATCAACTTTGTTGACCGCTAAAATCACGGGGCAAGGAGCTCGCTTGACCTGCTCTAACACCCAATCATCAGCGGCTGTCCATTTACCTCTATCCACTACAAATACCACCACATCCACATCTTTAATCGCCGAGCTGGCGGCACGGTTCATATAGCGGTTAATGGCTTTTTCGGAATCGTCGTTTTGGTGTAAGCCAGGAGTATCCACAAAAATGGACTGCACTTGGTTTTCGGTTTTGATACCCAGCACACGGTGACGCGTGGTTTGTGGCTTGCGCGAGGTAATACTGATTTTTTGCCCTAATATGTGGTTGAGCAAGGTGGACTTACCCACATTGGGGCGGCCTACGATCGCTACATAACCACAGCGTGTTTCACTCATAATCTTTCCTACAGCCTTACTGGCTGTTTTCAATTAACTCTATCGCCGCCGCTGCGGCTGCTTGTTCAGCACTGCGCCTATTGCCACCCTCACCCATGCAATTGGGTAGCCCGGCTATTTCACAGGCCACCTGAAAGTGCTGCTGATGATCTTCGCCACTGGTCTCAATTAAGGTATATACGGGCAGGGCTTTTTTTTGCGCCTGTAGTATTTCTTGCAAGGTGGTTTTGGCATCTTTATGGCTGCTTTTAGAGGCTATAGCCTCTAAGCGCGTGTGATACCAGCTCAATACCCGTTCGCGGCATTGCAACATGTCGGAATCTAAATAGATGGCACCTATCAAGGCCTCTACCGTATCGGCAAGTATAGATTCACGACGAAAACCACCGCTTTTCATCTCACCTTGGCCCAGCTTTAAATAACCACCCAGTTCAAACTCCCTAGCAATTTCCGCCAGAGTTTTGCCCTTAACCAATTGCGCACGCATTTGACTAAGCTCGCCCTCTTTGAGTTTGGGAAAACGCTCAAACAAACTTTCTGCTATCACAAAGTTAACAATGGAATCGCCTAAAAATTCTAGGCGCTCATTATTTTTTGCCCCTACGCTACGGTGGCTAAGAGCACGTTCTAATAGCTGGCTATCTTTAAACTCATAACCCAGTTTGGCCATTAACCGCTGGGGAGATATTGTTACTGTCAATTATTTACCTTGTACTTCAAATATAAATTTCTCAAATTTAACCACCACATCCACATTTTGCATAAAGGGGACGCGCTTTTCATAGTTCGCGTTGATGGTCATTTTGCCATTTTTTTCACGTTTAATTTCTATATCTTTAACGGCAATCGCTGTTACTTGGTTAACAGTAAACTGTCTATCTAGGCTTTTGCGTATATCGGCTGCTGATAGCCCTTGGCCACCATCTTCTATAGCGCCATTGATAGCGCCCTTAATAGTCCAGGACTCCATATAAATAGGCAGTAACTTCACTAATACTGTTGCAAAAAAACCGATTAATAACAAAACCACTAATAGGCTTAAACCTGACATGCCGCGTTGGCGTATAGGGCTAACCATGCTATCTCTCCACTTATTGTTTTTTATCGTATTGTAGTGTCTTTTTGCCATATTGCCTGCCAGCGCTTTATTCAATCATACCGGCACGGCTAAAGCTGGGCAGCTGGGTAATAGAAGGCCAGTACATCCATTTAGCAAAAGCCTTGCCGACTATATTTTGCTCGGGTACAGGCCCCCAGAAGCGGCTATCGCTGCTGTTATCACGGTTATCGCCCATCATAAAATAATGGCCCTGGGGCACCACTATAGAAAAACCGCCTCTATCTATGCCTATGGACTGGTGTATGGTGTGGGTACTGCCCGCAAACTGCTCTTTATAGCGTTTAACCGGCTGACCCGCTTCATAGATTTGCGCGACAAACTCTTGCGCCATAGGCTCGCCGTTAATAGTCAGCGTTTTGTTGCTGTAAATAATTTCATCGCCAGGTAGACCAATTACCCGCTTAATAAAATAACGCGGGTCATCGGGTGGGAAAAACACCATGACGTCGCCTCGCTGTGGCTCATTAACCTCTAAGATTTTAGTGCCCAATACTGGCAGCCTTAGGCCGTAGGTGTATTTGTTGACTAAAATATAATCCCCTACTTTTAAGGTAGGCACCATAGAGGCCGAGGGAATTTGAAAAGGCTCAACGATAAATGAGCGCAGTATCACCACCACAAACAATACCGGAAAAAAGGATTTAGCATACTCTGCCAAAATCAGTTCGCGGCCATAGTTGCTAAGCAATAATTCTTTTTGCTCGGCCACGTAACGCCCTAAAAAGGCCGTTACCGACGGCGACTCCACATAGCTGTTGCGCTTATCGGCAAAGAAGAAGTGATCAATAGCATAGACCAGCCCACTAAACAGCGTTAACCACACCAGCACTAAGGCGAAGTCGCCATCTTTGACTAAAAAGATGGAAGCCCCCCAGGCCAACCACATAATAAAAGTGGCTCTATAAAACCACTCTGACCAGCTGGGCACCGTTTTTACTAGCAGCTCGTCGGCCGATAGCGTTTGATCGTTACGTATGCAGCTATCCAGCTCGGTTTGTATTTGTGGGCGGGCAAACTTTTCTTGCATTAACCACAACAGCAAACTAATACCTGAAACGACAAACAACAGCGTATTAACCATAGATAAATCCAATAATTATTGTTAAATGATTAGTTATCGACTTTTAGCACCGCTAAAAACGCGCTTTGTGGAATCTCTACATTACCCACTTGTTTCATGCGTTTTTTACCCGCTTTTTGTTTTTCTAGCAGTTTGCGCTTACGGCTAACATCACCGCCATAACATTTGGCGGTTACGTTTTTACGCAAGGCTTTTACTGACTGCCTAGCCACTATTTGACCACCTATGGCGGCCTGTATAGCAACATCAAACATTTGCCGGGGAATTAGCTCTTTCATTTTTTCAGTTAAGGCTCTACCGCGGCTTTGCGCTTGATCGCGGTGCACTATAATCGACAGCGCATCAACTCTATCGCCATTAATCAATACATCCAGTTTGACCAGTGGGGCCTCTTGGAAACGGTCAAAGCTGTAATCCAGTGAGGCGTAGCCGCGGCTGACAGACTTTAATCTATCAAAGAAATCTAACACCACCTCGTTCATAGGTAGTTCATAGCTTACCGCCACCTGCTTACCTAAAAACTGCATATCTTTTTGCACACCGCGTTTTTCTACACATAGGGTAATGACAGCGCCTAAGTAGTCCTGCGGCACCAGCATATTGGCTATACAAATAGGCTCGCGCACCTCATCCAACACACCTGGATCAGGCAAGGCTGAGGGGTTATCTACCATTAACACCTCACCTTTTTTGGTGAGTACTTGATAAATAACCGTGGGCGCAGTGGTGATCAGGTCTAGATTATATTCACGCTCTAAACGCTCCTGAATAATCTCCATGTGCAACATGCCCAGGAAGCCTATACGGAAGCCAAAACCCAGCGCATCAGAGCTCTCAGGTTCATAAAACAAAGAGGCGTCGTTAAGGGTTAACTTGGCCAACGCATCGCGGAAGGCTTCATAATCATCGGAGCTTACCGTAAATAAGCCGGCATAAACCTGTGGTTTTACCTTTTTAAAGCCAGGTAGTTGAGCCACATTAGGCGTATTGGAATGGGTGATGGTGTCACCCACTGGCGCGCCGTGTATATCTTTAATGCCGGCCACCACAAAACCTACTTCACCTGCTCTTAATACGCCGGTAACGGTACGCTTGGGAGTAAAAATACCTACGCTATCGGCTATATGTTGCTTGCCGGTAGACTTCATCATGATCTTGTCACCCTTGCGCAACTCGCCGTGTTTAACACGCACTAGCGACACTATGCCCAAGTAATTATCAAACCAAGAGTCGATAATCAGCGCCTGCAAATCACCTTCGGGATCGCCTTCCGGCGGTGGGATCAGTTCTACCAATTGCTCAAGTAAGTCATCCACGCCCATGCCCGACTTGGCACTTACGGGGATGGCATGTTCGGCATCTAGGCCGATGATTTCTTCTATCTCTTGCTTAACCGTATCGGGGTCAGCCTGCGGCAAGTCCATTTTATTGAGCACGGGTAACACTTCCAAGCCCTGCTCTATGGCGGTATAGCAATTGGCTACCGATTGCGCCTCTACCCCTTGGGCCGCATCTACCACCAGCAAAGCCCCCTCGCAGGCCGCCAAGGATCGTGACACCTCATAGGAAAAGTCCACATGGCCCGGGGTGTCAATAAAGTTAAGCTGGTAGGTTTTGCCGTTTTTGGCGTTGTAATTGAGGGTAACGCTTTGCGCTTTAATGGTAATACCGCGCTCGCGCTCTATATCCATAGAGTCCAGCACTTGGGCCGCCATTTCGCGGGCAGTCAGCCCCCCACAGGTTTGAATAAAGCGATCAGCGAGGGTGGATTTACCGTGATCAATATGGGCAATAATGGAAAAATTTCGAATTAAATCTAAGTTACTCACTCGCTAAACCACTTCCAGAAAACTACATAAATACACTTATCACAGCCGCTATAAAAACCGTATGTGAGCGGGCTGAATAAGACTCATCTCAGTCAAGCGCGGAATTTTACAGGAAAGGGGGGGATCTAGCTATGAATAGCGCTTTTTGAATACTTAAGCTCGGCTAATAACCTCAGCGCAGGCGGTTTTAGCCCTGCCACTAAGCCTAACCTTTACCTGCCCGGCTACGTTGCTAGCCTGCTGGCGAGAGCGCCACCACACCAATGCAAAACCCAGTGCCAAGCCCATTATTGAAGCCAGCACAATCAAACCCTCACGGTTAAACCAAAGGCTGGCTACAGCACCGGCCGCCAACATAGTTAACAGTGGCAGCAGATACACCAGCATCGCGCCGCTAACTAGCAATTGCTCTGGAAACTCCAGCTCTACCTTGTCGTCCAGTTGATAATGATGGCTATCAGCGGCCGGTATGGCCACTCGCAAATGGTTACGGCGCTGGTGAGCAGCTTCATTCATCAAGCCATAGCCGCAGCCTTTTTGGGCTGTGCAGCTATTACAGGTGCTTTTTTGTAAAGTTTCCACCCATAAGTGCTGCGGCTCTACTGCCAACACTCTAGCAACTTCGGTCATCATACGCTTTAGCTAGCCGCCACTATAGAGGCCGCCACACGCTCAGCGGTGAGCTGGGGGATTTCGCCTACCACGGTCACCCTATAGGTTTGGCCATGGAGTTGAAAGGCACGAGAATAAGCCATAGTGGCACCACGTTGAGCCCTGCCCTGTACACCGGCTGCGGGGCTGTTATCTTGGTGGGGCTCGACAAATACCGAAAACACTGCCAAGCCATCAGTAAAGGTCTGGCTATCGACGGGGGATTTTTTTGCAGGGCTAGGGATAGATTTAAAACCACCCGGCAACCAGCTTAAGCGCCAAGCATAGTTGGCTTTGTCGTTCACAGCAGGGGCAATATGCGCTGCTTGTTGCATATGCTTAGGTTCGTTGAACGTCTCACGGGGGATATCGGCATTTAATTCTATGTCGACAAACTGAAAGCGCTCCAGCACTTTATTGTCAGCACTGTATTGCACGCCCCGCAGCAACAGCCCGGTTTCTTCATCCAAAGATAAACGGTGACCAAAGCGGTGTTTGTCCCTGGGCATGACTGCCAGTATCACCACTTTACGGCCAGCGACTCTATCGCGCCCCGCGATGGAAAAGTCATAAAAATGTGCCATACCCACATGGCTATTATGCTGCTGTTTTAGCAATTTAATCAGCTTATCACCGGCATGTAGGCAGCTGGGACCGTGGCCTTTGCGTACCACATTAAGCTCTGTGCTATTGAGCCGCTCTAAGCGCTCGTACTCTTCACCGTCTATCAGGGCGTGAAATATACGCAGGGTCTGTATGCTATCGGCCTGCTCATAAGTAAACAGCCCTTGATAATTTAACTGCCTATGGCTGCTAGACATTTTTTGCAGCCAATCCTGCGGTGCTAGGCTATCGGCCCTAGCCAGCAGATTGATGGTCATCAATAATGCAAGCAACAGAGCGGACTTAAAGCGCAACATGATTTACTGCGCCTCGTAACTAACAACACGGGCAAAGTTAATCATGCCCTGACCATTGTTTAATGCGGATTGTTCGGTGTGTTCCAACATATATTGATGCAAACGCTGCTCGGCGGTGAGGTCGCCCTGCTCTACCGCTTTTGATAAACCAGTACCGGGCATTATTGACTGTTGATTTAGGGTGGCAGCCACGGTGACATTACCTACTCCACTGGCAGCTAACTGGGCAGG
The DNA here is from genome assembly GCF_024734385.1 of Dasania sp. GY-MA-18. GTDB lineage: Bacteria > Pseudomonadota > Gammaproteobacteria > Pseudomonadales > Dasaniaceae > Dasania > Dasania phycosphaerae. The sequence continues at coordinate 145,342 of NZ_JANHAP010000008.1, read as the reverse complement.
ATAGACTCGACCACTATTATTGGCCGTAGCTAAGGTATCAACCACCGGCGTTACCCCAGCATCGCTATTAATAAAACTTTGACCGCCTACCACTATGGCCATAGCCACAGAGGCAGCTACCGCAAAGCCGGCCACCGGCTTGTACCAAGCCTTGGGCTGCTCGCCCACCGAGGCAGTTTCAGCCACCGCATGGGCAGGCTCTTGCGCTATAGCCGCAGCCACCTTATCGCTAATATCCCACTGCGTAAAAGCCAGCGCTTCACCACCAGACATGGCATCGGTAAGTCGGTGCATAGATCGCCAACACTGATCCAGCTCCTGAGTATCACCGTGCTTTAGTAAACGGCGCAATTCCAGCTCTTCTGCCTCACCGTCTTTTAATGCCGACAATGCCTCTCGCAATTGCTCACTCATAAAACTACCTCTGCCTTTTTAATGCTACTCATATCAATGCCGTTGCTGCTGGTACCCGCTTAGGCCGTTTGCAAGCCATCCATCTGCGCTCTTACCTGTTTGTCCACCGCCTCCCTGGCACGAAATATTCGTGATCGCACGGTGCCTACGGGGCAACCCATAACATCGGCGATATCCTCATAACTAAAATCTTCCAGCTCACGCAGGGTCAACGCCGTGCGTAAATCACTGGGTAAATCCTCTATAGCCTTATCTAAAACCGCCTTCAATTCGCTACCAAATAAAGCATTCTCTGGGTTTTCAATGTCTTTTAGAGGGGAGTCACCCTCAAAATGTTCCGCATCTTCTACATCTATATCGGCACTAGGCGGGCGGCGCCCTCTAGACACCAAGTGATTTTTGGCGGTGTTTATAGCTATACGGTACAGCCAAGTATAAAAGGCACTATCGCCTCTGAAATTAGGCAGGGCTCGGTAAGCTTTAATAAAAGCCTCCTGTGCCACATCCTGTATTTCAGCGTGATCGCGTATATAACGAGAAATTAACCCAAAGATTTTATGCTGGTACTTTAATACCAGTAAATCATAGGCTCGCTTATCGCCCTGCTGTACTCGCTTAACGAGTTGCTGGTCCGCCTTTGGGGTGCTAGACATTGCACCCCCAACAAACTGCATACTTCTTGTTCAATGGGTTGACCATAGTGTGTAGTAAAAGTTCTTTCATGCTTTATGCTTGCCCTCTAAGAGCCCCTGCTTTTTCTATAGTTCCGCTAACACCCTGTTTAATTTCGCTTTTTGTGTTTACGGGCTTATACTACGCGCACATTGTAGCCAGCTAATCAGTGGCGAGTTTACGCGACCCCCCCACTATAAAAAACCATTAATTGATAAAGCACCCCTCACACTTATGAGCAGTCCCTTACAACACGATGTATTAATTATAGGCAGTGGTGCGGCCGGCCTCTCGCTGGCCTTGCACTTAGACCCCGCCTTGCAGGTAGCGCTGATATGTAAGGGCGAGCTCAGCCAAGGCGCGACTTATTACGCACAGGGCGGCATCGCGGCAGTACTGGATGAGGAAGACTCCTGCGCGGCCCATATAGCCGACACCCTCGCCGCTGGCGCCGATCTGTGTCACGAAGATGCCGTGGCCTTTACCGTTAACAATAGCAACGACTTAGTTAACTGGTTAGTAGAGCAAGGGGTGCAATTTACCCGCAACACCGACCCCGGCCAGTCTTTCCACTTAACCAAAGAAGGTGGCCACAGTCACCGCCGCATTATTCACGCCGCCGATGCCACTGGCCGGGCGGTCTCTGAAACCCTGATACAGCGCGCCATAGAAGCCGATAATATTCATATTTACGAGCAGCGCGTAGCGGTAGACCTTATTACCCGCCAAGGCCAATGCCACGGCGCCTATGTGCTCAATAGAAACACCGGCCATGTAGACCTGTTTCAAGCCAAGTTTGTGGCGCTAAGCACCGGCGGTGCCAGCAAGGCCTACCTCTATACCAGCAACCCCGATGGCGCCAGCGGTGATGGCATAGCCATGGCCTGGCGTGCGGGCTGCCGAGTGGCCAATATGGAATTTAACCAGTTCCACCCCACGTGCTTATACCACCCTGAAGCTAAGTCCTTTTTGATTACCGAGGCCATACGGGGCGAAGGTGGCCGCCTATTACTGCCCAATGGCGAACGCTTTATGCATCGCTTTGACGAACGCGGTGAGCTGGCCCCCAGAGATATAGTGGCACGCGCCATAGACCACGAAATGAAGCGCTTAGGTAGTGATTGCGTGTATTTGGATATTAGCCATCGCTCGCCGGACTTTATTTTGCACCACTTCCCCACCGTAAAAGCCCGCTGCTTAGAGCTAGGCATAGATATCACTCGCGACCCTATACCCGTAGTACCGGCTGCGCACTACACCTGCGGCGGCGTGATGGTTGATCAATACAGCCAAACCGATATCGCCAATCTTTACGCCATAGGAGAAACCTCTTTTACCGGGCTGCACGGCGCCAACCGCATGGCTAGCAATTCATTATTGGAGTGTTTGGTGTACGGCCGTTCAGCCGCACAACATATGATGGCCAATCTGGATCAGCAATGGCCTGCGGTTAATATTAACCCCTGGGATGAATCACAGGTTACCGATTCCGATGAAGATGTAGTTATCTCCCATAACTGGGATGAGCTGCGCCGCTTTATGTGGGATTACGTGGGCATAGTGCGCACCAATAAGCGCCTGCAACGCGCCCTGCGTCGCGCTGAATTATTACAACAGGAGATAAACGAGTATTACAGCAACTACAAGGTCAGTAATGATTTATTAGAGCTACGTAACCTCGCCAAAGTCGCCGAGCTAATCATACGCTCAGCACTAAGCCGCAAAGAGAGCCGCGGCCTGCACTACACCTTAGATTACCCCGATACCCTGGCTAAGGCCGAGGACACCATACTCTACCCCGATAAAAAAGAGCCACTGCAATAAGCGACTAACAGCTGCTGCAGTATTAAGCCGCTTGGTATGCCTTGCGGCTTTTTAACAACACGCGCAGGCGCCGAAAATCATCCCGCTGGCAGCTATCGGCCAGCAATAGCACAGGATAAACTTGGCGATTTAAGGGGTGATAATAGCTCGCCGCAATCAACCAGGGCCATACGGTAGCCGCCTGCAAATGCACCTCTACATTACCGCCAGCATAGCGCAACAACCAGCGGCCACCTTCGTGCTGCAAGCCTTGTAAACGCTGCGCTGAAAAATATTGCCGCCAACAACGATAAAAATACATCGCCAGCAAGGGCAGCACTAGCAACAACCCATACCAGGGCAGTGGGTAAGCCAACAATGCCAACAGCAGCAAGCAGGCTAAAGCGAAAAGATAGCTTTTAAGAATTAAAGAAGGGCTAACAACGAGGCTAAGCGGGCCGTGCATGGGCAATGATTTTGTCGACTATAATGGCCAGCTCACTATCTTCTGGCTTACCGCGCCCTAAAAACCAGGCAAATAAATCGTTGTCTTCGGACTCTAGTAAATCTAAATAACGCTGTAGATCAACCTCATCTAAATCGCGTAAACGCTGTTCCACAAAAGGCACCAAGATTAAATCCAGCTCCAGCATGCCGCGGCGACTAGCCCAGGTTATACGATTAAATTCCTGATCCGTTAACATAAAACACCCTTGAAAAAACTAGCCGCTAATAGCATTGTGAAATAGACATAGAAAAGTAGCGGCATTATAGCGACTCAATCTACACGACGATAGCGCAATCTAGCTGACAGCAGCGTATATTGCTCGTAGAATGACGAACTGTTCATCAACACCAACATAGAAGCACCTTATGCACGATAGCTGGGCATCTTTATTGAGCCAATTCGACCTACAACAACCTACCCCTAAATCCACCGGCCAGGACTTTATCTACCTATTAGACCACTACCGTCTGCTGGCCACACAGGGCCCAGACGCCGGCAAGTTTTTGCAAGGGCAAGCCAGCTGTGACATTAATAAGATTACTGAGCAGCAAGCTCAGTACGGCAGCCTTAGCAGCCCCAAAGGCCGCCTGTATGCGCATTTTTTAGCCAGCAAAAATAGTGATGACAGCTACCTGCTAAGGTTACCCCTATCCATAGTCGAAAATACCCAGCAAAACCTAGCTAAATATTTAGCTTTTTTTAAAGCCCAACAACAGGACTGCAGCAGCGACTACAGCCTATTCGGTCTCAAGGGCCCTAACGTCAGCGCCAATATTGCCAACTGTTTTGGTAGCTGCCCTAGCACCGCCCTAGCCAGCCTGAATGGCGCCGACTATAGCGTAATAGCCATAGACCCCGAACAAGGCCTCTATGAATGCTGGATTAAAAACAGCGCCCTCAGCCTGTACTGGCCCCAGCTTAGCGGCGGCCTCAGTTGTGCAGCCAGCGAGTACTGGCAACTGCAATTAATACGCCTAGGCATAGCCGAGGTCAGCGCCGCCACCGCTGATCAATACATAGCACAAATGCTCAACTACCAAGCCACAGGCGCCATCAGCTTTAAAAAGGGTTGCTTTACTGGCCAAGAAATCGTTGCCCGCATGCAGTATAAAGGCAAACTAAAACGCCGCCTTTATCGTATAGAATTGGCCAACTCTGCTACTCTTAACCCTAACGATGAGGTTTTTAGCTCAGAGAAAAACAGCGCGGTTGGTAACCTTATTAATATCGCACCCAGCGGCAACAACACGCAAGAGGCCTTGGCCGTGCTCAATAATGATGCCGCCCTAGATGCAAGCCTCTACGTTAAGGCTGACGAGACCACTGTTCCGGTCAGCCTGCTGGATTTACCCTATAACCTTAACTAAATAACAACAGCTGCGCCTAACCCAGCACAAAAAATAGGAAGATAGATGAGTACATTAGCCGAACAAGTCCGAGACGATATACTAACAGCCATCGCCAACGATAAGATTGTTCTTCCCACCCTACCTGAAGTCGCCTTGCAGGTAAGAGAAATAGCTGCCGACCCCAATGTTAATGCGCAAAAACTAGACAATATCATCAGTAATGATGCCGCCCTTACCGCCAGAATTATTAAAGTCGCCAACAGCCCCTTGCTGCGTGCACGCAACCCTATAGAAGATTTAAAAATGGCGGTCATGCGCCTAGGCATAGATTACACCGCCAATTTGGCCACCGGCCTAGCGATGCAGCAGATGTTCCAAGCCACCTCAGATACCGTAGATAAGTATATGCGCGATGTCTGGGCCAAAAGCACTGAGGTAGCCGGCATTAGCCATGTACTATGCCGCCACTACACCAAACTCAAACCCGACCAAGCCACCCTGGCCGGGCTAGTGCATAAGATAGGTGTGCTGCCTATCTTGACCTATGCCGAAGACAACCGCCGCCTACTTAAAGACATCAATGCTTTAGACGAGGTTATCAATAGCATACACCCACAAATTGGCCGCAAAATTCTAGAGGCATGGGACTTCCCGGAAGAACTACAGCTAGTCCCGGAACAACATATGAAGTTTGATCGCAGCGTGGCCGCTGTCGACTACGCCGATATAGTGATGGTTGCCAACCTGCAAAGCTATATAGGCAGCGACCACCCCTTAGCACAAATGGACTGGTCGCCCATTAGTGCCTTCCAGCGCCTAGGCCTAGACCCAGAGGTTAATGCCCACGAAGCCGAAGACCTGTCAGATGACATGGAAGCGGCTATGGCGCTATTACAATAGCGCGCTGCCAGCCTCTTAAGAAAACAGCACATTAACCAGCAAAACTGCGCTGCCTGCGCCGCCAGGCAGCCTCCCCCTCGCTACCAGTCTAAAACCCTAACGTTGCCTGTTGCTCAGCCAACTGCCAAGACACAGGCTCTACACCCTGTGCAAGCATATAGTTATTAGCCTGCGAAAAATGGCCGCAACCCAAAAACCCCCTATAAGCGGATAAAGGCGAAGGATGCGCAGCCCGCAAAATCAAATGCTTAGACTCGTCTATCAACGCCGATTTTTTATGAGCATAAGCACCCCATAAAAAAAACACCAAGCCGCTGCGCTGATCACTTAAGGTACTGATTACCTTATCGGTAAAATCCTGCCAGCCTCTATTTTGATGGGAGCCCGGCAGCCCCTGCTCGACAGTAAGCACGCTGTTTAACAGTAATACCCCCTGCTCGGCCCAACTATCAAGGCAGCCATGCGCCACCACCGGAACAGATAAATCTTGCTGCAGCTCTTTATAAATATTTTTTAATGAGGGCGGTACTGGCATGCCTTGCGGCACAGAAAAACTTAAGCCATGAGCCTGACCTGGGCCATGATAAGGATCCTGGCCCAGTATCACGGCTTTTACCTGCTCAAAACCGCAGTGTTCAAAAGCATTAAAAATTAGCGGTGCCGGTGGGTAAATCGTTTTACCCTGCTGCCTGCACTGAGCTAAAAAAGAACACAGGGATTGAAAATAAGGCTTATCTAGCTCAGCAGCCAGATGTGATGACCACGAGGCTGGTAAAGTAAAAGACGGGGGTTTAGTACTAGGCATAGTATTTACACAGTAGAGGGATCCAAGCTTGCGCTAACCTCCTCTATAATACCGCGTAAATCTTCTATCCTCACGGGCTTACTGATAAATCCATCCATGCCCACTTTATTACACAGATCGATTTCATCACTCATGGTATTTGCCGTTAAGGCATAAATGCTGATATGCCCACTCACCTCTTGCTCGCGTATGGCGCTGGTAGCCTCGTAGCCATCCAGTATGGGCATATGGCAATCCATAAAGATCATGTCATATGAAAATTGCTTCCACATTCTTATCGCTTCTCTGCCATTAGCTGCCACGTCCACACTGCACCCTAATTTTTGCAGCATGCGCACGGCAACCTTCTGGTTAACTATATTATCCTCGGCTAATAAAATGCGTAAATTACGCGCTGGTGCCAGCTTGGCACTGGGCTTTGCCACTTCTTTAAAAGGCGTAATAAATGTTTTTTGTTCTTGTACGCCCGATAAAAAGGCCTCTCTATCATGCAGTAAGTCAATTAAGCTCTGGCGCAGTTGCAACTCCCTGACGGGCCGCGACAAATAACCATCCACACCCATTTCCCGTAAGCTTTCACCTTGATCTTCCTGCTTGGAGGCCAGCATCAAAATAATTAAGTCGGGATAAAGACTGCGCAACTCTGCCGCAAAATGCACCACCCCACCGCGACCCAGGCACTCATCCAAAATCACCACATCAGCTTTTACATTTTTCTGAGCCAAGGCCGATCTAGCGCTGTCTATAGTCTGGTAGAAATGCGTGTTAGGCGTCCAACTTAGGCACCATTTTTTAGTCACCTGATAGGATGCAGTAACATCGCCCACTATTAAAATATGCGCTGCTCGCAGTAGTGGCATCTGAGTAAGGCAAGGATCTTTTACCCTATTGTGATCAACCTCGGCATCGGGCAAGGTAAGCTGCAGCGAAAAGGTTGAGCCCTGATTAAGCTCGCTACTCACTTGCAGACCGCCGCCCATTAACTGCGCCAATAAATTAGAAATACTTAAACCTAAGCCTGTGCCGCCATATTTACGAGTGGTAGAACTGTCTGCTTGGGTAAACTCCTCAAAAACATGCGCTAATTTATTTTGCGGAATGCCTATACCCGTATCATGCACAGAAAACCGCAGGTGATTTAAACCATCGCCATCGCGCTCATTACTGACCTCCACTAATACCCCGCCACTGTCAGTAAACTTAATGGCATTACTGATGAAATTCATCATTACCTGCCGTATACGCCCTGGGTCACCTTTGACCCACTCCACCACACTGGGGCTGATATACAATTGCAGATATATAGACTTCTCTATCGCTTTAACCCGCATCACATCGACCAGCTCCTCAAAGCTGTCACGCACATTGAAGGCGATGGGCTCCAGCTCCATTTTGCCGGCTTCAATTTTTGAAAAGTCCAAGATGTCGTTGATAATAGTCAGTAGTGACTCAGCCGAGCTTTGCACCGTGGTAAGACTATCTCTTTGTTCCTCATTGAGCTCAGTAGAGGACAACAGCGAGGCCATGCCTATTACCCCATTTAAGGGAGTTCTTATTTCATGGCTCATGGCCGCTAAAAACTGTGACTTGGACCTAGCGGCCTGCTCGGCTTGATCCTTGGCGATGGTTAGCTCTTTGGTGCGAGCAATAACACGCTGCTCTAATAAATCATGGGAGCGAGCCAGCTCACCATCCCTATCCTGCACCTGTTGTAACATTTCATTGAAGATTTCACTTAGCTGGCCAATTTCATCATGGCTAGTTACCGGCACCCGCACGGTGTAATCACCTTCATTGGACACCCGCTCGGCAGCTTTTGCCAACTCCTGTATGGGGCGGGTTAATAAACGCTGAAACCAAGTCGCCATCAGCACCGAGGCACTTATAGCCAGCAAACCCAAGAATAAATTTGAAAAAATCATGGTGCGCAGGTTTTGGTACACCGACGACATGTCATAACTTAGCAGTATGGTGCCAACCTTATCGCCATCTAGCTCTATATGTTGGTAGAGGCTAAGGTACTTACCATCCTCGTAATAGCCGGGCGGTTTAACCGCCGGTATAGCTAAACCTCTGACTGAGGCTTTTTGGTAATCGGCAAACAGTTGGTCGTCGCCATTATAGATAACGGCCATGGTGACACTGGACAGCATCTCTAAGGATTTTAAGGACTCCCTAGCACTGAAAGGCTCATCAAAGACGATTGCGGCGGTATTATTACTGCCCACGACTTTGGCATGACTCTCAAGCAAATGCCTGACCTCTTCCTGACTTTGCTGATAGTCAAAATGGATACCGGCTATAGTCACTAGCAGAATGGCCAACGATGTTGTGATCACAATAAGCAGATTCAGCTTTGCAGCAACGCTGCGCCCACTTTTCATCTGGTTCATTGACTGTACAACCCACAACCGGAAACTATCACCACACAAACTCCTTACTACTGCGCACTTATTTTTATCACCTGCGTGGCTGCAAGTGGCCACTAATAATCCATAATTTCAAAGTATAGTTAACTATAACAAGCTAGCTAACCATTATGCCCATGCCTAATGGTTAACAAAACACAAATCCTAAATATAAGTATTTGATTTATAGGTGCTTTCGCTATACACAAATCCATTAAAGTTGAAGCTTATAATAATCGCAAGTATTTATAGCAGTATCTCCTTTTTGGTCGGTGCTTTTATGAAGATTTATTCGTAGACAACTATGGCAGCACTTAGTATGCACTGCTACGCTTAGTTTACTCTTAAGGAAAATAGTATTAAGACATCTCCTAAGGAGATCTTCTCATCCAGGTCTTAAATTAGTGGTAATTAAGCGTAGCGGAGCCCCAGACAGGCTCCGTTTTTTTATCAAAGTAACAGCTATAAAATGCAGCCAGAGACTGTACGTAAAGTCAGAAAAAGGAAAGAATGGCGGATCAGCAAGCCTGCTGCAGCCATCGAGAAGAAAAGAAAGGTAATAGGTCGCGGCCAAGGAAGGCGGTTTGGGGCTGCGCATTATACACTGCTGTTGACGTATGTGCCGATAGGTAAAATGCTCAACCCCGAACATAAGATAGCGCCTATCAAGGCTGCCACCCCAACCCAATCACTTTCCCTAGCCGCATGAGCAAAACCACTGAGTAGCTAAACGCTACTACACAGTAGCAGCATAGCGAATACTGCCGGTATAGCTAGGCTAAACTGGCTTTTACTCAAGACTAAATAACGATAAAACGGTATGCACTAATAAAGGCTAGCTCTAGCGCCGGCCCATGCAATTCGGGGAGTCTGGAGCGACCGCCTGCTGCTGCCACTCCTCGGGAGTGTAGGTGTGTATAGCCAAGGCATGGATAGGGCCTGCCAGCTCTTCAGCCAGCAGCTTATAAATTTGCTGGTGCCTGGCAATAGCTCTTTGCCCCTGAAAGCCATCAGCAACTACTACCAACTTAAAATGGGTCTCTGAGTTGGCTGGCACACTATGCATATGGCTTTCATTATCCACCTGCAAATAGCTAGGGTTAAAATGCTGCTGCAATTTTGAGCGCAAACTGGCTTCAACGGACATAATATAAACAACCACTACATATGAAATTGGCCCAGTATATCAACTAAAACCACTAATGGTCTCCATACCGTGCTCATATAAATCCACCCACTGTTCCAGCTCACCTAGAGGGATGGGCCTGCAAATAAAATAACCTTGGCCATAATCACAGCCCAGCTCCGCCAAGGAGCTGATTAAGCTGTAATCCTCTATCCCTTCCGCGGTCACTTTCATACCCAGGTTATGGGCTAACTGTATAGTGGACTTAACAATAATCTGATCCGCCTCATTATTAAGCATCTGATCAATAAACGAGCGGTCTATTTTTAAGGTATTAATGGGCAAGCTTTTTAAATAGGCCAAAGACGAATAGCCGGTGCCGAAATCATCTATGGCGAAGCGCACACCCATAGCGGCCATGGCATTAAGTACACTGCGCCCCTTACTGGGGTCGGCCATTAGCGTACTTTCGGTGATTTCAATTTCTAAAAAGCGCCCCTCTACCCCGTATTTTCTAAGCAGGCAGGACAGCCTATAAACAAAACTATCTTCACTGATATTGCGCGTAGAGACATTCACCGAGATGGTGTATTGCTTGCCCTGAGCCTGCCACTCTCGCAATTGTTTAACCGCCGTTTCTATTACCCACCATGTCATCGCTTCGATAACATCCGTTAGCTCTATTAAAGGGATAAACTCGCCGGGGGGAATTAAGCCATGCTCTGGGTGGTTCCAGCGCACCAAGGCCTCAAAGCCTTTTATGGATTTATCACTCATACGGGTTATGGGTTGGTAATATAAAACCAGCTGCTGGCCTTCAACCGCACTGCGCATCTCCATCATTAGCGATAAGCGCCGCACAGAATAATAATCATCCTCTGGTTGGTATACCTCAAAGTCTTTTGATAAATGCTTGGCTCTATACATGGCAACATCGGCACAGCGCATTAATGATGAAAAGCTAGTGCCATGTTTTGGGTAACAACTGATACCTATACTGCCGCCTATACATAAATCTAAACCATTAACATGAAATGGTTTTTTTATCGCTCTAACCATTGCAATCGCAACATCCAACAGTTCAGATTCATTAGCTGCACCTGTAATGAGTACCCCAAACTCATCTCCTCCCAAGCGTGCTAATACCGCATCATAAGCATCTAAGCCATGCTTTAGCCTAGGGCCCACTAATTCTAGCAACTCATCGCCGGTCATATGGCCCAAGGTGTCATTGACCTCCTTAAAACCATCTAAATCTAAAACAAGCATGGCCAAGCTTTTATTACCAGCAAGCCCTGCTATCAGCTCATCACAATGCTCTTTAAAAAAACGCCGGTTAGGTAATTGCGTTAATTCATCATGATTAGCCTGAAAAGTTAACTGCTGAGTTTGTTTAACCAGCTGGGAAACATCGCTACAAATACCGTAAATATGGGCCAGGCTATTGCCTTCTATATGAGCACTATAATGACTGGATACCCAAGTGGTCACCGATAAATGCTGATGCTCGTTGATACAACCCTCAACCCTAAAATTATTTGCCACCATATGCTGTAAGTGGGCAGCAACCTCCTGCTCAGATAGCACATCAATGCAGCGCTTACCCAGAATGTCGGTTTCAGCCAGCAAACCAAAAAGATGCAAGTACGCAGAGTTACACTCACTGAAACGTGTATGCTCTAACAAATATGCAAGTTGCTCTGTACTAGTAAGTGCCATAGGCATGGCTGGCTCTACGTCCAACACCACCATGCCACAACGATTTTTTTCTACCAACTCTTGGTAATGCTGGTAACGCCTGCTGGCCTGATAATTTTCTTGAAACTGGGTAATCTCTGTACAGGCCCTGGGGGCAAAAACCTGCAGCAATGCTCTCATTAAGCCTATATCGTTGATGGCCTTTGAATGCATTAAACTAATTACCCCTATGCAAGTACCTTCAGCACTCCACAAGGGAAAGTTAAACATGGCGCTAATAGGTTGGTGTGCCAGCCACACACACTGGGGATAATATTCTGAAACATTATTGGGGTAGTAATGAAAACCACCCTGCAAATCGGCAAAAGGGGAGAACGTTAACGGCGCTTGAAAACCATACTCTAACTTACCGTCATAATTGGCCGCCACCACAGTAAACTCACGCTGAGTTATGCTGGCAGCAATAACCACATCAATAGAAAGTACTCGACTAAGAAAGGTAACTAATTCACTGAAAAAATATTCACTAGGCTGGGCTAATATCGTCTTCGATAAATGCAGCACATCAACTGGAGCTTCGTATTGTTGTTCGACTTGCTTCATTACCACATCAAATCCCTTTAATGTTCCCAGACTTACCATGGCCACTATTTTTAATGTATAACAGCCACCGTCTAAAACAAAAAACTCAGGGCTACACCCCACATCAGCAAAGCTGCTATCTATGGCTAAGCCTAGTACGCTTTCAAAACAATTGCCATTATCATGCTCGCAGCCCATATAATCGGCTAGATAGTCCGCCAGCGCCCAATAAGAAGTGTTTTCTATAATATCCGGGCTAACACCCTGAAATACGTTATAAAAGCTATCACTGGCTGCGATTAGCCGTGAAGTATTTAACATCAGTGCCCGCTGCTGCTGGGGATCGGCAGTTAAATTAATCGCCTGATCGAAACCATAACGCAATAAAATCGTAGATGATTCTTTAACAAGACCTGACTCTGGCAAGGGATACCTCAATTACAGCAGAAGTACGCGCTATATTAGCGCAGCCCCTTATTTGAACCAGTTCATTGTGTTGCGCGGTTTAGTGCAAGCTTAAAACTGTGCGCTGTCTCACATAAAGTTATAAGTACAGTTACTCATAGCCAGGCTGCAAAACCCAGCCACGGCAATATAAACAGGTGCAATTTTGTAAGCAGCTCTTCTATACTAGTAGCATATTGACCACGAAGAGCTAATAACAAAATGAAGCAACAGCAAACGCTATACGATGTTTACTTTACCGGCAAACTGGTGGACGAAGTGACACCTGAGCAAGCACAACAAGCTGTCGCAAAATTGTTTAAAACCCAGCCCGCCAAAATAAGCCATCTGTTTAACGGCCAAACCCATGTACTAAAACGGGGCTTAGATAAAGAATCCGCACTCAAATATAAGTCTGCACTGCGCAAAGCTGGGTTATCCATTTTATTTAAAATGAGCGCTGATTCAGCAACCAACCCCGCAAGCCAAGCAAGCCGCGCCGCAGCAACTCCACCACCAGCAAGCAGTACGGCTAGCGCAAGCTCCGAGCTCAGCGTGGCAGCTGTAGGCAGTGATGTATTAGCTGCCCATGAAAAGCGTCAATTCGTCCCCGCCGATATAGACACCAGCAACATCAAACTCAGCTCGCCCTTTCTTGAAAACTTTGACCAGGCCACTCCCCCTCCTCCAGCCCCCGACACCTCCCATATCAGCGTGGCAGAGGTCGGTGCCGACATAAGCGAACCCAAACACCCAGCGCCCCCCCTAGCATTAGATATAGACGACATCACCCTAGCACCACCGGGCGCGCTATTAGAGGAGCTGCACGAAGAGCTGCCGGAACTCAACCCGGATACCAGCAGTATTAGCCTGGCCCCTGCCGGAGCCGACCTCCTAGAAGGGCAAACTAAACCCGCAGCGCCAGCAGCACCCGACACCTCACACATCAAGCTGGCGAATAACTAAAGCCGCTGTATGTGTATACCCCCCATATTCTGCTAATATTGCGCGCCCAGTGAAAGCCAAAAGCCACCTGCCATGAATGACCCGCTCAGCTCCGCCCCTAATGCCGGCCTAGTAAAACGCTTTGCCGCTATGTTTTACGATACCTTGTTATTATTTGGCGTGCTGTTTACCGCCACGCTAATCCCCGCCCTATTGCTAAACGGCCAGCAACAGCAAAATGCCAATGGCACGGTGGTGCATGAACTACACCCACTGATGACTGGGCCAGCCTTTCAGGGCTATTTACTACTAGTACTGGTGCTATTTTTTTGTTTATTTTGGCACAAACAAGGCCAGACTTTAGGCATGCAAGCCTGGAAACTCAAACTAGTGAATCAACACAATCAGCCCCCCACTATCCTGCAGTGCCTGCAGCGCTTACTCTATGCGCTGATCTCTTTTGCTTGCTTAGGTATGGGATATTGGTGGCTATGGCTAGATAAGGAGCATTTAACCTGGCACGACCGCTGGTCTAAAACCCGCGTTTTACAATTGAGCAAATCCTAAGCAGCAATAAAGCCTAAGCCTGGCAACTAGCTAGGCTATTAAGCGGCCCGCCGCAGCAGCACGACGCCGAATAGCGCACAGATCAGTATAGGAATACCTGAGGCGTAGATAGGCTCAAAGCCATAAACTAAACTGGCAGGGCCTAGCATATCCTGAGTCGTTCTAAAGACTATCCCCACTAACACACCTACAAATACCCTAAAGCCCATGGTCACTTCCCGCAGCGGGCCAAAAATAAAGGAAATTGCCACCAACACTAGGGTCAAGGTTGATAGGGGCTGTAATACTTTCTTCCAAAACGCTAATAAATAAGAGCCGTTATTTAAACCTTGCAGCTCTAGGTAGCGGCTATAATCCCACAAACCCTGCACCGATAAATCCAAGGGGTCCAATACCAAAATACTTAATAGCTCTGGCGATAAATCGGTTTGCCATTGCCGGGAGGCAAAGCGCTGGGTAGCGACTTGGCCATCGGTAAAATAACTCTCGGCTATGTCCTCTAATAGCCAGTGGCCCTGCTGATATATCGCCCGCTCAGCCTGAGTGGCTACCAGCAACTCTCTTTTGTCATTGTATTGGTAAATATTCACGCCATATAACACACCGTTGGGCTGCACCACATCGAAGTGCATATAATTATTGCCCTCCCTATGCCACAAACCCTCACGGCTAACCACATTGGCATCACCGCGCAAGGCTATACCGCGCTCACTTTTGGCTATGCTCTCGGTATGCGGCGCCACATATTCACTGATTAAAAAACCCAGCGCAGTAATCAGTAAAGCGGGGCGCATTACCATCCAAAGTATACGGCCTGTAGAAACTCCGGCACTGCGTATAACCACCAGCTCACTATTATTGGCCAAAGCCCCTAGGCCAGCCAAGCTACCCACTAAAGCAGCAAAGGGCAAAAACTCATAAACATCACCAGGCACCGAGTACAGTACAAACTTAAGCACTGCCCAGAAGGTATAACCTGCCTTAATGTTTTCCATCTCATCAATAATGGAGGCTATGGCATCTAAACCAATAATGACCAGCAACACCATTAATATGGCTGAACCCACTACCTGACTCACATAACGGTTTAATTTTTTCATGACTTAACCGCCTTACGCGCACGCAAGCGTCGCCAACCATCGCCGCCATATAACAACACTAGGGCCAGGGCTAAAAAGATCAGGTGCACCCACCACATACCCCAGCCTACCGGCAGGTCGCCCTTTTCTATAGCGTCCCTGGCCGCGTTAAGCGAAACCACGTAAAAAATGTAAATTAAAAACGCTGGCAGCATTTTTACATAGCGCCCTTGCCTATGAGTGGTTTTACTTAGGGCTAAGGCGATCAGCGAAATAATAGGCACTAATATGGCCAACGAGACACGCCACTGCAAAGCCGCGCGTTCACGGGGGTGCTTAGAATCCATCAAGGCCTCGGTGGGCAAAGCATCTACCCTGCCACTGCGACGCTTAGCCACCACTTTATCCTTCAAGCGCTGGCCATACTGGCTAAATTCAGTCACTTGATAGTCCTTTTCACCAGGCTGGCCCTCGTAACGGCGGCCATTTTCCATCACTAGGTAGCGGCCATCGTATTGCTCGGGTATATCAATATAACCCTGCTCAGCTAAAATCACATGGTGCTGCACGCGGCCATCATCAGACACATGGGGATCGGCAGTGAAAACTTCCTTCATTAATTTTTTGTCGTTGGTAAACGCTTTAACATAGGTCACCCGGCCCGTTTTTTGATCTACCCGAAAGCGCCCTGACACCACCGAGTCCAAACCACTGCTGGCCTCTAAGCTTTCAAATATCTCATTGACCTTAGCCATACCTGCGGGGCTAAGGTACAGGCTAATATAGCCCACCAGTACCGCCAAACAACAGGCGGGCACTAAGGTGTAGGCGGCTAAGCGGCTTACCGATAAACCACAAGCCGACATCACCGTCATCTCACTATCCACATACAGGCGGCCATAGCCCAGTAATATGCCTATAAACAAACCCAGTGGCAGCACCAGCTCCAAAAAGCTGGGCACGCGGAACAGCATAATACTCATTAACACGTCAGGGGATAGATCACCCGCCGCGGCTTCGGCCAAATACTTAACCAAGCGACCGCTCATCACTATGACCAATAAGGTGATACTCACCGCAAAGGTAGAGAGAAAAATCTCACGACTTAAATAACGAAATAAAATCAAGCTAATCTAACCCTTGTGTGCCTTTGGACTTTTAACTACAGCGATGAACAATTACACTAGCTGGCAGCTTAGCTATGAGTACCGCGCCAACCACTATTAAATATGTAGCGGCATTATCTATCAAACTATCAAACTTGTCTTGTGAGTAAACCTATGACTGTTAATTTTAAAACACTGGCTCAACCCGAACTTCACAAAACCGACTGTTTAATAGTACCCGTACTCACCGGCGGCAAGCTCAGCGCCGCCGCTAAAAGCGTAGACCAGGCCGGACATAACAACCTAACTCAGCTGCTAAAGCGTGGCGATATTGCTGGCAAAGTTGGCGATAGCCTATTGCTACCTCAGGTTAGAGGCTTGAAAGCACTGCGTGTGTTACTGCTAGGCTGTGGCGATGGTAAAAATATCAGCACTGCCGATTTTAAAAAAATCACCTCCACCCTGCTAGAGCAGCTCAACAACGCAGGCATCAAAAGCGCCACACTATTATCCGAAGGCCTTAGCGTAGCAGAGCGCAGCAGCGAATGGATGAGCGAGCAAATTGCCAGAGCCATCGTGCTAAGCAGCTATAGCTACAACGCCACCTTGAGCAAAAAGCCAGCACAACCCAGCTTCAAAACCCTAACCCTAGCGCAAAAGCCCAGCGCCAAACTAAAAACGGCCGCCAGTACCGGCACCGCGGTTGGCTTAGGCATGAACGTAGCCAGAGAGCTGGGCAACTTACCGGCTAATATTTGCACACCCAGCTACTTAGCCAAACAGGCCAAAGCCCTAGCCCGCAAACACAGCAGTGTAAAAACCAGCATTATTGAAGAAAAGAAAATGCGCGAGCTAGGCATGGGCTCATTACTCTCCGTTACCGCTGGCAGCAGCGAGCCCGCCAAATTGATAGTAATGGAATACCAAGGTGCCACCAAAAAACAACAGCCCCATGTTTTAGTAGGCAAAGGCATTACCTTTGACACCGGCGGTATCAGCCTTAAGCCCGGCGCCAAAATGGATGAGATGAAATACGACATGTGCGGTGCCGCCAGCGTATTAGGCGCCATGACCACCCTCACCGAATTAGCCCTACCCATCAACGTGGTTGCCATTATTGCTGCCGCCGAAAACATGCCCAATGGCAACGCCACCAAACCGGGCGATGTAGTCACCAGCATGTCGGGGCAAACTATAGAAATACTCAACACCGATGCCGAAGGCCGCCTGGTGCTATGTGACGCGCTCACCTACGCCGCCCGCTTTAAGCCGCAATCGGTTATTGATATAGCCACCCTAACCGGTGCCTGTGTTGTCGCCCTAGGCTCGCATGCCACCGGCCTATACAGCAACCAAGATGATTTTGCCGACGAACTGATCGCCGCCGGTGAAAGCTCAGGCGATAGAGCCTGGCATATGCCGCTGTGGGATGAGTACCAGCCCCAGCTCAACAGCAACTTTGCCGATATAGCCAATATAGGCGGGCCAGAAGCGGGCAGTGTCACCGCGGCCTGTTTCTTATCGCGCTTCACCAAAGAATACCGCTGGGCCCATATGGATATAGCGGGCACCGCCTGGGTTTCCGGCCCCAAAAAAGGCGCCACTGGCCGCCCGGTTGCTTTGCTTAGCCAATATTTAATAAATAAAAGCTTAATCAATAAAAGCTCTTCTAAATAAACACTAAGCGGCCCATGACCAAGATAGACTTTTATGTATTAGCCGATGAGGCGGTATTGCAACGTTACCTGTTTGCCTGCCGCCTTATAGAAAAAGCCTACCGGCTGGGCAACCGCGTTTTTGTCCATGGCAGCAGCCAGCAACAATTAGACAAGCTCGATCAACTACTATGGACCTTTAGAGCCAACAGCTTTTTACCCCACCGCTGCTACCCCTTAGCCGCAACATCAGCAGACACCGAGCAAGCAGCGCTAGCCGAGGGGGAAATCATTTTAAGTACCGAGCTGCCACCCGAGCCCTATCATGATGTGATGGTCAACCTCTCCAATCAAGTCCCCGATTTTTTTAGCCGCTTTCAACGCGTCAGCGAAATTGTGGTACAGCACGAGCAAATTAAAGCAGCCACCCGCAGCAATTTTCGCTACTATCGTGAGCGCGGCTATGAGGTAAAAACCCACCAACTAGCGCAGCAGGCCGCACATTAAACACTGACAAGCCGCTCTATAACGGCTAGCATTAGTGTTAACAACAAACCGAATAACAATAAAAAATCTACTGAGGTAAGCCATGCAAAACTCAGGCAACTCTCAACAAAGCCTACTCGGCGAGTTAGAGTCTATTATCGACTTACTGGATAGCGCCGAACCTGATCATACAACACCCAGTAATGACGAGGTGTTTGATTTAGATGCCCACAGTAACAGTGTCGCCAGCATTCCCGTGCTAGACGATGTGGTCAACAACAGCATGGCCAACAGCGCCCCCTCACTGCTGGACCTAGATAGTATCTTTAGCGACGAGGACTACAGCAGCGAACAACAAACTATAGATAACGATCTTCACAGCGCACTGCTTAGCAACTCCGGCGCAACTGGCAGCGAAGAGGAACAGTCCGAGCTATTTCCCCTATTAGAAGACCTGCTCCCCAGCAGCAAGCTTACGCCACAACCCCAACAGCGCAAAAGCAACTACCAAGCTGACCTGCAACTACTCATCCAAGAGCTGGTTGACGAGATGATTCCCGAACTAGAAGCCCGCCTGCGTCAGCAACTGTCGCAACTCGCCCCCGAAGCCATACACGAATTGGCTGAAAAACACCTCAATAAGTAGCGAACTCCCTTATTTACGGTTGGGGCAAGGCCTATCTCAATGTATACTGAACGGCTTTAAAATCGCGCCGTAATCTGCGTGGCCATACATCCGCCACCGCAAACTTAGGCCCCCTGATACAACATTGAGCATAGATATCACGCATGGATAAAACCTTCCAACCCGCCGACATTGAAACTAAGTGGTACCAAAACTGGGAAAACAAGGGCTACTTCAAGCCCTCAGGTAAGGGCGACCCTTACTGCATTATGATCCCGCCCCCCAATGTTACCGGCAGCCTGCACATGGGCCACGGCTTTCAAGAAGCCATTATGGATGCGCTAATCCGCTACAATCGCATGAAGGGTAAAAACACCCTTTGGCAGGTGGGCACCGACCATGCCGGTATCGCCACCCAAATGGTGGTTGAACGCCTACTGGATGCCCAAGGCGTTACCCGCCACGACCTGGGCCGCGAAAAGTTTTTAGAAAAAGTCTGGGAGTGGAAAGCCGAATCCGGTGGCAATATCACCCAACAATTGCGCCGCTTGGGCGCCTCACCGGACTGGAGCCGCGAGCGTTTCACCATGGACGACGGTTTTTACAAAGCCGTGCAAGAAGTGTTTGTACAGCTGTATGAAGACGACCTGATCTACCGCGGCAAACGCCTAGTTAACTGGGACCCTAAACTACACACCGCCATCTCTGACTTAGAGGTTATCTCTGAAGAAGAAAAAGGCCATATGTGGCAGTTTAAATACCCACTCAGCGACGGTTCAGGCCACGTCGTGGTAGCCACCACCCGCCCCGAAACCATGCTGGGCGACACCGCCGTAGCCGTACACCCCGAAGACGAGCGCTATAAAGCTTTAATCGGCAAAACTATCATGCTGCCTATAGTTAACCGCGAAATCCCCATTATCGCCGACGACTATGTAGACAAAGACTTCGGCACCGGCTGTGTAAAAATCACCCCCGCCCACGACTTTAACGACTATGAAATGGGCAAGCGCCACAGCCTACCCATGATCAATGTGCTAGATGACGATGCCGCCATGCGCTGCGTAGCCGATGCCTACCGCATGGACGGCACCCGCCTAGAGTCTCAAGACCGCCCCCTGCCTGAGAGCTATCACAAACTGGATCGCTTCGACGCGCGCAAGCAAATCATCGCCGAATTCGACAGCTTAGGCCTGCTTGTTAAAACCGACGACCACACGTTAAAAGTCCCCCGCGGCGACCGTACCGGCGTGGTTATAGAGCCCTATCTCACCGACCAATGGTATGTAAAAACCCAGCCTTTGGCCGATGAAGCCATTAAATCGGTAGAGAGTGGTGACATTAAGTTTGTGCCGCAACAGTATGAAAACATGTACTTTTCTTGGATGCGCGACATACAAGACTGGTGTATCTCACGACAACTGTGGTGGGGCCACCGCATCCCCGCCTGGTACGACGATGCCGGCAATGTTTACGTAGGCCGTGACGAAGCCGAAGTGCGCCAAAAGCACAACTTGGGCGACATCAACCTTAAACAGGACAACGATGTATTAGACACCTGGTTTAGCTCAGGCCTATGGACTTTCGGCACCCTGGGCTGGCCGGAGCAAACTGACTTCTTAAAAACCTTCCACTCTACCGATGTATTAGTGACTGGTTTTGACATTATCTTCTTCTGGGTAGCACGCATGATTATGCTAACCCTGCATTTCAAAAAAGAAGTGCCCTTCCATACCGTTTACGTACACGGCTTGGTGCGCGATAGCCAAGGTGCAAAAATGTCCAAGTCCAAGGGTAATGTACTAGACCCCATAGACTTAATCGACGGCATAGACCTAGAAAGCCTAGTGGCCAAACGCACCGCTGGCATGATGCAGCCACGCCTGCGTGAAAAAGTTGAAAAGCAAACCCGCAAAGAATTCCCCGAGGGCATTAATGGCTACGGCACCGATGCACTGCGCTACACCTACTACTCGCTAGCCTCTACCGGCCGCGACATTAACTTTGATGTAGGCCGCATAGAAGGCTTCCGCAACTTCTGTAATAAAATTTGGAACGCCGCCAACTACGCCATCATGAATACCGAAGGCCAGGACTGTGACCAAAACAACGATGGCGGCTACGAACTATCACTGGCCGACCGCTGGATTACTAGTGAGTTACAGAAAGTAGAAAAAGCGGTAGCCGATGGCATTAACAGCTACCGCCTGGACTTAGCCTCACAAGCGCTATACGACTTTATTTGGAACGAGTACTGCAGCTGGTACTTAGAACTGTCTAAACCCGTACTATGGGATGACAACGCCAGCGCCGCACAAAAGAAAGGCACCCGCCGCACCCTAATCCGCGTGTTAGAAACCGTGCTGCGCTTAGCTCACCCGCTAATGCCGTTTATCACCGAAGAAATCTGGCAGCGCATTAAGCCCCTAGCCGGTGTTGAAGGCGAAACCATTATGCTGGCTGCCTACCCCGAAGCAGACGCCAGTAAAATCGATACGCAAGCCGAGGCCGATATCGCTTGGCTAAAAGGCGTGATTATAGGCATACGCAATATACGCGGCGAGATGAATATCTCCCCCGCTAAAGCCCTGCCAGTGTTTATTAAAAATGGCTCAGCTGACGATCAGCGCTGCCTTAAGGACAACGAACAATTCCTCAAAACCCTGGCCAAGCTAGAGCAAATCACCTGGCTAAACCCCGGTGACGATGCCCCCATGTCAGCGACAGCCATAGTCGGCGGCATGGAAATACTGGTACCCATGGCCGGGCTAATCGATAAAGAAGCTGAGATCAGCAGGCTTAATAAAGAAATCGACAAGCTGGCCAAAGAGCTGGCACGGATTTCAGGCAAGCTGAGCAACCCCAAATTTGTGGACAAAGCCCCCGCCGACGTAGTTGCCAAAGAAAAAGAAAAACAGGCCGCACAGCAGCAATCCATGGATAAACTAGAGCAGCAATTGCAAAGCATAAAACAGTTATAAAATTAACTGTTAGTCACAAGCACAAGGCGATACCCACGGGTATCGCCTTTTCTTTTTGGTAATATTTACATTTCCGCCTCTATACGCCGCAGAAACTAGACATAATCGATTTTGTGTCGATAATGTTGAGTGAGTAATATTTATAGACGCCAGTTGTGAATAAACATAATCAATAGCAACGCTGGCATGGCGGCTACTACGCCGCAGCCTAAGCTAGCAATGCTTATTCTAAGGGCGCCTGTTTACTCTTCAAAAATAACAACAATGAGGTAAAACAATGTCATCACGTATTACTGGCACCGTAAAATGGTTTAACAATGCCAAAGGTTTTGGCTTTATCAATCAAGAATCTGGCGATGATGTCTTTGTACATTTTCGCGCTATTGCCGGCGAAGGTTATAAAACCTTAGAGCAGGGGCAACTGGTAGAATACAACCTTGTTGATGGCCCTAAAGGCCTGCAGGCTGAGGAAGTCGCAAAAGTTTCGGCCTAAGGGTTCCCCCGGGCCACAGCTAGCATTACGGCAAGCGCATTTTCTGCAGCCTTTACCAGCGGTAAAAAACGGCAGAGCATGCGCTTTAAGTCAGTTCTTTTTGTAAAAAAATGTATAATCGCCTTGGGCGTTCCTCGCTAGCGTATCTTGCAACGCCTACGTCAAAAGCCTATCCATAGTGTTATAGAGACTCGCGCATGCTTATACGACAACTCTTCGATCAAGCCAGCTATACCTATAGTTATTTACTCGCTGATACCGACAGTGGCGAAGCCCTACTGATAGATCCGGTGTTTGAACAAACCGATCTTTATATACAACTACTTAGCGAACTCAAACTCAGCCTTAAATACGCACTAGACACTCACGTACACGCCGACCACATCACCGCCTTAGGGGCATTACGTGAACGCCTAGGCTGCCAAACCATAGTCTCGCATATTTCTGGGCTGGCTTGCGCCGATCAACATGTGGCCGATGGTGACAAAATTCACTGCGGTAAAATAGCCCTTACTGTGCTAGCTACCCCTGGCCATACGGACGACTCACTATGCTTTTACTTGGCACCCAGTGCCAGCAACCCACAGGGCTACCTCTTTAGCGGTGACACTTTGTTAATCCGCGGCACCGGCCGCACCGATTTCCAAAATGGCAGCGCCGAGACGCTATATCACAGCTTATTTAACAAAGTACTAACCCTGGCCGATGACACCTTGGTCTACCCCGCTCACGACTACAAGGGCTGGACGCAATCCAGCATAGGCGAGGAAAAAGCCAACAATCCGCGCCTGCAAGTCTCGCAAGCCAGCGAGTTTGTAGACATCATGCACAACTTGAAATTAGCCAACCCCAAAATGATGGATGTCGCCATCCCCGCGAACCTGCAGTGCGGGCAAAAAACCAGCCAGCCCTTTGATGAGAGTAAGCTTAAAATGAAGCGCCATACCGCAGCCTTTACTACCGCAGAACAAATACAGCCCAGCGATGTGGCTGCCATAGCAGCCAAAGGCTATAGCTTGATCATTAACAACCGCCCCGATAACGAAGCCGAAGGTCAACCCAGCAGCGACGAGATAGCCCAGGCCGCTGCGGATGCAGGCCTGCAATATGCCCACATCCCTATACAACGTAGCCTGCCACAAAATGCTATAGACGAAATGGCCAGCCAACTACAAAAGGCTCAAGGCCCAAGCTTTGCTTTTTGCCGCACCGGAACGCGCTCCACCAACCTGTGGCTATGCACCTTAAAAGGTGCCGAGCAAGCACAAGCTATAGAACATGCGAAAACATTGGGGTACGATCTCAGCCTAGCTAAACAGGCCCTTAATTTATAACTAGCACAGGCTATAAGCGGCAAATGCGGTCAGCAGCTTAGCAATTCAAACCTACTAATAAAGACATATGGAGAATACCATGAGCCAGAACATAGTCATCATAGGCGGTGGCGCCGGCGGCATTGCAACCGCTGCCAGCTTGCTAAAACGCAACGCCTCAATAAATATCAGCCTGATAGAGCCGCAGAGCGAACACTACTATCAACCCGGCTGGACTATGGTAGGCGGCGGCATCTTCAAACAAGCCGAAACCGCACGCCCCACCCAAAGCCTAATACCCAGCGGCGTAAAATGGATACAAGCCTCCGTTAGCAGCTTTCAGCCAGAGCAAAACCAAGTAACTTTAGATAACGGCGACACCCTCAGCTACGATGCGCTAGTGGTTAGCCCCGGCCTACAATTAGATTGGGCTAAGGTCGCAGGTTTAGAAGAGACACTAGGCAAAAACGGCGTTACCTCCAACTACCGCTACGATTTAGCCCCCTATACCTGGGAGCTGGTGCAAAATCTAAAATCGGGCACCGCCCTATTCACCCAGCCGCCCATGCCGATTAAATGCGCAGGTGCGCCGCAAAAAGCCATGTACTTATCGGCCAGCCACTGGACTCAAAATGGCAGCATAAACAATATAGACATCAGCTTTTACAACGCCGGCCCCGCTCTATTTGGCGTTGCCGACTATATCCCGGCATTGATGGAGTACGTGAAAAAATATAACGCCGACCTACAGTTTAATCACAACCTTATCGCGGTAGATGGCGACAAAAAAATTGCAACTTTCGCCGGTAAAGACGCCGATGGCAACGACGTTACCGTAGAGCGCGAATTTGACATGCTACACGTATGCCCGCCGCAGTCGGCCCCTGACTTTATCAAAGCCAGCCCGCTGGCTAACGAAGCAGGCTGGTTAGATGTAAACCAAGGTTCATTGCAGCATAGCCAGCATAAAAACATCTTTGGCTTGGGCGACTGCACCACTACCCCTAATGCTAAAACTGCCGCTGCAGTCAGGCAGCAGGCCCCCATAGTCGCTGAAAATGTTCTACGCCTACTCAATGGCAGCGCCCTGCTCGATAACTACGGCGGCTACGGCGCCTGCCCCTTAACTGTTGAGCACGGCAAGATAGTATTAGCTGAGTTTAGTTATGGCGGTAAGGTCACACCCACTTTCCCCACCTGCTTACTCAATGGTTTAAAACCTACTCGCTTAGCCTGGTTTTTAAAGGCCAAAGTACTGCCTTATGTGTATTTTAACCACATGCTAAAAGGCAAAGAGTGGTTGACCAAACCCAAGGGCTAGCGCCTATAATAATTAAGCCGAGAGTTGCAATGCAGCTCTCGGCTTTTTTATGCCTGCAATTTCAGTTAAGGTCTACGCTTAAGCCTGTAATAATCAATACCAACCTAGCCCAGATAGAGACTTATTATAAAACCTAAAGGACAGCACTATGAGCAAGCAAAAAGGAAACATCAATCTAGTACTCGTAATTATACTCATCGCCCTTGGTGCTGCGGGCAGTTATATCACCCAAGACTGGATAAAACAAAAACAAAGAGTTGAAGAGCTGGAGAAACTGCGCAAAATAAAAGCTCTAGACGGCATTTTAAAAGATGCACTAACCTTTGAGTTTGCTCAAGTTACCACAACTTTTATTTTAGAGCTTAAGGAAAAATACGATAGGCCCGCAGGTGGTGCTGGGGTCTTAAAAGACCTGGTACATGCCTTTTACTCTACCGACTACACCTTTACATTTGGCTACGATTTACAAGATTGGGATTGGTGCTCAAAAGTACTAGACCCACAAAAAGGTGTGGTGCAAGTGCGCGCCCCTGCCGTGGTATGGACCAATAAGCAGATTTCCATCAACCCAGACCGAGGCACCACTATAGACGGCATTTTCTACACTGACTTAGAGGCTGTGGTGCAACAAGATGTCAGAGAACGGATGAGCCAAAAAATTAAAGAAAAGGCTGACGCCTATCTGGCAGACCCAAAATTGCAGCTAAATATAGAACGAGCATTATCAAACTTTTTACAGCAAACCATGAATGAGGCCCACGATGGCAGCCCCATCTCAAGAGTTGTCATCAGCGAAAGCTGTAATTAACTCTTACACCCTGAGCTTATTAACTTAACATCAGGCTGCATAAATAATGCTATAACAACTAAAGTGTTAGCTGTGCAGCCTAACCCTCACACACTACTCGCCCGTTTTTTTAGCCTCTGTATTACTAGCCATCACAGACTGCACCACTCCATTTTCATCACTAAGCTTATTGCGCCCAGCGTTTTTAGAAAGGTATAAGGCATCGTCAGCCCTTTCCATTAAGCTTTGGATCGTATCGGACTCGCGGCAAAACGCCAGCCCCATGCTGCAGCTTATGGATATATCATGGGATTCATAAATAATTTTTAGCGCTGCAATATCTATACGTATACGCTCTAGATGGGCAATAACGCCATCATAAGAGCCATCTGGCATCACCAAGCAAAATTCTTCGCCACCTATACGGGCAATAATATCGGTATCTCTCAGGCAATACTGTAATTTTTGTGATACCGTTTTTAAGACTTGATCCCCTGCCAAGTGCCCCCAGGTATCATTGACCACCTTAAAATAATCAAGATCTAACATGACCAAGGCTAAAGAGCTGCCATTTCGTTTAGCGCGTTTGATCTCTTGACCTAATCTTTCCTCAAAATAACGCCGATTATTTACACCAGTCAATTCATCTTTATTCGCCAACTCTAGCAAACGCTGATTAGCTTTATCTAACTCTTGAGTGCGTTCCTCAACTTTTTTTAATAGATTTTCATTTAAATCGCGCAAAGACTTGGTCATAGTATTAAACGAATGAGTCAACTCTTTGGCTTCCAGCCAACCGCTAGGCTCAACATTATGACTATAATCACCAGAGCTAACCTTTTGGGTAAAACTTCTTAAGCGCTCTATGGGCATGGCAATATAAAAGGAAACTATCACTCCAATAATAACCGCCAAAGCAATAATCACCGTCTCCAGTAGCAGTAACACGCGCTTAAACTCTACCGTTAATTGAGCGATTTCAGATTCATGCATCTTTACTACTAAACCCCAGTCCTGCTTAGGTAGATAGCGGGTATAAGCCATCACCGGCTGCCCCATATAGTCAGGCGCTTGATCCATTAATATTTCATTACCCAACAATGCTTGCGTCGTGGGTATATCTATTTGAGCTTTATCAATGATGCGGGTAAAGGCAGCATTTTTATCGTATTTTAGCGGGGTAACAAAAAGAGCATGCCCCTCGGCACTGCGTGTAACAATCAACCATTCCCCAGTCGTTCCTAAACCGGCTCTTTCTTCTATAAGCTCTAACAAAAAATCAGCAAAAAAAGCCACCTTTAAGTACCCCACCTTCTTCCTATCCAAGATTAACGGTGTTACTGCGGTAAGCAAAAGTGAGTTTTCAAAAGGTTCGGCCTGAACCTTAGTGCCTTTAACAGGCGGCGACAGTAGCTTTTCTTCTAGCGAAGCTTCTATAGTAGATGTGAGAGGAGCGCCTTCATTATTATAAAGACTAATCTCATGCAGATGCGGAACCGCAGCGCTGGCATCAAAGATTATTTTATTGATTTGTTCTAATAGCTCTGGTGATTGTTGTTGCCCCCATTGTGCCAAATATGCACGCATTTGAGTGCGGCTAGCTATCAGCGCGGCGCTATCTTCCAGCCTAGCGACAGAGGTTAAAATGCGTTGCTTGGCTATCAGCGATAAGGCCTCTAATTTCTCGCCCACTTGCTCACGATATTGGTTTTGTGCGTATTGATTGAGATACTGCAGGCTGAAAAATAACGGCACCGCAGAAATAAAAATAAAAACAACTATAAGTAAATGTTTTAATTTTATAGTAAAGCCACTGTTTTTATTTTTATCGGCCATAGTCCCCTCATTATATTTATAACTGGTGCAGTTCTAATTTATCTTCCCGATGATATTTTTCAAGACTATAGAGTATAGCTGATAACAGCGTATACATAGGTTAAAAATATACCGGCTGTAAGCCGGTATATTAAAAATACTTTTATCACTTTAAATACTTAGCATGAAAGGCAATATGATCAGCCATAAAGCTACTCATAAAAAAGTAGCTGTGATCGTAGCCCTCTTGCATGCGTATAGTGGCTGGATAGCCTGCGGCATCACAAGCCTGCTGTAATAACACCGGCTTAAGCTGCTCGACCAAAAAATTATCAGCCGTGCCTTGATCAACCAGCATGGGGATTTGCCGCTCAGCTTTTGCCACCAGTTCAGTGGCATCATACTGGCGCCAGTCCTCTTTGTTGGTGCCTATATAATTACTCAAAGCTTTTTCACCCCAGGGGCATTGCATAGCTGAAGCTATAGGAGCAAAGGCCGAGACGGACTGGTATTTATCGGTATTTTTTAGTGCTATGGTTAAGGCACCATGGCCGCCCATAGAGTGCCCAAAAATAGAGCTGCGCTGGCCATCCACAGGGAAATTAGCATTGATTAGCTCGGGTAACTCCTGACAGATATAGCTATACATATGGTAGTGCTGCGACCAGGGAGCTTGGGTGGCATCAACATAAAAGCCAGCGCCTAGGCCAAAATCATAGGCAGCATCGGCGTCATCGGGTACTCCCTCCCCGCGTGGACTGGTATCGGGAGCAACAATGGCAACGCCATGTTGGGCTGCAAACTGCTGAGCACCGGCCTTGGTAACAAAGTTTTCATCAGTACAAGTTAAACCTGATAGCCAATATAAAACCGGCACTTTGTGGCTGCCAGCCTCTGCAGGCAGATAAATCGAAAAATTCATGCTGCAGTTTAATACTGCCGACTGATGACTGTAACGCAACTGCCTGCCAGCAAAGCATTTATTCTCACTCACCTTCTCTAACGACATAGTACATCCTCTTTAAATAACAACTTTATAGGCATTAGCTTAGCGCATTAGCTCTAGGGGCTTTGTTCTAGAGGCTTATGTTCTAGAGGGATCTAGAGGCTTTTGTTCTAAGGACTTTGCTCACAGACTTTGCGCTAGCGACTAGAGACTCAAAGCACCTATAATGAGTTATAATCCTGCTTTTATAAATAGGCATGCATTTTCATATAAGCTGCCAAGCCCACTTACTTGAATTAATGTAGAGCAGACGTGAAATTATCCGCTTTTGGTGAAAAATTTGCTGGCCACTCCGGTATCGTCGATTTAATGGACGATTTGGGCAGCGCCCTTAACGAAAACCCCGACATGATCTTTATGGGGGGCGGTAACCCTGCCCGTATCCCTCATGTTGAAGAAGAGTTTCAACAGTGCTTGGAGAATATTCTTAACAACCCCGACAGTCGTCACAGCCTATTGGGCATATACCAATCGCCCCAAGGCGAGCGCCAGTTTCGCAGCGAGCTAGCCCAGTTTTTAAATAAGCAATTTGGCTGGCAGCTAAGTGCTGCCAATATCGCCATTTCCAATGGTAGCCAAGCCGCTTTTTTTATTTTATTTAACTTGCTGGCCGGCAAAATGGCCGACGGCAGCCAGCGCCAAATACACTTACCCTTAGCACCAGAGTATATAGGCTATGGTGATACCGGCCTTAGCGAGCCACTGTTTAGCGCCACCAAGCCCAACATTGAACATTTGGATAATCGCTTATTTAAATACCATGTAGATTTTTCTAAGCTGCAATTAAGCCAGAGCACTGCAGCCCTATGTGTATCCCGCCCCACCAACCCCACCGGCAATGTATTAACCGACGATGAGCTGGCGCACCTCAGCAGCATAGCCAAAGCACAGGGCATACCCTTAATTATTGATGGCGCCTACGGCCTGCCCTTCCCTAATATTTTATTTTGCGATGCCAAACCCCACTGGGATGAAAACACCATACTAGCCCTAAGCTTATCCAAGCTGGGCCTGCCGGGTGCGCGCACGGGCATCATCGTTGCCAATGAAGAACTCATACAGGCTTATACCAACGCCAATACGATTACCAGTTTGGCCTGCGGTAACCTGGGGCCAGCCATAGCCAAGCAATTATTTACTGACGATAAAATTTTAAGCTTGAGCAACCAGCATGTTAAGCCCTTTTACCAGCAGCGCTCGCAACTCAGCTGCCAGTGGTTTCAACAAGCCTTGCAAGGACTCAACTACCATATACACAAACCCGAAGGCGCAATCTTTTTATGGCTGTGGTTTGAAGGCCTGCCTATTAGCAGCCAAGAGTTATACCAACGTTTAAAAGCACGTGGCGTGTTAGTAGTCCCCGGCCATAACTTTTTTGTAGGCATAGCCGATGATTGGCAGCATCAACATGAATGTATACGGGCGTCCTATGCGCAGCCTGAGGCCGCCGTAAAACAAGGCATAAGCATAATTGCTGAAGAAGTTCGTAAGGCATACCAGCAGGCCTAAGGCAGCAGCCCGCTTGATTAAGCAGTAAACTAATTCCTAGGTGCAATAACTAGGAATTAGTGTACTGCTTGCAGGATGTATTGACGGCCTGTCTTAGGAGGCAGTTACCCTGCCCCCATCAACATCCATCAATAGCATCTACAAACCCTCAACCTCTAGCCCCTGTTCAGCCACCTCATGGCGATGAAAATAATAAGACAGCGCCGCCAGCGCAAAAGCGATACCCAGAACAATTAAGGCCTTGCCACCGTAATTAGCGTGGTCACCTATAAATGCATAATACAAAGCTATGACTGTAGCGATACTGCCTACGACAGCGTTGCCCAATACCAGGCTACGCTTAAAGGCTCCGGCTTCGCTGTTTTTATCCCAGCGGCTAATAAATGCCAGCAGATGAAAACCTATATAAATCAGTATCCACACATAAGCCGCCGACAAGATCCAATCGACTACCGCATTGGTGGAAACCGCTACCGAAACAAAAGTGATAAAAGTAATGGCAATAGCATTAACTGGCGTTCCTAACTTAGGGTGTAGCTGAGCGATAAAGGGTGATAGTGGCCCTAGTAAATAGCCATCTTTGGCAATGGTATGCAAGATTCTAGGAATAGCGTTAAAGGCAATCGTTAGGGTGCCCAAGGTCGCCGTTGCCGAAGCCAGGGCCATTAAGTAATAACCTGCTTCGCCAAACATAACCTGGCCAGCGGCTAACTGCGGGGCTTCGCCGTTTTGGCCTAAGTCACCCTGCACCAATACATGCCACTCACTCAAGGGCATAATGCCGGTCACACCTAAACCCATCACCAAGGAGGTAACTAATATACCTAACAGACCAATGATTAAGCCCCTAGGCATAGAGCGCTTGGGATTAGGCACATCCTCTGCCAGTGAGCAGGCAAACTCTACCCCTACAAAACTCCAAAAAGCCAAGGCTAAGCCCACCATTAAAATGCCATTTTCACCCCTAAAATTAAACAGCTCGACACCGTCCATAATATTGGCAAACTGCCAACTGTGATCATGGCCCCAACCAAAAAAACCCGACAGACCAAACACCCAACGTATGCCCAGCATAAACAATAACAGGCCGGCGCTAACCCAGGCCGCCTCTTTAGTACCAAACACACTGGGCAGGGCCGCTAACACCATCATGCTGACAATAAAATAATTTAGCGGTAACTCCTGCCCAATCAAGGCCTGTAAACCCAAGGCACCGGCGGCGGTTTCACCCGCAGCGGTAAAGGCAAACATGCCGAAAAAGCTCAGACCTAAAAAGGTGCCTATAAACACACCACTATGGCCCGCAAAAATGGCCTTGGCATAGTTGTAAATCGCTCCCGACTTTGGGTAGCGGGCACTGAGCTCGGCGGCGGATACCGCTAGGAATAAGTTAATTAAAAACCCCATGATCAGGGCGATAACAAAAGCGCCCCCCAAGGTAAAGTAACCATTGAAGTCGCTCACTAAGGTACTGGCGGCTACTACTAGCGCCACACCGGCAACAAATACGTCCCAAGTACCTAAGGATTTATCCCCTGCTAAAGGTTTGGCCGCAACAGAATTAGTGCCTAACATGCTTTTTGAATCACTCATATTATTATTCTCATAAAATGCACAAAGGCGTTAGTTTAACGCAAAATAGCCATTTTATAACAACAATAACGGAAGATAGCAGCAGCTTTGCAATTCACAGCATGACAGCCGCTATATACACGATTGTAAAAAAGCCATCCTTGGCTAAGGTAGGCAGCTACCACTCTGCCCTAACGCCGTCATCGCTAAAGACTAGGTATTACTGCTAGAACTCATAGCCCAAACGTATACCCGCTGTGCGCGGGCGGCTGGGGTTGATATCAGAATCGGGGTAGAAGGATGAGCCATCGGCTGCGGCATTACTGACGCCGCCATCGTAATACTCTTCGTCGGTCAGGTTTTCCACATAAACCGAAACCGTCCACTGCTGCTCTGAGCGATAACCCGCCGAGAGTTGCAGCTCGCGCGGCCCTCTAAGGTCTTTAGATAGGTTGGGGTTTAAGCTGCTAGCACGCTTATCTTCCCAGCTATAATTGAGGCTGCCAAACCACTCACCACCTGCTACAGGTATAGCGGTATTTAAACTGGCAAAGAAAGTCCACTCTGGCGCACCGGGTTGCGGCTCACCCTCACACACATCAAGGTTTTCACAAAAGTTCTCTACCTCATTTACCTCGCTATCAAACCAAGAAACGCCTAGCATAAAACGCAGCGTATCGGTAAGCACGGCTTGAGCAGTACCCTCAAAACCGTAACCGTCAACTTGCCCTATATTGCCTACCCGGGTGATATTGGGGCTATCAGGGTAAGCAAAGGTGAGCTGTTGGTCAGTATAGTCGTAGTAAAAAGTATTGGCCGTTAGCTGCGCCCTACCATCGAGCAGGGTACCTTTGTAACCCAACTCATAGGAAATCACCGACTCTTCATCAAAGGAAGCAGGTTTATCACCAGCAGGCGTTAAACTAAAGCTATTAAAACCGCCAGACTTTGACCCCGTAGTAGTGCTGAAATACAACAAGGTATCATCATTGGGCTGGTAGTTAATCACAACGCGCCAAGTCACTTCATCCCAATCTTCTTTGTCTTTTATAACACCCTCAGTGAGGGGCGCTTGCACGCCACCATTAAAAAGTGACTCCGCAGGCAAAGACTGCTGCGACATTTCTTTTTCGTCGTAGGTATAGCGCACACCGGCACTAACACTAACAGTTTCAGTAAACTGATAACTCAAATCCACATAGCCAGCATAGCCTTGGTACTGACCTATAGTTCTATTTTTATCTTCTATGAGACCACTAGAGGCAGGGGTAAAACCGCCCGGTGAACCAAAGTAAGCAGAACTGTAATAAGCATTGTCCAGATAAACAGCATAGGCACAGCTTCCACCCCAGTAGATATTACAGTAGATTTCTTCAGCCTGATTGCCCGTAAAAATCGTGTCTATATCTTCCTCATAATACGAAAGCCCAGCATACCAACTCAGGGCGCCATCACTATTCGAGGTCAACCTAAACTCCTGCTCTAGGTAGTCACCCTCTTGATCTTGGCTATACCAAAACAACTGGGCGCTGCTGCCGTCATAATCTTCCGCATAAGCGTAGTGATGAGATTTATAGCCCGTGATAGAAGTCAGTACTAGATTCTCCATATCATAATCAATTTGTAGACCTACACTTAACACATTGCCATCGTCATAAATGCCTTGGCCCGTGCCATTGAGATCTAAATCACTCACATCCTCACCATGTTTAGGCCTAGCCGCCAAAGCCGGCAAGCCGGCACCGGTTAACACCCCATTTAAAGCTTGATAGGCCTGATCTTCTCTAGCCACATACACTGTGCCGCCCTGCTTCCTATCTTCGTACTCAACGTAGAAATTGGCATCGATTTTTTCACTAACAAATTTGGCCGATATACGCGCGGCATCTTTGTTATGCCCCAATAATTTATCGCCGCTAGGCAGATGATCCACCCAACCATCTTCTTCCGAATGATAGCCTGCTACTCGTAAGGCAAAGCTATCATTGACGGGCATGTTAATAGCGCCTTCGGCCACAAACACATTGCGTTCGCCAACATCCAGCTCTAAATAGCCCTCTTGGCTTTCCAGGCTAGCCTTATTGCTGTGCGAACTAATAGCGCCTGATATGGCATTGCGACCAAACAGAAACCCTTGTGGACCACGTAATACCTCTACCCTGTCAATATCAAAAAGACTGCTGACAGCACTGCCATTGCGCCCCTGATAATTACCGTTTTTATACACCCCTATAGAAGGGTCGCCACCATTACCAAAATCATTAGACACTATGCCCCTAACAGAAATAGTATCCAAAAAGCTGTCTTGGCTATTACCACTAATACCCGGGCTAAATTTAATCATGTCTTTAACATCATTAAGGTTAACCTCTCTGGCAAAGTCGCCAGAAATAGCATTAATGGCCAGGGGCACATCCTGTATAGATTCGGAACGTTTGGTTGCTGTTACCACCACCTCCTCTAATGCCATGGGCGCAGCCACCGCAAAAGAGGGCAATACTGCTACCGTGGCTAAGGTGAGCGACTTGATAGAGTTTGCTAATAGTTTTTTTCTAAAACTTGGGGAGCTATTATTGGATTTTCTCATAGTTTGATACCGGCTTATTATAATTAGACTGATCGATATTTGAACTAACATTAAAACCCAAAATAAGCGACACTGCTGTCAACAACCGTATCAATTTGTCAGCCCTTGTAAGCAATTAAAAATAAACCACTAAGCGGCATATACCACCCAAGCCCATATTCAACTATGCTATAACTCTACGTTTAACAAGCGAATACTTAATAATGTCCGAGCAAAGCAGCAACAGTAAAATCCGATTACTTATAGTCGAAGACGACAGCCATATTGCCAAGCTACTTGAACGCTTTTTGCTAAGCGAAGGTTTTTATGTCGAGCATTGTGACAATGGCTATGATGCAGCAGAGCACATCAAAACATGCCTGCCAGAAATCGTACTACTGGATATGTTACTACCCGGTAAAGACGGCATAGAGATCTGCCGAGAAGTAAGGCCTTTCTACAACAAAGGCATCATCATGCTGACCGCACAGGACGATGATCTCAATGAGACCATGGCGCTAAACTCAGGCATAGATGATTACCTCACCAAACCCGTTAGGCCCCATGTGCTGCTGGCGCATATTAACGCCTTGCTTAGGCGCTTATCCGCAGCCCAACCCAAAACCACAGTGCAAGTGCAAGATCTACTCATTAATAAAGCCAACCGCACAGTATTACGCGACGAAACACCTATTGCCCTTAGCGACTCAGAATTTGAGTTACTCTGGATACTGGCCCAGCAAGCTGGCGAAACCGTTAAGCGTGACGATCTATTTCTGATGTTACGCGGCAAACCCTACGACGGCATAGACAGATCTATAGATATGCGCATTTCCGTGCTCAGAAAAGCACTACAAAAAAACAATCCCGATAACGAATATATTAAAACCTTGCGTCACAAAGGCTATATTCTTATCAAATAAACCCGCCTTACCCGGAGTAGTTGTCTTGAAAGGCCTATTTATACGACTTTATATACTTATTATTGGCTGTTTTTTATTAAACAGCTTTTTAAATCAATACTTGCTAAATACCACCTACAAAAATCAGTTTGCTAAAGAAACAACCTATTACGCTGAAACGCTGGCCGAATCACTTTTAAGAGAACATAAAAACAGCAATACCGATTTGCATGAGCTAATGCAATGGTGGAAACAGCGCTCGGAATTAAACTTTTACAATATTAAACATATAGAAATCGTTGATATTAGCGACCAAAGACTAGCCCCGGTAACGCCACTAACCCATAGCCGATTTTTATCTTTATCTATAAGCCGGTTTTTAGATACTGCAGAATTAGCGGTACCACTCAAGCCTATAGTAGAGCGGTTAAATTTTCCCTCACACTCATTGCACAGTCAAAAAGCCCTGCTAATACAGTTTCACGACGCCTATGATAGCTATTTCAAAACCAGCTTTTATATAGGCTATGCCATGATATTTATTATTACCGCCAGCCTAGTGTATCTGATCACCTATTATTTATACCGCTATCTACAAGCTTTAAGTAAGTCGGTTAAATCCATTGCCGCAGGCCACTATAAAACCAAAGCCCCCACCACTTCCGTAGCTGCCTTTAGATTATTATCCAATGATATCAACACCATGTCGGCCAAGCTGCAAGACGACGAAATAAAACAACAAATTTTTAACGGTGCCATTAGCCATGAATTGCGCAGTCCTATTACCCGCCTGCGCTTAGCCTTAGATATACTCAATGCCAGTAGTGACCCCGACACCATTAAAGCTATGGGCAGCGAAATGGATAAAGCCCTCAACGATTTAGACCACCTAACCACCAATGTCTTGCAACTCTCCAAGGCTTATTTACAAAACAACTCCAGCTCGCAAAAGCAGATCTCTATACGGCAAGTAATTAACAATTTGCTGAATAATATCAGTGACACTCGCATACAGTTTCACTGCCAGCACGACATAGTGCTCACAGCCAACAATAGCCTAATAGAAACTGCCTGCGCCAACCTGATTAACAATGCCTGTAAATACGCCAAACAATGCATCTTGATCAAGCTAGCGAAAACTGAGCAAGCCTACCAACTCACCGTGGAAGATGACGGCATAGGCATAGCGGAACAAGAGCGGGAAAATATATTCCAACCCTTTTATCGTATAGACAGCAGCCGCAGTCGACAAACCGGTGGTAGCGGCTTAGGGCTAGCGATAGTTTTAGAGATTATTAGAAAAACTGAGGGTAACATCCATGTTGAGGTTTCGCCCTTAGGGGGGGCAAAATTTGTAATTAGCTGGCCGCTATAAATTCAGTCTACAGAGATTGTGGGCTGTTTGATTTACCATTACCAATAATCATTCAGCCCGGCCAGCTATATAATTTTTAGTGGGGGAAGCCCATTACTTTTTCAAAGGCTTTTATCTCATCATTGCGTTCAAAAACCACTTTGCCATTCATCATGGTCATTTCAACTTTGGCTTTATGTATATCGTACACATCCAAATCGAATAAGTTTTTATCTACAATAATTAGGTCCGCCAACTTGCCTACTTCCAATGAACCCACTTCATTTTCCATATTAAGCTGATAGGCAGCATCCAGGGTGTAGCCTCTAATCATTTCTTCCAGGCTTAATAAGGCGTCTACTGGTGGCGTGACTGGCATACCTTTTTCGCCGTAGTATTTTCTGCTCATGCCCATTTCTATATTGGGCAAGGGTGACAAACCAAACACTTCACCAGTAACCGGGAAATCGCTACCGAAGCTGACCTTACCGCCTAGATCAATGATTTTTCTAAAACGATAGAGTTTGCCGGCACGCTCTTTACCTACCTGAGCTATTTCCATCTCGCCGTCAGTAGCAAACCAAAAAGGTGTGGTTTGCGCGATTACATCCAGTTGAGCAAAGCGTTTTAAATCCTGATCGCGCACCAGTTCAGTATGCCCTATTGAGTAACGGTTAGGACTATCAGGGTTAATTTTTCGCGCCACTTCAAAAGCATCTAAGGCCTCATCCACAGCTCTGTCGCCTATGGCATGTATGTGAATATCGAAGCCAGCCTTATCAATAGCGACTACAAAATCTTGTAATACCTTGCCCTCTAATAACACACTACCCTTATTACCAGGCTGGTTGTTGTAATCCTCAAACTGGCCTGCGGTGGACGCCTCTTTAGTACCATCGTTATGGATTTTCATCACTCGTGGCTGCACTAACTCAGAGGTGTACTTTTGCTGATAGCTCTGCAATGTGCTAATAGCATCGGCAACGTGGTTGGGACTTTGTATCATATTGGACGTTACCATACGGAAAGGTATGGCATCGGCCTTAGCCAGTTTTACAACACTGTCATAAGCCAATTGTTCAAATTGCGAAAAACCGGCATCGTAAACCGTGGTGATACCAAACTGGCTAAACAGCGGAAACACCTGCTCTGCGCCGGTTAAGATCGTTTGCTCAGAGATCATGCCTAACTTAGCCAGCATAGGCATAAAAGCCATGGCCTCCACCAGCCAGCCAGTGGGCTCGCCCTGCGCATCACGCTGATAAAAATGGGTGCCTGGTATAGGGTCGGGAGTATCTTTATTAACACCCGCCAACTCCAGCGCCTTGCTATTAACCCAAGCACTGTGCCCGCCCTCATCAATAATTAGTACTGGTTTGTCGGCAACAATTTTATCCAACAAGGCTTTATTGGGCCCTTCAGGTCCAAAAGTAGAAGCCATAAACCCGGCCCCATAAATTGCCTGAACCTCAGGATGGCTTTCGACATATTCCTCCACTACGGCCAACCATTGCTCAACACTGTCATTTAAGTCTAAGGTAAAGGCGTGAAATCCACCCGCAGCCATAACAGGGTGGGCATGGGTATCAATAAAACCAGGCATAATCATTTTGCCAGCGGCATCAATTACCTGGGTGCCACCAGCAATAATATCCTCGGCGCCCTTATTCGAGCCCACATATATAATTTTATTACCCCTGACCGCAACGGATTCAGCCCATGGCTGCGCTTGGTTTTGGGTATAGACTTTGGCATTTTTGAACACATAGTCTGCCTGCTCTGCCAATACCTGGCTAATACAGGCTCCCGCCACAAATGCGCCTAGGGCGATATGGCTAAATAATTTTTTAGCTGCTCTCATTATTAATACCTTTTGCTTGCTTTTGCTAAATATAAGTTTGCACTCATTTTTAGCAGCATAAGCAAACTCCCCGTGCCGGTCAACAAAAAATAAGCTTAAACTTACAAATCGACTTGTGACTGTCGCTATTGCTGGGTAAACTAGCCCGCTGCTTACACTACCTTACAATCAAAATAAGTGAATAATTGTGGTTCAACCGAGAAAAACCCCTAAACAAGCCCGCGCCAAACAACGAGTTGCCGATATTTTAGCCGCAGCTGAAACCTTACTGGCCAACGAAGGTTACGATAATTTTTCCACCAACCGTGTCGCCAAAGATGCCAATATCAATATAGCCTCGCTATACCAATATTTTCCTAATAAAGAAGCATTAGTGTATGCCATAAATCGCAAAATGCTGGATGAGGTCATAGAGGGCTGCAAACGCTATGAAGGGCTGATGCCCACCCTAAGCTGGGAACAGCTGTTTGATTTAATGGAAAAAGAACTTATTACCGACACCCACCACGTTAAATTGGTAAGAGCTCTGGATTACGCCATATACACTAACGAAGATTTGATGGCCATGGAGCTGGAACACGAGCAACGCATAGCCGAATTTTATGCCCGGATGTTCACGTTCTATGGCTCTAAATGGCCGCAACACAGCCTGCTTAATAGCGGCCGACTGATTTATAAAATCAACAATATTAGCTATTACGATTTAGGGCATTTAAGTAAAGAGGACCAACAAGAGTCTCTGCAAATTTATGAGCAGCATATAAAAAGCTTGATAGAAAAAATCATCAATCAGCCCAAGCCCTAATGACAGCCTAACATGACTTACTGATTTGCAATTGGCGGCGCTATCTCATCGGCCTGTACTGCCCGATAATTCTTGCCATAACGCAGGTATAAGGGATAGATTTCGCCGCTGCTGATCAACGCTGCCATACCTTCATCATACTTATGCATTAATGCCCTACCCTCCTTATCATTATGAAATATGGGGTAGAGTTTACGCATCATCACCACTTCTTGCCTTAGCGACACTTTCTTAAATTTATCCTGCTTTAGCAGCCTAGAAACCTCAGTTTGATCATCTAGAAAACAATCTATATGCCCCGTATAAAGCATTTTAATACCCTGCGTACTATTGGATATACGAGTGATAGCATGCTCATCCAAAGCTAGGTGCTTATGGTAGTTATAGCCCTTAACCCAAGCCACGCGCTTGGATTTATCTGTTGCAATATCCGCCCATCGCAGTGTTGATTGCGGCGGAAAAGACGCTATTACATACTCTACAGACATGGGATGCTCAGGGATTAACACCCTGTCCATTTGGTATTGCCCGCCTAGCCGTAAATGCTCTCGTGACCAGTCGGCCAGCAATATATCAATCTCGGCGCCGCTATGAATCGCAGCGATACCGCGCCTCATGGGCAGTACCCTATGCTGTATGCGATAACCTAAAGGCTCAAACAGCCTACGTATAATGTCGTAATATGCACCACTGCCATCGGCATTGGTATCACCCAGCCATACATCGGCGGCAACATAGAGAATTTTAGTCGCTTGCGTTCTGCTCGCTGAACCAGCGGGAGGGGAGGAATACTGCTCTGCCATGGCTGAAAGCAATAGCAGAGCGGTAACAAGATATAGGCCAAATACAATCTGCGGCATAAAGAGCAACTACCTGCCTAAAACAGAGGATAGTGCTCTAAGTATAACCAATACCAGCTAAGTCGCTCGCAGGCCCTTTAGCCTACTATAGCTATAGCATCCAGCTCGCAAAGTGC
Organism: Dasania sp. GY-MA-18; assembly: GCF_024734385.1. GTDB lineage: Bacteria > Pseudomonadota > Gammaproteobacteria > Pseudomonadales > Dasaniaceae > Dasania > Dasania phycosphaerae. Next base: position 104,909 of record NZ_JANHAP010000008.1, on the reverse strand, counting down.
GCCTTTGGGTAGCTCAGCAACGGCCACACAGGCTCTAGCCGGTACCGACTCGCCAAAGTACTCAGCGTATACCGCATTAAACGCTGCAAAGTCATCCATGCTCACTAGGTAACAAGTGGTTTTAACCACTTTATCTAAAGAGCTGCCACCCGCTTCCAATACCGCTTTTAAGTTTTCTAAAGACTGCTTGGCCTGGCTGGCTACATCTTCGCCCCCCAGCATCTCGCCAGTTTTAGGGCACAGGGGAATTTGGCCTGAGCAATATAAGGTATTGCCCACTAATTTAGCCTGTGAGTAAGGGCCTATAGCTGCAGGGGCGTTATCTGTTGCAATGGTTTCTATCATGTTGATGCTCCGTGAATAGGGTGAAATTATTGCGGGCGCACACCAAAACGGCGCGCAGCTTCTATGGTGTTTTTTAGCAAACAGGCAATCGTCATGGGGCCTACGCCACCGGGCACGGGGGTAATGGCAGCGGCAACTTTTTCGGCCTCGGCAAAATCCACATCACCCACTAAACGGCTTTTGCTGTCTTCGGTTGCTATGCGGTTAATACCCACATCAATAACGGTTGCACCGGGCTTAATCCAATCGCCTTTAACCATTTCTGGGCGGCCTACGGCGGCGACTAAGATGTCGGCCTCGCGGCACAGCGCGGGTAGATCTTTAGTGCGTGAATGGGCGATAGTTACGGTGCAGCTTTCTTGCAGCAGCAACATGGCCACAGGCTTACCTACAATATTTGAGCGGCCTATCACTACCGCATGCTTACCTGAAAGATCATCACCTAGGTGTTTTTTAGCCAAAATCACACAGCCCTGCGGGGTGCAGGGTACTAAGGCGCCCTCTTCGCCATTCATCAGGCGACCAGAGTTCATGGCGTGAAAACCGTCCACGTCTTTTTCAGGCACTATGCTTTCTATAATTCGGCTTTCGTTGATGTGCTTGGGCAGTGGCAGCTGCACCAGAATACCGTGTACAGCGGGGTCGTTGTTTAGCTCGTCCAGCTTGGCCAGCAAGGCCTCTTCGCTGGTGTCGGCAGCCATGCGAAACTCATTGCTAATCATGCCCACTTCCTGGGTTTGCTTAACCTTGTTGCGCACATACACTTGGCTGGCTGGGTCTTCACCTACCAATACTACGGTTAAACCCGGGGTAATACCCGTTTGCTGTTTTAGCTCTGCCACTTCTTGCGCTAATGACTGACGTAAATCTGCAGCGACCTGTTTGCCATCTATATTCATGTAGACCAACCCTTTGTCGAAAAATAAGAACACGGTATAACTATTGTCAGCACCGCTGGCCAGCAGGCTATTAATAGTGCTTTCTAAAGGCGGGGTATTTTACGCGAAAGCTAGCCGTTAAGCAGCCATTATTGAGCAACAAAAGCCCGCAATAGCACCTAGAAACACTGCTTTTCTAGCAGGCTCGGTACTATTGCTAGCAATAAGCACTAAGGCTTAGAGCTTGAAAACCTTTACCCTATCGCATAGCGACTCGCCCAAACGGGTCAATTCGGCACTGGCCTTGCTAGCCTGTTGGGTTTGGCCGCGTACATTCAAGGATAGATCTGAGACACGAGTAACATTGCGGTTAATTTCGTTAGAAGCCACGCTTTGCTCCTCAGATGCAGCGGCAATCTGCATGTTTATATCGCTCATGCTGCTGACCATAGAGGATATTTCGTTGAGTATTTCTGTAGAACGGGTCACCTTCTCTATGCCTACTTCAGCACGCTGGTTAGACTTGCTAACGGTTTGCACCACCTCATTGGTACCCTGCTGAAACTCAACAATGGTTTTTCTAATCGTTTCGGTAGATTCTTGAGTACGCTGAGCCAGCGTTCTTACTTCATCGGCCACTACCGCAAAACCTCTGCCCTGCTCGCCTGCTCTCGCAGCCTCTATAGCCGCGTTTAGCGCCAACAGGTTGGTTTGCTCGGCGACATTTTGTATCGCATCCAATACCTGGCCTATGTTGTTACTGTTTCTTTCTAGCTCTTGTATAGCGGCTGCGGCCTCTTGCACCTCTTGGGTAAGCAATTGAATATTATCGCGGGCGTCGCTGCCAACTTTCACACCCTCTTGCAATTGCTCATGCACGATATTAACGCTGTCGGCTGCACTGGCTGCATTTCGGGCTATCTCCTGTATGGTTTGTGACATTTCGGTAACCGCCACTGCCGCTTGATCAACCTCCATACCTTGTTCTTTAGACGCGCCATCAACCTTAGTCGAAATACTCGCCATCTCACCAGCTGCGGCAGACATATGATCTGAGGCTTGGTATATAGCCTCTATGATGCCATGTAGGTTAGTGATTAATTCATTAAAGGCGGTGGCCACTTGCTCAATTTCACTGCCCCCTTGCACCGCGACCTGGCGGGTTAAATCTTTATCGTCAATGATGGCAAGGATTTCTCGATTAAATTGCGATAACGCCCTAACAATCCGAAATGCTACTAATAACACCAGAGCTATCAGTACTACCGCGATCAGTAATAGCGCTATAAGCATGCTGGCATGTGCTTGGGCAAAGCCTTGATCTACCGCCTGCTCTACCGACTTGCGCATCAGCTCAAAACCCTCTTCGACCTGATGCACAGCTGCCCGCATATCGCCGCTTACCCCACTACTGGTATCCAAACCCTTGGCCACCTCTTTATCCACTAGGGCATGAAAGGAGCGCGCATATTCACCTAGGCCTAACAGTAACTGGTCATTATTGGCCAATAAAGCGGCAAACTCTTCGCGGCTGCTATCAAACTTATCCACATATTTTAAATCTCGACGCAGCATAAAGTCTTTTTCATGACGCCTGAGCATTAGCATTTCAATCTTAGCTTCAAGTTCCGAACCCAACAGCCGCTCGACATTATGTATAGCGGCTCTCAGCTTGCCATATAGCCCCGACTGCGCATCCAAGCCTATGGTTTGCTGCAAGGCTGTGTAGCGTGCAAATTGTTGGCGATAAGCAGCTAGGTAATCTGTTTGTTTGGCCAATACCGTAGTATCTATAGACAGCTCATCTAACAACGCAGCCAAGCTATCGCGTTGCTGCAGAGTCTGCTTCATAGTTTGATTAAAGCGCTGTACATAGCGTAGATCTAAACGGCTTTGAAAATCTTTTTCATGGCGACGCAAACTCAGCAAACTGGTATGAAATTCATCCAGCAACACGCGACTTTGGTGCAGTTTATTAATATCGGAGAGGGTTTTAACAGTGGTTGCAGCTAAGATAGCTAAACCTAAAACGGTAATTACGGCAATAAATATCAAGCTCTGCTTAATAGAGAAGTTGAACGCTTTCATATAATCCTTGTACGGCAAAGGGTTAATGGACGACTTAAATTAAACGCCTTTCCATAGCAAGACCGCGCATACTAGCACGGCAAGGCCTATCGCAAAGCAAAAATAATTTGCCCGCAAGCCAGCGCTATTATCTACAATTTCTAGGGTTTCGCTATCCGTAGTTATCGCAGCCCCTTTGTACGCACTGGTGCTCAACGCCGCGGGTAAGGGGTGGCGCTCAGAGACACCATCTAAGCCGGTGGTACAAACCACAAAAGGCTCTCTGGCCACATCATCATCCACCATCACCGAATCGGCCTGTGCAATAACAACACTGATGTTATCGCGGCCACCAGCCGCTACCGCTGCCTGTATCAACATGTCGACTAATACCGGGCCCTCTGCACTCTCGTTAAGCAAGGTGGCGATCTCCGCATCGGAGACCTCATCCACCAGGCCGTCACTGCACAGCAATAACATCTGGCCCGCGGCCAGCTGGCCATTAACCACGCTAACCTCTAGGCCCTCTTCACCGGCAGCCCCTACCGCCTGTGTAATTAAATTGCGGTTGGGATGAGTTTTAGCTTCTGCCAAGCTAATGCTGCCGGAAGCTAATAAAGACTCTACATAGGAGTGATCGCGGGTAATTTGCTTGAGCTGGCCATCCCAAATATAAGCGCGACTATCACCTACCCAGGCGATCTCATAACTATTGCCCTGCGACTTGGCCGCCACCACTGTTGAGCCCATGCCTTTTTTGTCAGGATCATTAGTGGATTCGCTGCGAATTAGATAGTGCGCTCGCACTATCGCCTCCGATAAGCCCTGATGATGTATTAAGGCATCAACCAAGGTTTCACGCACCAGTGCGCTGGCCACTTCGCCACAGGCATAACCACCCATGCCATCGGCCACTAAACCTAGGCCCAGCTCATTATCTGCCGCCACACAATCTTCATTATGCTTGCGATTACCCTTATGGGTGTCACCAAAAAATTGAATCATTCCCTGCCTATCTATATACAGTGACTACACAGTAACTATGGCCCCAAGCTGTGACGCTTATAGCCTATATTCTTAGTCATTAATCTTTGCTGAGCTTAGCAAGTCAGCCGCGCTTACGCCAATGTCTAATTCACTTAGCCATTGATTTTATTATGATTTAATTGATTGCCCTGCCACATACCTATTCATTTCAGCTCGTGCTAAACTGGCAACGCAACCTGTTAATAGCCTACTATCGCCCTCACTGAGAGCTGCTATTAACCATTTTTTAACGACCATTTAATATAAGAAGACTATCATGATCCCACTATTACGACTTGCATTCAGCGCCTTGCTGGCCTTTTTAGCGACTGTTATTTTCGATTTAGCCGAGTTTGGCAACCTGGACAACTTTAGCTTTAACGCTAGCGAATTCTGGACACTGCTTGCGCTGTTCGCTGTTGCTATCTTTGTAAACCCTCTGTTCGACAACATTGAGTTTTCTTCTGTACCTAAAGAAGAAGGCACCGTGAAGTGGTTTAACGTCAGCAAAGGCTATGGTTTTGTTACTCGTCAAAATGGCGATGACGTTTTTGTACACTTCCGTTCCATCAAGGGTAAAGGCAGACGTATTTTGCACGAAGGCCAAACCGTGTCATTTCGTGTATCTGAAGGTGACAAAGGCCCGCAAGCTGATGATGTAGAGCCTTTATCAAAAGGCTAAAACACCAGTAAAAAAAATCCCGCTAATCGCGGGATTTTTTTTGGCTCTAAAACAGCACAATAGCTAACAACTAAACCTCAGAACCTGCACAGGCAACAAAAGCCTCTGTTTTATTACGCCCCCCCTCTTTAGCCTTATATAAAGCCGCATCGGCGTTAATCAACCATTTATGCGCGCTATCTATACTTTGATCCAATTGGCATATACCCAAACTTATCGTAAAGCTAATGTCATGGCCGCCACTGTGAACAACATTAGCAGCAACTAGCTCGCGAAAGCGCTCACAAAAAACCTTGGCACCCTGTATATTGGTGTTGGGTAAAATAACGGTAAACTCCTCACCACCATAACGGCCACAAACATCCACCTCTCGGGCATGCTCTAGCAAAGCCTTGGCAATAAACCGTATGGCGTCATCCCCAACCGTGTGACCAAAAGTATCATTAATGCGCTTAAAGTGATCTATATCAAAAATCACTAGCGACACGGTCTCACTAGAGCGGCTATTACGTAAAAACTCTTCTTTTAAGCGCTCCTCCCAGTATCCCCGGTTATTTAAACCCGTCAACTTATCGGTGCGGCTAAGTACTAATAACTCGTCTTTTGCCTCTTCTAGCTTGCCCTGGCTAATAGCCATAGCGGTTTCGTCATAAATAATTATCGCCAGCTTCTCAACAACATCGGTAGACGAGCGCAAAGGTACAAAGGTAGTATTTTGGTACATCTCACTATTGGCATGATGTATAGGCAGGCGCAATGCAAAATCAAATAAACTTTTGCGCTGCTGAAAAGTGGTGTACACAGGTATGCCTAATTCAAATACCGATCGAACCCGGCGAGTAAACCATTCATCATTAAGGTGGGGGAAAACTTCAGTAATATTTTGGCCAATAATATTTTCAGCCACAATCTTGCTATGCACCTGCATAAAGCGGTTAAAAACCTCAATCTTGAGATCCTTATCTATTACCACAATGCCTATATCAGCACTCTGAATAATATCTAATAACCAATGCAGTTCCCTAAAAGTTGAACTATCCATATTAAAATAAGGCTCGCTTAATCAATCAAAATTTGTACGTTTTCGAAAAGGCTGGGCAATGAATCTTCATGAAACAACAGAATTAAGTCACAGCCAACATCATAGCCTTCAAACGTATAGTTAAACTCTATAGCCAAAGTTTGTCGCCAGGGAAAGCTTTGCTGCTGCAATATAGTGGCCAGCGAGAGATGACGGCCATAGACCTCAGGATGTTTGAGCAACACACTCATATCTAACTGGGCACAAAAACCGGTAATACAAGAGCCGTTCAACAATGAGGCCATCTCCAAGACCAGCTCCACTTCGTTGTGCTCGTAACCGGGTTCATAACCCATTAAGGCCGATAAGGCCTCCATGCTGGTATCGGTAAAGATCAACAGCGCCTCGCCACTAATGCTGTTGCCATAAAAGGGCTGGGTCACTGCGGTAATCGCTTCGCCGCTAAATACTGCCCCCAGCGCCATCTGTATATCTACCGCCTCAATCAGGTGCACTTCCGGCACCGGCAATTTCACCGAAGCCGAAAAGCTTTTAGCTATATTTTTGGCCGCCATACCGACAGCAACATTAGCTACTTCCTGTATGCCATCGCGTATATCTTCATTAAATGCTATAGCTGACATATCACTCCATCCATGCTGCAACAATAAAGGAATTTATTAGTATTATATTGCTGTGCATTATTGACCGCATTATTTAACCTTAGTATCAACTTAAGGCTGGTTTCTTATTATTAGAGCTTAGCTCAGGCTGCATTCGAATCAACCCAAGCGATAGAATTACTTCTTAGTAGTGCGGAGGCCTTTCTGACAGGGCTTGATTGTTTTGACCGTCAGGAGCCGCCTCTATCTGCAACTTTAACTGATTGATCATTTCATTGAGCCGCTCCAATTGCTGCTGCTGCTCAGTCACTATTTGGTTAAGTGTATAAATAGTATCCTCTTGAAACGCCAATTGCGACTGCAAGTCGACCAATTGCTCACGCATATCGCTGTCAGGTTCTGCCACGGTATAGACCTTTATTCCTAAATATTGAGGATTGCAATTCAATGCTTTCGAATCACCACTGCCGCCATTATAATCGTCTGCAACGATAAACCAATAGGAATTCACTATGAAGCGTGTGGTATTCTCAACCGAAGTCGGCAAGGTCTGCCCCGAATGCCAACAAGCTATCAAGCAATGTCACTGCCAACAACTTAAAAACGACATCCCCTTGGGCGATGGCATAGTGCGCATACAAAGGGAAACCAAAGGCCGCAAAGGTAAAGGGGTAACTCTAATCAGCGGCCTTCCCCTCAATGCCAAAGAGCTTAAAACCTTAGCCAAAGAGCTCAAACAACGCTGCAGTACCGGCGGCGCCATCAAGCAAGGGGTCGTTGAGATTCAGGGCGACCACCGGGAACTGCTCAAAAGCTTACTAGAGAGCAAAGGCTATGCGGTGAAAATCAGTGGCGGATAGGCTATAAAGTACTAATAAAAAAGCTGCTTACAATAACCCAATAAAAGAAACACTCTATGGAAATTATCGAAACCATCGCCATGATACTGCTAGGGGCGCTGTTTGGCGGGCTTAGCGTTTACTACTCCGTCAAAGAAAAACTCAGGCTAGTCAGCGAGCACAAAAGCCAACGCCGCAGCACCCTGCTAGAAGAAGTCGCCGAACACCTAGGCAAAGTGAGCCATACTTATTCTAAATATGCCTCGCTAATTAACGAAATAGGCCCCAAAGCCGAGCGCATGTCCTTAAAACAGCAGAAAGAGCTGGACGCATTAAGCAGTCAATTTGTCGATATTTTTGAGCAAGTCTCCGTGGCCGATGCCAAGCTGCTTTTACTGGGTGAAAAAAGGCTACAAAAACTAATGAAGCTCTATACCGGTAAAATGGCTCAGTTTAGAAAACAGTTCTACCCCGGCCGCTATCACAGCAGCGAGCAAACCACAGCCTTTAAAAAAGAACTAGCCAGCATACGCGACCAGTTTTATGACACCCTCAGCGAGCGTTATGATCAAGCTGCCGGTTAAGCAAAAAACCTAACAACGACATTGGCTTAGCAACTACTCTGTTAATAGCCCATTGTTCTAATGCGGCTTTTTATTTCTATTACTCTATGACTATAGGCTGGCTCCTTAGCGCCTTAGAGGCAACCCAAGGTAACAACAAAATGCTGACTAGCGCTTACCGACCTATCTGTACTGGTAGTCGCTATAGAGGTAAAACATGAATAGCAAAAGTGTCATAGAGGAAATTTTAGACCGAGCCGCTCACCAACATATAAGCGCACAAGAACTAGATATGCTAGTGGCTAAAACCAGGGAAATTAGCCTAGCCAAAGAACAAGAATTAGCAACGCTGAAAACACTATTACAAGAACTGGAAGCCCACCAACATCACTAATAGTCAGCGCCACAACACAGCGCCCCTTTTATGGCTAGGGGCTACTGTGCCAACAAGCTGCTGTTTACTTAACGGTAATGGTAATTTTTTCCGAAGCCACTATAGGGTTGTGCGGCACATGAGCCATATCGCCCATAATCAACTGCAGGCTATGCTTACCTGGCGCTAACTCCAATGTAGTTTCAGTTTGGCCGCCACCAAAGTGGATAACCTCACCGCCCATAGGCTGACCTGCTGCGGGTAAGGCCTTGGCATCTACTAATAAATGGTGATGGCCAGTATTCGCTCTATCGGTACCAGCCGGCGCAACCCCCATACCCTTAAGGCCAAAGGTAACCGTAACCGGCGAGGTCACCACCGCACCATCTGCTGGGCTAATGATATACACCTTAGCGCCTGCAGGTGAGGCTGTTTGTGCAGTAGCCTGGCTCGCGGCTGCCACGAATAACATGGTTGATAGTATTTTTTTTAACATAACAATCCTTAATCATTTTTACAGGTTAATCAAAAATAGGTTTGGCTAACTCAGCCGTTTACTCTGTTAAGGGCTGAACAAATTGCCCCCTGCGACGCTTAATCCACTGCTTAAAATCACCGGCAATATAGCAAAGCACTGGCACCAAAATTAAGGTCACCACGGTGGCAAATATTACGCCGAACGCCACAGACACCGCCATAGGTTTTAAAAACTGCGCCTGTATAGAGCGCTCTAACTGTATAGGCAGCAAACCGGCAAAGGTAGTCACCGAGGTTAACACTACCGCCCTAAACCGCCGCGGGCCAGACTCTTTAATAGCCGCGCGCCAACTGAGCCCGCTGTGGTAGCGATGGTTAATATAATCTACCAGTACCAAACTATCGTTAACGGCTATGCCGCTGAGCGCGATAATACCCACAATGGAAATAATACTAATATCCTGGCCCAGCAATAAGTGGCCCAGTATCGCCCCCACCACTCCAAAGGGTATAACCGCCATAATAATCAGCGGCAAACCATAGGAGCGCAAGGGGATGGCTAAAGCAGCGTATATAATCATTAGCATCACTAACACGCCAGTGCTCAAGCTGGCGATGTTTTCGGCCCTAGCCTCTTCTTCACCGGTGAAGCGGTAATTAACATCTGGATAGCGCTGTAAAACCTCGGGCAATATCTCGCTTTGCAAAGACAATATCACGTCACTGGGTGACACTTTGACCTTGTCGACATCAGCCTGCACATTCACCACACGGCGCCGATCTATACGGTTGATTGTACTTACGCCCTTGCGCTCAACTGCACGCCCCACAACCGCAAAAGGCACTTTGCCACCATCAGGCAATTGCACCCACATATGCTGCAATGTACTTAAACTGTTACGCTCATGCTCAGGAAAGCGTACATACACCCGCACTTCATGCCTGCCGCGCTGTATACGCTGCACCTCGGCACCGAAAAATGCCTGCCGCACCTGCCTGGCCAGTTCCGCTTGCCCCAAGCCCAGAGCCTCACCCTCACGGGTGAGCTGCACATCGATTTCGGGGCCGCCGGCATCAAAGGTATCGCGCACATCAAACACACCATCAAACAACAGTAGCTGCTTGCGTATATCCTCAGAGGCTAAGCGCAGCTGTTCTAAATTGTCGCTTTGCAACTCTACATCTATAGGAATACCGGCATGGCCAGCGTTGGCATCTATGGTGAATGATTTAACCCCCGGCAGCTCGCCAATTTTTTCACGCCACCATTTAGCAATTTCCACCGAGGTAATACTGCGCTCAGTGCTATTAATTAATTCCACTCGTATTTTCGCCTGAGTGTCACTTTCGGACAAGGTATAGATTTGCTTCACCACATCTACACCACTACCACTGACTTCATGGTAGTGCTCATTAAGTGCCATAGCCGCCCTTTCTATACGACGGGCATAATCATGCGTGAGCGTATAGGAGCTGCCTTGGGGCATAGTCATATCCACCGACATGCCATCTGAGGGTACCGAAGGAAAAAACACCTGCCGCACTATCCCCGACTGCACCAAGCCCAAGGCCAATATTAATACAGCCACAAAAATCGATAGCGTGATATAACGATAACGCAACGCCCAATCTAAGGCGGGCATATATCGTTGCTGAGCAAAGCTGGCCATTTTGCCACTGCAGTAGCTTTGCATACGTCTAAAAACAGCCCCCATACCCTTATCAACGCCGGCCTCATGAGCGCGGCGGATTTTGATATGGCGCAAATGCGATGGCAGGATTAATTTAGTCTCTAGCAAAGAAAACAATAGCGCGATAATAATAACCGGCGCCATTACGCTAAAAAAACGGGCTATGCCTTCGGTGGCCAGCACCAAGGGCATAAAAGCAAATATAGTAGTGAGCACCCCAAATGTAGTGGGCACCGCTACCCGCCTTACCCCCCGGATAATACTGTTAACACCGTCGTTTTCTTCTTCCAGTTGGGTGTAGGCACTCTCTGCAGTGACGATGGCATCATCCACCAAAATACCCAGCACTAAAATAAAACCAAACAGCGAAACTATATTAATCGACAGATTAACAAAGGCTAAATCCATAATAAAAATAGTGCCCAGCACACAAAAGGGCAGCCCCACTACCACCCAAAAAGCCAGTGACAGCTCTAACAATAAGGCCAGCGATATGGCCACTAGCACCATGCCCTGAAAGGCCGATTTGAGCATTAGATTAATGCGGCTTTTTAAAATTTCGGTGCGATCTTGCCAGTGGCTTACCCCAACACCCTCGGGTAATAAGGGCGTCTGCTGCGCTACATATTGTTTCACCTGCTCACTGATGGCCAGTACATCCTGCTCCCCCACTCTTTCTACTTGTAGCGTAATACCATGCACTTGGTTAAGCTCGCTAAGCACCGGCTGGTCGGCGAAAGCATCTTTAACAACGGCAATATCCCCTAAGCTGATGCGAGTACCATCGGCTTGATTAATAATGCTTAGCTCGGAAAACTCATCGGCAGTATAAGCCTGACCTATAGAGCGCAAAGTAATCGTACCGCCTTCAGTACGCAGCTTACCGCCGGGTAAATCTTTTGATTGATTTTGTATGGCGTTAACCACTTGATCAAAACTGAGGCCGTATTGCTGCAAGGCGATATCGGAGATTTCTATACTGATTTCATAGTCGCGGGTACCCACCATAACGACTTCGGTAATCCCCTTAATAGCGAGTAAATCATCGCGCATTTTATCCGCTAGCCGCTTTAAATCATGCTCGCTCAATTCACCGTATAAGGTCAGGTTGATGGCACGGGTACGCGATAATTGCTCTTCAATAATGGCGGGTTCAGCATTTAAGGGAAACGAAGAAATGCCATCTACTCGCAACTTCACCTTGTTCATAAACGTAGCGATATCGGTGCCGGGCTTAACCTTCACCGTGACCACACCACTGCCCTCGCTGGCGCGCGAGATAATTTCATCAATGCCTATTAAGTCTTGAATTTGCTCTTCGATTTTTATCAGTATGCCTTCTTCCACCTCTTCGGGTGAAGAGCCGGGGTAAGGCACCGTAATGGTTAGCACCTCGGAAGGAAAACTGGGGAACACCTCTTTGGTAATAGTGAACAGCGCATTAACCCCCGCCATAATCACAACCCACATTAGCAAATTAGCGGCAACTGAGTTGCGCGCCATCCAAGCAATGACACCACGCTCCTGTATCATTAATCAGCGCCCTCACTGTAGCCTGCAGGCGCAGACAACAACGCTTGATTAACCCGGGTATCGACAGCCATACCGGCAATCATCAAGTCCAATTTAGTCATCACCACTTGATCACCGTTGTTTAAACCACTATCGATAATGGCATGTTGGCTTTCGCGCCTATACACATGCACTTTGCGCAGCTGCAAGCGGCCCTGCTCTACCACATAAACCTCGTCGCCATGCAGCGCTGCTAGCGGTAACCTTACTGCCTCCGGCAGCTGTAGGCCTTGTATCTGCGCCTTTACAAACATACCTAAATTTAAGGGCTGGGGTGTTAAGTCATAGGGCCGAGCTACTTGGGCAACTGCATTAACCACCCGCGTTTGTTCATCCAACATCGCATCCACGCGCACCACTTGCGCCTGCCACTGCTGCTGATTAGCCGCCTGTAAACTGACCGGGGTAGGTAATTGCTGTGGCAAATACGCCAGCTCGCTATGGCTAATAGGCAAGCGGATTTCCGCGAGTTCAGCCCCCTGCAAATTCATTAACACCTTGCCCACCGCCACATACTGGCCTACATCTACCGCCTTAGCAGTAATAAAGGCAGCAAAAGCTGCGGTGATTTGAGTTTTGGCTAATTGCTGTTCAGCTTGCCGTAGCCTTTCCAGGCTCGCTTTATGCTCAGCCTCTACCAACGCCAGTTTTCGGCTACGTAAAGAGGCACTAGCTACTTTATTTTCTATACCGTAAGCCGCACCGCGCTTATATTCGGCCTGCTCATCGGCTAGGTTAAGTTCGGCCTGTGCTAGGCTGGCCCTGGCTTCGGCGACAGCCACTTGGTAGTTAATAGGGTCTATTTTCAGTAATAGCTCACCCTGTTCAACTCTGCCGCCATTAACCAGCTTGGGGGATACCCATAAAACGGTACCCGCCACTTCGCTGACCACCTCAATTTGCTGCTTAGGTTTAACAGTGCCCTGAGACTGCACCGTCAGCTGAATGGGCTGCAAGGCTATGGTGGCCACCTCCACCAACACCGCGCTGGCTGCAGCCGGCTTCTTGGGAGCAGAAGCCTTAGCGGCTATCATGATTTGTACCAGTGCGTAAGCGCCGACAATAATAATGACGGGCAAGGCCCATTTTAATAGCTTGATGTTTTTATCGCTGCTCATAGGGCCCTGTTTGCCTGATTAATACTTTCAGTTAAAGTGCTTATTAGTGTAATCATTCTATAAAGTCACTATAAAGATACTCATTATGACAAATAAAATCTTATCACGCTGTGGTTGGTGCCATGGTGACAGCTTGTATGAACAGTATCATGACCAAGAGTGGGGCGTCCCCTTACACGACGACCAGCGCTTATTTGAGTTTTTATGCCTAGAAGGCGCACAGGCTGGTTTGGCCTGGATTACCGTGCTGCGCAAACGCACAGCCTATAGAGAGCTGTTCGACTTATTCGACATAGCAACTGTAGCTAACTACAGCGACAAAAAACTCGAGCAACTATTAAGCAATCCAGCCATTATACGCAACCGCTTAAAAGTTTATTCTGCACGTAATAATGCTAAGGCAGTTATGGCCATACAAAATGAGTTTGGTTCCCTAAACGAGTTTTTATGGCGCTATGTTAACCACCAGCCTATACAAAACCGTTATGCCCGCTTAGAAGACGTACCTGCTGAAACGGAATTGTCGCGGCAGCTGAGCAAAGAGTTAAAAAAGCGCGGCTTTAATTTTGTTGGCCCCACCATTATGTACGCCTTTATGCAGGCCACCGGCATGGTCAATGACCACTTGGTAAGCTGCTATCGCCATAGCCAAGTCAGCCCTTAACACCCTAGCGATTAAGTAAATAAGCAGCTAGAGCTATACGCTGTTGCTCGCTTAGCGGGTATAAAGGCATGGGCGGCGTAGGGCTTAACAAGAAATCTTGCAAGCCTTCTGCGGTGTAACGGCTGGCTAAATTCTCTAGTGGCCGCACTGGGCGATTGGCTTGTGCATAGCGCGCGTCGTGACAGCTAGCGCAGTGGTAATGTTTAAATACCGCTGCCCCCTGCTGTTGTAACTCTAGGCTACTAGCACCACTAACTTTAACTTGCACAGCCGTTTTGGCATTGGCCCCGTAGCTAGCTGCTAGCGGCTCTGACTCCCCGCTATAAACCACTTTAAAGACAGTGCCGGAGTAATCATCGGAAATATACACTGCGCCATCCTCGCCCTGCGCTATATCCACCGGCCTACCTATTACAGACTCGCCCTGCGGTTGCGCCATATCCGAGCGCAAAAAGCCGCTCATAAAATCGCGCTCGATAACCTTGCCATTGGGCTGCCAATGCAAGGACACCACTTTATATCCGTCACGGCTAGAGCGATTCCAAGAGCCATGCAAGGCCACCAAGGCGGTTTTATGAAACTGTGCTGGCCAATCACCCGCGGAAATAAAGCGCATCCCCAAAGGCGCGTTATGGGCGCGAAAACCATGCACCGGCGAAATAGCATCGTTTAATAAATCCTCCCGCCCCTGCCCCAAATCAGGATCTAGCTCGGCATAGCCGTTGATATAAGGCCAGCCATAAAAGCCCCCTTTAACAATACGATTGAGCTCGCAAGGTGGGTAGTCATCGCCTAATAAGTCACGGCCATTATCAGTAGCGTATAACGCCTGCTCCCAGGGCGACCAATCCATGCCTACGCTGTTGCGCAGGCCGCTGGCAAACAACTCTAGGCGTGGATTTTGGTCTGCTAATTTAAAGCGGCTAATGGCAGCGCGCTGCTCATCCTCCTCTACACAGACATTGCAGCTAGAACCTGAGCTAACATACAACCAACCATCGTCACCGGCGCGCAGTGATTTGGTCCAGTGATTGCCACTGTCGCTTAAGCCCTTAATCAGGACTTGGTAGTCACCCTGCACCTGCCCGCTTTGCGCATCAAAGGCTATGCGGCCTATCTGATTCGACTCTGCCACATATAACCAGCCATCAACCAGCTCCAAACCGTGGGGCCGAGTTAAGCCCGCCAATAACACACGGCGGTTATCGGGCAGGCCATCGCGGTTATTGTCACGCCCCAGTATAGTGACCGTGCCTTTGCGCGGCTGGCTGGCGAGTAAATCACCGGCTGGGCTCATCTCTAACATGCGCACCTTGCCCAAGTCGCTAGCATAGACGGTTACTCTAAAACCTGGCGGCACGGTAAAGCGTTGGTCTACCTGCTGCTGGCTGGGGCTAGCCACGCTATAGCCGGCCACAGTGTTAAGTAACACTTTAGCGCTGGTCTCAAACTCCTCCCCCAGCCATAGCTTTGCCGTTAGTAATAGCAATACCACAACAGCTAATAGGCTTAGCAATACTCGCTTTAGGAATTGACTCATCGTCGCTACACCTCTGCACTTTTATTTATTAGTTATTATTTATTTTTCATAATTCAGCGCGCTTTTGTCATCCTAAACTATAGTCAAAACGGCTTGAACTGCGCAGCAACCAGTAAACAAGATCACTGATCTGGGCTCAATAGAGCCAAAAAGCCATGAAAGCTGGGGTAAGCCGTCAAGCAGGCTACCCCCTAATACACAATACTTTGTTAACCAACCCACTATTGGAAGTGAGCACCATGTCAGAATTTAACCCGCCCGTAGCCGATATAGAATTTTTGCTTAACGAGGTGTTTAATTTGCCCCAGCAGTGGGCTAACAACCCCATACTGGCCGAGCGGGTAGATGCCGATACTGCCAGTGCCATGTTAGCCGAGTGCGCCAAGCTCAGCCGCGATATGATAGCGCCTTTTAGCCGTGAGGCCGACGAACAGGGCTGCTCATTTTCCGAAGGTAAAGTTACCACCGCCAAAGGTCACAAGGCCGCTTATCAAGCGCTTAGTGAGGGTGGCTGGGGCGGCCTAACCGGCAACCCAGACTTTGGCGCATTGGGTATGCCCAAGGCGCTAGCCGTGCACTGTGAAGAGATGTTTGCCAGTGCCGACCTCTCGTTTTCCTTATTCCCCATGCTCACAGCCGGTGCTTGTTTAGCGCTTAATGAGCACGGCAGCGATGAGTTAAAACAACAATACCTGCCCAAAATGTACAGCGGTGAATGGGCTGGCTCTATGTGCCTAACGGAGCCTCACGCCGGCTCCGACCTAGGCATTATACGCAGCAAAGCCACAGCCCAAGACGATGGCAGCTACGCCATTAGCGGCACCAAGATTTTTATTACCGGTGGCGAACACGACCTCACCGACAATATCATCCACTTAGTATTGGCCAAGCTGCCCGACGCCCCCGCTGGCCCCAAGGGTATATCGATGTTTTTGGTACCCAAAATACTGAACAACGGCCAAGCCAATAAGCTGAGCTGCGGCTCTATAGAGCATAAAATGGGCATTAAAGCCTCGCCCACCTGTGTGATGAATTTTGATGGAGCTACCGGCTATTTGGTAGGTCAGGAAAACCGCGGCCTCATGGCCATGTTTACCATGATGAACTACGAGCGTGTAGGCGTTGGCATACAGGGCATAGGCCCGGCCGAGCGCTCCTACCAATGCGCAGCCCAATACGCCCGCGAACGCCTACAAGGCCGCCGTAAGGGCGTCAGCCCCGATCAAGCTGAAAGCCTGTTAGTACACCCCGATGTGCGTCGCATGTTGTTCACTATGCGCGCCTTTACCGAGGCTGGCCGCTGCTTTAGCACCTACACCGCCAACCTATTAGACATCACCAAGTTCTCAGACGATGAGCAAGCCAAGCAACAAGCTGCCGAGCAAGTGGCTCTGCTCACCCCTATAGTGAAAGGCTTTTGCACCGACCGCGGCCTAGAGACCTGCGTATTGGGGCAACAAGTCTTGGGCGGCCACGGTTTTATTAGGGAGTGGGGGCAAGAGCAGCTAGTACGCGATGTGCGCATCACCCAAATTTATGAAGGCACCAACGGCATACAGGCCATGGACTTATTAGGCCGTAAAGTCGCCCCCAACCAAGGCGCCAGCGTTGCCCATTTAATCGCCGAAGCGCAACAGTTTGCCGATAGCGCCACACTGACGACAGAGATGAAAAGCGCGCTGCTGGCAGCCTGCCAACAGCTGCAAGAGTGCACCCAATATATAGTCGAGCAAGGCTCGCCAGAGTTAATTGGCGCCACTGCCGTGTATTACCAAGACCTGATCGGCTACGTTATTTTCGCCTATATGTGGGCCAAAATGGCCGCTGCCGCCAACAGCGATAGCGAGCTGCACCGCAATAAGCGCACGATAGCCCAGTTTTACTACAGCAACCTGCTGCCACGTATTGATAGCTTGAAGCTGCAAATCATGGCGGATCATAGCGCCTTAATGGCTATGGAAGAGGCGGCTTTTTAAAGCTGTTAAATCTTTCGCTAAGCTCGGATCTCAAAAGCAAGTAAGGGTAATGTTGCTAAGACAGTCGCTGGCATGGATGCCAGCGCCTAGCCTATAGGGACATATTCACGGCGTGTCTTAGCAACACTACCCTTACTTGCTGGCAGCCGAAATCACTAGCCCACGCGCTGCTAATACTGCACAGCAAAATAACCAACTGACCTTGTACCCTAGCAAGCCAGCAACCCACCATTTTTATATTGGCTCAAACCCCTTTATAATCCCTAGCGCTAACTCATCACAGGGCCTTAAAGGTTAATGTCAGATATACCCGCGCACTATTTTCATATCGCTCTACACAGCGCCAAGCGTAAAGGCTTGCGGCCCGCCGCCATCTGTAAGGCGCTGAATATAGATGTCGCCAAACTAGATGACCCGACAAGTACCGTCACTAATCAAGAGTTTTCAAATTTGTGGCGCTATTTATGGGATGCCATGGATGATGAGTTCTTGGGCTTTACTCAGAGGCCCTGCAAGCGCGGTACTTTTGCCACCGCCTGCAAGTTAGCGCGTCGCAGCACAAACTTCGCCCATTTTTTTAAGGAGATGACGCGTTTTTACACCTTAGTAGACAGTGATATCATCATGTCGCTAGAAGCTGTGGATGACAAACAAGCACTTAGCGTTGTCAACCACGCGCCCTCCTATGATATTCAACATTTCAGTATTGAATATATTTTATTCTACTGGCATAGATTATCTTGCTGGTTTAGCAATCAAAAAATAAAGCCCTTATACGCCGAGTTTGCTTACCCCGAGCCCGCACACTCTGAAGTGTATAAATTATTATTTCAGTGCCCTATACATTTTAACCGGGAAAGAAATGCACTGATTTTTAATGACAACTTTAAAGATCTGCAACCTATACGCTCACGCAGTGAACTCTATGATTTTTTAAATAGCCTGCCTGATGATTTTTTATCAATCCCCGGTAAAGATTCCAGCTTAGAAACTCGTATTAAAATTTTAATTTTAAAACAATCCAGAGAGCATCTTAAATTCCCCACCCTAGAGCAATTAGCCGACTCACTACATATGAGTCGCACCTCACTAGGCCGTAAATTGGCTGCCGAAAACACCAGCTATAGGCACTTAAAAGAACTAATACGCCGTGACCTCACCATGGATAAACTCAGCCGTAGCAATATGAACATTGCCGATATAGCTCAGCTGGTAGGTTTTTCTGAGTCGGCCTCACTTAACCGCGCCTTTAAAAATTGGACTGGGCTTACCCCGCAACAATTTCGCGGCCAGAAAAACAGCAATGCTAAATAAAGGCTAAAAACTATACTGCGGCTGATTAAAACTATAACGCTGATCACAGCCCATAGCCGGCTGCAAAGGCTGCCACAATTGTTGCGCTAAGGTTTTTCTATCCTGCCACTGCCCCTGTTCTATCCAATCCACTAAAGCTTCCGCCACATTCGGTATGGGCAAAGGCTTAACCGGCCCAGCCGCTGCCACCGTGTTTAACCAGCTGGCAATAGAGGTAAAGTTCACCACATTCATCACCTCAGCATAGCCTAGCGATTGCAGAGCGCGGGCGTTAGAGGCCTGTTCCATTTGCCCTGCCACGGGCTTCACCAATACCGGCAAGCCCAAATACAGGCATTCGCTCACCAGTTCAAAACCGGCATTACAGATCACAGCCGCCGCCAAACTCAAATCCTCTTTAAACCCCTCATAACAGGTTTTTTTGGTAGTAACATTATAAGACTCAGCCTCATGAACTGCGGGAGCGTACTGAATAAAATTATACTGAGGAAATTGATTAAGAATACGCGTGACCCTTTGTTGATTTTCAAATGGCAGATACACCACAATTTTATTATTACTATGTTGCCGTTTTAAATCGGTATTGATAATAGGCGGCAAGGTGTAATCATTATACGCCGCCCAGTGCAGACCTACGGGATAGTCTACCGGTGCAAAGTATTTCATAATGCTGCGAGTTAACAAATTATCACCGGCCATAGGTGTTTTATCAGCAAAGGCATACTGGTGACCTACACCTAGCACCGGTTTATGCTTTAGCTTACCGGCCCATGCGCTTACTGGCTCGAAATCGCTAATAATCAAATCATAGCTAGCCAGATCTAAGCGCAGCACATCATAAAAAAATCTCAACAACTGATTATCCGTGCAGGTTTTAAAATAGTTAATCTGCCCTTCCGACACATTAAAACTTAATCCTTTACGGTGAGAGTAACTACCAAAGCATTGCATATCAAAAAGATCTTTTTTATCTCGCCCCGTAAACAAGTAATCTACCGCAATATTTTTCTTAGAAAAATACCTAGCCATCATTCTCGCCCTAGAGATATGGCCATTACCAGTAGCTTGCACGCCATATAAAATTTTCATACTGATTATCCTTTAAACCATAAACCTAACTACAGCAGCAATACTGCAACCCAGGGTCGCCCCCGCCAGTATATCGCTGGGAAAATGTACGCCCATAATCACCCGCGACACGCCCACTAACAAAGCCCAGCCATACAAAGGCAAGGCCCAATAGGGAAATTGCATAGCACAAAGGCCAGCAAGTAAAAACGCCGCCATGGTATGACCGGAGGGAAAGCTAAATTGATCGGAAGCTCGTACTATGCTGCAAAAGCTGGGAATGGCCTCAGGTGGACGCGGGCGCTTAAGGGCGTTTTTTAACAGTAGATACAACAGCCGCTCTATGGCAAAGGCCATCATCATCAATTGCACAAAGGCACTATAAGCTTGATAGTCAAACGCTAGTAATAACAATGGCAATAACAGCTGCACATAGCCGTCGCCACTGCGCGAAATAACTCTAAAGCCAGTAATTAAACAAGGATAGTAACGCGACTTGCTACACCATATCAGCATGCGCCTATCGTAATGTGTAATGCCATCAAATACTGTCATAGCTTTAATCTAGCTAAGGCTTATTAAGGCTAAGTGACAGATTAATGAAGTATTTATGACAGCCAAATTATTCCAGGCAAAACACTATGACAAATTATTTGCTTCAGTCATGGTATACAGCACCGCCTTACGCGATACCGGAGTTTTACAAGTACGGCAGTAATAATGCTCTGAGCTACCACAGCCGGTTAAACGCTGCACAGCGTCACCACAAAGCTCACAGTAAATCGAAAAGTCATACTGTTTTTGGCAACTCTTACACTGCCACAGATTAGCGTTCACCAAGCCCTTATGCTGGCAATGGGGGCAGAGCAAATCTGCCGCTAACAAACCTTGCTGTACATATTCTGCCATTGATAGTTTGCTCCCCTTACTATGGCAATTAAATAACGATGCTATAACACTTATAAAAAAGGCCAACATAAAGTTGGCCTTTTCGCTAGTTACCCGTTATGACCAGATTTCATCATCTGTCGGTGCGGGCTTATCGTGCACATAACCTATGCGGTGCACATTGATTAAGTGATGATAGTTTAAGTTTTCAGAAATTGAGTTATTACCCCAAGAGCCACAACCTAAAGTCGTGGTAGGTGCAAAACCGTTCTTCAAGCTGCCGCCAGCTGTTAATGAGCTAGCCTCGTTAACTACTAAACGGCTCACTGGCAAGGCAATACCAGCCTGGCGTATATGCTCATCATTGTTGGAGTGTATAGCGCAGGTGTGACCTTTACCCTCTACCCCAAGGTTTTGCTGAGCAATGGCTATCGCATTATCAAAGTCTGTGTACTCGTGAGCAACCATCACTGGGCACATTTTTTCTTTGCGCAGTATATCGTCATCGCGACCATTAGATTTAATCAAAATAATCTTAGCGTCGTCGGCTATTTCTATACCTGCCATTTCAGCAATACGCTGTGGACTTTGGCCTACTACGTCGGCGGCGATATGACCATCTTCAAAAATGGTAGCGCGCAGCTTATCGGCGGTGGCTTCATCTTCTACATAGTGAGCGCCGTTAGCTTTGAAAGCCTCTATGACTTTGCTGTAATCATCTTTTTGGGCAATCACTGATTGCTCGCCCGAGCAGATAATACCGTAGTCAAACTTACGACCGGCAATGACCTTGGCGGCAGCATCGTTATAATCCACATCGGTATCAATAATCACCTGCACATTACCTGGGCCTACACCAAATGAAGGTTTGCCGCTGCTATAAGCTGCGGTAACCATGGCAGGGCCACCGGTGGCGACGAGTACGTCAACTTTTTGCATTAGCTCATTAGTAGCCGCTATGCTGGGCTCGCGTATGCACTGAATCAAGTTATCGGGGCCACCTAGGCGTTTAATTTCACCGTTCATTAAATCTACCGCTTGCGCACTACACTTTTTCGCGCGTGGATGCGGTGCAACAATAATGGCATTGCCGCCTTTTAGGGCAAACATGGCGTTACACATAGGTGTCACTACGGGGTTGGTGGTAGGTGTTACCGCACCGACCACACCTACGGGCTTGGCGATTTTAACTAGGCCGTTTTCGTCCTTTTCTTCGATGATGCCTATAGAACGCTTGCCTTTAAGGCTGTTCCAAATAGCCCGTGACTTACCTAACTTTTTGACCAACTTATCTTCAAAGTTACCCATACGCGTTTCTTCAACCGCGTTTCTAGCTAACTCTTCGGCGTTATCGTAGATAACCTTACCGATAGCGCGAACAATCTCATCCACCTGCTCTTGCGAGAACTTTGCATACTCAGCCTGGGCTACTCTCGCCTTGGCGATCATCTCGTCGATCATCTCAGTTTCCTCATCTATAACTAAAAGGGGCATAAAAACCCAATTAAAACATATACTTATTAATATAAATCAGCCTATAGGCAGGCGTCAGCACGACATTATTACCTTTTTAACATGGCAATGACAAATGCGATAACTACCTATAGGGCAAAACAGCATTTATAGGCCACCCAACCAATAATCAACTACTGATCTTGGGCAGCAGCAAAGCTCTAGCCCTCATGGCAATACGATGCGCTAACAATAATGAGCCCATAACCCCAGACTGGATGTATTTGCGTATTATCGCGCCCCCTATTGGTGTATTAGGCTAGCCTATAGTTCCACCTCAATAGAGGATTATTATGCGTGATCTAGCTGTGCGATAACCTTAACCACAGCCAGCTATAAAACAGCCACTATCCTAACTCCACTACCCCTTAAATAGCCCATCGCATTTTCATAAACAATCTATACTGTAGCCAGTCATCGCAAATCGCTCTTATTTTCAGATACAGCAGAAGGACCCCGCCATGCTTAAACAATTAGATAACACCGTTAAAGAAGCCAGTGAAAAGCTAAGCAAACTTGGCGAACAAATAGAGGACAGTGTTGATGAATTGGCGGATGAGAGCCAGCAATTATGGCAACGCAGCAAACGACAGCTGGAACAGCTAAAGGCCCGATTAATCGAAGCCAGCCATCATATAGAAACCAACACCGATGAGGCTTTACTGCAAGCCCACCTAGCCGCCATGGATGCCGGTGACCACTGGCAGGGGCTAAAGCTTCACCTGCGAGATATAGGCCTCAGTGCCAAGCAAAAAACGCAACCGGTAATTGATCACTCAGCCTTACAGGCTCATTTAGCGACTATGGAAGCTAGAGACTTTATGAGCGAGTCAGCGCACAAAGTAACCGAACAGTATAAGCACTCCAAAGCCACAGCCACACAAGCAGCGGTAAAAGCTGCGCAGGAAATTAAGCAACAATGCGAAGAGCTGATCAATAAAATTAAATAACAGCAGGCAATTAATACCGGTGGTTTACCCTGTGGGCTTTCAGCAATCGCGCTTAAGAGCTTATGCTAAACCTTAAGCGCCGGTTGCATACCGTTATCGCAACGGCACAGGCAAATAGTAGTGATAAACCTGCCGGCTCACTTACATTTACAACACTGCCCTGTAAGCTAAAGCTTGAATTGTCAAAGGGGGCATCAGGGCCTATGCCATCATCACTTTGATCACCGCTACCGCCTTGAAATAACCAGTTGCTAGTATTGTTAAGCTGCGCTAAATAGTCGCTAAAAATAAACTGCCCAGACCGCGCCCCTGCATAAGCAAATATATCGGCATCCTGAGCTGCTGTAGCATGAAAATCTATAGCATTTAAACCCACACTCAAGCCGGTGCCAGCAAGACTAGTAAAACCTGCTGCTCCATCACTGGCAAACGCGGTTAAAAAACTGCTAGGCGCGGCTAAGCTACCCAGCAATGCAAACAAGCCCTCATTTGAGGCATTCAGGTTAATACGGCCTGACGCCAACCCCGTACTAGCAGCAAGTTGAGTGCTAGAGTTAATATCACTTAGCGCCACGACCGTACCAGCAGCTACCACGCTATTAGCTGTCCAACTTAACTCACCTTCGCCACTATTAAAACTAGCCCCATCCCACTCATTATCAGTAAAAATAATCGTCTCGCCCGGATTAATCTCTGTTAGCGCAACAAAAGAAAAAGCATCTCGGCTATCGGCATTCCAGCCGGTAAAAGCTATATCCCCAGGGCCTACTAATGCAGCTTGGGCTGCATTAAAACTCTGCAAAATAACAAATAAATAACGTATACAATGGCTTAACTTCATCCTTGATCTCCTATCCTATAGCAAGACTATGCTTTACAACTCTAGGCTATGCCGGTAGCTAGGCTAAACCTTACTAGCCATACATTAATAAAAAACATCCTTGTGTAATGCTTCCATATAAAAAATGACGACTAGCGACTATAAAATCAAACAGGAGGGAGAAAAACTCAAGAAGTGAGCATATCCGTATGCCTGTTATTTTTAACAACGAGCTAGCATCAACTGCATTGCAGTGATTAGCTATTAGCTAACGTAATTATCAGTTGAATTATTCGCAGCTATTAACCAAGTGCATCCTGACTTGGTGTTGACTACCGTAACCAAATCAATTGCTATTAACACGTAAATATTTCACAAAAAAGTGGCAAACCAATAACTATTTTGCAATAAAAAAACTGGCGGCTATACCTTATCGCCTATAAGCCAACACTAATATGTAGCCACACATTCCAGTTGATACTGCCAAAAAATATCGACTAAGCTTAATCTAAGCCATTGTTATATCGAAGCAGCTATGAACACAGAGCACACAAAATCCACCATGCTAAATGCCATACAGCAGGACATAGCAAGAACAGCGCATTTAACCGGTGTACCACAACTAGACCCGCGGCTAATTGCTGCCCTAGCGCAGGTGCCTAGGCAGCAATTTATTGGCCAGGGCTACCAAGAGCAGGCTTATCAAAATTCACCTCTGCCTATAGGCTATGGCCAAACTATATCGCAGCCCTACATAGTGGCATTGATGACCCAGCTGCTAAAACCGCAGCCGCAGCATAGCGTTTTAGAAATAGGGACTGGGTCTGGCTACCAAGCAGCTATACTCGCACAACTTGTTAAACAGGTTTACAGCATAGAGCTAATAGCGCCGCTGGCCGAGCAAGCAAAAAGTAAATTTATAGCATTAGCTTATACCAACATAATCAGTAAATGCGCTAACGGTTGCTCAGGTTGGCCAAAACATGCTCCCTACGATGCTATTATTATCACCGCCGCAGGATCTATCCCTCCAGCCTTAGTCGAACAATTAAAACCAGGGGGGCGGCTAGTCGCCCCTATAAAAAATGCCGACTTAAGCCAAGACCTCATTACACTAGACAAAAATCTTAAGGGTGAAATAAAAAAGCAAATACGGTTGGCAGTGAGCTTTGTACCTTTACAAGGATTAGCCGCTAGCAACTAAGCGACATGAGCAGAAGATAAAAAACTTAGGGAATTTATATACTCGCCAAACAATGTTCTAAAAATGTAAATACGTCTGCCCCACACTTAACCCCACACACCACAACACCACCAGCAATGGCGACACTCGCCACCTAATCAATAGCCCAATAGCTATCAGCACTATGGCTAAATCAACCACGCTTGTTATCCCCGAGGTCAATATAGGGTCATATAAAGCCGCACCCAACATCCCCACCACCGCGGCATTAACAGCTGCAATGGCACGTAGTGCAACGGCGTTATGTGATACCGCGCGCCAAAAAGGGAGCACACCTGCCAGCAGTAAAAATCCTGGAAGAAAAATAAATAATAAAGCAGTAGCAGCGCTAAGCATTGGGCTGGCTACTGGCGATAATAGCGCACCAAGATAGGCGGCAAAAGCAAACATGGGGCCCGGTATAGCCTGCGAGGCACCGTAGCCTGCCAAAAATTGCTCAGGTAAAACTTTACCGGGAGCAACCAGCGCATCCTCTAGCAATGGCAATACCACGTGGCCGCCACCAAAAACCAAAGCCCCTGCTCTATAAAACACATCTGCCACGGCGTACAAACCCTCATTGCTCGTAGCAACAATAGGTAGAGCCATTAACAAAGCCAGAAACAATACAAGCAACACGGCTCCAGTATTTACCCCATAACAAAGCACTAGCGACCAGCTGTTATTATTAGAATCGTCCCTATTATTAAAAAAAAGTACACCAACTATTGCCGCCAAAACCACCACTGTTAATTGCAGCCAAACGCCGCTGGCAGCCATTAAAATGACTGCGGCGAGTAAAGCAACAAGCTTCCTGCGCAAATCAACACAAAGCTTGCTAAACATCCCCAAAACCGCATCAGCAACAACAGCACAAGCCACTAGCTTTAGCCCATGCAGCGCCGCCAGTGCAACAGTACCCGATAAAAAAGGCAGCGCTGTTGCAAACAGTAATAGCAAAATAGCAGACGGTAGCGTAAAAGCTACAAAAGCAGCTATCGCCCCTAACCAACCAACACGCAATAGGCCTAGGCTAAATCCTAACTGGCTACTCGCAGGCCCCGGTAAAAATTGGCAAATAGCTAATAGCTGGGCAAATTGTTGTTCGCTAAGCCAGCGGCGCCGCTCAACAAACTCCGTTCTAAAATAAGCCAAGTGGGCTATAGGCCCACCAAAAGATGTTAGGCCTAGCTTTAAAAAAGCAAGAAAGACTTCGAGTACGCTACCCGTGTTTGTTTGATATGTTTTCGCATTGTGCATAGCAAAGAATATGTTTATACAATAACCCTGTAATTATCAATATTTAACGCCACTGTCCGCTACGCTTAATGACTACCACACTATCGCCCTGCTTTTTACCCAGCCACGCCACTGACTTAATGACTGCCGGGTTTAATCCTTGAGTAGCACTCAAGCTTAAAGCCATTTGATACTGACCGGCCAACATGGCGTTAATACTACCCTGCAAACCTAGCTGGGCCTTTTGATCACTAAGCAGTACGCTAATTGCCTTATCATCACTACTAATATCGGCTTGATAATGCCCCAGCGGCATAGGCACATCGCCGCCGCGCCACACGGTATCGCGCAGGTTGATGCGCCCTTGCAACTGCGTTACGGCATTATCTTTAAGCGTAAGCTTGGCAATATCGAAAAACACCTGGCCACTCATCAGCAACGGCACCCAGGGTTCGAGAATACTAAGAGGAAATTCACCACGCAGATTAGCCAGCTGCAACTTGCCATTGGGGTAAGCACTAGCGGTAGCAATCAAACTTTGCCCCGGCGCCAGCGTTTTAAGCTCTATTGTGGGGCTTAATAACAATAAACTGCTGGGCTTTAGTGACCACTGCACTTTACCTAAACTAAGACTGCCGCCATTGACTTTGATAATGGCCTGATCAACTTCACCCTGCCAAAACGACCCTTTAGCTTCACTTAACCATAGCTTAGGCAGCGTATCTTTAAGCAACAAAGTTAATAACGACGCTGGCGCAGTTACCAGCACACAAATACAAAATACCAGGGCATAAATTTTATAACGCCACTGCCAAATTTTTTCTAACACCATTAACCCTTACGTAAGCGTACTGAACTGCTCACCACCCCATCACTATTACCGGGGGTAATCGAAGCATCTTTAACAACAACACCGTACACAGTTTCCAACTCATGCAACCAGGCAACCAAATGATTAAAGGACACTTCTTCAAAGCGCAGCTGTATATCACCGCTAGCCGAAGGTTGCATGCGTTTTAAGGCTAATTTATGGCGCAGCAAGCTAGTATCTATAAGCTGCGGCAAATTCACCTCCGTATTATTGCTAGCACCGCTGCTGCTGAGTTGTTTATATTTTTGAGCCAGCTGCTGCACAGTTTGCAATTGCTGCTGAGCAAGAACATTAGCTTGTTTTAATTGCGTATTTTCAGCCACTACCGGCTTCCACAGCAGCATATAAAACACATAAGGTACTAGCAGTAGCAATAAAGCAACAATATAGTACTGTTCTTTACGCTTGAGCTGATTAAAGCGCTCTAATAACTGTTGCTGTATATT
Source organism: Dasania sp. GY-MA-18 (assembly GCF_024734385.1). Classification (GTDB taxonomy): domain Bacteria; phylum Pseudomonadota; class Gammaproteobacteria; order Pseudomonadales; family Dasaniaceae; genus Dasania; species Dasania phycosphaerae. The sequence goes on along the minus strand of NZ_JANHAP010000008.1, from coordinate 77,124 downwards.
TTTTATGGTTTCCATAATTTGTTAACCTCTAATACGCAAACGCGCACGGGTTTTGCCTCCTTCGCTACTACTACCAGTAAGTTCGGCCTGCACACCCTGTTGCTGCAATTGACTGCGCACACTCTCCACCTCTTTAAAACTATTGGCCAATACTGTGAGGCGCATTTCGCTTTGGTTTTCGCTGTAATTCATACTTTGCAGCGTAAAGCCCGGCACGGTATGAGTGATGGCTGCGACTTTTGCCAATAAATGCACAAAGCCTTCGCCATTGCCGCCCTGTAAGGCGGCCACTTTGCGTTTTAATTGTTTTTCGGGATTGATCACCGCACCTTTGGGTATGGCGCTGCGGTACGCCGCTTCGATTTGGCTGCGCAGCTTTAAATTTTTAGCATCCAGGCGATAATTTTCGGTGTAGGCATAAGCCAACTGCGCTGCCACCACCACCGCAAACAAGGCCACCACTTTGCGCCATTGTAACCAATATTTACGCCAAGCCAGGCCACGGGCAAACAGCCCCTGCAATAGACTAAGCGGTTCGCTGTCTGGCCCCAATTGCTGCTGAGCTGTTATCAATAACCAGTAGCTACCGCTTTGCCATAAAACTAACGGCTGCAAGGATTCTGGCAGCGCCGCCTTAATGGCCTCGCGGCTTTCATCCGCGCTATACAGCACTATGCTGTCGGGCAGGCCCTGCTCGGCTATTAATAGGCTTAGCGCCTGGTTGAATAAAGCAGCCGGTACGGCAAAGCCCTGATAGGCTGAAGATCGCAGTATATAACGCTCGGTCTCTTCGCTATCGTCTACGCACAAGGTCCACTGTTGTTCCAACCAAGGCAGTGCTAATAGTTCAGGGCTTAGGCGTTTAATATCTACTTCCTTAGTGTTAGCTGCAGCGCGTAAATCACCAAGCCAGTTGGCAACTAACTCGGTGTTGATAATCGCTACTGCTACTTTACCTTGCTGTGGTTCACCTAAGGCGAAGTGCAATTCATCTACATCCGTGAGCAGCTCATCCTCTAGACTATAGGGTAAAGTTTGGCGCAGTACTTTGCTTTCGCTGCTATCAAAGGCATAGTGCTTTAAACTGCAATACTGCGCAGGGACGATTAACTCTAATTGCTTAAGCTGCGGTAAATTATTCAGCAAGTCTGTTGCGCTGCCACTGTGCAATTGCTGGCTGACGGCATCCTGCCATTGATAATAGGGCTGGCCATTATCATCGACGCAGGCTTTGACCACCTGTATGGCTTGCGGATTATTGAGTGTTTGTGCGTTCACATTCATCTCTCATTATAGGGGTTGCTGGCTTCTAGCTATGATGGTGGCGCGGTCATTGGCCCGTAAAATAATACTGTTTAATGCGTACTCACGCTCTAACAATAACACCTTGGTGGTTAATAAAAATACCTCGCTATTAACCACTAAATCGCTGATATCTATTTTTAAATCTACAAGTGGCGGCTGCGTAAACACACTTATATCGTCATAACCGCCATCCTCTGGGCTTTGTGCCTCTACTAAAGTCGCCACATCTAAAGGCGACAGCGGTATTAAATCTTTGGGTTTATTTAAGCTACGCAAAACTTGCTCACTAGCCGTATTAATATTGATTTTGCCATTACCCCACACCGTAATATGCGGCAGCAGGGCCTGATAAATTTCTGCGCTAATGCCTTTTACCCAGCGCAATTCGCTAACACTTTGCATTTCACGGTTGCCAGCTCTGCCAGGTGGGGTGGCTTCGCTATAATAAAAGGCCTCGGCACCGCCGGGCTGACGCTCGTCGCTATCTACATCCAGCCAATCAAATACTGCATTGGCGATTTCTTCTGCGGCGATGACATCTAAAGGTGTTTCTAAATCCAAGGTCTGTAGCAGGCGTATAAAACGTTCTTGGGCAATGCTATAACTAGGTGGCCCATTCTTACTAACCGACTGCAAGTAATTAATATTAATACGGCCCTGCATATCACTTAAAGCCCCCGTAAACTGAGCTACATCATTGGCAAAGGCTATAGGCTGCTGCAAAAATGCTTCGCTGCGATGATCGTAGTTCCAGTTGTCGTCACCCTCTAAAACGGCCCAGCGCCCCAAGCCCTCTGCCCCGGTTAAATAGGCATAGGCCTGCTGGCCATGGATTTGGTTTTCCACCCGCCTAAACATCACTAAAAAATCACTGCTAACGGTCACCGCCAGCGAGGCCACTATAAACACAATCAACAAGGCCACAATTAAGGCGGCCCCCGCTTGCTTTTTTTGTGTTTTACTGTGGCGTATTAAGTATTTCAAACACACGCCTCACTAAGCCAAAACGGGTTAATTCAAAATTAATTTCTACCGCCGCAGGCATAGCCTGTTCATCCCAATTGGGCTGCCACTCGCCGCCCAGCTCGTTGTTAGTGGTTGCGTCGGGTTTTAAAAAACGCAATTCAAACAACTCTACTCCGCTAATTAATTTTACCCGTTGCTTACTGCTATCTTCATCCACTCTATCCAATACCAGCCAATGCTCGCGCCATAGAGTATTGTCGCTGTATTCATAACGCACCCGCTGTAGTTCACCACGGCGCACTTCGCTGGGGTTGGCCCAGCCGCGGCGGGTTAATTGCAGGGCATACTCCGCCAGTTCACCGCCACTAAGCGCCGCCTGCTCATGGCCGTACTCATCTATGATGGGGCGGGCAACGGCATTGCGTATATCGCGCTCCAACACACTGAGGGCTAACTGCACATCGCTAAGCTCTTGCGCTTTTTGCTCATGTTGTTCGGCGGTGTTGATAGCCGTGCTGATAGCGCTGTAGCCCAACGCCGCCACAAAGGCAGTAATCGCTATGGCCAGCACCACCTCTATTAAGGTAAAACCTTGCTGGCCGCTTGGCACTGTTTTTTGTCTAAGCGTATTCATATCAGCGACGATGATAGATATCAGCCATGGCCATCACGGTAACCAAGGGTTGATTGCTATTAGGCTCATCGCTAACCGATACCTGCATTTGGATAAAACCTTCGTTAGCGGTTTTAACCGGTTTAATCTGCCAATACCAAGTGCGGTTGGCCATTTCTTCCTGCCCGCTTTTTTGCTCGCTTAGCACTTTGTTACTGTTTTTGTTACTAATGCGCTGCAGTTCAATTTGGTTTAACGCCACCCAGTGGGCGATGGTTTTTTGATCCAGGTAAACAGTATCATCCACTAGGCTCATCATTTTAAGCATCAGTGCTGAAATGGCAGTGGCGACAATAAATAGAGCAACCATCACCTCTATCAAGGTAAAGCCCTGTTGCCGCTTAGAATGTTTCTTGTTTAAGCGAATATATTTATTCATCATCCGGTAAATCCAAGGCTATGCGCCCCAACAAGTCGCCGCTAATAGTATGCAGCTGCTGCTCACCCTGCCCTGTATATAAGGTGAGTTTAAAGGGCGTGATTTCGCCATTACCCCAAAAATAAATATCTGGCTTGATAACTTCTTTTTGTAACTCTGGCTTTTGTTGCTGCTGCACTTTTGGCTCTATGGTTTTTTCTATATCTTCCATATCCAAACGCAGGGCCAGTTGCGGTGCAAAATACAGTTCGGCGGCAATGCCTGGCGGTGCGAATGGCAGCCATAGCCAACGCGGTTTTTCTTCGCTATCGGCAGGCGGCTGCCAATACACTCTTTGCAACCAGCGGTAACCAAATACCTCGTTGGCCTGATCGCTATCATCAATACCGCGAAACAAGTCCACCCCCCAAGGCTGGTGATTAAGCACCGCCTCATCGGCAACCATGGCCGTCAAATTGGCAAACTGCTTGGCCTCGCTACGGGCATCGGTGTCGCTCACACCTACGTTGACCGCAACCATGCCTATACCAAAGCCTATGATTAGCAGCACCACTAATAGCTCTATTAGGCTGAACCCCTGCTGGTATAGATGCTTGCTGTTAATAATGACGCTACCTTTACTAATTCGCGTACAAACTACGGCCTAAGCTGCAGTGACGAGATATAGTGATCAATTAGCCCTGCTCGTTATCTTTTTTCCAGTTGCCTATATCGGCATTTTGATCCTCGCCGCCGGTAATGCCGTCGGCCCCCAGGGTATAAAGATCAAAATCATTGTCGCTAAACTCAGCGGGGCTTAAATATAAATAAGGGCGACCCCAAGGATCTTTGGGGGCCTCTTCTAAATAGCCGCCTTTTTTCCAGTTTGTGGGTATGGGGTCTATGCCGGGTTTGTTAACCAAAGCCTCTAAGCCCTGCTCGCTGGTGGGGTAGTTGTAGTTATCTAAACGATATAATTTTAAAGCCGTGGCTATGGTGCTGAAATCGGCCTGCACTTTTTGAGCGCGAGCATCGTCTGCTCTATCCAATACATTAGGTGCGACTATACTCACCAATAAACCGATAATGACTAGCACCACCATAATCTCGATTAAACTAAAACCCTGTTGTAAACCTTTAGCTGTGCGCATCTCTATCTAACCTCATCTGTTTATCTTTAATCTTGCCACTTGCAGCTTGAAACTTGCCACTGCCCTTAAGCTACTAAATTATTCATCTGTATTATGGGCAGCAATATCGCCACCACAATTAACCCCACTACGCCAGCCATCAGCACTATCATCATGGGTTCCATAATGGCCATAACACTGCCTAGGGTCATTTCTAATTCGCGTTCTTGGTTTTTGGCGCAACGCGCTAGCATGCTTTCTAGCTCGCCACTGGCTTCACCACTGGCCACCATATGCACCATCATAGGCGGGAATACCCCGGCCTGATTTAAGGCCTTATTGAGGCTCATACCCTCTTGCACCGCTACGGCGACTTGCTCACTGGCCTCGCGCAGCTGTAGATTATTTAGCACCGCACCAGCTATACGTAGTGCCTCTAATAAGGGCACGCCGCTGGAAGCTAAAATACTTAAAGTAGAAGCAAAACGAGCGCTGTCGGCAGCCACATAAAAACCACCGATAAAGGGCAGCTTTAACTGCAGCTTATGCCAGCGGTAACGGCGGCTAGGTTTTTTTAGTAATTGTTTAACCGCAATAATCATCGCGATAATTGCCAGTAACAACCAATGCCCAGAAGTATTAATAAAGTCGCTGAGTTTAATCAGCAGTACCGTAATACCGGGCAGTTCGGCGCGAGATTGCTGAAACAAGCCCACTAATTCCGGCACCACAAAAATCATTAACAGTGTTACCACCCCTATAGCCACCAGCATTAAAATTAGCGGATAAATCATCGCCATTTTTAATTTTTGCTGCGTGTATTGGCTGTTCTCGGTGTAGTCAGCCAGCTGCTCTAGCACTAAGCCTAAAAAGCCTGCATGCTCACCGGCTTTTACCATAGCGCAATACATGGTGTTGAATACTTGCGGAAAATCGCCCAGAGCATAGGCCAGGCTATGGCCTTCTAATACCCGCGCCCTAACTTGCAGGATTAGGCTTTTTATTTTGGGTTTACGCGCCTGCTGAGCCGAGGCCGTTAAAGCCTCGTCCAAAGGCATATTAGATTGGATTAAAGTCGCAAGCTGGCGGGTAAGCATGGATAAATCTGCAGAGCTAATGCGGGTTTTAAAAATACCGCCACCCTGTTTATCCGATTTTTTATCAGCACTGCTAATACCAGAACTAGAGCTGACCTCTATGGGTTTTAATTGCTGAGCACGTAATTGGCTGCGCACCTGCCGCTCGGAGTCGCCCTCAACTATGCCCTTAGTCATTTTACCGTTGGCGTCTATGGCCTTGTAAGCAAATGCCGCCATAGCTTTACGCTGCGGTTACCCGCAACACCTCTTCCACGGTAGTTTCGCCTGCCAGTATGCGCTGGCGGCCATCTTCTAAAATGCTGTTAGATGATTGCCTAGCATAGGCTATCATTTCTTGCTCGCCGACCTGCTCGTGTATCATATTGCGCAGGGTATCGTCGATTTCTATCAACTCATAAATACCGGTACGGCCACGGTAGCCACTGTTATTACAGTGCGAGCAGCCTTTGGCTCTAAACAGCTCGGCCTGCTGGCCCGGTAAATTTAATAGCGCCAACTCTGCCTCACCGGCCAGGTAGGGTTCTTTGCAGTGAGAGCACAGTAAGCGAATTAAACGCTGCGCCATAAGGGCAATCACGCTGGAAGATAATAAAAATGGCTCTACCCCCATATCTTGTAAGCGAGTTACTGCACCTACGGCAGTGTTAGTATGCAAGGTGGATAGCACTAAGTGACCGGTTAAACTGGCTTGCACGGCTATGTCGGCAGTTTCGGTATCGCGTATCTCACCCACCATCACTACATCGGGGTCTTGTCGCAAAATGGCGCGCAGGCCGCGAGCAAAAGTCATGTCCACTTTTGCATTCACTTGGGTTTGGCCTATGCCGGGCAATAAATATTCTATGGGGTCTTCTATGGTGAGTATATTGCGGCTGCTATCATTAATTTCGGTTAGGCCAGCATACAGCGTGGTAGTTTTACCCGAGCCGGTGGGGCCGGTCACTAAAATAATGCCATGCGGCGTGTGCAAAGATTTTTTAAATTTTTGCAGTACCTGTTCACCCATATGCAATTGCGATAATTGCAATTGCCCAGCCTGCTTATCCAATAAACGCAACACTACCCGCTCGCCATGAGCAGAGGGAATGGTCGATACCCGTATATCTACCGCATGCCCGGCTAAGCGCACAGAGATACGGCCATCTTGCGGTATGCGTTTTTCAGCTATGTCTAATTTAGCCATAACTTTTAAACGCGAGACTAACAAAGGAGCGAGCATGCGTTTAGGAGTAAGCACCTCGGTTAACACACCGTCTACGCGAAAGCGCACGGTGAGCTTATCTTCAAAAGTTTCTATATGTATATCCGAGGCTTGCTCACGTACGGCCTGGGATAAAATGGCGTTGATTAAACGGATCACCGGGGCATCATCTTCGGCGTCCATTAAATCCCCCATATCGGGGATCTCATCGGCCAGCCGCGAAAGATCTATATCGGCGCCCATATCTTCGGCCATTTGCACGGCTTCGTTATTATCGCGCTGATAGCGCAGGCTTAAACGCCGTTGAAATTCCTCATCACTGAGCTGGGCGCAAACAAAGTCGCTACCTAACACCCGCTGCACCTCTAACAGAGTCGCTAGGCTTAGATCTTTTCTGTGCAGTAACTCTACTGGATCTTGCTTATCATCAATAATCACGCCGTGCTGTTGAGCAAAACTAAAGGGCACATGCACGCTATGCTTCACTAGGGCTGCGTTGGCTTCCGCGTCTATTGCTGGCGCGTTAATTTGCGAATCTGTATTACTAAGCTCGGTTGACATATCAACCACCCTGCAACTCGCTTTCGGCTTGTTGCTTTTGCTCTAGCCTTTGCTGCTCGCGTATATCCTCTAACTGCTCTAGCTGCTCCTGCCACTCTGGCAGTAAAGGCATGGTAGCCTGATCGACAAACTCTACCCCGCCCTCTATACGCTCTAATTGTTTTTTGCGTATTAACTTATATTTAATGGCGGTGACCTCATCCATTTCGCGGTTATCGCGAATAATACTGGAGCGTAAAAACACTAATAAATGGGTTTTACCATAGGTAGTTTTCGTGCTTCTAAACAAAGCTCCCAAGAAAGGAATATCCCCCAGCAAAGGGACTTTTTGCTGCGTTTCACTGACATTGTCTTTGATCAAACCACCCAGCACTATGGTTTGGCCGTTATCCGCTAAAATTTTGGTGTCTATCTTGCGTTCGGTAGTAATCAAATTGCCGTTAATCGCTGAACCCGGTATGGCATCAGACACTTCTTGTGAAAGCGCCAGGATTAAGGAATCCCCCTCATTAATTTGCGGCGTTACTTTTAATGTAATACCTACATTTTCACGCTCAACCGTTTGGAAGGGGTTGCCGGGGTTGGATGAGGTATTACCGGTACTGGTATACGAGCCCGTCACAAAGGGAATACTTTGGCCCACAACAATAGAGGCCTCTTCATTATCCAAGGTTAATAATGAAGGGGTGGATAAAATATTAGCCTGGGTATTGGTTTTTAAAGCATTCAGCACCACGTTAAAACTTAGGCTTTTATCTAAACGGCCTACGCCCAGTACCTGCCCCGGCACTTGCGATAGCGCTGCGGCCAAGCCCAAAGTGGGATCAATAGCATTACCTTCACTGTCTTCACCGCTAGTGGCAGCACCTAGCGCCCCGGCCAAACCACTGTCGGTGGAAGAACCATAAGAACCGTTCTCATCAGAAAACAGCCACTCTACCCCTAGGTTTTGGCCATTATCCGCTGACATTTCTACAATAATGGCCTCTACTAACACCTGAGCACGGCGTATATCCAAACGCTGCACCACCGATAATAGTGACTGCATCACATCGGCATCAGCAGTAATAATCAGGGCATTGGTGCCTATATCGGCCTCGACGGTGGCCACCGATTTTTTAGCTGATTTCACGCCATCTTGCTGGGACATACCTTCTATATTTTGTATTACCTTGCTGAGCATTTTTGCAAGCTCATCGGCTTCGGCATATTCCAAGTACACCACTTTCACATTACCGCTTTGGATTAGCGGCGTATCTAAATATTTGATTAAGGTTTTAATTCGTTGCCGCTCTAACTCATCGCCATTAATTAATAAACTGTTGGTGCGTTTATCGGCAACTAGCAAGGTGCTTTCAGAGGCAGGCTGACCTTTGGTTTGCTCGCGCTTTTGTAACTTCTCTAACATTTTCACCACTTCTTCCGCGGCGGCATGTTCCAGCGTGACGATTTCGGTTTTTTCTTGCGCGGAGCGATCTATTTGCTGTATTACTTTTTGAATACGCAGAATATTAGAGCGGGTATCAGAAATAATAATGGCGTTGCTGGGGGCATAGGCCGCCATATGGGATTGCTGTGGTGCCAGCGGGCGTAATACGGGTATCAGTTTTGCCGCTGAAATATTCTCCAGCTGTATAACTTGGGTAATCACTTCACTGGTTTCTGGGCCTGAGTCCAACTCTACCGGCACTGGTGAGCTGCGCGCATCTTTGGTGGGCACTACCCGCACCACGCCACTGTTTTCTATGGCGGCAAAACCGTGTATGTCCAAAATGGTTAAAAATAAGTTGTAGTATTGTTCGCGATTTAGCGGCTTGGACGAAACCACCTGCACCTTGCCCTTCACCTTAGGGTCTATGATGATAGTTTTATCGGTAGCCTTGGCCACGCTAATAATCAGCTGCTGTATATCCATTTCTTTGGAGTTTAAAGTCCAGGTTTTTTCCAGGGCAGCAACGGGCATGGCAAACGCCGCCACAACGGCAAAGGCCAAGCATAAGCAAGGTTTAACTCTACGACTAAGGGTCACAATAAAACTCACAGGATTACCTAATTATTTAGTTATTTAAATTGTTTGTTAAACGAATGGGCATTGGGCTATTCGTTTTCCAGCGACACCAACATTTCTACAGGCTGACCATCGCGCTCAATAATAAAAGTGGCCTGCTTGGCTGAACGCATAATTTTATACAGCTCTACCGCCTTTGCAGGGTCATTAAGCCTGATGCCGTTAATGCTAGTGACTACATCATTAGATTTTAGCCCCAACTGTTTAAATTGCTGCTTATCTCGGCCTGGATTAATGCGGTAGCCGTACATCACCCCATCGACTTGATAGGGGGTAATGCGCAGAGCATCTGCCAAAGAGCTAGGGTTTTTATAGAGCCGCTGGCGGTATTCTCTGGCCATACTGCTCACTTGTTGGTTATTGCGTTTATCGACTTGCTGCTCTGGCTGGCTAGGGCTGGGGGAGCTGGGGCTGGAGTCCTTATCACCCTCAAACAACCACAGTGATTCATAGCGGCCCGCGTTTTCGATAATGACATGGTCGCGGTAGATTTGCGACAACACCACCCTGGCTACCGGCAACCTGTCGCCTATGGCGTATTGATCTTCTTTACCTTGGTAGACAATCATCGCCAGCGCATCATCGGGGTTACTGGCCAGCACCACGCCGTTTAACTGTAGCTTTAAGCGGGTGGGCTCAGCATTGACCGTTTGCTCGGGCTGCACTAACTCAGCAGGCTGTTGCTCTGCCCCTGCCTGCATAGCACCAAACAGGTTATAGGATTGCAGCTTTTCAATATCTATATGCTGGCTGGACTGTTGCGCTAAGCCGGCACCTGTGACAACGGCGGGGCCAGCAGTAGGTTCAGCCTGTGGCAATAACAACCACAGCCATAAACTAAGGGTATAAACTAACACTAGCGATAGGCCTATACACAGCCCCCGATACCAAACCAATACCGGCAAGCGCTGTATAGACTGCAAAATAGCGAGCAAACGCTCTGACACCACTGATGTCATGGCTGGTTTGGACAACACACACCCCAATTTCGATTTTTTATTATCAAGAGTTTTAAGCCGCCCATTATAGGCTCCTCAGGTTTAGGATTCATCCTTTCCTTTGCTTGCTAGCTAATCATTTATATGACTTATTCACACTTTGCCAGAAAAAGCTGGCAAGCCCTCTAGACTAGACTATCTTAAAACGCCTGAACGCTGTTATGACTAATATATGACATCCGCAGAGCCAGTAATACTGCCGCCAAACAGCTTATTAACCCCATTAAACGACAGAAATATAACAAGATTATGACAATGCTTATTAACCGTAGAACCCTAGGTGACAGACGGCAAGGCGGCGATAGACGCAAAGCCCCTAGATTAGACCTCAGCCATAAACGACGCCGCAAAAATGACCAACGCCGCGATTGCAGCCGCAGCCTGGTTGAAGACTTTCACGCCGCTGGGCTTAGCCAAACCACTCGCAGCAACCTGCCACACTAATCAGCTCGCCGCCAACAGCCAGCCATAAAAAAAGCCCGCAAGCGGGCTTTTTAAGATATTGCAGTAGCACAATTAAGGCATTAACTAACCAGGCTAATCATCACACCCGCTGCCACAGCAGAGCCTATAACGCCCGCCACATTGGGGCCCATAGCATGCATGAGCAAGAAGTTTTGTGAGTTGTACTCTAAGCCCAGCTTGTTCGATACCCTGGCTGCCATAGGCACCGCAGAAACACCGGCTGAACCTATCAGTGGGTTAACTGGCGTGCTAGTGATCTTGTTCATCAGCTTAGCCATTAACACCCCACAAGCCGTACCTATACCAAAGGCGACAATACCTAGCGCTAAAATACCCAAAGTATTTAAGTCTAAAAACTTATCGGCGCTAAGCTTAGAGCCTACCGATAAACCTAGGAATATGGTCACTATGTTGATCAAAGCGTTTTGCGCGGTATCACTCAAGCGGTCAACCACCCCACACTCTTTCATCAGGTTACCAAAGCAGAACATACCCAATAGCGGTGCTGCACTAGGCAAACATAGCGCCACCAAGATCAGTAACACTAAGGGGAACATGATTTTTTCTAGCTTAGACACCGGGCGCAATTGCACCATCTCTATTTTGCGCTCAGCCTCAGTGGTTAAGGCACGCATAATAGGTGGCTGAATTAAAGGCACCAACGCCATATAGGAGTAGGCAGCAACAGCAATCGCCCCCAACAAGTCTGGTGCTAGCAAGCTAGCAACATAGATAGCCGTTGGGCCATCAGCGCCGCCGATAATACCTATAGCCGCCGCATCCTGCATGCTGAAGTCCATCCAGCCTAAGCTGGTTAAACCTACCGCACCTAGCACAGTGGCAAAAATACCAAACTGCGCTGCGGCACCTAAAAACAAGGTTTTAGGGTTGGCTAGCAGCGGGCCAAAGTCCGTCATGGCACCCACGCCCATAAAGATCAGCAAGGGCGCTACACCACTGGCAATTGCTACGGTGTAAAAGTTATACAACATGCCATTGCCAAAGCCAGCGTCAGTAGCCGCTTGCACAGCATGCTGGTGAGGGGCAGAGCCAGACATGCTATAGGCCTGTAACAACTCTTTGCCTGACTCCCAGCTGCTCACACCTAGGGCATGAGCAATTTGCTGTAACACAGCAGCATCACCTGACATCACCGCATTTTCTACCGCCGAGTAAGCCAAGCCGGCACCGGGGATATTGGCCAAAATACCACCAAAACCTATAGGCACCAGCAGCAAGGGCTCAAAACCTTTGCGAATAGCTAAGAACAGCAGCAACAAACCCACGACTATCATTATCATCTGGCCACCTTGGGCCTGATAGATGCCTGAGTCTTGCCACAGTACAAGTAACTTTTCCATGCAAGAGTCTCCGCTATGCGACAGTAATTAGAGTATCGCCAACGGCAACGGTGTCGCCCTCTTTGACATCAACCGAGGCAACCACACCGGCTTGCGCTGCGCGCACCTCAGTTTCCATCTTCATGGCCTCTAAAATAAGTATCACATCGCCTTGCTGGATATGCTCACCGGCGGCAACATTTACTTTAAAGATGTTACCGGCTAAAGGTGCTGTCACGGGCTCGGCTGGACCAGCAGGCGCGGCTGCGGCTGCCGGGGCAGCAGCAGGTGCCGCTGAGCTAGTGGGGGCAATAGCAGACACATCACCGCCGTCAGTCACTTCTACCACGTAGCTCTGGCCGTTAACGGTTACCGTATACACGCCGCTATCGCCAGCTGCTGCAGGAGCAGGCTCTGCTGCTGCAGGTGCTTTACCGGTAGGCACAGGCTCGAAGGCATCGGGGTTACCACGATTTTCTAAAAACTTTAAGCCAATTTGTGGGAACAAGGCATAGGTCAATACATCATCTACCTCACCTTCACCGCTGGTTAGGCTAATGCCTTTTTGGGCGGCGACTTCTTTCAACTCGGCAGTTAGCTTGTCCATTTCTGGATCTAGCAAATCAGCAGGCCTACAAGTAATAGGCTCAGCACCGTCTAATACGCGAGCTTGTAGCTCGGCATTCATAGGTGCGGGAGTAGCGCCGTATTCGCCTTTTAAAATACCTTGCGTCTCTTTAGAGATAGACTTGTAACGCTCGCCGGTTAATACATTCAGTACCGCCTGAGTACCAACAATTTGCGAGGTAGGGGTTACTAGTGGGATGTAACCCAAGTCTTTACGTACGCGGGGGATCTCGTCCAGCACTTCGGCAAACTTATCTTCTGCGCCTTGGTCTTTAAGCTGGCTTTCCATGTTGGTTAACATGCCGCCGGGCACCTGTGCCGTTAAGATACGGCCATCGACACCGCGCAGTGAACCTTCAAACTGAGCGTACTTCTTACGCACTTCGCGGAAGTAGTTGGCGATTTCTTCTAATAACACTAAATCTAAGCCGGTGTCGCGCTCGGTGCCTTGTAAAATAGCAACCACTGATTCGGTGGGGCTGTGGCCGTAAGTCATAGACATAGAAGAGATAGCGGTATCAATATTATCTATACCCGCCTCTACACACTTAAGCGCAGTAGCTGTTGATAAACCGGTAGTCGCATGGCACTGCATGTGTATGGGGATATCACAGGCCGCTTTTAATTTGCTCACTAGCTCAAAGCCGTCATAAGGCTTTAACAAACCCGCCATATCTTTAATAGCAATAGAGTCAGCACCCATATCTTCTATGCGCTTACCCTGCTCTACCCACATATCTATGTTATGCACGGGGCTTAAGGTATAAGAGATAGTACCTTGCGCATGCTTGCCTTGTTTCTTAACGGCTTTTAGGGCCGTTTCGATATTGCGCATATCGTTCATGGCGTCGAATACGCGGAATACGTCTACGCCGTTTACCGCACAGCGCTCAACAAACTTCTCAACCACATCGTCTGCATAGTGACGGTAGCCTAAAATATTTTGGCCGCGAAACAGCATTTGCATAGGCGTGTTAGGCATGGCCTTTTTAAGCTGGCGTATGCGATCCCATGGATCTTCGCCTAAGTAGCGTATACAAGCGTCAAAAGTTGCACCACCCCAGGTTTCTAGTGACCAGAAACCTACCTGATCCAGCTTTTCAGCTATGGGCAGCATATCGTCTAAACGCATGCGGGTAGCAAATAAGGATTGATGTGCGTCACGTAAGACGACGTCGGTAATACCTAAGGGTTTTTTTGTTTCACTCATGGGTAACGAGCCTTTTATAATTTAACTAAAAAGGGGTGAACAGCGCGGCGAATTAACGCGCGCGGTGTTGTTTAATAGCGGCAGCAATCACAGCGACTAATTGGCTATCGGCCTGGGGAGCGGTTGTTGTTGCGCCTCCGCTGGGGCCAGCTGGCGGCTCAGGCTTAACATAGCGCTGTATTAACGAAGACATAATGGTAGTTAATACAACCAATAATGTTAGAAAAACAAAGACCGTGCCCATGCCATAAAGCATGAGTTCTGCGCCCTGTTGCATCAATGTCTGTTGCATCGCTTTACCTCGAATTTGCTCACAAGCGCCAGGATCTGCCGGAGCGTGTCAGTATGTTAGTTAACGCTGTAGGGTCATCTACAGCCTCACTGAGTAGGGGAGCGCTAATTTACCTATAAATACAACGTTAGGCAACCACACTACAAAAAGTAAAAAAATTACATTATCTTTAAAATTCAATCGCTTACGCACAGTTGCGACGGCTATTTATCAACCAATTTAGCAATCTCGCGCCACTACTGCCTTTTTGCAAAAAGCTTATAGATCAACAAGTTAAACCGGCATTGTAGTAAATTTACAAAAAAATGCCGGGCATACTACAAACCTCAGAAGACGCTTTTTATTCCGCCCAAAAAACTTATAATGCGCGCCACAAAAGGAATAGACCGCTTAAAAAGTACTCACCCCAACAATGTACTCAGCCTATGCGAATTATGCTTGCCCCTATGGAGGGCGTTGTCGACCACACCATGCGTGACATGCTAACGCGCATAGGCGGCATAGATCGCTGCGTTACCGAGTTTGTTAGGGTAACCAACCAACTGCTACCGCGCCGTGTGTTTTACCGATTGTGCCCAGAATTAAAACAAGGCGGTACTACCCCTAGCGGTGTACCCGTCTATGTACAGTTATTAGGTGGCCAGCCCGACCCCATGGCCGCCAATGCTCACCGCGCTGCCGAACTGGGCGCGCCCGGTATAGATATCAACTTTGGCTGCCCCGCCAAAACCGTGAACCGCAACGATGGCGGTTCAGTACTACTGCGCGAACCACAGCGTCTTTATAACATCGTTAGCGCGATACGCAGTGCGGTCCCTACAGCTACGCCGGTCACCGCCAAAATACGCTTGGGCTTTGAAGACCACAGCCTGCTAGCAGATATTACCGACGCCATTTTTGCTGCTGGCGCCAATGAACTTACTATACATGCCCGCACCAAAGTCGATGGCTATAAGCCCCCAGCCTATTGGCAGCATATACACGCCATCCAAGCCAAGGCCAAAATCCCAGTCATCGCCAACGGCGAAATCTGGACACCGCAAGACTACCAGCGGTGCTTGATAGAAAGCGGCTGCCAAGATGTCATGCTGGGCCGTGGCCTACTCACCCGCCCCGATCTGGCCAGACAAATACAAACCTTAAATAGAGGCGAAACCGTTACCAGTATGTGCTGGAGCGACATCGCCCAGCATTTAGCCCAGTTCAGCCTGGTCACAGAAGAAATGTACGAAGCCAAATATGTGGGCAGCCGCGTTAAACAATGGCTAAGCTATTTACGCCAAGCCCATCCCATGGGGCAGCAATTATTTGAACAAGTAAAACGCATGCGCTGCCCGCAAGAAATTTATCAGACCATAGAGCAACATAGAGAACACTATTTGTTAACTAAAGCGGTATAACTAAGATTTAAGCAATACAGGATATTGACTTAACCATAAGGCAAGGCAGTATCTAGTCACTTGAAGCTTGTAACTTGTAGCTTAATCCCCCCTACTTCGCCATCACATCCAAATATAAAATAGCCGACATAGTCACCAGTATTACCGCCGTCAATACCCAGCGAGTGCG
Organism: Dasania sp. GY-MA-18; assembly: GCF_024734385.1. GTDB lineage: Bacteria > Pseudomonadota > Gammaproteobacteria > Pseudomonadales > Dasaniaceae > Dasania > Dasania phycosphaerae. Next base: position 61,261 of record NZ_JANHAP010000008.1, on the reverse strand, counting down.
CTGGCAACGTTTACAGGGCTTTTTTTTCGACACAGTAAATTACCTCTTATTGATATAGTCGCTGTTAGGCTAACGATTTAACCAGTAACACCTTGCCTTTTTCCATAACCACATGGGTATGCCCTCATAGAGCATTAGGCCGCTGATAATTAAGCCCGCGCCTAGCAGCGTTATCGCCGCCAACTCCTCACCCGCCACCGTCATGCCCAGCCACAGCGCCAGCATAGGCGTGATCACCGGTATGATAGAGATCAAACTCATGGAGAGCTTATTCAACACCCAGAAAAATGCAAAAAATCCCACCAGCGAGCCCACAAAAGCCAAGTAACTCACACTGATCGCGCTAGTGGCGCTAAACACCAGCTGAAAATCATCCTCAATCAACCACCAGCATATAAACATACCCGGTAGGGAAAACAGCAAAGCACCCACGGTTTGCTCAAAGGCAGCGACCTCTTGGGTTTTATTAAATTTTTTTAAATAGACACTGCTCCATGCGTATATCGTGGTGGCCAATACGGTAAGCAACACACCATAAATGGCCTGTTCACTAAGGTTTAGCTGACCATAAGAAATCAGCACCAAACCCGCCAAGGCAATTAATTGCGCCACCACCCTGCGCCAGGTTAAAAAATGCTCGTCCAATATATAGGCTGCAAACACCGCCGACACCAAGGGCATTAAACCAAACAACACCGAAATCAAACCCGAAGAAATAAACTGCGCCGCGTAATACACCATAGGCATAGAAGGAAATAATGTTAACGAGGCCAGCGCATAGGATTTAACATTAGCCAACTGCAAGCGGCCAGCCTTGCGCCACAACAAGGTAACTAACCAGCCTCCCACAAATGCCAGCAGCATACGCAGACTCACCGCGGCAATAGGTGCCAAGCTATCGTTACTCAGCTTAATCGCCAAGGGCGTGGTTGACCAAATTAAAATAACCGTAATATAGGCAGCAATAACAGCCATACTCATCCTCTAACACTTACCGCAACATAAATTGGTCGCTTCAAAAACAAAAAAGCCGCAGGCTGTAGCTGCGGCTGTGGTAAATAAACTAACTAAACCTTAACTCACCGCACACAGCCACAAATATAGCCAGGCCCCATAATCACGGGCGCAAATAGCTGCTTACAAAAATAAGCAGTAATCGATAGGGGCAGTATCGCAGCTAACTTCATGCTCATATCCATGCGGGAGAATAAGAAACGGGGCCGAGCTAAGTCAGCACCATAAAGATAAAAAATAACAATAGCGCCAGTGTAATTTATAGCCTTTAATATGCAAGCCTTATTTGCGATGCAGGCATCAGCCTCCGTATAGCCTTCACCCCAGTGCTGGTGCATAATGCCAACGAGCAACAATACTCACGATAACACCATGGGCCTAAGCACTGCGCTATGTATCACCGCTACTTTGGATTAACCGAGCCCCCCTTCTCCATAGCCGTAGACCCGCGCTATTTGTTTATGAGCGCCAGGCACCGCGATGCTTTGGCGCACCTGCTATATGGCGTGGGTGCCGGTGGCGGTTTTATTTTATTAACCGGCCCGGTGGGCACAGGCAAAACCACCATCACCCGCAGCCTATTAGAACAGCTACCCGACAATACTGACCTGGCCCTAGTGCTCAACCCCTCACTCAATAGCTTGGAACTGCTAGCCAGCATTTGTGATGAACTGGGCATTAGCTACCGGCAGGATGAACTACAGGGCAAAGCCCTCACCGACAAAATACACCAGCATCTGGTTGACAATTTTGCACGTGGCCGCAACACGGTTTTATTAATAGACGAAGCCCAACATTTACATTTTGAAACACTAGAACAAATACGGCTGCTGACCAATTTAGAAACCAATACTAAAAAACTCTTACAAATTATTTTAGTGGGGCAACCAGAGCTGCGCAGCCTGCTACAAAAACCCGAGCTCAGCCAATTGGCCCAGCGTATTACCGCACGCTTTCAGCTCAGCACCCTAAACCTCGCCGAAACACAGGCCTATATACGCCACCGCTTACACATAGCTGGCCTGCCCGGCAATCAAAACCTGTTCTCGCCGCAGATAGTTAAAAAAATCTACCAGGCCAGCAAAGGCACACCGCGGGTTATTAATGTGCTATGCGATAGAATGTTACTGGGCTGCTACGGCAAAAATAAAACCACCATAGACAAAGCCATAGCTCAGCAAGCCATTAATGAGATTAATGACGAAGAGCAAGCTAGCGGGCCGGTAGCAAGCCGCTGGCCTTGGCTTAAGTTCAGCAAAGCGCTAGCGCTGGTATCGCTGATCATTGCCGCCGCTGTTTTTGCCCCGCAGCTACAGAATAGGCTAACAGCACCCGCAACAAGCCATACGACTAATACCCTAGCCAACGCGGCTATCAGCGCCGCGCCCGCCAAAACCATTAGCTGGCATCAACAAGATCAAGCAGCGCTGCAACAACTTGCCAAGCACCTAGGTTTAACAGTTGGCGACCCCGTCTGCGGCAGCAATTTTCGCTGCGAGGCCTTGCGTGAAAATAACTGGGCCGCTTTAGCACAGTACCAACGCCCGGTCATGCTAGAACTTAGCGATGGCCAGCAATATTATTACGCCAATCTTATAGGGCTGGGCCAGCAGCAAGCCAGCTTGCTCACCCCGCAGGGCGAAACAAGCTTAGCGCTAAGCGAATTAGCTTATTTGTGGACGGGTAATTTCACGTTACTATGGCAGGCGCCAGCATCTTATAGCGGCCCTATAGGGCTGGGGGAGCAAGGCCCCTTGGTGCAATGGCTAGGGCAACAGTTTGCTAATTTAGATCAACAAAGCCAGCCACTGAGCACGCAAACATTTAACCGCGCGCTTTATCAAAGAGTTATATTATTTCAACAATCCCAAGGCTTGACCGCCGACGGTGTAGTAGGTTTAAAAACCTTACTTAAATTAGAACAACAATTACAGCCCACCACTTTATTAGAAGGTAGCTTCTGATGTCGCTAATTTTAGAAGCCTTAAACCGTGCTGACCGCGATAGAAGCGCTGCAGAAAACAGCCCCAACTTACAAGCCGCTGCGATCAACATAGTGCCAGAAGATGAACGCTCTTATCACAAGCCATTAATTGCTATAGCTGTGGCCTTGCTTGCTGCGCTAGGCTGGTATTATTTTACGGGCGAGGCTAACAACCATATACACAATCTGGAAATCAGCCATAAGGAGCCAGCAGCTGCCCCAGCGCTAAAACCAACCACTTCCCAAGCTATCCATAAGCCAACACTAGTAAGCGATGCTCAGCCAGCACAAAAGCAACCGGTAGCTCCCGCCGCACAAAACAACAACCCGGCTATCGCCCAGCTCTATAAAACACAACAAGCCCCCAAAAATACAACCGCCGAAGCAAGCGCCACCATTAACAGCAGCGCTAACATAGCACCCAAGCGTCATAAAACGGCGAAGTTACCGCCATTTTTATCCAACCTGCCTATCAACCTGCAAAAAAATATCCCTACGCTTGATTATGACCAGCATATCTATTTGGCTAACCAGCAAAGCTATGTAGAAATTAATAATAAAATTATTAAAGAAGGCGCAGCTATTAATAGCGATCTCAGCCTAGAGAGCATACAAGAAAATTTTATTATCTTACGTTATCAAAACACCCGCTTTCGCCTAGGGGCATTGAACAGCTGGGTTAATTTTCAGTAAGTTAGACTAGGCCGCCAGTAATAGCTCTGCCATGTAAATGGAGGTTTTACCTTCATGGCTAGAATAATAACTGCACCACAGCTTACCTTCATGCTCAACTAAACCGGCATAGCTGCTATCCCCTTGCGACGGCAAACTCAATAACTCCTCTACTTTACCGGCCTCTACATCTAGCGTGCAGATACTGGTTCTTTCAGGCTTAAGCAAACGCACCGCCAAAATAATTGTTTGATTTGATAAAACCAAAGCCACAGGGCCGCCGGTATGCACACCCAAGTCACGCCAGCGCCAATTTTTATAAGGCGGTTTACTGCGGCCTAACTGTGCGCTAGCACTATCGGCATCACGGCGTAACAGGCAGCACAGCTCACCATTAGGCAGGCTAAATAAATCGTGTTCATTTGGTAACCCCAAAGCATTCTGCGCTTTGCTAAACAATGGATCTACATAAGGGCTGTAGCTATCGTCGGCGTTCATTTTATACAGCGTGCTGCTTTCCTGCTCCAAGCTATATGACACCGCATAACCTTCGCCATCGATAAAGCGGGTGCGCCATAGCCAGTCCCCCTCTCTACCCACCGCTTTAGCGGCTGACCAGTTAAGACCATCCCTAGAACGATAAATATAACTTTGAAAAACCAATGCCTTGGCCTTGCCATGCACACTGGCGGCAGTAATCAGTAGCTCCTGCTGCGGAGTGACGACAATTTTAGGATCTCTTAAGTCCCTATTAGCCATGGCCAGCTCGGTTACCCACTGCCAACTTTCACCATCCCTACTTCTAAGTATTACGATACGGCCATCATCAGAAATATGAGCTTGCCCCTCGCGAAATACCAGCCAAAAAAAACCATTAAAATAACAAAGGTCGGTAAAGGCATTATGCTCACCCCTATCCCATACTTTCTTTACCGATGCCACGCTAAACATAAATACCCTACCTATAAACCACAAGTATTAATCAAGCTACGCACTGCTCACAACGTGGCCAGCCTCTGTAGCGCTTTGCTTTTTCATATCTTTGCGCCAATCGGCCATGTTCATTTCTATAGCCACAAAGCCAGCAATCCAAACAAACTCATCCCAAGCGTAAACATAATGCCCTAAGTAGATCCAGTGACCTATGGCCACCCATAACACCGTATAAAAAAGCAGGGAGGCGACATTAAGAGCGCGCAGGCGCTTGCCACTGGATATGCCTTTATTTTGCAAGCGTACACCTAACTCTATAGCTAGCATTATCCCTATCCAGCTTAGTGACTCAAACAAATCCAGCCATGACATATACTGAGCCAAGTCTAAACCCGCTCTATCGGTAACCGCTTTGCCATCGCTTAATTGATAAAGCTCAGCACCGACTAAAAGATTAGCGCAATTATCGCTAGTAATTTGCTGATAATTTTCATTGCGGGTATAAGAAATATTTTTATCGGCTAATTCACATAGGCTTACTTCGCCCATGGCCTGCTCATTAGCTAACTCAATAACTGCAGAACCATTGGCATAGATAGTATGCGCTAAAAAAACATAGCAGACACAGCGGATCATGTGCATTAACCTAACCCTGGCCGGGGTAAAGGCATCATCACTAAGGGCGTAAGTTTCCAGTTCAAAAATAATTAATAAAACAAACCAGGCTGTCTCATCTATACTGGTTTTAAAAGCAGCAGCCCAATCCAGCAAGCCGGCATTAGCCGTTAATGTATATTTTGCTACCTGCCACTCACCTATAATATAAAAGCCATAATTAATTGCTAATAGACAATACACCAACAACTTAATAAGCTGCTGGCCATTCAGGCGGGTAATACTCAACGTTTTATTATTTATGTTCATAGCTTCTAATGAGCCTGTATTTAGCATTATGCTGTTTAGCCACTATAGAGCAGCACAGTTTGATAGCCAACCACCCAAGCATACAAACCCCCACCGGAATCACGCTGTTTCCAGTGGCTGCCAAGCGACTAGCAAGTGCCAGCACTTAGGCTACAATAGAAACTCCCACGCCACCACATACCACGCATTATGACTAACGAACAAACTCTGGCTATTTTTAGGCGCTACACCTTGCTAAGCAGCTTAGATGAAACACTGTTCAACAGTCTGTGCAAGTCCATAGAGATACGCGAGGCAACAGCGGGGACCACCCTGTTTAAACAGCATAGCAACGACACCCTAGAGTATTTTCTAGTCAGCGGCAGCGTTACCCTAAGCAACGATAAGCAGCCCCCCAAAATAATAGAGGCCGGGCTACCCAACTCCAATCACCCGCTATCGCCCAGCAAGCCCAGGCAACACAGCGCCACTTGCAACGGCCTTGTGCAATACTTCACCCTTCCCAGCTCGGTAATTCATTTATTGCAGGAAAAAAGAAAGCGTCAAAGCGATGCTGTGACTCATATGGCTTATAGCAGCGACTGCTCCCATGAAGCCTTATATAAACACTTTGAACATGAGCTTAGCCGTGGCTATTTTGTGATCCCCAGCTTTCCCGAAACTGCCATTAATATACGTCTAGCCATAGAGCAGCCCGACTGCGATATAAACCAGGTAGTCAACCTAGCCCATAGCGACCCAGGTATTAGTGCCAAACTGATCAAAACCGCTAACAGCGTTTTATACAAGGGCGTCAGCTCTTGCGACAATATTACCAATGCAGTTATGCGCTTAGGCCTAAGCACCACTAAACAGCTGGTAACCAGCTTTGCCATACTCAGCTTATTTGAGTCAGACTCACCACTATTAAAGCAGCAAATGGAACTGGCCAGAAAAAAAAGTATTTTAGTGGCCAGTTATGCCTTTGTGTTAGCCGAAAAAATTCCCTCACTTAACAGCGAAGAGGCTATGTTAGCCAGCCTATTACATCAAATAGGTAAAATTATTATTCTAAGCTATGCCGAGCAACATCCTAAATTTGACCAACAACCCTTGCAGCTAGCACTGGCTATACATCAACTCTCTAGTCATGCAGGCAAGCTAGCCTTAGAAGCATGGGGGTTTTCACAGCAGTTAATTACTGTGGTGGCTGAATCCAATCAAACACTGCGGCAAAACCCTAAGGCAATAGACTATTGCGATTTAATTATACTGTGCAAGCTGCTAGCCTTGGGCAACGATGAGCAACAGCCCCAGCCACTCAGTAGCCTGCCTGCATGGCAAAAAATACAACAGCAACTCCAGCAGCAGACTATTGGCGAGCTAATCAATGAGCAGCAACAGCGCTTAGCTGAAGTGCGCAGTTTATTTATTTAAATGCCAGCACCGCGCTTACAACAACTCATCATCATCTAATACATAGGAAGGTAATTCCGACTCATGAGGGATTTTAGTAGGCAGCCCCTCATCATCTATAGCAACAAATTTAAAATGCCCTTCGGTCACCTTCTCGCGGTTACCTATGCGACCGCGTCTTACCCAGGCCTCTACATTCACTATCATAGAGGTGTTACCTATATGCATAACCTTGGTATACACCCCTAGCACATCGCCCACTTTTACAGGGCTAATAAAACTCATACTGTCTAGCGCCACTGTAACCACACGGCTTTGAGCGCGCTGGCCCGCACAAATGCCAGCCGCTATATCCATTTGCGACAACACCCAGCCACCAAAAATATCGCCAGCGGGGTTGGTATCACTGCTCATGGCTAATGTACGTGTTGTTAGTCTACCAGTCGCTTTATCAGCCATTACTCACCTCAATTACTTGCGCTACATGCCTGCAACAAAGTGCTGTATTACTGCAAAATTGCTGCAGGCCTGTTTAAAAGGCGGCCATCTTACCCGAAACAGGGCCTATCTGTGAAATATATCAACACCTCGGCCGTACATTTTATAAGCACGCTGCCAAGCTAAAGCGGATTAATAACCTATATAAATATTTTTCAGGTAGAATGCCCCGCGATATTGAATAGCCAACCAGAGCACAACATGGATTACGAATTTACCCTAGATGAATACGACCGACCTATAGCCGAGTTTTCTAGTGGCTTTGAAGCTTTAGGCCGCTGGCTATCCGAAGAAGTGAGTAATGATGAACAACAAATAGAAGAGCTACTAGACATTATTACTCAGCTAGAACAAAAAAGAATCAACAGCCGCCAACTCTTCGGCCGCGACGCCCAGCTCACTCTCAGCCATAACGAAGTAGAAGCCATAGCCCTAGCGCTAACAGAAGACAGCAGCTATGAGCTACCGGAAGACACCCAGCTTTATAATGACGAATCCGAAGCCAGTTGCGGCTTATTAGATTTTAAAGAAGCTGTTTTGGCTTGGCAGCAATTTATTAACGAATAGTTTTGCTGGCAAAGCTAAAATATAAAAAACTGGCCTTGAAGATAACATCGAAAAAAACGATGGCTATTATTGGCAAACCAATACATAACAACAATTAGCAACGCTGACTACAGTGGGCTAGCCCAACTTCCCTCACTACCTTTCACTAGTGTCAGCTTAAAGTATCATCCCGGTGATATCCAAAACATTCGCTTCGCTTATGGGGCATGTTCTGCCGGGCTTCGACCCGGCACCCACGAAAACTAAAATATCCGAGCAATCCTCAGCGTGTGATTAGAATGCGCCATAAAATTGCCACTTTTTAAAAGTCACTTTTTAAAAGCCTGTATTAAAGAAATACTACGAACTCCGTAAACCTATGGGTACCGGCTCAAGGCCGGCACGACAGCCTGAAAGTGAATCATAAATCTAAGCCAGGTGTATTCTATTCACTATTGATAACGTCAAATACATAGCATTACGATTTTAACCGGACACTAGTGTCACTACCTTCTCAATCACAACAGACTATTAAGCCATCACTGCACAAAGCTTGCCTCTTCAGCCCCAGTCATTATTACCGGTTTGTAAAAGTGAATTGCAGTATGGCCATGTTATCCCTTCACAGAAATTGCCATAGTATTCTTTTATATTAAACCTCAAGCTTAAAAAGCTTACAGCCCATAGGCTGCAGAGACCAAAGAATACTTAGCATGTGATGACACCGTAAAAGTGGCAGGCTTAGCATTAATTATTTAATCAGTAGACCGTATTGTTAAAGATAATTTGCCATTAACAGCCTCCCCCTTTAACAGTGAAATCTAAGTATATTTAGAAAAACACATTTATATAAAAGGAAGGTTTTATGTCTCATAAGTATTCAGGTGGCTGTGATCATATACACACCCACTCTAATAACGACCCAATAGACAATCACACTTGTCACTGCTCTGTATGTAAAGGCGTTACCGGTCAAGACACTACCCACGTGGTGTTTTTTAAGCACAGTGATTTAGCAGTAGATGATATCAGCAAGCTTAATCGCCAGCCATTTAATGCTAACAACCCTAACGGGCCATTAGAATTATGTACCTGTGCAGAATGTGGCACGCCTATCATGCTAGACGATAAAGAAAGTCGTATACGCGTTATTGTGCCTAACCTAATGGGTTATAACGCCGACGACCTGCCTGCTACCTATCACGCGTTTTTTGACCCCGCGTCAGGCGTAGCAAAACCAAACGATGGCCGCCCCGTTTTTGAAGGCTTGCGCCCAGAGTTTGTTTGGCCAACTCCCGCATAAAAATTGGCTAGTTGCAGCATAGCTTTGGATTAATGCCAGGCTATGCTGCCGCTCTAACCCGGCTATAAAACAATCAAGCTTTGCAGCTAGCACTAGCAAACTTACTATCCTGCAATTGAATATTGACTAAATTTTTAAATTATACTTTCAAACCTAGCCTTGTTATTTTTTGAGCTAACAAAATCAATTTGGGCTACACAATATGCTTAGCCAAATAATCGACCAATAACCTAACTTTTAACGAGAGTTGGCGATTATGAGGGTATACCGCCCACACCCATTCATCGGGCTCCCTATAATTATCTAACAGGCTAACCAAGTTGCCGTCATTAATATGATCTTGCACTAAGTAATCGGGTAGCTGCACTACGCCCAAGCCTTTTAAAGCTGCATCGAGTACACCCAAGCCACTGTTGTAACGAAAGCGGCTAGTAAAGCGGATAATCTTTTCCCTGCCGTTTTCCCTAAAGCGCCAATAATCTAAAGTCCCTAAAATACAGCTATGCTTTTCCAGCTCTGATAAGGAATCAGGCATGCCATATTGATTTAAATAGGCCGGTGATGCACACACATAGTTAGTACGCTTGCCCAATTTTTTGGCCATCAGCGTGGAGTCAGTTAAATTACCTATGCGTATCGCTAAATCATAGCCTTCCTCAACCAAGCTAATCGTTTGATTGCTAAGAAAAACCGACACCTCAACCTCGCTATACAGCTGCATAAAATCATTAATCAGCGGTAGTATCAGCCTTTCCCCATAGGTCACAGGTATGGTTAACTTAATCTTGCCTTGCGGCTTGGCCTGCAAGTCACTTACCGCACGTACGGCTGTGTCCAGGCCATCTAATACGCTTCGGCAGTGCTGATAAAAAACCCGCCCCTCTTCCGTTAACGACACTTTGCGGGTGGTACGGTAAAACAGCTTGGTATTAAGCCGCTTTTCTAATGCGCTGATTTGGCGGCTCACCTGCGCGGTTGATATAGCCAGTTTTTTCGAAGCCTGGGTAAAGCTCTCGGCCTCTGCCACCGCAACAAATTCATTAATGCCTTCCCATATCATGCCAGCCACCTTATGTAACAATAATCATCGAATGTACCACACTAGCAACATAGGAGTAACAATAACTGCCGCCACAGGGCGTACAGATTGCTTTTTAAGGCCACTTCCAGCCCACGCAAAAATGCTAAACCATTGATTTAAAAGGTAATAACTAAGTAATTATTACATATAAGTAAAAGTGATTTGCAATATAAACCCATTATCTCAATAGGCAAAATCACCTACACTAGCTTATCGCTAACAGCCATCGCGCTGCTAGCTGTTACCCCTGTACCTAGCAAATAAGTGAGAAACCCATGACTGATCAATTTATTAAATCTAAAGCCGCTATAGCCTGGGGGCCTGGCCAACCTCTATCCGTTGAAGAAGTGGATGTCATGCTGCCCAAAAAAGGCGAGGTATTAGTTAAAATTTTAGCCTCTGGCGTTTGTCATACTGATGCCTTTACCCTTTCTGGCGAAGACCCCGAAGGTATTTTCCCTTGCATACTAGGCCATGAAGGTGGCGGTATTGTTGAGCAGGTAGGCGAAGGCGTAACCAGCGTTAGCGTTGGTGATCATGTTATACCGCTATACACACCCGAGTGCGGCGAGTGTAAGTTCTGTTTATCCGGCAAAACCAACCTCTGCCAAAAAATACGCGAAACCCAAGGTAAAGGCCTAATGCCCGACGGCAGCACCCGGTTTTATAAAGACGGCCAACCTATCTTCCACTACATGGGTTGCTCTACTTTTTCTGAGTACACCGTATTACCCGATATTGCCCTAGCCAAAGTAAACCCTGAAGCACCTTTAGAAGAAGTCTGCCTGTTAGGCTGCGGTGTTACCACCGGCATGGGTGCAGTTATGAACACCGCTAAGGTAGAAGAAGGCGCCACCGTCGCCATCTTTGGTTTAGGCGGCATAGGCCTATCAGCCATTATTGGTGCCACCATGGCCAAAGCTTCACGCATTATCGCCATAGACATCAATGAAAGTAAATTTGAGCTAGCCAAAAAATTAGGCGCAACCGACTGCATCAACCCACAAAACTACGACAAGCCCATACAAGAAGTCATTGTTGAGCTGACCGATGGCGGTGTAGATTACTCTTTCGAATGTATAGGTAATGTTAACGTCATGCGCTCAGCCTTAGAGTGCTGTCATAAAGGTTGGGGTGAATCCGTCGTTATCGGTGTAGCTGGTGCTGGCCAAGAAATATCTACCCGTCCCTTCCAGCTAGTAACTGGTCGAGTATGGCGCGGCTCTGCCTTTGGTGGCGTTAAAGGTCGTTCAGAATTACCTGGCATTGTAGAGCGTTACCTACAAGGTGAGTTTAAGCTTGACGACTTTATCACTCATACCATGTCTTTGGATGAGATTAATAACGCCTTCACATTATTACACGAAGGTAAAAGCATACGCACCGTTATCCATTTCGATAAGTAAAAGTGATCACCAGGGCTGCCGCTTAGCAAGCAGCCCTTAAGGATAATTTATGAGCATAGAAAATATTGCCGTCAATAAAAGTTTTGGTGGTTGGCACAAGCAATACAACCATCAGTCCACCAGCCTAAACTGCGCCATGCGTTTTGCCATCTACCTGCCCCCGCAAGCAGCTAGCGGCGAAAAAGTCCCGGTACTGTATTGGCTTTCGGGCTTAACTTGCAGCGATGAAAACATGATGCAAAAAGCCGGTGCCCACCGCATAGCCGCAGCACTGGGCATAGCCATAGTTGCCCCCGACACTAGCCCCAGAGGCGAAGACGTAGCCAATGACGAGGCTTACGACCTAGGCCAAGGCGCAGGCTTTTACGTTAACGCTACCCAGGCTCCCTGGAGCAGCCACTACCAAATGTATGATTACATTGTTAACGAGCTGCCAGAGTTGATTGAAGCCAACTTCCCCGTCTCTGATCAGCGTGCTATTTCAGGCCACAGCATGGGCGGGCACGGTGCCTTAGTGATTGCCTTGCGCAATGCCGATCGCTACCGCTCGGTATCGGCCTTCAGCCCCATTAGCAATCCGATTAATTGCCCCTGGGGTCAAAAAGCTTTCACCGCTTATTTAGGTAGTGATAAAGATAGCTGGGCACAATATGATGCCAGCGAGCTTATGCGGCTAGCAACACAACATGTGCCCGCTAAAGTTGATCAAGGTGAATCCGATGACTTTTTGCAAGAACAGCTAAAGCCAGAAACCTTAGCAGCTGCCGCTAAAACTAATGATTACCCATTAGAGTTAGACCTGCATACAGGCTATGACCACAGCTACTATTTTATTGCCAGCTTTATTGAAGACCACCTGCGTTTTCATGCTAAGCATCTGAGCCACTAAAATTGCTAAGCTGTAAATCTGTAAACAAAAAAGCCCCTCTTAGGAGGGGCAAACGAAGCAGCGCAAAGATTCGACTTAATGCTTCGGGGATAGTCTATTAAACACTACGCTTGAATATTCTTAGGAAATAACAGCGTAGTCGCTATAGTAAATGCAATGGTCAGTAGCACCGCAATAATTACAGCCAAGGTAAATTGTGGTAACCCGCCGCTATCCATAGCATAGCCTGCAATAGCTGGGGCCACTGCTGTGCCCCCCATGACCGCGGCACCCGCAGCAGCAGCCACACGCCCTTTTTCATCAGCGGCAGCCGCAAAACACATAATACAACTGTAAGTAAAAAAGTGAGCCGTGGACCAAATAATAACTAAAAACGAGTACACGAAAACACTGTGGGTTTGGCTCACAACAATTGAAATCGCACCGCTAACTATAATGCCAGCAATTAATAACAGCGCCTTGCCAAATTTATGCATTAGCCACAACATCAGCAAAGGCCCTAATAAAGACATAGCCCCGTGTATGCTAAATAAAAAACCTATATCGGTAACGGCCATGCCCAGGCGATTACTGCCTATACTTTCGGCAAAAACCCAGAGCATGGTATCCCTAACAAAATAGCAAAACATCATCACGATAATAACTAAGGCCAACGGTTGCAATAGCACTTTAAACTGACCTTTATTTGAGTGGTCATGCTTAGCCTCACTCTTGGCCGGTGATAATCTGGCTATCGCAGGTAGCATCAACAAGTGTAAAGCTACCAAGCCCAGCAAAGCGCCCGGCAAAGACCACGCAACGATAAGCCTGGGGAATATATTTAGCAGCAGCACCATTAACACCGTGCCTAAAAAAACCACCTTATTAAACACTTCATCGGCATTACCTTTCATGGCCGCAACAGAGGCATTACCCGCCGCCAAAGCCACACCGTAACCAAAGCCTGCCACAGCTAAACAAACATAACCGGCACTTAATGAGTCAGTAAAAACAACTGCAAGGTTACCTATGGCGACGATCACTACAGCCCATATAGCCAATAATCGCTTAGAAAACTTATCTATAACCGGAGCCAGCACTAACGAGCCTAAACACATGGCCGCCAGCTCTACAGTAATCAACAAACCCGCTTCCGATTCAGATATAGAAAAATGCTTAACAATGGCCGAAAACAAAAAGGGTAAAATTAACAAGGGGGCGAAACCTACGCCGTACATAGCAGCAAAAGGCCCTAACACCTCTTTGCTTAGGTAAGACTCTATAAACTTTTTCACAATCCCTACACCTCTCGTTTGCTTCATTATTATAGTGGCAGCTAATCTACTGCATTTGCTTGCTAATTACGATATAGCGCTTTGCTTACCCTTAATATTGCCCATAAGGGTGTATAGGCTTAAAAATTAAGCTGCGCCCTTAAAAGCAAGCATTTATATAAGTCATCGCTTAATTATCCGCCTGTGCTTATTAATTTTTAATAGAATTTAACGGCAATAGTTAACATCATGCTATCATCAAAAAATAATAAAATTGGCAGGCAAAAATGAATTCTAGCAATAGCCCTAATTGGAACCACAAGATAGCCGATATTATCAGCGCCATAGGTACTGATGATTTCCCCCAGGCCTTATCAGACTCACTGCTAAGCATAGTCAGTGACTTATCCATTCTGTTATTTGTCTGCCCTAAAGAGCAGCAGCCGTATATTCTGTTTGATAACTACCCCAAGCGTCTACATGAGATAAATACTACCGGCTGGTTGGCTGGCGCTTATCTATTAGACCCTTTTTATAAAAAATGTTTTGACGGCGATGGCCCCGGGTTATATCACCTGCTAGAGCTAGTGCCCGAAGGCTTCTTGGTTTCTAAGTACTACCACTTTTATTACTCGCGCACGCAGTGCCGCGACGAGGCTTGTTATCTTACTCATATAGGCGATGACTTAAGAGTCAGCCTATCCATAGCTAGAGTCGAAAACAACACCCCTTTCACCAGTGCAGAAATAGCCACACTGAAAGCCGTAGAACCCATAGTGCTTAATGCCGTTCAAAAACATTTTAAGCTGGTGCAAACACAAGCAAATCAAGAGCGCAGCCAGCTGCATAGCCAGTTAAAATCAGGCTTAGTTGCATTTGGAACCTCGCTACTAACCGCCAGAGAGCGAGATATTATTCAGCTGATTTTGCACGGCCACTCATCCAAGTCTATCTGCAAAGATTTAAATATTTCCTTGGACACCGTAAAAATGCACAGGCGCAATGCCTATCTTAAACTTAAAATCTCTAAACAGGCCGAGCTGTTTTCGCTGGTATTTTCAGCGCTACCCTTTATAGAGGTAGACCCAGGTAAAGACCCCTTAGCGCTTTACCTGGCTAGCGTAAGCGAACCCTAAGGCAACAGCCCTAGGCTTTTGCCAGGGCTCTGACCTGCTCAATCGCGGTCGCTATCACCTTAGCCTGATGCGGTAATACCTCTTGGGTATAACCCAAAGAGTCACCAAAGACCTGAAATGGATTCACTAAATCCAGGGTGATAGCCGACAAGCCCTCCAAAACAGCCAAGCCCATATACGGAGTAGAGGCCAAGTCATAACCGCCCTCTTGGCATAACACCAACCGCCCTTCACAAAGCCTCTCTGCCGCCTGCCGCACCGTGCTGGCCATATGCCTAAACCCCTTGGGGGTAAGCGCCATACGGCCCAAGGGATCATAGCAGCCCGCATCTAAACCACTGGCTACAATAATCATTTGCGGTTGATAAGCCTCTAAGGCGGGTATGACCACTTCATCAAAAACCGTGGCATAGGTAACATCCCCTGAGCCCGGTGGTAGCGGCACATTAATATTATAACCCTCACCCGCGCCTTCACCTTTATACTCAGCTGTACCGGTATCTACCTCTAAAAAACTGTAGTGCTGATGTACCGAAATGGTTAGCACTGAAGGGTCTTGCCAAAAAATTTGCTGGGCACCATTACCATGATGCACATCCCAATCGATAATAGCGACGCGCTCAAAGCCACCCAACTGCAATGCTTGTTTAGCCGCCAAGGCGACATTATTTAAAATACAAAAACCTGCACCGGTATCGGTTTCGGCGTGATGCCCCGGCGGCCGCACTAAAGCATAGGCATTGCTCACCTCGCCCGACAGCACTTTTTCTACTGCCGTAATGGCACCGCCTGCGGCTAGTTTAGCAATATCGAAGCCGCCCTCAG
Source organism: Dasania sp. GY-MA-18 (assembly GCF_024734385.1). Lineage (GTDB taxonomy): Bacteria > Pseudomonadota > Gammaproteobacteria > Pseudomonadales > Dasaniaceae > Dasania > Dasania phycosphaerae. Next base: position 45,402 of record NZ_JANHAP010000008.1, on the reverse strand, counting down.
CAAACACAGCACCCTCGCCCCCTACCCCTGCAGGCAGGCTATTTTGTTTAGCCAAGCTGTCATAATAGGCCTTGCTATGCACCGATAAAATTTCTGCCTCAGTAGCAGGCCTAGGCTCTATATGGCTAAGCTTTTTTAACAGCCCTGAGTGACTGAGTAAATTATAAAAGCGGCGCTTAATATCAGGCCTATCGGGGTTGCCGCCGGGTTCTATAAGGAAAGGCGGAAATGCCTGGTTGAGGCTGTCATACCAAAAGTAGCTTTCATCAAAAACAAAACCGGTTTTCATCATCACCCCACTTATTGTCGCTATAAAAACCGCAATAAAATCACCGCGTTATAGCCAATTATCATTCAGGCTTTAGTCTTCAATAAAGCCTGCCACTTCGAGACTCAGAGTAACCAAGCCGCTAGGGCTAATGAATTACCCTTAAGAGTGTATTCGCCAAGTTAAAGTATCAAAACCCTACAGGCAAAAAACCGGTTTAAGACCAATGCCTGGCACTTAAACCGGTTACTTAAGCCTGTAAGACTAACAGCGATTAATCACCAAATTTATAATCCACACTTAAACCTATATAACGCGGCGCGCCGGGCTTAAGCTGCTTGGAACCTAAAAACTCCAACTGGAAACCTGAGCCGTAATACTCTTTATCCGTTAAGTTTTTAGCAAATAGCGCGGTAGTCCAGCGGTCATCTGCCGAAGCATAAGACACGCGAGCACCCCATAGCGCATAAGAGTCCTCTAGTAGCAGATCCTCATTGGTGGGCTGAAAATAAGTTTTGCTCTGCCAAGACACATCCGTTTGCAGCGCAATAATCGCACCGCTGTCCAGTTCAAAGTCATAGCGCACTAAACCAGAGAACTGCGTTTTGGGGGTTAGCGAAATTTGATTGCCCGAGTTATCACCAAAAGCGGTTACAAACTCATCGTACTCCGCATCTACCCAACCGGCATTAAATTGCAAATACCATGCGTCTGTAGGTGTGGCGATTACCTCTATCTCTATGCCCGGCATTTTGGTTTCACCGGCATTGGTTAGCGTAGTGGTATTAGCTGAAGTGCCCGCCACGGGGATTAGGTTAGTGTTTTGCTGATCGGTATACTCGTAATAAAATACCGCACCGTTTACCCGCAGCGCGCCATCCATAAAGTCGCCTTTAAAACCCACCTCTATTGCATCCAGCAACTCTGGGTCTACGGGCTCTAGCTTGGCATTAAAAGCATCCACCGAGCTTTGACAGCGCGATGTGCCCGGCGCTTCTGCACCGGGGCAAATTAAACTGCCACCTGCGCCATCCGAAGGTAGGTACTCATCCAAGAAAGCAGCGCCGTTAACATCACCGCCTTTAAAGCCTCGGGCGATAGAGGCATAAATTAAGTGCCCATCTTCGGTGTTGTAATCCACAGAAATACGGCCGGTGATTTCATCCCAGTCTTTAGCAGTAGGGGTGCCTATAACTACGCCGTGGGATTCATCGATACCCCCGGCGGCAGCACGAGCATCGGCCAGTGAAAACAGCGGGCCATCGCCTTCATTGTTAGTCATATTGGCAATCAAGGGCATAAAGCCATTGTACTTATGTACCTCTTTTTCCTCGTAACTCCAACGCAGGCCTATAGTAGCGCCCCAGCTTTCATTAAAGTCGTAGTCGTACTGGCCAAATAAGGCATAGCTGGTGGTTTCTACTTCATGCTCATTACCTTCGCCCGTACCCCAAAAAGGGTTAGTCCACATTTGGGCACCCTTTACTTTTTCATTGTAATAATAAGTACCCACATGCCACATAGAAACGTCGCTTTGATTCGCTATACCCAGCTCTTGGCTATACCAGCGAAAATCATCGGCATAAAAATCGTTCTCTACGCCAAAGGGACCGTCATCGGTATCATCATAACGGCGCAACGAGGCCTCATCGTAAGAGCTTGCTGAATAAAACGACATATCGTAATTAATTTCATAATCCACCCGCACCAATACACCTTCGGTATCTACATGCTCAAAGTCATCGGCTTTTTGGGTTTTATAAATATCGTTATCTTCAACAAAACCGTGATAGGCATCGGTACAGCCAGATCCTATGCCGGGGTTTGCACATTGCGAGTAAGCATAATCCGGGTGGGCAGGGCCTACACCGTTGGGGTCGACTAGCCCCACTTGTTTAAAGGGGGCGGTATCTGGTTCAGCTTTACCATAGTGATAATTGGTTAATATGGTTAGGCCTTCGTTATTATCAAATAATAACTGCGCGCGGGCCGCCAAGTCGTCAATTTGACCCGCCTTACCGTTGCTTGCCGGATTAATATTATCAAAGGGGCCATCACTGGTGGCACGCAACACCGATAAGCGCGCGGCAAATTGATCGCCCAGGCTAAAACCTACCGCACCTTCAACATTTTTGGTGTCGTGGCTGCCCAGTTCTACATTGATATAGCCCGATGTATCCTGCCCTATCTCGGGCTTCACCGAAATAAAGTTAATTAAACCACCGGTAGAGTTACGGCCATACAAGGTACCCTGCGGGCCTTTTAATACCTCTACCCGCTCTACATCAAAAGTGGCAAAACCCTGAGCCACATTGGGGCCTATAAAAACACCATCTTGGTATATGGCTATGGGGCCATTGTTAATAGGGGCAAAATTATTAGTACCTATGCCGCGCATATAAGGTTGTGGCGAGGCTCGGCCAAATTCGGTATGCCAGGTAAAGTTAGGCGTGTATAAGGCGATATCGCCTGCTTCATTAACCCCTAAGTCGGTCATCATCTTACCCGATAGCGCGGTTACTGCTATAGGTACATCCTGTGCTGTCTCAGCCTGTTTACGCGCCGAAACAATTAACTCTTCCAACGCTAAAGCATTGGCCATGGGCATCATAGCTGCCTGAGCCCCTATGCTCACTGCCGCTGCCAATGCTAATTTCTTACCATTATTATTTTTCGTCATGTAATTCACCTAAATGTTAAGCAATGCCTAATTGTCTTAACAATCTAACGGTGAACATTAGCTTAATTAATTACCCTAAAGTGTGTATTAATAAAAATACCTAGCCACTACTCAATACAGGCACTTGAAGCATCTTAAAAGCATAAGCGATGAGCGGATTATGGATAAAATACATTTAACTTATGCTATAACTAAAATAATTTTTTAATAGCACAGGCTTATAAAATATTAAAAATCAGTTAGTCATAAATAAGGCGGGAATGGGTAGGTAAAAAACGTAGTAAAAAAGAGCAACACCGTTATAGAGAACCCCGCCCAACATGGTAGGCGGGGCATGGCGCATATAGGCTATTTTTCTAGATATTGATTTATTTTTGTTCTAACTCACGCTGCACCATATAGACCAAAAATGTACTTTTTAATAGCGCTGTTACATATATAGGCGCATATCAGTACTGTAGCGCAAGCAATACAGATTAAACCTTGCTGTATATTTTTTGGCGCTCCACCACCCGTTTTAAATATTCACGGGTTTCTTGGTAGGGCAATTTTTTCACTAAAGTGTCATACACCTGTGCTGGGGTTAGTTGGTTGATTAAGGGTAAAGCTTTGTTTAATTTGCGGCTACCCACAAAAGATTTAGCCACATTACCGGCACCGGTATTGTATGCAGCAATTACACAGTAGGTACGGCTTAAGGGATCTTTAATACCTTTAAGGTAAGAGTAATAAAGAATATTGATATAGGTAGCCCCAGCCTGCACATTATTACCCGCATTAAATAAGTAATCGGCACTAAACAACCTGCCTTCACCATACAAGCGCTGCGACACATCCAAACCAGCAGACTCAGGTACAATTTGCATTAAACCATAGGCCGGAACATGCGAACGCGCCATAGGGTTAAAAGCACTTTCAGTGTGCATAATGGCATAGACCAAAGAGGGATCAACCTGGCTCTTACCTGCATTTTGCAGCACCAACGCCTCGTAGCGAGCGGCGCGGCGGCCTATGCTATTTTGCGGCAACGCGATAGTGATAAGTAAAGGCTGGCTAGCAGGCTTTTGGCTGACAGTTTTTTGTTCACCACTATCTTTGCCTGTTGCGCTAGGCTGTGGGGCTGTATTTTTTGTAGCGCTTGCACTAGCTTGGCTAGCTGATGCCTCAGGGCGCTTAATTACCGCCTGTTTTTTTAAGGTCTCTAGGGATTGCTGAAAGCGCTGCTGCTCAGAGCCCTGTGCCGACGGATCTATAACCTCTTGCAAAATAGCCAAGCGGCTTTGCTCATCGCTGCTAGGTTTAGTGCTACCTACAGCTTTTAACACCGGGTCGGCCTCACGCGCGCTATTGGGGGTTTGCTGCAACATTTTGGCTAGGTTGGCATCTATAAGCTGTTGCAATTTACTGTCGCTAATTGCGGGGTCTAAAACGCTAATGCGAATTTCATTTTTTTCATAATCCACCACGCGCTTGGTTTGCAGATCATCGGAGTATTCAACCCAGCGCTTTTTATCGGTAACTTCTGCATCACCCCACTGCCTTTTAATAGCATTTTTATAATCTTCTAATGCGGCGTAATATTTGCGTTTATAATCTTGATACTCTGCTTGCTGTTGCTGCCGCCATTGTTCAAATTCACTTTTCGGCTGGGCAGTAGTAGCCTTAGCACCATATTGACTCTCTACCTGCTTATCCAACTCTTCAAAGGCGGCATCTATATCGGCAAATACAGGCATAGCCAGCGGCAGGCTTACACTTAATACAGCCGCTTTTAAGTATATTGAACGTAGCGCTAAGCCTGTGTTTTTTGTGTGATCATTTTTCACGGCAATCATCCTAATCTACATTATTTATTAACTATTAATACCGCTACGCGACGGCTTAGTGTGGTTTAGCAAAATAAGTTGTGAACTCTGCTGGCGTTAGTAGGCTTTTTTCCACCATGGCTAAGGTCACATCACCCTCACCATAAAAATTGGGTTTAATTGCGGCACGCAGCTCAGCCAATAATGGCGCGATCTCTTCATCCGTACCGTAAACCTGTTGTTGATAAAGGCCTGCAGTAGCTTCAGCCTGCCCCTCTACCCCGTAAGCTATATAACCGAGAAATCCCTTGGTTAACAAGCCGGAGTAGCCAGACTCTAATTGCTCCAAGTAATAGCTCGCCGCTTTGGAGTAATCCACAGTGTAGCCTGCCGCAATCGCGCTAATATCTGAAAAATAAAAAGCGCCCAAGCGCTCGGTATTGGCCCCCACATGGTAGGTAGCCGGTTCAAAGCCTGGCTCTAGGGCCAGCACGGTGTAACCCGCCACCTGATTGTTGCGGTAAAACACCGTTAACAGGCATTTTTCTAAATAAAAATAATTCGCTACCGTGTGCTCATCAATAATACGCGCCACCTGCGGGGAGCCGGTTTTAGACTCGGCATAGGCCACGGTATTACCCACATGCAAGCTCTCAATAAGCTCATACTCTAGATCATTGGTGTACTGGCGCTGCACATAGGCCACGGCATCGTTAACCAACCCTATGGCCTCGGTGTACTCACCTAATGCGATCATTAATGCCAGCAAGCTAAAAACGATAGTCTTAGCCCGCTGCTTTTGTTCTGAAATGGGTGGAAGTATCATTTATTAGCTACCGTGCTCATTATTTTTGTAATTTATTATAGTTCAAGTTAACGAGAAAGCGTTGTTTAAAAAAACTCAACATCCCGTGTTTTTTCGTTTAAATATCTTAGCCAAATATTCACAATTAAAACATACGTGAACAAATAAGCGGCGCAAACAGTAGTGATTGCTCCCAAAAAAACACTTTGCCTGCAAGGGTTAAGCAAAAAACACCTAATAGCAATTATTTGTTCTTAGCCGTTATAGCCAAAGGAGTAATCAATAACAAACTAATGACAATTAGACTAATACCTGCCGTAGTTAAATTGGCATAGTCTGCCTCACTCAAAAACAAACCACCAACTCCTGGCCCCAGCATTAAGCCCACACCTATAGCGGCATTGGCCAGTGCCAACACTCGGCTAGAAGAATCTGCCGCGGCTATCGCCCCCATAAAAAAAGGCAACATCAAATTCCAGCCAAATAAAAACAAACAAGCACTTACGGTATATAACAGATGGCTAAAGTCTAGCTTAAGCAGTAACACACCCACTACTGCACTGCCCAGAGCAATAACTATAGGCAGTACCCGCCCTAGCCTTACCCCCAATAGCGTGGCAGCCACACCACCAGCAATACCCGCCAATGAGGCAATAGACAAGCTATACCCTATTAATGCCGAGCTAAAGCCTGCACTCACGGCAATACGTTCCACATAGCTCCATACAGCCGTTAAACCTGCATAGGAAATTAAAATAGCCGCTATGGCCAAATAAATAAAAAGCTTAGTTAATTTAAACTTAGCCGTTGCAGCTTGCGACGGCTTCACCTCATCAGCTGCAGCTAGCGGTATAAAAGCAATTAGGCTCAAAGCCAACAGCAACAATACCACTAGCAAGGCAAAAATGGCCGCAGGCCCATAGCTGGCAATCAAATTGGGCAATAAGGCAAAACCAGCTGAGCCCAGCAACAACTGGCCTACTATCCAAAAGCCGTAGGCTCTATCGGGGTTAGTGGTTTTGCCCATGGCTGCAACGACTATTGCAGTGACCGCCCCCGCAGCAAAGCCCGTAATAAAACGCACCAGCGCCAAAACCTCAAAACTTGATAGCAACATGGAAAGTATATTGCCCACTATCATGGCCAACATACCCAGCAGCGTCACTTGCCGCCAATGGCAGCGATGTATCCATGTAATGGCTAACACTGTAGCCAAGGTATAACCAGCCATGTCGATAGCCACCACCCAGCCCGCAGCTTGCTCTGACATGGCTAAGTGATCCACCAAGGCCCCCACAATTAAAGGCAGTAGTAAAATCACTGCGGCCGCTATGGCACCTATGCTGGCCAGCGATAATACAGAGTAGATAGAATTAATATTGGGCTGATTTTTTATGGTTGCTATTAGGCTCATGGGCTTATATTTTTGCTGTTATATCGTTATGTCGATCATAACAAGCTTAGCGAATAAAGGCCTAATTTTACTATCCCCCAGCCAGCCCCCTTGCGACCAACTTTGCCACTTAAGCCAAAGTTCAACTATCCTGAGGTTAACCACCCTATAACACAGCCCTTAACACAGGTGTAGCCGTGAAATTATCCGCCGAGCAATTACGCAGCCAAGTTTTAGAGCAGGATTTTAGTTTTCAATCTACCCGCGAGCTCAGCCATTATAGCGGCATACTAGGCCAACCTCGTGTTACCAAAGCATTAGACTTTGGCCTTAGCATTAACCAACCCGGTTACAATATTTATATTGCCGGTGAAGCCGGTGCCAGCCGCTTTCGCTATGCTCTAGATTACTTACAGCCCTTAGTAGGCCAGCAGCAAACACCACCTGACTGGCTATACGTTAATAATTTTGACAATCCCTACACTCCTAGAATTATTAAAATGCCTCCCGGGCAAGGTGCCCAGTTACACAGGGATATCGATAAATTAATAGATGCATTGATAGACAGCTTCCCCGCCACCTTCGACAACCCTAGCTACCAACAAAAAAAGTCAGCTATACAAAACCGCTTTGACCAAATCTATGACGACGCCCTTGCTGACGTACAAAATATTGCCAGCCAACAGCACATCGCTATGTTTAGCGAAGAAACCAGCGTGACTTTTACCCCCATCATAGACGGCAAAGTCATTGATGAAGCGCAATTTGCCAGCCTTAGCCAACAACAGCTCGCTGATTTTCGCCAGCGTGTGAATCAGCTGGAAGAGTTGCTTAATGAGGCGCTACTGGAACTTCCACAATGGCAACGTGACTTTAACGACCAGCAGCGGCAACTTAGAGAAGCCACCATAGAGCAGGCCTTAAAACCTATACTGCAGCCCCTGCGTCTAAGCTACCAAGGCAACACCAGCATCAGTTTATTTTTGGCACAAATTGCCAAACACCTGCCTAGAGTGATTGAAGAAAACTTTAGTGACCTCAGCAAAACAGAGGCGATAACCTCATCCAAGCAACGCAAACTATTAGAGAGCTACTACACCCCAAACCTGCTCACCAGTGCAATTAAGGATGGTGCCCCCATAGTGCTGGAATCAAACCCCAGCTATCAAAATTTATTTGGTAGAGTCAGTTACGGCAGCGAAGACAGCGGTGGCGCCTATCAGCAAATTACCCCTGGCGCCTTGCACAAAGCCAACGGCGGCTATTTAATTTTAGATATAGAAAAAATCCTACTGGGTGATGGCACCTGGCCAGCGCTTAAACGCATGCTGCGCGATGGCTGCATACATTTAGAACCAGCGCCCGGCGACATACAACTAAGCGGCGTAACACCACTACATCCCGAACCCGTGCCGCTACAAGTTAAAGTTATATTGATAGGCTCAAGAAATATTTACTATGAGTTAGACCAACTGGACCGCGACTTTAACAATCTATTTCGTGTACTGGTAGATTTTGATGACTATATAGACAGCACCCCGCAATCACTTACACAGTTTGCCGAGTTACTACATGCCCGCAGCAGTGAAGCCAATATAGCCGAGCTTACCGTAGCAGCAGTAGCACGCTTAGCAGAACATGCCCATCGCCTAGCAGAACACCAGCAACGATTAAGTGCACGCATAGATGCCATATTAGAAGTTGCCCTAGAGGCTGACTTTGAGCGCATAAGCGGCGGCCAAGAGAGCATAGACGGCCAGCATATACAGCAGGCGATAGCCGCACGTACCTATCGCAATGCCCGCTTGCGCGATCAATTGCTTAAACAAATTTTAGATGGCACCGTGGTGATTAGCAGTGAAGGCAGCACCGCTGGGCAAATTAACGGCCTGTCACTATTACAAGTGGGGGAAATGGTTTTTGGCTGCCCCACTCGTATTACCGCCAGTGTTAACCCCGGCCACCGTGGCGTTATCGATATAGAGCGTGAAGCCGAACTAGGCCAATCTGTACACTCTAAAGGCGTGATGATTTTAACCGGCTATTTAAGCAGTTTTTACGCGCAAAAATTCCCCTTAGCGATTTCAGCGCATATAGCCATGGAACAATCCTATGGCTATATCGATGGCGACAGCGCCTCTCTGGCAGAACTCTGCGCCCTGCTTTCGGCGCTGGTGAACCAACCACTACGGCAAGACTTAGCCATTACCGGCTCCACCAACCAACGCGGTGAAATACAAGCCGTGGGTGGCGTTAACGAAAAAATTGAATGTTTTTTTGATATTTGCGCCGCGCGCGGCCTTACCGGCAGCCAAGGGGTTATTTTACCGGCCAGCAATAAAGATAATTTAATGCTGGAGCAGCGCGTAGTGGATGCCGTAGCTCAAGGCCAATTTGCCATATACACGGTTAGCAGTGTTAACGAAGCCCTAGCACTATTAATAAAAAAAGATCCGGGCAAACTTAACCAGCGCGGCAATTTCCCCAAGGGTACCTTTAATGACCGCGTGGTTAAACAGCTGCAATATTTTGCCAGTATTACGCGTTCAATAAGCGCTGGCGAAACTAAGGTTTAGTCAGTCATTTTTACGGCTATGCAGGCTGTATAGCCGGTGTTTTTTTGATGGGGTTAGGTTGATAATGCATTACCACTATCGCTCGCCCCTGTTCTCTATAGCGCTGGTATACCGCACTCACTGTTTCAGCTTGCTTGTCGGCCAGCACGGCAACAAAGCCCAACGAGCTATATAAGGGCTGTAAATACTCAAAAGGAAAGGTATAAGTATACGGATCAAAATATTGCGCCATTTGTTGTAGCAGTAACCTAGCAACACCCCTGCCTTGGTAAGCCGGTGCCACCGCCACACCCGCTAACAACTTAAAAGTTTTATAATCCCTAAGGTAAGCGCAGGCTATAATTGCGTTGTGCTCATTGCGCACAACCACACAAGGCTCGTGGCGTTTAGCTTTGCCTCTAAAACCATAGCTGCGGTAAAATTTATTGGCTAAGGGCGTTTCTAGCGCTGTTAAGCTGCCTACAGTAAAAATCGTACTGGCTTTCATACTTTTATTTAGCCCTTAACCTAGCCCTTAATCTGTTGATAGCTTTATGCCCAGACCGCTCTGCCAAACTTGCCTACGCCCTTTAGCCAGTTGCTACTGTAGCGCATTGGTAGAGATCCCCAATACCATTAAGGTGCTGATCATACAGCACCCGCTGGAGGCCACCCACCCCTTTAACACTGGCCGCATGGCGCAACTATGCCTAAGCAACAGCGAACTGATTATTGCCGAAACATTAGCCCCTGCTGAAATACAGCGCATACTCAGCACACCCTCAGCCCTGCTTTACCCCTCACTGCCCTGGCTGCCTGCCAGCCCTGAAATTTGCGCAAGCGCTAACAGCAGCGCCCAGGCTATAAAACAACTGATAGTGATTGATGCTACTTGGCGTAAATCCAAAAAAATACTGCACCTGCACCCGGCTTTACAACAATTACCCAGAGTCAGCCTTAGCGGCGATTTAACATCGCAATACCAAATCAGAAAAACCACCGTAAGCAATGGCCTATCAACCATAGAGAGCATTGCCAAAGCCATGCAACAGCTAGAGCACAGCAATGACTTTACCGCCTTGCTCAAGCCCTTTCACAAAATGATCGCTCTGCAGCAAAGCAACTACTAGCAACTAGTCGACACCAACAGCTCATAAGCGATCAAAATTTAACCGCAAATTACCCCTTTAGCCATAGACAACAATAGGCACTTGTGGCCTAATCGCGGGCTTTTCAAAAGCCAAGGCCTGCGCCCCATAGGGCGTGTGGCCTATAGCAACACACAGTGGCTAGCCAGCTAGCTTTAGCGGCAGCCATCACAGGTAATTACAGCAGGTAAGTATGAAAGGTATAGGCATCGATTTTGGCACCTCCAATTCAGCGGTGGCTGTTTATGATGGCAAGCAGGTACAGATGATAGCGGTAGAGGCCAACGCCCAAACCGTGCCCACAGCTATACATCTAGATCGTAGCTTTCAAGCGCTCACCGGTTCGGTGGCCATACAAACCTATGTAGAAGAAAACTCAGACCGCCGCGTAGAGATAACAGCCAAAGTGATTGCCGAGGTAGATACCGACCTAAGCGGCGGCACCGATGGCGAAGCTAGTGCGCCACTAAAAATTTATGGTGCCGCCGAAGATCACGGCCTGCCCGGGCGTTTATTTTTAGGCATCAAACGCTTGTTAGGTAAAGAAAGCATACGCAGGCTAATGGTGTTTGATAAACCCTACCGGCTAGTGGCATTAATTACCCCCATACTATTAACGTTTCGTAACGCCATTAGCGCGAGCGCAGGCCCTATTGCTAAGGGCATATACATGGGCCGGCCGGTAGAGTTTGAAGGCAGCGATACTGGTAAAAACGCACTGGCCACCGACCGTATTCAGGAGGCCAGCGGCTACGCCCAATTAGGGCAAGTCACCTTTTACCCCGAGCCCGTAGCGGCCTGCCTAAGCTTTGTGCAAGCCAATAACATTAAAGATGGCAGCACCATCTTAACCGTAGACTTTGGTGGCGGCACCCTTGATTTGTGCCTGGTTAACTATCAAGACAACGACTTCCAAGTCTTGGGCACCGAGGGCGTAGCCTTGGGTGGCGACTATATAGACCAACTTATTTTTAAAAAATTAATCTTTCCAGAACTGGGCAAAGGTGTGCTGTGGACACGCATGGTAGATGGCAAACTGGTTAGTACCCCCTTCCCCTTTGACCAGTATGAAAAAGCACTACTCAACTGGACCATCACCCATACCTTAAATCAAAACCAGCACACAGCCACCATTGCCGAATACCTAGCGCAAAACACCGCCGAAAAAGAAAAACTACAACGCTTACAAGAAGTAATACGGCACAACTACAGCTACAGTATTTTTCAACATATTAAAGCCGCTAAAATAGCGCTATCGGATGTTGAAAGCACCGTGCTTGAAATCCCCGAGTTGCAACTGAGCATAGCGCTAAACCGCCAACAATTTAATAACATTATTGCCGAGGTTATAGAGGAGCTACAGCACTGTATTGATAAGCTACTGGCCAACACCCAAATAGATGCTAATAGCCTCAATTATGTGGTACGCACAGGCGGCTCATCACACATAGCCGCCGTGCTGCAATTATTAGAGCGCGAGTTCCCCAACAAAGTTGTGCAACACGACAGCTTTACCAGCGTAGCCAGCGGTTTAGCCATAGCCAGCTACTATGGCTATACCTGCAAACTGTGATTACTAAATAAGAAATCGCCACAAAGGTAAAAAAGCGCTAAGCCCAAAGTGACTAACTTAAAAACAGCCATCACGACTACCGCCTACTAGCCGGGTAGCAATGTAGTCGCGTTATCAGCATACTGACTTTAAGCGATAGACTTATTTAGAGCGCATATTCATGAAACCTCATTACACTTTACGGCAAGCCATTATCAGCGCACTTGCAAGCGATTTAGCCGCTGCCGCACAAGCGGCAGAATCAGCACGGCAAACCGCAACCCATAAAGAATCTATAGCCGAAAACAAATACGACACCTTTGGCCTAGAGGCATCGTATTTGGCCCATGGCCTATCCATACGCGCCGAACAATCACAACAAGCCATCGCCCTTTATAACGCACTGCCATTTAAAAACTTTAGCAACAGCGACACCATCGCCCTAACCGCAGTAGTGACTTTATTAACAGATAATGGTGAAGAAAAAGTATTTTTTATTGGCCCAGAAGCCGGTGGCTTAAGCTTCACCTGGCAGGGCAAAAACGTAATGCTAATAAGCCCTAAAACCCCTTTAGGCAGCAAGCTTATTGGCAAACAAGTAGATGATAGCGTAACAATAATAGTTGCGGGCAAGCCCGTGAACTATGAAATAGTAAAACTAGAGAGCTAACGATAGCCCTGCCTCCGTACCGTCATACCGGAAAAAGCCGGTGCCCATAACCACCACATCGTCATACCGGCAAAATCCAGTATCCATCACCACCACACAGTCATACCAGCAAAAGCCGGTATCCATAAGCTCCCCCCGCCGTCATACCGGCGAAAGCCGGTATCCATCACCACCACATCGTCATACCGGCGAACGCCGGTATCCATAAGCTCCCCCCGCCGTCATGCCGGCGAAAGCCGGTATCCATTCACGCCACCAGCAACAAAGCCTAAGCCCGCTGTTTACACTACAAACACCTAGCCCGTAAAAAATCCAACGCCGCCACATCCAAGCCACTCTTTGAAAGATAACTACGGCCGCTCTTATGGCTAATCACAAAACCCCTCTCAGTTTCCCGCAGCTCACTAATATCACCCCAAGCTATACACTGCTGGTGGTGCTGGCTATCCGTACTAATCCCCTGCGCATCAAGGCGTAAATTGACCTTACTGCCCGAGGCACGGCCAAGCATCTGCCGGGCAACCCACCAGCCACGCCGGTAACGCACTGAAAACACCTCAACCACAGCAAGTGCCAACATAAACCAGGCAATATAGGCACTCACCGCCATAAAAAATAAACCAACCGCAATAAGCAACAGAACAATAGCCTTGTAGTAAGCCCTAATACCCAACGAGGTATTTGCAGACTCATCAAAACACTCGCTAAAGTAATCACGATTAAGAATATAGTAGCTGCTATGGCTGGGGGAATTACTGTTATCGGCTGATGTTTGTTCGGGCATATTGGGCGCTGCTGCTAGTAAAAAGTGAGAAATAACCAGTGTAACAAATTCGGCTGATATTAACTTGCACTGTATAACCCTGTACTAGGCGAAAAATATCATTGGGAGCATAAGCCTAAATATTACCCGCCTCCACTAAGCACCTTATAGATATAGTTGTAATGGCCGCGGCTACAGACTAGTAATTCATCAAGCAAGAAACAGTCTTTGGCCGTCATATCACTAGGCGCAGTCGATTGTTTGATTCCCATGGTTCGCTTATCTTTCTTTAAATACCTATACATGGTTTCAAAGCGTTGATTAAAATCTATTGCTTGGGCACGTAAATCATGAAAAATATAATCGAAATTGCCATAGGTTAAGGTAACACCCGCCAAGCCTATCTCAATCATCTTATTTAAGTAATGCCCATAAGCTTTAGCTAAATAAGCATCCACCTCCGTATTATCGTAAACCGGCAGCTGCATAGTATTGCTAGCATCAAGCACAGCAACACCCAATGATGCATTAGCTTTATTACCCATAAAGCGATAGTGCATATCGCCGCAGCTAACAACCTCTGCTTTAAAATCACAGTGGCTAAGGCCAGCATCGCTAACAGCAGCCGTGGCTGGGCTAGTAGCTACACGCTGCTTTGTGGTTTTAGTAGCCATCTTTATGGTGATGCCCAATTTGCGCGCATGAGGCTTTAGCAATAAGGACTGTATTAAAGGCGTGTTTTTTTGAAAGTCGTTAAATTTGGGTAAACTTTTACCTTCACTACTGGCTTCGATTTCACAATACAGCTGCTCGTTATAGGTTTTCGCCATCGAGAAGCAAAATTGACTGGCTTGGCTGTTTGTGGAAAAAACAAGCAATAGCAGAAACAGAAAGTGGGTAGGCAGTGGTGGCATAGTTATATTTGCTTAAGTTAATTGCATAGATTGTAGTGTTTCATAAACCGCAGTCAAAATATTAGCTTAAAATGCAGCGCTCTCACCATCAATAATTTAGTTTTACTCTAGCCCGAATGGCACTAAATTAAGCAAAAAATTTGAGTCCTTCCGACCCCCGAGCCGGAACCCAGCTGCTGTTATGGATATCGGCCTTCGCTGGTAGGACTTGCCCATGGGCGTAACGAATACCTTGAGCTTGCCGAAGCGAAAAAGCAATAGAGTGTAACCGATATATCCTTTAGTTTTTAGTCGCTTGCTTCTAGAAAAAGACTATGGACACAGGGTCGGAGCCCGGTGTGACGTTAGGGGTGTATAGCGAGTAAAGCCTGTGCAGTAAAGCGTAACGCTAGTGAGTAAATAATAGGATTTTTCCCTACTAATGCTATGCTAATTAATGGCCACGCCCGGCCTGTACTTTGATAACACAATTTAGGTTTAGCCATGAGCAATAAAGCCGATAGTAACAACAGTAATAACCAGCCCTCCAATTACGAAAAGGTACGCGCCGAACAACTGGAGTACAACACAAAACGGGCTAAGGGCTACCGCGAGCAGGCGTTAAAATTATTCCCTTGGATTTGTGGCCGCTGTGCCCGTGAGTTTACCCGTGCGGGGCTATCGGAATTAACTGTGCATCATATAGATCACAATCACGATAATAACCCTAGCGATGGCAGCAATTGGGAACTGCTGTGCATTTACTGCCACGACGAAGAGCACAGCAAACACGAAAACTTAATTCGCTATGGTAGCAGCACTGAACGCAAAACTGCCACCGCCACCCATAAGCCTTTTGCTAATTTAAAAGATATACTGAAGTAAAACTTGTGAGATTACTCAAGTATAACTACCATTCAAAATCACAAGCAGTGCACCGATAACCAGGTAATTCGCGGCCTTTTTCAATCAAACAACCGTCTAATACAACCACACCACAAGCCATGGCCTCGGCGAGCGCACTAGACCACACTGGCATTCCTCTTATTATTTGCGCACCAGCCCTTTCCTTACAATTCGGGCACTTCCTTGGTTGTTTTAAGTATTTCATCATAAAACCTTATGGCCTAACTTTATAAACTCATCCCAGCCCCATTAAACTTCAACCACTTTTTCTGTTCTTCGTAGTTAGGCAAGGCTTTCTCAACTGCACGCCAAAATGCTGGCGTGTGATTAGGATTTTCAATATGAGACAGCTCATGCACAACGATGTAGTCTAGTACTGACAACGGCAGCATGGCACATTTCCAGTGGACATTAATCATGCCAGTGGCAGAGCAAGAGCCCCAGCGATTTTTTAGCTCCATTACTTTTACACGTCTAGGTGATACGCCCAGTCGTGGGGCATATTGATCTATGCGTTCATCTAATCGGGGTTTTAGTTTGTTTTTATAAAACTCTTGAAAGTAGCGCTCGGCTTTGGGTACCAAATCTTTAACTAGACAGAACTTGCCTTGTTTTAAGGCCAGGGGAACCCCTTGGGTTTTAACTAACTCTAACTGGTAACGTCGCCCCAAATATAAAAAGCTTTCACCATTCACGTACTCACGATGAACACGTGTGCGGTTTAAATCTTCCCATTCGGCCAGGTTTCGGTATATCCAGCTGCGCTTTTTCTCTAGGGTTGCCTGCACCCTTTCCATATCGAAAGGCTTAGGTGCCAGCACAGATACACTACCATCACGCTCTATATAAATGCTTGTGGTCTTGCGCTCACTCTTTTTTAGTGTGAACTCAATATCTTTATAGGTATGTACCTTTTGTGATGGCTCTCTAGCTGCAACCATAGTCACACTTCTACCTCATTCTCGTCATCGGCGGTTTTTAAAATGGATTGTTCACGTCGTTTGGCTAAGGCCATTACTTCAGTTACTAGCAAGTCTTGCTTATCACTAAACTCACCTACTCCCGAAAGGATAAAGACTTCTTCTATTTTGCCCTCTAGTTCAGAGACCTGTGCTGGGCGCTCCCAGAAGTTTAAACTGCGTATATCCGCTGCCAACACCTCTAATACATCATCCACTGTGGTTTGCACTTTGGCTTCTAAATCATTTGGGCAAGCATCGTCAAAGGCTATATCGACAATCAAATCATAGAATGGGCCTTTACTATCTTTCTCTGGCCCACGGCCTTTATCAATCTCGTCACGTAACTCGGTTAAGGCTAATACCATTTGCTCCCAATTTTCGTTATATTTTTTAACTACCTCTTCTAGCTTCTCGCTAAAGTTGCGGTACATCACGGGGTCGTCGCCTTCGTTGACTTTACAGTGTTTACGAATGGCGTGTTCCATTTCACTGGCTGCTGCACGTGGGTCTTTAGCCACAGTAACTTGCTGAATAAATTTATCAGAGAACAACTCTACCGGCGGCACCTTGGGGTTAATACCCAAACTAATAAGGTGCTCATTCACTAACTTGCGCACCTTCTCACCTGCACCGCTAATATTGATGCTGTCATCTTTATAACGCTCACGGGCTTTGGCCTGTATATGGCACAGTTGATACATAGGGATTTTAAAGGGGCTAGCCAAGCGATTGGGCAAGATAACATCCATGCTTTGCATAAACTTTTTCAAGTACACATTAAAGCTATCGCGGGTTTTAATGTCTTCCAATATCCGTACTGCCGCTTCGGTTGTTTCATAGCGCTCGGCATCGGTGGCTAGTGCTTGTTTTACTAATGCTTCTATCTGCTTCACGCCCTTCTCTTCAAACAACTGAATCAAACGGCGGTAACGGCTTTCAAGCACGGGCACTTCTGACTCTATGCTTTTGAAGCTTTCCATAATGTCTTGCTGATCTTTACCAGAATACAGCGAGAGCGCATCTTTAAGGTTTTCTGTCAGACCGATATAGTCCACCACATAGCCTACGGTTTTATTGGCATAGGTGCGGTTAACCCTGGCAATGGTTTGCAGCAGGTTGTGCTCTTTGAGTTTTTTATCGATATACATTACCTGTTCAATTGGCGCATCAAAGCCGGTAAGTAACATATCGCACACAATTAAAAAGGCAACGCCGGTCTCGGGCTTGTCGGAATTAAACTTTTTCTTAAAGTTTTCAACCGCACTCATCTCGCGGGCCTCTTTACGGGCCGCTACAAATACCGCTTTCTCGTTCGTGCCATCGCTAGAGATAACCACAGCCACTTTGATGAGGTCTGCGAGGGCTAATAGCTGCTGATCTTGCTCTGGTTCAGGCTTGGCTTGCTCCGCTGCCACCCACTTCGCTAAAGCCTTGCGTAAATAGGTTTGGTAATGAATTGCCGCCTGTTTAGATGAGCACACCACCTGTGCTTTAAAACCACTGGGTAAAATGTTGGCAAAGTAATGCTTTACCAAGTCATCAGCAATTTCTTGTATGCGGTCTTCCGCCTCTAAGATGTCACCGGTGGCACCGTACTTTTGGCGTATGGCCGCCAGCTCGGCCTCACTGCGGTGTTTAAATAAGTCTTCAAACTTGGTATCAAAGCCATGCTTATCATAAATGGCTGTATCGGCCGTGCGGCCTTCATAAAGGATTTGTAGGGTTGCGCCATCTTCTACTGCATCTTGCAGCTTGTAGGTGTCGATATAAGGTTGGTTGGGGTTGTTGCCAAAACGCTTCCAGGTTGGGTCGGTATGATGGTCGGCAATCAATGGAGTACCGGTAAAGGCCAAGCGTGTGGCATTGGGGAAGGCATCGAATAAATTATCCGATAAGCTGGCGTCTTCTTTACCACCGCTTTGGGTGCGGTGAGCCTCATCTATAAGTACCAATATTTTCTCTGAGGTATTTACCTCATCAAACTTCTCAAACACCTTGTGCTCAACGCTGTAGGGTGGGCTATCAACATCGGCTACTTTATCAGTGGTATCACTATCATTAGCCGCATCTATTGCACTGGCGACATAGTCAGGTGTATTACTATCATCCCCTTCACGGAATTTATGTATCATTACCATGTTGAGGGTAGATTCAGCACCGGCTAATTTCTCTTTGACTTCTGCCGCGCTATTAATGCGGTAAACCGTCTCACCGGTTAGTGCTGCCGTTTCACCTAGCTGTTTATCAAGGTCTTTACGGTCGTTAACCATTAATACTTTATATTCTTTTAGCACCGGGTCGCGGCGTAGGCGACGCACTAAAAACACCATAGTCAGCGATTTACCACTACCCTGGGTGTGCCATACCACACCCGAGCGATCTAGACCTGTATTACCACTGCGCATTTTAGTGAGAATTTTCTCAACAGCGCGGTATTGCTGGTAACGGCAGATAACTTTAATGCGGGCACTGCCGGCATCCATAAACAAGGTGAACGAGCGGGTAATATCCAGTAAGCGCTCAGGATGCAACATGCCTTGCACTAAACGCTCTTGGGGGCGGTGGTTTTTTATGGTGTTATCGGCATAGGGCGTGGTATCGGGATGTATGGTTTTCCAGTGGAAGTAATACTCCTCACTAGAGGTAATAGTGCCAAACTTACAATCATCACCGTAGGTAGAAACCATTAACTGGTTAGTCCAAAACAGCTTTTGTTCACCTTCTTTTAGGCCTGCCTCTATAGTCTCTTCACGCAAATCAGCATAGCGGCGTAATTGCTTAACACCTTCGCTCATGGCGTCAGAGGTAAAGCTGTTAACGTCCTTACATTCAATCACTACTAGCGGTAGGCCATTAACAAATAACACCACATCGGGAATAATGAACTCTTTTAGCCCACCCGGCGTATCGATACGGAATTGATTGATGGCTATAAAGCTATTGGCTTGCCAATTATCAAAATCGATAATATTAACCACCGGGTCTTGCTCACCGGTCACTTCATTTTGGTCGACTTGCCATTTATACAAGCGCTGCAAAAAGGTTTCGTTGGCCTCTAGCAAGTTGCCGGTACCAAAGCCTGAGAAATCTTCAAACAATTGATCTAGTTGAGCATCAGTTAACCAAGGCTTGTTATCATCCAAAATATTAAGCTTTGCAACAGCCTTTTTGAACTCGTCTTTTAACAACACCTCACGGAAGCTGGTACGCAGGCTGATTGTGGGGTCTTTAGGTATACCGCCACTCTGCTCTATGACCTTCCAGTCTTGAGTCCCGAGCTGGTTTAAAAGTGGCTTTTCTACAAAGCTATATTCAGACATGTTTAAATCCATTATTACACGCAGGCATCAGCGTTTTGTTATATTTAGTACCCATTGATCAAGCAAATGGCATCTGGAGAAAACACAAAAAACCCTTTATATTCAATGAGTTATAAAAACCCTGACCGTAAACCACAAGCCATATCAGGCAGCCAGTCAAGCAACGGTCAAGCAAATTAGGCCCAGTGCGGGATATAGCGCATCGCCTTGCTACCCGCATCTGGGTCATAGGGCCGTATAAGCCCAGTTTTTAAGGTATCTTTGATAATACGGCTTACCATGGCGCTGTTCTTAACCTCAATACTAAAACGCTCTCTCAATGAGGCATTGTTCATATGTTCGCGGTTTACGTATTTAAGGCAGCAGTGCATATAGCAGGCGTGCACCCTGTCCTCCTTGTCCATAGCGGCAAAATCTTTATAGGCAAACAACACCGCACGGGTATGCTTATCCGTCACTTCAAACACTGGCGCTGGTAACTGGTAGAACTCCGTTTGAAACACCACCTTATCAATACCCGTACCACGCTCCTCACAAATATTAATGCGGCGCATAAAAGAGGCCAACGCCTCATTGCGGCTTTGAGGTGGCGTATCAATAAAGCGGTCGGTATCAACCAACGGCAGCCCGGGGTTGGTTATTTCCATACGTGTATCGAACAGTTCAATCATCGGGCCCGTGCCCGTCAATGAAAAATCTTGGTGAATAATGGCATTGGCCACTAACTCACGTATCGCCAGCTCGGGATACATGGGCACCTCTTTACGAAAGGCCTTGCCTATTTCCTCGTTGGAAGGGAGTAGGGTTTTGATGTAATCGATCAAACCCTCAAAACCCAGTGCATAACCTTTATTGCCCTCCAGTTCGCGAATCGTCTCAATGCGATTATTACCGCGGTACAAAATTAAGCGCACCGCCTTACGGTTTAAATGGCGAAAATCCTGTAGCTTTTTAGCCCACAATATCGCCCCTAAATTACTAATATTATAAGTACCGCTGTCATTAAGCGTGATAAAACGCTCGGCCTCTAAGGCGGCCAAAATACCACTACGCCCCTCGGGTAAAGATTGGTCAGTTAAATCAAAATACGAAGGGTAATCGAGCAGCTTAAGTACCGCTTCAACACTAAGGTTTTCAGCCGCCGCCTGAAACTCAAACGGTGTTTTATCAAACACACGCCATAAAGCACGTTCCTTCTCTTTAAACTCATGTAACTTTTTCTTATAGGAACCTACCCGTATAAACTCAACGCCATCAAACTGCACCGGCGTGTGGGTGGCGGCCTGAACCTCAAGAATCACCACCGGTAGGTCATTGCCCACCAGCAGCTCATAAAAACGGAAATGAATCTTGGGTGCCGTTTTTTGCAACAACCAACTCTCTAACTCTTGTTGATTGTGTTTGGCGAGCGAAGGCTTAAACTGCGTGCCGACTATTTTATGGCTTTCATCCTCAACACCCCAAACCAAATAAGCCGATTGCTTACCTACCAAAGCTGCCGAATTAGCCAAGGCCGATATGGTCTCCCCTATCATTTTAGGGTCGGTGTTGTTGCGCTTAAACTCTACCCACTCGGTTTCGCTGGGCAAACGGCACAGCTCACGCAGTAATGACTGCAGCTGTTCAGGGCTTTGGTCTATGGGCATGTATTCACCTGCACTTTTCCTGTTAGTAGATCTTGCATTAGGCCTTTTTTCTGAAGCCCTAATTTTTGCAGGTATGATTTTTCTTTGTTTATTCTATTGTGCAGATTAATATATATATCTTTTATATTTATCTGTTCTTCTAACGGTGGCACAGGTAGTAGCAAATTTTTCAAGGTTGAAGATTGAATAGCCTCCATAATCCCGCCTTGTGATTTTTGATGAAACCAGGATTTAACCCATGGCGCATAATTCAATTGCCAGCATACGAGTTCTGCAATAACTTGAGCCTTATCAAACGACATAGCCCATAGATGCTTTGATGAAAGTGCCTTTCCTATATCAGTTGGCACAACACAACAACGGCCGACTGTGCCCATAATTGTAATTACTACATCATTAGGTCGAACAGCATATCGAGATAACTCATTGAATTTCTCTTGTGTAACAAATCGGCGATAGTTATTAGAAAAATTTTCGACAAATATATTATCAATACCAAGGAGCGGAATACCGTTTTCAACCAGCTCATATTTTAGCAAAGCACTACCAAAAGGCCCGCTCCTCATCGCGGAAGGTACTTCTGCAAGTAGATCTTCTAACCTTTTACCCCCCCACTCCTTCGGCACCCAACCCAATTCGGTTTGTTGATATAGCTCAGGAGCGTCTTCTACGCTTGGGCGTAGTTGACCGTGGTTGGGGTTGGTCTGTGGTGTGCCGCTGAGGTCTATGCCGCGGGTAAATAGATCGGCCATCATGCCTTGTTTGATTTGGGTGTATTTATCAATTAAGGCTTGTGTTTTTTCGATGAGATTATCGACGGTGGTTAGGATGTTGGCGATTTTTTTTTGTTGTTCGTATGAAGGAGCTATAACCAACGCGTTAACCACATCATATGTAGACAGGTGCTTTACAGTGGTCGCCGCTGTTTTATCGTTCACTTCAAGTAAGAATGGATCTAGCCAATAGAACAGAAACTCTAAGCTCAATTCAGATTCTTTGTTTTCAATTAACTTTAAAATTCGTTGATTAAGTAATGCTGGTTGACCCTTCCATTTCACTAGATGAAAATCGCCATCCATACCAATTAATAAATCCCCTTTATTAACAATGTATGCTTTATCAAACTCACCACTAAACTTTAAATCTGTCTTACCATCAATCAAGTCACGAATTCTGATAAGAGGAAAGCCCTCTTCACTGGAGAAGCCTGATGAACTAAAGGGAAAACCTGATATAGGCCTAGCATGCTCACCTAACTTATATTCTCTCCACTCACTCATACCCCATCTCCTTCATAAAGCCATCCAGCAACTTGGCTTCTTGATCACGTTGGGCAAGTATATCTTTCACGGTTACGGCATATTTATCGTGCAGATTTTCTACTGCTTTGACCAAGCTGGTGGTAAGAGTACGAATATGAGTATTAAAGTCAGCCTCTAGCTCGGCTTTAAAACGCGCTTCAATTAACGCTTTAGCCTCTACATTACTGATTTTGCTACGAGCAGCTTCGATCAAATCGTCCTTCTTTTTCTCGGCCTCTTTTAGGCCGGCTTTTAAGTCTTTTAGCTCTTTCTCTAGTGCGCTGTGCTGGGCTAGCTTGGCATCGATTGCTTCATTAGCCTGTGCTAGCACATCAATCTTTCTTTCCAATATCTCAACCAGATTCCCGCCTTCGCGAGAATGACGAGAAATAGCGGTTTGTGTTTCTGGATCTTTCTTTGCGTATTTAAGTTCTTTTTTAAGGTCGCGCAGTTGGCCGTTGATTTCTTTTTTGTCGGCTTTTAGTTGTTTAACCAGTGCCTTGGGTAATACGCCGCTTTCACTATCGCCCTCGTCGGTTTCGGCGTATTCATCCTCAACCTCGTTAGCGGCGGCAAACAGCGCCTCTAACTCGGTGATGCGGGCTTGGTCGGTTTTTAAATTTTCTAATACTTCGGGGAACTGTGATTGCAGTATTTCAGCATCGGGGATGAGCTCGGCGTTCCAGCCGCTGTTGGCGATGGATTTTAAATCGGCCTCTTGCTTTTTAAAGTTGTTGGCCATGGCACCGCGTATTTGATAAATACTTAACAGGTTTAAGGGCAGCAAGGCCTTAACAATGCTATTGAGGGCATCACGGCGCAGGGCAAACACGCCTTTGGAGCCGGTGAGCTTATCGCCCAAGCTGTAGAACTCTGGGGTAAAGGTATCTTGCCACCAGGTGTTTAAGGCGGTGCTTAGCTCGTTGTGCTTGGCTAGCAGCGCGGGGTTGGCCTCTATGGTGGTTTTAATATCGGCTTTGTTTTGTATCACCGCATTAAAATCACTGTAGGTGTTTTGTTTAACCGCCTCAGGTTGAGCACGCGAGGTAAACAGCAGCGTTTTTAAGCCTGGGTAGTTTTGCCAGTAAGCCTCTAGCGCGTCTATCTCGTTATTGGGCACACCACCGTTAAGGTGGGCGGTTACATCGTGGGGTTCGGGGGCTGGACTGTTATCCACGTAGCGGCGAATGTTGAGGTTAAAGTCTTCGTCTTGCAGCTCTTGCAGACCTACGGCGCGGGCATAGCCTTCTATAGCTTCGCCACCATTGGCTAGCGCTTGATAAACGTGGGTGATTTTTTCTATATCTTCGGGGCGTAGGCTGTTTTGGTTTTTGCCCTCTTTGTATTCGCGGTCGGCATTGATAAAGATGACTTGCTTGCGTTCGGTGGCGTGGTTTTTATTCACCACTAATACACAGGCGGGTATGCCAGTGCCGTAGAACAGGCCTTGGGGTAAGCCGATAACCGCTTCGAGTATGCCGTCTTCTATCATTTTTTGGCGGCAGGCGCGCTCTTCACCACCGCGGAATAATACGCCGTGTGGCATTACCACGGCCATTTTTCCGTTTTGTTTAAGACTGGCCACCATGTGCTGCACAAACATAAAGTCGGCTTTTTTGCCGCCTTCGGGTAGCCAGGTGTGAAAGCGGCCGGTGTGGGTCATGCCGGTTTTGGAGTAGTTTTGTGAAAACGGTGGATTGGCTATTACCCTATCGAAGGCACGCACTTCGCCATTGGCGGTGAGGTGCTGGGGTTTGGCTAGGGTATCTTCGTTTTGAATATTGGCGCCACCGGCGGCGTGCAAAATCATGTTCATTTTGCTGATAGACCAGGTGCCATCGTTACTCTCTTGGCCAAACAGGTGTACGTTGCGCGAATCGCCACCGGTTTCTTCGACGTATTGCTTGCTTTGTATCAGCATACCGCCAGAGCCACAGGTGGGGTCGTACACTTCGTGGCCTTCGGCGGGCTCGATAAGCTCCACCAATAAGCGCACCACTTCGGCAGGGGTATAGAACTCGCCGCCTTTTTTACCGGCGGTATCGGCGAAGTATTTAATGAGGTATTCGTAGGCGGCACCCAGTAGATCGGGGAACTCAAAATCATCATTGGCCAGGGGGATGCCGGTAAAGTGCTGAATGAAATCGACTAAGGTTTCATCCGACATGGGCTTTTGCCCTACCTTGCGGTTGAAGTTGATGTGCTTGAGTACGTCTTGCAGGCCTTTTTCGACGTTATTGTCTTCTAGCTCGGCCAGGGCTTTGTTGAGCTCCGTGCCGACGTTCTCTTTAATGTGTTGTAATTTTGACCAGCGGGCGCGCTCGGGCACGTAGTAATCGTATTGGCGTTTGCTATCGAGCAGTTTTTGGATGGTGGCTTCGTCACGACCCTCTTCCTCTAGCTTTTTACGCTTGGCGGCACGGTCGGCCTCGTATTGATCGGACATGCGTTTTAAAAACAACATGCCGAAGATGTATTCTTTGTACTCGGAGGCATCCATCTTGCCGCGTAGAATGTCGCAGGCTTTGAACAGTAGAGATTCGAGT
Source organism: Dasania sp. GY-MA-18 (assembly GCF_024734385.1). Classification (GTDB taxonomy): domain Bacteria; phylum Pseudomonadota; class Gammaproteobacteria; order Pseudomonadales; family Dasaniaceae; genus Dasania; species Dasania phycosphaerae. The sequence goes on along the minus strand of NZ_JANHAP010000008.1, from coordinate 20,189 downwards.
TTGCTTAGGGTTAATTTGTGCTGTGCCATTAATTATTTACTGCCTAAATATGTTTGAGCATTGAATTAAACTCAACACTATTAATTTTTTGTTACTTATTTTTTGCTTTGCAAAAAGCCTTTAATAAAGGCATTGGTTAATACTTCGTTATTTGTGTATTGATCATCACTACGCCCACCCATTTCGCTAATGAGCTGTTCTAAAGTGAGCTTGTCATGCCCACCATTAAATAGCTTGGTTATAGTATTTGCAGTTGGTTCTTTTGCTAAGCCCCTTGCGTTTATACCTAGCTGGTGGGCTGCGGCTAGGCTTAAGTCCCACTCGTAATGTTCCATTAATGCAGGGCTCTCATACAGGCTGTTTTTAACTGAGGGAATGATTTCATAATTGGTGAGTAGATAAAGAAAATCTTTGGCGTCTTTTATACGCATATCAGCTTCACGGTCTAACCATGCGATTAGCTTTAACAGCGCCATACCCTGTGGCGTAGCAACAGGAATATCGACTATTGGGCTATTTTGTATGCGTACCGTTTCTGCATGGTCGCAAACCTCTTGAAAGCCCAACACATTCATCACCCAGCCACCTTCAGGGGGCCAAGCAATATTGGCATGTTCATCTTCAATTTTGCCGAAAGGCACAATATCAACTTGCATATTATCTGGGCTAATCAGCCTGTGCTCTTCCCTTGCGGCGTTAAAACCTTTTGCCAGCAACCGCTTTTTTACGATTTTGAAAGCTGACCAGTCAGGCACTTGTATACCAAAGTCTATATCTTCGGTAGCTCGTTGCATATTTGCACCGTGACCATAGTGTAAAACCACATCTCTGGCGGATGCGCCCACTACCACAAATGGCATTGCCAGTTGCGCTGTCACTTCGCTTACTATGGCGTAAAGCGCTACGGCTTTAGTATCAATCTTGCCCGATATGTTCAGCAATGTGCTGCTCATATATCTTCCTTGCGGTTTCCAGGTTTCTGCTATCAGCTGTAGCTATCAGATCGGCATAAGCCAAAATGGGGTGAACTAAGCCAGCATGAGTTTTAGCTATAGGTTGGTTTTTTCCTTCGCCAACCGTGTCTATTATTTTTTGCGGCCAAAACGGGCGATAAATTTTAACTATACCTGGCCCATCGGCGGTCCATTCTAACGCTTTTTTTAACTTTGCTGCAGCTAAAAATTTGTTACCTAGCTGTTCAGGTAAATAGACAGTAACTACCTGGGGCTTAAGGTAGCCGGTGTATTTAGTGGCGGCGACTTCGCCCCCCCAATATGCACCAAACTTTTCTATGTTTATGGTTTTCCACCAACTAGGATTATCGGCTACAAAATCACCAACCCGGCACTTAGGCTTTAACTTTTCGGGATAAGCCTCTACCCACCTATCTAGCAATTTATGCCTATTTACTAAACGACGGCCCTGTTTACCTTTGCCCCTATCCACTACAAAGCCCGTTTCTTTTAGGCCATCAATCACTTTGCCGACAGTACCTAGCGCCACGCCTGTTTTTTCGGCGATTTCGCGATAGGCTGCATTGATTAATTGTTGATCGCACAGCAACCCAAAAATTACTTTTAAGCCTGCGGCATCAAAGGCACGATTCGGCGCTTCTTTTTTTGCCTCTTGTGCTTTCTCGTTCTTGTTCGTTGTTACCCATACATACAGGGGCGGCTTATTAATATAGGCATTACCTGCCGTATCGATAAATTGGATAGCCATAGCACGCAGCTTTGCTGCCATATTGGGGTTTATATAATCTGCAACCAACATGCCCTCTATAGGTAGCCGCTCAATTTGGTTTGCTATTGCCCCCAAATTAGCTTGGGCGGCCCAATTTTTAAGCCCCACTGCCAGCTGCCCAGCCCCATTAGGCAGCTCTACCAAACCACCTAGGGGGCGTCCTTCTTCCATAAAGGCGTTTTTTATAATGGCTATTTTCAGGCCTGTTTCTTTTTTAAAGGCTTTTACTGCATCCTGTAAAAGGCCGATTTCATTGACTCTTTTCATCTGAACCCCTCCTTTAGCTGGGGCCTATTCGTACAGTTATATCATCACAACAAAGTATTTTGTTCATAAAAATAGCATGTACATTATTAATGTACAAATAATAATAGTGAACAAAATAACTGTTTATAGGCAAATAAAACAGGTAACCGTATGGCGGGCACCCCATAGCAATGCCCCCCCCATGGACGACAAGGCTGAGCACGCCCCCCCCCAGCTGCGATCAGCCGGTAGCCATTACCGACTTATAGGCTTGCGACGCTGGCGTGAAGGCTCAGCGTATCCACAGGAACAAGCAACAATAAGCGAAGCGAACAAGTTTGCTGGCAACAGCCTAGAAACATGGGGTGAATCATCCGCCACATTTAAGCCCTCCCTAACTTACACCCTAGCCGTAAGCCAGGTACCAACCTACTAACTGCCGCTTGGCTGGCGACAGTGTGGAGGGCTAAGCCGCTTCATATTAGCGCTGCAATAGGCGTTGCGTTTTTGGTGTTAAATAAGATAAAGCATAGGTAGGAAATACCGCTTAATACTTATCATCAATCAATTCAAGTCAGCCTTTGATTTACGGGCTTTAATGAATAGCTTGCCTGGAGCCTATTCAATATCTTTTATGCCTAACTAACCTTTCCCAATAAATAGAAAATTGTCGGTATTTCACTTGGCGATACCACATTTTTTTGCCCACACATGCAACAGCTGACACAAACACTAAGATTATTTTTATGCAGAGCTACGCTATAAAATTAAAAATTTTTAACCCAGTGTAATAATAGGGGCAATAAGCTAAATTTTGTATGAGAATACGTAATCTGTAAGCCGGAGATTATTGATACCGGCTCGTGGTCCGGTATGACGGGCATGAGGAAAGTTGCTAGATTGTAGCCGCTAGTTCCCAGTAAAAGATTTTGGATACCGGCTCGTGGGCCGGCATGACGGAGTGGCACTTTACGAAAAACCTACTGCTTAAAAATCAAACAGAAACAAAAAAGCCCGCATCAATTGATGCGGGCTTTTTTGTAATCTTGGTGGAGCCTAGCGGGTTTATTTGGCTTTCAGCCTCACCCCTGCGGGGCCGCCCTGAATAAAACGGGCGCGAGCCTGCCCCACGAAAGCAAATATATAAAATGAGTGCTTTGGGTATCTTCGTCGCTTCGCTCCTTGTGAACCGTAAGCTTAAACTCACTCCCACAGATACAAGCAGTTTAAATAAAAAAACCCACGTCTTGCGACGTGGGTTTTTTTATTTAATTGGTGGAGCCTAGCGGGATCGAGAAGGCTCCACGAAATGAATCATAACCCATTGTTTCTAAAGGATTTATTTTCTCAGCATTTTTAATTGTGTGACAAAATGTGTGACAGACTATAGCAACAAACTATCAAGGTGGCCAGCATGATAGCTAAGCCAAGCGTAATATAGTGATACACCCTGTTAGATTTAAATCATTAATCCTTTAATTATCATTAAGCCCAAACTCACCTCTAGATAGCAGCGCATTTTTCCAAAAAACTTCCCTCTGGATTATATATTGCTCACTATCACGAGACGATGCCTGCTCTAACAAACTAAACTGAAAATTAGCTCGTGCGTAATCAACTCCATTACCTCTTTTATTCAGCAAGTTTTTTAATAATTTATTATTAGCGTGACCACCAGTTTTAAAATACGTAGCCCAACGAGACCATATGCCCTCTTCTCCTGACGCAGAACCTACGTACCGCATCCCCGTTTTAATATCCGATATAAGGTATACACCTTGGCAGTGTATTAAAGCAGAAAGCCAGTCTTGCTTAGCGTCTGACCATAAATTCTCTAAGGTTTGATAATCATGGTTAATATATGCATAGCCAGGGAAATCTTCACCAACATAGGGTTCAGGCATAACCTCCGCAACAACCATATCCGCCAGAATACTTTCGGGCTTTCGGCCTTTACTGCGAGCATCTTTTGTCCAACCAACCTTTAAACGCCCTATAAACTCAGACCCCATAGAATGGAGGCCGACTTTATACACTTCGCCATCCTTCCCATTCTTCTTACCTTTCTTATGTGATATGACATTAAAAATACCACCAAAAAGCCAACGGTCCCTTTCCATTGGTAGCTCAATTATTGAAAAAATAAGTGGGCGATTCCAGCAGTGGTTACTATGAAAATTACCATTCCAACGATTTTGCCATTCATCGAAACTATGAGTAAACACATCGATTGGGCGGGTTTTTCCTGACTTCTGCGCCACATGTATCTTTACGTCTTGCCAATCTAGATCAGGGAAGAGTGTATTTAATGAGATGATCCCGTTCATTACCTACTCACTCAACTTCAGTAAATCAAAAATCAACCTAGAAAAACCAGCGGCCTTCTCTGGGTTAGACAACAGCTGCATCATCTGATTACTGTGCGCTTCACTACTATCCATTACAGCGTCATCAACCGCTTTGGTGAAGTCACCTAGCAATGCCTGCTCAGGGCTATTATTGGCAAGCTGCTTCATTACCAATGCATTTTCACTTACTTTGTCTCTAATGGTGTAGGCGTAATTAACCATGTCTTTTTCAGTTAGCTCATCAGTGATAAACAATTCATTAAGACGCACGATAATTTGCGAAAGGTATTCCTCTTTTTTATCTTTAGCTGAGGCAGAGCCTAAACTATCACCAGGCTCTAAATCATAGCCCTCAGCATCTTCCTTTAACTCTATATCTTGCTGTTTGATTTTAGACACGCGGTAATGGCTGAGAGTCACGTTACTTAAATCTATCTCGTCTTCGTCCACAACCGTTTCGCGTAACATAGGGCGTAGGTTTCGAGCGTAGAGGCTAAGTTTCTCTAAATTTTTATCATCATAATCTACGATCTGTGACATAAACTCATAGAAGCGAACGAATGAGCCTAGATCTTTCTTAAATATTTCTAAGGCGTCTTTCTCTTGCTTACACTCTTTAAGGCTGTTCTCTGCATTAGCTATTAAAACAGCGTCACCGGTTTTCTTAGTGCGGTTAAACATATCTTTTGATTGTTTAAAAGCCGCAACAGCCGATTTGTAGCGATTACTCCAACGCTCTATTGCTGGCTTGCAGATATTGGCAATAGCGGCATTGCTTTTACTTTTAACAAAGAAGAATTCACAGAACTGCTCAACTTCAGACCAGGTAAAAATACCGGCAGCACGCAGCTTATCAAATAGGTCAAAGATCACATCAGGGTTTGAGACATCAGCAAGCTCAGCCGTTTGATAATACGGTTGAAAAGCTTCAAGTATATCTTCAGGCTCGTTAAAGAAGTCCAGTACGAAGGTACCCGTCTCCGCTTTACTGGGGTACACACGGTTTAAACGTGACAAGGTTTGTACACACTCCACACCACCCAGCTTTTTATCGACATACATGGCACAAAGCTTAGGTTGGTCAAACCCTGTCTGAAACTTATTCGCTACTATCATTACCTGGTAATCATCACTGTCAAAAGCCTTACGCATATCACGGCCTTTGAGATTGGGGTTCATACTCCCCTCTGTAAACTTCTCGCCTATAACGCCTGAGGAGTTAGGGTCTTTATCGTTAAACTCTACCTCACCCGAAAAGGCCACCATGGCATGCATCTTGTGATAGCCCTTGTCGACTATATACTTATCAAAAGACATTTTATAACGTACAGCCTCTTTGCGAGAGCTAGTTACTATCATGGCCTTAGCTTGGCCACCTAATAAACCCATTACGTTATCTTTAAAATGTTCAACAATCACCTGAACCTTTTGGCTGATATTGTAATCGTGTAGGCGTACCCATTGATTGAGTTTTACCTTAGCCTTCTTACTCTCTACCTCTTGGTCGCTACCCGCTATCTTCATGGCTAGGTTATAGGCCACTTTATAGTTGGTGTAGTTTTTCAGCACATCTAATATAAAGCCTTCCTCTATAGCCTGGCGCATGCTGTACACATGGTAGGCTACGGGCTTGTTAGTTTTGGATGACTGCTCATTGGGATTGGGCAAGCGACCAAACAACTCTAAGGTTTTTGTTTTAGGGGTAGCTGTGAACGCTAAATAACTTAAATTCTTCGATGCTTTGCGTGACGCCACTGCGGCATCTAAAATATCGTCGGTGCTGAGCTCTTCATCATCACCCTGCCCATCGATCATCAACACTTCTTTTAGCTGCCGTGCAGTGCTACCCGTTTGCGAGCTGTGCGCCTCATCGGCAATTACCACGTAGTTACGCTGCTTCAGGTTGACGCTGTTTTCTATCGCCTTTAACACATAGGGAAAAGTTTGAATGGTAACGATAATAATAGGCTGTGAGCTTTCCAAAGCCGCTGCCAGCTTTTCTGATTTAGAACCGTCGCCTTCGTTGCGGTTAATACGCCCCACTACCCCTTCTACCGCTGTAAACTGTGAGATGGTTTCTTGTAACTGATCGTCCAACACCGTTCTATCGGTTACTACGATGACGGAATCGAATAGTTTATTACCCTTGGCTGTATGTATGGCCGATAGCTGATGGGCCGACCAGGCTATAGAATTGGATTTACCTGAGCCTGCACTATGCTGTATTAAATATTTATGACCAGGGCCTTCGGTGCGGGCCGCATCTACCAACTTACTTACCACATCCCACTGGTGGTAACGAGGGAAGATTAGCGTTTCTTTTTTGTATTTACGCCCTTCCCAATCCTCTTTCTCTTCTATTTGTAAATGCACAAAGCGGGCAAGTATATTCAGCAGGTTATCGGGCAGTAGCACCTCATTCCACAAGTAATCCGTGGCGTATTGGTTTTTATTCTCTGGGGTATCATTACCCGCACCACCGGCATTAGTGCCTTTATTAAACGGTAAAAAGAAGGTGTCAGCGCCTTCCAGGCGTGTAGCCATATACACTTCGTATTGGCTCACCGCAAAATGCACTAATGCGCCACGTTTAAAGGTGAGTAAAGGCTCTGGCTTCTTGGTTGCGGGGTCTATAGCTAAACGTGTGGCTTTGTACTGTTTAATGGCATTTTGTACTGCTTGTTTAAACTCACTCTTTAACTCTAAGGTAGCCACGGGTAAGCCATTAACAAACATCACTAAGTCGATACGCCAGGCCTTGGCCTTTGCACCAGTGGCTGCTTGCTCGCCTTCCGTCGTCTCTTCAGATTTACACCAGGGACTATAGACCAACTCCGGCACTACTCGTAAACGGTTCTTACCGTAACGCTCCAATGTCTCAGGGTTTAAATCATGCTCGGGTTTAAACTGGCATAAACTAAAGCGCGTGCCACGGTCACGTAGCTCATGGCGCAATACACCTAAGGTACCAAAGGTGCGCATTTCTTTATTGGCGGCATTGGGGTCGGCTTTATTGAGCTGCGTTGCTACACGCTGTAAAAACTTAGCTTCCGTATCGTTAGGGTAAAGCGCACAAAACTTTTGCCATTGCTCGTCTTGAGTCTCTTTAACAAAGCCCAACACATCCTCTTCATACAAGGCCAGTTCACGATTGTAGCCTTCTGGTTTACCCAGCAGCCAGCCGTTGGCAACTAGCTGCCGAATCATGTCGTTTTGGAATGTAAGCTCGTTAGCTTTACCCATACCATAAAATCCCTATCTATTTTTATTTTTCGCTAATGTTAAGCAAAGTGCGATACAGTAATCAGAACTACATTACCTGATGAGCCTTTGATTGCAATGCTGCATTCAACAGTTTCAATTTAAGCTCTTCCGAGAAATCATCTTCATAGAGAATTGATGATACGAGTTCACAAAGTAACTCTTTATCAATAATTCCCTCAGCAAGCCAAACCACAATATTTTCCATTTCCTGCACAAAATATTGCACGCAATACTCATAACCATTTAGCTCTAAAAAATACGACCCTAAGGCAATGCTTGAGCGCTTATTCCCGTCGACAAAGGCATGATTTTTATTAATGCTATAGACCAAATGCGTTAGCTTACTTTCCATTGACGGGTAGTAATCGTCATTTTGAATATGGCCAAGCGACCCTGCAATCAATCCCAGGTTTTGGGTACCGCTTCTGCCACCAGAATGCTCAATAATCCAGTCGTGCTCTTTCTCTGCATAAACAGCATCAAAATAAATATACTTCCTTGGCATAATCTATCGATCCTTTAAGCGCTTAAAGACCTCAAGTGTCTCTGGATCTGACAACTGCTCTTCCAAAGAGCGACTAGCATCCCCCAGGAACTTATCAACATCACCTTCAGGTACTGTTTGTAAGTATGACTCCAGTTTTATATGCAAAGCATCACGGAAACTCATATCCCGGCTTGCCATCTTTGTGCGGGCATCATCAATAACCGGTTTTAAGTAGGGGTTTTCTTCCAGCCCCTCCAACAAAGCATCCAATTCTGAGGGACTCAATTTTCGACCTAGCTCACCTGCCTTGGTTGCCATATCCTGAGACAAACCATTTTCAATACTGGCGATAGCCTTTAACACTTCGGAATAAAAGGTATCGCGAACATTATCGCCTTTCGCTAACTTTAGAATTTGCTTGTATTCTTTAGCATTCTCTTTAAACACCAATTGATAAACCTTATTGGTATATATGCCATACTTAAATTTGCCCATATCCAAGTACTGATCAAGAGCGTCAGTAAACACCTTCCGATAACTGTATTCACGGTAGGCCGATGGCAAGTAATCCGCATCCCGCTGATTGATAAACTTGGTGTGCCCCCCTGCCCGCTCAGCCACCACGTCGATAACAATATCCAGTATCCGTGACCGAACCGCTTTAGCCCGCTCACTTTCCGTCAAGATCATGGCTATATTGAGAACTGCTCGAAAATTGAACACCCCAAGAACCGATGTTTTGGTACCGTAATCTGTTACGGGACCATACGATAAACCCTTGAAATCTCTAAGTTTCTTCCCCTTAAGGAGCTGATAGCCATTAGCCTTTAACTCGTCGCCATGCGTGGATAAGTATTTCTCGATAGTGCTATCGCTGACATCAAACAGCTCGGTGAGCTGCTGCTTGGTAAATAACCTATCGCCCTCGAACTCAAGCCCACCCAAAGCAAGATGCTCCTCTATCTTCTCAAGGGCATAACGATTATTGAGTACATTTTGTCTATCTATAGATGAACTGGTTAAATCACTAGGCATGAAAGGCCTCCTAAAGCCGTCAAGGAAGATGATAGCTCAAGCCTCAAAGTAGCCCTAGCGTTTAGAAAGGTAAAATCGTTGGCCTTGCCGCCACCTGCCAACAAGTTCATGCAGCTACTTCCTTGTTTGATGATTCAGGGGCTTGCCAATTTCTGACGTCGATTTTACCGGTGACGGCTGCGGAGATTAGGGCTGTGCGGCGTTCTTGCATCAACTTTATTGAGCCCTCTGCCTTACCTATCAATAGAGAATACTTTTCTTTTTGCTCTCTAATATAAGAAGATATTTTATTTACTTCACCTGTTGCTGGAGGTACAGCAATCACTAAATTGCTCAAAGCTTCAGATGTAAATTTAGGCTGGGCAGAACCGGAAATATAGGGAGTTAAATCTCGCACCTCAATTACTTCAGCCCAAAATTCCGTATTACCATCTCTTGGTTTTAAAATATGTGCATGATTATTCACCCAATACTTACCATAAGCTGGAAATGCAATTGCATAAGAGCGCATTAATAGATTTGCACCATCTTCACTTACCAACACCAAATTTTCATCAAAAATATAATCATCTACGTGGTCAATAACTCCAGACGCCCCATAGTAAGGATGCTCACCTTGCATATAAGACCGTTCTTCCGTACTTAGCGGTATTCTACGTCCATCTAAATTTTTATACTCAAACTTAACCTTACTCACCGCCCAATGCTCCGGCACTTCACCTAACCACTCGACACCTGAGTCGCGCATGGGGGCGTTGGGGTTGAGGCCTTTGGTGACGGCATGGCTAATAACGGCTTGGCGCTTTTCTTTTAGTAGTTTAATTAATTGTTGTTGTTTTTCGATCAAAGTGTCTATTTTGGCGGTTTCGTGATCGAGGAAGTTGGCGATTATTTCTTGCTCTTCCTTTCTAGGTACTGGCATTTTAATATTGGAAAAAGTTTCAGATCTAACAACTTTCCTTAAACCAGTATAAAAAGGCTTTAAGCCCTTAAAAGAATCTATATGCATGAAATAGTAATAAGCGTACTCGGGCACACAAGGCTCTAGAGCACTATAGACATTGTATGCTCCGGTAATCATTCCATCATAGGGTGAAATACCAATAGTTCTCGGGGTTTCATCAATATCAAAAAGACAAAAGATTAGATTTTTTGGACGAACAACTTGATACGTATCAAACTCAGCTGGAATCTTACCGCCGCCGTCTGAAATATCTCTGGGTATAACTCCTTTAAGCGTTAACGATAAAAGTTGATAATCCTTAGAATTTTTACCAACTAATTGACGCGCCAGACCAAACATCGCTTTAGTTCTTTTAACTTCCCAGTGATTCGGTAGATCTTCCAGCCACTCCACACCAGAATTTTTATATTCAGGATACGCCTGATACTTACCCATACACATAAACTCCTAATGAGAATTTTTGCGTTAGTGCAAGACGTGCCTGCACACAGAGAAAGAGCGTATATTTAATACGTGACTGAGCGAGTACAGACACAACGCAGCAATAGCGTAAAAAGACCATCAGGAGTGTACCTCTTGCAGAAGGGTCATAATCTCGGCACTAACCTTGTCCAAATCCGCATCTATCTCTACCAAATCCCTAGGCGGCTGATACTGATAAAAATGCCGATTAAACGGAATCTCATAACCGACTATGCCCACCTGCTGATCTTTATCATCCTTCTTGCTGGCATCTATCCAGGCATCCGGCACATGGGGCTGCACTTCTTTAATAAAGTAAGCTTCGTTTAATGCATCTACCGGTTGTGATGGGTCTAGTGCTACGTTTTCATTATCACGTAGGTCGCCATCGGCTTTGTATTCTACAACTTGTTTTTTGCCGTTAAGCTCTACTTCAAATAAACCATACAGCGGGTTAGCTTTTGCTTTGTGTACCTTCTTAATAACCTTTTGCGCTTCTGGGTTTTTCCAGCTAACGGCGCTGGTAATTTGCTTAAGCTCTTTGGCCTCTAGTTTTATGCCAAGATTTTTGCAGGCTTTTTTAATCGCGGCGTCATAGCCATTCATGTCGTCGCATTGCTCACTGCCCATTCCATGTGGCGAGCTGGCTTGTAGCTGCTTGGCTTTAAGCATGACTTGCTTTTGTGCTGCCCAGGTTTTGGGATCTAGCAGCTCTTTAATTTTGGCTTCTTTTATGTCACTAAAGTTTGCCTTTATGGCCACTCTTATTTCAACGGCATTATCGGATAACACACCATAGCTATCACAGGCTTCATCGTCGCTCCAGCCCTGCCCATAGGTTTCGTATATCCACTTCATGGGTGCATTGAGCGGTTTATTGGCAAAACGTAACTCGGCTATGCGTTCATCACTAAATTGGTAGCTCTCACGTAAAGGCCGCTCTATGGTGATGCGGCGGTAACCAAACTCATGGGTGGCGAATATTTTACTGGCAAAGGTTTTTGGCGCTTCAGCTTTAGGATTAGGATTAGCAGACTGACGGCCACGGTTGCTTTTAACCTCTGCCGGTTTATCTAGCTCGCGTGCATCCTCTTCTTCAAAAGCACCAAAACTACGGGTGATGGTGGCAATATCATCGGCGCTCATTTCGTTGCGCTTAGAGCCTAGGGATTTGCGCATTTTACCGCAGAGGTTTACGCCGTTAATCAACTGCACCTTGCCTTTACGCTCTGCGGCTTTTTTGTTACTGAGCACCCATACATAGGTGGCAATGCCAGTGTTGTAAAACATATCGGTAGGTAACGCGACTATAGCCTCTAATAAATCGGCCTCTAAAATGTAACGACGAATTTCTGACTCGCCCGAACCTGCACCACCGGTAAACAACGGCGAGCCATTAAGTATGATGCCGATACGACCACCGCCATCTGATGCATCGCGCAACTTACTAATAAGGTGTAGTAAAAACAGTAAGGAACCATCGGAAACACGAGGTAGGCCTGGGCCAAAGCGACCATCAAAACCTTTAAGCGTGTGTTCGTCTTTGATAGATGCTTCGATTTTTTTCCAATCAACACCAAAAGGCGGGTTGGATAGCATGTAATCAAACTTGTCGGCGTAGAGCTGATCGTTAGAAAGCGTGTTGCCCAGCTTAATATTGTTAACTTCTTGCCCCTTGATGAGCATATCGGCTTTACAGATAGCGTAGCTCTCTGGGTTTAGCTCTTGGCCAAAAGCCCGCATCACTGCTTGCGGGTTTAACTCGTGTACGTATTCCATACCTGATGAGAGAAACCCGCCAGTACCCGCCGTGGGGTCGTAAATGGTGCGTATAATGCCAGGCTTGGTAAGGGCGTCGTCATCTTCCATAAATACCAATGAGGTGGTGAGGCGTACTATGTCCCTGGGGGTAAAATGCTCACCCGCTGTTTCATTAGAGCCTTCGGCAAAGCGACGGATTAGCTCTTCAAACACTAGACCCATGTCGTGATTGGAGACTTTGTCGGCGTGCAAGTCCATCACTTTGACGCGCTGCACAACTTTATAGAGCAAGTCGGCATCGTTGAGCTGGCCTATAAACTCAGCGAAGTTGAAGTATTCAAATATTTCACGGGCATCTTTTGAGAAACCTTGAATGTAGCTCACTAGGTTTTGCTTAATGCCCGTTTCGCCCAGCTTAGCGAGGTCCATCTTGGAGGTATTAAAGAAGCTTAAACCGCCAGTAGCACGCAATAATAACTTCTCTTGCGCCTCTTCGGGCAGGTTCATTTTTTGTATTTCTTCATACTTGGCAAGTACCGCAGGCTTGGTCTCTTCTAGCACGCACTCTAAGCGACGTAATAGGTTAAACGGTAGGATGATGCGACCATATTGAGATTGTTTAAAATCGCCACGTAGTAAATCGGCAATGGCCCAGCTGTCGGCTGCTAGGTTGGTGGGTGTCTTTGTTGTTGACGTCATTTACTGCTTATCCAAGGGTAAGTGTTACGGGACTATAAGTGATACGTGTTTCGTAGTGTAAAAGGGAAACGTAGAGAGAGTTGTAATAAGCGCGTAGATGCAGTGGCGCCTCTCTCCATGGAGCGTAATCATTCTTATTAGAACGCTTAATCTAACAGTTATTATGGTTTTTGACCACGGTACAGCAGCACTTATACAGGTGCCTATGCGCCGACACCCTTTATGGCGATTAATATTTACACAACAAGCACTTATGCATGCTGACTGTACGTTGTAGCCGAACGCAAATTCAAAAAAATCTGTGCGCCCATTTAATATAACAGCCGAGCGGAAATTCCCCCGTCCCCCCCCCTCTTTTGTTGTGTTTTTTGAGCCCTTAAAACATTCAAAAGTGAGCGCAAAGTGACGCTTGCTCTCTACCCTATGCTGCCGCCTTGTTGAAACTTTATCGCTGAATAAACGACGCTTTTGTATGTATGGTTGCTAAACGCTACACCCTGTCGCGATAAGCTTCTACTTTGACTCCAACTGATTGGCTAGCTGTTCGTTTTGATACCGTTACACCACCAAAACAACCCCAACTGATACGAATAACGTCTATTGCTTACAACGGCCCTACCTATCAACCCAATCAAACCTAGTTTATTTTTAAGGCCTTAAGCCTGCCTCCACCTAAAGACACCCTGCTGACATGGCTCACAAGTGGAGAGTTTTGATCTAACTAATATAACCTCACCTAGCCTGGCTCTTAAATCGTATTGACAAGTTATGAGCCAACGATCTATATTTGAGCTATCTTTTGAGCCAAGCTAACTACAAGGGGCATAGACACATGGCAATAATCGCTTACTACCGAGTCAGCACCAAAGAACAAACCATAGAAAACCAGAGGCTAGAACTTAAAACTCTCTACAACATCGACCACGAGTATAGCGATGAAGCCGTTAGTGGATCAGTGAAAGGTAAGGATCGTGAAGGGTTTGCAGCCATGCTCTCATTCATACGAAAGGGAGACACCTTGGTAACAGTGGACCTGGATCGACTTGGGCGTGACAGTATTGATGTCCAACAGAACATAGCGTCACTCAAAGACAAAGGCGTGAACATCATTATCACTAGGCTGGGTATCGACCTCTCCACTGATGCAGGGGAGCTCTTGGTCACCATTATGTCGAAGGTAGCTGAGATGGAACGCCGTAAGACCATGGAGCGTGCCGAAGCTGGCAGGCGTAGGGCAATTGCCGAAGGGAAGCACATGGGTAGGAAACCAAGCGTAGACCACACAAAAGTTAAAGAGCTCAGAGCATCAGGCTTGTCTATCGCGAAAACCGCAGAAACACTGGGCGTTAGCACCGCCACTATCAAAAGAATGCAGGCTAAATCATAGAGACATAATCAAAAACTTAAAATATCATGATAAATTAGCTTGCATCATGATAAACATTGGCTATTATGATGATCGTACAGCAATCATGATAAATGGAGTGCCAATGAAAATTACAAGTAACCTCATTAAGAGCCAGCGTAAAAAACTAGGACTTACACAAGCAGACCTAGCCAAAGAGCTTAACGTTAGCCAGGCGTTAATTTCAAAATGGGAAAAGGAAGGTGATGTGCCTGAAGAGTTTACGACACCTCTAACATCCGCTTTAGGCGAAGGCTTTCAAGATACAGCGCTTTTTGGCTCTACAGAAAATGTAGCCAGCTGGAAAAGCTACGTATTAGATCTAATTGAATATAAATATGACGGCGAACCCTCTATTGCAAGAGACCAAGTAAACGACATGGGTTTGTGGGCAATATTTCAGCCGTTAGTTGATGCGGGCTTTAACCTCCCCTCTCTTCCCCAAATAAAAAATGAGCACGAAAACGCCCCCTCAGAAAGATACAGCTTTGCGACCAAAAATGACGAGTACTTCCTTACTAGCGTACTCCTTTCATTCTTCGACTATAGCCACAATCAATCAGAAGTCATTGGTAGCATTTTAAGCTACAACCAACTGTCTCCCAACATAGTGGAGCAACTATGGGAGCTGGAACAGAGCTACGTGTGGAGCATAATATTTTCAGACCATGTTGATGAAGAAAAGATAGATAATCACTCCTCGATCGTTAACAGCCTTAAGGAAGCCAAAGAGCAATTTGAAGAGCTTGTTTTTGAGGGTTGGTTTGAAGCCAAGCAAGGGACTAGTAAGCACTCAAAGCTTTACCCTCCAACATGGATGGTCGCCGACATTCTTGATGGTGGAATAGATGGAATGGAAGAAAAGGATTTCAACATAAAAAGAATGATGGAAAATGGAGAATCCCCTGACCCATTCATGAGAGAACTGCATGCAAAGATTGATGCTCAAAACCATATGCTAGCTTCTCTACTGGAAGAAAAAACAAACAACTCATTTAAATCTCTATAGAAAAATTTACAGAACTATCTAAGAAGGAAAATTACATGAAGAAAAAATTAATAGACAAGAAGGAAGAATGGCTATCCAACTCTACTATGAGTAAGTTAAAGTTAGACCTAATTAATGACGATGATAAAAATCAAATGCGTCCTGATGGAACAGACTATACCCTCGTCGAAGAATATGCTGAAAAAATGGCAAAAGGAGTAAAGTTCCCTCCTGTCGTTGTAGCCAAACGAGAAGACGGGTATTTTGTCTTAGACGGGTTTCACAGGATTCGTGCAGCCAAAAAGAACAATACTGAAGAAATTGACGCACAGATAATTGAAGGATTAACAATAGACAATTGCATTCTATTTGCTACGACAAGCAATATGGACCACGGAAAGGCTATAAGCAACAAAGAAAAATCTATCAACTGTAAAAAGTTACTCTCTGTATATTTTAACGACCATGTAGAAAACTACAATTTTAACGCGCAAGCTTTTGCAGATAACTTTGGCTTTGGAAAATCAATGGTTTACAAAAACGCCGAACAATACAAAAAAGATCTGGAAGTAAAAAGAAAAATAGCGTTTTTTGACCTTTACAGTAGCGGGAAAAGCTTAACAGCCATTGGCGAACAATGTGGATTCTCGAGAAAGAAAGCAGGAGACTTTATTAATAATGCTAAAAAATCTGTTGCTCTTATAGAAGAATTTAAATACCTATTAAGCGAATTAAAAAATACATGTGAGTCAATAATTGATTATGAACTAGACATAATGAATAAAATAAACCTTCCAATGCACAGTGGTTTAGATACAAAAGTATACAGCGTGGGCATACCATTCGGCCACAATTGGAACTGGGAAGACGATGAATGTGCTATAACTATAAGTTATGCTAAGGCTGTAAATTTAGGACTTAGCAATCCCTCAAAATATCCTTTTAGCGTTGACGTAGAGGAAATGACAGAGTATGAAAAGGTAACTGAAATATTGTATTCTTCTCCACTTTACAACGAGGCTACAGAACTGCACAACCGTTGCTGTGCATTTCATAATAAGCACATTATATATCCAGCTTCTAGTATTGATGGAGACTATTTTTTAGCCCACTTAGCAGCTCGTCACTTTGATGAAGAGTATGCTGAGGTTTACGAGTACTGGGTAACAAAAGCTTTTGGCGGCCCTAATAAAAGAATGGAGCTTATAGCAAGTGGTCGTGTATACGGCTGTCCTGTTACTCAGCAACGGGCCTGGGGCGTCCCTGAGGACAAATTAATCAAGACTAAAAAAGTTGATAATCCATTTTCAGACGCTTATACAATGAGCCCCCTGAAACCAAACACTACTACAAAAATAGAGGGAGCACCTAAAGTTACTGAACTGGTATAAAATTCCATATGGAAAAATAGACCATGTGCCTCCATGTGGGGCACAGACCACACCTTTCCCCCCTTAACCTTACTGCCTTATAGCTAATTATGTGGGAATGTGGGACATGTGTCGTCGTTTATATGACTCACCCCATACCCACACTTTAAGCCTCCCCCCCCCTTTTTAAGGCGAACAATAAAGAAGTGAACAGTGAAAACCGTCAAGCTGTAACAATATTCCATACGGAAAAAAGTAACATGCGCCTCTTGGTGAGAAATCAGACCACACCTCCCTCCCTTGACCTTACTGCCTTATAGCTAAATATGTAGGAATGTAGGACATATGTCGGCGCTATACCTTACAAGACCAACCTTAGTTTTTCTCTAGGAATTGAAAAGCAACCAAACAAAACATCTAACTAAACTTAAACCTTTCAAAGCTAGGGCTATCCGCCTTACTTATGGTCACTAATAGTAAAGCAGCTATCAAAACGACTAACTTAGCATAGTACTTACAGGCCCAACTTTACCTTCCTGGCATATATGGATAAAAAACAATCATTAAAAACTAGCTATCAGTAGTCGTCGTAAGACCCTCCTTAGTCCCTCCCATAGACCACATTCCCACATATAACTCTACATCCCTTTAAATATAAGACCTACAGCATGTGGGAACCGCCTACACACTTATTCACATCTAAGAAATGAGTCGCCACAACTAAAGATGAAAAACCTCTAACCCGACCTATTGGAGAACTGTTTCAACGATAACCCGACCTATTGGAGAACTGTCTCAACGATAGCACGACCTATTGGAGAACCGTTTCAACGATAACCCGACCTATTGGAGAACTGTCTCCACCACAAACTAAACCATTAAAGAGAGAAAAACCATGACACCAATAAACAGTAAAACCCCCCTTAACTTTGACCTTAAGTTACTAGGTGACAACCCGATGACCAAGCTAGCAGAAGACGCTGTCAACAAAATACATATTGATCCTAATGTTGTATTTGCGATGGCTTTAGGCAACCTTGCAGCAACTGTCGGACACTCAATTCGATGCGTAATCCATGAGCAACACCCATTCAGACCTCCAGCCACACTTTATGTCATGGCTAGGGCGAAGTCTGCTGCAGCTAAAAGCCCAGCTAATAACACCTTTCTTACTCCAACGCTAAAGGCTCTTGACGAACTCTACAGCGGCTCTAAGAACATACTTATTAGCCAAATAGCGAATCAAGAGGATCTAATCGTTCAATTAAGCACTGATCTTAAAGCCGCAATAGCAGGCAAGCCTAGCCAACCGTTTGATGATTGCTGCGATGCATTTGAATCTGAAAAAGATGAAAAGACAACTACTGTCCAATCAGCCGAAAAATTAGAAATTAAATTAGAAGAAGCTGAAGAACAACTAAAGAAACTTAAGGAACAATTAATGAAACCAATATATAGCGTATCTGACACAACACCTGAGGCACTTCCCTCAATCATGCAGGGCCAAAACGACAAACTAAACCTAATATCGTCTGAAGGTGACTGTCTCGCTGTGCTTGCAGGATTATACTCAAACGGCCAAAGCAACTTGCAACTAGTCCTTAAGTCCTTTGATGGTGAAAGGCATGAAGTTATCAGAGCGTCAAAGCCAGAAATGTCACTAGCAAACCCGACACTGAGCTTAGCTTTAATGGGCCAGCCTGATCATGTGGATAAACTCGCCCTAGGAAATGGATCCTTTGCTGGCCGAGGGTTTATTGAACGATTTAGCTTTATATGGGGAACTTCTGGCAATTTTGAGAAACGCATTAAAGGCTTATTCGCCCCGCAAAATGATTCAGATGAAAACAGTCTCGAAATATCAAAAGAATTTCAGCACTGGATTTCAGGCCTACTAAATGACAGCTGGGGAAGAGGAAATAATGGATGTATTTATGAAGTACATTTAACCGATGAAGCCAGAGGTGTATTAAACGGACATAGTCCATATGTATACGAAATCTTAAAAAAGACTGAAGAAACCGGTGGTAGTGAAATGTTTACATCTTATTTAGCGAAAGAAAACGATCGCCTCCTTCGTTATGCATGCCTTTTAGCTGTCGCAAAAGCAGGCAGACTTGATAACGTATTTGTCGATGAGGAAACTGCTAAGCGAGCAGTTGAGATAAGTAAAGTTTTCATATCTCATACCGAAAAATGGGTGTCGTCGGGCGGCATTCACACCAAGGAAGATAAAGTAATTCGGCGCGTAGCTCGTGTATTACTTAAGGACGACGACTTTCTAAATGGTAAAACTATTAAAGCATCAAGTAAAAGTATCGACGCCTTACGAAGCAACAGTGTTAAAAGAAGCGAGCTAGAGGCGGCCCTAATAACAATGAGCGGAACAGATTATGAATTATTAACCATGGAAGGATCTGGTAAAAAACCAAAGCTATTCAATTTGAAACCTGGTGCTGAAAAAGCACTAAAAAAACTAGGAGAAGAAAGTAAGTGAATGACACGCCAACAGATCAGCAGAAACTCAAGTTAACGCTCTACCTATCTAAATCTTCATTTAGGGTTATCAAAACAGTACAGCGAAAATTGGCAGCATTAGAAAACCGTACGGTAACCAATGCTGAAGCATTAAACCGCTTAATCAAAGATTTCGACTTAACTCGTACCACAGCAATATAACCCCCACCAAACCCAAAAACTAATCCAACCAATAGACGCGCATAGTGCTGGTGGTACATATCACTCGGCGGCATAGCTGTGCGCGTAATTTATAGAGGAAAACCATGAAAGACACAAACACCAAACAACCAATTAGACTATCATTACGCGATGCCGTTGATGAGAAATGTAAAGAGTGTATTTACTGTCCGATGAGCAAAGGTACTTGGCGTAAACAGGTTGAAGAATGCACATCTTACAGCTGCCCGATTTACCCTGTCAGGCCACAGCCAAAACCAGTGAAAAATGCAAGCTAAGAGCTAGGCGACCCAATCCCTTTGCTTAACTACTAACTAATCTGACAGCCCTCTTTTTGAGGGCTTTATGACACCAAAAACAACACTTAAATTATGGACTACAGGTGTATTTGCCCACCCTGTAGTTTTAATAACTTAAAGCCACGTAAAGCAGCACTACGATAACAACAAGAATACAAATAAATTGTTAAATTAAAAACTACTCCACGGTAATAAAAACCAATAACAGAACAGCCTAAATTCGTTAACTTGTAAAATAACAGATATCTCATAATGAGCTACCAGCCCCATTAGCTATAAATGCTTTATCTAAATCGTAAGCGCCGTACCAACCACACCCTGCCAGTAACAAACTCCACTCGATAAACTACTCGCTCTAATCAATCAGGAGTGAGCTATGAAGTATAGCCAACAACAGTGGGCAGCGCTTATCAATGAGTGT
>NZ_JANHAP010000007.1 GCF_024734385.1 Dasania sp. GY-MA-18 | reverse complement strand
AACGCTTGGTGCAGTCCTACATTAATGACTTTTATAACACGTGGCGAGTACATGGCACCTTGAATCAGGTGCCAATGCTCTGCTATAAAGCTGCAATCTAAGTGTCCGTTTTATGTGGGTCACATCACTTTTCTTACAGCTTACAACTTGCAGCTTGCAGCTTGCAGCTTGCAGCTTTTTACTTAAAGCTTATCAGCATTCTCGCTTAGGTAAGCGGCAACACCTTCAGGTGATGCATCCATACCCTTGTCGCCTTTGTTCCAACCAGCTGGGCAAACTTCGCCATGCTCTTCGTGGAATTGTAGGGCTTCGATAACACGGATAAAGTCGTCAAAGTTACGGCCTAAAGGTAGGTCGTTAACAGTTTGTGAACGCACTATGCCTTCTTTATCGATAATAAACGCACCGCGGAATGCAACGCCATCAACCGACTCAACATCGTAAGCGCGACAGATATCATGGTTAATATCGGCTGCCAAGGTGTAGCCTACAGGGCCTATGCCGCCTTTGTTGATAGGCGTGTTGCGCCAGGCGTTGTGAGTGAAGTGCGAGTCTATAGATACACCAATAACCTCTACACCCAGCTCTTTAAACTTGGCCATGCGGTGGTCTACCGCTAATAGCTCTGAAGGGCACACAAAAGTGAAGTCTAAGGGGTAGAAAAACACCAAGCCTATCTTGCCTTTGATGGTTTCAGTTAGGTTAAAACCATCAACTATCTCGCCATTACCTAAAACAGCGCTGCAAGTAAAATCCGGTGCGGGTTTGCCAACGAGTACACTCATTGTTCGAGCCTCCAAAAAGTTATGTTTACATTATTTGCGGTTATTCCTGCCCTTTAAGGCCACCCTTAAAAAGCCCCTGAATAACCGTAACAGCCTTTCATTACGCTACAGTGACTATAGCGGCTAGTTTGCACCCAGCAATAGCGGCTTACGCCACTGCCAAGCCTAGCTAAGGGCTTGTGATAGTACACAGCCCGCCCGCCCAAGCCCACCCATTTTTTTAAATCGACTTAATAGTTTAAAACTATCAATACGCCTGCCACACCTAGCGTTTACTTATTAACCAAATAAAGCACTTAATGATATTGACAACGATTCTCATTTAGATTAACTTTAGCACATTGCCGGCTACCCTGCCCCAGCAGCGCTTAGTAGCCACTGTGGGCAATGCACCGTTAGCCAGCCATGGTGAGCGCACATTACAGACGCTAGTTACAGACCGTTAGAGAGACACGCACATGTATATTTGCCTTTGCAAATCCGTTACCGACAGCCAAATACGCGAAGCCGTGGCCAATGGCGGCAAAAGCTTTGGCCAAGTTCGCAAAGAGTTAAATCTGGCCTCGCAGTGTGGCAAGTGTGGCATTATCGCCCGTGAAATTTTTAACGAAAGCCTACAAAACCAAGTAGACAACGAGCAGTTGTTTTACGCGGTAAGCTAAGCCTTATACAGACTTAAAACAAATGCGATGTATTCGCATTTTTATTGTTAATTATTAAACGGTAAACCTCCCAATCTCTGTTTGACAGAGCCGTACTTTCCGCGCAGACTTTTACTGATATTTTTATCACTTTATCAGCCAACAGGATGCGACCATGAAAGGCGACCCCAAAGTCATTACGTTTCTTAATAAAGCTCTAGGTAACGAGCTAGTTGCCATTAACCAGTACTTTTTACACTCGCGCATGTACAAGGATTGGGGCTTAAAAGAGCTGGCCGACCATGAATACGAAGAGTCTATAGACGAAATGAAACACGCCGATCTGCTTATCGAGCGTATTTTATTTTTAGAGGGGCTGCCCAACCTACAAGACTTAGGCAAACTCTTTATAGGCGAAAACACCAAAGAAATGCTGGAATGCGATTTAAAACTGGAATTAAAAGCCATACCCGACTTACGCGATGGCATAGAATACTGCGAATCCATTAGGGACTATGTTAGCCGCGACCTGCTGCAAGACATACTGGAATCGGAAGAAGAGCACGTAGACTGGCTGGAAACTCAGCTGAGCCTTATCGACAAGGTTGGTATAGAAAATTACCAACAAAGCATGATCAATAAATAAGCAAGCTGCACCCTATAAAAAAATACCGGGCTAGCCCGGTATTTTTTTGCCTGGCGGTTTACCTCACAGCCGCCATAGCCAATTGCCGACGTAATAATTGAATTTGAAATCATCTTAATAAACAGCAACTAACATGCTACATTCGCTACTTAATTTGTAGCCTGTCGCTAATATAGCCCAGTTCTGTTTTAGCCTCAGCTACAGCTCACGGTTAACTGGCTAAGCCACTATAACCATATAAGCTTGGGTGATTAACAACCACCACATTGAGTAGGAACATCATGGACACCAAACCTAAAATCACTGTTTCATCTTTAGACCTATCACGTTTAGAAAAAATGATAGACAACATGAAGCAAGACACCGCCCCAGGCATTGATGATTTAGTCGACGAGTTGGCACGCGCCGAAATCCTTGCCCCAGAGGACATGCCTAGCAACATAGTCACTATGAACTCTACCGTTAGATTTAAAGTGGCGTCGTCTAACAAAGAGTTTTCGCTGACTCTGGTTTACCCGCAAGACAGTGATGGCCAACAGGGTAAAATCTCAATACTCGCCCCAGTAGGCAGCGCCCTGTTAGGTTTAGCTGAAGGCGATCAAATACAATGGCCCAAGCCAGGCGGCGGCCAACTGCAAGTGGAAATTATTGAAGTGCTCTACCAGCCCGAACGCGCCGGTGAAATGCATTTATAAATGTGTATAGCCAATTTGGGCGATAAAAAATGCCGGCACTTAATAAAGTACCGGCAGATCTTAATCGTAAAACTATACCCTCAAGCACTAGCGCTTAATCCACCCAAATACCCTGCTCGCGCAAATCATTTAAAGTTAGCTCTAAGGCCTTGCGCATAGCTAACACCAAATCATCCACCTGTGCCTTGGTTAAGATTAACGGCGGCGACATAATGCAAACATTAATAAAAGGCCGCACTAACAAGCCAAACTGGTGGCAGTAATCATCCACCATAGCGCCTATGGCATAATCTTTTGCTAATAAATCTTCACGGCTGCCGGTGTGACCTTGCAAGGTCATTTCTACTGCGGCCATCATGCCTATGCCGCGCACATCACCGACTAAAGGTATATCTTTTAAAGTGCGTAATTGCTCTTGAAAATACGGGCCAACTTCATGCACATTATCAAGAATTTTTTCATTCTCAATAATATCCCAGCTGGCTAATGCCGCGGCACAGGGCACAGGTGCGCCAGACCAGGTATAACCATTAGAATAAATACGCCCCTTGGCATTGTCGCCACTGATTGCCTCCATAAATTTATCCGAAACGGCATAGCCTCCTAAGGGTACATAGCCGGAGGTAATACCCTTGGCAAACGTAATAATATCTGGGCTGGTATTAAATACTTTCTCTGAGGCAAACCAATGGCCCAAGCGGCCAAAGGCGGTAACCACTTCATCGGCAATATAATAAATGCCATGCTTTTGTACGGTTTCACAACAGCGACGATTATAATCGGCCGGAGGCACCACCACGCCACCCGAACCCAATACCGGCTCGGCTATCATGCACATCACGTTCTCAGGGCCTAGCTCGGCGATTTTGTCTTCTAACTCTTGGATTAGAAAATCACAAAAGTCTGCTTCCGAATCAAAATCGGGGTGGTGATATTGGCAGGGCACACTTAAAAAATGCACATAATCTTGATACACATCCATGGCAGATTTATCGCGCTCTTTACCCGTGACCGAGGCACCTAAAAATGTGCTGCCATGATAGGCTTTCTCGCGGGTAAGAATATGCTTACGCTGTGGCTGGCCTTTAATATTATTAGCCAACTGGCATAAACGTAAGGCCGAATCTACCGCTGTAGAGCCACCGGTAGTAAAAAAGATGCGGTTTAAATCTCCGGGTGTTTGTGAGGCTATACGTTGTGCTAATTCTGCCTCCACAGGGTTAGTCACGGTAAACGAGGTCGCATAGCCCAGCTCCATCACCTGCTTTGCTATGGCATCGGCAATTTCTTTACGGCCATAGCCGGTTTGCATACACCACATACCGGCAGGGCCATCCAGTAACTTATTACCCTCTTCATCGTAAATATAAGCACCTTCGCCTTTTACTATTACCGAGATGGATTCATCTTCGCCTAACTCGGGCAGGTTACCCCAGGGGTGTAATAAATGTTTGTTAAATAAATCTCTATTTTTACTCATCACTGTTCTCACTAATGTTTAATTTGTTGGGTGTAAGACTGCAAGCGCTGCATCAGTAAGATTTTAAAGACTGTATCCAGCGGCTATAAAGTTGCTCGGCCACAATATTAATCTCCGCGATCTTAGTGCTTAAATCCGCTTTTATTTGCATGATATTTTGCTCACTATCACTCACGTTAACCAAGCCTTCAGGCCAAGAGTCTACCCACGACACCACTAAAGGCGCTGTCATCTCTACATGACATTGCATAGCCAATACATTATCACGGTAAACATAAGCCTGATTGCGACAATGTGGCGTAGCAAAAATATGGGTAGCTTGCTCAGGTATAGAAAAGGTTTCGTAATGCCAGTGAAACATTTGGAAATTATCTAAATCGCCTAACCACTCTTTAGCAATGGCGTTATCCTGTGTTTGGCACCTATGCCAGCCCACTTCGGCAACAGGGCTTTTACTAATACTTTGACCTAAAACTTTACTAATTAGCTGCCCTCCCAAACAATGCCCTAATAGTGGCACATCCGCAGCCAGTGCCTGCTCAATTAAGCGCAGCTCTTGTTTTATCCAGGGCAAGTCATCATTGGCACTCATTATACCGCCCATAAATACCAGGCCTGCCATGCTGTCGTCTAATTGCGGTATCAGCTCGTTGTTATAACTGCGTATGACTCTATAGGGAATATTGTTGGCCGCGAGAAAATCGGCAATATAACCGGGGTGCTCGTCATTCATATGCAAAAAAATAAGTACTTCTTTTTTCAAAACTTACCTCAATAATGACTTTTAACTAATAGGCTGATTACAGCCTAGCTGTTGCGTATTTTTTCACAAGCATTTTCCGCCAGCTTTACTGGCCTGTAATAGCAAAGCCCGCGCAAAGGCGGGCTTAAAATTGATACTGCTAATAACTTACGCTGATTGATGCAGGGTTGTTAAATACCAGTCAATAAATTCTATGCAGGGTTCTTCAAACTCGGGGTGATAAGGCCCTGGTTCAAAGAAGTGTGAGTTCACCCCCTCGCTGTTGCGCGTAATAATATACTCGTCTTCCAGGGTGGTGTGATGCCACAGGTAAGTGACCTCATCTTTATCGTAGTCTTTGCCCTCTACGGCATCACCTTTCACAAACCAAACTACCTCTAAATCGGTTTGGGTTAAGCCACGGGGAGTAAAACGATACAACACACAGTGATCGGGATAATTCAACATAAAGCACAGCGGCCCCATTTGAAAATCACCGGCGCCGCCATCGTAGCCTTTAAAGCTGCCCATTAAGGGTGCCACGGGCTGGCCATCGCGACTGCCGGTTTTAAAATCATCATATAGAGCGTAACGGCTGTGATAAACGTCAGCGCCAAAACCGTTGGCATAATTACAGGCTTCATAAAAATCTACCGTTAAGCCGGGTAAGCCTGTCATTGCTTCTGAGCGCGCATGCATGGCCTCGTTAATAGGCGCTGATTTTTCTTCTAAATCCTTTAAGCTGTGTAGCTTGGCATATTGCCTGTGGGAGGTCGCACAGTGATAACACTCTTGATAGTTTTCTATTGCCAGCTTCCAATTAGCATCAATTTTATAGGTGTGGCTGTGAGCGATTTTAGCGTTAGGTAAATCGTAGGCCGATAGCGGCACCCGCAGTTTTTCTAAAGGCGCTTTAAAGTCGGCGGCATTGGGGTCGGTGTTAACAAAAATCAGGCCTTCAAAAATTTCCAGCCTCGCTTTTTTAAGGCCGTAATCTTTAGGGTCAAAGCCTTCTTTCATTTCCATGGCTCTAGCCATTTTTAGAGAACCGTCGGTGTTAAATACCCAGCCGTGATAGGGGCAAACAAAAGTTTTACGGTTGCCGCTGTGCTCTTCACAAACGCGAGCACCACGGTGACGGCAAATGTTCATGAGTGCCTGCACTTCACCATTTTGGTCGCGGCTGATAATGATGGAGTCTTCCGCCAACTCAAATAAAAAGTAATCACCATTATTGGGGATTTGGCTGATATGCCCGGCATAGAGCCAGCTTTTAAACAATATGTTTTCCAGCTCAGCCTGGTAGGTCACATGCGAGCGATAAAAATACGGGTTGATAGCAAAGCCTTTCTTTTTTAATTGCTCGGCTACCATGGCCTTCATTTTATCTTTGGAATCGGTTACATCAGTCGCTATAAATTTCATCATCACTCACCTTAGTTAAACGGCTGCTATTAGCTCTTTATATCTGGTGAAAAACTATACTACAGCAATTTAAATACGTATATAGTTTTCTGTACGATCATTTAATGCCAGTTATCACAATACTGTTTCTAACGCCCGCGGTAGGCAGCTGGCGACATCCCCGACCAGCGCTTAAAGGCTGTGCGAAAACTGCGCACATCAGCGTAACCTAATGTTTTTCCTATAATTTCTACTGTTAAATTGGTAGAGCTAAGGTAGCGTTTGGCCGAGCTATAGCGCGCCTCATCAATCAAGCCTCTAAAGGATAGCCCCTGAGCCTGCAGATGCCGCCGCAGGGTGCGAGAGGATTGATGAAAGTACTGGGCTGTTTCATCCAGGCTGGGTACACCTTGCTCATAGCCATCTATATAGGCCTTAATTGCCGCTACCAGCCCCCTATCCTGGCGTAGGCTAATCAGTGTCTCAGCGCATAAATCCTTTAATAGGCTAGCGTGCTCGGGCTGGGCATGCGGCAGCCGCCGCGCCAATAGGGCTTTGCTCAGGTAGAGGCTATTTTTGGGCTGAGAAAAATCTACCGGGCACTGGAACAATTCTTCATAGGGCTGGCTATCGGGCACTGGGCAAGGGTGGCTGTAGGTCACCCGGTTAAAGCTAACCCGCTCGGCCACCAACTCATTAAACACTGTTTGCAAAGAGGCAAAGGTGCTCTCTACCTCTAATACCGACGTGCGCTCGTCGGAGGGCGTGGGATGTATGGTCAGGCACAGGCAGGCCTCGCCACGGTAGCTTTCCTGAGTCAACACACTGTGCGCAGCCCAGCTCACCAAGGGAGCAAACTCTACCATTAGCTGCAAGGCGTCGCGCAAAGTGGGTGAAGCCACCATGGCATAACCCAAAATACCGTAATTAGGCAGGCCCAGCTTTACCCCTGTTCTATGCGCTAACAAGGGGTTGGTATTAAGGCTAGCAATACGCTTATACAGCGCCAGCTCCTGTTCTAGGGTCAGCCTTAAAGAGGGATTCTCCAAGGCTCTGGCACTTACTCCGGTATCTTCTAGTATCAACTCTAAGGGCACGGCTTGCTGCTGCACCAGTTCGGCAATAAGTAGCTGAATTTCATGACTGTGCAGTAGTTGTTTTTGCTCAGTCACGGCGGGTTGTGGTTTGGAGCGGGTCATTTTCGGCCTCCTTTATGTCCCTTTATATCCCCTCATTGTCCACTATGCGCTCTGCATAAGCCAGATTTGATTGCGTATGCTTTGCTCAAACATCAAACAAGAAGAGGAAGATCACATCCCATGGCTAAAAAATATGATGCCATTGTTATTGGAGCTGGCCACAACGGCCTAACCAATGCCGCGTATCTCGCCAAGTCTGGCTTGAACGTGTTGGTGGTAGAAAAAAATGACTATATAGGCGGCGCCGCGGTAAGCCGCGAGCTACACCCGGGCTGGATTTATTCAAACTGCTCCTATGTGTGTAGCCTGCTGCGCCAATCCATACACCGCGACTTGGATTTAACCCGCCACGGCTTAATGGTAGTGCCCTATTCCGGCAATACCAACTTTGCCCGCAACGGTGATTACATAGCCGAGTATCACGATCACGCCATGATGTACCGTGAGTACGCGCGTCACTCTAAGCGCGACGCCGATGCTTCCAATCGTTTTTATTCCGACTTGATGCGCTACGCAAAGTTTATTCGCCACTTTATGTTGCGCACCCCAGCCGACCCTACGTCTTTTAAGCCGCGCGACATCAGCGAAATGGCCTTTATGGCGAAAAAGTTTTTAGACATGAGCGAAAAAGATATTTGCGAATTTATCCGCTTTATGACTATGAGCTGCGGTGACTTTTTGGATGAATACTTTGAAAACGAACTGATTAAAACCACCTTAGCCACCTCCAGCATTATCGGCACCGCACTGGGCGTGTACTCACCGGGCACCGCCTATGTATTACTGCACCATGTAATGGGTGACGTAGACGGCGCGGTAGGTGCATGGGGCTTGGCCCGTGGTGGTATGGGTGCTATCTCCAATGCCATCGCCAGCGCCCTTAAAGAGCACGGCGGTGAGATTATGACAAATGCGCCGGTGGATAAAATCATTGTTAAAAACAACAAAGCCCGCGGTGTCGCCTTAGAAAATGGCAACGAGATTTACGCAGACATAGTGGTTTCTAATCTTGATCCTAAACGTACCTTTACCAAGATTATGAACAGGGAAGACATACCCGAAGACCTGCACAAAAAAGCCACCAACTTTAAAATTCGCGGCTCATCAGGCAAGGTCAACATCGCCTTAAACGGCATGCCTGACTGGCCCTCTATGCCCAAAGATCATATGTTGCGCAACGGCTCTATGCAGTTTTTGGATACCCGCGACCGCATGGAAAAAGCCTACGATGATTGGAAGCACGGCCGCTGGTCGGAAGATCCCTTTATTGAAATGACCCAGTCTTCTATTTGGGACCCAACTCACGCCGCACCGGGTAACTATTTTGTTTCTTGTTTTATTCAATACTGCCCAGCAGAAATTGAAGGCGGTTGGACGCCAGAAAAACGCGAGGCCTTTGGTGAAACGGTGATAAACCAAATCAGCCAGTACAGCCCCAACTTCCGCGATTTTATTGTGCATAAAGAAGTACGCACCCCCTATGAAATTGAAAACGAAGTAGGGCTAACCGAAGGTAATATTTTCCAGGGCGAGCTCACCTTAGACCAGCTGATGTTTAACCGCCCCTTCCCAGGCTACTCACAGTACCGCGGCCCCGCCAAAGGTATGTATATGTGCGGTTCAGGTAGCCACCCCGGCGGCGGCGTATCCTCAGCCTGCGGCGCTAACGCGGCCCGTGAAATTTTACTGGATTTAAAACGCCCCAACACAGTTCCTAAGGACGACGTCGATGAATAATAAACATTATGACGCCATCATTATTGGTGGCGGCCACAACGGTCTCGCTTGCGCAGGCTACTTAGCCAAAGCGGGTAAAAAAGTTCTGGTATTAGAAGCCGCAGAGCAACTAGGCGGCTTAGGCGCCACTAGAGAGTTTGCCCCCGGCTTTAAAGCCTCGGTGGCACACACACTGCCGCAGCTCACCAACAAGTTAGTTAATGACTTACAGCTACGTAAACACGGCTTTGAACTAGCGGCTAACTCTTTAGCCACGGTGGCATTGTCACCGGCAGGCCAGCACATCACTATCGCCAATGGCGAGGTGCAAGGTGCCAGTGCAGCAGATGCCGAATCCTACCAAGCCTATAAGCGCTTACTAGGCCGCTTTGCCGATACCATGGATGCCACCTGGCATAAAACGCCACCGGTAATGACCGATGGCGGCTTTAAAGATGCATCCACGCTGGGCATGTTTGGCCTTAAAGTACGCAGCTTAGGTAAAACCGATATGCGCGAATTTATGCGTATGATTTTCCTACCCGCGCAAGACATGATGGATGAGTTTTTTGAAACCCCATTATTAAAAGCCGCCTTAAGCTGGGATTACAACGTGGGTAATAAGCTGGCACCGCGCTCGCCTAACAATGCCGTGCTTAACCAACTGTTAAAAATGTCTGGCGATATGTCTGGTAATGGCGAACTGCCTTTACCCAAAGGTGGCGTAGGCGGTTTAATTAACGCCTTAGCAAAATCTGCTAAAGCCTATGGCGCAGAAATACGCACAGGCAGCCCTGTGGCCAGCGTTATTGTTCAAGATATGCAGGCCACGGGTGTTAGTTTAGAAAATGGTGAAAGCATTTCTGCCAACCATATTATTTCTAACACTGATCCTAAAACCAGTTTCTTTAAGCTGCTAGGTGTTCAGCATTTAGATGTGGAGTTTACCCAACGCATCAACCGCCTGCGCATGAACGGCCTGGTGTCAAAAGTACATTTGGCCTTAAATGCTGAGCCTAAGTTTACTGGCCTAAACAAAGCCAATGGCCGCATAATTATTGCGCCGACTATGCAATACATAGAAAACGCGTTTGACCAGGCTAAGTACAAAGGCTTAGGCGAAGATTTAGCATTAGAAGTTATTGTGCCCTCACTGCACGATAACAGTTTGGCTGAGGCGGGTAAGCATGTAGTTTCTATACAAGTGCAATACACACCCTACGATATAGCAGGCGGTTGGGATGCCCATCGCAGCACACTGCTAGAAAACGTTATAAAAACCTTAGAGCAATACGCACCCGATATACGCTCACAAATTGTGGCCAGCGAATTACTCACCCCGGTAGATTTAGAACAGCAATTTCGCGTTACCGGCGGCCACTGGCACCACGGTGAGTTTGCGATTGATGCTTGGTGGATGAACCGCCCTGCTTACGGGGCCTCACAATATAAGTCGCCGGTTGCAGGCTTTTATAATTGCGGTGCTGGCTCCCATCCGGGTGGCGGCATCATGGGCGCAGCCGGTGCCAACGCTGCTAACTACATACTCAAAGAGGAGAAATAAGCATGCCTCTAACTATCGCAAATTTATTAAAGCCCGAGCAGATTGCTCACGTACCCAACGGTTCGCTGGGTTCGCCTTTTCACGAGCGCACATCGCCCTTAAACTTTAACCAGGCATGGGAGGAGTGGAATGGCTTTTTAGCCGCCAATTATTATAGGGACGAGCACTTAGAATACTTCTCTACCCGCAACACTTGCGGCGTGTTAGACGTATCGCCCATGAACAAGTATCGCTTTAAAGGCCCAGACGCCGAAGCCATGCTTAACCGCATGGTGACCCGCGATGTGACTAAGCACCCGGTTAATACAGTGCAATACAATATTTGGTGTACCGATGCTGGCCGCATCATTGATGACGGCACTATATTTCGCTTGTCACAGGATGAATTCATGCTCACCTGTGCCGAGCCGAATATGGATTGGTTTCAATTAGCCAAAGTCGGTTTCGACCATGTTGACATTACCGACATGAGCCACGAACTTGCGGCACTGGCTATACAAGGCCCCACCTCCTGCGCGCTATTAAAAGCCATGGGGTTTAAAGGCATTGAAAATGCCAAGCCTTTTGACATAGTCAAGTTCCCTTACCTGGATGGCGAAATCATGATTTCCCGCACTGGCTTTACCGGCGACCTGGGCTATGAATTATGGATAGACCCTAAAAATGCTATTGCCCTTTGGGATGATGTATTTAGTACCGGCAAAATCTTTGGCGTGCAGCCCTTAGGTTTAGAATCGCTGGAAAAAGCGCGCCTAGAAGCTGGCTTTTTAAGCCCTTACGTGGACTTTCACCCCGCCTTACACACCATGGATAAGGGCAACGATCACTCGCCTTTTGAAATGGCATTAAGCTGGATAGTGAATTTTAACAAAGGCCACTTCACCGGCAGGGCCGCTTTATTAAAAGAAAAACAAGCGGGTAAACATAGACGCTTATTAAAACTGGATATAGAAGGCAACAAAGCCGCCGAAAGCGCCATTTTATACCGCGATGCGGCCTGCCAAAAACAAATTGGCTATGTCACCTCGGCCATGTGGTCGCCGGTGGTTAAAGCCAATATCGCTTTGGGATTGGTAGAAGGGAAATATGCCGACGGCCCTATTTATGCCGAGGTGTATCACCAAAAAGAATTACGTTGGATACGTAAAGTGTGCAAATGCACTAAAAAAACAAAACCTTTTTGGGCCCCCGCTAGAGCCAAGCAAACGCCGCCTGCGGATACTTAAGCCAAACAGCAACAATGGTCACTCTTTGCCCGCATCAGTTTTACTATGCGGGCTTTTTTTGGTTTATCAATAACCATGATGCTAACCGGTAGCTGCAGGCCATTACCTACCGCATAGCACTTAACCATGGTATTGCTTTATTAAAGCGGCCAAAGCCTGGTGATCTATAGCTGGCAATATATAGCCTGCCGGTTTAACCACCGCCATAGTCTCAGCGGCAACCATGGCATTAATAATGGCCTCTTCTACTGCCTGTACTGCCGCTAAATATAAGCTATCTAAATATTCTTCATTGAGCACATCTAATTTAAAACTGGCCGGTTGCGGCTGGCCCTGCTTGGGCAGCTCTAAACCATTGGCTACGGAAAAGGCCAGCACCAAATCGCCAGAGTGATGGCCACCGGGTGAGCCAGTTCTGGCTATGCCCATAGCGCCGCGTTTAGCGAGTCGCTTAAGCTGCGATGAGGACAGCGGCGCATCGGTGGCGATATTGACAATAATAGATCCCTGCTCGTGGCCCATGACCTCACTTAGCCAGGCCCCCTCGGTTAAATGCTCACCTACCGGCACCCCAAATAAATTACACTCACTGCGCATACCAAAATTGGATTGCACCAATACCCCTACAGTGAATTGTTGCGCTGCCGCTTTAAAAACGCGCGAGCTGGTGCCAGTGCCGCCTTTAAACTCATAGGTTTGCATACCCGTGCCGCCGCCTACGTTACCTTCGGCTACTGGCCCGGTAGCGGCGCTGTTAAGCGCATCCATAACATGCTGCGCGTTAATATGCTGGCCGCAAATATCATTGGTGGGGCCATCATAGGTTTCAGCCACTACCGGCATGGCCCAGCCGTGACCAGCAATAAACATGTCGGGGTATTGCTGTATCATCCATTTGGTCGTGGCGTGATGCACCATGCCTACGCTGTGAGTATTAGTAATGCAAACCGGGCCAAAAAAATAACCGGCATCGTCTATCCAGTGGCTGCCGGTCATTTCACCATTACCGTTTAAATCAAAGGTGGCCGCCCATACCGGCTGGGGATTTTTTTCGCGGCCGCGGGGTAATATGGCAGTCACGCCGGTATTAATAGGCCCTACCCCCACCTCTAAATGCGGGTGAGATTTTTGTACCGTGGTAAAACCTACCTCTACCCCAGCCACATCGCTGATGGCATTGTAAGGCCCAGGTTGACCTTTAAAGGGTAGGCCCAAATCGCGGGCGCGTTTTTTTGCCTTCGTAGTTTGTTGCTTAACCGACATAGTTTGCTCACTTATCCTGTTTTTATAGCTATCAAATAACCGCTAGTGTTTTTTTGCCCAGAGCAAAGGCCATTACAAAGCAACACAAGCTCAATAACACGGAAACCGTAATCAACCACAACACCGCGCTAAAATCACCCTGCACCATTAATAAGGCCGCCAACCCAGGCCCCAGTGCCGCCCCCATAGAGTGAAAGGCAGGTGCCACTGCAACACTGCAGCCCGAACGATCTACCGCATTTACTGCCGCATACTGATAGGCCAGCGAATAATTCCACACAAAGTTATACAAGGCTGCACTGGCAATAAATAGTGCCTCAGTAATCACCCCCGCCAACATTAACACCGCAATCACCGTACCCACCGCACCTATGGCTAAAGGGATACCACGGCCATAGCGTTCGCCCTTCCATGCCGCTAATAAAGCACCGGCAATACCCACTGCCACACCTATAGACAAACCCCAGCCCATAAAGCTAGCAGCCAAACCAGACGCCGCCCCCATGCGCTCTATATAGGTCCAGTAGCAGCCGACATTAAAAAAGAAAAAGAAGCAGCCCATTAAAGCTAATAAAGAGCCGGGCTGCATAATGCTACTTAGCTTTATTAACTGCGATACTGTTTTGCCAGCGCCAGGTAATAACAACACCGCCAGCATAGCCACAAAATCTAACAACAATAGCACTGTCAACAAACCCAACAAGCCCGTTTGCGCAATTAGCCCCGGTAACAGCGCCAAACCTAACACCTGAAAAGCCACTTGCGCTGCGATGGAAAATCCAAAATTTCTATCGGGCTGGCTGCTGTCCGAGAGCACCGTCAACATTAAAGAGTAGGCTGAGCCACCACCAAAACTGGCTAGCGCTAATGCCAGCACGGTAAGCATTGCCTGTTCAGAAAAAATAGCCACACTGTGGCCTAATATCATAAACCCAAAAGATACTGCCCCCGCTAAGCGCCAATTGATTTTTCTCACCCAAAATACAGCCCCTACCGAACTAATGGCAGAAGCCAACAATACAAATGAAGATAAATAACCTAACTCCTTATCATTAAACGATAAGGCGCTGCTAACTGTACCCACCAATAAAGGCAGCAACAAAAAACCTGCAGCAGAAACTACCGTCATAAAAACCACTGCAGCAATCACTAGCGGGGATTTAATAGCCAAGGCTTCTGTACTCATGGTGATCAAGCTCTATTTATTATCTAGCTTTCAGTTGCGCCCTAATACGCTTGTATTATCATCTATCTCTGGGTATTAATATTGACCACAGATGACAACATTGGCACGTAGTGTGTAGGGGCTCTTAAACAACATGGCTAAAAATAACAAGCGCCCTCTACCCCTTAGCAGCTCACTTACTACGCCTACCATTAGCAGCCGTTTTCTGGTACCGGTTTTTCGCTATTTGCATAAGCACCACCCGATACAGGCTAAGCAATATCTCAAGCTATACGCATTAGCTGAAGAAAGCTTTGCAAGCGAGGGCGATATTACTATGGAATGTTTTCAAAACATTCTGGAGCAAGCCGCCATAGACTGCCAAGATCCTAATATAGGCTTACACATTTACGAGGAGCTAGCATTTAGCGACTTAGGGATTTTAGGCTATGCCATTAATAGTATCGCCACTGTAGGCCAGGCCTTAAAGCTACATACCCGCTATTACCATTTATATCAATCTAATATAGAGGTAGCGCTGAACATTACTAGCGATCTGGTTCAACTGTCCTATCGTATCCTATCGCAGAACCTCAGCTATAGCCGCCAAGATTCAGAAATCAGCTGCATGTATAGCGTTTACCTAATTAGAAAATTAGCGCAGGCGGACTGGCGCCCACTGGCAGCGCATTTTCAACATGCAGAACCCGAAGATACCAGTGAACATAAGCGCCTTATTTGCGAGCAACTACTGTTTAACCAAGCTACTAATAAAATCATTTTTGACAAGTCCACCTTAGACTTAAGCATTATTAACGCCAATGAGCCATTGGCCAATACGCTGGAAGAAGCACTACGCCGTATAGATAAAGTCACCGACAACAGTGAAGATTCTTTAATAGAAAAGGTGCAGCAAAGCATAGTAGCTTCATTACCCGAAGCACTACCCAGTATAGAAGATATGGCCAGCACGCTACATCTTACAGCCAGAACCTTGCAACGCAGGCTATCAGAACAGGGCTATAACTACAGCCAACTGTTAGACGCCACCCGAAAAAGCTTGGCCACTCATTATTTAACCAACACCAGCTTAGCCGCAACAGAAATAGCTTATTTGTTAGGCTATTCTGAAAGCAGCGCCTTTGACCGAGCCTTTAAACGCTGGTGCGACATGACGCCGATAGAGTACCGGCGCAGCAACAGCTAAACACAAACAACCATTTATTTTAAATCAACAGCAGCTACAGGGCTGTTATTTTTAT
Organism: Dasania sp. GY-MA-18; assembly: GCF_024734385.1. GTDB lineage: Bacteria > Pseudomonadota > Gammaproteobacteria > Pseudomonadales > Dasaniaceae > Dasania > Dasania phycosphaerae. Next base: position 226,629 of record NZ_JANHAP010000007.1, on the reverse strand, counting down.
AAAACTTCTTGATCAAGCTTAGTCAGCATCTCTGTGAAAACAGTCTCTAACTCTGCGTAGGGTTTGGGCTTAGAAAATAAATAGCCCTGATAATAGTTACAACTATTACCTTCCAAAAAACGCAACTGCTCTTCGGTCTCCACCCCTTCGGCAACCACTTGTAGATGTAGTTTTTGAGCCATAGAAATTACTGCCGCGGTGATTTCCATATCATTATTATCTTCTGGAATATCCTTCACAAAAGAGCGGTCTACCTTCAAGAAATCTAAGGGCAAACGTTTTAAATAACTTAACGATGAATAGCCTGTACCAAAATCGTCTATGGCGATGACTATACCCATTTTCTTTAGCCCTTTAAGGGTGTTAATGGCTTTTTCTAATTGCGAAATCAACATAGACTCGGTGATTTCCAGTGTTAAGAAACGACCTGGCAAGCCCGTTTTATCCAACACGGATTTAACTTTTTTAACCAATTCCGGGTTTGAGAATTCTCCCGCAGTTAAATTGACCGCCATCTGAACCTCAGGGTGGGTCTTATGCATTTGCACTAGATCTGTACAGGCCTGCTCCAACACCCAGGCTCCTATACCTTCTATTAACCCCAGCTCTTCGGCGACCGGTATAAATACCACCGGTGACAACAGGCCCTTAGTGGGATGCTGCCAGCGTATTAGCGCCTCTAACTTATGGATACGATGGGTTTTAGCATCGATAATGGGCTGGTAATACAGCACAAATTCTTTATTAACCAGGGCTTGCCGTAAATCATTTTCCATATCCAAATAATCAGCGCTAAACATATTAATGCGCTCATTGTAGATTTGGTAGTTATTGCGCCCCTCGCTCTTCGCGTGATACATGGCCATATCTGCCATTTTCATCAACTCTATAGAATCTTTTTCGTGATCAGGATAAAGGCTAACGCCTATACTGGTCGTGGTGGATAATTTTTTACCTGCCACAGCTATTGGCTTTTGAATTACGGCAATGATTTTTCTGGCTAAGGCCTCTACATCAGAGATATTTTTTATATCGGGGACCAGCACGGTAAACTCATCGCCACCTAATCTAGCCACGGTGTCTTGCTCGCGCATGGAAGTCTTTAGCCTATCAGCAATAGCCACCAGTAGCTGATCACCTACATCATGCCCCAAGGTATCATTAACCACTTTAAATCTATCTAAATCCAAGTATAAAATGGCTGCCTGGGTACCATGGCGCTTGGCAAAACTAATATGCTGCTTTAAACGCTCTTTAAATAAGCGCCTATTGACCAAGCCCGTTAACGGATCATAGAAGGCTAGCTGCTCCATCTCTTGGTGAGCTAACTTAATATTACTTATGTCTTCACACACCCCCACATACTCTATAACGCCCCGCTCATTATTAACTACTGGGGTAATTGAAAACAAAATCCACAAGGCATGGTCGTGTTCTCTTTTAAATTCTAACTCGCCGCGCCAGGCTTCGTTTTTAGCAATGGCATTAAGCATAGCAACTGCATCATCAACTGAGCTATCTGAAAATGGCAACTCGTTAACCTTTAGCCCTAATATTTGCGAGGCATCTTTGTTTAATAATTTTAAAAACTGATTATTACAGTAATTAATACGCCTATCTTGCTGTGCAATAAAAACAGCACTGGAGCTATTTTCTACCGCGCGCGACAGCATATGTAGCTGGTGACTGGACTTCTTGCGCTCGTGATTTAAAACCAGCAAAGAAACTTGGTTGCTTATATCCGAAAGCAATCCTTCCTCTTCTGAACTCCACTGGTGCAGCTCACAGTAGTCTATACATACACCCCCTACGAGCTTGCCGTATACATACACCCCCACGCTGGCCGAAGAGACAATACCGTCTGCCATTAACAGGGTATCCGCAAAATCACTGTAGGCCTCACTTTCATAAACATTCGCACTACAGATAAGGCGATTTTTTTCCAAGGCTTTAATATAATTAGGGTAGCTTTGCAGCGTATAATCATAACGTGCACTATTTTTATCGTGCGTTTTTTGTGTAGCCAGATAAGCACTCACACATTTCATGCTGTGATCATCACTGGCTAACAGCCATATACAAACCGAATAAGCCTCGGGCGCCACTTGCTCACCAACCACTTTGGTTATTTGATCACAGCCCTCTTGTATAACACCTTCGGCTATAGACTCATCATGCATCAGGGTGAAAACCGCATTATGATGCCGTTGCATAAGCTGATTCTTTTGATCAAAACTTTCTTGCATCTTACGGTAGTTGCTGTTTCTTACCGTTAGCATAATTAAATCGGCAACCTGATTGTGAAAGCTGATTTCATCCACAGTCCAGCTTCGTTCTACAATATCCTCGCTGGTGATCACACCGATAATTTCGCCATTTTCAATGACTGTGCTTTCTATAGACGACTTAATATTCCACTGCTTACGTTCTTCATCAAACTCTTGCTGGGTAGCATAGTTAGACTCGGTAACCGTATCGTGCACCAAGGATCTGCGACCTTCAAACTCGGCAAACCAGGCTGGAAACTCTTCTGCAGAGTATTCATATTCAGGTTCGTGTAAATCCTGGCTCAACACATATTCATCTATACAATTGAGGTAATTCTTATCTTCATTCAGCAACCAAGCCCCCGTAAATTCTGCATGTAAAACCTGTGAGGTTGTTTTACATATTAACTGCACGGCCTGCTCTATATAGCCGTTGATAATGGCATCGGATTTAGCTAGCTGCCGTAGTGCTTTTTTCTGCAAGGACTCGCGCTGACGGCGTAAATCTTCATCTGGCCCCTGGCTGTATTCATTGAGTAGGCACTGTATATTGAGGGTGTTGAGCAGTATTTCCAGCTGCGCTAGCGACAGATTGTCTAAACCTTGTTCAAAATCCTGCACTTGCTTAAGCTCTAGCCCGCACATATGCGCTAACTGCCCCTGACTGAGGCGCATAGCAATACGCTGCGAAGTACAGATATCGACGATATAGTTAGAAAAATTTTTACGGGGTTGGGCCATAGCAAGCCAATACCTAAGTTAACATCCAAAAATAATGAGTATAGCGGCTAACTAATACCTAGGCAGGCGCGCAGGCGCCGCTTAGGACTATAGTAAAGCCATTAACATTTTAGACTATATAACTTATACCACTATAACCTTAATGGTATATATTGGGCTGCAACAGCAAAGACAATAATAGCAAGGCCTGGGCTTAGACTAAGAGCTAGGCCAAGCTCACAGGGCAGCAGGCATTGCCAATACTAGCGTTAATAGCACAGCAAGCCACCACCTATCACTAGTGGGCAGCCTGCCATCTCCCGCATTAACTGAAAAGCAAATAATGAGGGCTTAGCGCAACTGCGCCCTCACCCAGTTTTGAAAATCATGCACCGCATACTCCTCGGGCATTAAGCTGCCTTTTTTATGGCGTATAGAGCGCATACCCGCTTGGTTTAACTCCGAGACATGGGCATCTTCGGCCATCACCTGTTTCACAAAATCTACTGCGGGGGCAATATCTACGTTTGGGTCATTTAAAGTTTCTTCCATAAACAGCCACTCGGCCTGTATTTCGGTTTTCTCTGGGCCTAGCGGCATAATGCGCACAATACGCATATAGTCGACGTGGCCGACAATAAAGGCTGTTGGCTGCACATCCACATAGGTAAAGGCGCGCGCTCTTTCCTCATCACTTAAATTGGGGAATACATTGCCTATAGGCTGACCATCTGTAGTCCAGGTTTGCGCCCCAGTACGCATACCACCACGCAGAGCAGGGTCGTCGCTAGTGAGGTTTTGTTGCCAGTTAGGATCGTCATAGGGTGTCATGTAGTTGCGGCGGTAAATGGGTACCAGTTTACTTAAATCTTTGTGTACGCCGGGGCAGTGTAGGCACTCATTATAATTTTCCCAAAATACTTTCCAGTTGCAGTCCATGGTTTTGCTATAGCTGGCCCCCACTTTTAAATCTGCCGCCGGCCAATTGGCAAAGGCATTAGCGCCTGCACCTATGCATTGCTCTATAGCTTGGGCATCTTGGCCCGCTAAATTAACAAACACAAAGCCATTCCAGTCCACCACGGCTACGTCATACAGTGAGTGTTCAGCCATGTTGAATGCGCTAGGGCACTGCTTTGAAGGGGTACGAATTAATTCACCCTGCTGGTTATAGGTCCAATTATGATAGGGGCACATAATATTTTTAGAGCGCATCACACCTTCGGTTTCTGTTACTAATACCGAACCTCTGTGGCGACAGGTATTGTGGAAGGCTTGCAAGCTGCCCTCTTCGGTACGCAACACTAAAATATTTTGGCTACCAATTTGCTGGGTGCGAAAAGCGCGAGGCTGAGCCAAGGCGTCAGCTCTGCAGACGTAAACCCAGTTTTTATACCAAATCACCTCCAGCTCACGCTGGTAGTGTGCTGGGTCAAAATACCAGTCTACCGGCAGGGTTTCTTTGAGTTCGGTGAGGCCGTTGTATCGCAATTCTTGTTTAGACATATTTCACTCCCCTAACTGACTTTAAGCATGCTAGGCACAGGTTTGATAATCAATAGTAGAATATAAATTAACTAGGGCTATGTCTTACTAGCGGGAGCGGGTGTAAAAAATAATTGGGCTTTATAGCTGTTGCATATAAAGTTTGGGGGTTAAATCGGTTTTTTGTTTAAAAAACTTATAAAAAGTCGTCATAGAACTAAAGCCAGACTCCGTCGCTAATGCGGTAATATTGCGGCAGGGCTGCTGTAATTGGCTAATAAAATAATCAACTCTGGCGTTATTAATATATTGATAAAACGACAAGTCAAAAACCTGGTTAAACACATAAGATAGCTGATTACGGCTGTAGCCTGTGGCCTTAGCCACATCGTCTAAACTCAGCTCAGGGTTTAAGTAGGGCTGAGTTTTAAAATACGCCTGGGTGTCTCTTACTATCGCATTAATGCTAGCCTCATCTAAGGCGATTTTACCCAAATCACTGCGCCCGCCCTCTTTGCCCAGCTCAGCAAAAGAACTGTATTCGTGCACGCGTATGATTTTGCCATCGCGTATAGTCATCACGTCACAGCCACGGCAACTACTTTTTTTGCCACTAATGGGCGAGATATAAACAAAGCTATAAGTAGAAAAAGCAGTATCGCCATCCACTCTTACTTCATCGTGATAAATATAATCTAGCAGTGCGGTAGGCAAGGAAATTTTAACGTAGGTTTGCACGTCTTTAGCGCGCACTTGTTTGGCCCCAGAAAAGGTAATGTATTCGGCATTGGGTGAGAGTATAGAGAGTATGCCGTCCAGATCGCCCTGCTGCCAAAACTTACGGTATTGCTGGGCAACTTTGCGGGTTTGTTCGGTTAGAGTGGTCATTAGGAAAGCAGCCTCTTTGAGGCTGAGCTGTAAGTATTAAGCTTTAAGCGGCAAGAATGTAAAAGCAAAAACTTTAACTCCGGTCATGCCCAAAACATTCACTTTGCTTATGGGGCAGGCTCTGCCGGGCTACTACCCGGCATCCACGAAAACATAAACATCCGAATGGAACACATCTAGCTATATGGCGCAGGATTAAAATAGTTAGTTCTATCCTGTACATCCTATCCTTTAGACTCCGGCTTTCGCCGGAGTGACCTGGAAGTTTAAACCGCTCGTAAATACCACTCGTAATCCACATTGGATACGATGGCACGGAAGGCATCGCATTCATCGCGGCGTATCTGCGAAAACAAACCGCAGTATTCCTCACCCAAATAGCCCTTAACAATAGTGCTGGCATCAAAGGCGTCCAGTGCGGCTTCCCAAGTGATGGGGATGTCTACATCCATCTCACCTAAAAATTCACCCCCTTGCACCATCTCGCCATGGGGCTGGCATTTATTTTCCATGCCGTAATCTATGCCCATTAATACACAGGCCATGGCGAGGTAAGGGTTGGTGTCGGCACCGGCTACCCTATGCTCTATGCGTAAGTCTTTGCTGCCCGATGTGGGTATGCGCAGCGACACATCGCGGTGGTTGTAACCCCAGGCGGTAGACACCGGCGCATAGGCACCCGGCACCAAACGGCGGTAGGAGTTGGCATTAGGCGCAAACACCGCCATGCAATCCGACATGGTATCGGCCAGGCCACCAATAGCGTGGCGCATGGTATCGTTTAGTGGTGGCACTTGCTCTGAGCCGGGCTCAACAAAAATATTATTACCGTCTTTATCGTACACGCTAACATGCATGTGCATGCCATTGCCCGCTAGCTCGGCATAGGGCTTGGCCATAAAGCAGGCCGCCATACCGTGTTGTAAGGCCACGCCTTTAATAATGCGCTTTAGTAACACGGCGTGGTCACAGGCTACCAGTGGATCCTCTACATGATGCACGTTAATTTCTAACTGGCCGGGCGAAAACTCGGAATGTATGGTGGTCATAGGCACGCCCTGCAACTCACAGGCTAAGCGTACGTCATTTAAGAACTCGTCGTTTTCCCACAACTCATCGGCCATGGCATATTGCACGCCCTGCTGTTTTAAACCGGTGCCATGTATGCGGCCTAGCTTAACTCTGGGCTTGGCATCATCACTTTGCTCCAGCAAGTAAAATTCCATTTCGGTTGCCACTATGGGTTTTAAACCTTTGGCGTAGAAACGGTCTTGCAATAGTTTTTCTAAAATATTTCTGGGGTCATACATGCCCGGCGTACCATCGAGGTTAGTAATGCTCGCCATCACCTGACCGGTGGGCGATTTTAACCAGGGCACAGTTGCCAGGGTATTGGGTATGGCCTTCATGGATTTATCAGGGTCGCCACTGAGGTACTCTTTGCCTATATCGGTGTTGTAATCACCCATAGTATTGACTAACGGCATAGTGGTAACGGCTTTTAAGTTTCCTTTAAAGAAGGTCGCAAACTCCAAGCGAGGTATACGTTTAGTGCGCAAAATACCGTTCATATCCGGTATTAGCACCTCCAGCATTTGTATCTCGGGGTTGTTCTCTAAAAAAGCCTCTAACTCAGGGTTTGCTGTTTTGCTCATAATTTTTTAACCATCACATACGTATAAAATGCAGCCGCTCTCAACAGAGCGGCTCGCTAAACCACAACACTGGGCGCCGCTATTAAAAGGGTGCCGGCGGTGTTGCTCTTCTTCTTGGGGGATCGTACATAGGCCCTTTTACTACCACGCTTTTAGCTAATACCTTAGTCCAGTGTAGCTCACGCTCGTAATATATCTCGGTAATTAACTCTTCACCTATCTCGCCGTACTTGGCATCCACCTGCCCAAAGGCCACATTGGCCTTGGCGCTGGGGCACCAGCCTGCCGAGGTGACAGTGCCTATGACTTTACCTTTTTTGTTGAGTATAAAAGAGTTGTTAGCCGGCTTATTACCTTCAATATCTAACATCACAAAACGATAGCGGGAACCGTTTTCTTTCTCTTTAAGCAAAGCCTTGCGGCCATTGAAAAAGGGCTTGTTAAAATCCACCAACCAACCCAAGCCTATCTCAAAAGGCGAGCGGGTTCTGCCTACGCGCACCTGGTCTTCGGCGGGCACAAAGTCTACCGCGGCCTGTATAAAGCCAGCCTCTTTGCGCGCCATATCCAAGGCGTATAAACCAAAGGGGCGGATCAGGTATTGCTTACCCGCGGCAAATAACTGATCCCATAGCGCTTCGGCTAGTGCAGGCTCTACCCATAGCTCATAACCTAAGTCACCCGTAAAACCGGTGCGGCTAACCATTAACTCACCGCCTTCAAATGGGAAGGTGGTGAGACCAAAAGGCTTAAGATTTTCTATACCTTCTAAACCCATGGCCATTAGGCAAGAGCAAGAGGTGGGGCCTTGCACCGCCAGTGCGGCTACCTGTTTGGTTTCATCAACTATCTCTACATCAAAGCCTTCGGCCGACCACATTAACCAGTCTATGCAATGGGTGTAGGAGCATAAACGGTACTCATCTTCCGCTAAGTGAAAAATCGTGCCGTCGTCCATCACCTGGCCATCAGAGTTACACCACACGGTGTAGCCTACGCGGCCCACTTTAATTTTAGTGACGTCGCGCGTCACCAGCCGATTTAAATAAGCTTCTGCATCGGGGCCGGTGATGCGGTACTTGGTCATGGGGGTTAAGTCCATAACACCGGTTTGGCTGCGTATGGCAAAGTACTCTAACTCATAATCATCGTATTCATGGGCAACCATAAAGCCTTTCCAGTTTTCCCACGAGTTCAATTTGTTTAAGGCTGAAGAGCGCGAATGAAACGGTGTATGTATTAACATCGTTTCTCTATCATTAGCTTGTTGAACGCTGACCTCACTCATGCGGAACCTCCTCTTTTTATAATTTCATTGGCAGCATTTTTACCCGCCAAGCCCATCACATTACCACCCGGATGTGCACCAGCACCGCAAAGGTAGAGGCCATCAACTGGCGTGCCGTATTGCTCCGAGCCTGGGAAGGGTCGCATCATGACTACTTGATCCAAGCTAATATCACCGTGATGCCAGTGGCCATCGGTCATATTGTATTCACCCTCTAAATCAGCAGGGGTTAACAATTCGCTGGCAATGATTAGCTCTTTAATACCGGGGGCATAATCAGCAATGGTATTGATGGCTAATTCTTTAAAGGCATTTTTAGTTGCTTCCGTCCAACCTGCTTTTAATTGCCCCGGCGCAAACTGCACTATCGCCGACAACACATGCTTACCCTCAGGCGCCAAACCTTTATCGTGCACGGTGGCTATGCTGATATCCAACACCGGCGCCGTGGAAAACTCACCATACTTCGCACAGTTAAACGCGCGCTCTATGTGATGCATATCCGGTGCTATCACTAAGCGGTTGCCCACTTGCCCAGCGCTTAGGCCGGTAAACTCTGGCAAGCCATCTAACGCTAGATGTAATTTGGCGGCACTAGCTTTGGTGCGGAAGTTTTTAACCCGGCGTACGGTATTCGTTTCTAGGTTGCGTCTACCCACTAAGTTATTAAAGGTGGTTTTAGGATCGGCATTGGATACCACTAGGGTAGCGCTAATGCTTTCGCCATTTTCTAAGGTTACGCCGCTAGCGCGCTCGGCGGTTAGGTCTATGCTTTTTACTCTGGCGGCACTGCGTATTTCTACGCCGGCAGCCGTAGCAGCATTGGCCAGGGCCACACCTACGCTACCCATACCACCTTTTACTAAGGCTGGGCCGTTAAAGCCGTAAACATCACCCATGTGGCGGTATAAGTAACCGTAAACCGTACCCGGTGAGCGCGGCCCCATGTGTGCGCCTAATACGCCATCAAAACTGATTAATGATTTTAATAGTTCATCATCAAAAGTTTCTTCCATCACATCAAACATATTGATTAAGCCCAGACGCAGTAACTCGTACATGTCGGCCTTGCCTAATAACTTAACACCTAAACCTATTTTTAAAAGGTTGATGCGGTCGGTCCAATTGTTTTCTATCACTTTCGGTGGGCGCACGGTAAAGAGCTTATCTAATAATTTAGAAAACTTGCCCATTTTACGGCGAAATTCCCTGTAGGCGGCTTTATCTTGCGCCGACACACCTTCCACTCCGCCTTCACCGGTAATGGTGACGTGCTTAGCATCTTTGGCCAAAGCGATAGAATGTAAATTTTTAGCCGCGTATTGCAAACCATGGCTAGCTAAATTTAAATCCTTGGCAATGGTGGGGTTTAGGGAGTACATCCACTGCGCACAAGCCGACACTGAAAAGCCCGGGTGAAATTCACGGGTAGCAGCACCGCCGCCCAATTGTTCATTGGCCTCTAACACCAATACTCGGCGACCGGCTTTTGCCAAATAGGTCGCACAAATTAAACCGTTATGGCCACCACCGACCATCACGACATCGTATGATTTAGTCATCTGCATAGCCCTCTGGAACTGTATTATTTCGTTTTAAATCTATCAGTATTTCACGCGCGGCATTGGCACCAGGTGCCGCCATTACACCACCACCGGGGTGGGTGCTGGAGCCACACATATACATGCCTTTAACCGGGCCTCTATACTGACCGTATCCAGGGAAGGGTCTATTTGAGAACAGCTGATCGAAAGTTAATTCACCTTGGAATATATTACCTTCGGTTAAGCCTATCTCGGCTTCAATTTCACGGGGGGTACGAACTTCCGCGTGTAAAATTAAATCTTTAAAATCGGGGCTGTAATTCGCGACCTGGTCAATAACCGTTTGGCCAAAGGCATCTCTATCGGCATCCGTCCACTCACGGCCCTGTATTTTAGGCGGACAGTACTGCACAAAACAGGTCATCATATGCTTACCCGGAGGCGCCATGGTGGGGTCTGTTAAAGTGGGGATTAAGGTATCCACATAGGGGTCGCGCGAGAAGTTACCATCTTTCCAATCGTCGTAGGCTTTTTCCATACGCGTTAACGAATCGGTAAAGTGAAAGTCACCGGCCATCAGTGGCGTGCCCTTGGGGAGCGCAGGGAAAGTGGGCAGGCCATCTAAGGCAATATTAACCTTGCCGGAAGAGCCCCGCGACTTAAAGTTTTTGGCTCTTTCTATTACGTACTCAGGCAGGTCTTTCTCATCCATAATGCCCAAGAAGGTACGCTTGGCCTCTAGGTTAGACACCACGATGTCGGCGTAAAACTCCGTGCCATCCTCTAAGGCCACACCGGTAGTCTTACCGTTTCTAACCATAATTTGTTTTACTTTGGCATCGGTACGTATCTCGCCGCCAAAGGATTTAAAAGAGCTAGCCAAAGCATTGGCCACCGCGCCCATGCCACCACGGGTAAAACCCCAAGCGCCAGCGGTGCCATCTACGTCGCCCATATAGTGATGCAGCAATACATAAGCTGTACCCGGCGAGTAAACCCCCAACGCGGTACCGATGATGCCGGTGCCGCCTAAGTGGGCTTTAATAATGTCGGACTCAAAATACTCATCCAAAAAGTCGCCCACCGACTTGGTCCAGTACTTTAGCGTATCGCCAAAGTTAACATCGGTTTTCATATCCATCACGGTTTTGGCCAGCACCATCATCTCTTTGATGTCGCTCATTTTCCAAGAGGCGGGATCGGGTGGCGTGCGCAATAAAAATTTACGTATAAGGCGGGTTTGTTTGGTTACGTCGGCGCCGTAACGCTCGTAAGCATTGGCATCGCGTACTGAGTGCCTGGCCATTTCACGGTGCTGGCGATTATGGTCAGAGAAGTTGCCATAGTAGTCGCCATTTTCCATAAAGGTCACACCGCCACCATAGGGCACGACTTGCAGGCCGTGACGGGGCAATTCTAGGTCGCGGTTAATTTCGGGCCTTAACAGACCGCACACATAAGAACAGTTGGTGTACTTCCAATCTTTGTGCAGCTCACGGCTAACCGTGGCACCACCGATGTAGGAGTTCATCTCCAACACCAATACATCTAACCCAGCCTTCGCTAGGTATGCTGCATTGGTGAGGCCGTTATGCCCTGCACCGATGACTATAGCATCATATTTTTTCACTCTTTGGACTCCTTTAATTCGGGCCATTTAGTACGTTTTGTAGTTATTAGTTCTAACGCGATAAAGCATGCCACGACTTTTTTTAGCTGTCTACAAGTTAATGAACGTTCATTCATTGATATATAGAGCAACATTAGCTATACAGTGTATTGTTTCCACACAAGCTACCCCCATTAGCCCGATGATCGGATATAATGGCCGCTATTTGCGCCCTATTGGCCTATAGCTTTATTACCTAATAACAACTGGACCCGGACCAGCCACACATGACTAAAACCACCGCCAGCCCTAGCCGCAAGCGCCGCGCCATGCCTAAACAGGACCGCCGCATACAGTTGATCAAAGCCACGATTAGCTGCATCGCCAATAAAGGCCTATCCAATATCACCATGGCCGACATCACCACCGAGGCAGGGCTGAGTCTAGGCATAGTCAACTTACATTTTCAGAGTAAAAACAATCTATTAGTAGAAACCCTGCGCTTTGTGGTGGACGAATACAATGAAGGCCAAGCCAAGATACTCAAGAAGCGTAGCACTAAAACCACGCAAGAGATTTTAGAAGATCACCTGGCTTTCGACTTTAGTGCCAAGGTCTGCCAAAAAGATAAACTGGCGGTGTGGTTTGGCTTTTGGGGCGAGGCCAAGTCCCGCCCCACTTACCAAAAAATCTGCGCGGAATCAGACTCCGCCACTGAGTCCTCTATTAGTACCCTGTTTCAAGAGATTATTGAAGAAGGCAACTACCAGGGCCCCGATGCCGACACTGTTACCAAGGGCTATACCGCCATAGTCGAAGGCCTGTGGTTAGACCTATTAATCACCCCCGCCGCCTTTAATCGCAAAAATGCCAAACGCGTGGCCAGAGCCTATTTAGCAGCGATGTTTCCGCAGCACATAGACTTATAAAGCACACAGCACAGGCTCCATACCATGACGGATAAATACGACCCCATTACCGGCAAGCCCAGCGCCGTCTTTTTTCGTTACGCCATACCCTCGGTGCTGGGGCTACTCTCTATCTCCTCGGCGCAAATGATAGACGCCATGTTTGTGGGCAACTATGTAGGCAAAGAAGCACTGGCCGCCATTAACCTCACCATACCCGCCTCCACCCTTATCTATGCCATAGTCTTTATGTTAGCGGTAGGCGGCTCAGTGGTAGCCGGTAAATTTTTAGGCGAGAACAATCCGCAGGCCGCCTCTGATAGTTTCACTAAAATCATACTCACGGTACTGCTGCTTAGCCTGATGCTATGCCTACCCGGCATGATTTTTATCAACCCCGTCGCCAAAGCCCTGGGAGCCACTGCCGAGATACTACCATTAGTCGATACTTATTTATTTTTACAGTTACTGTTCACCCCCATGATTATGGTGGGCGCAGCGCTAAGCTATTTTGTGGTAGCCGATGGCCGCCCCTTACTTAGCTCTAGCGCTTTTATGATTAGCGCCGCACTCAATGTGCTATTGGACTGGCTGTTTATAGTAGTAATGGATAAAGGTCTGGCTGGGGCGGCACTAGCTACCGGCCTATCGGGCTGCATTATTATTTTTATACTGCTGCCACACCCTTTTTCAAAAGCAGCCAAACTCAGATTTGTTAAACTGCAAGGCTCTTGGATGCCGGTGCTAAAAGCCGCCATCAATGGTATTTCAGAATTCACCAACGAAGTCTCGGTAGGCATAGTCACCCTGCTATTTAACTGGATAATCATCACCCAGCTAGGCACCGAGGGTATAGCCGCCTTTACCGTTATTATTTATGTACTGTATTTAGGGGTAATGATCTCCTACGGTTTTAGCGAGGCACTGCAGCCCACCATTAGCAAAAACTTAGGCGCAAAAAACTACGGCAATATACGCAAGTACCTCAACATAGCCATCTCCTCATCTATTATTGTGGGTGCAGTTTTCTGCCTGGTGCTACTGCTAAGCCCAGACCCTATCATTGCGTTATTTCTACAAGCTGATGAAACCCAGACCATAGCCATAGCAAAAACTTTTATTGGTTATTTTTGGCCTACCTTTTTATTTGTGGGCGCTAATATTGCCTTTACCTCTTACTTTACTGCCATACACCAACCCACACCTTCGGCCATACTAGCACTGGCCCGCAGCTTAATATTACCTGTGATATTTTTGTTTACCCTGCCACTATGGCTGGGCAACAAGGGGATTTACTTGGCCATACCGCTAGCCGAAGCGATAACCTGCCTGTTGGCTATAGCACTGCTTTCACGCTGCAAATACGCCAGGCACCAGCACCAGCCCGTAGAGCTATAGCTTACACAAGTACCCTAGCTATTCAGTTGCTATCGTTTTATTATCGGGCTAATGCATCGCAAGCAAACCTGTAGATGCGACACAATAACGATAAAAATACGTACCACACCCTGCAACAAAACCGAGAAGTAGCCCATGCAAACTACCGCCTCCCAAGAAGTTTTTAATGAAGCCATCGAATATCTCAACACTGGCAAGGCACAAAAAGCCATAGACTTATGCCTGCGAGCCATAGAGCGTAATAATGAAGACGTCAACATGATCGCTCTACTGGGGGCGATTTATCTTCAAATCAATGACATAGAAAAAGCCGAGCGTAACCTAAAACAGGCTATAGATTTAGCTCCTACTTTTGCCAAGCCCTATGAAGACTTAGGAATATTAATGGTCACCGAGGAGCGCTTTGATGAAGCCTTATCTTACTTAGAAAAAGCTGTGCGCTTGGACCCTAGCCTGGCAGATGCTTATTTTAACCTAGGCAAAACACTAGCCAACTTAGGCCGAGGCAGAGAGGCGGACAAAGCTTACGAACAGGCCTTCAACTTATCGCCAGAACGAAAAGCCATGGCGAAAGCCGCTAAAGCTCAAAAAGAAGGAAAACTCGACGATGCCGAGAAAGGCTATCGCCAAGTGCTTAAAAAAAACCCAAATAATGTCGATGCCCTACGCTTTTTATCACAGATTGCAAGCACTCAAAACCATTATGATGATGCCGAGCGTTTTCTAAAAAAAGCGATAAAATTAGCGCCGGATTTTTTATTAGCCGTGATGGACTTAGGAAAGCTATACAAAGATCAAAACCGTTATGCAGAAGCCATAACTCAGTTTAGGCATGCCATCAGTATAGCCCCCAATCGCCCTATGCCCTACATGCAACTTGCTAGCACGCTGGCCCCCATTGCCGAGCTAGATGAAGCCATAGCTATGTATAAAAAATGTCTAGAGCTGGCCCCCAACCACCCAGGCGCCTTATTAAATTTAGGGCATAACTTAAAAACTATAGGTCAGCTGCAGGAGGGCATAGCCGCGTATGAAAAATGTATAGAAGTATTACCCAGCAGCGGGGAGACTTACTGGAGCTTAGCTAATTTAAAAACTTATAAATTTACCGACCCTCAAATAGAAACAATGATTAGCGAAAGTAAAAAAGAGGACCTCAATCCTGTGTCTAGAGTTAATTTTTTATTCGCTCTAGGAAAAGCTCACGACGATAGAAAAGAATATAACAAAGCGTGGCACTATTATCAGTTGGGTAATAGCGAACAAAGAAATTTAATTAACTACGACCCAGTTCACACCGAGGTTACTAATGATAGAATTATTCAAACCTTTAATGCTGAGAATATTAATACATTAAGCCAAAATGGAAATTCAGATCCAGCGCCTATTTTTATTGTAGGCCTACCGCGCTCGGGATCCACACTACTAGAACAAATTATAGCCAGTCATAGCATGGTAGAAGGCACTGCTGAACTCCCCTACCTAAATAGAACAGCGCTGTCTTTAAATAAGAATAGAATAGATGGCGTCAACTACCCCGAAGCCGTTATGGAGCTGCAAGAACGTCATCTAAAAAAGCTAGGGCAAGATTACTTAGACGCAGCGCAGACTCATCGCCTAGAAAACAAACCCTATTTTATTGATAAAATGCCTAACAACTTCCCACACCTAGGTTTTTTACACTGCATATTACCCAACGCCAAAATAATAGATGCCAGGCGTAACCCCATGGATGCCTGCGTAGGCAACCTGCGCCAGCTCTATGCAAACGGCCAGACTTTTTCCTACGATCAAACCGACATAGGTGAATATTACCTACAATACCAACGCCTAATGGATCACTGGCATGAAGTAATGCCCGGTAAAATATTAACCTGCCAATACGAAGAAACCGTGGCCGATTTAGAAGGCCAGGTACGCCGTATACTGGATTATTTAGAACTGCCCTGGGAAGACGCCTGCCTAAACTTCCACAACACTGACAGAGCCATACGCACGCCCAGCTCCGAACAAGTACGCCAACCCATATACACCCGCAGCATAGGCAAATGGCGCCGCTATGAATCAGAACTAGGCGAGCTTAAAGAGGTATTGGAGGATATATTGCCTAGGTATGAGAAATATCTAGGCTAGTCGCTAGTTCATAGCCTCTAGTCGCTAGAAAAAACTAGAGACTTTGAACTAGCGACTAGAGACTGCTAAAACGGCCACACTTCCAAACCATGTATAGCATTACGTATATCCATGGTTAGGTTAACCTGCGCAAAGGTCTTACGGGTATCGACGTTATGCAAGGCAATGGTTGACGGTGACGAGCCAGCCGCTATCACTCCGTTACCCACATCACAGAGGCCGCGACCAAAGCCTGCCCTAGCTATGCGGGTGTCATCCATCTCGGTGTTTAATAATTTTTCTGGGGCATATTGCGGCACTTTAAAACACAGATGCTCATCATCTTCTATCACGTAACGCACTACATCTGAGGCAGTATCATTGAAAATGACGCCATTGCGATACGGTCTGGCATTGTGCATACCTTTGGGTAGCGACATAATTTTTTCTACCCGCCGACCATCAAAGCGTAAGAGGCCGCGAGTTTTTAAGCCGCTA
The DNA here is from genome assembly GCF_024734385.1 of Dasania sp. GY-MA-18. Taxonomy (GTDB): domain Bacteria; phylum Pseudomonadota; class Gammaproteobacteria; order Pseudomonadales; family Dasaniaceae; genus Dasania; species Dasania phycosphaerae. The sequence goes on along the minus strand of NZ_JANHAP010000007.1, from coordinate 210,257 downwards.
AGATACAAGCCTTTAGCATCACAATACACATTATTAAAATGCAGCTCATTACTTTGTGAAACTGCCTTGGCTAAGTTGGGATTAAAAGTGCCGCCGCCATAGCCGCCACCATTGGACAACTCTTTTATTTGTAAGCCAAAACAAAACTGGTTGTTATCTAAATCGAAAGCCAAAATCGCATCAAAGCCAGTAGAGGTTAAATACAAACGGCGCTTATATACAAAAATCTCATGGCAGTGCATTAGCGCCGGGCATTTATAGGAGGCTACTTGTTTAAAGTCTGGGGTGTACTCAAATAATTCATTACTGGCGGCAATAAAAACTCTGTCACCATCAAAGGCTATGCCGCGCAAGCCCCTATCCCAACCACGTCCCTGCCAATCTATATCGGCAGTATTCCAATCTACCACCTGCACGGTTTTTTCATTATCAAAATCTACTAAATAGACACCGCCGTGGCTTTCACCCTGATGACTGCCACGCACTACCGAGGTAGCAATTAATTTAGTCATAATACTCTCAAATCTGGTTTATATATTATTGGCTGGCCTGTTGCATTTGCTGCATTCTTTGCAATTGTTCTGGAGGTACATAATCAAAAATGAAAGTAATTCTATCTTCCTTACCCTTGTTCATAACGCTGTGCTGCTTTTGATTATTGATTTCATAGGCGTTGCCCACCGCTAAACGATTAGGCTTGCCGTCTATCATAAAACGCACCCGCGAATTAGTGGTAATGGGAATATGAATTCTATGCCCCACATGAAAGGAAGGGTGGGCATCAACATGGGGCTTAATAACTCCGCCTACTAACAGTTTGGCAGCCATAGCGCGGATAATCGTACCACCCGGTGGGTAATGCCGTTCAATTATTTTATGCATTAAGGGCATAGCCACGTCGGCCAATAAGTCCCACCCTGACTCTTTGGACACTTCTATATTGGGCCAGCCTTTACCATCGGTAAAAATCATCACCACCGACTCCGTCAACGTATGGACGTCGTATTGCTTTTGCCTATAAGAGTTCTCTACCCATGCTTGCTCATCAAACCCCAATACGCGTTCGATTAGGGCAGTGCTATCCACTTGGCCTAAATCCCGCAGCGCAACACCTATATCCATCACCTTTCTCCTACTCTTTATTATTATCACTGCCAAAACCATAATCACCGCAGCCAGCCAGGTCAACTGTAAATTACTAAGCGCTATTAAAACTATCCATAGCTATATGAAAAAATTTCATAGCTAGCGGAATACGGCCCAGTTTTGGGCTCTATGTACCTCTGTAAATACAGTGTTTCCAACGATTTTACTGACTGAACAGGCATTCACTATGTTTATTTAATACTCTGCTATTGGCAATCAAAAAATAATCAACTAAGGTGAAAAAAGGTACGAACCTATAACAATAAATGCACACTGGAGATATAATGAAAGACAAGCTCCCCCCTACTAACGCCCTACCCTATAGACGCAAGACCCTAGCCGCACTTATATCTAGCTCGGTCTTTGCTTTACAAACCGCCCACGCCGCTCCGGTACTAGAAGAAGTGATCGTAACTTCGACCAAGGAGATGCAAAACCTGCAAGATGTACCGCAGGCGATTACTGCGTTCACTACAGCTGATATTGAAAAACAAGGGTTTGTAGGCATAGATGAATATGCCAAAAAAATCCCGGCTCTATCTTTTTCACGGCGTGAACCCGGTGGCACCTCGGTAGTGTTCCGCGGTGTGGCTACCTCCCCTATTTCTTTTGGCACTAACTCATCCAGCTCGGTGTATTTGGATGAGCAGCCCATCACCTCTGACGGTGCTAATGCCAACCCACGCATGATTGATATAGAGCGCCTTGAAGCCTTGAGCGGCCCACAGGGCACGTTATTTGGAGACTCTTCACAATCAGGCGCGCTTCGCATTATTACCAATAAGGCAGATCCCTCCGGCTTTAGTGCCTGGATCGAAGGCGAACTGGGTCATGTAGAGCACGGCAGTGACGAAGGTGGCATTAGCGCCATGGTCAACATACCAATTAATGACAATATGGCCATACGCCTAGTTGGCTTTAGTTTTGAAGAAGCTGGCTATATAGACAATGTCTTACAGAGCAGCCCTGGGGGCCTATACAGCCCCGGCGGCACGTTTGACAACCGCGACAACCTTGAAAAAAATATCAACTCTGGCACAGAAAGCGGTGCTAGAGCCGCCTTACACTGGGATATCAACGACGATTGGTTAATGGATGCCATGGTGGTATACCAAAAAACCGAGCTTGATGGTTTTGGTGACACCAATCTAGATGTAGGCGAACTTGAGCATGTACGCTATAACGATGAATACTCTGAAGACGAGTGGTATCAAATCGGCTTAACGCTTGAAGGCGACTTAGGTTTTGCTGAACTAGTAGTCAGTGCAGCTTATTTTGAGCGCGACAGCTTTTATCAAGCAGACTCTACAGATTACTTTGCAGACTTTCAGAGTATTTCTGACCGGGACCAAGTTAATTACAATACAAGCAATCCTCCCGCCTATTACGATGTCGATTTCATGTTTTATGATTTTGGCAATATCAATAATTATAGCCCAACGGATTTTAGCGGTGATCCTAGAGGTAAGGCGACTGAAGACTCCGAAGAAGATCGCTTTAGCCTAGAGGCCCGCTTAAAGTTTGAAGGTGACGATGGTGAGTGGAATGCCATAGCTGGTATTTTTTATAACAAGACTACCAGCCGTACGGTATTTAGATCAGGCGTCAATGAAGGTTTTGAAGATACTAAAGCATTCTACTATCTTAACAATCTTGCCTGTGCCGAATTTGAACGTGACTCCAACGGTGATAGGATTGGGGCTAATTACGACGCCACACCAAACGCCCACCCCGCTTACTATGCGTGCGAGCAACACTCCCTCAATGGAAAGGATTACGGATCTTGGAGTAACACCAACAATTGGTTCTTTGGTGTTTATGACTCTGAAATCGAAGACATGGCAATATTTGGTGAAGCCAATATAGACCTAACTGAAGACTTTACCGTTACCGTAGGTGGTCGCTGGTACGAAAACAAACGTGACCGTAAACTATTCCAAGGGGGCTTAGCCCCTGATGACAGGGACCCAATTTTTTCCGAAGATTTAGTTAACAACGTCGGAGACGACAAAGTATCTGAAGACGGTTTCGTTGGAAAACTAGGTGTTAAATACTATATAGACTACGACAAAATGGTCTTTGCCACTTACTCTGAAGGTTTCCGCAGTGGTGGCGGCAATTCGGTCAAACAACGATCGGTGATTCCTGATTCATATGACTCTGACTTCCTGATCAACCATGAAGTCGGCTTTAAAACGTCATGGATGGATAACCGACTGCGCGTTAACATGACCTATTATCAGATGACTTGGGAAGATATACAGCTGCAAGTGGATGATCCGCAAGAAGATGTATTCTCCACTGGCGTGATAAATTTTGCTGAAGCCGAGATTGAGGGGCTAGAAACTGAAATTATTTTTGCCATCACTGAGGGCCTAGAGGCCAGCTTAACTCACTCCTATCTTGACGCGGCCTTATCGAAAGATGATACCGTTATTTCGCAAATTGATGGCGCACCTGTTGTTGTTGCACAGGTAGAAGATGGCACCAGACTGCCAATTTCACCGGATCAAAAAGGTAGCTTAGGGCTAGAGTATAACTTCCAAAACCAATGGTTTGGTATGGACCCCTATGTGAAGTTTGATTACAGCTACTATGGTGACTCCGTCAACTCTATTGAAGGTTTAGGCGCCACAGCAATTAAAGGCTCAGTGGTTAAGCAAGAAAGCTATGAAACTATGGACTTTGCCATAGGCATGTCCAACGAGGAGTGGAGCGGCAGCCTTAAACTGGAAAACATCACCGATGAGAGGGCTCAGCAATTCTTTAACCAACGCTGGGGTACTACGCAACGGGTTTCTATCAACAAACCCAGAAACCTAACCTTAACGGTAAGGCGTAGTTTCTAATATTTACCCCTGACTAAAAACCAAAAAACCCCTTATCAAAGGGGTTTTTTTTCATCTGCTATTTTTACCTTGCGACTCTACCCACAAGCAGTTAGGACAAAGCCGCGATCAACCTACGCATAAAAGCATTCATGGCAGCCACCTGGTCTACGGCGATAAACTCATTGGGCTTATGGGCCTGCTCTATATTACCGGGGCCGCATACCACCGTAGGTATGCCTAAGCGCTGGGTGAATAAACCGCCCTCGGTACCAAAGGTGATTTTCTTTAGGCCTTGCACATCACTTAAGCTTTGCACAAAGTTAACCACTTCGGCATCGGCCGGGGTAAACATACCGGGGTAACCGGATAGTTGCTCAAACTCAAAGCCACAACTGGCATCCAGTTTTTTCATTTGCGGTTCTAACTCGGTAATAGCAAATTGCTGTATGCGTTCAAATAAGGGCTGCGGGTCTTGGCCGGGGATGTTGCGTATTTCAAAATCAAAAGTGCATTGCTTGGGCACTATATTTAAAGCGGTGCCACCAGCGATTTTGCCAGTGTGCAAGGTGGTATAAGTCACCTCAAAGCCCTCTTCAAAAGGCCCTTGTTCAGCTAAATCTTGCGCCAAGCGGCGGATAAATACCACCAGCTCGGCAGCATAGTCCACAGCATTAACGCCTATATGTGGCAAACTGGAATGCGCCTCCAAGCCATTAACTGTAACCCTGTGCGCCAGCTTGCCTTTATGGGCATTAACCACCTGCATGCTGGTAGGCTCACCCACTATGCACATGGCGGGGCGCAGCGGCATATCCTCCATCATTGTTAATAAATGCCTAACGCCTACACAGCCTATTTCTTCATCAAAAGAAAAGGCTAAATGTATAGGCGTTGTTAAATTAGCACGCTGCATTTCTGGCACAAAAGCTAAAGCTATGGCGATAAAGCTTTTCATATCCGCGGTGCCGCGGCCGTAGAGCAGGCCATCCTTTTCTACCACGGTAAATGGATCGGTATGCCAGTTTTGGCCGGTAACCGGCACCACGTCGGTATGGCCGGATAGCATCACGCCGGGTTTATCTTGCGGCCCTATGGTGGCGTATAAATTAGCTTTGCTTTGCTCGGGGTTGTATACCAGTTGCGACTCTACGCCAAAACTGAGTAGATAATCGCGTACAAATTCAATCAGTTCTAAATTGGATTTATAGCTGGTGGTATCAAACTGTATCAACTTTTCTATTAATTCTATGCTTGCTATATCGGCCATATTATCTCTTAACACTTAAAGGCTGTACCTGTGATGTGCTTAAGCCGGATCTCCGGGCACACCATAGGGATCTGAGTTTTCAGGGGTTACTGAGCGGACTATGTAAGCTTGCATTTGTGGCAGGTAATTGCTCCAAACGCTGCGCAATTTGGCAATGGCATAATCGGGCTCGTCTTCCCAATCCACTCGCAAGTTAACCACCGGCCAGCTCATATCGGCGGTGGCAACTAATAAACCGGCAGAGTGTATGGGGCCGGCCTCCCCACCGGCTGCCAAACCAGCCTCTATACCCATTAATAAACGCTCTGCTAATGTGCCTACCGCTTGCTCAAAAGCTGCCACCATGGCTGCGGGTATTTCGGTATTGGCTAGCATATTACCCATAGCCACACAGTCTTTACCCTCTGCCATGGCGTGTATGCCTAAAGTTTCGCTGCCACTAAAGCAAGCCGTACCACCGTTTTTATCAACCACACCGAGCTGGCGCCATTGCACTTTTTCGGTCTCTTTCACTACCTGCGCCATGGCCTCTTGGGCAGATAAACCCTGCTCACATAAATCCAACAATCTGGGGCCTAACTCGGGGTCGGTAATGTTTTGGCTTTGCGCGGCACCCACCGCAGGCCTTACAAAAGAGCAGCGGCTAGCCACACAAATACTGGATGAAGTTACCACAGTGCCAAACATACCGCTGTCGGGGCATCTCGCGACTAAAGAGAAGGTCATATCAATTCCTATAGCTTGTAAACACAAAACCAGGCGATGCAAATAATGGCCTGGTTAGGGAGTTAATTATCCACAAATGTTTAGCGTGGACTCTATTAATCGGGTATTACCGCAATCACATCGATTTCCATCAACCATTGGGGCTGAGCTAAACCCGACACCACCAATCCAGTAGAGATGGGGTATACCCCTTTTAACCACTTGCCCACTTCACCGTAGACATCTTCACGAAAACGCGGATCTGTAATATAGGTCGTGGTTTTAACAATATGAGTTAAATCAGAGCCAGCTTCTTCCAACAGCTGCTTAACGTTTTTCATGGCTTGCTCGGCCTGGGCGGCAGGATCGCCCAAGCCAACCAAGTTTCCTTCAAAGTCTGTTCCTACTTGGCCGCGGACGTAAACGGTATTTCCCGCCCTAACCGCCTGACAGAGATCATTATCCAACTTTTGGTTGGGGTAGGTCTCTTTAGTATTGAACATTCTTATCCGTTCGTGTGTAGGCATTGCTGTTTCCTCTAAAAATTAATGCTGGGCAGTGCCGCTATTAAATGACTCAGTAGCGAGCCTGCAAATTCGCATCAAATTGGACTGGCAACATGCAACTCGCAGGCTAGGTTTAGCAGCCGGTTTGCATGCCGCGGTTGTTATGACTTGGCGCAAGAATAAGTAGCTGCAGTTAATTAATAAAATATTATTAACTGATCAATTAGATAACCTTAGCTAATTCACCAGCTAACGCCAGCTATACCCTAAACCGTAGCTTAAAAACAACAGGGCTTAGCGCTTATCTATACCCATATGTATTGACTTTAAACCCAGCCATCTCTGGATTACTTTTTTTAATACACTTAGAAAGTTAATGATATTTTACCAATGCAGCATTTCCTCATAAGCTAAATCAGCAATCAAAGCAGGCTATTACCACTATCTACTTGCCACACCATAAGCACTCTTCGAGCTGCATATAGGCCTAGATAGAACGGCAGCCCAGTGATGACCATACCGGCCGCCTAACGCTAGTTTGCAAACAAGATTAACCGCATACGGCGCCATTAAAACGCCCTATGCAAAAAACATTTACGCCAGTATTAGCTTGAAAAATAGATAAAGTACTTATAAAGGACACAGACATGACAGTTGAAAAAACAGATACACTTGTTGTTGGCGGCGGCCAAGCCGGTGTAGCCATGAGCGAACACTTGAGCAAGCTAGATGTGCCCCACATCGTTTTAGAACGCAATCGCATTGCCGAAAAATGGCGCACTGGCCGCTGGGACTCACTAGTCGCTAATGGCCCTGCCTGGCATGACCGTTTTCCCGGTTTAGATTTTGACGACGTAGACCCCGACGCTTTTGCGCCCAAAGATCGTATTGCCGATTATTTTGAAGCCTATGCCAAAAAGTTTAACGCCCCCATACGTACCGGCGTAGAGGTTAAAAAAGTTGAACGCAATGTTGGCAAGCCCGGCTTCACGATTGAAACCTCAGAAGGCGTTATCGAAGCCAATCGCGTGGTGGCCGCAACAGGGCCTTTCCAGCGCCCAGTTATCCCACCCATTGCGCCACAGTATGACAATATTCAACAAATACACTCGGCAGATTATTACAACCCCGAGCAGCTACCAGCGGGTAACGTGATGGTAATAGGCGCGGGGTCTTCGGGCGTACAAATCGCTGACGAACTGCAACGCGCAGGTAAAAAAGTTTATCTTTCGGTAGGCCCTCACGATAGACCCCCACGCGCTTACCGCGGCCGTGATTTTTGCTGGTGGTTAGGTGTATTAGGTGAATGGGATGCAGAAGCAATGAAGCCTGGCACCGAGCATGTCACCATCGCCGTCAGTGGCGCCCATGGCGGCAAAACCGTAGACTTCCGCGAGTTAGCTCACCAGGGCATTACCTTACTGGGTATGACTAAATCTTTTGATAACACCCGCGTGACTTTACAGCCTGACTTGGTAGAGAACATAGCCAACGGCGACAAAAATTATTTAGAGTTGTTAGATGCCGCCGATGCTTATATAGAGCGCAATGGCCTAGATCTACCCGAAGAGCCCGAAGCCAGAAAAATGCTAGCCGACCCCGACTGCCTAAGCAATCCTTTACTAGAGCTGGATCTAGCCGAAGCCGGTGTAACCAGCATCATCTGGGCAACAGGTTATGCTGTTGATTACAGTTGGTTAAAAGTAAACGCTTTTGACGAACAAGGTAAGCCTAAACATCAGCGTGGTGTTTCTAGCGAGCCGGGAGTTTATTTTGTGGGCCTACCCTGGTTATCACGCCGTGGCTCAACTTTTATCTGGGGTGTTTGGCATGATGCTAAACATATTGCTGGCCATATCGCCACGCAACTTACCTACTCCAACTATAAAGATCCCTCACAGCGTTAAGCTGTAGTGATTGGGATTGGCAAAGGGTGAGCCTTATGGCTCGCCCTTTTTTTGCCTAGTGAAATATCTGTTGCGCAATGCTAGTGTGAGGGTCCATCTTCTCTCTCTAATTTCTCAATCTATTTTCTCTATCCGTTTTCTCTAGCTAATCTAAATCAAACTATGCCTTGCAATACCAGTATGGTTAAACCTTTACTGTCAGGTATTTACTCCAACAAAGTGACTCCTTAGCGCAGTTATAAAAATCACCTTCAACGCACACAAAAAAGGCCTGCATACCTTGGTATACAAGCCTTTTTAATCAACTAACTTTTTACCGTTAGCAATAGACCACTAAGTCGTTAGCGTTTGCCTACGCGGCTGGGTCATATTTTCTGGCTTCAAAATATCCGCCAACTGCTTATCAGTTAATAAGGCGTCGCGCTTAATCAAGTCAATAATATTGGCCCCAGTATCTAGGGCCTCTTTTGCTATGCGTGTTGACGTTTGATAACCCAAGTAAGGGTTAACCGCCGTCACTATACCTATGCTGTTATACACCATGTTTTTGCAGTGCTCTCTATTAGCAGTAATACCGGCTACGCATTTAGCCGACAGGGTATTTAACGCATTGGTTAAAAACTGCATAGAGCGCAAAATATTAAAGACTATAACCGGCTCCATCACATTTAACTCTAACTGCCCTGCTTCGGCGGCCATGGTCACGGTTAAATCGTTGCCTATAACTTGGTAAGCAACCTGATTCACCACTTCGGGGATTACCGGGTTAACCTTGCCCGGCATGATGGATGAACCAGGTTGCATAGCAGGTAAATTGATTTCATTTAAGCCCGCCCTTGGGCCACTGCTCATCAAACGTAAATCATTACACATTTTTGAAACTTTAATCGCCGTGCGCTTTAACAAGCTAGACAGCAGCACAAAGTCACCCATATCACTGGTAGCTTCTATCAGGTTACTAGCCTTGATAAAGTGCATATCAGCTATCCAGCACAGCTCTTCTATAGCCAAGCTGGAGTACTCAGGGTCGGTATTAATGCCGGTACCTATAGCGGTAGCGCCTAAATTAATTTCTCTAAAACTGCCCGCCACTTCTTTAAGCTTTTCTAAATCTTCTTTTAAGTTGGCGTAGTAGGCCTCAAACTCTTGGCCTAAGGTAATGGGCACAGCATCTTGCAACTGGGTGCGGCCCATTTTTATCACATCCGAAAAATCTACCGCTCGCTGCTTGCATTGATAACCTAAACCCGCAATAGCTTCGTATAACTCCGGCGCACTTAAAATTAAGCACAGGCGTATAGCCGTGGGGTAAACATCGTTAGTAGACTGCGACAAGTTAACATGATTATTGGGGTTAACTATGTCGTAGCGGCCCTTCTCATGCCCTAGTATCTCTAGCGCTCGGTTGGCAATCACCTCATTGGCATTCATATTGGTGGAGGTGCCTGCTCCGCCTTGTATCATATCCACCACAAATTGATCGTTATAGTGACCAGCAATAACATCGTCGCAGGCACTGGCAATGGCCGTGGCAATTTTTTTATCGATTAAGCCCAGTTTTAAATTAGCTTTAACACAGGCCTTTTTTACCATGGCTAAAGCTTTAACAAAGTGAGGAAAGTCTCCTACTTTGATATGGCTAATCGAAAAGTTTTCTACGGCGCGCAGCGTTTGCACACCGTAATAGACATCCCAAGGTAGCTTGCGCTCACCCAAAAGATCAGACTCAACACGAATATTGGATTTTTTCTTAGACACAATAACCTCTTACGATACACGTAATTATAAAAAACACATTCACAACAAATCATCAAAGGCTGACTAGAAGCGCCAGCCTGTTTATCAATACTGGCTAGTCGTTTAGCGCTTCGCTTACGGTGCTGGGCTCAAATAGCCCTCGCTTCATCACCAACTTCACCCATAAGGCAGCCAACACACAACCTATTAACAAAACTGAACCGGCTATCATCATAATTTGAAACTCCAACTCTTCAGAGGGAGCCGCATAAATAATGCCGTAGATCATGCCCGCTATGCCCAATATCTGTGGCAGCGGATAAAAAGGAGTTTTAAAAGGACGAGACTGATTAGGCAGGCGATAGCGCAGCACGATAACATCCACATGGGCAATAATATAAGCCACTAACCACGAGATAGCCGCACCGGTTAGCAACAGTAAAATCGCATCGGCATTGCGACCATAAATCAATATGGGCAAGCCAGTAACCGCCGCAATAAACACAATTGCAATCCAAGGGGTTTGATACTTTTTGTGTAAGGTTTTAAATGCGGAGAAAGTTTGGCCGTTGTGGGCCATGCCGTAAATCATGCGCGGCACAGCTGCCAAAGAAGTATTAACCGTGCTGCAAGTTGCCGTAATAGCAGCAACGGTTAAAAACACCAGGCCTTGCTCACCAAATACGGCTTTTACAAACTCTAAGTGTGGCAAAGCGGCAGAGGCCAAAGTTTCACCGGGCACAAATAACATGGCCCCCAAGCAATATAAAATATAAATCACAAAAATAATGCTAACCCCAGCCAGCATAGACCTGGGGACATTTTTTTCGGGCTGTTTGGTCTCTTCCACTAATGGGCAAACAAACTCTGCACCCACAAAGCCCCACACGGCCAAAGCCACTAAAGATAAGACACCTATGCCCATGGGGTTGATGTTTTCAGTAAGATTAATACCCGCCTGCGGCTCCGCTATACCACCATAGGAGGCGACACCACCGATTAATAACAAAAACAGTATCATGGTATAGGCCAGCACCGATTGTAACTTGGCGAAGATATCTACCCCTTTAATGTTTAGCAGCGTAAATAGCAGCAACATACCAAAGGCCACCACATAAGGTGGTATTAAGCCGGGGAATAAATGCTCCAGTAATAAATCTATCAACACTAGCTCGGCAGAGGTGGCAAACATAGCCACCACTACATAACCAGAAAACACTGAAACTATGGCGGGGAAATGCCCTATGGCTACTTCGGTATAGGTACTTAAGGTGCCCGCGCGCGGAAACATTAAAGCCAGCTCCGAAAACGAAAACACATAGGACACTGCCAGCAAATAACCTATAGCCATGGCAATAAAAAAACCCAGCCCTGCAAAGCCTGCACCCTGCAGCATAATCACCATCACACCCTGTGATACCACTAACCCTATGGCTACGGCTAATAAAGCCTTAAAGCCCAGGGTACGTTTAAAACTGTCTTTTTTTATTATGGTTTCTTGTTTCATTTTCATACCCTGGCTGCGCTTAGCTTAACTAAAGTCTATCCAAGTGGTTTTCACTTGCGTGAACTTATCAAAAGCATGTATCGATAAATCCCTACCTATGCCCGACTGTTTAAAACCGCCAAAGGGGGTCATGGGGCTTAGGGCGTCAACGGTATTGACCGACACCGTACCGGCCTTGATTTTTTTCGCGACTCGATGCGCTCTATTTAAACTATCCGTCCATACCGAGGCCGCCAAACCATAAGGTGTGTCGTTGGCGATGGCGATGGCTTCCTCTTCGGTGTCGAAACCTATCACCGATAATACTGGGCCAAAAATTTCTTCGCGGGCTATAGTCATATCATTATTAACACCATCAAAAATGGTGGGCTGCACATATAAGGAAGAGCCGTTTATGCTGCTATTAGTACCGCCTGCCACTAGCTTGCCGCCTTCTTTTTTACCTTGCTCTATCAATGACAGCATGCGGTCGGCCTGCTTGCGATTGACTATAGGCCCCATGGTGGTTTCTGGATTAAGTGGATCACCTAATACTACCGCCTTGGCGCGAGCTACCATTTTTTCTACAAACTGATCTTTAATCGAATTTTCAACCAATAAGCGTGAGTTAGCTGAGCACACTTCGCCCTGATTAAAGAAAATACCAAAAGCCGCTTTATCCGCCGCTTTATCTAAATTCTCACAGTCGGCAAAAATAATATTGGGGCTTTTACCGCCGGTTTCTAACCACACGGGCTTCATGTTTGATTCGCTGCTATAACGTAAAAATAGTTTGCCCACCTCAGTAGAGCCAGTAAATGTGGCAACATCTACATCGTTATGTAAGCCCAGCGCCTTACCAGCCACATGGCCGTAGCCGGTGACCACGTTAAATACGCCCTTGGGTACACCCGCCTCTATAGCCAGCTCCGCTAAACGCAGCACCGAATGGGGTGACTGCTCCGCAGGCTTAATAATCACGCTGTTGCCCGCAACCAAGGCTGGGCCTAGCTTCCAAATGGCAATATCTAGGGGGAAGTTCCAAGGCACTATAGCCGCCACTACGCCTATGGCTTCGCGGGTCATGGTGGCTAAAGCGGTGTCGCCGGTAGGGGCGATTTCGTCGTAAATTTTATCTGCTGCTTCGGCATACCAAGCCAGGATGGCAGAGGCACCCATTACATCAACATTAAGGGCATCCATGACAGGCTTACCCATATCTAAGGTTTCTAACAGTGCTAATTCGTCTTTATGCTCAAGAATAAGCTGGGCCAGCTTTAGCACCACCGCCTTGCGCTCAGCAGGTGAACGGTTTGCCCATACGCCGCTATCAAAGCTGCTGCGGGCACAAGCTACCGCGGCATCCACATCCGCCTCATCACAGGCACTAACCTGCGCGAGCAACTCTTCGCTAGCCGGGCTAATAACATCGTAAGTTGCACCCGACTGGGCGGCACGGTATTCACCGTTAATAAAAGACTGGTTTTTGAATTGGATGTTTTTGGCTTGGGTTTGCCAATACTCGTAGCTGTAATCGGACATGGACAGGCTCGCTCTTTATTATCTTGCGGTAATAATTGGGCTGTTAAACCCTTGATGCATCGAGTGTGCGTGATTTGCTAGCATATTTAAAATATAAAAAGATGTTGTCATAGATAACTAAAAACTATTTAAATCCTGATCAAAACACCGCCCACCCAGCGTTTCTCAGCCAGGCACAATTATCGGTAAAGGGAAATAATCCTTTATTATCAATACGATAGAATAGCGATTGAGCAAAGATGCTGCCCAACCCTCTATATACCAAGACTATTTTACTTATTCTTAATTTAGCGGCATGTTTAAACAACTCACCCCTGCAGTGCTAGCAAGTCAGAACAAATTTCCTTAAACGCCTCGGCCTTACGAGATAATCGCAAGCCCTCTACAGCTGCCAACACCACCGCAATATCAGCACAGGGGTTTTGTAATGCAACACATGCAACCTCCCCCTCGCCATAATAGGTTGTGGCATGCTGGGGACGCATAGCCAGAACAGAATAGCCTTGCTCCGCCGCCACCATAGAGCGCACCAACTCATAACTACCCGTACGCATAAAAATATTAGGGATAATATCGGCAGCATCAAAGATAGATAAAAAGTACTCTCGGCTTAATGGCAAATCTAACAGAATATAGGGCATGTCCTTCAGCTCACTTAGCTTTACTTTTTCATTTTGAGCCAGGGTATGATTTGCAGGAAGCACAACATAGGGCGGCGCTACCTTCTTAACTTTAATATCCAGGCTGGGGTTTAAAGCCAGGTCATACATAAGCGCCAGCTCTATATCGCCGTTCATCAGTGCCGCTTGCAACTGCTCAGCATTACCCTCTAGCACTTTCAAACTAACCTTGGGGTACTGCTCTTTTAAAGCTTTCATTAAACCCGGCAGAAGAAAAGGAGCCAAAGTAACAAAACAACCAATAGAGAGCTCTCCACTTAACGCCTGCCCCAAATCACGCACTTGATTTTCAACATCCTCAGCATAACTCAGTAATGCTTTCGCCTTTACGGCAAGATCTTTACCGGCCTCGGTTAGTGATACCCCTTTAGCATGAGAACGAATCAATAGCTGAACATCCAGATAATCTTCCAACTGTTTGATTGCATTCGATATTGCTGGCTGGGAGATATATAAGTTCTGGCTAGCCTTAGTGACATTGCCCACTTCTACCACCGCCAAAAAATAGCGTAATTGCTTTAAGTTCATAGTCATAATTAAAATTTATCGCAGGACTGATTATTTAATATTATACAAATGACTGGGCAGTCAGCAAACTAAGTTTTCAATACATCACCAACCATAAGCCAAACAACAGGGCTTATAGAGTAACGACGATAAAGGTGTCGATGACAATGAAAACTAGCAGTGCAGCCAACAAACCACTACAGCAACTACTTGATGAGATTAGTGAAAACGCCAATAAAAATATCCAGAAAGCCCACTCTCTTTCCCCTCAAGCGTATACCTCACAGGCCTTTAATCAGCTGGAGCTTGAAAAGATATTTCGAACAGACTGGATATGCATAGGCCGCAGCTGCGAGCTACCCGAAGCTGGCGACTATCTAACCTCCGAGATCGCAGAGCAACCCATTTACACCATACGTAACGCTGATAATGAAATTCGCAGTTACTCCAATGTTTGCCTGCATAGACTGATGGTATTGCTGGAAGGCAAAGGCAAACAAACCCGGCCCATTGTATGCCCCTATCACGCCTGGACTTATCAAACCGATGGCCAGTTAGTGCGCGGCCCAGAAATGCATTGCCGCGAGGGCTTTGACCCCAGCGAACATCGCCTGCCCGAAGTTAGAACTGAACTATGGGAGGGCTGGATATATGTCACCTTGAACGACGATGCCTCAGCCATCAGCGATCAGCTAGAGCCCTTACGTGAAATACTGGCTCCCTACCATATGGAAAACTATGTACAAATAACACAGTCCGACAGCACCTGGGATACTAACTGGAAATGCCTGGCCGAAAACTTTATGGAAAGCTACCACCTACCCAGAGCGCATAGGGGAACAATAGGGCCTATATCGCCTCTGGCAGATATGGAAATGACCCCAGGCACAGAGCATTTTAATTATCACCTGATCAGAAAAAAAGAAGGCGTTGCCGGCATAGCCCATCCCGACAATACAGCCTTAACAGGCCAGTGGCGCAACACTACCGTTCTCGCCAGCATTTATCCATCACATTTAATTGCTGTAGCCCCCGATTATTTTTGGTACCTATCGCTACAACCCAAAGGCGTAGACAAAGTACAAGTGCGCTATGGAGTTAGCATTGCCCCTGAAGTTTTAGCCGAAAAAACCGAAGAAGATAAAAAAGACTTTATAGAAAAAACTATTAGCTTTTTCAACTCTGTCAATGAGGAAGACAAACTTGTTGTAGAAGGTATTTTTAGGGGAGCCAAGGGTATGCTATCTGGCGGCGGGCCTTTATGCAGACTGGAAGAGTCTAACCTGGAGTTTTATCAATATTTAGCAAGAAAGCTAAATTAAAAATGCCTGATTAAAAACAGAAATACCGTCTATCGACAACTGGCGATAGACGGTATAAAAACCAAGGTCTGTCACATGAACTACAAAAACACAGCTGATCTTAATAGCAAAATATCCATATTAGTAATAACCACATTATGCTCCATACCCTTTGTAATCATTATTATGGTTCCCGTACTGGTTTCTGGCATTGTTGAATCTTACAACGTCAGTCCGCAAAAGGCAGGATTTATTGCCAGTGCTGATATGGCCGGTTACACCTTGGGTACATTCTTATCTTTTTTAATAATGAGAAAGCTTTCATGGCGTTCTTTATGTACAAAGGCCCTATTATTAATGGCCTTAGCTAATGGTTTGTCTATTATTTGTAACGACTATTATCTGATAATGGCTGCCAGATTACTTTCTGGCTTAGGGGCTGGCACTGTCACTGCAATACTGCTAGCCACTATAGGAAAAATGCATGATTCTGATTCAGCTTATGGCTGGTGGCTAGTCGCACAAAGCATTATTTCTGGGATGTGTTTCTATTTATTCCCAAGTATTAACCAGCACTACGGCATCGACGGCATTTTTCTATTGTTTAGCCTTTTATGTATCACAGGTTTATTATTTATGGGTTACGTGCCCAGCAACAGATCACAGCAAGCAACACCACACGCACCGTCAAAAAAAGCAGGCAACTATAAAATCGCAGCCTGGGGCATGCTGGCACTCTTTTTATTTGAATGCGGCCTGATGGCCCCCTACACCTATGCAGAGCTATTAGGCCGAGCAGGCGGGCTAAGCATTGATAAAACCAGCTTAAGCCTATCACTATCCATGATAGGTGGAATATTAGGTGGGCTAATTGCTGCCAAATTAAGCACTAGATACGGCCGCATGCTTCCCATTTTATTGGGTAATGCTGTACTAATAATCTCTTTGCTAATGCTTAAACTGGAGCAACAAACTTTTTACAACTATGCCACTGCCATATTTTTATTATTTGGTGTATGGAACTGCGTACTACCCTATCTTTTAGGCATACTGTCAGACTCAGACCCCAGCGGCAGCTCTCTAGCCTTAGGCAATGGTGCAATAGGAATAGCTTTAGTAACTGGGCCTTTTATAGCCGCCCTGCTCGTTGGTAATAATGTCAACCAACAATTAACTAGCCAATCTTATCACCCCGTATTGTTTTTTGGCATGGCGCTACTGACCGCCGCAACGATTTGCATTTCGCCAGCGCTATACCAATTCAAAAAAATCTACCAATCACCTTTAGTTAGATAGCAACAATAATCACTACCGATAATTATGGAGCCTGTTTTAATGACTCAACTTAAATATAACACGGAAGCTTTACGCAAAAAGGATAAAGACCACTTTATACATCCATTTACTGATTTCTCAACCTTTAACAAGGAAGGGTCGTTAGTTATGGCTGACTCTGAAGATATCTACGTTAGAGATTCTGATGGGAAAAAGTATATAGATGGAATTGGCGGGCTATGGTGCGTTAATGTTGACTACGGCCGTAAAGAAATCGCTCAAGCAATGGCCGACCAGGCACTAGAACTTTGTTTTTATACCCCTTTTGGTCATGTTACAACCCCGCCAGCAGCAGAGCTTGCTGCCAAGCTTGCCGAATTAGCGCCCGACACTCTCAATCATGTTTTTTATGGCTGCGGAGGCTCAGTCGCCAATGACACCGCTGTGCGCATTGCTCACTTTTACTTTAACCAGCTAGGTAAAACATCGAAGAAAAAAATCATATCACGCATAGATGGCTATCATGGTAGCACCTATATGACAATGTCTATTACCGGCGTCAAATTTGATCACATAGGCTTTGACCAACACGAAGACTTAGTGCATAACATTTCTTGCCCCAACCCCTACCGACGACCAGAAGGTATGAGCACCGAAGCTTTCTGCGATCATTTAGTACAAGAGCTAGAGGACAAAATATTAGAATTGGGGCCTGATAACGTGGCATTATTTTTTGCCGAACCTATATTAGGCGCTGGCGGTGTTATTGTGCCGCCACAGGGTTATCATAAACGTACTTTAGATGTCTGCCGAAAATATGATGTTCTTTATGTTTCGGATGAAGTGGTTACAGCTTTTGGTCGGCTGGGTCATTTTTTCGCCTCAGAGGATGAATTTGGCATAGTGCCAGACATGATTACCTGTGCTAAAGGGCTAACTTCTGGCTATGCCGCGTTAGGAGCAACGATTCTTTCCGATAAAATTTATGATGTTATTAGCGTACCTCAAGCAGAAGGCTCACTTTTCACTCATGGATTCACCTACTCCGGTCATCCGGTATCTTGTGCTGCAGCACTAAAAAACATCGAGATTTTAGAAAAAGAAAGCATCTGTCAACATGCAAAAAATGCCGGCGACTACTTTGAAGAAGAGCTGAAATCCTTAGCTAGCCTACCCATCATTGGCGATGTACGAGGAAAGCGCTTTATGATTTGTCTTGAAAGCGTTGCCAACAAAGAAACTAAAGAGCTATTTCCTCCGAAAGCAGCTGTTGGCGATAGAATTTCAAAGCGCTGCCAAAAAAGAGGGCTAATTGTTCGACCTCTCGCACACATGAACGTATTATCTCCTCCGCTCACCATGAGCAAAACTCAAATAGATGTACTAGTCTCTATTTTAAGAGAAAGTATTATTGAAACCACTCACGACCTAAAAGAAGAGGGCTACCTATAATACTATCCCCCCTCGCTCTATTAACAACCTCAAACATAGAGGCCGTTAATAGAGCGAGCCACCAAACTACAAGTTTATATAAACACAGAAAGCGGCTATATTCTTATCCATACCCCCCCTAATATTGGGATTCAGGAATATAAATTATTAGCCCATCCATATCTTCTGTTACTTTTATTTGACAGCTTAGCCGACTCCCACTCCTAACACAGCCAACCATTTCTAAAGTTTCTTTCTCTATCTCATTTGCATCAGCGACTTTCTCCAACCACTCTTCGCCCACATAGCAATGGCAAGTTGCACATGCACCAGCACCACCACATTCAGCAACTATCCCCTCTATCATATTCGACACAGCTCCTTGCATAACTGTATTTCCAGCAGGAATATCAACATCACACTCAAAACCATCATGCTGAACATATTTAACAGCAACCATAATTAGCACCTTAAGCATTTATAATAAAAACAAGAAAATTCAGCATCTAAAAAGCCACATAGCTTTTCACTAAAAAACATTAACAACCATAAAATCATTCTGCTTTTAATAGAGATGACTGAAGAAAGGAAATTATCAATAGATAACACAGGACTGTAAAATATTATTATCTTTTTATTGCAATAATAACTCTTTATCAACAGGCAACACATAAAGATAAAGAAAAGTTATTACACAACATTTATTTTAATATTATACAAACCCAAAAACATAAAACACAATACAAATAACCAATCAAAAAACCAACTTCAACAAAGAGAACAACATGCTTAAAACATGCATTATTATAGGAGGAAGCCACACCGCATCTCAGCTAGCCTCCAGTCTTATACAAGAGGGATGGGAAGGCAACATCACTATAGTCAGCAACGAATCACACCCACCTTATCACCGCCCGCCTCTTTCTAAAGACTTTCTTTTAGGAAAGAAATCACCTAAAGACATACTGATAAGACCAGATGAATTTTATAAAAAAAATAATATTGAAGTAAGACTAAACTCAACCGTAAAAGCCATTGACAGAAAAAACAAGACGGTGACACTAGAAAACGAAGAAAAACTTTCTTATAACAAGCTAGCCATTTGCACTGGCTCAAGAGCTAGAAAATTTAACATCCCTGGATCTAAGCTAAAAGGCGTCGCCTATCTTCGCTCCATTGATGACGTCAACGTAATTAAAAACTCTATTGACCAATATCATAAAGCCATTATTGTAGGTGGCGGCTATATAGGTTTAGAAACTGCCGCCATGCTAAAAAGCATAGGCCTTGATGTTACCGTATTAGAAATGGCTCCGCGCATACTCGCTCGCGTTGCCGCCCCAGCGCTATCTGAGTTTTACACCCGCATTCATGAAGAACAAGGCGTAAGCATTAAAACAGGCGTTACTGTTTCTGCTTTAACAGGAATTGACAGAGTCAACAAGGTTATCTGCGAAGACGGCCGCGTATATGACGCAGATCTTGTTATTATTGGCATTGGAGTAACTCCTAACATAGAGCTAGCCAACGAGGTGGGCCTGGAGATAATGAATGGGATAGTTGTTAACCAGCACTGCCAAACCATAGACCCAGATGTGTTTTCTGCTGGTGACTGCGCCAACTACTTTAATCCTTTTTATCAACAGTACACACGCTTAGAGTCAGTAGCGAATGCTAATGAGCAAGCCAAAACAGCTGCATCAAGCATATGTAATAACCGCAATATTCATAATACCGCCCCCTGGTTTTGGTCAGATCAATATGACTTAAAACTTCAGATGGTTGGCCTTAATCAAAACCATGATGAAATGGTGTTACGCGGAAACCCAAATACCAATCGCAGCTTTTCAGCCTTTTATCTGAAAGAGGGAAAAGTTATTGCCGCAGACTGCGTTAACAGGCCTCAAGAATTTATGCTTGCCAAGCAAATAATCAATAAGAATCTTTCTATCCCGCCAAAACTACTTGCCGATGAAACCATTACACCGAAACAACTAATGGACTTTGCGGAATAAGCTTCCCCCCCCCAGTCGGTTATCAGCACCGGCTGGCCACCCCCTCTCAATCTGACTAACGAAATATTGCTCTTATATACCACATTAACTGCCCCCTCGGGGCAAGAGAAAGCCTTTCCCAGGCCAATAGGTGAGCTGCTCATAGGATGATACTTATTTACCACATTTTGCTGCCCATAAAAAAAACCGAGCCGGCTCTGAGTCTTAGCGGGCTCGGTTAACGGGCAACAATACTGAGGCACTAATGTCGCTTATTGACCAAACTGATAATTAACACTTAGGCCTATGTAACGAGGCGCACCGGGCTTAACTTGTTTGGTACCCAAAAAGTCCAGCTGAAAGCCCGAGCCATAGTACTCTTTATCCGTTAGGTTTTTGGCAAACAAAGCGGTAGTCCAGCGGCTATCGGCCGAGCGGTAGGACACCCGCGCGCCCCACAGGGCGTAGGCATCTTCTTCTAAAAACTTCTCATTAGTAGGCTGGAAATAGGTTTTGCTCTGCCAGGACACATCGGTTTGCAAGGCCACTATGGCCCCGCTATCCAGCTCTATGTCGTAACGCACCAAGCCTGAAAACTGCGATTTTGGTGTCAATGAAATTTGATTACCCGAGTTATCGGGCTCAAATTTATCGTATTCAGCATCCAACCAACCGGCATTAAATTGTAAATACCAGGCATCATTAGGTGTTGCTATCACCTCAATCTCCATACCGGGCATTTTAGTTTCACCGGCATTAGTCAGCGAGGTGGTATTACCGCCACCCGCCGCCGCGCCAGGTACGGGGATTAGGTTGGTGTTTTGCTGGTCGGTGTATTCGTAATAAAACACCGCGCCATTAACGCGCAAGGCACCGTCCATAAAGTCGCCTTTAAATCCTATTTCTATAGCATCCAATAATTCAGGATCTACCGGCTCCAGCTTGGCATTAAAAGCATCTACCGAACTTTGACAGCGAGTAGAGCCTGCTGCGGTTGGGTTGATGGGGTCGCCAGCACTACAGCCATTAACACCTGCGGGTACATATTCATCCATAAAAGCCGCACCATTAACATCGCCGCCCTTAAAGCCTCTAGCTATAGAAGCGTAGATTAAGTGCCCCTCTTCGGTGTTGTAATCCACCGAAATACGGCCGGTAATTTCGTCCCAATCTTTGGCGGTAGGCGTGCCCACGGTCACACCGTGAGACTCGTCTATACCACCGGCAGCACGGGCATCGGCCAATGAAAAGATAGGGCCATCGCCCTCGTTACCGGGGTTGTTAATAAAGGGTAAAAAGCCATTGTATTTATGTACTTCTTTTTCTTCATAGCTCCAACGCAAGCCTATGGTCGCCCCCCAGGTTTCATTAAAGTCATAATCGTACTGGCCAAACAGGGCATAGCTGGTGGTTTCTATTTCATGCTCGTTACCTTCGCCGGTGCCAAAGATAGGGTTAGTCCACAGTTGCGCACCATGTACTTTTTCGTTGTAGTAATAGGTACCCAAGTGCCACATGGCGGTATCACTTTGGTTAGCTATACCCAGCTCTTGGCTATACCAACGAAAATCATCGGCGTAGTAATCATTCTCTAAACCAAAGGGGCCGTCATCGGTGTCATCATAGCGGCGCAGCGAGGCTTCATCGTAGGAAGAGGCCGAATAAAGCGACATGTCGTAATTGATTTCATAATCTATACGTACCAATAACCCTTCGGTATCCACATGCTCAAAGTCATCGGCTTTTTGAGTTTTGAAAATATCACTGTCTTCCACAAAGCCGGTATAAATATCACTACAGCCCGTGCGGCCCACACCGGGGTTAGCACAGGGCTGGGAGGGATCGGCGGCATCTTGCAGGCTCAATTGTTTAAAGGGCGCGGTATCGGGCTCGGCCTTACCGTAGTGGTAATTCGTTAATATGGTTAGGCCCTCGTTATTATCAAATAGCAACTGAGCGCGGGCGGCAAAATCATCTATCTGGCCCGCCTCGCCATTGCTTTCAGGGTTGATATTATCGAAAGGGCCATCACTGGTGGCGCGCAGCACCGATACGCGACCAGCAAACTGATCACCCATACTAAAACCAAAAGCACCTTCAAAGTTTTTGGTGTCGTGGCTGCCGACTTCTACATTGATATAACCTGAAGGCTCTTGACCTATCTCAGGCTTAACAGAGATAAAATTAATTAAACCACCGGTAGAGTTACGGCCATATAAAGTACCTTGCGGGCCTTTTAACACCTCTACCCGCTCTACATCAAAGGTGGCAAAACCTTGCGCAATATTAGGGCCTATAAACACACCGTCTTGATAAATGGCGATGGGGCCGTTGTTAATAGGGGCAAAATTATTGGTGCCTATGCCGCGCATATAGGGCTGCGGCGAGGCGCGGCCAAACTCGGTATGCCAAGTAAAGTTGGGCGTATATAAGGCGATGTCGCCTGCCTCACTCACCCCTAAGCTGGTCATCATATCGCCGGAAATGGCGGTAACGGCTATGGGTACATCTTGCGCTGTTTCGGCCTGTTTACGGGCAGAAACGATTAACTCTTCTAGCGCTAATGAATGGGCCAGTGGTGCCAATAGCGCCTGCGCGCCTAGGCCCACGGCAACGGCTAGCGGTAATTTTTTATTGAGTACTTTATTTATCATATCCCCACCCTTTTAATTATTATGCAGTGGCTTATAGCGATACCTTAGGAAAGCTTTAACGCTAAGGAATGCGCTTAACCCATGTGTACTACCTGAGAGTGCATGAGATGGGGGGATAGTTAAAATACAAAATAGATAGGTATAAGATAACTTAAATTTATCTTAATATTGACCGCTATTGCTAGCGGCTGTGAACATGAGTAGCCGCTCAAACACCAGCTATCACTTATAAAAAAAGGGGCTAGGGTTGACGCCCTCACAGCAACTACCCTAACCCAAACACCTTACTCTTTATTGTCGACTATCTAATCAGCTAATACGGCTGCTCAGTATTAGCCCCCAAATTTATAGTCCACACTTAAACCTATATAGCGAGGAGCGCCGGGTTTAAGAGCAAGGTAGCCCAGTGAGCTAACATCAAAGCCAGAACCGAAGTACTCTTTATCACCCAGGTTTTTGGCAAACAGCGCTGTAGTCCAGCGATCATCCGAAGAGGTATAAGAGAAACGCGCACCCCACAGGGCATAAGCGTCTTGCTCTAAGTGCTCTTTATTAGTGGGCTGGAAGTAGGTTTTGCTCTGCCATGACACATCGGTTTGCACAGCAATTATGGCACCGCTCTCCAGATTAAAGTCATAGCGCACCAAACCAGAGAACTGTGTTTTAGGCGTTAATGAAATCTGGTTGCCGGTGTTGTCGCCAAAATCATCGTATTCGGCATCTAACCAACCACCGTTAAACTGCAAGTACCAATTCTCTGTGGGAGTGGCGATAATTTCAAATTCCAGGCCGGGCATCTCGGTGCTGGCCGCATTAGCCAATACCGTGGTGCTGCCCTGAGGCCCCGTTACGCCAGGTACCTGAAACAGTATGGTGTTTTGCTGATCTTGATAATCGTAGTAAAACACCGCACCGTTAACACGCAGGTTGCCATCTAAGAAATCACCTTTAAAACCGATTTCAAAGGCATCCAATAGCTCCGGGTCTACCGGCTCTAGCTTGGCTTGGAAAGCCGCTACCGAATCGGCACAGCGGGTAGAACCTGCCGCCAACTCACAGCCGGGGTTAAGACCATTATCGCCAGCTGTAGTGGGAATATAATCATCTAAGAAGGCCGCGCCATTTACATCGCCACCTTTAAAGCCGCGCGATAGCGAAATATAAACCAGGTTGTCGTTATCGGTGCGGTAATCAAACGAGATACGGCCGGTAATTTCGTCCCAGTCTTTGGCGCGCGGGGTACCTACAGTAATACCGTAAGACTCATCTATGCCACCAGCGGCTCTAGCTTCAGCTAAAGAATATAAAACACCGTCACCGTAGTTACCGGGGTTGCTAATTAACGGCATAAAGCCATTGTATTTTTTGATGTCTTTTTCTTCGTAAGTCCAACGCAGGCCACCGGTAAAGCTCCAGCGCTCGCTTAGGTCGGTACCGTACTGGCCAAAAAAGGCATAGCTGGTAGTTTCAATCTCGTGCTCATTACCTTCACCGGCACCAAAAATGGGGTTGGTCCAAATTTGAGTACCTTCGGCGGTTTCGTGGTAATAGTAAGCACCGGCATGCCAAATGCTCTCATCAGTGTTGCTGGATAAACGCAACTCTTGGCTGTACCAAGTAAAATCATCAGCGTAGTAATCGTTCTCTAAGCCTATAGCACCATCATCAACATCATCAAAGCGACGCAGCTCGGCCTCGTCATAAGAGGTGATAGAGTGCAGCGATTTTTCACCATCGATATCGTAATCAACGTTAACAAATATACCTACCGTTTTAACTTCTTCAGAGTCATCAGCCTTAGAAGTTTTGTACAGGTCTTTGTTGTCTACAAAGCCGGTGTACAAATCCGTACAACCGCTACCCAGTCCGGGATTGGCGCAGGGATCTTCAAAAGAATAGGTAGCCGGGTTATAGCTGTTAGGGTCTTGCAGGCCTACATTTTTAAACGGCGCAGTATCGGGGTCAGCCTTACCGTAATGCACATTGGTTAATATGCTCAAGCCATCGGCCGCATCAACCAATAACTGGGCACGCAGCGCTATATCATCGACTATGCCAGCATCGCCGCTGCTTTCAGGGTTAATGTTTTTCGTGTAACCGTCATTTTCAGCACGTAAAAACGAGACACGGCCAGCAGCAGAATCGCCCAAGTCAAAACCAACCGCACCCTCAATATTGCGGGTGTTATGGCTACCTATCTCGGCGTTAACATAACCGGTGACACCCGCGCCTATCTCTGGTTTCACGGAAATAAAATTAATTAAACCACCAGTAGAGTTACGGCCATATAACGTGCCCTGCGGGCCTTTTAGCACCTCTACACGCTCTACATCAAAGGTAGCAAAACCCTGCGCCACATTGGGGCCTATAAACACGTTATCTTGATAAATAGCGATAGGGCCGTTGTTAATAGGGGAGAAGTTATTGGTACCTATGCCGCGCATATAAGGCTGTGGTGAAGCGCGGCCAAACTCGGTATGCCAAGTAAAGTTAGGGGTAAACAAAGCTATATCGCCGGACTCAGAAACCCCTAAGTCGGTCATTAAGTCGCCAGAGAAAGCGCTAATCGCAATAGGCACATCTTGCGCTGACTCAGTTTGTTTACGGGCAGTAACCGCCACTTCTTCCATTTGCAAGGCATGAGCCAGCGGCGTTATCGCGGCTTGTGCTGCAACGGCCATAGAAACTGCCAGCGACAGTTTTTTTAAATTCACTGTATTTTTCATTATCTATCCCACATTATTTTTTATTTATAACTCTTGTCATAAAAGATGATTACAGCTTTTATAAAACACCTTTAACACGATGCAAAACAAACCTAAAAGTAAACTGCACCTTGCTTTGCAATCATTTCAGACTACGGATGGATAACGATTATTTAAAATACTATTTTATTTAAGACTAGATACATTAAACTTATGTATGCATCTTTTTACATAACAGCGGCTTGTCAGAAAAGCTTAGAGTGTGTTTATACTGCGGCATAGCCCCTAACAAAAAGATCAGAGCATGAGTGATGTATTAAAGCTAATTGATAATGGCGAACTAGAAGCTGCCTTGTCACAGCTGCAAAGCGAGTTACAAAAACACCCCAGGCATGCCCCCAGCTGGTTTTTAACCGCTATAGTGTACGAACGCCTTAATAATTTAGGCAAAGCCTATTTCTGCCTAGAGTCAGCGATAAAACTAGCAGCCAATAACAAGCACTACCTAGCCTACCAAGCCAAGCTGCTTAGCCATGGCAATGCCATCGTTAATATTTCATGCCACGCCCTGAGCATGGCTAAAGAAATTGTCGATGATTTAGATATAAACAGCATAAACACCACTGAAACCCTAATACTTATTGCCACCACCTATAGAAAACTCAAAGATTTTAAGCAGGCCTTAGCGTTTTATAGCAAAGCCGCCAGCCTTAGCAGCAAGCATCAAGCCCCTGCCAATATTCACAATGACTTAGGGGTGATATACCAGCTTTATAACCAAAACAAAAAAGCGCTTAAGCATTTAAACCTAGCCATAGAGCATAATCCCCAAGACTATATGGCCTGCTGGCAGCTCAGCCAATTAACGCTAGACACACCAGAACTGACTATTAAACAGTTAGAAAAAAAGCTAAGCGATAATAGCAACAATGCCAATGCACAGATTTACCTACATTACGCCCTAGCTAGAATCAAAGAAAAACAACAGGACTACCGCAGCAGCTTTCAACACTTGCAGCAAGGCAGCCTGGCCTATCAACAACTACACCCTTATGAGGTAGAGGATGACTTAGCTCTTTTTAAACACCTCGCCAGCAGCTATACACAAGCGTTTTTACAGCAGCCCGCAACTAACCACAGCCATCCGGCCCAGCCCATTTTTATTGTAGGCCTGCCTCGCACCGGCACCACCTTGGTAGAACAAATTATCAATGGCAGCCCACAGCTTAGTACTGCTGGCGAGCTACTACACTTTAATCGTTTTTTTGAAGCCGCCTGCAGCCAGCTTAATCCACAACATAGCGGCATAGAGCGCTACCAAAATCTTGCAAATGTGAATCACGCACTACTGGGCAAGCTCTACTTACAAAGCTGCATCCCCCTAGCGGGCAACACCCCTTATTTTATAGACAAATACCCTTTTAACTTTATATTAGTAGGCGCAATTGCCAAGGCCATACCACAGGCCAAGTTTGTGCATATTAGGCGCAACCCTATGGATGCCTGCTTTAGCAACTATAAGCACCTGTTTCGCTTTAACTCGGCCAACTACAGCTATTCACTAACAGACCTAGGGCATTACTACCAAGGCTACAAAGAGCTTACTGACCACTGGCAGCAGTGCCTACCTCAGCGGTTTTATACCCTGCACTATGATGAGTTGGTTAGCGACCCCATTGCCCAAAGCCAAGCGCTAATGCGTTTTTTAAACTTAGACTGGCAGCCACAACTACTGGACTTCCACCAATCCAAACACGCAGTCTCTACCCCCAGTGCGGCACAGGTAAAACAAAAAATTTACCGCAGCAGCCAACAGCACTGGCGACATTACGAAACAGAGCTAGCGCCCTTAGTGAAGTTATTTGAGCAATAAGCACCCGCTAACTCACCAAGCAAAATATTTAAAGCGGTATAAAAAAGGCCCATAAGTGCAACACCTATGGGCCTGACGAACAGAAGCTATACTAGCCTTTCCACAAGCCTTCGCGAATCAACTCATCCTGCACATCGCAAATACCTTTGTGTAGGGTTTCTACGATAGTATCCACCTCTTGCACATTTAAAATTAATGGCGGAGACATAATGTTTTTGTGCGCTAAGGGGCGTATCAACACACCTGCCTCTTCACACTTGGCAGCTATGCGGTTACCAATTTCAGCTTCTGCAGGTAGCAGCTCTTTAGTTTCTTTATTGGCTACGTTTTCTACGCACATCATAAAGTGACTACCGCGAACATCGCCCACTATAGGCAAGCTAGAGATTTTTTCTTTAAGTTGGTTTTCAAAATACTTACCCACTTTTTTAACATGGTTACATAAATCCATGCGTTCCATAATCTCTATATTTTTTAAACCTACTGCACAGCTAACCGGGTGGCCCGAGTAAGTGAAACCATGAGTAAACATAGCGCCCTTAGCCTGCGGCACACTGATAACATCGTAAATTTCATCGGAGATTAAATTAGCCGACAGTGGAATATAACCTGAAGTCAAACCCTTGGCACAGGTGATGATATCAGGCTGAAAACCAAACACGCTTTCAGAGCTAAACATTTCACCTAAGCGGCCAAAAGCGGTAACCACTTCATCCGACACCAAAAATACTTCGTATTTTTTACAGACGTCGGCAATGCGCTTGTGGTAGCCCGCAGGTGGAACTAACACACCACCGGCACCCGCTATAGGCTCAGCAAAGAAAGCCGCTACCCGCTCTGGGCCTATGGCTAAGATTTTTTGCTCTAGCTCGTCTACTAAAAAGTCACAAAACTCAGCTTCGGTCATACCATCTGGGCGGCGGTAAACATTGGGGGCCGATACGCGGTGTACTAAGTCCGGGGCCAAATCAAAACCGATATGGTCGTATTCAACACCCGTTAAGCTCATGGCCAAGTAAGTGCTGCCGTGGTAACCGTCGGTGCGAGTAATGATTTGTTTTTTATCTTTTTTACCTAGGCGGTTAAAGTAAAAATGTATCATACGTACGGCGGTGTCATTAGACATGGAGCCGCCAGTGCCATAAAACACATGGTTTAAATTACTAGGCGCTAGTGATACCAGCTTTTCTGACAACTCTACCGCAGGTGGGGTAGTTAGGTGACCAAAGCTAGAGTAATAGGGGATACGGCGTGTTTGCTCGGCCATGGCCTCGCCCATTTCTTCGTTAGCGTAGCCTATGTTTACACACCAGAGCCCAGCGATACCATCCAGGTACTTATTACCTTCGGTGTCATACACATAGGCACCTTCAGACTCAGCCATAATCAAAGAGCCTTCCTCTTTAAAAGTGGCAAAATCGGTAAAGGGGTGCATATTGTGTTTTAGGTCTTTGGCATGCAGCTCTTGGGTTTGATACTTAGAAAAGTCTTTCACTTGTGTCACCTAATATTGGTTAATCATCATCTATCACCCCTTAGTTCACAGGATGAAATCAAAATCTGTAACCGAGTGTGAATACTGTGACTAAATCTGTAAAATATTTTATTTATCTACCTTAAATAAGTTTTTATTATGCAAATCTGGCTAGCTAAATCCCTTGATAGATAATATTCTTTGATCATATCTGTTCAAGAAATAACTAATTATTATGAAATTTACCCTCAAACAACTACGTTATTTCCTCGCCGTGGCGGAATACGGCAATGTCACGACTGCCAGCGAACACCTGTTTGTATCCCAGCCGGCCATCTCCAATGCCATCAATCAACTGGAAGAATACTTTGGTGTACAGCTACTTATACGCCATCACGCCAAAGGGGTATCGCTAACCCAGGCCGGCAGCGATTTGCTCACTGAAGCCACCCAGCTACTGCGCCATGCGGAAGACGTGCAAACCCATATTAAAGAGCATAGCCAGTCGCTATCGGGGGAGATTAACCTAGGCTGCTTTGTGACTTTAGCCCCGTTATACATACCCAAGCTCATAAACCAGTTTAATGAACTCTACCCCGACGTTAGCTTTGTACTGAATGAAGGCAATATAGAAGAGATCAGCCAATCGCTACTCTCGGGTAAAACCGAGCTGGCCTTTGTGTATGATTTGGGCCTAGGCGATAGAATTAAAATACATGAGCTGGCGCAGCTCACCCCCAAGGTATTACTACCCGCCGACCATGAGCTAGCGAAAAAGAAAAGCTTGAAGTTTAAAGACTTAGAGCACGAAACCATGGTGCTACTCGATTTACCCCATAGCCGAGAGTATTTCCAATCGCTGTTTGATGGCCACGGCTTTAAGCCGCAAATTCGCCACCGCACCGGCAGCTATGAGTTAGTGCGCAGCTTAGTGGGCAATGGCTATGGTTACTCTATAGTGAATTTATCGCCGCAAACCAATATATGCTACGACGGCTCCAGCATCGTCGCTATACCTCTGGCCGAAAATGCCAGGCCCTTATCACTGGTAGTCGCTAGGGCTGCCAATGTGCGCCTACCCAAGCGCTCGGAAGTTTTTCTGGAATTTTGTAAGGAAAACTTTCACGCCTAGCCTTACAAATTGCTGACATTGCCAGGGTTGATACTTAGCTCACCCTCTATGCGGCCTTGTAGCAAGCTATTCATATCATCAACACCGCAGGGGTGAGCATACAAAAAGCCCTGATAATATTCACAGCCGTGCTGGCTTAATATATCTTCCTGCGCCTGTTGCTCTACCCCTTCGGCGATTACATTAAGCTTTAAGCTATGGGCCATATCGATAACTGCTGTGGTTAAATCACAGTCATGCTTATCGGTGTGTATATGCTCAACAAAGGTTTTATCTATTTTTATATTATCTATAGGCAGGCGCTTTAAATAACCCAGCGATGAATAACCCGTACCAAAATCATCTATAGATATAGACACCCCCTGCGCGCGGATATTGTGCAGCACTTCTACGGAGTGTTCTATATCCTGTATCAACATGCTTTCGGTAATTTCTAAAATCAGCGATTCACCCGAGACCTCGGCAGCCAATAAAGCCTCAGCAATTTTCTCTACAAAATTTACCGCATTAAACTGACTGGCCGCCAAATTAACCGACATTTTCAGTTGCGGCTGTAATTGCTGCATTGCTTTTAAATCAGTACAGGCCTTTAGCAATACCCAGGCACCAATATCATTAATAATGCCTATGTCTTCGGCTATAGGGATAAAATCTAAGGGCTGAATTAGGCCCTTGCTAGGATGCTGCCAGCGTATTAAGGCCTCTACCGAGGTAATACGCTGGGTTTTAGAATTAATAATAGGCTGGTAGTGAATAATAAATTCTTTATTGTCTAAAGCCTGCCTCAAGTCATGCTCTAAACCCAAGCGCTCTTTGCTGAATATATCTAAATTTTTGTGGTAAAAATCAAAGGAGTTTCTACCTTTGGTTTTAGCGTTATACATGGCCATGTCAGCCATTTTCATTAACTGCGAGCCTTCCTCACAATTTTCGGGAAACAGGCTAATGCCTATGCTAGTGGTGACGCTAATGGTTTCTTGCCCTATAACTATAGGCGAGCGCACCGCCGCAATAATTTTTTTGGCGGTTTCTATGACTGCATCTCTACCGGCCACATCATTCAGCAATATGGTAAACTCGTCGCCACCTAATCTGGCGACGGTATCGCCCTCACCCACACAAGACTCTAAGCAGCTCGCCACCTCTTTTAATAGTTGATCACCCACCTCATGCCCCAGGGTATCGTTAATTAACTTAAATCTATCCAAGTCTAAAAACAGTACCGCCAACTCTGTTTGATAGCGCTGAGCTGACAATATACTTTGTGATAAACGCTCTTTATAAAGGCGGCGATTAACCAAGCCTGTTAAAGAGTCATAAAAAGCCATGCGCTCCATTTCTTTATGGGCGGCCTTCAACTCGCTAACATCATCACAGACCAACACAAACTCATTAACTGTATCGGCCTTGCTGTTCATAGGCGATAGCGTGGCTAATAACCACCTGCTTTCACCGTCCTTGCTCATTAACTCTAATTCACCGCGCCAGTTTTTCTTTTTAGCAATCGCGTTTAATAGGTGAAAATGTTCAGAAGCAGAGTCTTTAGACACGGCAATATCGCGTAAACTTAACCCTACTAAACTTACACCCTGCCTATCCAACAGCTCCTGCGCCTTGCTATTGCCATAAATCACGGCCAAGGCATCGTTTACCACTACCAATGCCGAAGTTGAGCTTTCTACCGCGCGGGATAGGCGGTACAACTGATGCTCGGCCTGACGACTTTTTTGATTAGCCAAACACTGTGAAATTTGCTCTGTTACTTCGCCAATAAAAGTTTGCTCATCACTATGCCAAGATTTTTGCACATAGGAGTCCACCGTTAACACGCCAACTAACTCACCGCCCTCACGCACACCGGCATCTACTGAGGAAATAATATTTTTATCTATCATTTCTATATGGGCCAATTCAGCATAGCGCGGGTCATCATTAACATTGCTGGCGGTAATAAATCGATCATTTATTAACGCATTTTTATACACGGGCACATCAGCTAATGGCAGGTCATAGCACTGTTTTTTCGGCAATAAACCCTGGCCATTATGATCATAGGCAGATCGCGTAACTAAAACATTGCTTGCTTTATCTATCAAACCTATAGAGACACTGCTTTGCAATAAACGAGATACGTTAATACAAATATAATCAAAGGCCTTATCTATATCGCCAGCCACCACCGCAGGGTGGCGAATAATATCCATGACCAGATGCTGCTGCTTACTGACTCTTTCGCGCTGATCATTTAATTGCTGGCTTAACTCTCGGCTTTTCTTATTTGTAAGCACCCGTGAAACCAAATCGGACAGCTGGGTATGAAAGCTAATTTCATCACCATGCCATTGCCTAGGCTTATTATCTTCATTGGCTATAATTCCAACGATTTCACCTTCAAAAAAAATATTGGTCTCTATGGTAGCTTCTATGCCCCACTTCTCGCGCTCTTCGTCAAACTCATCATCTTCGTAGTTGTTAATCGTGGAGTCTGTAATTACATTGCGCTGGCCATTAAAGCTTTTAAACCACTCAGGGAATTGATCTTTGTTGTAATGATCCTCTGGCTCATGGCTATTTCTACTGAGCACATACTCATCTATAGCCTCTAAAAAATCCCGCTTATCATTTAACAACCACACTCCGGTAAATTCGTTTTGCATGGTTTTGGCTGCAGTTTCACAGATTAGCTCTATGGCATTTTTGAGATCGCCTTGGTTAATAGCATCATGTTTGGATAAAAAACGCATAGCCTCGTTTTGTTTAACAATTCTTTTTTGTAATAGCTCATGATTTTCATTATTACTGGTAGGTAGTTTGCTATGACGTTGCGACTCCAAAAAGCGGCTCATTCTTTTTACTTCATCCTCACTAAGAGAGTCTTTACCCTTCTCAAAGTCTTTAATTTTAACTTCAGCCACATCAATAAACCCAGATAACTCAGCAATGCTTAGGGGCACCGACAAACGTAAAGCACGCAGGGCATGGCTTAAACAATCAACATAGACAGAATCTGATTTCGACATATGGAATGTACTGGAGGTGCTCAATCAATGAGCCACTCTATCCCTATAAAAATGGCTAATAATAGTATAGAAAGCTGTTGTTTCTATCTTAGCTTAGAAACTCGCTATGAGGTAATTAGAAATAACTGTGCGAGCTAAACAAAATTAACACACGCCATCACAGGCAGCTCAAAACTTATACAGCGTTTATTTAAACCGCTAAAAGCAGTCTATTACTGCGCATTGGCAATAGCAGGAGCAGAGCGTTTTAAGATGGAATACACCAACAAATACAGTATAAATGCGGCGAAACTCCCCAAAGCTCCCATGATCATCACCGAACCGTAGCCCATATTGGCGGCCAACATGCCCCCCGCCATACTGGGGCCTAAGGTTTGGGCAAAGCCTTGCGCGGCAGGCACTAAGGCCACATAGCGACCACTGTGATCGATATTACTCAAAGTGCCCAATTGGTAGATATCGGTAAACAGCCACATAAAATTAAACAACATGGTGCCAGCTATATAACTTAGCGCATTTATCCCTGTAGCTAACATTAGCAGTGTTAGCGTCATACCCAACAACGCTGCAATTAAGGGCTTGGATTGCCCCAGCCTAGTGCTTAGGGCAGTAGCGGCAAAACAGCCTAATAAGGTGCACACCGTACCTGCGGTTAACACATTGGCGATAAAACTATCACTCAAGCCAGCATCTACCCCCGCCCGCTCTATAAACGACCAATAAGAACCTATGGTGATATAAAAACAAGCTACCGCTAATAGGCATAGCCAAGGCAAATAAACCGGCACCACTGGGCCTTGCTTATCGCCCACCGCAGCCAAAGATTGCTCGGCAGCACGTGCCGGTAACCACCCAATAAAGCACAGCGCCAATATAAAGGAGCCAGCAAAAGCCAGGAATATGCCATTCACCCCCCAGTGCGCCGACAATATAGGGAAGGAATAGAGCTCTAGGGCATTAATTGCCACCAAGGCAAACATTAAAATACTGAAATTGCGGCCGGTGTTATGGCTACCCGCCAAGCTGGCCACCCCGGTGGCATAACAAATACCACTGCCAAAGCCCGCCAACACCCGCAATGAAACCAAACTCTCAAAATCGTGAAACAGGCTAGCGGCATAGTTAGCCAATACCGCTATCACCACCCCCAACGCCACTAAATAGCGGCGATTAACCCTAGCCACCAGCAGTGAAGTCAGTATGGAAGAGGCACACATACCGCCTAAATCTGCTGAGGCCAGCCAGCCCACCTGCTGCTCAGTAAAGCCCAAATTATCGGATAGCGCCCCTACCAGCATAGGCATACCCATAAATACGGCATTGCCGATAAAGCTAAAGACTATGGCAGCAGTAATGGCCTTGGCAGTATCAAACTCAGCGGTATTATTCTTCATTATTAAACTCAACATCTAAAGCGAGGCGGCGCGCTATAACCAGTAGCCAGACAATGTAAAGCCAGGGCCAGCCCGCGGGTATAACCCCTTAGGGTGACATCCCAGGCTTTAGTGCAGCCATAGGCCAGTGCTATCATGCCGCTATCACCCTACGAGCCCCAGACCATGAGCCAACTGATACGCGACCAGCTCTGCAGCCCCCAATGGTATCAACATATAGCCAACACCACCCAGGCTATAGGCAGCGCCCAGTGGGGCAAACAATTGCTAGATGCCATAGGCTTTTTGGTGGCAGTCGATGCGCCGGTGCTTATCATCTACCCCCATAATAGTGCACCCAGCACGGTTTACCTGCCCGATAACGATGGCCCCTGGGCGCCAGCCGCCAGCTTAGCTAATTATTATGAAGGGGCTTATTTGCTAGACCCGTTTTACCAAGCCAGTTGTAACGGCTGCGCCACTAAGCTGTATCGTTTGAGTGAGGTAGTGCCTGACTTATTTCATAAGAGTGAATATTATTTTAATTATTATCAGCACTGCCAATTAGTGGATGAGTTTAATTACCTAGTGCAACTGCCACAGCAGCAAACCGCTTCGCTGTCGCTGGCCAGCAAAACCCCTTTTAGTGACGAGCAGGCAGAGATACTGCACATCATCGCCCCTTGGGTAACTAGCGTAATAGCACAGCACTTTAGCGCCCAACCACAACCCCAGGGCAAACCCGGTTTTCATCAAAATATTGCCTCGGCATTTACTCACTTTGGCAGCAGCGTGCTTACCGCCAGGGAATGTGAAATTGCCCAGCACATACTGCATGGCTACTCCACTAAGGCCATGGCCAACAAATTACAAATATCTATGGAAACCGTAAAGGTACACAGACGCCACCTGTATCAAAAGCTGGATATTAGCTCGCAGCCAGAATTATTTTCTTTATTTATAGGCTCACTGGCCTCAGGCGAAAAACAATTAGGGGTAGACCCGCTAAAAGATTATTTTTGATACTTTCCTCTCGCCCTATTCATAAAGATTTAACAGTCTATTGGCATACTAAATGAACCTGATACACTAACGCCACACAACCACAGGGTGCAAAATGACTTTAGCTTTTTTACAAACCTTCCATTGGAGTAACGCCCTAAGCTTGGGCTGGTTTTTATTATGCTGGGTGGGCTACAGCTATTTTGCCCACTATATGGCTAAGCGTACCCATAGCTTATCGTCGGTATTACACGATCACCGGGTAAACTGGATGAAGGCATTATTAAACCGCGAAGCTTTGGTGGCTGATGCGGCATTAATTTCCAATATTGAACGGCAGGTAAGTTTTTTTGCCTCCACCACCATACTGGTGCTGGCGGGTTTATTGGCAGTTATCCCCAATATCGGCACTATTAACCTACTGCTGACTGAGATACCTTTTTTTGAAAAAACTAGCGAGTCCGAAATACAGCTGCGCGTGATGGTGCTGTGCTGTATTTTTGTATACGCCTTTTTTACTTTTACCTGGGCCATGCGCCAGTTTGGTTTTTCTAGCGTACTGATGGGCGCCGCGCCACTACGTAAAGATGAAGGCAGCTCGCAAAAACAGCGCAATCAATACGCACGCTATACCGCCAAAATGATAGACCAAGCCAGCCACACTTATAACTACGGTTTGCGTGCCTATTATTTTGCCATGGCCATATTCCCCTGGTTTATCAGCCAGTGGTTATTTGTGGGCGCTACCGCGCTGGTTGTGGCGGTGCTCTATCACCGCGAGTTTCACTCTAAGCCCTTGGTGACCTTACGGACTTTGGCAAAGATGAATAAAGACTAAGTAGTAAGAGCTAGGCAGATATGGAGATCACGCCAATAACTCAGCAATTATTCAGTACGCTGTGGTACCTCATCCCACTGGCAATAACAGCGGGGATATTACAGTCGCCGTGGTTTAAAGGCCTTTTTGGCGAGTTACAGATCAACTTATTGCTTAAGCTCTTTTTATCCAAAAATAAATATCATCTTTTTAACAATGTCACCTTAGCTTCGGAGGATGGAAGCACGCAAATTGACCATCTTTTGATTTCAAAATACGGTGTCTTTGTTATAGAAACAAAAAACATGAAAGGCTGGATATTCGGCTCTGCCTATAAAAAAACAATGGACTCAGAAAATATATAAGCGTTCATATAAGTTTCAAAACCCGATTCATCAAAACTATAAACACCTAAAAGCTCTAGACCATCTTTTAAACATTCCTACTGACAGTATTTTTTCAATCGTGGTATTTATTGGCGACAGCAGCTTTAAAACAGCAATGCCTAGCAATGTCACTTATGCAGGAGGCTGCATTAAATATATCAAGTCCAAAAACACTGAAACCTTGAGCCAGCAACAAGTACAAGCAGCCATCATGGCCATAGCGCACGGTCGACTCAAGCCAGGCCTAAAAACTAATCGTGAACATGTGAACCACGTTAAAGACATTATCAGCGTAAAAAATACCGCTAACCCCTGCCCCAAGTGTGGTTCTGATATGGTAATAAGAACCGCTAAAAAAGGCGCTCATATAGGCAGTAAGTTCTGGGGATGCACAGACTACCCAAAATGCAGGGCTATTTTTAACATAAGCCAATGAACCAGCCAAAAGTATCACTGCGAGAGTAAAGCCACTGCCCCGCCCTATTCGATTTGGTTTTAGCGCCCTAGAAAAAAGGAAATCAGCACATCTATAGAGCGACTCGCAAAACGACTGTCGCAAGATTAAGCCCTAGCCAAACCACACACTCACATGGCTAAGCCAGGGTAAATGCCCAGTACCTTGTTGCAGGCTTTCTTGAAACTCTACCCTATCAAAGCCCTGATCAGTTAACACCTCGGCGGGCATAAACACCTCTGCCTGTACGCTGTCGCGCAGGTAGTGCAGATTAATTTTTTTAATATTTTCGGTGTAGGCTATGCCATCCCAGGTTTCATTAAGGGCGGCCATTACATCACCGCGCAGGGGTAACAACACCACCTTGCCCTCTATGCGGGTGTCGTCGTTGTCGTCGTCTTCTGGGTCTATATGAAAGGTGACATCGGTAATACTCTTGACATTTTTTAACAAGCTATCGGTAACCCACACGCCTATATTATGGCCCTCGGATACGCTGACTTTAGAGCCCACTTGTATATGTATATCCAGCAAGGCATCGGCACCCATTTTGCGACTGCGCAGCTCATGCACGCCTACCACACCTTCAATTTGCATAATTATATCTTTCATCTCGGCCACTTCTTCAGCCGATAAGGCGGTGTCTACTAGCTCCTGTACACTCTCCCAGGCTAAGTCCCAACCTATTTTGGCTATCATAATGGCCACCACTAAGGCGGCGACACTATCCAACCAACTAATACCCAGCATGGCGCCAGCCACGCCCACCAAAACCACTATGGAGGAGATAGCATCGCTGCGGCTGTGCCAGGCATTGGCAATAAGCATTTTGGAATTATATTTTTCGCCCACGGCTTTGGTATAACGATATATCCACTCTTTACTAACAATGGACAGCCCCGCCACGACTAAAGCCGGCCAAGCAGGCACTGGTAATTGCTCGCTATAGAGCAACCTATAAATACTGTCGTAAGCCATAGCGCCAGCCACTGCTATCAATAGCGCGCCCAAGACTACGGTAGCAAAGGTTTCAAAGCGGCCGTGGCCATAGGGGTGATCTTCATCGGGGCCGTGGTGTGAAAACTTGGCCACCACTATCACCATGGCATCGGTGAGCAAATCTGAAAAAGAGTGTATGCCATCGGCTATCAAGGCATGAGAGTTAGCCAACACACCGACTATGACTTTAGCCACACCCAGCACGGCATCTAACACTGCGCCTATAAGGGTGACTTTTTGAATTTCTTGCCGACGTTGCTGAGCTTGTGCATCCATAGTGTTGCAAATTAGCCTTGGGATAAATAAAAGCGTATTTAAGCACAGTCCGCCTTTAATGATTAGTAAAAACGAAAATGCCGGTGCAAGCCCGGCATTTTTCAACAATATATTAGACGGCGAAAACTTAGCCGGCAGCCGACAACTCGGTTACGTTGCTATCAGCCTCACTGTCACCCTCACCTAAGCTGAGCAGTACCTCAGGCTTGCCTTTACAAGCAGCAATTAATTGCTCTTTGTTTTTGGATAGTAATAGGCCTATGGTTTCAGCATCTTGCTCGCTAATACCTGCGGCATGCTTTTCTAAAAACTGGGTAAAGCTTTCGGCCAGCTCCAGCATTTTATCGTAGGCATCGGCGTCTTTTTTGTTATCAAACATACTGTCATCCCGGTCACATTTCCACATTGCCACAACGGCCATAAGCTCACCTTCTATGTTTATAGTTAGTCGTCAATAAAACGCGGTATTTATTCTTTTATAAAAACGCCAATAACTGTATATAAATACAGTTAATTTGGCAATAACTAATTCCATAAAAAAGGCCGGTGTTACCGGCCTTAGTGCTTACTCGTTAATGCTGCGCTGCCTGTGCAGCTCTACCGCTTCGGCCAGCAGGCCTCTATGCTCCTCATCAAGATGGGGGCTGAGTACGCTTACCGCTTTTTTCAAGGCGGCAGAGCAAGTGGCATCAATATTGATATGGCCCAGCTTGCGGCCAGGACGCACCTCTTTGCCATACCAGTGGTAGCTTACTCCGGGCAGGCTGATACAGGCGGGGGAAAATTCGCAGCCAATTAAATTCAGCATTAATGTTGCCCTGCAACTTTGGCTTTGCGGCAGGGGCAAACCAACTAAAGGTAATACCTGCATGGCGAACTGGTTGGTCACCGCACCCATTTGAGTCCAGTGACCAGTGTTGTGTACCCGCGGGGCCAGCTCATTGACTAATAAGCCCTGCTCGGTGACAAAACACTCCATGGCCATAATACCCACAAAGTTTAGATGCCCCAGTATGCTGGCTAAAGCTGCTTCGGCCTGCTGCTGCAGTGCCTCATCCACTGCTATATTGGCCAGGCTATAACGCAAGATGCCTTCTTTGTGTACGTTTTCAGCCATGGGCAAAAAGTAACAGTGGCCGCTGGCATCTCTAGCACCAATCACTGACACTTCGCGCTGAAAGGGGATTTTTTGCTCGGCAATTAATTGCCCAAACATAGCTTCGGGTAATTGCTCGCCGTTATCGGGGTTAACCCGCCACTGGCCTTTGCCATCATAGCCACCGGTAGTGGACTTAACGATTAGGGCATCACCTAATTGCTGATGAGCTTGCGCCACATCTGCACGCTCTGCCAATAAGCACCAAGGCGCGGTGGGCACCTGTAGCTGATCCAGTAAGGTTTTTTGGCTAAAACGGTTGGGCAGCAACTCAAAAGCTAGGCGGTTAGCCCACTTATCGGAAGCATAAATACGATCCAACCACTCGCTATGGGGCAGATGCTCTATTTCGGCGGTAATCACATCGTAGCTGGCGATTAACGCATCAGCATCTATGTTTAGCCGTTGTGCGGTAGTACCACGCAGCAACTCACCGGTTTGCATATCTAGCCTATCAACCACTAAGCCTAAACGAGCGGCTTCGGCAGCCATCATTAAACCCAGTTGGCCGTGGCCTAATATCAGCAGTGACTTCATCTTAAAACTCTATTTATGCAGGTAAACGCGGATCGGCGTTGGCTAATACAGTATCGGTTTGCTGCTGGCGGAAGGCATCGATTTTAGCCGCCACATCAGCATCACCCAAGGCAATAATTTGCGAGGCTAATAGCCCGGCATTGGCCGCACCGCTGGCACCTATAGCCAAGGTACCTACCGCAACGCCTTTGGGCATTTGCGCAATAGACAATAAGCTGTCCATACCGTTTAAGGCCTTGCTTTGCACGGGTACGCCTAATACCGGCAATGCGGTGCTGGCCGCTATCATGCCCGGCAAATGAGCGGCGCCACCGGCACCGGCAATAATCACTTTTAGGCCGTTATCTTTAGCGCCATTGGCAAAAGAAAATAGTTTTTCAGGCGTGCGGTGAGCCGATACCACATCAACGGTATAAGACACACCAAAGGTATCTAACATTTCACAGGCTGCAGACATGGTTTCCCAGTCACTGCGCGACCCCATAACTACGGCGACGACTGCATCAGTCATAATTGCTTCTCTCAATAAGCACCGAGGATAACCCTCGATAGTGTGGCCCCAAACACTATGATCAGGGGGGCTCAGAAAAGCGGCCAATTGTAACAGAGTCACGGGCTGCCTGTGAATAACCCCCAGACCGCTGATAATGTAGCCTATTTTTTCACCAGCACGCATGGCGATATAAAAAGAAAATATTTGCGCCATGCAGCAAAATCCACATTCGTTATAAGCTATCATTAGCTTTATTCCCCAGCAGCGAGTAAGGCTAACGCCAGCATGTATAACCACTACCAAATGCAGAGTTTTCTCAACACCACCCTAGAGCACCTTAAAAAACACAAGCTGCACCCCATCCCCGAAAACTACAAGGTATGGTACGAGTACACCTGCACCAGTAATACTGAGCTTAATGAGGAAATTGATGCGCTAATGGCCCAGCAAACGGCGATTAGCGAAGAAATTTGTCATAAGCTGTTAAAAAAATATTTTGTGAGTAACGAGCAAAAAGACTTCGATGCAGCCCGGCTGGCCTTTAGCCACCTGCTCAATGTTGTTATTAGCCAAATCTCTAACTGGAGCAGTAACCACGGCAGCTTTTGCCAAGCCTTAGAAAAATGCACCCAAAAGCTCAACAGCGACCCCAGCATCAGCGAAATCAAAGACATTATTACCGACCTCACCCAAGAAGCTAAGAGCATGGCAGACGCCAGCAACGATATTAACTCAGTGCTGGGCTCGCTAAACAACGAAGTAAAACAGCTGCGTAAAGATTTAGAACAGGCTGGCAGCGAAGCTGTCACCGACAGTTTAACCGGCGTTAGTAATAGACGCGGTTTAGATGAGCGCTTGCGCAACGCCATAGCTGAGGCCCAAAACCAGCACAGCGACCTGTCGCTGATCATGATAGATTTAGACCATTTCAAAACCATCAACGATAGTTTTGGCCATAATACCGGGGACAAAGTCCTAAAACTGGCTGCCTCTATTATGAAGAAAAACCTGCGCAGCAGTGATTTTTTAGCGCGTTATGGTGGCGAAGAGTTCACGGTTATATTACCTAACACCAACTTAAAAAGTGCGGTTAAAGTTGCCGACCATCTACGCAAAGCCATATCCGCTAAGCAGCTATCTACTGGCAGAAACGGCCAGATTATTGGCCGCCTTACCATCTCGGCAGGGGTGACTCAGCATCGTCCGCAGGAGAACGCCGAGACATTACTAGACCGCGGCGATAAGTACATGTACAAGGCCAAGCACAGCGGCCGCAACCGGGTAATAAGCGATAGCGATTTGTCTAGCTATTAAGCACAAAGCTAAGAATCTAAGTCTAAAACTTAGCCTTAAAAAAAAGCCCCGCATTGCGGGGCTTTTTTTACAATCAATTACGCTAAGGCTTAATCAAAAGCGTGACGCAATACGATGGTTTCTACCCGGTCCGGGCCGGTAGAAATAATATCTATAGGTGCACCTACCACCTCCTCTATACGCTTGATATAAGCGCGAGCTGCTGCCGGTAAAGCGTCTAAGCTCTGGGCACCTAAAGTAGATTCCGTCCAACCGGCAACTTCCTCATACACAGGCACCAGCTTGGCGTAATCATCGCTATCCACAGGCGCTGGTGCAGGGTTGCCATCGGCATCGTTATAGGCCACACAAATTTTAATCGTCTCTAAACCATCTAACACATCTAGCTTAGTCAGGCATAGACCAGAAACACTGTTAACGCGCACAGCTTGGCGCAAGGCCATAGCATCAAACCAACCACAGCGACGAGCGCGGCCAGTGGTGGCACCAAACTCATGGCCTTTTTCGGCTAAGTGCCTGCCTACATCATCAAATAACTCGGTGGGGAAAGGGCCAGAGCCAACACGGGTGGTGTAAGCCTTGGTAATACCTAACACATAATCTAAATACAGCGGGCCAAAACCACTGCCCGTAGCGGTACCACCGGCCGTGGTGTTGGATGAGGTTACAAAGGGGTAAGTACCGTGATCTATATCCAGCAGTGAGCCCTGCGCACCTTCAAACATAATGTTTTTACCGGCTTCGCGGTAGTCGTGCAAAATGCCGTTAACGTCGTCTATCATGGGTACAATTTGCTCGGCCATTTTCATGGTTTCGTCATGCACTTGCTGATAATCAATGGCGTCGGTTTTATAGTATTGGGTAAGCTGGAAGTTATGGTATTCCATCACTTCTTTTAATTTCTTAGCAAAACGCTCGGGGTGTTTTAAATCGCCTAAGCGTATGCCGCGTCTGGCCACTTTATCTTCATAGGCGGGGCCTATGCCGCGACCAGTGGTGCCGATTTTTTCTTCGCCCTTGGCGATTTCACGGGCTTGATCCAAGGCAATATGGGTAGGCAAAATCAATGGGCAAGCAGGGCTTAAACGCAGGCGCTCACGCACGGGTACGTTTTTCTCTTCCAGCTCGGCAATCTCTTTTAGCAGAGCGGTGGGGCAAACCACCACGCCGTTACCTATTAAACAGATAACGTTTTCGCGCAAAATACCGGAGGGGATTAAGTGCAATACGGTTTTTTCGCCGCCTATTACCAAGGTATGGCCAGCATTATGACCACCTTGAAAGCGGGCCACGGCCTGCGCTTGATCGGTTAGCAAATCAACGATTTTGCCCTTGCCTTCGTCACCCCACTGGGTACCTAGTACAACTACGTTTTTACTCATGCTCATTACTCAAGTTTTCAAATTCACAGGCAGTTGCGCAGCACTATAGCGGCTTTACAACCCATGTACCCTGCTCTAACACTAATTGACGGTCACAGGCTGCAACCGCGGTTTGCTCGGATAAGGTTTGCAGCACGCGCTCACCTTGGGCACGCAACTGCTGTATGGCCTGCCATAGGGCAAGATCATCGCTATTGGGTGCTGCTATTGCTTTATGGCTTTGCGCTGCGGTCGCTGGTAATAATTGCAGCAGCGCTTTTAGGTCGGTACTAAAACCAGTTGCCGGACGGGCGCGGCCAAAAACCTTGCCCACATCATCGTAGCGGCCACCGTTGGCAACCGCCTGGCCCAAGCCTGGCGCCAGAGCGGCAAACACTAATCCGGTGTGGTAGTGGTAGCCACGCAGCTCACTTAAATCAAAATAAATGTTCACATCGGGCATTCTGGCGGCGATGCTATCAGCCACTTTACCCAGCTCGGCCAGTGCCAGCTGTACTTGCTCGCCGGCAGCAGCCAACACAGTGGCGGCTTCGCTTAACACTTCACGGCCACCGTTAAGCTGAGTTAGCGCCTGCATCATGCTGGCCACTTGTGGCTGGCAGACATGAGCGGCGATCAGGGCGTTAATTTCTGTGCCTGACTTGCGCTGCAAGGCATCAAACAAGGCTTGCTTGGCCTCTTCCTCTAGGCCAGCCTCGGCCAGTAGCGCGCGGTAGATGCTAACGTGACCTAAATCCAAGGTGATGTTTGCTATACCGCTGGCGCGCAGGGTCTCTAGCATTAGGCTGATAATTTCTATATCGCTGTCTATGCTGCTATCGCCATAGAGCTCTGCCCCTAATTGTATGGGCGAGCGTGAGGCCATCAGTGTTTTGGGGCGGGTGTGTAATACACTGCCGGCATAACAAAGGCGCACTGCACCATCGCGCTTAAGGCAATGGGCATCGATGCGGGCAATTTGGGTGGTCATATCGGGGCGTATGCCCATGGTGCGACCGCTGAGTTGGTCCACCACTTTAAAGGTTTGCAGGTCTACGTCTTTGCCTAGGCCCACTAATAAGGAGTCGGTAAACTCTAGCAGTGGCGGCATTACCAGCTCGTAACCCCAGGTGTGGTATAAATCTAATAATTTTCGACGTAGGGCCTCGACCTGTTCTGCCTGTTCGGGCAACAGCTCTTCGACACCATCGGGCAACAGCCAGCGATCAGCTATGGTCATGAATAACGCCTTTGATAGTAAAATTAGATTCTATTTCAATAGTGTTAGCAGGAATAACCCCGCCAGCATACTCGCCAAGCCCATGATACGTAGCTGCCGCTCACTGAGCTGAGCTACTTGCATAATCATGTCACGCCATGAGCGAGGGCTTAAAAATGGCAGTATCCCCTCGATCACCAACACCAAGCTTAGTGCGATGGCCAGATCCTGCCACATAGTCACCTCT
Source organism: Dasania sp. GY-MA-18 (assembly GCF_024734385.1). GTDB lineage: Bacteria > Pseudomonadota > Gammaproteobacteria > Pseudomonadales > Dasaniaceae > Dasania > Dasania phycosphaerae. Next base: position 165,450 of record NZ_JANHAP010000007.1, on the reverse strand, counting down.
ATCGGTATGCTTGAGGCCTAGTGCCCCAATGTTTACACATAAAAAAACCGCGCAACCCTATGCTCTCGCATAATGTTGCCCGGTTAGCGCATTCTACCATAGAAAAACCCCGTAAACCTAGTGGCTATGAGCAGCTAGGCCGGGGCTATACAGCTTACTTGGCAGTGCTGCTCTTTAGGTATTTGAAGAAGTCACTTTCAGGGTCGACTATCATCATGTCGCCCTTATCCTTAAATGCGGCCTTATAAGCCGTTAAGCTGCGCACAAAGGAGTAAAACTCTGGGTCACGATTATAGGCGCTGGAGTAGATAGCCGTTGCTTTGGCATCACCTTCACCGCGTATTTTCTCAGAGTCTCTATAAGCCTCAGCCTCGATAACGGTACGCTTGCGATCGGCATCGGCGCGTATCACCTCGGCCTGCTCTATACCTTTAGAGCGATGCTCGCGAGCCTCGCGCTCACGGCCGGTGCGCATACGGTCAAATACCGCGCCACTCACCCGGTCGGGCAGGTCTATGCGCTTAACCCGCACATCGATGATCTCTACACCTAGCTCACCTTGCGTCAGTTTATTGAGGGTATCTACCAACTCATGCATCAATTGGTCGCGCTCACCGCTAACCACTTCATGCAGGGTACGCTTACCAAACTGGTTGCGCAGGCCTTCATTAGCACGCTGGGCAATCAGACGCGCAGCACGCACCTCCTCACCATTGGTAGCGGTGTAATACTTACCCACATCGATAATGCGCCATTTAACAAAGGAGTCTACGCTCATGCCTTTTTTCTCGGCATTCAGAAACTCTTCTGGGGCCGCATCAACGGTTAAGATACGCGCATCAAACTTACGTACTTCATTGATTAAAGGCTTTTTAATATGCAAGCCCGGCTTAATATCGGACTCCACCAAGCGGCCAAACTCTAACAATACCGCACGCTCGGTTTCTTTAATGATATAAAGCGTGTTGGATAGCACTATCAACACCAAGCCTATAATGGCCAATACGACTATAGATCGATTAGACATGATTATCTGGTCTCCCTACGACGACTGTTAGTTGAGGCTTCCCTACGCAATTGGCTAACAACTTGCTCGCTAATTTCACGTATAGAGTCAGAGGAAATAGACTGGCCGCCACCGCTGCTACCAATAGCAGAGCTAGCGCCCGCTGTAGACTGCATGATTTTGTCCAAGGGCAAATACATCATGTTATTGCCGCCTTCAACATCGACCAAAATTTTAGAGCCGTTAGTCATCACCTCTTGTACGGCATCTAGATACAAACGCTCTCTAGTTACCCTGGGTGCCTTTTTATACTCGGCCAGTAAGTTTTCAAAACGCTGGGCTTCACCTTCAGCTCGGGCTATCACTTGGTCGTGATAAGCGCTGGCTTCTTCCAGTACCCGCTTAGCCTTACCGCGTGCCTCTGGAATAATGCCGTTGGCGTAGGTTTCGGCCTGGTTGCGATAGCGCTCCTCATCTTCACGGGCCTTGTTCACATCATCAAAGGCGTCCTGCACTTCTGGTGGAGGCGAGGTTTTCTCTATGTTAACCGTGGTTAAACGTATGCCGGTTCTATAGCTATCTAAGTAATCCTGCAAACGACGCTGCACTTCTATAGCCACCTGGCTACGACCTTCGGTTAACACGCTGTTCATAATACTGGAGCCTACGACATGGCGCAGTGCCGAATCGGCGGCCTGCTCCAAGCTGCGCTCGGGGTTAACCACCGCCAGCAAGAACAGTTTGATATCGTCTATGCTGTACTGCACCGACAACTCAACCTCTATAATATTGAGGTCTTCGGTTAGCATACGACCTTTGGTGGAATACAAACGTAGACGCGTAGTATTTTCTATAATCACGTCATCAATTAAAGGCGGGTTCCAGTGCAGGCCAGGCTGCACCACGGAGTGGTACAAACCAAAGCGCAACACCACGGCGCGCTCTTGTTCATTGACCTGGTAGATACCAAACAGCGCCCAAATAATAACCGCAATACCTGCAAGGGCAGCAAGAAAACCACCGCTAATGCTGGGCGATGAGCCGCCACCATTGCCGCTAGGCTTACCGCCAAAAATGCCGCTGAGTTTTTCTTGTAGCTTACGTAGGGCTTCATCTAAATCAGGAGGACCTTGGTTTTTATTGCCACCACTGCCCCACGGATCTTTATTGTTGCCACCACCCGGTTCATTCCAGGCCATTATTCTCTCCTATGTTACCTGCGCCCGTAATGGACGGCATGAGTCATACATCAATGATTGCCGCGAAGTCTAACAAACTTTTAGTTGTTGCGTCGCTATTAACTCGGCGGCGTTGAGATTTTCGGCAGCGGCCAAGCGGTTGAAATCGCTTTTTGGTAAGCGAATTTCCAACTCGCATAAGCCCTGCTCGTTATAGTGCTCGGCTGAGACTACATCTAATTCATACAAAGCTGCCCGCAAGCGCCCCTGCTGCGCGGTTAACGCTAAAGTGCCCGCCACCAACTCTTCGCCTAAGCGCTGAGCCAAGGCCTCTAGCAATAAGTCTATACCTTCGCCCGATTGCGCGGATAGCCAAACCCGCTGTGGTTCGCCCACATCGTTGTAATCTATACGGGGCTGGGCGATAACCAGGTCGACCTTGTTATACACTTCCAGGCGTGGAATTTTATGGGCACCGATCTCTTTGAGTACTAACTCCACCTGCTCTATATTGGCGGCCCTGTCCTCATCGGCACAATCTATGACATGCACCAAAAAGTCGGCCTGCGCCGCCTCTTCTAGGGTAGCCCTAAAGGCTTCTACTAGCTTATGAGGTAAGTGACGAATAAAGCCCACGGTATCGGCCAGCACTATGGGGCCTAGGTCAGGCACTTTTAAGCGCCTAAGTGTAGGGTCTAGGGTGGCAAACAGCTGATCGGCGGCGTACACCTCAGAGTTGGTCATATTATTAAACAGCGTCGATTTGCCCGCATTGGTATAGCCCACCAATGACACGGTGGCTATTTCATTGCGGCTGCGGCTGCGGCGGCCCTGCTCGCGCTGGCCGCGTACTTTGGCCAAACGCTTGGTAATGGACTTAATACGCGCACGCAGTAAACGGCGGTCGGACTCTAGCTGAGTTTCACCCGGGCCGCGCAAGCCTATACCCCCTTTTTGCCGCTCCAGGTGGGTCCAGCCCCGTATTAAGCGAGTAGACATATGGTGCAACTGGGCCAGCTCAACTTGCAGCTTACCCTCGTGGGTGCGGGCGCGCTGGGCAAAAATATCCAGTATTAGGCCGGTGCGGTCCAATACTCGACACTCTAGTGCCGCCTCTATATTGCGCTCTTGGCTGGGGGACAGGGCGTGATTAAACAACACCAGCTCGGCATCGTGATCGATGATTTGCTGACGTATTTCTTCTAACTTGCCTGTACCCACAAAAAATTTGGAATGAGGTGCATCACGGTGACCACTGACATATGCCACTGGGTCACCGCCTGCCGATAGAACTAACTCTTGAAATTCGCTGAGGTTTTCTCGTTCATCTTCCCGTCTCAAATCTAAATGAACTAAAACGGCCCGTTCACCGGAATCTGGACGCTCAAATAACAATTAAATACCTCAGTTTATTCTTCATCCGGACCCGGCTGTGGCATGCGCACAACACGAGAGGGAACAACAGTAGAAATAGCGTGCTTATAAACCATTTGGCTAACAGTGTTTTTTAGCAAAATAACAAATTGGTCAAATGATTCAACTTGGCCTTGTAGCTTAATGCCATTCACCAAGTAAATTGATACTGGAATGCGCTCTTTGCGCAAAACATTTAGATAAGGGTCTTGTAGCGTATGCCCTTTTGACATGTGACTCTCCTTCTAAGCCCAACTCGGGCCATAAATATAATGTGTGAGACCTTATAGTTATCCAGAATATTATTGTGCATAACTATTATTGTTGGGCTTGCCAATATGGCGACCCGAATATCGCAGCCTGGTGTGGCTCAAAGCGCGGCCACAAGTACCAGACGAAGCTAAGTATAACTCAATTCACCGTGAGTGAGATATTTTGTCTAGATATTTTATCGCCAAGGCTATGGGCTTTTGGCCCTCTAAGCCGGCCGCCGCCATAGCCGTTTCAGGGCTAAGTAGCAGGCGATTTTCAGCATCGGTATGTATCCAGTTAAGATCAGGCCAGTTACGCAACCACGTAAACTGACGTTTTGCCAGCTGCCGAGTGGCAATAATGCCCCGCTCCACCATCTCCTCTTCGGTCCATAGGCCATCCAAATACTCCCAGGCCTGCCTATACCCTACTGCCCGCATGGAAGGTAAATCCAAGTGCAAATCCCCCCGCGCGCGCAAAGCTCTGACCTCATCAATAAAGCCTTGTTCCATCATTTTTTGAAAACGTTGCGCTATACGCCTATGCAACACCGCTCTATCTAAAGGCGCTATCGCCAATTGGATAAGCTCATAAGGGAACTGCTGCTGCGCCTCGCTAGCCTGCTGCTGATGCAGCTCGGTCATGGTTTGGCCACAGCTTCTATAAATATTTAACGCCCGCTCTATACGCTGCGAGTGATTGGGATGTATACGCGCCGCCGAAGCCGGGTCTACCTCTGCCAGCTCGGCATGCAGAGCTGGCCAGCCCTTTAGCTCGGCCTCGGCCTCTATTTGCGCCCGCAAAGCCAAGTCGGTTTCAGGCATATCAGCTATGCCCTCTAACAAGGTTTTAAAATACAGCATAGTGCCACCCACCAATAAAGGGATGCGGCCGCGGCGGCTAATCGCCTGCATTTCACCCAGAGCATCGGCCCGGAATTCCGCCGCGGAATAGGCCTGTGCGGGGTCGCGCACATCGATTAGCCTATGCGGCGCCAGAGCTTGCTCTTGAGCGCTGGGCTTGGCGCTGCCTATATCTAAACCCTTGTACACCAATGCGGAATCGACACTGATAATCTCGCAGGGCAACTGCTGACACAGGGCTATGGCCAAATCGGTTTTACCCGATGCGGTAGGGCCCATTAAAAAAATGGCGGGGGGTAATTGGCTATCACTCATGGGCGCATTGTAACTCATCGCCAGCCATAAAGTACGCAAGCCTCTATGAACTTAGGCTATGCTGTAGAGTCTATAAAACCGCAGCCAATTGCCTAGACTGGCCTGCACACTAACAGCAACAATAAAAACTGTTTTTCCGGGAGCAAACACAATGTTGACCTATTACGGCGCGAAAGACTCGTGCAGCATACCCGCTCAAATTATTTTAGAAATGAGCGGCCAGCCTTATGAAAACGTATACCTCAGTTTTGACCAAGGCCTGCCCGAACACTATCTCAGCCTCAACCCCACCGGCCAAGTCCCTACCTTAGTAGAGGACGAGCAAGTCTTCACCCAGTGTGTGGGCATCACTACCTACTTGGCCGACAAATGGCCCCAGCTTAATATGACCCCAGCCCTGGATTCGCCACAGCGCGGCCATTATTTAAAGTGGATGCACTTTTTAAACTCCTCCATGCACGAAGCCTATTTACGCGTGTACTACCCCAATAAATACGCGGTATCCAAACAAGCCTGCGATGAAGTACGCGAAATGGCCAAGCAAGCCATAGACAAACACTACGACATAGTTAATAGCTGGCTAGAACCCGGCCCCTATTGCCTGGGCGAAACCATACAAGCTTGTGATTTATACTTGGCCACACTGATTAGCTGGCAGGAAGATAGAGAAGCTTTATTTACACGCCTGCCGCGGCTGCAGCTGTTGTTTGAAAAAGTAACGACACATCCAGTGGCGAATAAAGTGTTTGTTGAGCACGGCGTGGCCCTGTAAAAAGACTGAAGCCGGGCTAGGCCCGGCAAGACTAGGTTGCTATCGTCGCCCTCAAAACACTAGCGACTGACAATCACTGCCCTCTTAAAAACAATTTATCCAACTCATCCAAACTCATTTGCGTCCACGTAGGTCTACCGTGGTTGCACTGGCCGCTGCGTTCGGTTTCTTCCATGTCGCGCAATAGTGCATTCATTTCTGGAATGCTTAAACGGCGATTGGCGCGTACCGAGCCATGGCAGGCCATGGTGCCGAGAATTTCGTTGATATGCGCTTCGATTCTATCGCTGCTGCCGTGCTCTATAAGATCAGCCAGCACGTCACGCACCAACTGCTCCACGTTGCCGTTTTGCAAAATAATAGGCACCTGCCGAATCATTATGGTTTCGGGGCCAGCGCGTTCAACACTTAAACCCAGCTGAGTAAATAGCTCCGTGTTTTGTTCGGCATAATCGGCCTCGCGCTGGCTCACTGCCACGCTTTCGGGCACTAATAAAGGCTGGGCTTTAATGCCCTCACCGGCGCGCGCTTGTTTCATGCGCTCATAAGTGATGCGTTCGTGGGCGGCATGCATATCCACCAATACCAAACCGTTAGCATTTTCGGCGAGGATATAAATACCTTTTAACTGGGCAATGGCAAAACCTAAGGGCGGGATTTCGTCAGTTTCTAAATCACTTAAATTGATTGGCGATGCGTTGCTGTTAGCCGTGGTAAAAGTTGTGGGCGAATAAGCACCTCTATCGCCTGCACTAGGCGGCGCTGACTGCAGGTTACTGGCGTCGGCAGTATTGCGACTATACAGCTCGCCATAACCTGCCAACTGCTCTTGCACCTGCCCCATACTGGGACGAGCATCATCGCGCAAAGACATAGCCGACTGGCCAGCAAACTCGCCAGCAGCTATGCCGCTCACCGCGGGCTGGGCGTTATTGTCACCGGTGGGCATATGCTGGGCATCGGGGCGCACGTCGGCTAATAAGCGATGCAAACTGCGAAATAAAAAGTCGTGTACGGTGCGGCCATCTCTAAAACGCACTTCGTGCTTGGTAGGGTGCACATTGACGTCGACTATGGCGGGGTCGCACTCCAAATATAAAACAAAGGCCGGATGGCGGCCGTGAAACAATACATCGCGGTAGGCTTGCCTCACCGCATGGGTGACTAACTTATCGCGTATTACCCGGCCATTAACATAAAAGTGCTGCAGGTCGGCCTGGCTGCGTGAAAAAGTCGGTAGCGCCACCCAGCCCCACAGCCGCAAGCCCATGGCTTCGGTGTCTATGTGTAGAGCATTTTGCATAAAGGCAGGGCCACATACCGAAGCGACTCTGCGCTCTTGCTCTAACTGGCTATCACAGTTTTTTAAGGCGTGTATCACTTTGCCGTTGTGGCGCAGGTGAAAGCCCACATCAAAGCGCCCTAACGCCTGCCGCTTAATCACTTCTTCCAAATGATTAAATTCGGTTTTTTCGGTACGTAAAAATTTACGCCTTGCTGGAGTATTAAAAAACAAGTCGCGTACTTCTACGGTGGAGCCTTTGGGATGCGGCGCAGGGCCTACCTCTACCTGCATATCGCGGCCTTCGGTTTCAGCTTTCCAGCCCGCACCCTGCTCTTGGGTGTTGGATAAAATACACAGCCGCGATACTGAACTGATAGAAGCCAGGGCCTCGCCTCTGAAGCCCATGCTTACCACTTTTTCCAAATCGTCCAGCTCATAAATTTTGCTGGTAGCGTGGCGGCTTAAAGCCAATGGCATATCTTCTTGGGCTATGCCGCCGCCGTTATCGCGCACCCGCATGAGTTTTACGCCGCCGCTTTCTACATCCACATCGATACGGCTGGCACCGGCATCCAAACTGTTTTCTACCAACTCTTTGATAACGGAAGCGGGGCGCTCGACCACCTCACCGGCGGCAATTTGGTTAGCCAGTCGCGGGCTTAATAATTTTATACGTGACATTCAATTTTCTATGCTATGAGGATGGGATAATAATTTTTTGCCCTACTCGTATAGAGGAGGAGGCTAAACCATTGGTTTTTTGTATATCGGCGACGCTCACACTAAAGCGCTTGGCAATGCCGGATAAGGTATCACCGCGGCTAATGGTATAGGCCACTGTTTTATTGCGCTGATTTTTTTGCCAGGCGATCAAGGTTTCTGAAGGCGGGCTGGCCGCGAAAAATGTTTTTATACCATTAAAAATAGCCGCAGCCATTTTACGTTGATAAGCGCTGCTTTTTAAGTTGCGCTCTTCAGTGGGATTAGAAATAAAGCCCGTCTCTACCAAAATGGAAGGAATATCTGGCGACTTTAATACCGCAAAGGCCGCCTGCTCCACCCGCTTGCTATGCAGATGTGCTATGCGCCCCATTTGCCCCACCACTTTACTGCCTACTTGCAGGCTGGAATCCAAGGTAGCGGTCATAGAAAGGTCGGCCAGCACCCCTGCCAACAACTCATCTTTTTCACCCAGATTAACGCCACCCACCAAGTCGGAGCTATTGGCCTCATTGGCTAAAAATTTTGCCGTAGCACTGGAGGCTCCACGGCTGGACAAGGCGTACACCGAGGCACCCTTGGCACGATGGTTTTTAAAAGCATCGGCATGTATAGAAACAAATAAATCAGCCTGGGCGCTGCGGGCTAGCTTGCGGCGTTTTTCTAAGCCCACATAATAATCACCGCTGCGTATCATCACCGGCTCATAGCCCAACTCTTTTTCAAACAGGGCATTAAGCTCTTTGGCGATAGCTAGCACTACATGTTTTTCGCGCACCTTAGTGGGGCCGGTAGCACCGGGGTCTTCACCGCCATGTCCGGCATCTATGGCAATAATAATATCGCGTTTTTTGCCACTGTTATTCACGCGTTTAACCGCTGCTGGCTGCTGACTATCCATTAAATCGATAACCAAGCGGTCGCCATACTCGCCACTGGCTTTAAGCATAAAACTGCGCGGCTTTACCGCACGATTAACATCCAACACTACCCGCAGATTGGTTTTGTCTTGCACGCCGCTGCGCACACGGGTAATAGGGGTATTGGCTAAATCTATAGTCGAGAGTTGGGTTTGTGATTTTAACGCTGTATTGTCTATATCCACCACTATGCGGTCGGGCTTACTGAGCAACATCACCTTGTGCTCTACCGGCTTGGACAAATCCAATACCACGCGGGTGTGATCGGGCGCTCGCCATACGCGCACATCGTTCACACTGGCGGCTTGAACCGCTAGCGACAATAATAGGCTGGCGATAAGTAGCGTCTGCGGCAATAACCGGTACAACATGTTTTATAAGGCCTATTACTTTATTGAATAGTTTCACTAAATTATTTTAACTTAATGCTTAGGGCTGAATCTGCTGGCAAGCATCATAGCACTGCGCCAACTTATTGTTATTGCAAGTACCCATTACGCGACCAGTTTGGCAATGATACTGCGGCCCTTATCGCTGTGCGCGTTCAGTTGTAGCTGACGGCCATCCTGACCACCTTGGTGTAAAGCTATCCTAACGATTAAATCTGCCGGGGGCAAAACTCCCTGCCCTTTTTCGGGCCACTCTACCAAGCACAGTTTTTGATCGCCAAAATAATCGCGTATGCCCATATATTCCAACTCTTCGGGGTCAGCTAAACGGTAGAGGTCGAAGTGATAGGCCTCGCGCTCGCCCAATAGATAAGGCTCAACCAAGGTATAGGTGGGGCTTTTGACCGCCCCTTGGTGACCCAAGCCCTGTAATATGCCGCGGCTAAAGGTGGTTTTACCCATACCCAAATCACCCTCTAAAAAGATCACCGCGCCCCCCTCGCAAGCTTGCGCAAGCTGACGACCAAAATCCACCATAGCCTGTTCGCCTACTAAGGTTTGCTGCAAGCTCTCTACTGCCATTTACTGTATACCTCCGTTAATGATGCGCCTGAGCACTGGTATTAAATCGCTGGCCATTGTGCCACACATGCCCTGCTGTGCGGCAATATCTCCAGCATAAGCATGTAGGCAAACACCCAATTTTGCCGCCTCAGCCACCGTTAAGCCCTGCGCCAATAAAGCACCTAACACGCCGCTAAGCACATCACCCATGCCCCCTGTAGCCATACCTGGATTGCCATAGCTGCATAAGCTCAGCGCCGCTTCGTCACTGGCTACTAAAGAGCCCGCGCCTTTTAGTATCACGGCACCGCCATAGCGCTGCTGTAACTCGCGCACGGCGGCAAAGCGGTTGGCCTGCACCTGCTCGGTGCTACAACCCAGCAATCTAGCAGCTTCTGCCGGGTGAGGAGTTAGTAACCAATCACTACGATAAGGTTTTTTCAACACCCTGCCCGCGCTGATCATATTCAGGGCATCGGCATCGACCACCATGGGTTTGCCACTATTATAAGCTTGCTGTAGCAACTGCTCGCCCCAGGGGCGCTTACCTAAGCCCGGGCCCAGCACCAGTACACTGGGGTGTACTAATAAGGGCTCTAGCTCCTGACCCGAGACTACCCCGTTGGCCATAATTTCAGGGCTGCGGCTAATAAAAGCCGCCGTATGGTTGGGCTGAGTCGCACAAGAAACCAGGCCAGCACCGCACCGGGCTGAGGCCTCGGCAGCCATAATTGCCGCCCCGCCCATGCCGGTATCGCCGCCTATAACCAGCACATGGCCGTGGCTACCCTTATGGGAGGATAGCCTGCGCCCAGGCAGAATAGACAAGCACTTTGACAACAGTAAGCGCTCACATTGATGATCGACAGCGGCATAGGTAGGCGTCATCGTACCCAGGCCATCAAAGTAAACATCGCCGGCCACATCTGGGCCAGCCGCTGTCAGCAAGCCCTGCTTTAAGCCTATAAAACTGACCGTGATATCCGCATTGACGGCCTCACCCAAAATTTGGCCGGTATCGCTGCACAGGCCTGAGGGAACATCCACCGCCAGCACCGGTAATGACAGCTGATTAAGCCAGTTTATGGCCTCAAGCTGCGGCGCGCGCACCGGGCCATTTAAGCCCGTACCCAAGATCGCATCTACGACTACCGCATCCTCTAGTACTATCCCGGGGGTAAAAGCTTGCACGCTCACCGCATCCTGCAGGGCACGCTGCCTAGCCAATAAAGCATCACCCTGCAAACGACTGGCATCGCCTACCTGCAGCACTGATACCGCTAAGCCGTATTGTTTGGCAAGGCTGGCCATAACATAACCATCACCCGCATTATTGCCACAGCCACATACAATGACTATGGGCTGCCGCCGACCCGCCTCAGGCCAACAACGCAATAACTGCTCAAAAGCCGCCCGCCCAGCACGCCGCATTAAGGTAAAACCGGCAATACCTTGCTGCGCCATAGCTAGGCGGTCCAACTCGCGCACCTGAGCTGCGGTGTATAACGCAGTGGGTAAATCATCGCCGCAGCGTAAAGGCTTAGTAGTATTCATAGGGTTCCTGTTATTAATTGCCGGGCATAGCCTATGTTGCCATGCTAATAATAAGCTAGGCCGTGTTATTATGCGGCCAAGCAGCCTACTGATTTTAAATTATAGGCTGGCCAACACTAAGCTACCACGCCTTAGGCTGATGCCCGCAAATTTTAGACCGCCATAAGCAACCTTAATGAGTCATACCGTGAGCGAAAATGCCCCCACAACCTTGCAGCAATTACCCGCGCTTATACGGCAGTGGAGCGGTGAACTGGGCTTTGAGCAAACTGGCATTAGCGATGTGGATTTAAGCCAACACGGCCAACACCTGGATGATTGGCTGGCCAAAAACTTTCACGGCGAAATGGATTTTATGGCCAAGCATGGCAGTAAACGCTACCACCCCGAACAATTACTGCCCGGCACGCTAAGAGTTATTAGTGTACGCTTAGACTACCTACCCAACGAAGATCAACTACAGGCCCAGCTAGACAATCCCGACCAAGCCTATATTTCGCGCTACGCCCTAGGCCGCGACTATCACAAGTTGATGCGCAAAAAACTCGCTAAGCTGGCCGACAAAATTTCCGCCGTTGCCGAACAACATCAATGCCGTGCCTTTGTAGACAGCGCGCCAGTATTAGAGCGCGGCCTAGCAGAAAAAGCGGGGCTGGGTTGGATAGGCAAAAACACCATGCTGATTAATGCCAGCGCGGGCTCTTGGTTTTTTTTAGGGGAGATCTACACTAACCTGCCGCTGGCCGCCGACCCCGAACAAGAAACCATGCACTGCGGCAGCTGCACCGCCTGCTTAGACGACTGCCCCACCGGCGCCATAGTAGCGCCTCATCAGGTGGACGCCCGGCGCTGTATATCTTACTTAACCATAGAGTTAAAAGGCAGCATCCCCACGGAGTTACGCCCATTGATGGGTAACCGCATCTATGGCTGTGACGACTGCCAACTGGTCTGCCCTTGGAATAAATTTGCCCAGCATAGCCAGCAAGATGATTTTCAGCCGCGCCACAATTTGGATAGCGCCAGCCTGATAGAATTATTTAACTGGAGCGAGCAAGAATTTTTACAGCGCACCGAAGGCTCGGCCATACGCCGCATAGGTTATGAGCGCTGGCTGCGCAATATAGCAGTGGCCTTAGGCAACGCGCCTAGCAGCATACCCACCATAGAAAGCTTAAAAGCCCGCCAACAACACCCCTCGGCCATTGTGCGCGAGCATGTAGAGTGGGCCTTGCAACAACATCAGGCCCATTAAACCGCCCACCCAAGCATAAAAAAGCCCAGCGCTATTCAGCACTGGGCTGGTCTTGAGCTAGCAGCAATGTTATTAGGCTATAGCGGCCTCTAGAGCCTCTATACCTGCCTGTGCCACATCCTCATCCTGATCGGGGCTGCCCGAGCTGCAGCCTATACCCGCTACTATGTCACCATTAACAAACACCGGCAGGCCACCCGCCACTATCATAAAGCGACCTTGATGTGACACATTCAAACCAAAGGTAGGCTGGCCGGGGCCACTGGTTTCGCCGTAGGCTCGGGTAGATTTACGAGCAGCGGCAGCCGTAAAGGCTTTATCTATAGCAATGTGGATACTGGTAATGCGGGCACCGTCCATGCGTTGGAACATCAATAAATTCCCGCCGTCATCGACTATGGCTATATCCATGTCTACACCTATGGCCAAGGCTTTTTTTTCTGCCGCGGCCATCATTATGCGGGCATCATCCAAGGTTAATTTAGCAACCGTCTTCATTGATTAACTCCCAAGCTTGTTAAATGTTTTATTAGTATCGCCTAAAGGTGTGTTGCTAAGCCGCTATAGCTATGCAGCAATCACTTTACGGTCTCACTTAAAAGAAAGCAAAAAACAAATTATGTTCACTGAGAGACAATTAATTGCCAGACTTAAATTTGCTTAGACTCCATGGCATTAATCACCGCCACTAAATCACTACCTGACACTGGCCGGCTGTAATAATAACCCTGGGCAAAATTACAATCGTTTTGAATCAAAAAACTTTGCTGCGCTAACTCTTCCACACCCTCAGCAACAACATTTAAATTAAGTTTATGAGCCATAGCGATTACCGCGGCGGTGATCTCCATGTCATTTCTATCGCCGGGTATATCACGCACAAAAGAACGATCAACCTTAACCGTATCTATGGGCAGCCGTTTAAGATAGCTTAACGAAGAATAGCCCGTACCGAAATCATCTATAGACAATGAAAAACCTAAGGCCTTTAAACCTTTCAGCGTCACAATCGCGTTTTCTACCTTGTCCATCAATAGACTTTCGGTAACTTCCAGGCCTAACTGCCCCGCCTCCAGACCAGCATCTTGTAGATACTGCGTCACCATGGCCAGTAAATCGGGGTCGTGAAACTGCCTGGCCGAAAGATTCACCGCTATTTTTATATTGCCCAAGCCAGCCTGCTTAAGCTTAGCGGCCTGCTCGCAGGCCATCACAAAAATCTGCTCACCCAGCGGGATGATCAAACCGGTATCTTCAGCAACGGGGATAAACTCATCAGGCGGCACCAAGCCTCGCTCGGGGTGGTGCCAGCGCACCAAGGCTTCAACACTCACGCAACGTAAACTGCTTAAATCAATGATGGGCTGAAAATATAACTCAAACTGCTTTTGGCTCAACGCCTGTCGCAACTCTGCCTCCAGTTGCACACGCTTGGAAATTTCCGAGTCTAAATCCTCGGTATAAAATTGAAAGTTATTGCGCCCCAAGGCTTTGGCTTTATACATGGCCAAATCGGCATTTTTCATCAGCAATGTACTGTCCACCCCATCCTCGGGGCACATAGTAATGCCTATGCTAGGACTAATTATAAGTTCTTGATCGTTTAGCCTAATCGGTTTAGTAAACACATCAATAATTTTTTCTGCTGCCCGCTTAGTACCCGGCCTACCCTTCACCTCGGTTAATAATACGGTAAACTCATCGCCACCTATACGGGCAACGGTATCATCTTCACGCACACAACCCAGTAAGCGATCAGCAACGATTTTTAACAAGGTGTCACCGGCGTCGTGCCCTAGTGTATCGTTAACCATTTTAAAATTATCAACATCTAGGTAAAGCAAAGCCACAGGCTTACGTTGCCTATGTGAGGTTTTGATCGCGTGCTCTAGCTGCTGTTTAAACAGGGCTCTATTTTCTAAACCAGTCAGTGCATCGTAAAAAGCCATGCGCTGCATTTTTTCTTTAGATTCTAGCAGTGATTCTTCTATCACTTTTCGAGAAGTAATATCATGTATCACCGAGTAGTAACGCAGCACGCCGTCATCTTCATCACGCACAACTTGCGCCAATTCCTCTATCCAGCGCGCTTCGCCATCTTGGGTTAATAGGCGGTATTCAAAGCTGAGCTTGTCTGTATTTTTATCAACTTCAAACTCTTTTAGCCTGCGATCCACCTCTCTGGCATCATCTGCGTGTATGCGATCAAAAAAACTAACACGGCCCTGGTAAAAATCATCTGCCTCATAGCCAAACTGGCTAATACTTTTGGAAATAAACCGAATCTTCCAGCTTTCACCTACCCAATCTATCAACACAAACTGGCCGTGATTAACCATATGCTCCAGTTCTTGGCGCCGTTTAGCCACGCTTGCATAGGCATCACTTTCTCTACGCATTTCATCGGCCAGCATCACCTGGGCAATATGGTCTGCCACTGTGCCCATATAGGCCATTTCATCTTTGTGCCATTCACGCTGTTCGGTATGCTCAACATTTAACACCCCTACCGAAACACCATTAACTCTAATCAAGGTATCGGCTGATGCCTGCACGCCATCCTCCTCTATATAGGAAAGCCCCTTAAGTCTTTCATCATTTAAACAATCGCTAGAGGTTAAGGTTCTATGCTCTTCTAGTTCACGATAATAATCCTGCGCTTCACTAATGGCATATATATCTTTTTCTGTCCAAAAAACCTGACTAGACAAACTATAAAGCGACTCGGAATACAAATGTTCTTTTTTATCATCGAATAAGTACACGCCTGCGTACTCAACCTGCAGCACTTCCGCAGTTAACTTACATACTTCTTCTATGGTTTTATGCCTATCGTTATCAATAGAGGCCCTACCTTTTAGCAGAGTTAAAACAGCCTGGTTTTGTAATTTTTCACGCTGTAGCTGCTGTTGGTATCGTTGCTCTGCTTGATGCTTTTCATTTTTAGCTAATATATGGCTAATTTTTTCTGCCGCACTGATACACAGCGCCACCTCTTCATCTAGCCATTGCCGCGGTTCTTTGATGTGCTCAACTGTCAGCATGCCCACCATGTCATCCCCCTGACAGACGGCCACTTCAATCAAAGCTCTAATGTCTTGTTCACGGTGCGATTCGTCAAACTCAGCAAAACGCTTATCATTTTGGCAGTCATGACAAATCATTGCCTTCTCTTTGGCTAGCAAGCGATAGTATTGCTGGCCTTCTTGCCACTGATAATTATTAGGGTAGGAAAAATCTTTTTTAGAAAGTTGATACAACGCCAGCCCATTGATATTGTTTTTCTTGGCATCCAGGAGATAGGCACTAACAAACTCAGCCTCTAAAACCCCCGACAACAGACGGCACACCTCCTCTATACTTTTGCGATAATCCTCCTGCTCATACAAACTATTAACTAACAAGCTTTTAGTTGCTTGTTGGCAGTTTTTTTCTATGGTCTTACGACGTTTGCTACTGATATCTTTTTTAGCATGGTTATAATTAATCACCAGCTGTGAAACTTGTTCAGAGACCTCACCGGCAAAGGCAATTTCATCTGGTTGCCAGTTTTTGGGCTCACCCACATGTTCAATAGACAGCACGGCCACGGTTTTGCCCTGCGCTCTAACTGCCACACAAAGTAGCGATGAAATCCCCTCACTGGTAAACAAAGCCATATCTTCATTTACCCGTATATCCGAGCGCACATCATTAGCAACAACTACCCGCTCCTGCTCTATGGCTTGAAAAAGTCTAGGGAATTTTTTACGACTATAATTTTGCGGGCGCTGATGCTGTTGGTCATCGCTATGATATTCATCCAAACCTAACAAAGTATCCTGACTAGGATTCATCAACCAAATATCAACGACGGCAACTTTTAAAACTTGTGCAACCCTTTCAGTAATAACCGGGACAGCAGTAGCGATATCGCCGTTAATTATTGAATCCATACGGGATAATTCGAAAATAGTGCTGTGATACAAACGCTGTTTTTCCAGCAATATAAGTCTGCTGGCTTTGCTCTCGGCATTCATATAAGCCAAGGTAATAATATTAGCGACCTCTCCGTGAAAAGACACTTCATCACTGTGCCAAAGCCGCTTGTCACCCACGTGCTCAGTAAACACTATGCCCAAAGGCTCATCGTGCAAATAAATGCTTGTACATAAAGCAGCGCTTGCCCCCCAACATGTAAGCTCTTGCTGACAGAACTCACTAATAACAGGGTTAGGTTTAGTAAAATCTGCTACCCGCGTACGTTTGCTACCAGCATGTTTAAAATAATCGGGAAAGTTTTTTAGACTATAAGCTTCAGGTGGAGCGGCCGCCGCTGACAAACTATAGGCAGCAGCGCAAAATAACGACTGCTTACCCTCATCAAACAACCATATCCCGGCATATTCCGCCGCTAATGTTTTAGCCAACTCAGCTACAATAATGGCCGCTGCTGCATTAAAGTCGCTATCATAGATAGCCTTTTGACTCACCAAGCTATTAATAACTAATTGCTGTTGATTAATGCGGGTAATTCTCTGGCTGTATTGATCGAGGTTGCTTTTATGAAACTGCTCGGGAAAGACCACTTCTAGCAACTGCAAAACATTCGCCACTTCTATTGCAATTGTTTGCTCATCCTCCAAGGCATAAACCAACTCAGCGGGCACATTGGCCAAAATGGCCAGCTCATCAACGGTTAAGCTTTTATTTTGACGGCAGGCCTTGATTGCTGTCGCTAAATAATGCGGATCTAAGAGGCCGTCTAAAGCTGATGGTGTGGTCGTAATAGCCATATAAAAATGAATACTAGCAATGCATGAATGTATATTTTAGTGAGCTGTAGTTTAGACGCGGTTACGTCTTATGAATAGCCTTGCTGGCTTTTTAATTAAATTAAAACAAGGATTTAGCCTTGCCAATTGCCTCATGCACGCCACATTAAAAAGACAGCCACAGCTAATATTTTTGTTTTCTATTCCACTATCAGCTCTCCTATAATATGCTCCTTACCTTCACACCTCGCTAGGATAAAACCATGTTTGAACAACTAGCCCTGTTACCTGATGACCCTATTTTGAGTTTGATCGGCGCTTTTTTGCAGGATAATAATCCACTAAAAGTCGATTTGGGTGCTGGCGTTTATAAAGATGAAACCGGCATAGCGCCCATTTTAACCACCGTAAAAGCGGCCGAACACAAGTACCTCAGCGAACAAACCAGCAAAACCTACACCGGCATAGCGGGAGATATGGAATATAACCACTGCATAGAGCAGCTTATTTTTGGCCAGCAACACCCTGCATTGCAGGCACAGCGCATCAGCACTATACAAACCCCTGGCAGTAGCGGCGGCTTATACCTGGCTGCGCAGCTAATTGCCCGCAGCAACCCCAACAGCAAACTATGGTTAAGCCAACCTACCTGGGATAACCACTACGCTATTTTTGCCAGCGCAAACATAGCCACGGCAGCCTACCCCTATTACCGTATAGGGCAACAGACTATAGACTTTGAGCAAATGCTAAATACGCTCAGGGACGAAGCCAAAGCAGGGGATGCCGTATTACTGCACGGCTGCTGCCACAACCCTTCCGGCGCCGATTTATCGCCACAGCAATGGCGTGATTTAACGGCCTTAGTTTTAGAAAAAGATCTAGTGCCAGTAATAGACCAGGCCTACCAAGGCTTTGCCCACAGTCTGGAAGAGGACGCCTACGGCATACGCTATATGGCCGAGCATTTGCCTGAACTTATAGTCAGTGCCTCCTGCTCTAAAAACTTCACCCTGTACCGCGAGCGCACCGGCAGCATTAGCGTGTTAAGCAGCAACAGCAAGCAAAACCGCTCTATAGTCAGCCAGCTGCTGGCCATTGCTCGCGCTTGCTACTCCATCCCTCCCGCCAATGGCGCCGCCATTGTTAAAACTATTTTAATGGATGAAGCGAGTCGCCTAGCCTGGCAGGCAGAGGTTGAGACCATGCGCCAGCGCCTTTTAGCTATGCGCACCCAGCTAGCCGAGCAGCTACAGCAAAAACAGCAGCAAGTAGATTTTAGCTACTTACTTAAGCAACACGGTATGTTTTCATTTTTGCCTTTAAATACAGCACAAATCACCGCGCTGCGTGAACAGCACAGTATTTATATGGTGGGCTCGGGAAGAATCAGCTTTACCGGTTTAACAACAGCCAATATAGATTACGCTGCCGACGCTATAGCAGCGGTGATCAAATAAGATCAAAGCTGCAAGCTTCAAGAGCGAAACCACAACACCTGAGCCTTACCACTTGTCGCTTGCAGCTTGCCACTTAAAGCTTAACCTTTATAATTTAAAAAAGTGCTCACGATAGTATTGCAGCTCGGCGATAGATTCGCGTATATCGTCCAAGGCCAAGTGAGCACCTTTTTTGGTGAAGCCCGCCTCTAAATCGGGGCGCCAGCGTCGCATCAGCTCTTTAGGGGTGCTGACATCCAAATTGCGATAGTGAAAATAAGCCTCTAGGGCTTTCATTTCGCGCACCATAAAACGCCTATCTTGGCCCACGCTGTTGCCACACATAGGCGACACCCCAGGCGCCACATATTGCTGTAAAAACGCTATGGTTTTTTGCTCGGCCTCGGCAGCAGTAATAGTACTTTTGCGCACCCGCTCAGTTAGGCCAGAGGCGCCATGGTGGCTGGTATTCCACTCATCCATAGCCGCCAGCACTTCGTCGGGCTGATGTATGGCCATCACGGGGCCTTCGGCCAAAATATTTAAATTGCTATCGGTCACAATAGTGGCAATTTCAATAATATGATCGGTATCGGGCTCTAAACCGGTCATTTCTAGGTCTATCCAAATTAAATTTAAGTTATCAGACATGCATCTTTCCCAGTAATTGTACGCTTAAGCAATTAAATCAGGCCTAAGTGTAGCAAAGCACGGCTTGAGGATTAATAATAGCCCCACCTATTTTTGCAATGAACTCTTATGTCTAAGCGCAAACTCAATCGCCGCCAAAACTGGCGTATACAAAAAATTCAAGATGAACGCAGCGAGCGGGCCAACAAACGCGCCCAGCGCATAGACGAGCAAATCAATGAAGGCGAGTTAGGGCCAGAACAAAACGGTTTAATAATCGCTCACTACGGCCAGCAAGTAGATGTAGAGCCCTTAGATCAGCCCGGCCCGGCACAGCGCTGCCACCTACGGGCTAATCTAGGCTCGTTAGTCACCGGCGACAAAATCATTTGGCGCGAGGGCAAACCCACCGGCGTGGTGGTGGCCACCAGCGAACGCAGCAGCGAGCTATCACGCCCCGATAGCCACGGCAACCTGCGGCCAGTTGCTGCCAATATAGATTACATCGTCATCGTGCTGGCTCTGCACCCCGAGCCCCATGCCAATTTAATCAACCGCTACTTAGTCGCAGCCGAAGCGGTCAATATAGAGCCGTTAATTTTGCTCAACAAAGTCGACTTATTAGATGAAGCAGGTCGCCAACAAATGGATGACTTGCTCAAGATTTACCCGCAAATAGGCTATAAGATTTTAGAGGCCTCTACTAAAAGCCAGGATGGGCTCAGCGCTTTAAAATCCACCCTTAAAGATCGCACCAGCGTATTTGTAGGGCAATCGGGTGTAGGGAAATCCTCTTTAATCAACGCTTTACTACCTGGCGTGGATATTAAAGTGGGAGAGCTATCACAGGCTCGCAACAAGGGCACCCACACCACCACCACCGCCAAACTGTTTCACTTCCCCGAGGGCGGCGACTTAATCGACTCACCGGGCATACGGGAATTTGGCCTATGGCATATGAGCCGCGAGCAAGTGGCCGATGGCTTTGTGGAGTTTCGCCCCTATCTAAACAACTGTAAGTTTAGAGACTGTAAACACGAAGGTGAGCCCGGCTGCTCGTTGCAAGCAGCCATAGCAGAGGGGAAGATTAGCCCTGAGCGCATAGCGAGTTATGCGTCTATTGCTAACTCTCTAGAGCAGTTATAAGCACTAACTTTAGTGCGTATTAACGTCGAAAGTGACTGTGCCACTGGCGGAACTAACCGTACCTTTAATGCTGTTGACCGTATTATTTTGTAATGTAATTGCAACGCTTTCGTCATCAAGATAATAATTTAACGGCGTATCCACTTCGACTAAGCTTGCAGCCTCACCATCGACATCCACCTCAAAAGCGGTAAACGAAGCAAGGTCAAAAGAATCGTCATAACCATCAATAAACAGTAGCTCTGCGCTAACCGGCACTAAAGTCCCGTCTATATAGTCCTCGCCCGACAAGCTGACTTGCTCATAACAGCTCACTGCAAAGCTTTCAGAGCTAGGTTCAAAATCTAAAGTGCCAAAATCGACCCATGGCCCAGAATCATAAGATTCCAGCTTATGTAAAGTCACTGTACTGCGTAAAAACTCAGCACCATCACTCACGCCAGTAAAACTACCTTCTATATGGTTATTATTAACGGCAGTGCCATTAAAGGTGTAAGCACCTACATTAAACGAGACATCATCAGCACTTAAATTAATACCGTAATCTTCTGTATAAAGCCCGCCATCCATACAATAAAAAGCATCAACCCCATACTCATCATCATATAAATACACCAAAGTACGTCGATAATACTGCAGCTCAAAAAAGCCTTCTAATGATGAAAAGTCATCCAAGTCAAACTGCAAAGTAGAGTTTTCTATTAATACCCAAGTACCCTGCAGGCTACCGTCATAGACTTCAGAATTTATATAATTATCAGGCTTATAAATTGCAGGCGTAGAATCAATAGCAACACTAGCCGCAGCTTCAGAGCTACCGCCGCCACCGCCGCCGCCACAAGCAGAGGTGGCAGCTACGACTATCAATAGGGGGATAGATAAAAATAGAGTCTTCATATTGCTTCCTTTCTAAAAGCGTCCTAGATTGGGAACGATAATAGCGGAATAGCAGCGAACAACTCAGCAATTATTTTTGGCAATATGTCACAAAACTATTGGCGATTAGCACTTTACAGCCACTACTAAATAGGGCCGGCTAATTGCCTTCATGGCATAACTCATGCAACTCGCACTCCACCATTTCGGCAAAACTTGCTAACAAGGCCTTGTTTTCAACATCAAAGCTGCGAGGTTTGTCGTCAATAATACAAAGGGTGCCCAGCTTATAACCTTGGGCGGAATTCAAAGGGCAACCGGCATAAAAGCGTATATTGGGGGGGCCTGTCACTAGCGGGTTATCTCTAAAGCGCTCATCCTCTAAGGCATTTTCTACCGCAAAAACGCTGTCGCCTAAGATTGCGTGACCACAAAATGAAATATCTCTAGGGGTTTGCTCCGCATCCAAACCGCAGCGCGACTTAAACCACTGCCTATCTTTATCAACTATGCTCACCAAAGCGATAGGCACCTTAAAGGTGCGCTGGGCTAGGCGTGTGATGCGATCAAAGCGCTCCTCCGCCTTGGTATCCAGTATATTATGCGCGACTAAATCTAATAGCCGTTGGGCTTCGTTTTCCGGTATCTCTGGCGTTTTCATGTACTCTCCCTTTACCTGCTTAGTGACCATAAGCTGCAAAAACTTAACTGCATCCCTGTAATATAAACCACCACCAGCTATTCGCCAGCGCCTTTGCATGTGCTTTTAGGGTGACATTTAGTACAATCCCCCTCCTTATTACCCGTCGCTATGACCCAAGGACTCTTTGTGAAAATACTTTTTATTATCGCTCAATACCTTACCCCCCAGCATTTACTATCCCGCCTAGTGGGCAAGGTCGCTGACTGTGAGTGGCCCTGGGTAAAAAACACCTTTATTACCCGCTTTATCAGCCATTATGGCGTCAATATGAGCGAGGCCGCCGACCCCGAGCCGCTAAACTATAAAAACTTTAATGCCTTTTTTACCCGCGCCTTAGCACCCGATGCTAGGCCCATAGTTGCAGGTGATAACACTATAGCCTGCCCCGCCGATGGGGCGATTAGCCAGCTGGGCGATATTGAAAATGGCCGTATCTTTCAAGCCAAGGGTCAAAGCTACAGCCTGCTAGAGCTATTGGGCGGCGATGTAGAAGCCGCGCAGCCTTTCGAGGGCGGTAAATTTGCCACGGTTTACCTATCACCAAAAGATTACCACCGCGTGCATATGCCCATGGCGGGCACTCTCAAGTCCATGACTTATGTGCCTGGCGACTTATTCTCGGTGAACGGCACTACCGCCGACAATGTGCCGCGCCTGTTTGCGCGCAACGAACGCGCCGTGTGTATCTTTGACACTGACATAGGCCCCATGGCCGTGGTGTTAGTGGGTGCCATGATAGTGGCTGGCATAGAAACTACCTGGGCAGGCCAAGTCGCACCGATTAAACGCCAAATTCAAACCCACCATTACCAGCAAGACGGCCAAGCAGCGCCGCAAAACATACGCCTAGAAAAAGGTGAGGAGATGGGCCGCTTTAAGCTGGGCTCTACTGCCATAGTGATCTTCCCCAAAGGCGTAATGGAGTGGGATGACAAGTTCTCGGCCGATTACCCTACGGTAATGGGTGAGCTATTCGGCGAAATCACTTCTGCATAAACAACAGTAAACTTAGGTTGTTATTTTGGCAGAACTCAGTGATCTGCAATACGGGCTTATCGCCCTAAGCTTTGTTTGGAGCGGTTTTGTACGCTCCGGCCTGGGTTTTGGCGGGGCGGTGTTATCACTGCCCTTTATGCTATTAATACACAATGATCCGCTGGTTTACTTGCCGCTAATTTCGGTTCATTTATTATTTTTTTCTGCCTTAAGTATTTGGCTGGATCAACGCCAGCTTAAACACAGCGCCAAGGCCGCACCTTCCAACACAACGCATACCAGCACCATAGACTGGGCCTATTTAAAAAAATCCATGGCGATCATGATAGTGCCCAAGCTGGTAGGCGTGTTTGGCTTGATCACCTTACCCGCCAATATACTCAGTGGGATTATTTTTATTATCGTGGCCTGTTATGCGCTGAGTTATATTATTAACAAACCTTTTAGCAGCAAAAATAAATGGCTGGATGTATTCTTTTTATGTTTGGGAGCCTATGTCAGCGGCACTTCGTTAATAGGCGCGCCTTTAATTATTGTCGCCTTTGTGAATCACGTTGCCAAAGAGCAGCTGCGCAACACGCTGTTTATGCTGTGGTTTATTTTAGTAGCGATAAAAATGGCTGCGTTTATTTACGCAGGGGTAGACTTACAGCTGATCCATCAACTCTGGCTATTGCCTTGCGCAGGCTTGGGCCACTGGCTGGGTTTACTGTTACACAAAAAATTATTACAGGCCGAAAGCCAAGTGTTTTTTCGCTTAGTGGGCAGCGCCTTATTATTAATTAGCCTCATCGGCCTATGGCGCATGTTCGCCTAATATTTCTTTTTCTTTCAACTTGCAACTTGCAACTTGCAACTTGCAACTAAAAACTTAAGCCTTATCGCTAGTAAAGCTCAACACCTCATCGATGCGCTCACACTGCAGGGCCAGCATCACCAAGCGATCAAAGCCCAAAGCCACACCCGCACACTCAGGCAGGCCCGATTCTAGAGCCGCCAATAAATAAGCATCGCTAGCCATCGCAGGCTGATTCAATTGCTGGCGCTGTTGCTGCTCTTGCTGAAAACGCCGCGCCTGTTCAGCGCTGTCGGTTAACTCAAAATAACCATTGGCCAACTCTATACCCTGCACATACAGCTCAAAGCGTTGCGCCACAGCATGGCCGTTAGCGTCTGTGGCGAGCCTTGCCAGGGCTGCCTGGCTGGCGGGGTAATCGTAGATAAATAGCGGGGTATCAAAGCCCAGCTTGGGCTCTATCACTTCGGCTATTAACAGATTTAACCAATCGTCACGCTGATCACTGTGCATTTGTATATCAAGCTGCTGACGGGCCAATTGCTCTAATTGCGTTGCGGTTGCGGTATGGGGGTTGATACCCAAGTGCTGCTCAAATAATTCCCCATAAGAAATCTGTTGCGCCGCAGGCACAGCCATTAGCGCTATTAATAAATCCGATATTTCGTCCATTAATTGGAAATGATCAAAGCCCGGCCTATACCACTCCAACATGCTGAACTCAGGGTTGTGACGGCGGCTTTGCTCACCGCCCCTAAAGGCTTTACACAATTGGTAAATAGGGCCGCTGCCCGCTGCCAATAAACGCTTCATGGCATATTCGGGGGAGCTTTGCAGATAATAGGGCTGCTCGCCCAATAAGGGGTTATCAGCCGCCAAAATGGGCATATGGGGGTCGGTAACTGCGTGCTGGCATAGCAACGGGGTTTCCACTTCCAATACCCCGCGCTCAGCAAAAAACTGCCGCGTCTGCGCTAATAATTGCGCTCGATGCTGTAGTCGTGAGATAGCCGCGGAGGGTTGCCAAACTGACATAGGCTGCACTAACATGAATACATAAAAACAATAACGGCCCTGCTAAATCAGCAGAGCCGTGTGAGGGAGTTTAGCCTTTAGCGCGGCTAACATATTCGCCAGTACGTGTATCTATACGCAAGACTTCACCAATATTAATAAATAGCGGTACGCGTACTACCGCACCCGTGCTAAGGGTCGCCGGCTTGCTGCCACCTTGGGCGGTATCGCCTTTTTCACCGGGATCGGTATCGGTAACTTCCAAGTCTACGAAGTTGGGCACTTGTACGGCTAGAGGCGCTCCATTAAATAGAGTAACCACGCACTTATCTTGCTCTTTTAGCCAGTCTTTAACATCGGCTACCGCATTGGCATCGGCCTGATACTGCTCATAAGTATTGGGCTCCATAAAGTGCCAAAACTCACCGTCGCTGTAGAGGTACTCGGCCTCTATATCCAGTACATCAGCGCCTTCCAGCTTTTCGCCAGACTTTAAGGAGCGCTCCCACACTCTGCCAGTTTTTAAGTTGCGAAACTTAACCCGGTTAAACGCCTGACCTTTACCTGGGCGCACAAACTCGTTCTCAAGTATGGTGCAGGGGTCGCCCTCTAACATCAGCTTGAGACCGTTTTTAAACTCATTAGTTGAATACGTAGCCATTTCACATACTGCCTTTACAGATATATTTGTAGTTTAGATAAACTGTTGATTTATAACAGCTTATTGGTAAATCCTGGTATTAGCCCTAATCCCAAAGCTGTCACAGGCAGGCACTAAAAACACTTAGCGACTATAAAACCTGGGCATAGCGGGCTGGAGATACAAAGAGATAAAAACCCCTGGGGCTAGCTAGTTGCGGGCGATTATACCGCAGTCTTGCCTTGAATTTAACCAAGGCGGACGCAGCATAGGTTTATTTAAAGGCGGGGGCTAAAAACACAGGCGCAAGGGCAAGAGTGGCTCTCACGCATATAGGGGCAGGCTAACGCGGTATTTGGCTGTAGTACTCCGCCACATCGGCTATCTGTTGATCACTAAAACCCTTAACGATGACCTTCATAATTTCGCTATGACGGCTGCCATCGCGAAAGGCGGTTAATTGCTTGGCTAAATACGCCTGTTGCTGGCCGTTAATATTGGGCCACTGCGAGTTTACCGGCTTGCCTTCCATGCCGTGGCAGGACACACAGCGGGCGCGTATATTCATACCCGCCAGGTTTAGTTTGGCTGGGGCAGTATTGACCGCAGGCTGCAAACTGGCATAGTGAGTGGCCAGAGCGGCGATATCCTGATCGCTGAGTGACTTGGCGCTGGGTGACATCAATGGATCGACTCTGCTGCCGTCACGAAAAGCCTGTAGCTGCGCAATTAAATAGTCTTTGTTCTGACCCGCCAAATTAGGCCACTGGCTATTGCTGGCGATGCCATTAGCGCCGTGGCAAGCGGCACAGGTTTTAGCCATATCCGCCGCATCTGCCGTTGCGCTATTCGCGGTTATCAGCGCACTCAACAGCATTATTATTGTTACGTATTTCATTGTGATTAACCTTTTAGCTTTATACCCATTAGTAGCCGCACTAGGGTGAAGATAGCGCTAAGCCCTCTTGCTTCATCAACGCTGCAACCAAGGCTTTGCGATAAGCCAGGACTTCCATCAAGGGCTGTTGCCGGTAGCCTGCCACTTCGCTGGCCTGATAAGGTTGAAACGATGCCTGCAAACTATCTTCTGCAAAATTTAACAGCATCCAGTTTAATACCTCAGCCAGCTGCTCATCATCCAACACCGAATTAGCCGAGCCGGGTACGCGCACTAAATATTCACGGCCCACCTGCGAGCTAAGAAAATGCCCCATAAAACCTTTTAGCTGCGGTACCCCCCTGCCCCCCATACCATCTTGGGTATGGCAGCCCTGGCAAAACATTTGATAATTAAATTTGGCACGACGCTCATTGCTTACCGCTTCAGCCATAAGCTGGCTGGCTGGCCATAGCAACGCAATTAGCAGCAGTGCCCGTATCATTGCTCAAACGCCACGCCCACCACTATCGCGGTAGAGCAGTGATAAACATAACTCTTGGAGCCCAAACACCAATTAATATCGTTGGATTTGTCAGATCTATATAAGGGCCGGTCGCGCTCATCGCGCTGACACAGGCAAGTGCCACATTGATTAACGCCGCAGCAATCGTTATAGGAAATCACATAGCTGCGACCATCCACGGGGTTGCGACAAGTGCCCACCCAGGTAATGGTGGACATCTCTGTACCCGGCGGGCAGGAGTTATAAGTGCCGCCACAACACTGGCAGAGAAAACCATCCACCGCGCAATAACGCCAATATTCACAGCTGGCCGGATCGCCCTCTTCCGCAGGCATTTTCGGTGCGGGCTCAGCGGCTCTGGCTACCGGTAATAAGGGTATGCTGGCACCGCCCACTAATGCTGCACCTAAGTTTTTTAACAAACCGCGCCGGGAAGATTGCTGCGCCACCGATCTGGCCGTGCGCTCAAAAAATTTATCCAGTATTTTCATTGTTATAAACCTTAGTGATCTCTAGTGGCCAACACGATTGCTTAAATAATCTTGTATGGAGGCAACCTTGCGCTCCTTAGCTTCAAACAAACTCTCCAAATGTTCGCGTGAATTGATAATACCCATAGAGGCTATCTTGCCCTGCTCATCTATCACTACCGCATAAGGCAGTTTGGCCACGCCATAGGTTTTACCTAGCAATTCAGAAACAATATAAGGGTGCCCTTGTAAATCGTACTGTTTTACATAAGCCTGATGGTCCAACTCCATACCATCACTGGCCAGTACTAATTTAAGCCAATCGGACTCGGCCTTGGCGGCGCTTTTTAACGCGGGCAATAAGGTTTTGCACACCGGGCATTCCGGCGACACCCAAAACAGTAACTGTGAACGTCCATCCTCAGATGCACCGCCGACATTAAGCAATTGATTATCCATAGTCTGCAACGACAACTCCGGCGCGACCTGCCCCACTTTCAAGTTTTGATTAACCGCCAAAGCCCCTGCCGGAGCCACTCTTTCAAAGAGCACCCCTATTTGTCTGGTTAGGGCAAAAATCACAACTGCCATAATCACTACGGCAATCCACAACACAATATTTGAAATCACAAGTATGTCCAAGCTTAACCCCTTTGTATTAATTGAATTCTTTGCGCCGTTACCATGAGTTGTTCGCCGCTTAAATACACCAGTATTAAAACAGTGGCCGCTAATACCGATATTAGCCAAGGCATCACGCCAACTGTAACTACCGCCTGCCAACAAAACACAGCCAGGCTCAACAACACTAAATTTCTTAGCAATAACGCTGGGCTAATTTTTATTTCGCCATCAGGCCCAGCACAACCACAGTCCATGCCTGACTTACCTTGCAATAACTGTAATAAAATCAATAGTGCATAAGCCGCCAAAATGACAGCCGCAGCGGCAGCGCCCCAAGGTCGCAAGGCCGGCACCAATAACAGCATCCCCACTACCACTTCAATTACACCGACTAGCTTAGGCAGTTGCTGCGCTAAAAATGCGGATTGAATACCGTAGCCAGCAAAAATCACTTCATAGTATTCGCTATTATTGCTTTGTAACTTATGCGAGCCCGCAGCCACAAACAGCCATAATAAAAATAGCGCTGCGGCATTCACTAGTACTGAAACTAATTCCATTCCCTCAACCTCCAACACGGTTTAATAAGACTTGTGTATTAACAAGGGAGTTATGTTATTAAAGTCCGTAACCGTGTGTATAAAGCTGCCATCTTTTGCATTAAAGATGTCCAGATTCATTTCACCATTGGTAATCACCAATTTGGGATTATCGCCACGAGTCACTGCCAGCGACACCGCCCAGTTAGGCACCTCAATAATGCGCAAGCGTTTTTTTGTTTTCAAATCAAACACCCATACCTGGCTACCCCCATGGGTTTGTGTACCTTCGTGGCCATCGGGCTGCATAATAATATAGAGGTGACCGGCATCATCCCTGTCGGTAAGGGCTAAGCCACCTGGGCGCCAGTTTGCTGCGCGCTCCTGCTTATTGGTTAAGCTCCACTTTCCCTGATACTCAGCCACCTCACCGCTAAAATCTATTACGTGTAAATCGCCGTGAAAACTGGGGAAATAGGCCTTGCCGCCCACCAACACTGGCCATTCAAAAACAGCGCTGTCGTCGGTATCAAAAAAAGACGCCATGCGATGGCGGGACTTTAACGTACCATCATCATTTAACACCGTGGTCAGTAAGCCGCCATTACTACATATAGACACCACCCTGCGCTTGCCCATGGGATAAGTCAGTACACAACCCGGCGTGCCTATAGTTTCTACAATTTCTCTGCTATCTAAATCCACCACAGTAAAAGAAGCCGCGGGATTAAAATTAGACACATACAGCAAGCGCTCATCGGCAGACACCGACATGGAGTAACGCTCAGGCAAAGATTGCAAACGATCGGTGGGCCAGAGGATTTCTTTTTTAATATTTAAGGTTTGCTTGTCATAAATAACCAGCACATCAAATTTTTTCCCGCGTGAACCGCGCTCGTGAAACGACTCTATAATGTAATACTCACCGCGCTTAGCAGATTGAGTAAAATTGCCCAACATGCTTTTACTCAACATGCCCTTCATGCGTTTGGGGTGATCTTTTTCAGCCACATCTAAAATAATAACCTTGCCGCCATACATATTAAAAAAGCTGGACTCATCGATAAGCACCCAATCTTCTGGGTAACTGGCCGGCAGCTTTTCTATACGGCCAATTTCTTCTATGGCCAAGGGCGGCATTTCTGCTTTAGCGGCATAGCTGCTAGCAGCCACAACTGAAGCCAAGCAAGTGACAACTATTCGCGCTAAAAAATGAAACGTTTTTGTACGGTACATGGTTTTATCTCTTTTTCCGTCTTGATCAACAGTGGCCTGTATCCTATTAAGCCTAGCGCTGGTTTACTTGGGAATAAAAACTGACTGTATAGAGGTGTATTCCTCTAAGCCCTCGCTGCCAAACTCCACCCCAAAGCCGGACTGTTTAACCCCACCAAAAGGCACGTTGGGCTGTACCGCCGCGTGGTTGTTTATCCACACTGTGCCACATTCCAAACGGTTTGCCAGCTGCGCGGCCAGCTTGATATCGCTGGACCAAATCGAGCCACCTAAACCACAGGCGTTGTTATTGGCTCTGCGTATGGCATCGTCTATATCGCTATACTTGATTATAGGTAAGATTGGGCCAAAGGGTTCTTCATCCACTAAACGACAGCCGTCCGTCACATCGGCCACCAGTGTAATGGGGAAAAAGAATCCGGGCCCTTGCGGAGCATGGCCGCCACTGAGAAAACGGCCGCCCTGCTGCTCGGCATCCCGCGCCAAGCTTTCTACAATTTTTAACTGCGCAGGGTTTTGTACAGGGCCAAAATCCACACCGGTATCTAAGCCATTGCCCAGTGTCGTGCTATCCGCAATTGCCTTTAATGCGGCACACAAAGGCTCGTAAACATCTTCGTGCACATACAGGCGCTTTAACGCCGCACAAGTTTGGCCAGCGTTAATAAAAGCAGTGGCAAAGATACCCATGGCTACAGCATCGACATCAACATCTGGCAATACGATACCGGCATCGTTGCCACCCAGCTCTAAGGTTAAGCGTTTTAAATTACTGGCGGCACCTTGCATGATTTTTTTGCCGGTTGCGGTAGAGCCAGTAAAAACCATTTTATTAATGCCCTCATGCGCACTCATATACGAGCCTATATCACCACCACCCGTCACGCTATTTAATACACCGGCGGGCAGTACTTGATTAGCCAACTCAACAAAGCGCAGTGTCGCTAAAGGCGTAAACGGCGAAGGTTTTAGCACAACGGTATTACCGCTGCGTATGGCGGGGATTACATGCCAAATGGCAATTAGTAAAGGCCAGTTCCAAGGCGTGATAGAACCCACCACTCCCAGCGGTTTGCGGTGCAACTCAACGCGCTGAGTCTCGTCGTCCTGCAACACTTTTACCGGCAAATCTAACTCGGCGGTGGTTCGACACCAAGCTACTGCGCCAGCGAGTTCAAACTCTGAGCCCAAACCGGCAAAGCCCTGTAGCGGTTTACCCTGCTCTTGGGTAATTAAGCGTGTTAGTTCAACAGCATGCTCCTCCAGCAAGTCGGCAATTTTATGCACGGCTGCTTTGCGCTCTTGATCATCAACCTGACTCCAATCCGTAAACGCCGCCCTTGCGGCAGCTACCGCTTGATCTACATGAGCCTGGCTAGCTTGCGGACACTGGGCAACGCTTTGTTCTGTGGCGGGGTTGATAACATCAAAGCTCTCTGCTGTAGCTACCCGTTTGCCGTTAATAATCAATCCTAGGCCACTCATCTTTTTTACTCCTAAAACAGCGCCATCATCTTTTTAATACGCAGTGCTTGCTCTATTCGTTAGCAAGCACTGCTAACTGGCTACTTTAAAAATTGTAGGTAGCCGTGACACCGGCCCAACGCGGTGGCGCATAAACCTCTTCACTAATACCCAGTAAGCCCAGATCCAAGTTGTACATGCGGTATTCTTCATCGCCTACATTTTTCACCCAGGCTGTCACTTTCCAGGTTTCATCTAAAGAGGCATAAGAGACGCGCGCATTCCACACTAGGTGAGCATCTTCTTCGGAAATTTGTGAGTTGGTGGCTTCTATATATTGATCATCGTTCCACACACCATCGGCCTGTACAGCCACGCGGCCGCCCAGTGCCTCCCACTGATAGCGCGCTAATAAGTTAACGCTAAGTTTGGGCGCATTGGGGAACTCTGTTTTTACGGTGCCGCCAAATACATCGGGCACGGCATCAACTTCAGAATCTATATAGGCCAAGCCCAATAGCAGATCCATGCCTTCTATTGGCGACATAGTCAGCTCTATCTCACCACCATAAGAGCTAGCGTCGGAATTAGTTACCTGTGGCGTTAGGTTCAATAAAGAAAATGCCTGGTAATCATTGTAATCGTAGTAATAAATGGAGCTATTCAACCGCGCCCAATCGCTCAAGTCTGTTTTGACACCTAGCTCATAAGACAGCAGCACTTCTTCATCATGTTTTAAGTTTGCGGGGTCGCCTGCAGCCACACCGCCCACAGGGTCTACCGACCAGTTGCCGCCTTTAATACCGCGATTAATAGAGCCATAAAATAAAGCGCCCTCTTCGGTGGTGTAGTTCAACTGTAAGCGGGCGGCATAGTCTTGGTAATCTATGTTATCGATATCGTTAATTGGCACGGCGGCGATATCAAATAGCTGCGTGCGAGGCGTGCCTGCCCCCAGCTCTTCGTAAAATTGTGCGAAGTCTATGCTTTTGTCATCTTCCGACCAGCGCAAACCGGCAATCAATGTCAGCTGATCGCTAAGGTCGAATTCCACCTGCCCAAACACCGACCAGTTTTTGGAATCCAAGCTGGCAATGCTATCTTGTAGCGCTGTTTCCGTTGCAGCCCCCAATATGGCCGCACCAGCAACCCGCTGAAAATTATCTGTAGTCATGTCCAAATAATAGAGCCCGGTTTGCCAGCGTATGCCCTCATCGCTGCCCGATAAACGTAGCTCTTGTGAAAAACTATCAAACTCGGTGTTGACGGTATAAGGAAAGAAAAACAAACCGCCGCCGGCATCTTCTAAATAATCTTTTTCTAGCTCCAGGTAATTCGTAATAGACACCAACTCCATATCATCAGCCAGCGACCAGGTTAAGGTGCCGGTAAAGTTAGTCATATCACGATCGAAGCTGCCCTCTATGCTGGAAGCATGTTCTAAGCCATCCGTTAAACGGCCCGGTGCCTGCACCCCCAAACCCGTGTTAGGATCCGCGCTGGCAAAATTTATTGAGTAAGTGCCCGAAGGCACATCGCTGTCTTCTGCCACGCCTAATCGTAAATCAGCTAGCAAGTTGTCAGTAATATCAATTTCAAAAGCACCGCGTAGGCTGTAACCATTGGCACCGTGGGCATCGCGTATACCCGGTGTTTGTGACTCCACATAGCCATCGTGCTCCATCCAGCGCCCGGCAACACGCGCGCGCACCGAGTCACTGATAGCGCCACCGACTGCACCTTCTACGGCGCGCATATCAAATTCACCCGCCGTCACTTCCATATAGCCATTTAGCTCTTGCGCGTCGGCACCGCGGGTAAGGTAATGCACTAAGCCACCGGTACTGTTACGACCAAATAAGGTGCCCTGCGGACCACGCAAAACTTCTACCCGCCCCACATCAAACAGCTGGCCGTTAATGGCATTCATGCTGGGCACATAGGCACCATCAACATAAACCGCCACCGGCGCTTCTAAGTTGTCTTGAAAATTATTTTGGGAGATACCCCGTAAGTTGATAATGGTGAAAGCGGGGGTAAAAGTTTGCAGTTGCATGCCTGGTATTTGTTGCACGATTTCAGTGCTGTTAGTCACACCCAAATCTTTTAGCTGGTCGCCGCTGAATGCAGAAACGGATATACCTACATCTTGCAGGCTTTGTTCGCGCTTCTGAGCGGTTACCATGACTTCTTCCAGTACCGCTGCAGATACGGGCAAGGTCATAGCGGTAGACAATAGCCCTGCGATACTGCAACTTAAAAATTTTTTTTGACCTTTTACATTTGGCATCGATCTCTCCTTTACCCTTTGATACTCATAGCGTTGGCATGAATAGGGTGCATATTATTTTTGTTATGATTTATTTGGGCGCGGCCCAAATCAACCAAAGCTGTTTCACTTTAGTAAAGCTAGTAAAGCAAACAAAAGCCAACAGCGATGGCACTAGAGAGAAAAGAAAAATTGACTGAAAGCGAAATACACAGGCCCTGATGAAATGCAAAGCTAAAAGGCATTACAAAGCTTGCGCATAGATCAATAAAAAATTAGTGGCAGTAATAAAGATCAATAACTATAAGCATTTACGGTATTGACCTGGCGAAACTCCAAACATTGCTTTAAAGCTACGGCCAAAATGCGAAGCATCATTAAAGCCCCAGTGATAAGCAATTTCTGTAGCGGTGAGCGCGCTAAGCTCGGGGTTTTCCAAAGAGGCTTTACAGCCTTGCAAGCGTTGCTGCTGTATATAGCGGCCTACCGACACCCCCTCAGGCTTAAACAACATGTGCAAATAGCGGGTGCTAATCCCCTGTGCTTGCGCAATCATTTCGGGAGATAGCCGGGTATCTTTAAGGTGTTTATTAATAAAGTTTTTCACTCGATAGATATGCTCAGCGCGCAACTCTCTATCCACACGCTGCGCGCTAGGCCTACTATAAGTTAATGAGGTCACCAGCAAGTCCAGCATATTTGCCTCTAAACGCTGCACCAATCCAGTCTCAAAATTATCTATAGACTGCAGCAACGACATCACAAACTGGCTGCAAAGGCCATTCGTGCCTTGGTTGCTGGCCATATGCCTACCCAGGTACTGCTCGGGGTCAGCTAACTGGTCTTGCAAAATATTTTGCGGAATGGCTAACACCGCTTGGCGATAATGCTGGGGAAAATGCAACTCATAGGGCTCGACCGTGCTGGCCAGCACAAAGTCCCCAGGCATTAGCACAGCCTCGCGCCCCAGCTGGCTAAAAACACCTACACCTTCGACTTGAAACTTAACCAAATAGTAATCATCACTCACTTCAGCAATATGGGGTTTGCGCCTGTAAATATCCAAAGGCGCACTTTGCACCTGCGCTAAGTGGGTACGCTCAAGCTGGGTAGACGCTAAATGGCCGTCAAAATTACTAGTCAGCACCCCAGTTCTCTCACAGGCAACCGCGCTAAAGGTCTGATTTACCGCATGGCTCCAAGACTCAAACTGCTGTTGCGTGCTGTCGGCACTAGAGGGGCTAACTATAATCATGGCATGCGGCTCCTGAAAGCTGATAACAAAGCAATAACGGCCCTTATCCTCATTCCCTAACCGGCTGCCAGTAAACCACTAAGCTCAACCCAGGCCTATAACATGTCTATGCTTAAACCTGCCAACCGTGTCAGCGACAATAACAGAGCAAACGACACAAAACCAGA
Source organism: Dasania sp. GY-MA-18 (assembly GCF_024734385.1). Classification (GTDB taxonomy): domain Bacteria; phylum Pseudomonadota; class Gammaproteobacteria; order Pseudomonadales; family Dasaniaceae; genus Dasania; species Dasania phycosphaerae. The sequence continues at coordinate 130,543 of NZ_JANHAP010000007.1, read as the reverse complement.
CGGCATTGGAATTATGGCGTATCATTAATAATCCCCATACCAGCCCCTGCTTTTTCTAGCCGCTACTAGTCCCTGCGCTAATCTTGGTATAATGACCAGCGTTTAAGCCCTAACCCTGGCCACCGCTGGCCATGAGCAGTACACCTATGACAGCCCCTACCGACCTAATTTGGCAGAGCAAAACCCCGGCCACCGCCAGCTGGCAGCAACAGCTTAAAACGCTAATACGCGAGCCCGCTGAGCTATTTGCCCGCCTAGACCTGCAAGCCGAAGACATGCCCGCGCACCTTGCGGCCTGCCAAGATTTTGCCCTGCGAGTGCCCAGCGCCTTTGTGGATAAAATGCAGCGCGGCGACTGGAATGACCCTCTGCTACTGCAAGTGTTACCGCAAGGGGCTGAGCTATTAGCGCAAACAGGCTTTGTTGCCGACCCGTTAGAGGAGCAAAGCAGTAACCCTCACCCTGGTTTAATCCATAAATATCACGGCCGGGTGCTGCTGGTAGTCAGCGGCGGCTGCGCCATAAACTGCCGCTATTGCTTTAGGCGCCATTTCCCCTATGAGGATAACAACCCCAGCCGCCAAGAATGGCAAAACGCACTGGACTATATCGCCGCCGACAACAGCATTAGCGAAGTGATACTCAGCGGCGGCGACCCGCTGGTAGCCAGCGATAAACAACTAGCCGAATTAGTACAGCGCATAGCCGCCATACCCCATGTACACACCTTGCGCGTACACAGCCGCCTGCCTCTGGTTATACCCGAACGCATCAGCGATGAACTGGTAGCCCTGTTAACCGGCAGCCGCCTGCAAACAGTGTTTGTGATTCACTGCAACCACCCCAATGAACTGGACGAGCGCGTACAGCAGGCCATGGCCAAACTCAAAGCTGCAGGCGTCACCCTACTCAACCAATCCGTGCTGCTGGCCCACATCAACGACGACAGCGCCACCCTGCAGGCACTGAGCGAAAAACTTTTTGCCCAAGGCGTGCTGCCCTACTACCTGCATGTGCTAGATAAGGTACAAGGGGCTGCGCATTTTGATGTGGCTGAAGAGCGCGCCATTGCACTACTGGCAGCGCTGCGCGACCGGCTGCCCGGCTACCTAGTGCCCAAACTGGTACGCGAATTGCCCAACTATGGCTCAAAAACCCCCATCCCCGCCTTTTAAGCTTGTATATAAGCTAGAAAAAGAGGATTCTTCTATCGAAATATCAACAAGTTAGCGAACTCTGCTACACTTGTTGCTTAACCAATAATCACTAGATGTTATTACAACCGCCCTATGAGTAGTGAAGGACAAATAAGAATCAGAATCCCGCGTCAGGACCTGGACGGATCCAGTTTCTTTGCATGCAAAGAAAATGCGGTGATCGAATGGGTAGACCAGCTGCCCAAAGCCAATATAGGGCAAACCACCCGTCAGCTATTTCAAGCCATTAGCGAGCTTAATCGGGTGCGCCTGCTACCTGAAGAGCGCTATAAAATATTGGAGCAATTGCGGGCGCAGATCCACTTTGTCAGCCGCTCGTTAAGCAAGCATTATTTAAATCAGCCTATTATCCTGCCCAAACAAGCCAAGCAGGTGGCCAACCTCAGCCAAACCTTGCACCAGCAAATGATTACCGGCTACACCATAGTCGCCAGCCACGCCTCGGCGCTGGGTAAGCGCATAGTGGGTGGCAAACCCGATCAGCTTATTGCCAAAGCGCTGTACCGCGCTATTACTGAGAGCACGGTCAATCTTATCCGTAACTTTCAATTATACGAGTCATCTGACAAGCATTTATGGCAACAACTGCATCAATTTTATTTGCTAGGCCAACAACACAACGCGCTTAGCATAGACGTCAACGATAAAGAAATAGGCGATGGCACAGTGCTATCGGCCTATATCAGGGTGCTGCTATTAGGTGCATCCAAACCCAAACAGTTGCGACAGGAAGATTTTAAACAACTACTGGCGCCACTCACCAGCTGGAGCCAGTACTGCCAAATTGAACACGCCGATCAAGACAGCTTATTTGTAATCAACCCGCTATCAGACTCCCCCCCGCTGTATCGCGAAGCCTATGAGTCAGCCATAGACAGCAGCTGGTTAAGCTTGGATACCAGCCGGTTAATACATCACTTTGAAGCCTTACGGCAGCAACAAGAAAATAATCTGATGTTTACTGACGGCCAGTTTATTATCTCTAACGACCTGCTAGGCCATTTATTTTTGGCCTGGAGTGAAATGAGCAAGCGCACCTTTATGCGCCTAGAGAGCAATGACGAACTCAATATCAGCATGGGCCTAAGTTCCACCCACCATTTTGCCTCTGGCGAAATGAGCTTTGAGGCGCTACTGTCAGATAGCAACTCGGGCTCTATAGTGATGGAAAAGTCCAACCGCTTTATGCGCCCCCCCACTATAGAAGCCAGGCAAAAAGACGTTTGGGACAGCCCCTACGAATCCAATGTAGGGCAAACCAATATCGCCATGGAGTCTATCGATTTTCACATCAGCAAAAGCTTGCAAGACGATAAGGAAACCTCCAAGTATCGCAATCATCAGGTTAGCGCCCTTAACTCTAGCCCGCAGGGCTATTGCATCAAATGGCCCGACGATGACCCCATTACCATTAAGGCAGGTGAAATTGTTGGCATTCAGGAACCGCACGGCCACAACTGGAGCATAGGCGTGATACGCTGGATAGATCATCAGCACGACCAAAGTACTCAGCTAGGCCTAGAACTGATTAGCCCTACCGCCTCGCCCTATGGCGCACGCATAGTACAAAAAACTGGCAGCCCCAATGAATATCTGCGCGCCTTGGTACTGCCTGAAATGTCCAGCTTAAATATACCTGTTACTTTGATTACCCCCAGAGTACCCTTCAAGGAAGGGCAAAAGGTAACCTTGAACCAACAAGGCAAAGAGGTGCAAATCCAGCTCACTAAAAAACTAAATGAAACCGGGGCCTACAACCGCTTTGAATTTAGAAAAATTGGCTCAGTAATGGATAGTGACAACAGTAAAAAAACGACGCCTAGCCCCGATATTGATGACGGCTTTGACTCTTTATGGAAAAATTTATAAACACAGCATCAAAAAACTTTTAAGCGCTTCTACAAAGAAGCAAGGCTTAACGGATAATGTTTTTTAACGGTGGTTATTAGAAATTATGGCAAGAAAAAGCACAATCAAGCTGCTACTGGTTAACGAGTCTGACAATGCCGGCGAACACTTAGTCAGCATTTTTCGCAACGCAGGACGCGTCGCCAGAGCGCATAGAGTCGCTTCCGCTGAAGAGCTGTTTACTGCCTTTAAAAATGACGACGACTGGGACTTACTCATCGCCGATGACTTCCATCCCGAAATCAAGCCTGAGCAATGTTTGGAGCAACGCAAAAAATCCAAACTACAACTACCGGTCATAGTCATACGTGAAAATTGCAATAGCCTAGCCAAATTATTTGAGGCAGGAGCCAGCGATGTTATAGACCCTGCCGACCAGGCCAGGCTCTGCCACGCCGCCTTTAGAGAGGTGGACAAATACAATATCATTCGCAAAAACCGCCTGCTTAACGAGCAACTAAGCGAAGCCGAACAGCGCTGCGAAATGTTGCTAGACCAATCACAAGATGCCATAGCCTACATTTCTGACGGCATGATTATAGGCAGCAACCAACTGTTTGCCGAAACCTTTGGCTATAGCGCTGCCGAAGACCTAGACTGCTTCCCCATCGTCGATATGATAGCCGATGAAGATCAGGATAAATTTAAAGGCCTATTAAAAAATCAATTAACCAGCGATGACAGCACCCAGTTTAATTTTTCTGGCCGCAAAGAAAACGGCGAGCAGTTTGACAGCCATGTGCAACTCAGCTGTGCTACCTATGACGACGAACAATGCGTGCAACTTACCATCAGCCAACGCAGCAATGGCGGCGAAAGCGTCGCCAGCATGGATCACGACCCGGCTACTGGCTTATACAGCCATGATTATTTTATTGCCCAACTAGACTCGCATATTAAACAAGCTGCAGCAGGCACCACTATTAGCACCGTGATGTTTATTAGCATCGATCAGTTCGGCTCGCTGCGTCGCCGCATAGGCATTAGCAGTATAGAGGCGGTCATTGCAGACATTGCCAAACATATACAAAGCCACACGCAACAAGATAGCTGCCTAGCCCATTACTGTGACGATGGCTACACCATACTACTATCTGATACCGGCGCCCAAAAAGCGCTAGAGCTAGCTCAAGAGCTGTGCAAAAGCATAGAGTCACACATAGTTGAAGTACACAAGCAATCACTGCAATGCACCGTAAGCATAGGTGTGGTGGCACTGGACGGGAAAGTAACCGACCCCTATCGCATTATTGATGGCGCCTATGAAACCTGCGAACAAATCCGCATCGCCGCCGATAACAAACACATAGGCAATAGCGCGCAAATTCATATTCCAGAACGTGAACGTAAATCCTTAGGGGATGCCAGTGGCGATGCTGAGCTAGACCAAGTTTTAGAAGAAGCATTAGAAGATCAATTATTTTCGCTACTCTTCCACCCCATCGTCAGCCTGCGCGGCAGCAGTGGCGACCATTACGAAGTATTAGTTAACTACAGCGATGAAAACGAGCAACTGCTATCGGCTAATGAGTTTATTGGCCAGCTTAATTTTCAAGCGGTTAATACTCGCCTGGACCGCTGGATTATTTTAGAGGCCACCAAGCTACTTTCCGCCGAACGCGACAAAGGCCAAAATATTAACCTGCTTATTAATTTAACCGCTAACGCGTTACATGATGAAGGCCTAATCCCCTGGCTAAGCGTAGCCTTAAAAGCTGGTGGCCTACCGGCAGATACCATAGCCTTTCAATTTAGTGAACAGGATTTAAATAACAATCTCACCGCCGCCATCAACTTTGCCGAGGCACTACAAAAATCTGGCTGCCGCTTTTCAATTACCAACTTTGGTATGGCCGATGAACCCGTCAAACTACTAAAGCATGTTAAAGCCAATTACGTACGGCTCAGCAACGGCTACACCGAACAACTACAAAACAGCAATGACACCGAGGCGCTAAAAGCCCTGGTTGGCAGCATCAACGAAAACAACAGTAAAGCCATAATCCCCGACATACAAAACGCCTCCGCCCTAGCGGTGCTATGGCAAATAGGCGCGGACTTTATCCAAGGGGATTATCTAGCAGGCCCCAGCAAAACCATGGACCATGAGTTTACGGATATAGCTTAGCGCCCGTAGGGCGCTAAAGAGACAAGAGACAAATTAATAGCCACTCCGGTGAAAACCGGAGCCCAGCTTTTTCTTACAGCTTGCCGCTTTCTACTTGCGACTGCTCCTTTATAGCGTAGCGATCCCCTATACCCAGCAAATACAAAATCCCATCTAAACCTAAAGTCGAGATAGATTGTTTAGCCGATTCTTTGACTAAGGGCTTGGCTCTAAAAGCTATACCCAAACCCGCTATGCTCAACATAGGCAAGTCGTTGGCGCCATCACCTACGGCTATGGCTTGATCTAGGCTAATACCTTCGCGCTGAGCAATTTCACGCAGCAACTCAGCCTTGCGGGCACCATCAACTATAGTGCTGTTAACATTGCCGGTCACCTTGCCATCAACTATCTCTAAGTCATTGGCATAGACATAATCTATACCCAGCATTTTCTGCAGGTATTGACCAAAGTAATTAAAGCCGCCGCTTAAGATAGCGGTCTTATAGCCTAACTGCTTTAACGTGCTAACCAGCTTTTCCGCGCCCTCAGTAACCGGTAGATTTTTAGCGATGCCTGCTAGCACGCTTTCATCTAAACCTTTTAATAAGGCTACCCGCTCTCTAAAGCTAGCTTGAAAATCCAGCTCGCCCTGCATCGCGCGCTCGGTAATTTCTGCTACCTGCTCGCCAACACCGGCCGCTTTGGCTAACTCGTCTATGACCTCGGCCTCTATCAAGGTAGAGTCCATATCAAATACCACCAAGCGACGGTTGCGGCGGAACATATTATCTTCTTGTATGGCCACATCCACATCGTGCTGGTTGGCCAATTGCATCAGCTCGCTGCGAAAGCTGGCCATATCTGCCAAACTGCCGCGCACCGAAAATTCTACACAGGCCTTACTCTTTTCGCTGTTTTCATGGGTGAGTGACACCCGCCCCGATAGGCGCTCTATGCGATCTATGTTGAGACCATGCTTGGCCACGATGTCGGTAAGCGCCGATAAATGCAGCGCCGTAATTTGCCGCGATAACAGCGTAATAATATGGCGGGCCTTACCTTGGCCCTGCACCCAGTGTTCGTAATCTTCTATATCTATAGGGGAGAAGCGCACCGAAAAACCCAGCTCATGCACCTTAAATAAAACATCTTTTAATATGGGCGAGGATTCCGCCGCTGCTGGCACCTCTACCAAGATCCCCAGCGAGAGCGTGTCGTGAATAACCGACTGGCCTATGTCCAGTATATTAACCTCATAGGCAGAGAGTATTTGGGTAATAGACGCCGTTAAGCCGGGCTTATCATCGCCAGCAATATTAATCAGAATGATTTCTTTCACAGGGGGTTCCAATACAACATAGAGAATGTCGCCATTGTAGCGGCCAAAGCTAAGGAAACAAGCGCTATCCGCCAAAAAATGGCTGCCCCAACATAGGGCTTGGTTTATACTGCCGCCATAACAATAAATTTCCGCAGCAACTGGTTGTAGCATTATTTTGATTAAATCACCTCTTCAACAACCCTTTATACGCCAACTCCCCTTTGCCAATAAACTGGCTGCCTGCTGCGCCGCACTGTGTCTGGGCAGCTGCCTAATACTAATTGCCGCCAGCCAGCAATCCATCAAGAGCATAAATAACGCCAACCTAGAGCAGCTGGGCAACCAGCTCAGCCAGCAGCTGGCCATTAGCGCCAGACCCGCGCTAATCCAAGGCGACACCCTCAGCCTGCAATCACTACTGGTAGAGCTGGCCAGCAGCACAGCCATACACCAAGCTGCCATTTTTAACGTAGAGAATAAACCCGTTGCCGAGGCGGGCGAACGCATAGAAGGCAAGGCCTATATGGCCCCCATACACTATCAAGACAGCATTGCTGGCCACAGCCTAATCATCATAAATAACCAGCCCCTAAACACTCGCATTACCGGCCTACTGCTACAGCAACTGCTGCTCAGCCTATTGCTCAGCGCCTGCTGCTACGCCCTATGCCTGTGGCTGGGCGGCAAGCTCAGCCAGCTTTTTGAGCAGTTACAAGCACTGATTGCCGCCCCCAATTACCCCAATAACACGCGCCGAAAAAGCCTGCCTTACCCAGGCCAAGATGAACTGCAACAACTGATAGAGCAAACCCTAAAAGGCCCCAACCCCGCACCGCAAAAAAATATTAATGCTGAGCTGGCCCTACTGCAGATCAATTTTGAACATCAAGACACAGCCCCCAGCCCCGAACAGCTAAAACACTATCAACAGCAACTCAACACCATAGGCAAACTTTACGATGGCCGCGTTGAAGTCAGCCGCCCCTATAGCTTTAGCGCCCTGTTTTATCAAAACAAAGATGAGAACGACCACCCGTTTAAAGCGCTGTGCTGCGGCAAAATTATCGAGCAATTATTTTCCTGCGACAGCAACAGCCTGGCCTTTAACGCTGTTGTTACCATGACCAGCCATAGCGACGACTTTAGCAAGCAACAACTAATCACTCAGGCCTGCGCCCCCCCCCACAGCAAAGGCTTATATGTGGACCCCAGCATACTCGCACACAGCAGTGTTAGCGGCCGCATAGATGGGCTAAATCACAGCGAAGGTGAGATAGTGTTTAACGCCCCCTATAACGAACTAATAGAGCGACAATTCAGCGCCCTGCAATTACAGCTAGAGCGCAGTTAAGCACTCATACCCGCACAAAAAAACAAGCCCAGGCTTAGCGATTAACCAACCTCAGCAGCAATGCCGAAACCGCAAACTTGAGATTATTCATCACCTGTTCACCATTGGCCACATGCCGCACGTACACATCTATCAACACATAGTGAGTCATAGTGAATAAGGTTTGTGCCAAAGCCTGCACCTCCACCTCATCTGCCTCTGGGTAGAAATGCTTAAAGCCCTTAGCCGATGCCTCCACCACAAACTTATCATGCATCAAGTCATGCTGATGCAGCTCTGGGCTAGTGCGCAGCACATTTAGCACCTCGGGCAAGCCCGGCTGATTGGCATATAACTTCACCGTACCCGCCGCTACCTGCTCTACCCAAGCCATGCAATTATCATAGTGCCGCTCGCTGGGCGAATTGCTTAAAAAATTCTGCTTATGAGCATCCAACCACTGGTCGGCAATCACATAAATAATCGACTCTTTATTGGGGAAATACTCATACAGTGACCCCTTAGACATACCCAAGCGCTCCGCCACTTTTTTCATGGTAAAGCCCTCGGCTCCTTCGCTTTGCAATATCTCGCGGGTGGCCTCCAAAATCCGCTCCACTGTTTTGATACCGCGCGGCTGGGAGGGCTGCTTTCTAATTTTTATCTGCTTAGCAGGCTCATCCACTACTACTTTACTCAACTTTGCATCCTCTTCTATCGACAACTCCATAGCACATCTACCTTCAATAACCCCTTACTTAGCCCGTCACAATACTGCCCCATAAGCTACAGCAAAGCCAAGTGGATAAATCTAGAGAGCCCTTGTTAGACCTCAAACCTGCTGCTTTAGGGAACAAATACCACCACAAAAACCCGACCAACAGTCAAATAACAAAATAAAATAACCTAAAAAATCATTTAAACACGTAAAAACACCAATAAAAACCCCTTTGAAAAAGCACATTGACATACAAACAACGAATCAGTATAAATATCACCCGACCAATAGGTCGGAAAACTGGTGTTGTTATACGTTGTAGCACCTAAGGTTTCAATTACCCCGAAAACAATAACGATAACAGGAGGCAATCATGCCTAAACAGCCGCGTATGGCGTACTCACCCATCACCAACATTATCCGCAAAGTGCTGGATGTAGGCGCTAATAGCCATCAGCAAGGCACCCCCCTAAAAGAAGCCTTGGAAATGCACGATGAGCAAGCAGCCACTCTCGCCAAACAACAAAAGCAACTAGCCTTAGAAAGCCAGGATCGCAGGGCCTTTTTGCAAAAAACCGGTGTCGCTGCCGCCGTAGCCGCTGTTAGCACCAGCGGCGTCCTATCCTCCCGCTCCGCCATGGCCCAGGGCGGGCCGCCCTCATCTGGCGTCAAGGTTGCCGTAGTCGGTGCCGGCCTAGCAGGCTTACGCTGCGCCCATAGGCTCAACCAATTAGGCAGCGGTTTTGATGTCACCGTCTACGAGGCCTCTACCCGCTTAGGTGGCCGCTGTTATACCGCCAGAGGTTATTTTGATGACGGCCAAATCACCGAATGGGGCGGTGAATTTATTAATACCGACCAAACCGAAATTCGCAACCTCGCCAATAAGCTAGGGCTCACCTTAGATGACGAACTAGCCTCCCCCCCTGATGGCAAGCAATGGATGGGTTATGTAGACGGCCAATATTACACCGAAAGCCAAATTAATAATGACTGGGATATAGAGCTAATCCTCACCCTCAACAATGCCCTTAAGGCCGCCCCCAACCCAGGCCAAGTCACTTACGAAAACTATAACGCTGAACATCTGCGCCTAGACAATATGCTAGCCGCCGACTGGATGGATGAAATAGGCCTAGGCCGCAACAGCTCTATAGGCCGCTTAATGCTGGGCTTAGGCGTTAGTGAGCTAGGAGTAGACCCCGATCAACAGTCCGCCCTCAATATGCTGGGCATTATGTCATCTAAGCCCCACCCCGCCCCCGAGCGCTTTCGCATCAGAGGCGGTGCCGACCAGTTAATTACCGGCATGGAACAAGAGCTACCCGCTGGCTCGGTAATTACCGATAAAGCCCTAACTGCCATCCAAGGCAGCGCCAACGGCCCTTATACCCTCAGCTTTAACGATGGCAGCAGCGCGGTATGTGACGCACTGGTACTAGCCCTACCTTTTACCACCCTGCGTGATGTTGATATTGCTCCCGCTATTTGGAATGCCTTTAGGCCACAAAAACGTCAGGCCATTAATGAACTGGGCATGGGCCACAACGCCAAAGTGCAAGTGCAATGTAATAGCCGCACCTGGCACAACCCCATTACCGCTAACGGCGAATTGATCACCCCTAACGGCAACACCCTAACTGACCCCGATAGCCACATTGTGAGCTGGGACCCCACCTCTAACCAGGCGGGCAGCAAAGGTGTATTAGCCAACTACCTGGGCGGCAGTAAAGGCATCAACCTTAGCAGCACCCAGCCCTTTCAGGTGTCACATGCCAATGACATCAATAACTTTTTAAACAGCATAGAAAACGTTTTCCCCGGCACCGCCGCCGCCTTTAATGGCAAGGCACTGACTTCAGCCTGGGAAATAAACCCTTGGTCTAAAGGCTCATATTCCAGCTTTTGGCAAGGGCAATACACAGCCTTTGGCGGCGCCGCAGCAAAACAAGAAGGCAATATCTTCTTTGCCGGCGAACACACCGACAACAAAGATCATGGCTACCTTAACGGTGCCGTGCGCTCTGGGGAGCGAGCCGCGATAGAAGTGTTACACACCTTCTATTAAGGCCTTAAGCGTCACTAAACAAATTTTTAACAAAAAAGAATCAACTTTTAGGCCTGTTTAGTGGCGCTCTTTTTTAAGCCCAACACAAACAAAAGAAGTTACTGATTTATGCAAATGTATATAAACGGCCAGTGGCAAGACGCCCACGATGGCGACCAAATTGAAGTGATCAACCCCGCCACCGAAGCCGTACTAGACACGGTACCCAATGCCTGCAGCGTCGATGTAGACAAAGCCGTCGCCAGCTCAAAATTAGCCTTTCAGCAATGGAGAAAAACCGTAGTGCCCAGCCGCAGCCTTTTGCTACACGGCATGGCCAGAAAGTTAGAGCAACACAAAGAGCAACTGGCTCAGCAATTAACCCTAGAGCAAGGTAAAACCTTGTTTGAGTCACACTGTGAAATCGAGTGGTCAGTAGAGTGCATAGACTACTACGCCGAACTGATTAAAAACGGCATAGGCCGAGTACTCCCCCCCATACACGAATCAGCTTTTAACTTTGTACTCAAAGAACCTTACGGCGTCACTGCCTGTATTACCCCTTTTAACTACCCCTTATTACTGTTGTTTTGGAAAATTGCCCCAGCGCTAGCCGCAGGCAATACCGTCATTATTAAACCATCTGAAAAAACACCGCTGACTACGCTAATGCTGGCCGATAGGGTGTTTGATGATTTTCCTAGCGGAGTTATCAATATCATTACCGGGCTGGGTGAAAAAATGGGCGATGCACTTACCTGCCACCCCGATGTACCTACCATAGCCTTTACCGGCTCCAGCCGTACCGGCACACGCATCGCACAAAAAACCGCGGGCATGGTAAAAAATTTACATCTAGAACTGGGCGGTAAAGATGCCGCTGTAGTCGCCCCCGATGCCGATATTGCCTTAGCCGCCCGAGCCTTTGGCAGCTCCTCTATATGGAACGCCGGGCAAATATGCACATCAACCGAACGCATCTATGTACCGCAACAACATTACCCATTATTTATAGAGCAGTTATTAGCGGTTTATCAATCTATCAACATAGGCCCCGGCGATAACCCCAACAGCCAAATGGGGCCACTATGCGATGAACAGGGCCTTAAAAAAATTGACCTGCACGTACAGGATGCCATTAGCAAAGGCGCTAAAGTTTTATGCGGCGGCGAGCGTAGCAAACATTTACAGCAAGGTTATTTTTACCCGCCCACACTTATCACCAACGCCAATCACAGCATGCTATGCATGAGCGAAGAATCCTTCGGCCCCATAGTTGCAGTAATGCCCTACCAAAGTTTTGAGCAAGCCATAGATTACGTTAACGACAGCATTTATGGCCTAGGCGCCTGCCTTATGAGCAATGACGCCCAATTGATACGGCAATTTTTTCAAAACGTTAAAGCTGGAACCATCTGGATCAACGACCCCCTACCTGACAATGTTGCCGGCCCCTTCGGCGGCATGAAACAAAGCGGAACCTCAGCCAGAGAGTTAGGCCCCGAAGGGTTGGAAAGTTTTTTAGAAACTAAACACGTGCACTGGGAGTTTGACCCCCAGCAGCGGCAAGAGAATTGGTTTGGCGGCGAATAAAACCAAACTAGTAGTAAGCGCAATAAAGTAACAGCAAAACCACAATAATAATGGATAACAGACTGGAGAATGTAATGAACAATAAAAAACGACTAGTTACAGCCATCGCTACCGCAGTGGCTATTAATGCCAACCTCAGCTATGCCGCTGTACTAGAAGAGGTGATAGTTAGCGCCCAAAAACGTAACGAAAGCTTACAAGACGTACCCATCGCCGTGGCAGCCTTTTCACAGGAAGATTTAAAAAAATCCGGCGCCAATGCAGTGCAAGATTTAATTGAGTTTGTACCCGGCGTAGAACTGTTTGACGACCGCGGTGCAGGCCAACCCACCTGGGTTATACGCGGCGTAGGCTTGGCAGATTTTAACTCCAACAACACCCCAGCCTCTGCCATTTATTATGATGACTTTTACCTCACCTCCAATGTCATGGGCGGCATAGGCTTATTTGATATAGAACGGGTAGAAATACTAAAAGGCCCACAAGGCGGCCTCTATGGTAAAAATACCAGCGGTGGCGCCGTACTCATACACTCACAAGCCCCCTCACTGCAAGATGGTAACAACGGTTACTTAAAAGCCTCTTATGGCAAATGGAACAGCAGCACCCTGGAGGGCGCTGTAGGCACCGCCCTTAGCGACAAAGTTGCCATACGCTTAGCGGCCACCACCCACCAAGGTGGCGGCTGGCAAGACTCCTTAGCCACTGCCAAAGATGACGAATGGGGCGACAGTGATTTTAGCGCCTACCGTGCACAATTATTATTTCAGGCCAATGACAATGTCGATGTGCTCTTTAAAGTGGATGGCGGCTACGACCGCTCCGAAACCACACTGCTATACAATCAGCCGGTATACGATGCCATGGGTAATTTCTGTCAGGCAGCCCTCAATGGCAAAGCCGATGAAGACAGCTGCTTTACCTTTGGTAACGTACTAGACCCCAGCCTACCGCTGCCCTCAGAGCAAGATAGAGACGGCACCAAAGTATTAGCACCGCCCACCAATGAGCTAGATAATTCATGGCAGGCTTTTGCCATGCATATCAACTGGGATATGAGTTTTGCCACCTTTACCGCCATCACCGGCTATATCGATTACGAAAATAAACAAGAGTTTGACTTTGATGCCGAAGCGCCCAACTTTTTAAATGAAAGAGAAGGCGATGCCGAAATTAAATCTTGGTCGCAAGAATTTAGACTGACCTCTAACGGCAATGGCAAACTGGATTGGTTAATAGGCTTTACTTATGCCGAGGACGAAATCAGTGATAACCGCAAAGGTGACTTAACCGATTTTCCATTTTTCCAAACCTCTAGCGAAAGAGGCTTTGAGCAAGAAAACGAATCCTGGTCGGCCTATGTACAGTTAAAATACCAAATCAATGACTACTTAGCTGCCAATGGCTCACTGCGTTACACTGATGAAGAAAAAGAAATTTTTAACGTATTTCATTTCGACGAAGATCCTCTTAACAACTTTGGCGGGCCTAGCTACATTCTAAATAATATAAAAACCGACTATAAATTAGAGCACAATTACTCCGGCCACTTAGGCTTAGATTGGACGCCTACCGAAGATATATTAGTTTACGGAAAAATAACCCAAGGCTTTAAATCCGGCGGTTTCTTTGGCGGTTTCTCCTTTTATGAAAGTGACGTACAGCCCTATAAAGAAGAACATGTACTTTCCTATGAAGTAGGCTTTAAAAGTAATTGGCTAGACAACACCCTACGCGTTAACGGCGATGTCTTCTTTTACGATTACCAGGAAGTGCAAGGCTTTATAGTCATAGAAAGTGATGTCACCAACACCCAGCTATCGAAACTAGATAATATGGGTGACGCCGAACACTTAGGTTATGAGCTAGATATTATTTGGCTGCCCCAAGCAGTAGAGGGCTTAAAACTATCCGGCAGCTTTACCTGGCTAGACGCCGAATTTACCGAAGCCAAAAAAACCCCAGTGTTTGACCCCGCAGGTAATACTCAAACCCTAGATGGTTTAGACAGAACCTTTGCACCTGACTTTAGCTATACCCTGCAAGCCAATTACAGCTGGATGCTTAGTGACGCCTACGAGGCTGAAGCTGAGCTGGGTTATAACTGGCGCGACGATATAGTCTCCAAAGACTCCACTATCAGCCCACTGGATCACGCCGCCAAAGGCCAAGATGGATACGGCCTGTTAAACGCGCGCTTTGCTATCGCCGATGTGGAGGGACGCTGGGAACTTGCGCTGGCGGGTAAAAACTTAGCCAACGAAGAGTATGCCGCCCGTGTTACCACAGATGATGTTGTGACCTACCCGCTAGTACCAGGGCAACCTCGTAGCTGGTCTATAGAGGCGTTATACAACTGGTAGCAAGCTCTATGTAAAAACCTAGCTGCATTTATTCTGCCAAAGCTATAGGCATATAAATGCAGCTTCCTAACAACCACTGTGCCGCTTATCACGGCATAGTCGCCTACGGCTAAGTTATGAATACATCTTATCTTGAAGAAACAGTTGCCAGTAATCACAGTACTAATGAGACTAGCCTGTTCCGCCCGCGAGCTATCGCCGCAGCGCTATGGCTTAATCTTATAGGCTCACTCATGGTGCTAATTCAGCCCGTCATTATCGGCGCCAGTGCCAATCAATTTAGCCTCAATAATCAACAGCTGGGTTATTTTTCTGCCGCCCTATTATTGCTATACAGCCTTAGCTCTACCTCTGCACTATTTTGGGTAAGGCGCTATAACTGGCAATACAGTGCAGCAATTAGTTTAGCGCTATTTATTATTGGCTGCTTTATTGGCTTTTCTTCCCAACTATATATCAGCAAACTCATAGGGTTTGCCTGCATAAGTTTGGGCAGCGGTGCTTTGTATTCACTTAGCCTGATTATTTTATCTGATACTGCCAACCCCGACCGCGCGTTTGGCTATGCAGTTTCTTTACAAGTCACAGGATCCAGCCTGCTAATTTTTCTTACCCCACAAGCCATCAACCTATGGGGCTTCGATAGCATATATAGCTTAATGGCAATTTTAGCGCTATCAGGGCTGGCGGTTATTTATTGGCTGCCCTGCGCTGGCAGAGCAGTAGCTGATCTTAGCCCCAGTGCATTGGGCGTGCTCGCCAATCCTAAAGCTTTACTTTCTGTTGCTGCCTGCTTTTTATTTTTCTTCAACATAGGCAGTGTCTGGACCTATATAGAAAGAATGGGCGTAGCTTCCAACTTAAGCACCGAAAGCGCCAGCACCCTGCTAGCCATAGCCGCCATGATCGCCATCATAGGCTCTTTGGCCGCATCCTATTTAGGCGATCGCTATGGCAGGATTAGACCCTTAGGCTTAGCAACCGCTGGCATAGTGTTAGCTGTTTATGGCTTGTCTTTTACTATATCGGCAGAATTTTATTTTATGGCCGCACTGCTATACGCCGCCATGTGGAATTTTTCCATGCCCTATCAATATGCCGCAGTTAATCAATGCGATCCATCCGGCAAAGCGGTGGCGTTAACGCCAGCTTTTCAAACCCTAGGCGGCGCAATGGGCCCAGCCGCCGCGGGCTTATTAATTTCTAATAGCAATTTTATTGCCGTGGGGCATTTAGCCACCGGCGGCGTAGTACTGAGCTTATGCCTGTTTGCCCTAGCCTTAAAAAACACGGGCAAAACAATTTAATTTTTACCATCAAAACACTTATGTATTAAAGGAAAGCATTATGTCTAATGAATTGTGTTATTTGTCGGCGGTAGAGGCCATACAATTATTTAGCTCTGGAGAACTATCACCGGTAGAGTTATTACAGGCGCAAATCGAGCGCGCCCAACAAGTAGAGCCCGAAGTAAACGCTTTGGTATATACCTTTTATGACGAAGCCATGGACATGGCCAAGGCTGCCGAAAAAGCCTATCAAAATGGCACCGCCAGACCCTTAGAGGGCATAACACTGGCAGTAAAAGATGAGCTTGCCCACAAGGGCAAACCCAACTCTCACGGCTCATTATTATTAAAAGACCATGTATCCGACAGCAATGCACCTATGATGCAGCGCTTGCTTGATGCTGGTGCTATTCCTCATGCCCGCACTGCCACACCTGAGTTTTGTATGCACTCGTGTACTATGTCGAAATTATGGGGGGTTACTCGCAACCCATGGAACTTAGCTTATAGCCCCGGCGGCTCATCGGGTGGCTCGGGTGCGGCATTAGCCTCAGGCACAACCACTATAGCCACCGGCAGTGATATTGCAGGCTCTATACGCATACCCGCGTCACAAAACGGCATAGTCGGTTACAAGCCGCCTTTTGGTCGCGTACCGCAATCACCGCCCTGGAGCTTTGACACTTACTGCCATGAAGGCCCTATGGCTAGGACTGTAGCCGACACCATTTTATTCCAGAATCAGATTAACGGCCCCCACCCCAGTGATATTGCCAGCCTAAGCCCCAAGCTTATCCTGCCCAATAGCTATGACAATATCGCCGGTATGCGCATAGCCTACAGCTTAGATTTTGAACATCGCGAAGTGGATAATGACATACGCGAAAACACCTTAATGGCCTTGCAGAAATTCCGCGATCTGGGCGCCATAGTTGAAGAAGTCTCTATAGGATGGACCAAGCGCTGCCGCCAAACTTATTTAACCCACTTATATTTTTATGCCATGGGCATATTGAAAAAATCTCTCACCGATGCTGTGCAGTACGAGCAGCTCACCAGCTATGTACGCTTTTTACTAGAGCAATCTAATGGCGTTAGCATCCCCGATATTATTGACGCCAAGCAACATGAAGGTGAAATGTACCAGCAGTTTACCCAGGCCACCGCCGACTATGATTTATTTATCTGCCCCACCATGGCTACCGCCAGCTTTGCCGCCGACTGGGATTTTAGTACCACGCCCTTAGAAATAAACGGCAAAAAAATAGAGCCTATGTTTGTAACGGAAATGCTGACCTATTACTTCAATATACTCAGCCGCTGCCCGGTATTAAACATGCCAGCAGGTAAAGATAGAAACAATGTACCCACCGGTATACAAATCGTTGGTAAGGCTTACGACGAACACACAGTGTTTAGAGCAGCTAGCGCCTATGAAGCGATTAATAAACCATTCTTTGCTACCTGTGATTATCCAAAGCTTTAATGTCTAGCTAATCGTGAGCGTAAGGTTATTCAATAATGTCTGAAGAGCTTTGCTATTTATCGGCAACAACGGCCATCAAACACTTTTTATCGGGCGAACTATCGCCCGTAGATATTCTGCAGGCACAAATTGCCAGAGCAGAAAAAGTGGAACCTTCTGTTAATGCCTTAGCCTTTCAGTTTTATGATCAAGCCTTACAGGCCGCGCAAGCGGCCGAGCTCGCTTATAGGCAAGGTCGCGCCAAACCCTTAGCAGGTATCACCCTAGGGGTAAAAGATGAGACCGCACAACAAGGCAGGCCTTGCACGCAAGGTTCGCTATTATTAAAAAACGCTATCGCCGATAATACTTCGCCTATGTTACAGCGCTTGCTAGACGCAGGCGCTATTGCCCATGTACGCACCACCACCCCTGAATTTTGCATGCACTCCAATACTGTTTCCAAGCTATGGGGCGTTACCCGCAACCCTTGGAATAAAGCCTATAGTGCTGGCGGCTCATCGGGCGGCTCGGGTGCAGCACTGGCTTCAGGCACGGCGACCTTAGCTACCGGCAGTGACATAGGCGGCTCTATTCGCATACCGGCCTCACACAACGGCATAGTCGGCTATAAACCGCCCTACGGCCGAGTGCCACAATCACCACCGTGGAATTTTGATACTTACTGCCACGAAGGCCCTATGGCCAGATCGGTAGCAGATATTATTTTATTTCAAAACCAAATTGCAGGCCCTCACCCCAGTGATATTTGTAGCCTCAGCCCTAAACTTATTTTGCCCAACAGCTATGACAATATTGCCGGTATGCGCATAGCCTACAGTTTAGATTTAGGTCACAGGGAAGTGGATAGAGATGTACAAAAAAACACCTTGACCGCAGTTAAAAAATTTCAAGACTTAGGCGCCATAGTAGAAGAAGTCGCTATAGACTGGAACGAGCAATGTATAGAGACCTTTTTTACCCACATCTATTTTTATGCCATCAATATTTTAAAACAGCAGTTTGCCTCGCCTGCACAACTAGAACAGTTAACGCCCTATGTACAGTCGCTATTTGCCGACAGCAAAGTGATTAGTATAGATGATTTACTCAAGGCCAAAGCCCATGAAGCTGAAATGTATAATGCCTTCAACCGCGCCATGGATTCTTATGATGTATTGATATGCCCCACTGCAGCCACCGCAAAAGTACCCGCCGATTGGGACTATAGCGTTAACTCGCTAAGCATTAACGATAAATTGATTAGCCCTAATTTTGGCTCTGATTCCATGACCTATTATTTTAATAGCTTAAGCCGCTGCCCGGTGCTGAGCATGCCCTCCGGCAAAGACAGCAATAATGTTCCTACCGGCATACAAATTGTGGGCAAGGCCTACGACGAGCACAGTGTATTTAAAGCCGCCAGCGCCTATGAAACACTGCAACCGCCTTTTTTTGCTGATGGGGACTACCCTGTTTTTTAAATCCACAATGAGCAGGGCTAACGCTCAACTCGAAAAAACCTAGCCAAAAGATAGCGCCATCAATAAAAAGCGCCAGCTGATTATTTGCTAATCACTAAATTAACCAGCCGTTTAACCAGCGGCGAGATAACAATAATCGTAGGAAAAGCAATTACAAAAGAAATACCCCAGGCCCGCAACCAAATAGCAAAAATATTTTCCACCAGCCCCACATTGAGTAAACTCACCACCATAGACATAATGGCAGACATTAACAACGACATAAAAAAAGAAAATACATAAGTCGTATATTTTTTGGAAATCACTCTCTGCTCTCCTACTCTTTAATGCACTTTTTCTAATACTATAGAAAGCTAGTCACTGTTAGCGTATTAGGCCAAAGCGCTATCATCGACCTCAGGCTGATCACCTTCCATTAACTCAGCGATTAACATACCTGCGATAATAAAGCCCGCACCCAGCCAAGCATAGCTGCTCAAGGTTTCTGACAAAATCCAAAAACCGCCCAGTGCCGCAAATAAAGGTTCAGTGGCATATATCACCCCTACGCGCCAAGCATCCAAATATTTTTGGCCTATGGTCTGTGCCACATAGGCCAAGCTAGTCCCTACCGTGCCGCCTAGCAACAACGCTAGCCATAGGGTTTGCCCCACTTCAGTGTTGGCATTGCTAATCAGGTGTTCGGGTAATGCCAGTAAAGATTCCTGCTCGTAATAAGCCGCTGCCAGCAGACTTAACAAAGTTACTGTAATTAATTGCACCTGCGTTAGCGCCAGCGGATCTACCTCGCGCACATAAACGCCGGTATACACAATATGCACCGCAAACATCAATGCACATAACAACACCAGCAACTCACCGCTACCAAAACCCGATAAGCCACCGGTCAGCAGCAAGGTGCCCACTACCGCCAGTGCTACCCCCAGCCACACAAACCACTGTTGTGGCTGCTTTAGCCATAGCAGAGCAATAATAGGCACCAAAATAACATTTAAGCCGGTAATAAAACCGGCATTGCTGGCCGTAGTGTATTGCAGGCCTATAGTTTGCGCCGCAAAGCCCGTAAACAAAACTGCCCCTAAAATAATGCCATGATGCAACACTGATTTGTTTAGCTTGGCCCACAAGGGCTGCCTTAGCAGAATAAAGTAAAGTGACAAACTGATAACAGCAATGCCAAAACGCAAGGTATTAAAGGTATTGGGGCCTAAGGTATCCAGCGATTTATGTACCAGGGAAAACTCTATACCCCAAACAAAACTCACAAACAGTAACACCCAACCCCAAAAATGTGCTTTTGACTGCATAAGACGACCAACAATAGATAATAAAAGGAAGCGCAGTTTAACTGCTGCATAATATTTACACAAAAAGGATTAGGGCAAAGCTTTATATTTAATCAGGCATTAGCGTGGGGGCGTTTAACGCTAGCAGCAGGCTGCGAATACATCCCTGTAATTCGCCGCTGCGGTGTGACTTTAAAATTACTTAGCAGCGGCCCTAGGCTCAATTTTAAAATCTACTGTCAGGTCAGCCCTATACGCCACCTCATCAAAGGAGGCCTCCGCTGTAGCCTGGGGCTGGCCCATATAGCTCATGGCGGCATCCTGTACACTGCGCTTTACTTTTTTAGCGCTTAATACTACCTCTTCTAACATAGCAGCACCGCGGGTGGCAGCATGAACAGTTGCGCCCTCACGAAAATTAACCGGAGTTAAACTCACCCCCAAAGAATTTTCATAAAAGGTTTTTTGCTGCATCACTTTATTAAGTGCCAACTGTTTAACCTTATTATTAAACTCGTCTTTTTGACTGTGCTTAAAACTGGTATCCGATAGCTCTATGGCCGCGCTTTCATCGGCCACTACCGCCAGGGATTTTAAGTGTGACTCTTCTGATATTTCCACCGCCATACGGTTTATCACTTTATAGCTGCTGGGTTTGCTACCAAACCAGCCAAACTGCGGCGAGGTTGCGAATTTAGCACTGTTAATATGCTTAGCCGCTATACCGGCGGCTAGTAATTTTTGCTTAACTTGCTCACGCAGCGAGCTGTTTTTAGCCAGTGCATCCGCCAGGTTTTTCTCTTCGGTAGTAAACACTAAACTGACTATGGCGGTATCAGAGTAGGCTGTTTCTTCGGCACTGGCGTGTATGCTAACTATGCTATCTTGGGGGTGTAAAAAGCGGCGCAGTTCTTCAGGGCCGCCTTTGACTTCGGGCTCTGCTATGGCAGCCATGCTAAATAATATTGCCGCCACGCTCATAGTGATTATCTTCATATTAAGTCCTTATTAAAAAATCAGAAAAACCTAAGGCCTGCGCTTAACGCAGCGAGGCCCAGATATCCTGTAAATAGAAAAAACTAGATCCTAATAGAAAACCCGGTTTACGTAATAAAGTTCCACCGGGAAAGCTATAATGTTTGATTTGCTGCCAGGCATCATAGCGCTCTGTGCGGCCCATCACTTTTTCTGCCAAGACTCGCCCGGCAATATGGGCAGGCACCACACCGTGGCCAGAAAAGCCCTGAGCAAAATAAACATTGGCCTCGTACTCACCCACATAGGGCATACGGTTAACAGATAAATCGATATGGCCGCCCCAGGCATAATCAATTTTGACATCTGCCAATTGCGGGAAAACTTTTAACATATCCTTACGCATAACCTTAGCGATATTTTTAGGGTCTACGCCGCGATAAATGGTTTTACCACCAAACAATAAACGGCCATCGGCCGATAGGCGAAAATAATCCAAAATATGGCGCAGGTCGCACACGGCAGCATCGGTGGGCAGTAACTGCTTAGCCCGCTCCGCCCCTAAAGGCTCGGTAGCAATAATAAAAGTGCTGGCGGGCATGATTTTCTTCTGCAACTTGGGTGCGGTTTTACCCAAATAACAGTTGCCCGCTAAAATTACTTGCTTGGCTTTAACACTGCCCTGCTCGGTATACAGCTTAGGCTCGTCGCCAGCATCCACTTTTATGACCGGCGAGTGCTCAAAAATACGCACCCCCAAACTAGCTGCGGCCTTGGCCTCGCCCAGGGCATAGTTTAAGGGGTGAAAGTGGCCGCTGCCCTCATCAAATAAACCGCCTATATACCTATCGCTGGCCACATGCTGTTGCATGTCTTGCTGTGATAATACCGTCACCTTGTGAGGGTAGCCCCACTGCTCTAGCTCTTCAGCGTAATGCTGTACGTCGGCCAAATGCGGCTTATACATGGCGGCAGTGACATAGCCTTTTTTAATATCTGCCTCTATGCCGTATTTTTCGGCACGCTGATAAATAATTTGCTTACCCTCTTCACTCATCTCAGCAAAGAGGGTGGCGGTATCGCGACCAAAGCTATTGGCCAAGTCATCATAACCAGCATTCCAGCCACCGATGATTTGGCCGCCGTTACGGCCCGAGGCTGCCCAGCCCATTTTTACCGCCTCTAACAACACCACACTATGGCCTTGTTCGGCCAGCTCTATAGCTGCCGACATGCCAGCATAGCCGCCGCCCACTACGCAAACCTCAGCCTCTATATGCTCGCTTAGCGCGGGGAAGTCGGTAGCGCCATTAGCACTGGCTGCGTAATAGGAATTAATATGTTGGCCTTGGGCCTGTTCAAAAATATTCATACCTTAACCTCTATATTTTGCTGCACAGCAGCACTACGCTATGAACTAGCATAGCGTAGGCAAGCTGCAGTATTGAAAATAATTTTTGGGTAGCACTCGTTATCCGTCTTTTAACGGCTAACGGGTTTAAGCACTAAAGCGCTACCAAAGAATAGAAAACATGATGGCCCACAGGGTGGCCGTCATGTTGAGGTAGGTTTTGGCGATAACAAAACCCAGATAACGTATGGGAGTATTTAGCTGCATAGACTAGCTGGGTGCTGGATTAATCCAGCACCTCTATACGGTCAACTTTCTGAAAACCACGGGGTAATTTATTACCGCGGCGGCCACGCTCACCGGCATAGTGGTCCAGCTCGTTAAATTTCATATTTAGGTAACGCTTGCCAGCATGTACCCGCAAGCTTTGGCCTGCGCGTATCACCTGTACGCCCACCATAAATTCTTCACGGGCTTGTAAGCGCGCCGAGGGTATGCCGATAATTTTATTACCTTTACCGCGCGCCATCACCGGCAAGTCGGCAATGGGAAACAACAGCATACGGCCCTCATTGCTCACCGCCACGACGTTAGCACCTTCGGCCTCACCTACCGGCGAAGGCTGTAGCACGCGGCCACCTTTAGGTAGGGTTAACGCTGCTTTACCGGCTTTATTTTTACTCTGTAAATCTTCGTACTTAACAATGAAACCGTAGCCAGCATCAGAGGCAAGCAAATACAAATCGTCAGCCTTACCCATTAATAAGCCTTCAAAGCGCACTCCCGAAGGCGGGTTAATGCGACCGGTTAGCGGCTCGCCCTGGCCACGAGCCGAGGGCAGGCTATGGGCAGCAACAGTATAAGAGCGGCCACTGGAGTCCAGTATGACCACCGATTGGTTAGACTTACCTCGGGCGGCTAAGTGCAGGTTATCCCCCGACTTATAACTCAGCGCGGCAGGGTCTAACTCATGGCCTTTACCTGAGCGTATCCAGCCTTTTTCTGACAGCACCACGGTTACCGGTTCGGTGGTCATTAATTCTTCTTCGCTAAAGGCGCGAGCCTCAGCACGGCTGACTATGGGTGAGCGTCTATCGTCACCGTATTCGTCCACTACCGCTTGTAGCTCTTTTTTCACCAGAGTTTTTAGTCGTCTGGGTGAGCCTAAGGTGGTTTCTAGATTTTCGCGCTCTTTGTTTAGCTCTTCCTGCTCGGCGCGTATTTTCATTTCTTCCAAACGCGCTAATTGCCGCAACTTGGTATCGAGTATGTAATCGGCCTGCACTTCACTTAACTCAAAGCGGGCCATTAATACTTTTTTAGGCTCGTCTTCGGTGCGAATAATATGGATGACTTCATCTATGTTGAGGAAGGCAATTAATAAACCGTCTAATTTGTGTAAGCGCTCCAGCACTTTATCCAAGCGGAACTGCAAACGGCGAGTGGTAGTGTCTATTCTAAATTCTAACCACTCACTTAAAATACGATTAAGCGGCTTCACCTGTGGGCGACCATCTATGCCTATCATATTCATATTGATGCGATAGGTGCGCTCTAAATCGGTAGAGGCAAACAGGTGGTTCATCATGGGCTCTACATCTACCCGATTGGAACGCGGCACTATCACCAAACGGGTGGGGTTTTCGTGATCTGACTCATCGCGTAAGTCCGCTACCATGGGCAGTTTTTTGGCCTGCATTTGTGCGGCTATTTGCTCTAATATTTTTGAACCCGATACCTGATGCGGCAAGGCGGTAATAACCACATCGGGGCCTTCTTTTTGCCATATCGCCCGCATACGCATGCTGCCTTTGCCAGTTTCATACATTTTTTGTATGTCGGCGGGGGCAGTAATAATTTCTGCTTCGGTGGGGTAGTCGGGACCCTGCACAAACTCCATTAGTTCCGTCACGGTGGCTTTGGGATTTTCTAACATGTGTATGGTGGCGCCTATCACCTCCCGTACATTGTGCGGGGGGATATCAGTCGCCATGCCCACCGCTATGCCAGTAACACCATTAAGCAATACCGAGGGTGCTCTTGAAGGCAGCACCTTGGGCTCGTCCATGGTGCCATCAAAGTTGGGCTGCCAGTCTACCGTGCCCTGGCCTAGCTCTGATAACAACACATCGGCAAAGCCATGTAATTTAGATTCGGTGTAACGCATGGCGGCAAAGGATTTAGGGTCATCCTGCGAGCCCCAGTTACCCTGGCCATCGATTAGCGGGTAGCGGTAGGAGAAAGGCTGGGCCATTAACACCATGGCCTCATAGGCGGCGCTATCGCCATGCGGATGGAACTTACCTATTACGTCACCCACGGTACGAGCAGACTTTTTGTATTTGGCTCCGGCCTTGAGGCCCAGCTCACTCATAGCATAGATAATACGGCGCTGCACCGGCTTAAGGCCGTCGGCTATATTAGGCAGGGCCCGGTCGAGAATAACGTACATGGAATAATCGAGGTATGCTTTTTCGGTGTAATGCTTGAGGGAGAATTGCTCTACCCCATCTTCACCAATAATAACCTGCTGTGACATAGAGGGTTCCTGACTTACGTAGTGCTAAGTGTGTTACTGCTGTGCATACAAGGGCCAACACAGCAAAAAATTAGCCACGATTATCTCTGAGAAATCAGCCCGTTACCAGCCATCATAGGTGTTTTACGCAGGCTGGGATGGGTAATTACTTAGTTTCACGCGGCCGCTTAAAACTTATACTGTACAGCAATTAAACAACGCCACTATCACTCCCCAGGAACCACCCCATGCCACCGATTAGCAATGTTGTCGAACTAGAGCGATTTCGCAGCCCCAACCCCGCCATGACTGAACAGGAGCAAATCGATGAGATAGGCGCCAGTGCATTTTTATTGCTGCGCGACCGCGCCGAAGCCCATAATCTTTCAGTCAAAAAGGTCATAGCCGAGCACATGCTGGGACTGGCCATGGTAATAGAGTCAGTAGAAGGTGCCGACGTGGTGCGTCAGTTGCTAGCCGATATAGAAAACAAACTCACTCGCTAAGCCCATAGGCCGCACGACTACAGCCGCTCAGCGCGGCGCCCGCCCCTTACAAGCCCCCTCTAAGTAATAAATAACCTGCCCATCCGCACAAGCTGTACAGGCATTGCCATAGGTTTTTGCCAAGCTATTAGTTTGCACCCCACAGACCGGGCGGTACTCGCGGGTGCAGATTTCCGGCCGTGGCTCTGCGCAGCGGCCAGCCGCGTCAGGCACACTGCGCTCACTGGCAGCACAGGCCACCAATATAACTGCGGCAACACATAGCATTATCGTTTTTATCACGGTGTATCTCCTACCCTGGTTAAGCTAGTAAAAGCGCAACTACAGCGCCTTGATTTTGATTTTATGGCAGCGCTCGCAGCGATACTCGGTCACCAGCTTGCCCTGCTTAACATCAAACTTGCGCTCGGTGGCTATACGCCATTTATGATGGCCCTGCCTACACAGGGTATGGCCCTTAAATTTTTGTTTTAACGGTACTTTCTTAAACGGTAAAATGTCGGCCACGGCGGCCTCCGGCTAGCTATTCAGGCTGGTTAAAAACACGTACCATAGCGCCCCTTTAATCGTAAATCACCCACTATTACCTACTATTGTTGAGTTTTATCATGCAAGCCACCAAAGACAGCGTAGTGAGCTTTCACTACAGCCTATACGACGCCCAAGGCGAACAAATTGAAAGCAGCCTAAACGGCGACCCCAGCCTATTCCTATTTGGCCATAACAATGTGCTAGCGGGTGTTGAAAACGCCATAGCGGGCAAAGTTGCCGGCGACAAAATAGAAGTAGAGCTAGCCCCAGAAGATGCCTTTGGCGTACGCAAAGAGGGCATGCAACAGCGCGTACCCGCCAAATACTTAAAGCATGAAGGCAAAATGAAACCCGGCCAAACCGTGCGCATTAACACCGAGCAAGGCATGCAAGTAGGCACCGTGGTTAAAGTGGGCAAATTTAATGTAGACGTAGACTTAAACCACCCCTTAGTAGACCAAACGGTGCGCTTTGATATAGAAGTAATGGACGTGCGCCCCGCCACCGAAGAGGAAATCACCCACGGCCATGCTCACGGCAAGGGTGGCCACGAGCATTAAGCAAACCAGCCCCTGCACTTAAGGGGCGACTAGCTCACCTGCCGCAGCCTGAGCAAAAAACCGCAGTAAATACTTGCGGTTAACGGGCTGTTGAAAGGTGGCGATATGCGGGCCATCGTATTGCAGTAACTGTTTAGGCTGGCCCGCCCTGTCATAGAGCTGCTGAATTTGCTGCGCCGAAATAATGTTATCGTGACGGCCATGAATCAGCAGCAAAGGGGTTGGCGGTATTTGCCCAATCACCTTCTCGAGATTGTATTCATCCCCCAACAGGCTATGCACCGCCCACTGCCAAGGCCACGTTAGCCAATGCTTGGCGGCCGCCTCTTTCGCCACCTGCGGATAGCTGGCAAAACCCGCATCTAGCGCTACAGCCGTCAGGCTCTTTTTTAACTCTGGCTCGGTGGCCACCACATAACCCGCCATAGCTGCACCCAAACTCTGACCTAAAATATAAAGCGGTACTTGCTGTACCTGTGGCTGCTGCAACAACCACTGCCAGCCTTTTTTAATATCCACCAAGACCTCGGGTAAAGTAGGCACGCCGGTAGATAGACCATAGCCGCGGTAATCCAACATAAATACTTGATAACCACGTTCAGGTAACCAATAAACGCTGGCGATATGGGTGCTGATGTTTTCGGCATTGCCGTGTAAAAAATACACCGTGCCTTTGGCCTCGCCCTGGGCCGGTAAAAACCAGCCGTGCAAGCTCACCCCATCACTACTGGCTATGCGCACATCGCTATAGGCCAAGTCTATATCGGCGGGGCTGCGCACATGCTCCTTCATGGGGTAAAAAAATAAACTCTCACAGCCCGCTAAGCACAGACTCAACGCGAGTAGGCCTAGGCGCGTGCGGGAGTTAAAAATAATATCTATAAGAAACACTGGCTTCACTCACATCATGCGACTGCTGCAGGCGGCGGTTAAACATCAGGCGTAAAGCATGGTTCACATCCCATGACCAGTTATAGCCTACACTCAAACTATTGCGCTCCACCCCATCCAAAAAACGGTAATGCTCGGCGGCGACCAAAGCTTGATGCTTACCATTGCCCCACAGCAAACCCAAAGCCGCACCGGGAGCAAGATCAAGATTTTTTGCCAAGCCTTCATTGTATTCCAAGCGCAGGCTGGCCAAGGCGTAGCCTGAAAGATCACCGTACAAACTATAGGCCACGCCGGCACCGCCATTGACCTGGCTGGCCAGTTCATCCTTTTGCCCCACCCACTGGCGCTCTAAGCCGGCATTAACCCGCCACGACAGGGGTTTAAAAAATTCATCTCTAGGCGCTAATGAGGCTATCTCTATTAAATCTAGGCGCTGCAATTGCACAGACTCATCGGCCTTGGCGCGAAAAATGATGCGCCCCATATTAAGCGAGGCCTTGGCGGGGTAACCGTTTTGGTTGTCCAGCAGGTCGTGATAACTCATATGAAATTCTACATCGGTATAAGCCTTACCGTCCTCCTCACCCAGTGCCAAGGCCCACATCTTGGTTTTATGACCCTGTTCTGGCGCCACTGGCTGGGTTATAGCGGGAAGTTTGATAGGCGCTTGCCCGGCTTTAATCGCCCGCAATAAAGCCAAGTTTCTACGGCTTACTGCTGCGTCGCGAGGCAGGCTATTGGTTTTATAACGCAGGTAACTGTAAGCGGTGTGGGCAACTAATTGCTGGCGCGCTGCGGTTAATTCACTATAGGCCGCACTTTGCAATAAGCTTTCATCTTCCGCCAAGGCCGCGGCTAAGCGTTGCTCCTGCTCATTTAGCGCTGCCAGGGCATGCTGCAGTTTTACTTGGTTAGAGGGGCGATAATAAACATCGTTTACCAATCCCGCTTCGGTTACCACTCGCACCGTGTCTATGGGTATGGCTACATCGGTAAATTTTGCCGCCAGCTCCAAACCGGGGCGGGCTATATCTAATAATTCCATTAAGCGCAGCGCGCAGTTTTCATCAAAAAAATAATAATCAAAATTAACCAGATTTAGCTCCCAGGCGTGAGCCATAAACAGGGTTAACTCCTGCTGATTAAAATCTAAGCGATACTCCCATAGGTCACGGTTATCCATGCGCGAGTATTCTTTAACCTTTTCATAATAAGGCTTGGCATCAAAGGTGCCGGGGTAGCCGCCAAACAAACCTCTATAGGCGTATAAAAAACCATTTTCATGCTCGGGTATATTGGCACCAAAACTCAAGGCATAGGAAAGCAAGGTAGTGCCCTGCTCTATATTGCCAGGGTCTACCCGCAAAAAGGTATGGCCGTACATGGACGAGGGGCTGTTGATATAACTAGAGGCAAACACCAAAACCAATTGTTGAGCATCTATGTTTTTGCGCCACTGTTCATAGTCGGCACAGTCTACTGCAGGTAATTGCTCAGCCAATTGCGGGTGACGATTTAACAACCATAGTTTTCTAGCGGGGTATTTGCACTGGCTGTTTGCGTCTTCTACAAAAGCCTTAATCGTTGCCCGTAATTCAGCCACAGGATTACTGTAACCGCTAGGGCTTAAAAAAAATGTTTTATCATCAACATAGCTGTGAAAATTATTGCGCCAAAAATTATTGGGGTCTTTGGATTTATAATGCAATAAATTTAACCACTGGCCATCCCTAGCAGATTGTTGCAGGGCTTGCTCAGATAATAGCTGCTGCTCTGCCAACGCCAGCGTACAGCCGTAGCACAGGCCAACAACGACGAGCCATTTCACAATGCTCATACGTATAAGACTCATACGTCACAGTTCCTGGAGAATATAGTATTAGAAAATAGTGGCGGCCAGAACGGCCGCCACGAATAGCTTAGGATGCGTACTTAGCTAGTTGTGCATCAGACTGCATTACCGACCACATAGAGGCTAATACATGCTCAGTAGTCACATCAGCTGATGGAAAAATTTTGTCAAAGTTATTGTGCATGGCTTGCTTAAATACCACTCTATCTTCGGCGCTAACACCTAAGGATACTGCTACAGCGCTTAATACTTCACCGTCGCCACGGGCTACGTCTTCACTAAACTCATCCAATAAAGCCCCCACATTAATCATTTCTTTACCGCCGTAAGTCAGCGTGCCAGAAGTGCTACAGCCGTTGGTGCCAGAAGTCATACCAAAAGTAGCGTTACCACTGGTGCCATTGGTAATTGATGCCACTATGTGAGAAGGCAGGCCAGACTGGCCTTCAAACAACATATTACCCCAACCACAGTTTGGGCCACCTGGTGCCTCGGCCATGGCCACTGTTGAGCCTGCTAATAACATTGCACTTACTATAATCCGTTTCATAATTGCCCCCTATGGGATGGTATTGATATCAATTCGTTAACGCTGAATATTAAGGTAGCAAATCAGCGCCACAAAAAGACTATCACAGCTTACTCAAAGATCAATGAATAAGAATTTTTATTCTATACCTCTAGCAAAAATGTGACGGGGCCATCATTGGTTAAACTTACCTGCATGTCTGCGCCAAACTCACCGGTTTGCACTGCAACGGCTTTGGCTTTTAGCGCTGCTATCATATAGCGGTATAAATCTTGTGCTAGCTCGGGAGCGGCGGCCGTTGAAAAACCGGGGCGTAAGCCTTTTTTGGTTTCTGCCGCCAAAGTAAATTGCGACACCAGCAATAACCCGCCATTGATATCGTTTAGGCTGCAATTCATTTTGCCCGCCTCATCGGCAAAAACCCTATAGGCGATTAATTTCTCTGCCAGCTTATCGGCCTTGGCGGTGTCGTCGTCGCGCTCCACCCCCAGCAATACCAATAAACCTTGTTGTATTTCGCCTACGGTTTCACCCGCCACTGTGACTCGCGCCTGAGTCACGCGTTGTATTAATGCTTTCAAAAAATTAACTCGTAATAATTAGGGGTTATCTTCGGGACGTAATCTAACAGCCATATCTTCAGTGGCACGCACTAAAGCATCGGCTATGCTGGGCTCGCTAGCGGAATGACCGGCATCACGAATAATATGTAGCTCGCTGTCTTCCCAGGCATCGTATAGTGCAACTGCGCTATCCAAAGGGCAGACCATATCGTATCGGCCATGCACAATAATTCCGGGGATACCTGCCAGCTTATCGACATTATCGAGGATTTGATTATTTTCAATAAAGGCGTGATTAACAAAATAATGCGCCTCTATACGCGCCATGGCTAAAGCCTTATGGGGCTCGCCAAAACTCTCGGCCAAATCGGGATTAGGCCGCAGAGTGGAGCAGCGCCCCTCCCATACTGACCATGCTTTGGCCGCCTCCATGCGCTTGATTTCATTGCTACCCGTTAACAGCTCGTAATAGGCACTGATAAAATCATCGCGTTTATCAGCAGCTATGGGCCTGATGTAGTCTTTCCAGTAGTCGGGGAACACATGATGAGCGCCGCTTTGGTAAAACCATTGCAACTCCTGCGGCCTGCATAAAAAGATACCGCGCAACACCAAAGCCAATACCCGCTGCGGATAGGCCTGGGCATATAATAAACTCAACGTTGAACCCCAAGAACCACCAAATAACATCCATTGATCAATAGCTAAAAATTCACGTATAGCTTCTATATCGGCAATCAGATGCTGGGTGGTGTTTAAGCTTAATTCGGCGTGTGGGGTAGAGCGCCCCGCGCCACGCTGATCAAAGGTGATAATGCGGTATTTTTCAGGGTCGTAAAAACGGCGGCTATTGCCATCGCAGCCGCCACCGGGGCCACCGTGCACAAACAACACGGGTATGCCATCGGGGCTACCGCTTTCATCAACATAGAGTACATGAGGCTCATCAACCGCAAGCTGATGGCGAGCATAGGGCTTAATTTCGGGGTACAGAGGCAGCACTGCTATATCCTTATTAGAACGAACTGACTAAGTATCGCCCATAATAGCTATATTGCCCATAACTAAGTCACTTAGCGCTAGGCATAGACTATACAGTCGCGGCCTTTATGCTTAGCTTGGTACAAGCAGTGATCTGCCTGGCAGATTAAATCTTGAACTTTTTGATGCTGATCACCTGATACTACGCCAAAACTGAGAGTGGGATAAATAGCGTGGCCTTCATACTCTAGGGTGAGCTGCGCTACGGCTTCACGCAGTTTTTGCGCCACCAACCTAGCATTTTCACTATCGGAATCCGGCAGCACCACTAAAAACTCCTCCCCTCCCCAGCGCGCCACAACATCCTCGTCACGCAGGGTATTACGCAGGGCATCGGCGACTTGGGCAATCACGCAATCACCACAGTCATGGCCAAACTTGTCGTTAATCTGCTTAAAACGATCTATATCGGCCAGTATCAAACCATAGCGCTCCTGCCGCTGCTGGCAGCGACGCTCCTGCTGCGACAAACACTCACGCATATGATGACGGTTAGCTAAGCCAGTCAGCTCATCGGTACTAGCTTGTACCCGTAACTTGTCACGGCTACTAAGCAGTGAATCAATCACCCGGCTGCGGTCGTACTCCACCAAAAAACTATAGGCCCCCAAGAGCAGAAACACGCCTAAAAAACGCTCTTTGGCAACAAAATCGCCCTCTATTAAAGGGGCGGTAATCAGTACTGACACGGTAGAAGGGGCAAAAAATACGACTATGCTAATCACTAAGGCCAAAGCGAAGCACACACCACCCCAGAAATGCCCCAACAAAAAGAAAAAGGCAGGCGCCATGGTTAAGGCCCACAACACATCCCCCTGTAGCTCGCCGCCCTTAAATAATAGATAGCTGTATAACAGCAATATAGCGGAAGCCACAATAAGCTGAGATGGCCAGTTAAGCTTAGAGCGCAGCTGCCTGCGTACCACCAGCACGGGCAAAACCATTAACAGCAATAAACCCGCGCCCTCTAAGTGGCGGCCAGCAACTAGCAACTCAACGGCTAAAAAACCACAGTATAGGGCCATACCTATTAATAGAGCTGCCGCTAGCTGACGCTGTTGGTCTAATTTAAGGCGCCAATTACTAAGGCTGGAACTAGCCGCATGAACAGGGCTGGGACGCCGTAAATAATGGGATAGATTATAGGGGCTGGTCGCGGCGCGTCGGGCTGCGGCATCCTCTATAGATAGGGGGCTAAACTTATGTACTGTCACCTCAAAACCTCTATGTTCTGGGGGTAGCCTTACCGCAAATAGGCTTCCATTGTTTTTATTTTGGCCGTCTACCTGACAGCCTTTTTATAATCTAACACTTCAACAAAGTGTGACGGCGTTCACATCACCAGAAACAGCATAGAGGCTGTAATGGTGCCAAGCAAGCGTTCGCTTAGCACCAATTGCACTATCAAATACGCAAATTATCCTTTTGGTTATTTGGCGCGTTTACGCTCATTTTCCGTCAATAATTTTTTGCGTATGCGTATGCTTTTAGGCGTTACTTCTACTAGCTCATCGTCTTCGATAAACTCTAACGCTTGCTCTAAGGTGTGCTTGATGGGCGGCACTAGAGTTAGCGCCTCATCAGTACCCGAGGCGCGAACGTTAGTAAGCTGCTTACCTTTGATTGGGTTAACCGCCAAATCGTTAGAGCGCGAGTGTATGCCTATGATTTGGCCTTCGTATACATCTACCGCATGGCCCAAGAACAGGCGGCCACGGCTTTGCAAGTTAAACAGGGCAAAAGCGGCTGTTTTACCTTTAACCATGCTCACCAATACACCGTTTTGACGGCTGCCCACATCACCCATTTTTACCGGGCCGTAGTGGTCGAAGATACTGGTCATAATGCCCGAGCCAGAGGTCATGGTTAAGAAAGCGCCGCGGAAGCCAATTAAGCCACGCGAAGGCATAATAAATTCTAAGCGCACACGGCCTTTGCCATCGGGCTCCATGTTAGTCATTTCTGCTTTACGCAAACCTAACTCTTCCATAATGGCACCTTGATGCTGCTCTTCAACATCAATCACCACTTGCTCGAAAGGCTCTTGAATTTCACCGTCAATTTCACGCTGCACAACTTCGGGGCGAGATACGCCTATCTCAAAACCTTCGCGGCGCATGGTTTCAATCAATACTGATAAGTGCAATTCACCGCGGCCAGAAACCTTAAATTTGTCAGGTGTATCGCCTGGCTCTACGCGCAAGGCTACGTTGTGGATTAGCTCTTGGTCTAAGCGGTCCTTAATATTACGGGTGGTCACAAACTTGCCTTCGGTACCGGCAAAAGGTGAGTCGTTAACAATAAAGGTCATGCTTACTGTGGGCTCATCTACCGATAGCGGTGGCAAAGCTTCAACAGCCGCAGGGTCACACAAGGTATCTGAAATACTTAAGCCGTCTATGCCGTTTATACAAACGATATCACCGGCAGAAGCCTCATCGGTTTCTACCTGCTCTAAACCCAGGTAGCCTTTTACGTTTAAGACCTTACCCTTACGCTCATCGCCATTGGCACTTTTTACGATAACTTGCTGGTTGGGTCTTAATTTACCGCGCGTAATTCGACCTACACCAATAACACCTACGTAGCTATCGTAGGCTAGGGCAGACACCTGCATTTGGAAAGTGCCTTCTGGATCTACCTGCGGGGCAGGCACTTTCTCGGCTATCATTTCGTATAAAGGGGTCATGTCTTCAGCCATATCTTCCGGATCAGTACCGGCTATACCATTGATGGCTGAGGCATAAATAACGGGGAAGTCTAATTGCTCATCGGTGGCACCCAAGGCATCAAACAGATCAAATACCTGATCCATTACCCAATCAGGGCGAGCACCGGGGCGGTCGATTTTATTGATAACAACTATGGGACGCAGGCCTTGCTCAAAAGCCTTAGAGGTAACAAAACGAGTTTGCGGCATGGGGCCGTCTACCGCGTCTACCAGTAGTAATACCGAATCGACCATAGACAGTACGCGCTCTACCTCACCGCCAAAGTCGGCGTGCCCTGGGGTATCGACGATGTTGATGCGGTAGTCGTTCCACTTAATCGCGGTGTTTTTAGCGAGTATAGTGATTCCGCGCTCTTTCTCTTGGTCATTAGAATCCATGATGCGCTCAGAACCTTCGTCTTTGCGATCAAGCGTACCCGACTGACTTAATAGTTTATCAACCAAGGTAGTTTTACCATGGTCAACGTGGGCAATAATGGCGATATTACGTAGATTCTCAATCACAAGAGGTTACCTGAAGCTGGTCAAAAAGGGCGCAAATTATACACGAAAGTTTGTTAACAGACAGCGTTTATTCACCAATACAGCACCTGACTGCGGCGCTACACTTCTGCCCAGGCTTTATTACCGTTAGAATACGCAGCAAAACCGCTGCCATCCCATAATAAAGAAGTGCCTAACATGTCCAACCCTGTACGTATGCGCCTAGTCATTATTGCCTTATTAGCCCTGGTGGCCGCGCTATTTGTTTATACCAACAAACAAGAAGCCCACTACCGCGCCATAGCCCCCGATCAAATTCACGCCATGCTGCAAGATATAGACAGCTGGCAAGCCGCCGACCTCAGCCAGTACCTATCCAGCGCGGCTAAAAGCGTGGTTAGCCCTCAGCAACTGAGCAATGTTTTAGATCTGTACCGTCCCTTAGACCGCTACGAGGGTATAGTCGAACTGCACTTTTCGCGACTGGCCAGCGCCCTAAGCCTGCTAGGTGACAAATACATTAGCTATAGCGGCATAGTGCAATACAGCGGCGGCCAGGCCGAACTCACCATTACCTTAGTGCATGACGAAGCCGCACCGGAAAGTGGCAAATTAAAAATCTCAAATATTAATATGAGCAGCCCTAGGCTTGGACGTTAAACGCCTAAACGTAAAAACCATTCTTGTGATACGCCAACAAGTATTGCACTACGGCCTGTTATTGGGCTTATTGTTGTGCAGCGCTGCTATGCTATGGCCAGGCATTAGCGGGCCGTTTTTATTTGACGATGAAAGCAATATCCCCAAGTCCTTTATTCAAGCATTTACTTTTGATGAATTAGCCGCCGCCACTTGGGCCAATACCAGCGGCAGCTTAAAAAGGCCTGTTGCAGCGCTCAGCTTTGCTCTTAGCCAGTACAGCAGCGGGCCAGAGCCCGATGGCTTTAAACTACATAATATATTGATACACCTGTGCATAGGCATAGTGTTATTTTTTACCGCGCGCCGTATTTTTTCAGCGCTGCACTTTAACCATAAGCAACAGCAATGGGCCGCGCTATTAAGTGCTGCCTTTTGGTTATTACACCCCTTACATATCAGCACTGTGTTATACCCAGTGCAGCGCATGGCTCAGCTCTCAACTTTGTTTTCACTGCTAGCAATGTACAGCTATTTACGCGCCAGGCAGCAGCCACAACAGCAAGGCTTTTGGCTTTTTTGCGTACTGCCTACATCATTACTGTTGGCTTTATTTAGCAAAGAAAACGGCGCATTAATTCCAGTATTCCTACTACTGCTAGAAGCACTACTGTTTCGCTTTAATAAAAACAATGCCAGCAAAATTCTGCAATTAAGCTGGTATCTATTTATTGCCACCCCTTTGCTGCTAGGCGCAATTTACGCCCTAAGCCATCCGGGCCTCATTAATTACAACAACCGCAGTTTTACTCTGGTTGAGCGCTGCTACACCCAGCTTTGGGTAGTCGCCTATTACTTAAAAATGATCATACTCCCCAACATCAACGACATGGGTATTTTTCATGATGATCTCAAAATAATCGGCAGCTGGTCTCTGGCCTTACCAGCAGCATTAATACATATAGCACTAGCAGGCAGCGCCATAATCAGCTTACGCAAACTACCACTTATCTCACTGGGTATAGCTTGGTTTTATTGCAGCCATCTGATTGAATCTACCGTGCTACCACTGGAAATGATGTTTGAACATAGAAACTATTTAGCTGTGGCGGGCATAGCTTTTATCTTTGCTGGCTGCATAGTTAAACTCAGCCATAAAAAAATATTTATTGTTATTGCCGCTCTTTTTATTAGTCACCTAGCGCTAAGCAGTTACGAACGTTCCAGTTTGTGGGGTAATGAGTTAAGCCTCTACCAGGCTAATGCCGCCAACCACCCCCGTTCAGCCCGCAGCCATGTTGCCTATGCCAATCAACTACTACTGCGTAATGAGATCAGTTTAGCCTCGCGGTTACTCACCCGCGCAGCTGAACTCAATCCCACTGATGCAGGGCCATTATTGCACTTAATTAAAGTAAGCTGCTTTGGCCCCATGAGCTTTAGCAAAGACTTTTACCCCCACTTACTAAAGCACTATAGCCAGCACCCCTTAAGTGCCTACGGCCAGCAATCCCTACACCAAACCAGCAAGCTTTTTGTAGATGGCCAGTGCCAGTCATTAGATCTCAATAACTTCATCCAACTACTAGATACTATAAGCGGTTACGCCGATCGCCGAACAGCCGAAATACTATTAATCAAAGCGCGGCTCGCCAGCCGCAGCGACATGAACACTGCCCTCAGCTACTATAACAAGTCCTATGCACTTGCCCCCGACCCTAGAACCCTCTCAGAACAAGCAGCCATGCTGATAAAAGCACAGCGCCTTGATGCCGCCATCGCAGTAGTAGAAAAACTATTGGCCATAAAAAACTCCCTCAACCCCACCAGGCTGAGAGAGTTTAATGCTTTATTTAATTGGTATAACAAGCAACTAGAAACTACAGCGGGCGATAGACCTTAACATTGCCATACCCCTGCTCCACCAAATGCGAAGCATGCAGGCGGCTCATTACCCCCTTATCGCAATATAATAAATAAACTTTGCTTTTATCCAGCTCGGCAAATTTACTGTGTAATTCGTAAAAGGGAATTTTTTCTATAGCCACATTTTTAATCACCAAAGGCTTGCGTTCTTCTTCGCTGGGGTGACGCACATCAATAATAATGCCGTCTTGTATGGGTACGTTTAGCACCTCCACTTCGGTGGTGGCCATTTCAGCCAAATCGATTTTATCAATATTAACAAACTGCGCTTCAGCCACAGCCTTGTCGATCAAATCGAAATCAAATTTTTGCTCTTGGTTTTCTATTCTATCCATTTTGGCGCGAGTGGTGGGCTTCACCGAAATCACACCGCAGTACTCGGGCATGGCGGCGGCAAAGGGCTCGGTGCCAATTTGGGCAGAGAGCTTAATAATATCGCCCTTATCCATGGTGATTAATGGCCGCAGCACCAGCATATCGGTGGCGGCATCGACCACGGTTAAATTAGTAAGCGTTTGGCTGGACACCTGCGCCACACTGTCACCCGTTACCAGCGCCTGTACATTTAAAGACTGCGCCACTTTGGCACCGGCACGCAACATCATGCGCTTTAATACCACCCCCATTTGCGAGTCATCTATATTTTTTAAAATTTCTGACACCACCCCTTCAAAAGGTACTGTCACAAAACGCACCCGCGAGCTGGCACCGTATTTCATCCACAAATACAGGGCTACTTCTTTTACCCCTATCTCGTGATCGCGGCCACCCAAGTTAAAAAAGCAAAAGTGGGTGCGCATGCCGCGCTTCATAGTGAGGTAGGTAGAGACGGTGGAATCAAAACCACCCGAGATTAAACTCAGTACTGGGTCTATGCTGCCCAATGGGAAACCACCCAAGCCTTCATGCCTGTCGTTAACCACATAGAGCTTATCGTCGCGCACTTCCAAATTAACTGTCACATCGGGGTCGCGCAGTTTTACCCCTGCAGCATCAGTATGCTGTAGCAGCCCACCGCCCACATAGCGCTCTAAATCATTGGAGTTAAAGTCGTGTTTACCGGCGCGTTTACAGCGCACCACAAAGGTTTTACCCGCCAGCCGCTGCCCCCAGATTTGCTGCGTTTTTTCAAATACATCGTGCATATCGCCTAGGGGGAATTCCACCACATCCAAGAAGTAGGCTATGCCGGGGGTGCAAGCCAGGGTATCTATCATTTGGCCGCGCAGCTGCTCATCATTAGAGTCGCAATGCACTACCAATTTATCCCAATCTTTTTGTATGCGCACAGACTCGTGCAAAGGCAGCAGTAGCTTTTTAAGATTATCGCTAAGGTTCTTCACAAACTGCTTGCGCACAGGTTTGCTCTTAATGGTAATCTCAGGGAAAAACTTGACGATAAACTTCATAATGTCACTGACTCTGCACACAGGGTAAAAAATGGTCGGCAATTATACCCAGTTTAGCCAACAACAAAACGCTTACTCACAGCACTAGCGAACTTATGCCACCCCAATCTTTCACAACAACGCACCAACACAGGGCGGATCAGCACCAGAATGGTGCGCAAGAATTTAGCCGCTGCCCAAATTTAAAATAAACCCCTTATTTTTCAAATAGTTAGCCAGAACTCCAAACTGGCACAGCGCTTGCTATTAGCTACCCATATAGTGATAGCGACTGCGCTAAGGTAAGCCACGGCAAAACCCTATATACTCACTCGCAATCGAAACAACTGCAGCTATAGTTGTAAACCATATTAATTAACAACCTTCATTAAGAGGAAGCTCAACATGTCAGAGAACACTCTGAACTTAATTAAAGACAACGATGTTCGCTGGGTAGACCTACGTTTTACCGACACCAAAGGCAAAGAGCATCACGTTACCCTGCCCGTGTCAGAAGTAGACGAAGGCTTTTTCGAAGAAGGCAAAATGTTTGACGGCTCTTCTATCTCAGGCTGGAAAGGCATTAACGATTCAGACATGATTTTAATGCCTGATGACTCCACCGCCATTATCGACCCTTTCACTGACGATGTTACCCTAAACTTGCGCTGCACCATTGTTGAGCCCACTACCGGCCAAGGCTATAGCCGCGACCCACGCTCTATCGCTGAGCGCGCCGAAGCCTATATGCGCGCCACCGGCATCGCCGACACCGCATTATTTGGCCCAGAGCCTGAGTTTTTCGTATTTGACGATGTTAAATGGCATGCCGAAATGTCTGGCGTAGGCTTTGAAATCAACTCTGAAGAAGCGGCCTGGTCTTCTAACAAAAGCTTCACCGATGGCAACACCGGCCACCGCCCCAGCGTTAAGGGCGGCTACTTCCCCGTACCTCCGGTTGACTCTTTACACGACCTGCGTGGCGCCATGTGTAACGCTATGGAAGCCATGGGCTTACCCGTAGAAGTACATCACCACGAAGTGGGCACTGCCGGCCAGTGTGAGATAGGTGTAGGCGCCAACACCATCGTGCCTAAAGCTGACGAAGTACAAATCTTAAAATACTGCGTACACAATGTAGCTCACGCCTACGGCAAAACTGCCACCTTTATGCCCAAGCCAGTAGTGGGTGATAACGGCTCAGGTATGCACGTACACATGTCTTTATCTAAAGATGGCAACAACCTCATGTCTGGTGATGCCTACGCTGGCATGTCAGAAGATGCCCTGTATTGCATAGGCGGCATCATCAAGCACGCCCGCGCTATTAACGCCTTTGCCAACCCTTCTACCAACTCTTATAAGCGCTTGGTACCCGGTTTTGAAGCCCCAGTAATGCTGGCCTACTCTGCCCGCAACCGCTCGGCCTCTATACGCATCCCTTATGTACCCAACCCTAAGGCTCGCCGTATAGAAGCACGCTTCCCTGACCCCGCAGCCAACCCATACCTATGCTTCACCGCGCTATTAATGGCGGCCTTAGACGGTATACAAAACAAGATACACCCTGGCGATGCGGCCGATAAAGACCTATACGACCTACCTCCAGAAGAAGCTGCCGAAATCCCAACAGTGGCCTCTAGCTTGGAGCAGGCTTTGGATGCCTTAGACGTTGACCGTGAGTTCTTAACCGCCGGCGGCGTTATGGACGACGACATGATCGACGCCTATATAGAGCTGAAGAAAGAAGAAATCCAGCGCTTAAACATGACCACTCACCCCGTTGAGTTTGCCATGTACTACAGCTGCTAATCAGCGCTGTTAAGTGCTAAGCTAAAGCCCGCGCCATCTTGGTGCGGGCTTTTTTTTGCGCCATACTTTTGTAGCGTACAAACAAACCATGAACCCCACAGGCAATAACGGGTCTATACCGCTATGCTAATAGCCTTAGCGCCAGCTTAGAGCAACTTCATTAGTGTTTTAATAAAGAGAACAGCCATGCACAAAACTCTAGCCCTGATCTTTTTAGTCACCAGCCTAGCCAGCATCAGCTATGCCGAGGTATACAAAACCATAGACGAGCACGGCAACCCGGTTTTTAGCGACCAGCCCCAGCCCGATGCCCAACCGGTAGAAATCAAGCAAACCAACACTGTCAAACCCATAGAGCTAGCTGCGCCTAGGCCCGATACCAAACCGCAAAAGCCCAATACCATCTACAGCCACTTTGCCATTACCAGCCCCCGCGACGGCGGCCACATAGGCAATGGTTTATCACCTTTTAACGTCACCCTTAGTGTGCAACCTAAACTATTACAGGGCCATAAAATTCAGCTGTTTATCAATGGCCAATTACATAGCTCGGGCAGTGGCTTAAGCCGCCAAGTAGCCAGCATAGAACGTGGCGAGCACAGCCTAAGCGCCACTATTATCGACCCCAAGGGCAAAGTCATTATTAGCAGCGCGCCAGTCAAACTCACCGCCCAGCGCCCCAGCCTGCTCAACCCCAATAGAAGCAATTAAGCCCGCCTCCTGCCCACGCCAAACGATAGCGCTAGCAAACCCATCATAATGCACTAAAATGGTGCGTTATGATTTATACTAGCGCTACTCCCTGCTCTGCTCAGCAGTAATCCCGCGGCCTGCCGCCTGATTGCCAAGCTGGATTGAATATTGCAAAGCAGGC
The DNA here is from genome assembly GCF_024734385.1 of Dasania sp. GY-MA-18. GTDB lineage: Bacteria > Pseudomonadota > Gammaproteobacteria > Pseudomonadales > Dasaniaceae > Dasania > Dasania phycosphaerae. The sequence goes on along the minus strand of NZ_JANHAP010000007.1, from coordinate 89,239 downwards.
TTAACTCATTTAACCGCAGCACATACAAGCACCCAACCCTATGTCGGCAGCTCACCTAGACATTAATATTCTCGATAACCTCACCACCGCCATAGTCGTGGTGCGACCCGACTTAACCGTGAGTTATATCAATACCGCCGCCGAGGTGCTGCTGGAAATTAGCGGCCGCAGGGTAATAGGCGAAGCTATAGACAGTTTGTTTACCGAGCTAGATAGCAGCGACAACGGCCTGCTGCAGGCCATACACAGCTACAGCACCTGCACCAAGCGCGAGGCCAAGCTGCAACTTAATAACCGCAGCCTGATTACCGTGGATTGCGTAGTCACCCCCACTTATGAGCAAGAGCAAATCAGCGCCCTAATCGTAGAGCTGCAACCCCTAGACTTAGTGCTGCGTATTAACCGCGAAGAAGCCCTGCTGGCCACCCAAGAAAACGCCCACACCTTAGTTAAAGGCATGGCCCACGAAATCAAAAACCCACTAGGCGGACTGCGTGGTGCCGCCCAGCTACTGGCCAAACAATTACCCAGCAACGAGCTGCAGGATTACACCAATATTATTATTGATGAGGCCGACAGGCTCACCAAACTGGTAGATCGCATGCTGGGCTCCAATACCCTGCCCAAACTACAGGCCATCAATATTCACGAAATTTTAGAGCATGTAAAACAACTGATAGACGCCGAAACCAATCAGCAAATTGCCCTGCTGCGGGACTACGACCCCAGCACCCCCGATATTACCGGCGATAAAGAACAGCTAATCCAAGCCGTACTCAACGTCGCCCGCAATGCCATGCAGGCGCTGCAACGCCAAAGCCAGCCAACACAGCCACCGCAAATCACCTTTAAAACTCGGGTGCTGCGGCAATTTACCCTAGGCAGCCATCGCCACCGCTTGGTCTGCCACGTAGAAATTATTGATAACGGCCCCGGCATAGCCGAGCCCCTACTCAGCCGTATTTTTTTACCCATGGTTAGCGGCCAGGCCAATGGTACCGGCCTCGGCTTATCGCTGGCACAAACCATAATCAACCAACACAAAGGCCTGATTGAATGCCACAGCCAAGCTGGCGAAACCGTATTTTCATTGTATATACCCATAGCCCCCACAGCCTCACAGGGAGACACTAAATGATTGCCGATGGCACTGTTTGGATAGTGGACGACGACCGCTCCATACGCTGGGTATTAGAAAAAGCCCTAAACCAAGCCAATATCAACAGCCAAAGTTTTAGCTGCGCTGAAGATTTATTACAACAATTAAGCCAGCAGCAACCGCAGGCCATCATCAGCGATATACGCATGCCCGGCTTGGACGGCATCGCCCTGCTGGATCAGCTCAGCAACAGCCACCCCCACCTGCCAATAATTATCACCACCGCACATTCAGATTTAGACAGCGCCGTAAGCTCTTACCAAAGCGGCGCCTTTGAATATTTGCCCAAGCCCTTTGATGTGGACGATGTGGTCGCAGTAACCCAGCGCGCCCTGCAACACGCACAACAACACAACCAACCCTTGGCCGCCCCCAAGCAAAACAGCGCCGGAAAAATTATCGGCGCCGCCCCCGCCATGCAGGAAGTATTTAGGGCCATAGGGCGCTTATCGCAATCCAATATCACCGTATTAATTAATGGCGAATCAGGCACCGGCAAAGAGCTGGTGGCCCACGCCCTGCATGCGCACAGCCCGCGCGCCCAACAAAGCTTTATCGCCCTTAATATGGCAGCCATACCCAAAGACTTAATGGAGTCGGAATTATTTGGCCACGAAAAAGGGGCCTTTACCGGTGCCAATAACCTACGCCAAGGCCGCTTTGAGCAAGCCAATAACGGCACCTTGTTTTTAGATGAAATTGGCGACATGCCCGCCGATACCCAAACCCGTTTGCTGCGAGTATTAGCCGACGGCATTTTTTACCGTGTCGGCGGCCACACCCCCATACAGGTTAACGTGCGTATCATTGCTGCCACTCATCAAAACTTAGAGCAGCTAGTCGCCGAAGGAAAATTTCGCGAAGATTTATTTCACCGCCTCAACGTCATACGTATACACCTGCCTCGCCTTAGTGAAAGGCGCGAAGACTTACCGCAACTAATAAAACACTTCTTACAGCAAGCCGCTAAAGAGTTAGATAGCGATGTTAAAACCCTAACCCCGCAGGCCGAAGCCCTGCTGTGCTCACTGGACTGGCCCGGTAACGTGCGACAACTGGAAAACACCTGCCGCTGGATTACCGTGATGGCCGCCAGCAACGAAATACAGGTGAATGACTTACCCCCCGAGCTCACCAGCAAGCAAAACAACAAACTAAACAACAGCAACAACGACAACTGGCAACAAAGCCTAAGCCACTGGGTGCAACAGCAACTGGCGGCTGGCCAACAAGACATACTTAAAAAAGCCATGCCCGAATTTGAAACGCTGATGATTAATGCCGCCTTACAGCACACCCACGGCAAAAAACAGGAGGCAGCCAAATTACTGGGCTGGGGCCGTAACACCTTGACTAGAAAGCTGCATGAGCTAGATATTAGCTAAGCCACTAATAAACCTTAGCCAGCGAGGGATTAGCCATGAAGGCCTTACTCTGCAGCCTATTAAGCCTAGCCAGTGCTAGCGCCCTAGCCGCCCCGCCCATAGCCAAGCCTTATTATGCCGGGCTAGCGGTAGGCCACAGCCATTACGATGACGGCGCCAGCTTTGAGGACTTAAACGTCAGCCGCAGCAAAGCCGCACTAAAGCTCTATGGCGGCTATCATTTTAGCCCTTATATAGCCGCAGAGATCTCGCTCACAAACTTAGGCGAACATGAGGCTAGCGCTAATAGCGTAGATATAGACAGCCATTTTAGCGCTTTGATGTTTACGCTTATTGGCCAGTACCCTATAAGCTCTGCACTGAGTACATACGGGCAACTGGGTATGGGGGTAATGAGCGTGCACCAGGAATTTCATTACATCACTACCGACATTGCCCTGGCTGAGCACGAAAAAGATAACAGTGATTTTGCCTTAACAGCAGGGGCGGGTATTAGCTATTACTTCAAACCCATCACAGTACGGCTAGGCTGGCAACGCTACTTCCATAACATCACCTTAGTCACCGCTAGAAACGGCTTTATTACCAGTGTGGATGAAACCCAACACATGGACCTTGTGTACCTGGGATTAAATTACCGCTTTTAAATTTTTATCAGCTCTTTTTACGTCGGTCGCTGCACTCACGGCGCTCATCATGCAGCTCTTGGCTAAGGCCAAAGCTTAACCGCCTATCTTCTTCGCGCCGGTCATCGTGATGCTGGTAACGGCAGGCACAGCGCATCATGGCGCAGCCCGGCAATGGCAGGGATGGTACCTCCCCAGCCAAATAACGCTTATCCTGATTGGCCACTGCCGCCGCACAGGCATGTTGTTCACAACAAATACTAATGGCATGGTAAGGGTTAGCCTTCGCTTTTTCAGCGGGGCTAGCAGTCTTATGCTTGTGTGACTGTAGATTTTTTGTAACGGGGGCTCTAACGTTTTTTTTATTATTTAGTGTAACCAACAGCGCAACCGCTACGAATACACTCAGTACAACTAACCACATACTGCATCCTTATTTTTATTATTGTTTGTTTTATTGCGGATTTATTATTTACAACTGTAACTATTAAGGTATTTATTTTACTTAATTAACACAGTTTTTTTAAATATTTTTTGCCTGTACTTCTATAGTGCGAGAGGCTTCATCATCTGTTGGGCCACAAACACCCGTGCTGGTAACCGTATAATAAATTTCGGCACCTATCTCTCTATAAATACAATCGCCGGTAACTGCAGCACAGCCTTGAAACCCAGAAAATGTGAAGCTGAAATTTTTAGCACTATTATTACTATCCGCACAGGCTGTTTTAGTGCCAGTACTAATATTATTTAACATACGCTGGGCACCACTTTCGGCAGCCATAAACGCACGCGCCGATAATACCTCACGCGCCACCGAGTCACTACTAGCGGTAAGCACCTGCACCATGGCCGCGGCCAAAATACTTAGCGCCACTAAAATAAATACTACGATAATAATGGAGATGCCGCGCTGCTGTTGTTTGTTTTTCATCATTCAGCCTCGCGCCAGTAAATAATTTTATCGTGGCCGCGGTAAGAGCCAAAGGTTACTCGGGTGCTGGGATTATCGGTAAAAGTACCATCGCTATCCCAATCGTATTGCAACCAGCTATCAACGGTAACGGTAATATCTAAACTGCCCGTTTTGCCGCTACCCGGCCTAGTAATAATAATAGGCTTGCTACTGTCGTTAAAACCGCCGCTCACCAAGGCAGGCGCGCCGGGTACGGTAACGGGGGCATCTATACACGCCAGGCTATCGCTGCCATCGGGGTCGGCACAAGCAGCGCTCCAACCATCGTAGGGGCTAGAGTTGTCATCGCTGTTGATAACAAAGGCACTGCCATCCCAGTATTGCAGCTGCATCGGTATTGCTAAATCACCGGCCGGTGTTTCGGGGCCATACACTGGCGGGAAATAGGCTCGGCCATAACGCAACTCACCGGGTGAGCCTGATAGCTGCAGGGCATCATTACCCGCCGAGCTACTGTCTACCTCTAAATCTAAACTGGCAAAGCCGACGTTATCACTATCCTGAACATTTAAACCGATTTGCACAGTGCTAAACGGGCCGTCTACCACTGCATCCCTATCAATGCTCATCGGTAAATCTAACATAATCGCCACACCGTTAAGCCAATTGACTGCCGGGGCCGAACCTGTTGTGATGCGGCTGGTAAGCTCGGTGGCACTGCTGGCATCAACGGCACCAAAACCTACGTTGGCAGTCAGCCCGTCGACGTCGCCTAAAGCGCCAATATTATTCATATCTAATTTGGCGTAAGCGCCCGTATAATTAGTGACGGTATTACCATTAACATCAACAGCGACTAAAGTGTAATCCACCAAAAATTCCTGCCCCAAATAGCTGTAGGGGTTAGCCCCCGCCTCTGCGGGTGTTACCGCTGAACTAGTGACAATAAAATTAGCCGGTATAAAACGACCAACATGGCTTAGGGTGCTGGTCACATTACCGCTAGACAAATAGTCGCCATCGGCAACCGCCGCGGTTAAAGCAATAATCCCCACCTCATCCCACTGATACGTACCCGTGTAAGTACCATCGGCTGTTTTAGTTAAAGACCCCGTTAAGTTGCCCGCATCACCACCAGCAGGCCCCACCAACGCATGGCTAAGATCAACAGCTTCAGCGGCGCTTTCATTGCCATAGTTAGGAGTAATATCGCCTTCGGCATCTAACACTTGTACTGTCACTGCAAAGTTACTGCCGGCTGCGATAAACTTCGTGCCGCTTGCACTGGTAGCACCGGGGTTGCCCGCCACTTGTATATCAAAGCTGGCTGGCTGTACCACAAAGGGGTTACTGCTACCTACAGTGCCGCCCTCGCTAACACTTAATTGTATTTGGCCTACGTCTTTATATTTTTCTGTTACTACCGCCTGCCCGTTAGTAAACGTCACATCAATAGCCGAGCTAATAGCACTGCCATTAATTGTTGGTTGCAAGGTTCCCGTTGCCGGGTCGTTATAGTTGTGAGTAAAGGTTAAACTTTTAAGCCCTTGGTAAGACTCAATCACCCCGCAACTAGGGTCAGTAGGTGTTGTGCCGTAAGCAGCAATATATACGGCAAAATCACTGCCTGCGGTTTGCGTGGCCACAGGTAAATTGGTATCTATGGGGTTGGGTGGATTATTGACTAAGGCACTGCCGGTGAGGGTAAAACCACTTTCCGAAAAACTAAGATTGCCCTCCAAATCATCATCATTGGCACTGCCATCATCCACTGAAATATTGATGCTTAAAGGTACGGTGGTATCGGTGTCACCGTGATACAAATTAAACACGGCCACACCATTATCATCAGCGCCGATAATATTGCTGTAAGTGTAGGTGGCTATGCCGTCGTTGGGCGTTGCATCGTTAAAACTGCCAGTGCCTGTTAGCAGTGTCCAGGTCCCCTTGCCGCTCTGGGTGTTTAAGGTGATGCTGCCGTTGTAATCTTCATAGGTTGAATTATCTAACTGCTCGGCTGTCACTGTCACCGGGGTGTTTAAACAATAAATGGCGTTGCCGTTATGGTCTATATCAAAATGATCCAAGCTAACAACAGCTGTGCAAGGGTGTGTTTGTTGACGTAAAAAATTTATCCCTTGCTGATCAAATGCAGAGCTAAATATTTTAACCTCATCAATCATACCATTAAGATTTCGAGAGCCCACAAAGTTTAAGTCGGTACCGATTAATAAAGGGTCACTGTTCAAACGTAGATTCCCACTATAACTAGAAGAACCTCGCTCTACACCGTCAATATAAACTTTTTGGCTACCACTGCTATAGGTTATAGCCACGTGATACCAAGTATTTAAACTTAACGCCGTACCACTAGTAAAAATTTCTCTAGTGGTGCCAGCACTATCATTCCACCACCAATTAATTTGACCACTAGAAGTTAGATGAAACTCGTAGTTTTCATCTTTCGATAGAATGGTATGTAAATCCGAACTAGGAAATGCGCGGGGGTATATCCACACCGAAACAGTTAAGTCACTGCTTAGGTCTAATAAATTATTATCGGCAATAGATACATACTGGTTATTACCATCAAATTCAGCAAAACGGCAGGTGCCGGGGTCGCCAGTAATCGCCGCTCCAGGCGGGCTAGTGTTTGAGCTATTTGCGCCATTGATCGCTCGCCCGTCTAAGCCATTACCACTACTATCTATCACTTCGCCCGCAGTGCCATTCCATAGCTCTTCAAACTGATAATCGGCTACGGGCCTAGCGTAAATATTACCCACTGCAATTTGATCAATAATTGATGCATCGCGGGCATTGCTCAGCAATATTTGAAAACTACCACTGCCTGTACTTGCTGTAGCTACCGTGATCGTAGCTGTTAAGCTGCCTGCAGGTATCGTGACAGTTTGGGTTGACCCTGTTCCTGTATAATCAGTACCGGCCACTGCAGTGCCATCAACGGTCTTGTAATCAATACGAATATCGCTGCCATACATCGCATCTAAAGTAAGGGTAAATACAGCATCATCACCAGCAAAAACACTGGCATCACTAATGCTCAAATCTGGAGCATTTGGGTCTATATCATCGTTAGTGTCATCTTCTGTAGGCGGAGCAGATGCTGACGTTGCACTATCCCAATCACCAATACCATCGGGCTTTCTAAATATAAATTTATCACTTGCTCCCGGCGCACCTGTTTGATAATCATAAGGCAGGCTCGCACCAGTACAGCCAGCCTGCTCGAGTACGCTATGGCCGTCTACCTGTACATAATCAATCACATCACCATTAGCATCTTTTAGAATGGCATCAAAACCGGTTTTGAAATTAACATAAGTTCCGATATTGCCGTCTTTTAGTACTATCCAAGGCAGCGTCTTATCGGTAAATGAGTTAACCGATATAACAGGACTACAGCCATCATTATCATTGTTATTACCTGACTCATCATCTTCACAAACTTGCAGCGTCCAGTTGCTAAACACGCTGGAGGCAATACTATTATCCAATATTTTGACTTCTACAAAATCATCAGCATCGTTTCTTTGATTAGTTCTATCTTTAAAAAATTCATTCAGTGTTGCCATACCCATGTAAGGCGAACAACTAGACCCTACAGACCAACTAGCACTAAAGCCTGAGCGCACAACACTGCCATCGCTGGTGAATCTCACCAACATGCTACCCGAGCTTGCCACTACGGCACTGGGTATAGAAGTACCTGTTAAAGTGGCTAACAAGGGCGCCGATGTACTGGTGCCATCATAGATGCGCACATAATCGTAATTATTTTCGACATTAAAAGCCGAGAATGACAGGGTGATAGTGCCACCGCCACTAGGCTGTATTAAAAAATTGCAGCTTTCATTATTACTATAATTGCTACCGGCACCGCCGGAGTCATATAAGGAACCACTACTCGCGGTAGATGAAGTACTTGAACACAAGTTTAAGGCCCAAGCGGTTTGCGCAACGCAGGCTAGCAATAATATGGTTAATAGCCTTAACATTTTCACGGCACGTTCCTCACAAACACTTCGTGGCTAAAGCGCACCCATTCATCGCTGGCCTGGGCATTGCTAAACCGAAAGTCTATATGCACCACTGCGCTACGTGCCAACACGCCAGGCGTATAGGTGAATGGTGTCACTGTACCTGAATCACTAAGTTGTATATCAACTGCTATGGGGTAGCCAGGCCCTAAACTGGCCACGGCCGTGGTTTGATTTTGTATCCAACCGTAGCCATCGTGGCGTATTAACTCATTATTGCGCACACAAAAACTCACCGGCTCGTCAATAATATAAAAGCGTTTAGAGCTAGACTCGCTGCGAAATTTATGGCCGGGCGGGGTGTAGTTAGTAAAATTAACCTGGCGCTGTAAATCGCTATCACTACCGGCAACTGAGGCTAAATCCACCACAGCTTTACGGCTATAATTGTAGACGTCTTTGCTTTCTATACTGTGCACCGCTACTCGCTGATTAGAGCCTGGAGTATAGTTAAAGCCCGCCGCCTGTAGGTTGGTATAGTGACCATCGGCCACAAAATTCAGATAAGAGGAGGCGGCCGCTATGGGCGCAAACTCTATGCACTCATCCAACACTCTAATGCTGCCCGGCAGCGCATTACGCAATTCACGGCTCACCCGCTCAACCGCAAAGCGGCCTTGTTGGCTTAATTCGGCACGGCGCGTGTTGTCGTTATAAATACGCACGCTGTCGCCTATAAACAAAGTGGCACCGGCAGAGAGCAGCCCCAGCAGTACTATCACTGAAACCATTTCTACTAAGGTAAAGCCCTGCACTTTGTTTAAGGGGCGCATTTAAAAATTCCCCTTGTACACTTTAAAGGTGATGGCAGAGCCGGTACCGGTTACACCTGGCGGGAATACGTCTACGGTAATTAACTTGGCATTATGATTAGTATCGGCTGCGCCGTCATAATCACCGTCATAATCGACGCATATACTCATTTTAAAGCGGCCGAAATCTTCCAGGGCATTGCCCGCATCGGCCTCGGTATTGCCTAGGGCATCCTCAATATCAAAAGGCCCGCCGCAAAAAACATTGTAGTCATCCACATCATCATAGTCAGCGCGATTGGTTTCACCATCTAAGCCCATGGCTGTGGTGCATGCGGGGGCACCAGCGGAGTCACAGGCGGGCACACCACCTAAGGGAGTATTTTCATCAAAGGGGCGGCTTAGTATTTCATCCACCAAAGCCTCGCCTAATTTAGCGGCGCGGGTTTGAAAAATAGGTTCTATTGCACGTGGCGCTTGATTAAAGAAAAAACTCGCCAAGGCGGTAAATGCTAAGGCCGTTAGCACCATAGAAGCTATCACCTCGATTAAGGTAAAACCCTTATAGCGATTCATAGGCGGCCTTTTAGCAAGCATAAATATATCCCGCAGGATTAACACATACCGCCAAACCCGCAGCGCCTATAGTAATGGTTTGTACGCCCGCTAACGGTGCACCGCTGCCAGGGCAGGCATCTATGGCGTTACCTAGGCCATCAAAAAAAACTTGGGCATCGGCTATGACCACATCGGCATCCACCGCTATGCCATTACGCCACTCTTCCGTAGGGCCTATAGTGCCAAACGAAGCACCCGCTATGCGTATCACGCTAATATTATTGCTGGCTATATTGAGAAAATAACAAGAACCCGCAGCTCTATCATACATAGCCCTTTGCTGCGCCATACGCGCGCCGGTAATAATTTGATCTTGTGCGGAATAAGCGGAGAAATCGTCCGAGCCGGTAAAGGTGGGAATTGCGGCAACGGCTAAAACACCTAGCAACACCATCACCGAAACAAGTTCGATGAGGGTGAAGCCAGAGTTTTTAACCTGAAATAAAGACATGAGTAAGCAGCCATCCACATTGCATCACAACGTAAACCTTTTCCTAACAAACGTATAAAAAAGCCCCGGAAATAATTATTACCGAGGCTTTTTTGGTTTAACAAGCCTAAAAGGCTAAAAACCTACTTAGCAGCTAGATATATCCGTAGTGATAACCGGCAAAGCACCGCTACCAGCAGATTCAGTGTAAATAACATGGCAGGTAGCGCTATAACCAACTTCGACAGTTGTGACCGCAGCCGCATTACTTGCATCTTCGTTAGAGTACGTTAATTCTGCTGTGTCGCACTCTATAACATCCACAATATTCTAGCTAAAACTAACAGCCTGATGTCGTAGTAGCATCAAGTGTAACAATGGGCTGTTGCCCGGCACCGGCTGAGTCTGTGTACAATACATAACAACGAGTAGCGGCAACGTCGCTCACATCGTATCCAACACGTAAGGTAGTCGCATCTGCCACTTCATTATCAACTATGTCAGCAGAGTTAATATCCAACAAATTTCTAACACCAACACCATCACCTGTGCCGCCTGTTTCATCATTTGCTGCAGGAAATCCATTTTTAACAGCCACTGCCGTATTGGCACCATTTATTCTTATTGTCACAGCAGCTTCTGCAACGTTTTCAACACCATCAATTAAAGACTTGGCATAGACTTGAGTGATTGACCCTTGCATAGATGCCCGCACCCCTTCTAATACCGCAACACGCGCATCTGTTTGCAAATTCACAAAACGCGGTAAAGCCGTAACAGCCAATATACCTAGCAGCACAATAACGGCTACCAATTCGATTAGGGTAAAACCCGATTGTTGTTGTTTCATGGTGTTCCTCTCTTTCTTATAAAAATAATAAAACAGTAATACTAGTTAAGGTTGGGCTTGGTGATAGTCACCTCGCCATCGGCTAAATCATAATCAAAGTAATGGGTAGCCACTGCACTGGGCTTAGCATTAACGATTAATTCGTAGCGGCATATATCAGCGGTATTGCCGCTGTCGTCACCACCGGCCTGATCAATCACCGAGGCAAAATATTTGGCATTAACCCTGTCGTTGGGGTTGGTGGTAATGGCCGGGGCGGTTTGCATCACGCTTAGCCACACTTCCACACACTCGGTAGCGGTTTGGCTGTCTTCCGATGCATCGCTGGCGGGGTCGGTATTAACTGGCCAGCCTGACTCGTTCATATAAATAATTTTGCCATCCAGGTTTATAGCCGTTTTATTACTGGGCGAGGTGTTGTTGCCACTTTTATAGCCATCAACCAACCAAGTCGCACGGGCAATATTAATGCCGGTAACAAAGCCGCCTGCCATACCCTCTAAGCTGGCGATCTCCGCCTGCTCAGTAAAGCTTGAAAAACGCGGCATCGCCTGAGCCGCCAATAAGGCAATCAGCACGATAACCACGACTAGCTCGATAAGGGTAAAGCCCGCCTGTTTGCGGCCTTTTTGATTCATATTTTTATTCATTATTTCATTGTACTCATCGTAATATTGCAAGTATAGACAATAATTTAGGTTTTACTTCTCATACTTCACATTAATTCAGTCTCTAGTTCCTAAAATTTTCGCTAGCAACTAGAGACTGTCATCTAGCGACTGATTTTATTTCCCCTGCATCACGCTCATCATGTCCCACATAGGCAGGAAGATGCCCAGCGCCAGTATCATCACTATGCCAGCGATGCAGACGATTAATATAGGCTCTATCATGCTGCTGAGGTTTTTTAGGTCGTAGTCCACTTCCTCTTCGTAATACAGCGCCACTTCACTGAGCAGCTCATCCACTTGGCCGGTTTCTTCGCCTACTTGCAGCATTTGCAGTACCAGTGGCGTAAACATAGCTGATTGGCTAGAAGTGCGCAGCAGGCTTTCGCCCCTTTGTATGCCATCGCGCATGCCGCTGATTTTTTCGCCTATATAGCGGTTGCCCACCGCCTTGGCGGTTAAGTCTAAGGCCTGTATCAGCGGCACCCCTGAGCCTAGCATCATGGCAAAGCAACGGCTAAAACGTGCCAGCATGGAGCGCTCTAAAATACTGCCTATCAATGGTATGCGCAGCTTCTGCCTATCCCAGCGGCGCTCGCCATCATCAGTTTGTAAGTAATAACGTACCCCAAAAGTCGCTAATACTAAGCCTACCAATAATAAGTGCCAGTAATTAACAAAAAACCACGAGGTGCCTATCAATACCTTGGTTGCCCATGGCAGGTCGGCGCCAAACTTGGCAAACATGTCGGCAAACACCGGTATCACAAATAGGTTTAATACCACTATGGCAATGCTAATGGCGATAAGCACAAATACCGGATAGCGCACGGCGGTTTTAATACGGCGACGGGTATCTTTCTCTAAGGCCAAGTATTGCGCCAGCTGCTGAAAAGCTAAATCCAACCTACCGGTGTTTTCACCTACTTGCACAATATTGACGTACAAGTCGTCAAATACTTCACCGTGGCGACGCAGGGCATTGGATAAGGTCACCCCGGTGTTAAGTGTATTACCCACATCCGTCAGCACCTGGGCTAGGGTTTCGTTATTCACCGAGGCGGCCATGCCTTTTATAGACTGGTTAATGGCAACACCGGCGCGGTTTAAGCTGTACATTTGGCGGCTGAACATAATCAGCTCTTCTAGGGCGACTTTTTGCTTAAACAGCTTGGGCAGTTGCAAGGCCTTTTTCTCTACCGCTTCGACCACGGCAATAGGCGTTACCCCACGCCCCTGCAGCTGGCTGGCCACCGCGTCTACCGATACGCCTTCTAAGGTGCCGGTGACTAGTTCACCGCCGCGGTCGCGGCCTCGGTATTGAAACTGAGCCATGGCTTAGGCCTCTGCCTCGGGTTGTTGCTGTACCTGCTCTATCACTTTCGCCTCACCTTCTTCGGCTATTTGTTCGGAGACCCGCAACACTTCTTCTATAGAGGTAATGCCTTGGGTGGCGTATTCCAAGGCGCATACGGTGAGCGGCTTAAAGCCTGGCTGTTTTCTAGCGGCGGCCGCAAAGGCGATGGGATCAGACACACGCAGGGCATCGGCCATTTCGTTGTCTATTTCCAATAATTCAAAAATACCAATACGGCCTCTATAGCCTGTGTGGTTACAGTGCGAGCAGCCCCGCCCTGAGCTAAAGTTTACGTTATCAATATTATCGGCCAATGCATTTAACCACTGCTTCTCTTGGGCAGTGGGCTGATAGGGCTGACGACAGCTTTCGCAGATACGACGCACCAAGCGCTGCGCCACTACTGCTCTTAAGGAGCTGGCCACTAAATAGCCCTCCAAGCCCACATCTATTAAGCGCATGGCCGAGGTAATGGCATCGTTGGTGTGCAAGGTAGAGAGCACCAAGTGACCGGTTAGCGAGGCGCGCACGGCAATTTCGGCGGTCTCTTGGTCACGGATCTCACCCACTAATAAAATATCGGGATCTTGTCGCAGGGTTGAACGCAGTACCTGGCCAAAGCCCAGACCAATTTTTTCATTGACCTGCACCTGAGTAATACGCGGCAGGGTGTATTCCACCGGATCTTCTACGGTGATAATTTTCTTTTCCGCTTTATTGAGCTCTTGCAGTGCGCCGTAAAGCGTAGTGGTTTTACCACTACCGGTGGGGCCGGTTACCAATATCAAACCATGGGGCCGGGTGACTTGATGGCGAAACTTGGTCAGCAAGTTTTGGGGCATGCCTACATGGTTAAGGTCTATAGCGCCGTCACCTTGGTCCAGCAAACGCATAACCACCGACTCGCCAAACTGTGCCGGCAAGGTAGAAATACGTACATCTATGCTGCGGCCTTTTACCGCGATATTAAAACGGCCATCTTGCGGCAAACGTTTTTCTGAAATATTTAAACCCGACATTAGTTTTAAGCGCAGCACTAGTGCAGGCGCGATACGCTTTTCGTTCATCACGTGTTCTTGCAACACGCCATCCACCCGCTGCCGTATACGCAACACGGTTTCGTCGGGCTCTATATGTATATCCGAGGCCTTAACCTGCACCGCATCTTCAAAAATAGAACGCAGCAGTTTAACCACCGGCGCATCTTCGGCACCGGTGGCCTCTAGGTAATCAACGTCGCCATCGTCATCGCCCAATTCATCTTCCAGCTCTTCCGCCAGCGATGAAATCTCTTGGGTACGTCTATAGAGTATGTCTAAGGAGTCTAATAATTCAGACTCACGCACCACGGCTAAATCTAAGGGCTGCTGTATGATGCGCGATAATTCATCAAAGCCAAAAATATCTGTGGGGTCGGCCATGCCTATTAATATATGGCCGTTTTGTTCTTTCAACACAACCGCGCGAAAGCGGCGGGCATAGGTTTCAGGCAGGCGCGCGGTAAGCTCAAAATTAAAGTCGTAGTTACGCAGCTGTATAAAAGGTACATCCAACTGCTGTGACAACAGGCCCAGCATGGCGTCTTCTTCGATAAAGCCTAAATCAATTAACGCCCGGCCCAATTTTTTGCCGCTGGTTTTTTGCGAAGCCAGGGCATCGCCCAACTGCTGATCGCTAATTAAACCTTCGCCAACCAGCAGATCACCTAAGCGGATTTTTTTTACTTCTTTCTTATTCGCCATTAGCACCCTCTGCTGACGATGATGGGTAAACATTAACGGCGCCGGCCAAAGCATCATAACGGCTGCGAGCATAGTCACGCAGCGATGGTGTAATACGACCCGCGCGCATAGCTTGTAAAAAATCTGCGCGCGCGTCGGCCTTTAAGCCCATTAATTCTTCAGAGATAGCCAAGCCTACCCACCAGCTCCCTTGGCCCGCATCAAAACGCAGCAGGCTTTTGTACACCTGTACCGACAAGGAATATTGCTGCGCACGCTGGGCAGCCATAGCCAGCAACTCATAATAAGGCGTTTCCGATTTAATATCGGGCTGTTTACTAAGCAGTAGCTGCACCGCTTTTTCTGGATCTTTATTTAGCACCAGTAAGTGTGCCTGCAGGCGGCGCAAAGCACTGGACTGTGAAATCAGGGCGGGCTGTGTATCTAATAACGTTTGCGCAGCAGCCAAACGGTTTTGCTTAATCAGCAACTCTATCAATAAGGTATTAGCAGCGGGTGCCTCGGGGTAACGCTGCAAAAAGCGTTGTAGCTTATCTTCGGCTGCAGCTTCGTCACCACTGCGTATTGCCGCTGTTGCCTCTTTGACCACCAAGCTGTCTTGCTGACCTAAGGTCAGTGGCGTACTGGTTTTCATCGGCGGGGTGGCCGCGTTTGTTTTATTCACCGCTGCTGGCAACGGCATCGTAGCCACAGATTTGGCAGCCACAGGCTTGGCAGGTGCAACAGGCTTTGCGCTAACTACCGCTGGTTCAGGCGCTATTAGCAATTGTAATTGGCCGTTATTAATACGCTCGCTTTTAATAGTGATGGCACGCTGTAAATCAAACAGCAATACCATACCTTCGTTTTGGGGGCGAAAAGACACTGCCTTAATCGGCGGCTGTACTGGTGCTAACTGCTGGGGCAATTGTGCTGTGACTTTATCAACACTGATTTCCAGCTGCTGCGAGCCCTGTGTAATTTGATAATCCACCGCCTGCGTGGCGTTAATGTGTATTAACAAGCCTTGCGCGTTTTTTTCAAAGTCAATTGCGCTAATACGAGCAGGCTCAATACTAGGGCTGGGGGCAGCATCAGTGTCAGCGTCAGGCGAGGCTATTTCATTAACCACAGCCGTTTTAGCCGCCATATTGCCATGTTGTGTTAATAATTGTTGGGCCACAGGCAAACTAGAATTAAGCTGGTACTGTTGCAGCAATAAAACGCTAACCACCACTAACGCGAGTAGCAGCACTGCAATATATAGGGGCCGCTTACTTTTTTTCTGAGCAGGTGCCTGGCCGGTTAGCCACTCTAGGTTTTCACCTTGCGCGGGCTGCTCCAGCCGGCGCTTTTCTAGATCGTTGAGCATGTCGTTAACTAAACTCATGAGCTCATGCTCCACAACCAACGCATAAAGGGATTGGGCAAGCTGGCATCTTCGGTATCATTAATCGCGGCTAGCACATGCACTCTGTCTATTTGCCTTACCCCTTTGCCATAGGCACACATTAAGGACTTATGGCATAGCATATTGATTAACCTAGGCACCCCTCTGCTGGCTTTGGCCAGCAAGGCCACAGCATTATTATGAAATAATTGTTCGCCGTGATAACCAGCGGTGTTTAAACGATGCTGTATATAGCTGCTTACGCCCTCTTTATCTAAAGGGGTAAGCTGACAGGAAAAGGTAATACGCTGTTTTAATTGCCGCAATTCATGCTGGGCTAAAATACGATCCAGCTCAGGCTGACCAAATAAGATAATATGTATCAGCTTACTCGTTTCGGTTTCTAAATTAGAAATTAAGCGCAAGGCCTCTAAGGTTTTTTCCGGCATGGTTTGCGCTTCATCTATCACCAGCACTACCCGTTTACCTTCGGCCACCAACTCAATTAAACGCTCATTAATCGACTTTTGAAATTCATTAACGCCATCGCGGGTTTTGCATTTCACCCCCAGCTCTTCTGCCAAAGCTTTGTACAAAGCTACAGGACTAAGAAAGGGATTGGGTATATAGGCGCTATAATAATCATCGCCCAAACTATTTAATAATTTGCGACACAATAGGGTTTTGCCAGTGCCGACCTCACCCACGACTTTGATAAAACCCTCGCCATTGCTTAGCGCTACACGCAGCATGTTAAAAGCTTCGCGATAAGCTCTTACATTGTAAAAGTACGAGGTATTGGGCGTTAGGCCAAATGGCTGCTCTTTTAACCCAAAGTGTTCGTTATACATAGTCGTTGCCGCTTAGCGATACGATTAGCTTATTGCCGCCCAAAATACATGGGTTCCATGGCTTCACGAAACTGATCAAAACGTCGCGCTGATTCATTCAGTGATTCAGACATGCCGTCGGCACCCACGATAACGGGCTTGAGTAAAATCACTAGCTCGCTTTTTACCGTTTTGTTGCGCTCTTGGGTAAACAAATGCCCCAATAAAGGCACATCCGATAAGCCTGGCATACCGGAATTATCTTCTACCGTGGTGTCTTGCATTAAGCCGCCCAGCACTACCACGTCGCCGCTGCGAGCATAAACAATGCTGTCGGTCTCACGTATGGTGCTTAAGGCTAAAGGCAGCTCTACCACAGAGTTGCCTAGGCTGACGGTCTTAACCTGATCCGTCACCTCACTAATAGAAGGGTGTATATGTAAAATTATTTCGTCTTCACCGCTGATTTGCGGGGTAACATCCAAGGCTATGCCCGAAAAGAAAGGCGTTAACTCAACCTCGGGGCTACTTGTAGTACCGCCCGAAGAAGTCGTAGTGGTATTAGAAACCTGCGTCACAAAAAACTCATCCTGGCCGACTTTAATCACCGCCTGCTGATTGTTGACCGTTGATATTCTGGGGCTGGATAACACCTGCACATTACCCTGCGTTTCCAATAACTGTATCACGCCAAAAAAATCACCGGTGTCGTAGGCCAAGCTAAATACACCGCCAGCGGCAGTCGCGGGTGATGAACCGCTAAGGCCAAAGGCTAAACTATTATTGCTGCCGGGATCGGCTAAGGCCGTCCAGTTAATGCCGCTTTGATAGCCATCAGATAATTGCACCTCTAATATTTTTGCCTCTAGCACTACCTGCCTGCGCATAATTAGCTCAGTGCTGCGCAAATACTCTCGCACCACTTCCAGCTCGCCGGCATCCGCTTTCACCACTACCACGCCTGCCTGCGGAGTCACCACCACATTACGGCCTTCGCCCACACCTATCAGCATACTTAGGGTTTGTTTTAATTCACCCCAAAAATCTGACTCGGTGGTGGTTTCTATTAAGGTGCCCACCGCGGTAGTGCCGCCATTGCGACCACCGCCACCGCGATTATTCTTTTTGCTTGAGCTATTGCTGTTATTGCTGCCGCCACTATTACTACTGCCAGCGTTGGTCACTTGCCCAGCGCTCACTTTGGTTTCGGATATACCACGGCGCTTTAAGCTGAGGTAATCTATTTTAAATACTTCTGACTGCAAACCGCCGGGCAATACTTGATAGAGGTTACCGCGCTTCTTATAGGGATAACCGTAAACCTCACGCACTACATCCATGACCTCGGCCACGGTGACATTGCGCAACTCTAAACTAATGCTGCCGCTTACATCCGGGTGTACCACCATGTTGTAATCGGTGTCCTTAACCAAGCCCATAAAAAAGCTGCGTGCATCTACGCCATCAACATACACCTCAAAGCGCTCTTCTTCGCCACCTATAGCAGCTAGTTGGGTGCTAATACTGGGTAATAACGCATCGCTAATCGCCGCTGGCGGCTCACCCGCCGCAGCCTTTTGCTGCGCTGCATCGTGCAGGATTTGCTTGGCACCATCTACGGTAGCAGTATCCCGTGTTTCCATGGGAGTCCATGCACAGGAGGTTAATAGTGTCAGTACACTAGCGCTTATTATTTGCCGACCAACCATTTATTTTTCCTGCCTTATTGAAGCTCGTTTTGGCTTTAATTCTATAATGCGCCCGTTTTTATCTAAACGCACCAGAGTGTGAGTAATTGACAGCACTGTGGCGCCATTAATCGTTTCACCTACAGATAGCGCCCTGCCATTAATAGTGGCCACTTTACGTGTATCCGACAGCAATACGCTATTTAAATGATATTGCGTCTTGGCAATGCGCGCATTACCAAAACCCGGTGGGCGAGTAGGGTCTGCCGCCAAGGCAGAGCTAACTAAGCTACTTGCCACCATAAAAATGTAAATTGTTTTAAGCCAGCTCATATTAAACACCTATCCAGTCTTGCGATAAGCTCACTGTATGTACTTCTAGGGTGATATTGGCTTTAGGGTATTGTGTCACTTCGTAATGCATAGCATCCCAATTAAAACGCCAAGGCAACTGCGATAAGGCCTCAAAATAATCTATAGCGGCAGGGTAGCTGCCCTCTAAGCGCAAAATAAAGCTGTGTTTGTACAAGCCCTGTTTTTTATCTGCCTCTTTATTCGCTTCTTTATTCGCGGCGGCTGCCATGCGCGGCTTATTTTGTGCGGCCTGCTGCTGATCAATTAAGGTCTCTACCGGTTTATTCTCTAAAGATAATAATTTTAATTTAGTGTTCTCAGCTAACACCTTCTCTAATACCTGCGGCATTAGCTTGGGAGGGATTAGTGTTAAGATAGATGCCTGTATATTTTTATCCAAGCGCTGTAGCTCGGCATTGAGTTTATCGCGCTGGGCCAGCTTAGCCTTGTTGACACCGGCAGCTAATATCATTTCTAGCTGCTGTTTTTCTAATTGTTTTTGCTGCTGCTGACTGACCAGCTGCTGTTGCTGACGCGCCATTAATTGGTTGTTTTTTAACACCGGCTCCAGCAATAGCCATTGGAAAGCAAAGCCCAATACCGCCAGTACCATAACAAATACCATCACCCGCTCGCGGGTTTGCAGGGCATCTATTTGCGACTGCCAGCCAGTTATGCGCTCTTTTAGGGCATCACTCATAACTTTTCATCCTTAGCCGCAGCTCGCATCTCAAAACGCAGGGCGTTGCGCTGTTTTTCAGCCTGCGCCATACGCAACACATTAAACTGCTGGCCATTAAACACCTGCTCTTGCGATAGACGCTGCACATATTGCGGCAAGTATTCGGGCTTTAAGGTATAGCCCACTAAGGCCATTTGCCCGCCCTGCTTGCCTAAAATAATTTCGGTAAACCACAAGCCCTGTAATTGCTGGCGCGCCAAACCATTTAAGTGCTCGGAAAACCCTTTTTGCTGATACTGATCATCCGGGTCTATGCTGGCCAGCAGTTGGCGCCTAAAGCGTATCGCTGACTCTAAGCTGGCCAACTCATTGATTAAGCTAGAGTTATTTTCGGCGGCTTGTTTTTTAGCATTTAAGGCGTCTACCACCTTTACCAGTTCAGCCTGCTCGGCGCGGCGCTGCTGTAAATCTTGGTTAAGTCCTGCTTGCTGCCATAGCAAGCCCGCATATACCAGCACCAGCAATACCATGAGTGCAGCCAATAAGCCGGCCTGCTGCCGGGCTGAAAATGGCGGCTCTACTACCCGGTCTAACTGGGAGACAAAATTAATATGCTGCATTAACGGCCTCCGCTGTCTGCTCTGCATTGGCGTCTTTTTGCTTACCGGGACCGGTAGCTGCGCCTATAGCGGTAATAGCCGTGGCCAAGGTTTCGGCGGGCAACTCACTTTGTAGCAGGCCTTTAACATTTAGCGGTGCCACATTTAAACCCAGCTGCATAGCCAGAAACTCGCCCATTGCGACGGTACGTTCAGTTGCAGGTGAGTAGTACAAATTAGAGATAATGCCTTTACCCAATTGGCTTTCGTAAAAATCCAGTGAGCGCTGAATTTCTAATAACAGCGCTTCAAACTGCTGCAGGTGATCACCCTCACCGTCAAATGACGCCAAACCTATATCCAGCTTACGGCTGAGGTAAATATTGCCATCCTCAACTAGGTTGATAAAACCTTCGTCTTCTAATAAGTGCAATATGGCTACACCGCCCCGCACTTCGGGTAGGGCGTAACATAAATTATGCAAAGCCAGCTCGGATATCTCTATAGCCTGCAGCACTAAGCCCGCCTGTTCTATGGTTTCAGCCAAGCCCTGCAAGCTATTTTTGCGCATAACCGCCGCATATAGCATGGCTTTACGACCGCGATAAGCGTCATCGGGCAAGGTGAAGAAATCAACCGCGGCATCGGCCAAGGGGTAATCAACAAAGTCTTTTAAGCGCCAGCGCACGGCTTCGGCCATCTCGGCCGCTTCAACCGCCGGTGACTCAGCTAGCGTCAGCTGGTAATAAAGAGGGTGCAATACCAAGCTACAGGGGCAGGCATGCCAGCCCTGCTCGGTGACTAAGGAGCTGAGTAAATCGGCGCTATCGCCGGGCTGGGGGTAGTTTTGGCAAAAATCCACCACTCCCGCCGCGTTGATATGGGCAACGCTTAGGCCATCTGGCCCCATAGCCACGCCCACTCGCCCCGATACCGTATTGTTATTTTTCAACCAGGGAATTGTTATTTTCATTCGCCCTGAGTTTCTCCCTCAGCTATTAAAATACCTGCTAAACGCCACCGCATTGTTGCAGATTTGCCTATAACTTCACAGTTTACTTGTTATTTTTTTTGTAAGCCTCTGCTTTTTATAGCAAATTTCTGTAATAAATCGAGCTTTAACCCCGCTATTTATCGCCTATGTTGCAAACAATAGCCAAGCCCAGAAACACCGCCCAATAATAAAATTATACATAGGGCCAAAAATCAGCCAAAATTTAGCTCATATTTCTAACCGCCCAACCCAAGGGAGCACACAATGGCTGCAAGTACGCCAGACAATGTCGGTAAAACCATCAAAGGCAACAGCAAGCGCCAGCAAATACTCTGCATCGCCAGGCAGATTATTGATGAGCAGGGCTACCAGGAGCTGAGCTTTAACCACATTGCCAGCCAGCTAGGGGTGAGGAAATCCAATGTGCAGTATTACTTCCCCTCCAAGCAATCGCTAATGAACGCCCTCATAGACGAAGCTAGAAACTATACCGATAAAGACCTGTTTCGCGGCGAAACCGACTTCAGCATAGATCCCGAAAAAACCTTTATGCGCTATGTTAGTGACTGCGTGGGCAGCCTGTTTAAATCCTCGGACCGCAACTTCTTCCGCAACCTGTTCTGGCTGGCCACCTACGACGATAAAATAGCCGACGATGTAAAAGAGCTATACCAAGTGTATATAGATGACCTCACCCGCCTGGTCACCCTGCTCAACCCCTATATCAGTATTGAAGAGTGTCGCGCCAAAGCCACGATTATCGTGTCTTTATACGAGGGCCTAGGGGTGGTGGTAGATACTGATTTGCAGCTTAGCTCCTCGCAAAAACTGATAGAAGCCACCCATCAAAGCGCCCTAATGATAGCCAAACAAGCCTAAATCCAGCGGCAAACCGCTGCTACAACGCCATCTTTTAGACGGCACTTACCGCACCCTCCCCCCTCATTCCGCGGGCCCTACAGCACATTTTTGGCCCGCAACCAAATATATTGGTAATAATTCGCGCTTTATGCCAGACTGCGCCTGCTTTAAAAAGTTAGTTAAAGCTTGTTTTTACAAAGAGATCAGATCCCAGCGAGCAGCATAACCATAACAACAGCTCGCCTCACGATGTATTTTTTGGAGACACCATAATGAAAAAAAGCAGTTTGGCCCTAGCCATAGGCGCCACCCTTAGCACCCCGTTTGCACTAGCACAAGAAGTGCAATCTTGGGCTATAGAAGAAGTTATTGTTACCTCGCAAAAGCGCATGCAAACGCTGCAAGATATCCCCATTGCAGTATCGGCCTTTACCGGTGACTTTATCGCCGATGCCAATATCACTGATGTAAAATCCCTAACCACGCTAACCCCAGGGGTAACTGGCGATTCTGATGACAGTTTCCTGGATACCATCAATATACGCGGGATAGTTACTAACGATTTCGGCGTGGGTGCCGAGCCCTCTATTGGCCTATACCAAGACGGCGTATACCTAGGCCGTACCGGTGGTGCTGTTACCAGCTTCTTCGACATAGAAATGGTTGAAGTAGTAAAAGGCCCACAAGGTACACTGTTTGGCCGCAATTCTTCTGCTGGTGCGATCAGCATGTCCACCAAAAAGCCCAGTGAAGAACAAACAGGCTCTGTTGCCTTAGGTTTAGGCGAAGACAATCTGGTTTCTTTTGACGGCATGATCAACATTCCGCTAAACGACGAATTTGCCGTGCGTGCGGCGGTCTATCATGAAGAGCAAGATGGCTGGCTGAAAAACATTGAAACCGGCAACAAATACGGCGGCATCAATATAGATGCCATGCGCCTATCTTTTGGTTATACCGGCGAAGCTTTAACCGCTGTACTGTCTTTGGAATATGAAGATAGAGAAGGCGACGGCACTGTATACACCGTACAAAACGCTGACGGTTCAGCCTTTAATGGCTGGAACGCACCCACCTCAAAATATGACGAAGTTGCCAGCGATTTAGGCGATGCCAGCCACGACGAGGCCGATGTTTGGGGCGCAACCCTAACCTTAGAATATGACCTAAGTGATGAATACGCCTTAACCTCGATTACCGGCATACGCGGCCATAACTACTCTTATTTAGAAGACTTCGATGGCTCAGCATTTGCCATAGATCACTACAGCCAAAACCAAGAGCAAAAATACTATAGCCAAGAATTTCGTATTAACTACGAAGGCGAAGGTAGCATCACTTGGTTTGCCGGTGTTTCTTATTATAAAGAAGAGCTAGACGCGGTTATTGGCGACAGCTATGACGAAGAAACCCAGTGTAACTTTGCCATCGCCAGCTACTATGGCCTTAGCGATATAGATCAAGGCGGTTGCGCCAGCTATTACTATTTTGCCTACTACGGTGGTGGCGCTGCTGGTGCAGGTTACGTTACTGAACGCCGCGAAGTCGATGCCGAGTATGATGGCTGGGGGGTATACGGTGATATTACTTGGGCCGCTACCGAAGACTTAGAAGTTACCCTAGGCGCTAGATACACCGAAGACAGCCGTAACTTTGGCCTGTGGATGAAAGAAGATGTAGGTTTCAACAACCCCTCGATTTTCAATGGCGCAGCCTATACCGATGGCTTTATTTATGCGGATGAAAGCTGGAGCAATTTATCACCTCGCCTTGCAGTGAATTACTATATTAACTACGACATTTCTGTTTACGCTAATATTTCACAAGGCTATAAAGCCGGTGGCTTCAACTCCAGCGACCTAAGCTACAGCGACGGCCTAACCACCACTGACTTCTTAATTGATGCGCTTACCGGTGGTGACGGCAACGCCACAGACTACGCGATGATTGAAGAGTTCGACCAAGAAGAAGTCACCAACACCGAAATTGGTATTAAATCAAAATGGTGGGACAGCCGCATAGAAGCCAAAGCCAGCGTCTTCCAGTACAGCTTTGACGACTACCAGGTTAACTTCTTTGACGTCGATGCTAATGCCACTAAAGTCGCTAACGCCGGTGACGCCGAAGGCCAGGGTATAGAAGCTGATATACGCATACTGCCTACAGCCAATTTGGATATTTACTTGGGCGTAGCCTTTTTAGATACCGAGTTGACCAAGTTAAAAGCCGCCGCGGTATGCGACACCGACTGTGAAGGCAACACCTTGCCCGGCACCGTTAAATCCAGCTATGCCTTGGTAGGTACTTACACCCTACCACTAGAGCGCAGCGAAGTGCGTTTCACAGTTGAAAACTTCTATCAAAGTGACGCACCAGTGGATTTTGATGGCCGCAGAGACTTGCGCGCCGACAGCTACAGCAAAATCAACTTGCGCACGGTTTACTCGCACGATGATGGCTGGACTGCCGAAGCTTATGTTGAAAACCTAACCAATGAAGAGTACTACAAAGGCGCAGCCTACGGTGACTTCAGCATAGGTGCACATAAGTTTTCACCAGCCAGACAACGCACTGTTGGTGTTAACTTACGCTACGACTTCTAAACAAAGTTAAGGCAATACCATTAAAAGGGCTGGCCATGGGCCGGCCCTTTTTGTTTTACTAGTATGAGTTTTAAACGAGTGAATCAACTATGGCCATAAACCCTAGAGAAATATTCTTCCAAGCCCTAAACGCATTTAAAACCGGCCAGGTTGATGAGGCAGAGTCGCTGTGTAAAAAACTACTGCAACTCAACCCTAAAGAAGTCAATACACTCAGGCTATACGGCCAAACCCAACAACATAAAGGCCAGCTACAAGAAGCCGAAAAAGCCTATACGGCCGTTATACAGCTAGCCCCCGATTATGCCCATGCCTATATGGATTTAGGTCTGGTCAAAAAAGATCAAAATGATTTAGCCAGCGCCGAACAATATTTACAAAAAGCCCTGCAATTAGACGCTAAATTAAACCCTGCCCTACGCGCGCTGCACGAAGTATTACTCGCACAGGGCAAAACCGAACAAGCCCAAGCCATGAGCGGCCACTTCCAACAACGCGAACAAATCGCCGACTGGGTACAACAAGCACTACAACAATTTCGCAGCGGCGATTACCAAGCGCTGGAAAAAACAGGCCAAAGCGTATTAAACGCCGACCCTAACAACGTCCCCATACTGCTAATATTAGCCGACTATGCCAGCTCTAAACTACAACCCCAGCGCGCCGAAAAATTCTACCGCGATATTTTAGCCAAAGCTCCAGAAAACTGGCGAGCATGGAATGGCCTGGGCCGCGCCCAATTACTGCAAGACAAAACCGATGCGGCCGCTGAAAGCTTAAAGCGCAGCTTAGAAATCAACCCCAATGCCGATGAAACCCAAATCATCAAAGCCGAAAGCCACATAAAAAACCATCAGCACGAACAGGGCATAGCGCTGTTAAAAAGCCTGCTAGAAAAATCGCCTGCATTAAACCCCGCCCGCGCCCAACTAGGCCTAGCCTTAAAAACTCTGGGGCAACAGGAGCAGGCAATCGAAGAGTTTCTAAGCTGTATTAGCCACAATAAATACTACGGCGAAGCCTATTGGGCGCTATCGGACATGAAAACCTTTTCGTTTAGCGACCAGCAAATAGCCGCCATGCAAGAAGCCTTAACACAAGACGAGCTACGTGAAAAAGATCAGGTTTATTTAGGCTATGCCTTGGGCAAAGCGTACGAACATAAAAAGGAGTACCGCAGC
Source organism: Dasania sp. GY-MA-18 (assembly GCF_024734385.1). GTDB lineage: Bacteria > Pseudomonadota > Gammaproteobacteria > Pseudomonadales > Dasaniaceae > Dasania > Dasania phycosphaerae. The sequence continues at coordinate 63,514 of NZ_JANHAP010000007.1, read as the reverse complement.
GCTTTTAACTATTACCAACAAGCCAACCGCGTGCAAAAAACGCTAGTACACTACAGCGCCCAGGAAAACAGTGAGCAAACCGATAAAATTATCGCCACCTACAATGCCGACTTTTTTGCCCAACTAAACAATCACGCTAACCATGAGGTAACCCCTATTTTTGTGGTCGGCCTGCCCCGTTCCGGCTCTACTCTGCAAGAGCAAATACTGGCCAGCCACTCACAGATAGAAGGCACTCAAGAACTACCCTACATGCCACGCATCGCTAGCCGCATGGACAGCCTGCACCCCAAAAGCAAAAATCCCAGCGACCCCGCCAGCCATCTAACGCTGAGCAATATTCAAAAAGCCGCAGCACATTATTTAAAACAGGCTGAATTTCATCGGCAACAAAAAACGCCGTTTTTTATCGACAAACTGCCCAACAACTTTGCCCATATCGGTTTGATTTTAGCTTTATTCCCCAACGCAAAAATCATTAACGCCAAACGCCACCCCATGGACAGCTGCCTGGGCTGCTATAAACAATTATGGGCCATAGGCCAACACTTCACCTACGACTTAACCGACCTGGGCTTATATTACCGCGACTATGAGCGCCTAATGCAGCACTGGCATAACGTATTGCCCGGTAAAATTTTAGATGTGCAGTATGAAGATGTGGTAGACGATGTGGCCAGCCACGTGCAGCGCTTACTCGAATACTGTGAACTGCCCTTTGAGCAAGCCTGTGTTGATTTTCACCAAACCCAGCGCGCGGTAAAAACTTCCAGCTCCGAACAAGTACGCAAACCCATTTACCGCTCGGCTCTGGCGTACTGGCAAAATTTCGGCGACTTGCTAGACCCCTTGCAAGAGGCACTGTCTGAGAAATAAGTACGAACTGTAGTTATGGATTGCTGTCACGATGCCCCTCGCACATCGTGCCAATTTTTTAAATCGCCAAAATTCGAACGCTCTGCGATCGCAGGGAATGCCCCAAGGTTCTTGCGGAATATAAAAGATGAGCGCTGAGTGAACGGATGAGACCGGCTTTCCCGCAGGGCGGGCTCAGCAGGGAGTGAAGGCAGCCCGGAGGGCCGCCATCATGGAGCAAGAACCTTGGGGCATTGCCGAATTAAGAACTTCTCATTATCTACACCAAAAGAAAAGCTTGGGTTAATACAGTGGTTTATTAAACCCGATGGCTGAGCCGGATGCCGCCGCTACATGGTCCGGCCCCTCCGGGGTGCCCGCGTCCGCTACTGAGCCTTAAAACGCTGCGCTGTCTCATCCGCTACCACGGCCAGCCCTTTTATATTTCGCGACAGCACCCGGCTCAGCCCTCTTGCATCGTGCGAATGCTGATTTTTCGATTTAAAAAACTGTACTCTAATGCCACCGCCATTGCCGAGTTAAAAAAAATCCACCTAACAAACAGCAAACTTTGAATAGATTTTGTTTTTCTTACAGCTTGCCTCTTGTGGCTTGCATCTCAGCCTGAAAGGCTGATAAAAACTTAGCTCTTGCAGCTTAAAGCTCGCCTTTCACGGCAACAATCATACGCCGCCAGCAAAGCCCTGTTGCCGCCAAGCCTCATAACTAATAATCGCTACCGAGTTAGACAAATTCAAACTGCGACTATTAGGCTGCATAGGAATACGCAGGCGGTTTTCTAAGGCTATGCTATTCATCACCTCATCGGGCAAGCCGCTGGTTTCTGAACCAAACAACAATACATCATCAGCCTGGTATTGCAGCTGATCATGGGGCCTGCTGCCTTTAGTGGTGCATGCCAATATGCGCCTATCGCCCATCGCCTCTTTAAAAGCGGCGTAATCGGGGTAGCGCGTTACGCGGCTTAAGTCGCTATAGTCCAGGCCAGCGCGGCGCAATTTTTTCTCTTCAAAATCAAAACCCATGGGCTCAATAATATGCAACTGACAACCGTTATTGGCTATCAAGCGAATAATATTGCCCGTATTAGGGGCTATACGCGGTTCGAATAAGGCAATATGAAACATAAGGCTCTCTCAATGTACTTTTTGGCTCGCCCTAAACTAAAAAACCGCAGCTAATCACTGCGGTTTTTTAGTAGCGCTTTCAAACTTAGTGCGCTTCGGGTGCAGCCGGTGCTTCAGCTTGTGCTTGCTGCTCAGCGGCGGCTTTTTGCATGGCTTGCATGTATAAAGCTTCAAAGTTTACTGGCTGTAAGCCTATGGCGGGGAAACCACCTTTAATCGCCAGGTTATCTACGGCTTCGCGCACATAGGGGAATAGCAGGTTAGGACACATAATGCTAACCGCACGGCGCAACTGCTCATCCTCTAAACCTTTAATAAGGAATATGCCTGCTTGATGCACTTCAATTAAAAAGGCCACGCTATCATCTAGCTTGCCAGTGATGGTTACCGACAAAGTCACTTCGTATTGGTCATCAGACAGCTTGTTATTTTTGCTACCTAAATCTACTTGTATCTCGGGCTGCCACTGTTTGGTAAAAACTTCGGCACCTAAAGGCGCTTCAAAAGATACGTCTTTAACGTATAAACGTTGTACTGCAAATTGTTGTTCATTCTCAGCCATGCTGACACCTCTTCTTTATTGTATTTACACTAGCCAGCACACTGTACTAATGCGTCGAATTCCCCTGCGCGTTCCAGCGCAAACAAATCATCACAACCACCGACATGAGTATCACCTATCCATATCTGTGGCACGGTGTGGCGGCCGCTCTTTTGCATCATCTCTTGACGCAATTCAGGGTTGCCGTCCACGATTAACTCTTTTATCGCTACGCCCTTGCTCTGTAATAACTGCTTAGCACGCATGCAAAAAGGGCAGTAATTAGAGCTATACATTAATACTTCTACAGCCATTATGATACCTCGGGTAACTGCATGCTTTTCCACTCCATCATACCGCCGCTAAGCCTAAACACCTGCTCAAAGCCCGCCGCCGATAGCTGCTTACCTGCAGCCCCTGAGTGTTGACCCATTTTGCATACCAGCACTATAGGCCGGTCACGGTAAGGCTCTAATTCACCTAAACGAGTCGCAAAGCTACTGGAGGGGATATTAATGGCATCAACGATATGGCCAGCTTTAAATTCAGCCTTATCCCGCAAATCAATAACCACCGCCTGCTCTTTATTAACTTTATTGATCATTTGTTGCGGTGACAAGCTGGCACCGCCTTTTTGTGATTCATACTTCATTAGCAGAACAAAACACACCAAAACAGCGCTGGCGAGCATCCACTGTTGCCCTAAAAATTCTACAAACAATGCCATATCTATGTATTACCTAAACCAGTATTCAAGGGCTAGCGCCCACCACAGCAAGTTGCTGCGGCTATATGCCCTAGCAAAGCTGGCGATTATACACAGCCTAGGCGCTTTTCTCACGGCTAAATCGCCACTCTCAGATTAGCCGCATCGCTATTAGCCAAACCCAGCCAATACCGGTAAAATTCGCTGCCTTAGAGATAAGGGCAAAAAGCCAGTCTTCAAGCCCTTACTGGGATTAACAGCGCCCTTGCGAGTTGTCACCATCATTTATCGCCGCCATTTATCACCACTATAGAGACATTATGAATACTGAAAACCCAAAAAAGCCTGTCGTTTTAGTCATTCTGGATGGCTGGGGTCATCGCGAAGCCCCCGAAGACAATGCCATATACCACGCCCACACACCCAACTGGGATAACTTGCTCAAGCAATACCCCAACACTTTAATCTCAGGTTCAGGCCCCGACGTAGGCCTACCCGAAGGGCAAATGGGTAACTCAGAAGTGGGCCACATGAGCCTGGGAGCCGGGCGTGTGGTTTACCAAAATATCAGCCGCATAGACAAGGCCATAGCCGACGGTGATTTTTTTCAAAACCCCGCGTACATCAACGCCATAGACAAGGCTCAAGCCCAAGGTAAAGCAGTACATATTTTCGGCCTGCTTTCAGCCGGTGGCGTACACAGCCATGAAAATCATATTGCCGCCATGGTGAAGATGGCTGCCCAACGCGGTGCCGAAAAAGTCTATGTACATGCCTTTTTAGATGGTCGCGACACGCCGCCGCGCAGCGCGCTGCCCTCACTACAAGCATTAGACCAGCAATTTAAGCAGCTAGGCTGCGGCCGCATCGCCAGCTTGGTGGGCCGCTACCACGTCATGGATAGAGACAATCGCTGGGAGCGCGTACAACCCGCCTACGAATTGCTCACCCAGGCTAAAGCCGCCTACCGCTACGACAATGCCAGCGCAGCCTTAGCCGCCGCCTATGCCCGCGACGAAAACGATGAGTTTGTCGCCCCCAGCGTCATACAGGCAGAGGGTGAAGCCGAAGCCAGCATTAACGATGGCGACAGCGTAATTTTTATGAACTTTAGAGCCGACCGCGCCAGAGAAATCACCCGCGCCTTTGTCGACAGTGACTTTGCTGGCTTTGAACGCGCTAAAACCCCAGCACTGGCCAGCTTTGTAATGAGCACCGAATACGCTGCTGACATTAAAGCCGACTGCGCCTTCCCCCCCGAAAAGCTAACCAACAGCTTTGGCGAATTAATGGCGAAGCTGGGCAAAAAACAACTGCGCATAGCCGAAACTGAAAAGTACGCCCACGTCACCTTCTTTTTTAGCGGTGGCCGTGAATCCCTATACCAAGGCGAAGACCGCGAGCTCATCCCCTCACCGGATGTAGCCACCTACGATTTAAAACCGGAAATGAGCGCCCCTGAAGTCACCGAAAAACTCTGCGCCGCCATGGCCAGCGGTAAGTACGACGCCATTATCTGCAACTATGCCAATGGCGACATGGTAGGCCATACCGGCGTATTCAGCGCTGCCGTTAAAGCCGCCGAAGCCATAGATGCCAGTGTTAAAGCCGTCACCGATGCGGCCCTAGCCCATGGCTTCGACTGCCTAATCACCGCCGACCACGGCAACTGTGAGCAAATGCACGATCACGAGTCTGGCCAGGCCCACACCCAGCACACTACCGAGCATGTGCCTTTTGTCTATGTAGGCAAGCGCACCGTGAGCATAGCCAAGCCAAACGGCCGCTTAGCGGATGTTGCCCCCACCATGCTAGCGCTAATGGGGCTAAAGCAACCGGCAGAGATGACGGGCGAATCACTGTTAAACATTGCAGATTAAGCCCCTCACTATAAAGCGGGCTGCCGAGCCAGCCCGCTTTATAAAAAGCTAAACCAGATGCTGAACCAAACAGCCAACACCATACTCTTATAGCCCGCACAACATTGATAATAAAAGAGGCTGCTCCGCCATGGCCAATATGCGCCTACCGCTAGCGATATTTGTTTTACGCCGCGCTGTTTACCTAGCCCTGTGTGCCTGCCTATGCCTGAATATTAGCGCTGCGCTAGCCGATGACAGCCGCGCCAATAAAGCCCAGCTGCAACAATTAAGCAAAGAAGTGGCACAATTAAAAAAACTATTGTCGGGTTTTCAATCACAGCGCTCCGAATTAGAAAACGCATTGCGACAAGCCGAAATCAATATAGGCCAGCTGCAAACTCAAATTAGCAAAACCCAGCAGCAACTTAATAGCGAACAAAAAGCGCTGCAACAACTGCAAAGCCAGCGCCATGCTCTACAAGGCCAAAAGCGGCAGCAACAGCAGCAAATCGAGCAGCAAATACGCTCGGCGTTTCAAATCGGGCAGCAGAAAAAACTCAAGGTCTTGCTGAACCAAGAAGACCCAGAAAAACTCAGCCGGGCACTGGCCTATTACGATTATTTTAACCGCGCCCGCGCCCAGCAAGTATCGGCCTATGCCGACACCATAGCCAACATCAACAAACTAGAGCCCGCGATACAGCAAAAAACCGAAACGCTAAAACAAGCTAAAGCACAGCTGCAGCAAGAGCATAAAGCCCTGCTCAGCAATAAAAGCACCCGTGAGCAAAGCCTGGCCAAAATTAACAGCAGCATTAAAAGCAAGCACCAGCACCTTAGCAAACTCAATCAGGATAGAGCAGAACTGGAACGCTTAATCGAAGCGGTAGAGCAAACCATTGCCAACATCAGCATACCCACAGATTACCGCCCCTTTGCACAACTCAAAGGCAAACTACCCTGGCCTCTGGTTGGCAAAGCCAGCAACAGCTTTGGCAGCCGCCGCAGCAACAGTGAGCTGCGTTGGCAGGGGGTAAACATACGCGCCAACGCTGGTAGCAGCATTAAAGCCATACACCATGGCCGCGTAGTTTTTTCCGACTGGCTGCGCGGCTACGGCTTGCTTATTATTATTGATCACGGCGATGACTATATGAGCCTATACGGCCACAACCAAAGCTTATTACGCGAAACTGGCGACTGGGTGAGCAGCGGCGAGATCATAGCCACCACCGGCAACAGTGGCGGCCAACAACAAAGCGGCGTTTATTTTGAAATACGCCACAACGGCAAACCCAGCAACCCCGCACTGTGGTGCAAACGCAGCTAAACTGACACCAGCCTATAAGCCAGTTACAATCAGCCCCATGGCTTAAACATCACTAGCCCAGCCAAACCAATAAGGACTATTCATGACGCTACTGCCTTTTTCACTGGCCACCCTACCCAGCTTAACCCTATGCGCAGCACTGCTGTCCTTTGCAGGCTTGGCGCAAGCCCAAAACGATGATGAGGCCGAGCATAGCGCCCCTACGCAAAATGAAGAGCAAATGGGCAAACTGCCCTTAGACGAACTGCGCACCTTTGCCGATGTATTCAACCACATACGCTTAAGCTATGTAGAAGAAGTGGATGATGAAACCCTATTGGAATACGCCATACAGGGCATGTTAGAGGGCTTAGACCCACACTCTAATTATTTAAACGAGGACTCCTACGACGACCTGCAAGTCAACACCTCGGGAGAGTTTGGCGGCCTGGGTATGGAAGTGGGCATGGAAAATGGCTTTGTTAAAGTCATCACCCCCATAGACGACACCCCCGCCGATAAAGCGGGCATAGAACCTGGCGACCTAATTATTAAATTGGGCGACCAGCCGGTTAAAGGCCTAAACCTAAGCGAGGCGGTCAAGCTAATGCGCGGCCCCAAGGGCAGCAAAATCAATATCACCATAGTGCGCGAAGGTACCGCCCAACCTTTTGATATCACCCTTAAGCGCGACATCATCAAAGTAGCCAGCGTCAAAAATAAAGAGCTAGAACCCGGTTACCAATATGTGCGCATAGCCCAGTTTCAAGCCAATACCGGGCAAGAGTTTCAAGACATACTGAAAAAAACCCACAGCGCCAACAAGCCTCTTAAAGGCCTGATTATAGATTTACGCAACAACCCCGGCGGCGTCCTGCAAAGCTCGGTAGAAGTGGTAGATGCCCTAGTAAAAGAGGGGTTAATCGTTTACACCCTGGGCCGCATAGAAAATGCCGACTTCCGCCACTCCGCCACCGGCAGCGACTTAATAGATGGCACCCCAGTAGTGGTATTAATTAACGGCGGCTCGGCCTCAGCCTCAGAGATCGTAGCCGGCGCCCTGCAAGATCATCGCCGCGCGGTCATTATGGGCACCAACAGTTTTGGTAAAGGTTCGGTGCAAAGCGTGGTCCCCATAGCTGAAAACCGCGCCATTAAACTCACCACCGCCCGCTACTACACCCCCAGCGGCCGCTCTATACAAGCACAGGGCATAGCCCCCGATATAGAAGTAGAGCGCGCCAAAATCGAAACCATTAAAACCCGCGGAGGCATTACCGAAGCCGACCTTAAGGGCCATTTAAAAAGCGGCAACGGCGAAGAGAGCACCAGCAAAGAGCGCCGTAAAAAGTTGGATACCGCCCTGTTTAACCGCGACAACCAACTCTATGAGGCCCTCAACCTACTCAAGGGTTTAAACATTTTAAACGCTGGTAAAACCCCGTTAGAACATAGCCAACCCGCATCAGCCAGCAAGGCTTTATAGTAAAACCCTATGAAAGCACTGCTCGCCCTAATCATGCTGAGCTGCTTAAGCCTAAGCAGCCATGCCAAACAACCTACGGTTATTATCGTTATCGATGATATAGGCCACAGCTATGAGTTGGGGCAACAAGCCATACAGCTGCCCGGCCCAGTTAATTATGCGGTGCTGCCCCACAGCCCCAACGGCCCAAAGTTAGCCGAGCTGGCCCACCAGCTGGGTAAAGAGGTGCTACTGCATGCCCCCATGAGCACCATAGACGGCACCTCGGCAGGGCCTGGGGAACTTGCCCCTAACCTTAACGAGCAACAGTTCACCAGCCGCTTGCAACAAAACCTCGAGGCCATCCCCCATGTGACAGGCCTTAACAATCACATGGGCAGCCTGCTCACCCAAATGCCCAAGCCCATGGCCTGGCTGATGGCTGAGCTAAAACGCCAGCAGCTGTATTTTTTGGATAGCCGCACCAGCCCCCTCACCGTGGCAGAGCAAACCGCCAAGCGCTATCACATCCCCCATTTAAAGCGCGATATATTCTTAGACAACCAACGCAACCCTGCCGCCATTAGCCGCCAGTTTGAAAAACTGCTGCGCCTGGCCAATAAACAGGGCTATGCGGTAGCCATAGGCCACCCCTACCCCGAGACCATCGCCGTGCTACAGCAGGCGCTACCGGCCCTGAGCTTGCGCGGTTATAAGCAGCAATTAGCCTCTAGGTTTTTATTGCCTACTAGCCAGCCCTGCCAGCCACAGCAGGCTCTGGAGCAACTGCTGTTTAAACCGTGCAGCAGTAACTCCCATTCCAGCCCGGCACTGGCGACAATTAAATAACACCAAAACTATGTCGCAGCGCCAAAAAAATTATGGACTTAGTTTTTATTTCGACAAATACACCAAAACAGGGATAAACGGCCAAAAAAACGGTTCCATATCATAGAAATCACGCTAAACTATTGGAAACTTAACAAGAGCTGAGACTGAATCTAGCCATGAGCGATATGATGCAAAGATCCGAAGATGTATACGGTGCACCTATCCCTGTCAGAACCGATCGTTTTTTCGCAGCGCAGGGAGCCTGGTATTTTTCCACAAGGGAAGGTTCATCTATAGGCCCATTTGAAGATAAAAACGAGGCCAAACGCGGCCTTGAAGATTTTATCGAATTTATGACCTTAGCCGAGCCTAAAACGTTAGATCAACTGCATAACGCTTTAGCCAGCTAATTATATTCTTCACAGCGATTAAGCGATTGCTGCTAATAACACAGCGGCTAATTTATTTGCCTTGCGTTTTTAGCCGCATAAAAAAGCCCAGCATCAAGCTGGGCTTTTGACGTTTTAGCGCTAGCTTAAGTTATAAACGCACTTCTACGCCTTGCTCGGCCATAAAGCGCTTGGCCTCAGGCACAGTATATTCGCCAAAGTGAAAAATGCTGGCCGCTAACACCGCATCGGCACCGCCCTCTTTCACGCCATCGACTAAGTGCTGTAAGTTGCCTACACCACCAGAGGCGATCACCGGCACACATACCGCATCACTAATCGCCCGCGTTAGCGCCAAGTCAAAACCCAGCTTAGTGCCATCGCCATCCATGCTAGTTAATAAAATTTCACCGGCACCATAGTCAGCCATTTTTTTCGCCCACTCTACCGCATCTATGCCCGTAGCTTTGCGACCGCCGTGAGTAAATATTTCCCAGCGCAGTGGCTCACCGGCAGCGCTGACTTTTTTCGCATCTATGGCCACCACTATGCACTGAGCACCAAATTTTTCGGAAGCCTCTTTAACAAAATCGGGGTTATAAATCGCCGCCGAATTAATACCAATTTTATCGGCCCCGGCATTTAACATCGCCCGTATATCTTCCACCGTACGTATGCCACCGCCCACGGTTAAGGGGATAAATACCTGCTCGGCAATTTGCTCTACGGTATGTATGGTAGTGGCGCGGCCTTCGTGAGTGGCAGTAATATCCAAAAAGGTAATTTCATCAGCGCCCTGCTCGTTGTAGCGCTTGGCCACCTCTACCGGGTCGCCGGCATCGCGTATATCAACAAAGTTAACCCCTTTGACCACGCGACCGTTCTCTACATCCAAACAGGGGATTATGCGTTTTGCTAAAGCCATACTATTTACTCACGCGCCTGACAGGCGTTATAAAAATCTACTCGACTAGTTTTAACTTTGGCCATCCCAGCTTAAAAAGTTTTGCAGCAACTGCAGGCCTGCGGTGCTGCTTTTTTCGGGATGAAACTGCGCGGCAAAAACATTATCTCGACTAATCGCAGCATTAATATTAACGCCATAGTCGGTAGTGCCCATCACCATATCGCTATCTTGTGCCTGTACATAAAAACTGTGCACAAAATAAAAGCGCTCGTCCTGGGCAATATTAGCCCATAGAGGGTGCGGCTTTTGCTGATGCACATGGTTCCAGCCCATGTGCGGCACTTTTAGCTTTTGGCCGTTGGCATCTTGTAAGTGCTCGCCAAAAAATTTGACCTCACCGGGGTAAAAGCCCAAGCAATCCACACCGCCGTTTTCTTCGCTGCGCTGCATTAAGGCTTGCATGCCCACGCAGATCGCCAACAAGGGCTTAGTCTGCATAGCCTCGGCCACCACTTGATCTATGCCTAAGCGCAAAATTTCTGCCATGCAATCGCGTATTGCCCCTACGCCAGGAAACAGCACTCGATCAGCTGCTAGAATTTTTTCGGGATCACCGCTAACCAGCACCTCAACATTGTCACCCACATGTTCCAGTGCGCTAGCCACTGAGTGCAGATTACCCATGCCATAATCAATGACCGCAATAGTAGATTTTGCCATGAACCAGCCAGCCTAAATAAAAGTGTCTATAAAAATAAAACGGTACAAGAATAACGCCGCGCTTTAAGCTAAAGAACGGCGTATACAAAAATCACAAAGCGCCTTTAGTGGAAGGCATAATACCTGCCATGCGCTCATCTGGTGTTAACGCCATGCGCAGGGCGCGACCAAAAGCCTTAAAGACTGTTTCGGCTTGGTGGTGGGTATTTTTGCCGCGCAGATTATCGATGTGCAGAGTGACTTGCGCGTGGTTTACAAAACCGTGAAAAAATTCTGAAAATAAATCCACATCAAAACCACCTACGCTGCCACGGGTGTAAGGCACGTGGTACTCCATACCGGCGCGGCCAGAAAAATCGATTACCACCCGCGACAAAGCCTCGTCTAAGGGTACATAGGCGTGGCCGTAACGGGCTATACCTTTTTTGTCGCCTACGGCTTTGGCAAAGGCCTGCCCCATAGTAATGCCTATATCTTCAACGGTGTGGTGATCATCTATGTGCAGGTCACCTTTGGCCTTAACATCCAAATCTATCATGCCGTGACGGGCAATTTGGTCCATCATGTGGTCAAGAAAGGGCACGCCCGTTTCAAACTTGCCTGTGCCGGTGCCATCGAGGTTAATCGATACCGTGATTTGGGTTTCTAGGGTATCCCGTGAAACAGTGGCCTTGCGGTCCGCCATAGTAGTCTCCAATCGACTGTAGCCTCAGCGCGATTAAAATAATCCGCAACCGAGTATTTGCCTGTAAAGTTGGTTATTATAAAAAAACCGCAGCATGATTACACCCACTCATTTCAAACAGCCCAGCTTAATAAGCCCCAGCAACTTATGCCCAAAGCCTTTAACTTCAGCCTAGCCGTGCTCAAATGGTTTGATCAGCATGGCCGCAAAGACCTACCCTGGCAGCACAACATCACCCCCTACCGGGTTTGGGTGTCGGAAATCATGCTGCAACAAACCCAAGTCGCCACCGTAATCCCCTATTTTGAGCGCTTTATGGCCCAGCTACCCACCGTGCAAGACTTGGCCCAGGCCAGTGAGGATGAGGTGCTACACCTGTGGACAGGGCTGGGTTATTACAGCCGCGCCCGCAACCTGCACAAAAGCGCGCAAATCGTCTGCAATGAGCTGCGCGGCGAATTCCCCAGTGATGTGGCCAGCCTCTGCGAGCTGCCCGGCATAGGCCGCTCCACCGCCGGAGCCATTAGCGCCATCGCCTTTGGCCAAGTTGCCGCTATTTTGGATGGCAACGTCAAACGCGTGTTGGCCCGCTGCTACGCCATAGCCGGCTGGCCGGGCAAAGGTGATGTATTAAAAGCCCTGTGGCACCAAGCCGAAGCGCTCAAACCCACTAAGCGCATCGCCGACTACACCCAGGCGATGATGGATTTAGGCGCCACCCTATGCACCCGCAGCAAGCCCCAGTGTGAACGCTGCCCCCTGCAGCAACACTGCCTAGCCTACGCCCAGCAGAACCAAGCCGACTACCCCGGCAAAAAGCCCAAAAAAGCCCTGCCAGTAAAGGCGACTTGCATGCTGATTCTGGAAAACGAACAGGGTGAGCTATTACTGGAAAAACGCCCCAACAGCGGCATCTGGGGCGGGCTGTGGATATTCCCACAATTGGAAACGCCCCAACATATAGACCAACACCTAGCGGATGAAAAGCTCATCACCCTAGATAAACAGCAGCAGTGGCCCAGCTATCGCCACACCTTTAGCCACTACCACTTAGACATCACCCCCGTACATATCAAAGTGCGCGCACACAGCCAGCAAGTAGCCGAACGCCAGCAGCTCTGGTATAACAGGGCGCAACCGGCCAATGTGGGGCTAGCCGCGCCCATTAAAAAACTACTCGCCCAGTTAAACTAATCTTTTGGAGCCCATCATGGCACGCACCGTATTTTGTAAAAAATATCAGCAAGAATTACCCGGCCTCAATGCCCCCCCTTACCCCGGCCCCAAAGGCCAGGAAATTTTTGAGCAGGTTTCGCAACAGGCCTGGCAGGAATGGCAAAAACACCAAACCATGCTGATTAACGAACGCCACCTCAGCATGATGGACGCCAAAGACCGCAGCTTTTTGCAGGAGCAAATGGACAAATTTCTCAGCGGTGACGACTACGAACTAGCCGAAGGCTATGTACCCGAAAACAAATCCTAACAAGGGCTTGACTCATCGCGGCTGAAACTGTTTAATACGCGCCTCTTGTAGCCCAGCTGAGTTGATCACGGGTTATACAGCAGGCCCGGTTAGCTCAGTCGGTAGAGCAGGGGATTGAAAATCCCCGTGTCGGTGGTTCGATTCCGCCACCGGGCACCATTATTCTTAAAGAAAACCCGCATTTGGCAACGAGTGCGGGTTTTCTTTTTTCTATCGCAAGGAATCGATCCACAGTGGTTCGATGCATGAATGCCATCCTTGGCATTCACCCTACGGGCAGCCTAACGGCTGTGTTAAACGGCTTTCCTGCCGTTTAATCCGCCACAACATCATTTATTTTAAAAAAGCCATATTTGGCAACGAGTGCGGGTTTTCTTTTTCCTATCGCAAGGAATCAAACCACTGCGGTTCGATGCATGGATGCCATCCTTAGCATTCACCCTATGGGCAGCCTAGCGGCTGTGTTAAACGGCTTTCCTGCCGTTTAATCCGCCACAACATCATTTATTTTAAAAAAGCCATATTTGGCAACGAGTGCGGGTTTTCTTTTTCCTATCGCAAGGAATCAAACCACTGCGGTTCGATGCATGAATGCCGTCCTTGGCATTCACCCTACGGGCAGCCTAACGGCTGTGTTAAACGGCTTTCCTGCCGTTTAATCCGCCACAACATCATTTATTTTAAAAAAGCCATATTTGGCAACGAGTGCGGGTTTTCTTTTTTCTATCGCAAGGAATCAAACCACTGCGGTTCGATGCATGGATGCCATCCTTGGCACTCACCCTACGGGCAGCCTAGCGGCTGTGTTAAACGGCTTTCCTGCCGTTTAATCCGCCACCTGCATTAGTATTTTTAAGTAAGCCTATATTTAAAACATCGAGCGTGTTTTTTAAAACGCAAGAAAGCAAACCTTCACTGCCCAATTTATGAATAACATTTGCACAGTCCACCCCACAGCTTTACCATGCCCGCCTCAAGATTTTCTGCACTTGCTGCAATCCACACATCATCCCCTTGCAGCTCTGCTTGATGTATTAAGGTAAGCCCGTGTTAAAAACATTCACTCACTTTATAGGCCTGGAGCACAGCACCACCAGCCATAAAGAAAAACTCATCTCTACACTTGGCGCACTGTTAGGTATAGCTGCAATTTATGGCCTATCCACACTGCTATTTACTGGCTGGGCGGCCACCTTGATTGTGGCCTCTATGGGAGCTACTGCGGTGCTGTTATTTGCGGTACCACACGGCACTTTATCGCAGCCCTGGGCGGTGGTGATGGGGCATGCGGTATCGGCATTTATAGGCATTAGCTGCCAAAAATATTTGGGGCAGTACGCCATTGCACCGGCCTTGGCAGTGGGCCTAGCGGTGGGCGCCATGAGTTATTTGCGCTGTATACATCCACCCGGGGGTGCCACAGCGCTAACAGCCGTGATTGGTGGACCAGAGATAGCCGAGCTGGGTTATGCTTATTTGCTCAACCCTATAGCTTTGAATGTACTGGCAATTATGACTATCGCCTTTATTTTTAATAATTGTTTTTATTGGCGCCGCTACCCTCACGCCTTAATGGCGGCCCCCGCTAAAGCCAGCACCAGCCCACAGCCCCTGCACTTAAACCACGAAGATTTATCGGCTGCCATGCACGACATGGATACTTATATAGATGTTAGCTCAGAAGAGCTGGCCTTATTATTTGAAAAAGCCTGGGCGCATTCACGCCTCAGCCGCAGTAAGCCTATAGATATAGGGGTAACGCGCTGCTACAGCAATGCCGGCATAGGCAGGGAGTGGTGTATACGGCAGGTGTTAGACATGCCCACCGAAAACTCTGACAAAAATGCCCGTTTAATTTATAAAAACTTAGCGGGCCACAACGCCAATCAATCAGGCATATGCACCGTGGAAGAGTTTGCTCAGTGGGCCAGCTTTGAAGTGGTATTAGAATTAGGGCGCTGGGTTAAAGTAATTCCCAAATAAACTGTTTATTTTTCGCGTCAAAAAAAGCCCGCCTAGTAAGCGGGCTTTTGCACAAGGGCAACCACCCCACGCTGAAATAAACTTAGTACTCTTGCTGATAACCCAATAATTTTAAATAGGTAAGATGGGAGTGCTGCAAGCCCACTTCCTCCAACCAGCTATCGTTTAGTGATGGCGTACCTTGCAGCGCCCTGCCCTCGCCTTCGTGCACATGCTCATAGCCATGCTCAAACTCCCATAATATGCCCTTCACTATTTCTAAAGGCGCATCAATTAACAGCGGAATCGCAGGGCCAGGGTTAAACGAAGCCTGTACCGCATTAATGCCCGCCACCGACCAAAACTTAGGGATATTATCCAGCGTGTTATAAGTGCGGGCAAAGTACATGCCGGCAAACTGATTATTCATATAACGGGCAAAGGGAATATTACCTATGGTGGGCGCGGCAAAGGTGTAGGGCAAGACCCAATGCGAAGTTTGTTTTTGCAAGTGCAAGGCCAAGCCAGTGGCTAGCGCTGCGCCCAAACTGTGACCGTTAACCATCAACATATTGGGCATTAGAGTGCTGAGATAATTGATTAAGCTAAGCGACGTTTGTGTATCTCGCATAGCAGTTAGCTCCAATAACCCCGCTGCCGAACCCGCTGCGATTTTGACATTAGCAGGCACGGCATCATTGGCATAGGGCCAAGGCACTTGGTGAAACACCCGTATATTAAGATCCAACCAGTCCACCCAAAAAGCCTCGGTGGCGGGGTCTATCACCGAACCGCGTATGGCCACAAAATTCGCTGGCGAACCCACCGGGTTGGCCACATACATTTGCGTGCCCGCCCCTTGGCCAAACCAACTGAGCTCAAAGCCTTCGGGGCCTAATAAGGTGACGTTTTTTAACTGGCTTTCTATATCTGCGCGGCTGGTTTCATAGGCTATGGACGCTAACAGCATATTTAGCTGCAGCATGAGATCATCATTGAGCGTGAGAGTATTCATCATTCATCCTTAAATTTTTAGAATTAATCCATTACAGCAAAGCTGTACCCTCAAACAGCCTAGCCGCAATGAGTGATAGCACAAGAATTACGCGCAAAAAAAAATGATGGCACAGGGCCATCATTTTTTTAGTTTTATCACAGCGTTTTAATAAGCGCTGCAGTAATAAGCTTAGCTTAATTTAACTTAGCTCAGCCCAGCAAGCTCAATGCTAGGTTATCAATTTTCACCAGCAGAGCTTCAAAATCAGCGGTGGTTAAGCATGGATTGAGTATGGTGAGTTTTAGTGCCGACTTATCATCAACACGGGTTTCACCTAATACTGCCACGCCTTTTACCAGGGCCTCCAATCTTAACTTGCGGTTAAGCTCATCCAAGTCACCGGTGCCGCGTACACAGCGGAACAATACCGTTGATAGCGCGGGTTTAGCCAATAACTCAAAGCCTTCGGTGTTAGCCACCAACTCGGCTACTTGCTGCGTTTGCGCTAGCAAATGATCATACATTTCACCTAAGGCTTGCGGGCCAACATTTTGCATAGTCATAAACACTTTTAAGGCATCAAAGCGTTTGGTGGTCGCAATAGATTTATCGACCAAGTTGGGCAAATTGTCGTGCTCGCGATTTAGGTAATCGGCATGGTGCAACAGGTATTTAAACTTAGCTTTATCTTTTAACAATAGCGCACCGCAGCTAATGGTTTGATAAAACAGTTTGTGAAAATCTACGCTAATAGAATCAGCGCGCTCTATACCTGCCAAGCGGTTTTTATGGCTGCTTAACATCAGGGCACCGCCGTAGGCGCCATCCACGTGCAACCATAGCGATTCTTGCTGGGCGATATCGGCCATGACACTTAGGTTATCAATGGCACCATGGTCAGTAGTACCCGCCGTGCCTATAAGCGCAAAGGGGATTAAGCCTTGAGCGCGCAAGTCGGCAATAGTCTCAGCCAGCAGCTCCGTTTTCATAGTGCCGTCGCTGTTAGTTGCTATGCCACAAACCGCAGCTTCACCTAAGCCTAATAACGATGCCGATTTTTGTACTGTAAAGTGTGACTTTTTAGAGCACACAATACGCAGCTTAGCGGCGTACTCTGGCAGGCCCAATTGCTGCACACTGTGCTGGCTGATTTTATCGGCCATCCAATCGCGCGCTAGCATAATACCCATTAAATTACTTTGGGTGCCGCCGCTGGTAAAAATGCCATCGGCCTCGTCGCCCAAGTTGTAAGTATCACAAGTCCAATCAATTACCTTTTGCTCTACATAGGTTGCCGAGGAAGATTGATCCCAGGAGTCCATAGACTGGTTAAGCGCAGCTATCATTGCCTCTGCCGCAATCGCGGGCATTAAAGGCGGTGTATGCAAATGCGCTATGCAATCGGGGTGCTGCACAAAAATAGAGTTTTTCACCACTAAATCGGCGGTCTCATCTATTACTTGCGGCAAGTTTGCGTTGCTTTTGTTTAGGTCTACTTGCTGTATGGCCTGCTCTAATAAAGTGGGCTGCATGCCTGAATAAGGGGCGTCCACTTGCTCAAACACTTTTTTAATCGCCTGAGTGGTGTGGTTCATCACCTTGGCAAACTCATCACTGCCCTGCGGGCCGGTGTGCATAAAATGCTTGCGCCAAGCTTGCTGCGGGCCAGCGTCTGCACGCAGGCCGCCGCCAGCTGCCAAAATAGCTTCTTCGATAACCTTTAGGGCAAAGTCGATTTGCTCGTAGCTAATAATTAGCGGCGACAAGAAGCGGATGACCGAACCATCGCGGCCACCTTTTTCTACTATCAAGCCACGCTCTAAAGCAGCGCGCTGTATGGCTAAGGTTAATTTAGGTGCAGACATAGGCTCGCCAAATTTATTGCACTCGCCACTGGGCTGTACAATTTCCATGCCCAGCATTAAGCCTTTACCGCGTACTTCTGCCACACAGTTAACCCGGCTTTGAATTTTTTCTAAGCCTTGACGCAAGTACAAACCGGCATCGCGTGCGTGTTCTACCAAGTTGTCGCGCATAATAATTTCTAGCGCTTTAGCACCAGAAACCATAGCCAATTGGTTGCCGCGGAAAGTACCTGTGTGCTCACCTGCCTTCCAAGTATCTATGGATTTATTAAAGGCCAAGATAGACATGGGCAGGCCACCACCTATGGCTTTTGATAAGCATAAAATATCGGGCATGATGCCAGACTCTTCAAAAGCAAAACGGTAACCCGACTTGGCCACGCCGCATTGGATCTCATCAAAAATTAACAGTATGCCGTGCTCGCTGGTAATTCTGCGTAACTCGCGCAGCCAAAAGGCGGGCGCAGGGATAACACCGCCCTCACCTTGCACAGGCTCAACGATAATAGCGGCGGGCTTCATAATGCCGGCCTCGTCATCGTTAAGCAGGCGCTCTATGTAACGTATACCTTGGCGGGCACCCTCATCACCACCGGCACCAAAGGGGCAGCGTAAGCTATAGGGGAAGGGCATAAAGTGCACGTCCGACATTAAACCGGTGCGGCGGGCTTTGGTATTTAAGTTACCCATCATACCCATAGTGCCATTGGTCATGCCGTGGTAAGCACCACGGAAGGCAAACATGGTATTGCGGCCGGTGGTTTGTTTGGCCAGCTTAATGGCTGCCTCTACGGCATCGGCACCCGATGGGCCACAAAACTGTATGGCACAGGTTTTGGCAAACTCAGCAGGTAAAAACTTTTTCACTTGGTGAATAAAAAGTCTTTTCGCCTCGGTAGTAATATCTAGGGTTTGGTAGGGCAGGCCTGAGTCCAGCTGCTCTTTTAAAGCCTGATTAATTTCTGGGTGGTTATAACCCAAGGCCAAGGTGCCAGCACCGGCCAGGCAATCCAAAAATATTTGGCCACGGGTATCTTCCACTAAAGCACCATAGGCGCGTTTAATGGCTATAGGTAGGCGACGCGGGTAAGAGCGCACTTCGGATTCATGCTCAGCTTGATCCAATAATATCTGGTCAGGCGTCAAATCATACACACCATCCAAGTGCGGGATTTGAGTTGAGATAGCAGTAGCGATATGAGATTCGCCAAACTCAAGCGTAGTAGTCATTTTAATACCCTAAATAGTAGGCATGGCGTATGCCCTACACATCAACATATGCGTAGCGTATACAGATCAATAAACCCGCATGGGCAAGCTATGCCAAAACGGAATTCAAAACGGTTTAACAGTTAAGGAAATTTATGATCGGATGATCAGAACTGTGCTCAAGGCTCAGTAATAATGCTGCAATTAGGAAGAGCGAAGCGGATGCGTAAGTTTAATGTGTTCAATGTTGGGGCCCATATGTATGCCGACTTTACGGCTAAAGTATCCCGTCTACTAACTAAGGGGTTAGCTAGTACCTACAATGTGTGCCAGCACAACTTTTGGCTGCCTGGTACATCACTTTCAGAATCGTTCAAGGAACGAACAAGTACTGAAATCGGGCGGCAAAATACTTAAATTATTAGGCTTTGGCAAGCCTTTTTAAAACTATTTTTAATGCCTAGGCTGCAGCGCTTTGACTAAGCCCAAAAACCTTACTGCTTACCAGCCCTATTAGCTGCCGTGGACCCCGCCAGCCATCTCATCAACGCAACTATTGCAGCTGTTGCCAGCCCCAACAAATGTGACTCAGATCTCATCGCTTAGCTGAACCATGTTTTATGATGAAGCTTAGCCATCCCCAATAATATGCTCTAAGCGCCCCAGCATTATGCCTCCTAGCAACAGCGATATTTTTGTCGATAGACGTAAAAGCCAACAACCCCATAGCCAGCCTTGCCGCAGAGGGGGCTCTACGGCTATGGACTCACGGCCCTGGTGGTTAAAGACCACTTATGTTAACCCGCCTACGCCCAATAAATCGGCAGCCCTCGGCGACAAGCCCAAACAACCTGATGATAAACACTGATTATTTTTGTTAACTATTTACACTTTCTGCCAGCTAATAGATTGATATAACTTTAACTACATTTATTAAGCACTTAATTTAGTTAGTTTTTTGCCTCTCCCCCACAATAACACTGCAAAATTCCCTACCTCTCGGGGCTACGTTGGCTGCACATTTCTGCTAAACTTGCTGGCCTGGCTTTAGCAATAAAGCCCAAATAAAAACTCGTAATAATAATGGAGCTCAGTTTGAAAAATCTTACAGGTGACATGTTTGGCGATAGGCGCCTAGACAGTGACCGCCGCTGCCAAGATTTACCCATGCCAGCTGGTTTAGATAGGCGCACAGGAATGCGCCGCGAGAAAGGCTTTCAAAATAAGCCTTGGTGGTTGAATGTTGATTATGCTGAAGAGCTGGTTAGCCTTAAGGCTAGCGAAGTACTCACCCGTGAAAATATTCGGGTACGCAGCAACCATAAAAAAACCAGTAACGATTAGGGCCTACACCCCCTTCGGAAAAACGCCAGCCGCCGGCCTAGTTATCTAACTCTTTATAAAAGGCTTTGCGGCTGTGTATCATTTCTTTGTAGGTTTGCATCATAGAAAAGTCTACGGCGTCACCCGCCGCCTTGAGCCGCTCCATTTGCGCCTCTAGTTCTACCAGCTCTTCCAGTAACTGCGCTTTTACCAAACTCGTATTTTGTAGCCCCACGCCACCTAGGGTCTCATGCTTACATGCGGGTTTCCCTAGCTTCAGCGATCCAATTGCTTTGCCCATACCGTATACCTCGGCTTTTTGATTTTTTTAAAGAGGTATAACTCACTGTAGCCAAAGTCGGGGCTTAACACCCAATGCAGCCAAAAAATAAAGCCCGATTTTACAAAATAATCTAAGCAGCGTTTTTATTAAGCTTTAATCAAATAAAAACGCTGCGGAGTATTCAGGCTATTGCACCTTATTGCGCTCTTTTAAACGCGGCTCTGCCACGCTACTAAACTGGCCCTGGCTGTCGACGACTATGGCCTGGGTAGAGCCATAGGGCCATAGGGTTTTGGTGGCATGGCCCTTGGCCTCTAGGCCGCTGCGTATGGCTGGCGGCATGGTTTTTTCTACATAGAGATTATTAGGCTTCCACTGGTGATGTATACGCGGCATGGCTATGGCCTCATGTAGCGGCTCTTGCAGATCTAAATGATTAATTAAACCCTGCACCACCTGGGTGATAATAGTGGGGCCGCCAGCCGCGCCTATAGTCATCACTGGCTTGCCACCTTTTAAAACTATAGTCGGGCTCATGCTAGACAGCGGCCGCTTGCCGGGCTGTATGCTATTGGCCTCGGTGCCTACCAAACCATAAATATTGGGCACGCCGGGCTGCGCCGAAAAATCGTCCATCTGATTATTCATCACCACACCGGTGCCGGGGATAATCACCTTGCTGCCAAAATCGGTATTCACCGTGGTGGTGATTGCCACCCAGTTGCCCGCCTTATCGGCTGTGGCGATATGGGTAGTGTGCTTGCCAAATAAATCGTATTCAGCGCGCGGTGGTGTGCCGTGGCTAGCCACAGTTAATACCTTGTTCAGGCTTATGCTTTTAGCAAGGCCCTGAGCGTAGCTTGGGTCTATCAAACCTTTAGGTACTTTCACATAATCGGGGTCGCCCAGCCAATAAGCGCGGTCGGCAAAGGCCAGCTTCATGGCCTCGGCCACCACATGGTAGCGCTCGGTGGCGGGTAGCGCTGTTAAATCAAAGTGCTCTAAAATATTAAGAATTTGCGCTACATGCACTCCGCCAGAACTGGGAGGCGGAAATCCTACCACTGTATAGTCGCGGTACTGGCTTACTACCGGCTCGCGCAGCTTGAGTTGGTAATTTGCCATATCCTGCTCGGTAATCAAGCCGCCATTGGCCTTCATCCAAGCGGCGGTTTTTTTGGCAAAGTCGCCTTGGTAAAAATGCGCTGCCCCTTCTTTAGCGATAGCGCGGTAAGTCGCGGCCAAATCTTTTTGCACCAGCTTATGACCCACCGGCCAAGCCTGACCATTGGCGTCTAGCAAGACTTTAGCCGAAGCTGGAAACTGGCTGATTTTCTGCTGCATGCCTTTTAAACGGCGGGCATAGATATTATCTATGGCAAAACCCTGCTCGGCGAGATCCGCTGCCGGCAACAGTGCGTCGGCATAGCTGAGTTTGCCGCCCTTTTTAAGCAGATATTCAAACACCGCTATAGAGCCGGGTACACCTATAGCCAAGGGGCCGGTTACACTTAGATCACCATCGACCTTGCCATTGCGTAAATACATATCGCGGTGCGCGGCAGCGGGGGCCATTTCACGGCCATCTATGGCCTCAACCCTGCCATCAGCCCAGTGCACCACCGCAAACAAGCCGCCCCCTATACCCGAGTTATGGCTATCAACCACCCCCAAAGTTAAAGCCGCGGCTACCGCAGCATCCACAGCGTTGCCGCCCTTGGCCAAGGCGTTAATGCCTGCCTGCGTGGCTAGGGCATTCACCGTGGCAACCGCGCCGTCACCCTGTTCAGTTAGCGCCGAGTATCCCCCGGCCTGCGCCAGCATGGCTGTCGATAGCGCAATCGCCGCTAAGACTGGTTTTAAGGTTTTGATCAACAAAGTCATTAGAACTCCTGTAGGGTGCTAGCTATGCCATAGCCCGTGAAATTACAACAGCGAAAGACTACCTGTTTTGCGGCGCGCATACAAAAACTACTGTTTTTCTTAACAATCTACAGCCGCACGGGGATAATAAGCCCTTTAGCGAGCCACTAGCGCAGCCCAAAAATCAGGCCCCCAATATTCACATGATTAACTGGCACACCATAGATACCGTTTTGCTAGACATGGACGGCACCCTGCTGGACCTGCACTACGATAACCACTTTTGGCTGGAGCACCTGCCCCGCCGCTATGCTGATAAACACCAGCGTCCGCTGGACGAAGTCAAAACCGAACTGCTGGCGCAAATCATGTCGCAAAAAGGCCACTTAAATTGGTATTGCTTAGAGTACTGGAGCCAGCGTTTAGATATGGACATCATCGCGTTAAAACACGAAATCAAACACATGATTGCCATACGCCCCCATGTGGAGGAGTTTTTACGTCAACTCAGGCACTCGCATCACCAAGTTATTTTAGTCACCAACGCCCACCGCGCTGGCCTAGAACTAAAGCTGGCACAAACAGGCTTAGAGCCCTGGTTTGATCAAGTCGTCGCCTCCCACGACTATCAAGCCCCCAAAGAGCAACAACAGTTTTGGCAACAGCTACAGCAACAGCACCCCTTTGACCCCGCCAAAACCCTATTTATAGATGACTCCCCCAGTGTGCTGAGCTCGGCCCAGCAATATGGCATTAAGCACTTACTTACTCTGCTGCAGCCCGATAGTCAGCAGGCAGCCAGAGCCAAAAGCGAGTTCCCCGGTATATTGCACTTTGACGAAATCATGCCCCTACCCACCAGTACAGTAACTACAAGCCATGAGTAAACAATCCAGCAACACCAGCAGCGGCAAAATCCGCCTAGACAAATGGCTGTGGGCCGCTCGCTTTTACAAAACCCGCAGCATCGCCAAACAAGCCATAGAGGGCGGCAAGGTGCACTACAATGGCCAACGCGCCAAAGTCAGCAAAGAGGTGGAAGTAGGCGCCATGATTAACCTGCGCCAGGGCTTGGACGAAAAAGAGGTAGAGGTTATAGCACTCTCGGACCAACGCCGCGGAGCCCCCGAAGCACAGCTGCTATACCAGGAAACCGAGCAAAGCATAGTAAAGCGCGAAGCCAGCGCCAGCCAGCGTAAAGCCTTCCACGGCCTGGGCCTACCCAGCGTACGCCCCACCAAAAAGCAACGCAGGCAGATACATAGGTTTAAAGAAGACGCTAGCAAATAGCCGCTAGTCTCTAGCTAGCGGCTATTGACTAGCAACTAGCGACGCCCCATATAATCACCAACAAAACCCCAACACAGAGCCCTCCCATGCCCGACCATATACAACGCTTTATCTTTGACGACGCCGATATACGCGGTGAGCTCATCCAACTAGAGCAAAGCTACCTAGCGGCGCTCAGCAAACACCAATACTCGGCGCCGGTGGCGCAGCTGTTAGGTGACTTTTTATGCGCCGCAGCGCTGCTGGCACAAACCATAAAATTTGACGGCACCCTGATACTGCAAGCCCGCAGCGAAGGTGAAATACCCCTGATTATGGCTGAGGCGACGTCCCAGGGGCATGTGCGTGGCATCGCCAGGGACGCGGACGAAGCGGTGAGTGAGGACTTCCAAACTCTATTAAAAAACGGCCAACTGAGCATTACCATAGATCCCGCACAAGGCAAGCGCTACCAAGGCATAGTGCCCCTAGATGGCAATGATTTAGGCGAATGCCTAGAACATTACTTTAGCCAGAGCGAGCAGCTATCCACCCGCATCATCTTAGCCAGTGACGGCCAGCAAGCGGCAGGCATGTTACTGCAAGAGCTGCCCCTTAGCGCCGAGCACGGTGCCCAGGACCGCGCCCAGCAGTGGGAGCATGTCACCCATCTAGCCAATACCCTAAGCCCGCAGGAACTGCTCACCTTAGACTTTCACACCCTACTACACCGGCTCTACCACCAAGAGCAGGTGCGGGTGTTTGACCCCAGTGCGCTAAAGTTTCAATGCAGCTGCTCACAACAGCGCACCGAAAAAGCGGTACAGGCACTGGGCCGCAAAGAGGCTGAAGCACTGATTGCCGAGGCTGGCGAGATAGCCATACACTGCGAGTTTTGCCACCATGATTACCGCTTTGGCAGCGCTGATCTGGCCCGTATTTTTGAAACGCCCCTACATTAAATAGCAATAGATATAAGCCGCAGCTCACAACAGGGTAAACCTCTTATCAACAGGGCTGTGGCGGGGTTTAAACCTGAAAAAAAACTCCAGGCAAAACAAGGTTTTTGTAGTAGTTTTACAGAATTAAAAAAGCGGTAAAATTACCGCTATTCTCTCGCCAACTTGCTGGCCTCACTGGGTGATTTTTGCCATAATTGCGCCCCCTTTGAAGGTCGGCCCAGCCTATGCCCAAAAAGCACAGCTGATAAATCCGACGACTAATGTAAATGGTATACAACCAGGAACTGAGAGCATGAGCACGACATACAGCAATTTGACCCACGCCCAATTCATTGAGGAAGCACTGAAACGCGGTGAGGGTACCTTAACTGACACTGGCGCTTTATCAATTACCACCGGCAAGCGTACCGGCCGTTCACCTGCCGACCGCTTTGTCGTTAAAGAACCTTCAACAGCTGACGCTATTGAATGGGGATCAGTAAACCGTCCTTTCGACGCTGACAAGTTCGATGCTCTATGGAACCGCGTAGAAGATTACCTCTCTCAAAAAGATCGCTTTGTTTCTCAGTTGCACGTCGCTGCTCACGACGAGCACTACCTACCCGTTGTAGTAAACACCGAAACAGCCTGGCAAGGTTTGTTCGGCCATAATATGTTTGTTCGCCCCGCCGAAGGCAAGTACAACCCTAAAGGCAAAGAAGAGTGGACTATTTTAAACGTTGCCAGCTTTGAATGTGACCCAGAGCGCGACGGCACCAACTCTGAAGGTACAGTTATCCTAAACTTTGCTCAGCGCAAAGTATTACTAGCGGGCATGCGCTACGCCGGTGAAATGAAAAAAGCTATGTTCTCTGTGCAAAACTTCTTATTGCCAGAGAAAGACGTTATGCCTATGCACTGTTCAGCTAACGTAGACGAAAATGGCCAAACCACTTTATTCTTCGGCCTTTCAGGCACAGGTAAAACCACCCTTTCTGCCGATCCCGCTTGCTACCTCATTGGTGATGACGAGCACGGTTGGGCCAAAGGCGGTGTATTTAATATTGAAGGCGGCTGCTACGCAAAAACCATCAACCTAAGCCAAAAGAACGAGCCCATTATTTGGGATGCGATTCGCTTTGGCGCCATCGTTGAAAACGTAGTACTTGACGACAAAGGCCACGCCGATTACGACGACGTTTCACTATCAGAAAACGGCCGCTGCTCTTACCCATTAGAGCACGTAGAAAAGCGCGTGATCGAAAACGCTGCTGGCGAGCCGAAAACGGTTATCTTCTTAACCTGTGATGTTTCTGGTGTTATCCCACCTATCTCTATCCTGTCTAAAGAAGCTGCCGCATTCCACTTTTTAAGTGGTTACACTGCTCGTGTAGGCTCAACTGAAATGGGCGCAGAAGCGGGTATACACCCAGCCTTCTCAGCTTGTTTTGGCGCACCGTTTATGCCTCGCCCTGCTGGCGACTACGCTGAGCTGTTAATGAAGCGCATCGAAGACTTCGGCTCGCGCGTTTACCTGATCAACACTGGCTGGACTGGCGGTTCAGGTGGCGAAGGTGGCCAAGGCTCACGCTTCCCCATCCCTGTTACTCGCGCAGTAGTTGCAGCCGCGCAAAACGGCTCACTAGCCGATTGTGAAACTGAAACTTTAGAAACGCTAAACCTAACTATCCCTAAAGCGATAGCAGGCGTAGACGCTAAATACATCAACCCACGCGAAGCCTGGGAAGATAAAGCCGCCTACGACGAGCAAGCAGCCAAACTAGCCAACTTGTTCCAAGAGAACATCAAGAAGTTTGATATTGCGCAAGCGATAGTTGATGCCGGCCCTAAAGCCTCTTAAGCATTAACGCTTAGCGAAAAAGCCGTTACCTTTACCGGGTAACGGCTTTTTTTATGCGCTTAGTTTTAGAACCAAGCCTTAAAATGACGACTGTGATCGCCACTGGTAGGGCTGGCTGGGCTTATATTCAAAAGGCAGGTAACGCTTGCCCATCAAAGCTTCTATGCTGCCATCTTTGTGCATAGCCTGTAGCGCCTCAGAAATTTTATTAACAAACCACCGGCCCTCTGGCGTATTCCTCGCGGTCATGGTGTCGTAACCCACGTGCAGAGCAAAACTCGCCTCGTAGTTTAACTGTTTAAGATGGGGCAACCAGTCGGGTAAAAAACCGATAATGACATCTAAGTCGTGAGCAACAAATTGCTTCATTTGGGTAAGCTCGCTGGATACATAAATAATATCTATCCCCTGTGCTATTAACTCACTGTAATAAGCCTCATAGCCACTCACCCCACCGACTTTTTTACCTAGCAACTGCCTGTAACTAGTGATCACCGGCTCCCCCTTACGAGTAAACAGATGCAGTTTATAAGCCCCCATAGGGTAGCTGGTGATTATATTTTCCTGGCCTAGCTGGCTGATTAGCGCCTCGGTCATGCCGTAGATGGCTAGGGATTGTTTATTAACTACGGCCATTATCGCGTTTTTTAACGGCCCCACCTGCTCATTGATAGTAATCCCTGAGCGCCTGGCAGCCTCCCGTAAAATCAGCTGGTAGGCGCCATCGTTACGCTTATTGATAAGCCCGCCAATAAAAATACCTGCAGACACCGTAACCGGCTGCGCGGGGGGCAGTGGCTGCGCCGACAGCGACAGCCATGGCAACAACAAAATGAGAAAACATAAACGCTGCATAAAAAAAGTAAACCTGCGGTATAAAGACTAGGGGGAGTATAGAACAAATTTATACTTCATCACTTAATCTATTTACTGCAATGCAGCATCGCAATGCAAACAAGGCTAATTAGCCAGCTCAGCAAATGAAATTAACTAAAACTCATACTCCAATAACAATCTGAACGTGGTATCTGGGGTTTCATTGTCCAAGCCAAAAATTAGCCCTGCCTCCCAGTTAAGCCGCTGCTTCTGCCAGCGCAGCTGCCCCATGCAAACTGGCCCTAGGGCCTTGCTGTCCTGGCTCATATAAAGCTCTAGGGCTGGTTCAATAGCTGCGCTATAGCGGTAGCGCGCTTGTAGGTTTAGTTTACTTTCAAGCTCATCATCAATGTCATCGCCCCACTCCGAAACAATAAAAGCGTTGAGCGTAGCGCTCCAGCGCCCCCATTCTTTTTCAACGATTAAAGCAGTTGCAAACTCCCATATATCTTCATTTTTTTGTTTTTCTAACTCAAATAACAAAGCGTAGTCAGCGCTGTACTCGCCCTGTTCAGTGAGCTGCCGTTTTAACTCTAGCTCATAGGCCTCTAAATCTAAGTTATCCCCAGCTAGTTTTTCAGCCACTAAATACACTTCCGCAAACCACTGTTCGTTCAGCGATTGTCCATAGGCCAATAGGTATTGCTGCACACTACTAGCCTCTCCCTCGGGCTCAGCGCTAATAAAACGCAACTCTATTTCTTGTTCTAAAGGCTGCACATAAGGGTGATAAACCTTATCTACCCCCAAACCATCCGCCAAAGCCTGATGCTTTACACAACTTACCAATAAGGTAAAAGCTAGGCACGCATAAAACCACAAGCTATTCATAACTGCTGCGCCTACTATCCGCCAACATAGTAATCATTAGCACAGCGGCAATGCCGATGAGATACGCCAGGATTTGCAAGCCGCTAGGAGTGGCCTCATAGCCAATTAATGAATATAAAATATGGCCGCTGATGGAGTGCTCAGCAATCCAAGAGGAAGTATCCCAAAGCGGCTGCGCAGCCGGTAGCCAATCAGCTTGGATTAATTGTACGCAAGCCTGCGACAACATATTGCCGCTAAAAATTGCCAGCAATACTCGGTACAGCTGCAGTTTATAACTCAGTGATATATTGACCAGGCCATAATACAACAACACGCCAACGCTAATGCCTATACCAAATCCTAGACCACTACCTATCATCACCGCTAAGTACGCCTCATGGCTGGCAGAAAAACCTTTTAAGTATAAAAGTATCTCGGCACCTTCTCGGCAAATAGAAAACACCACTGCCGCCGCACAGCACATCATTAGATTTTTATGCTTAACATTATCCGCCCCGCTATAAACCTGCCAGGCAAACAGCATAAGTAACACTGCAATCATGGCCTGTAAAAAAGCATTTACGACTTCTTGGCCCACATAATTAAACCACTCCGATATGTCCGCCATGGTAGCGGCATAAAGATACGCACTGGCAAAACCCAATAAAAAACTATACAACAGCCAACGCTTGGAATTTAACCATAGACCTGTCATTGCCAATAACATACTAATCAACAGGGCGGCTTCTAAGGTTTCTTCTAATATCAATGCGACCGAGTTAATCAGCATATGTTTGGCCTATTATTAAACGCATATTACTTAACCCGAATAACACCCTGGGCAGTTTTAGGATAAAACTCACCAAAAAAGGGGTAATCGCCCGCAGGCAAGGGGCCGATAAAAATGACGACTTTACGCCCGCCCTCTATGACTTTTTCACGGTTGAGTTCATAGCTCTCAAATTCTTCGGCACTGGCATCTTGGTTGTGAACCAACAGCTTTACTTTAGTATTAGCGGGTATTTCAAAGTCTGAAGGAAAAAACAAGTGGTCTTTAATAACTAGCTTAAAAACAGGAACCTCTGCATAAACAGTCGCTATAAACGAAAACAGAAACAAAGAAAAAGCCATCAACTTAACTTGCATTCAAACCTCGCCCTGACTATCAACATCAGAAAAATAAACACAAAAAGCAGTGCCTGAAGCCATGCTGGAGTCCGTTAGTTCTATGCGCGCACTATGTGATTCGGCAATATTTTTAACTATAGCCAAACCCAAACCACAACCCAGCTCGCCGGAGCTATGACTATCGCCCCCCACCCTGTAAAAACGTTCAAACACCCTAGTGCGCATAGGCTCACTTATGCCAGCACCTGAGTCCTCTATACACAGCTGTATCGTACTCGCCTGCCGCTTAACGCTAACATTAATAAAGCCATGCTCAGGGGTATATTTATGGGCATTGCTTAGCACGTTTTGCAACAGGGTTTTTATTGCAAATTCATCACCCCGTATATGGGCAGCCTCACCCACATAGGACAGTTGCTGCTGCTTTTTATCAAGTCGCTCACTTTCATCGGCCAATACCTGCTGTACCAGCGAATCTAAGTTTAGTCGTTTCATCCTAGCGTTATATTGGTCGGGGGATATGCGGTGTAAATTCAAAATCTGATCCACTATATGGGCCAAGCGCTCAACCGTAACATTGATATTAACTAATTCTTGCTGATGCCTAGGTAGCAGCTCAGCTATATTATATAACTGCACTTTTAAGGTGCTAATAGGCGTACGCAGCTCATGCGCGGCATCAGAGGAAAACTGCCGCTCACGCAACAAAGCGGTTTTCAAACGCCCCAGTAAGCCATTTAAAGAATTAACAATTTGCACCAACTCTTTACGTGAACCTTGAAAGCGCAGGCTGCTTAAATCATCTGGCTGCTTATCCGCCAATTCGGCGGCCAGTTCTCGCAATGGGCTCAAACCTTTAGACACGATTAGCCATATTAATAAGGCTAATACCGGCAAACTAATCACCACAGGCATAATCGACTGTAAAATAACATTTTCGGCGAGTATAAATCGCAAGTCACTGCGCTCTGCGGCCATCACCCAAATATTTTTTTCAGCTTGATAATAGGCCACCGTGCGCCAGCGATAGCCATTAAAATTATTGTAATTAAAGCCCTGCTCCCGCGCCTGTATAGCCGTATCAGGGGCATTGGTAGAAGCAGCCAATAGCTGTTGGCCGCGCCATACTTGAAAGGTAAAATTATTATCAACCGTTACTGCCGCCAAAGCCTGCTGGCTTTGTATACCACCCATTAGTTTTGCGGTATCCAGTAATTGCTTATCAAATAATTTATCGGCTGCAACCATACTGGACTGATAACCGCGTAAGGCTGCCACAAAGCTAAACAGCATGACCAAGGCTAAAATAATGCTGACTAAAAAAACGCGTATAGACCTCACGGCAGATTAACCTTGTAGCCCACGCCGCGCACAGTTTTAATAAAATCAGCCCCCAGTTTTTTGCGCAAGTGATGTATGTGCACCTCCAGCGCATTACTGCTCACCTCTTCACCCCAGCTATATAACCGGGCCTCTAAAGTGTCGCGTGTTTGTATGCGGCCCGCATTTTCCATAAGGCTTTTAAGCAGCATGTATTCGCGCCTGGACAACTCTATATCTGCGGACTGAAAGCTAACGGTGTTTTTTTGTATGTCCAAGCTAACATCACCAATGGTGATTTCCGAGCTTTTATGGGTAGCCAAGCGGCGCTCCAATACCCTGAGCCTGGCAAATAATTCGGCAACGTCAAAAGGCTTAGCCAAATAATCATCTGCGCCACAATCTAATCCATAAATTTTATCATCTAGCTCATTTCTGGCAGTGAGTATTAACACTGGCAAATCGGCCTTTTTTTTTCGCAGGCGCTTTAGCACAGCAATACCATCCATATCGGGCAGCCCTAGATCTAGTATGACTATATCGGGCGGCTCGGTATTGACCACATGTAAAGCCGCTTCACCAGTGCTGACGGCATTGACTGCATGCCCCTGCTTAGCCAGTGCCTGCTGTAAACCTTTAGCCAGCAAATGATCATCTTCAACCAGCAGTAATTGCATACCAACCCTTTTATAAACTTATCATTTACCGTAGTTTAGCGGCCTTATCATACACCGCTACCCTGTATTTTCGTTGGCATAGCGAAAAATAATAGGCAGTTTTTTGACCAGTGCTTTATGTACCAGATTAGGGCATAGCGCATTTAAGCGCACAAATATTTTTTCTGGCCAGCCCATAAATTGTTGGCCATTATTGGCCTTTAATGACGCTATTAGCATCTTAGCGACCTGCTCAGGGCTATCGCTGCGATTACCTAGCGCCTCATTTAATTGCTTGACTGCATGAGTATTTAAAGCTGTGCGTGTTGCTCTAGGCGAAAAATACAATACCTGCACTCCGCTACCGGCCAGCTCACGCCGCAAAGCTTCGCTAAAACCTCTTAAGCCAAACTTGCTAGCACAATACACTGCAAAACCTGGGTGGCCTATGCTGCCAAAGGTGGATCCTATATTGACTATAGCTGCACTGCTTTTTTGAGTGAGCAAGGGCAGCAATAATTGGCATAGCATCATAGGCGAAAGTAGATTGGTATTTATCATCTGCTCTATCTTGACGCTCTCTTGCTGAGCCAACAACTGAAAGTCCAT
The DNA here is from genome assembly GCF_024734385.1 of Dasania sp. GY-MA-18. GTDB lineage: Bacteria > Pseudomonadota > Gammaproteobacteria > Pseudomonadales > Dasaniaceae > Dasania > Dasania phycosphaerae. Next base: position 31,635 of record NZ_JANHAP010000007.1, on the reverse strand, counting down.
CACCCCTGCGGCATTAATATAGATATCTATAGCCTGCTGCTGACATTGCGTAACAATCTGCTGCCTACCTGCAGCGCTGTTAATATCTGCTAGTAGCAAAATATGCCTATGACTTAAGCCAGCGCTCAGCTGGCGCAGGGCTTGCTCACTGCGCCCTACTAATAATAAATGAGCATTAAGCTGATCCAATTGCTTTGCTATGGCAGCACCTATTCCGCCTGTGGCTCCCACTAACAAAATGGTTTTATTGTGTACTTCCATACCTTACTCCAAAACTCAGGCTGCCAAGGCTATGCCATGCTGCGCGGTGAGGGTACGGAAAATATCGCCGTATAATTGATAAAATACTTTTGCCGAATTAACAATCTCTGCCTGTTCTTGCGGGCAGGTAATTTGATCCATCAGGCCTTGAAAAAACTTAACATGCTCTATATCCAAGCCACCATGTGAGTAAAGATAGCTAAAAGCCGTTTTAGGCAGAGATAAGCCGTTGCGTATTGCATCAGCGGCATTATCGGCAGTACTGATACTGGTGCCTTCCAGCACATGCACCATACCAAAAAATCCCAATGGGTTAAGCCGTTGGATTTTGTCATAGGCGTAACTCACCATTAACTCGGTTGCGAGACTGGGACGGCTATTTCTTGCAGCTTCTTTATCGTAACCACAGGCCGCAATATCATTGAGTATCCACTCTTGGTGGCCTAACTCCTCTTCTATATATTCGGCCACCGCATTGCGCAGCCACTCTTTACTTTCCGGTAAACGTGCGCCCACTGCCATTAATAAGGGTACGGTATGTTTTACATGGTGGTAGGCCTGGGTTAAAAAGGCTACGTACTCATCTAGACTCATTTCACCCGCTAAGGCCTTTAAAATCATAGGTGCTTGCAACAGTTGCTGGCGCTCACGCTGGGTTTGCAACTGCAAAGATTCAAAAAAACTCATAGGACTGATTCCTCTACGACAGACGGATATAAAGATGCGATAAGCTCAGCATAATATTGACCGATCGCATCACGCTTGGGCCGGCCATTAGCCGTCATTAAATTTGGAGTATGCCTAAGCGGCTGGGGTAACAGCCGCCAATCTCGTAACCGAGCATAATCTGGCAACTGCTTATTCAGCCTATCAATATACTGCTGAATAAGCGCAGTAGAGATTGTTGATAAGCGCGGCGATATTAATGCCACACAGTAAGGCTGGGCATCACCAAAAACCACGCACTCGTCTATGTCTGGGTTAGCTAATAATTCGCTCTCTAACCATTCGGGGCTAATATTGCGGCCATAACTGGATATCAGTAAATTTTTTTTACGCCCTTTAATTTGTAAGTACCCTTGCGTATCTATAGAAGCTAAATCACCCGTAGCAATTTTTTGGGGGTACCAACTCGCTGGCTCATTGGCATAGCCCAGCATGCAATTGCCCGTCACCACCAACTCATCCTGTTCTATATTCAGCTGCAGCTGCGCTAAGGGTTGGCCTACTGTAGTTGGCTGATGTTGCTGAGGCGTATTTAAGCTGACTACCGAGGCACACTCTGACAAGCCATAACCCTCATAAACGGGTATATCCAAGGCTATTGCTTTATCTAATAACTGCTGCGCCATCTTGGCACCGCCCACCGCTACAAACTTTAACGAGCCAGGCGGCTGCCAATCGCTTTCAGCCGCCAGTAATAAGCACTGCAATAACTGTGGTGTAACAATCAAGCTATGCACTTGATGCTTAGTAATGAGGCTGCATAAGCTCTTAATATTAATAGCGCAGCTGCCGGTAAAGCCCAAGTCTTGCAAACTGGGCACTATCAGCTCGCCGCCCGCCAATAAAGTGGTATATACCCCTGCCACATTTTCTAACAACGTACTTAGCGGCAATACACATAAATGCCTGTGCTGACCAAGGCCAGTGCGTTGATTAAGTGCTTTGGCTTGTTGAATTAATTGATCATGACTTAAGCATACACCCTTAGGTCTACCGGTAGAGCCTGAGGTAAACGTGACCTTGCCGGTATTTTTGGGGTAGCGTTGCGAGTTTGGCTGCTTATGATTTTTGTCTAAAGTGATTATAGACAAAGCCCCATAGGCTTGCGGCTGACTGGTAGCTGGCAGAGCTAAGCTTGATAGCAACGTCATAAAAAAATCTTTACGCTCACAAACTATCGCATCGATATTATTGCTCTGCACAATATGGCTAAGCTGCTGCTGCGAAAAAAATGTAGGCAGTGGAATAATACAAATACCTGCCAGCTGGCAGGCCAAATCCAGCAAGACCCAATCTATGCTGTTATCGCAACACAGCGCCAGCACTTTAATATTATGCGCCTGTAATTTGGCAGCATAAACTTGACACTGGTCGCGTATCTGCTGGTTATTAAGCGAGTGGGTTGCGCTGCGAAGCGACGCATTAGCATCAAGCTGCGTCAGTATAGTTTGCATTTTTTACACCTACGCCAGCCTGCTGATTAAGCAATTCGTCTGCACATAGCCTTGCCGCACATTGCTGTATAGCTATTTGATAACCCTGAAAGTAATTTGCTAATAGCTCATTACCCTGTATAGCCGCTAAAGCCTGGCCTATATTGACGGCTGCAATATTGGGCTGTCCCGCGTAGTAACTACCCCAATCAGCACTATTACTCACAAGTTTTTCTGGCTGGGCAGCCCCAACTATATGTAAATCAAAACTACAGCGCGCCATAATGGTTTGCACCTGTTTAGTCGCTGTAAAAACTACCCACTGCAAAGGGCTATGGCTTAACACTAGGGTGAGGTATAAAAAAATAAGCTGGCTAGATCCTCTATGCGTGGCCGCCAAATTACCAATTTCGGCAACACTGTTGCGGCTAACAGTTACAGACAACAACTCGGCTAACTGCCGCTCTATAGGCTTAGCTAAATACTGCTCTAAAAACAACGTATGGCTAGCCGCCACACGTATACCCACTACTGCACTTAGCTGCCTCTCACAGCGCAGACTTAGCAACTGCGGCATAAACTCGCTAATATACGCGCCGTATACCGCCCTAAACTGCTGCTCGATATAGGTCTCTACCGCTAGCCGATCGTCAGATCCCTGTACCAGTAAATCCAGCTCAGGCCGCAGCTTTAACAAACGCTGCAATACCGCCGCTTGGCGGGAGCGTTTCAAGCAGTAGGGGTACTGCAGGGTAACATCAGTATTCATAGCCCAAATCCCATAATGGTATGACTTGGGCATAGAATAGGGTGTGAACCTTAAGGTAATCTTAATACGTAGAATATTTTTATCCCTACCAGCCCCCTATTTATTAACAATCTTGGGAAAGCATTAAGCAATAGTGACCATAAGATTAATCCACAGCGCCAGCACACAAAGCAAACCAGCCCCGAAAGCATACATTCTATAGCTCACATTGTTGCAGCCGAGATGTATATATGCCTGTATAGCCCTGCACAACACAAACAGCCATGCTACCGCTATAGCCAAAGTACTCACTAGGCCAAGTGCCACATATAAACAGCAAACCACGTAGAAAAGCATGGGGACTTCAAACATATTGTTTAAACAGCGTGTACTTTTAATAACGGTATCGGGTGGCTCGTAACCCTGCATTAGCTGATAGTAACGTCGATCGACCTGCCCCAAACGCACACTGCGCTTTCTAGCTCTTACAGCAACAAACCCTATAACTGTAGTTAACATAACAACGGCAAACATGGCATTAATCATTAGCTCAAATCCTTTTATTAATTATCACTAAGCGTTGATACTAGCGACTTTCAGTATATGATAAAGGTCATATTTAATTATTTTGAGCCTGCCATGCCCTACTCACCCCAACACAAGCAGCAGTCACGCCAGAAAATACTTGCTAGTGCTTACCGGCTGTTTACGCTTAATGGATATGAACGTATTACCATTAATCAAATAATGGCAGACTGCCAGCTCACTCGCGGAGGGTTTTACGCACATTTTTCTAGCAAGAGTGAGCTCTATACCGAAGCTTTAAAATTTGGCACTACTGCTAGCCCATTAGTGCTAGGCAACCTCAAATCATTGAGCACCCAGCACTGGCTCACTGAACTATTTGATGGCTATCTGAGCATTGAACATATACGGGGTATTAAACCCTGCCCTTTAGCTTTTTTATCTGCTGATATTACAACTAGAGATAGAGCAGCGAAAGCTGCTTATAAAAATGCATTTTTAGGAATGAATAAAAGACTGCTTGCACTAGTCAAACAGGTGATGCCATTTACCACAGAGCAAATGTTTGCCCTAAGCAGCATGATGATAGGCACGGTTGCCATTGCCAAAACCATCAACGATGACAAAGTAGCCCTGCAGCTATTGCGTGCCACTAGAAAAACTATACGGTTAACTTTAAACGGCATATAACTAGCCTCTACCGCGCTTAACGCAATTCTCGCAAAGCGCCTTTAACCACCCGCCACGACGAGCTTAATAGCAGCACCGCCAACAGCGAGGCGATAATAATATCGGGATAACCCGATTCAAAAAACCACACCGCCGCTGCGGCAAGTAGCACGGACAGATTAGAGGCTATATCATTGCGTGAACACTCAAACACCGAACTCATATTAATATCTTCGTGGCGATGCCGCCAAAGCAAAAGCAGGCATAAGCCATTCGCCAGCAAGCCCGCAAGGCTAAATAAACCCATTACCTCATAAACTGGTACTACCGGGTTAAAGAGTTTGTAGATCACCTGCCCGATAACAAAACAAGCGGCAATAAAGATCAAAGCACCTTTGAATAAAGCCGCTTTTGCCTTGGCCTTAGCGCCCCGGCTAACCACATAGAGGCTAATCGCATAGGTAACAGCATCACCAAAATTATCTAAGCTATCCGAGAGTAAAGCGGTGGACTGGCCGTAAAACGCAGCAGCAACTATGGCAACAAACATTAGCGCGTTTATCCACAACACTTTAACCAAGGTGCCACGCTGCTGCGCCATTAAGCCTTCGGCTACGCAACTATTTTCGCAACATGATCCCATAACTACTCCTCACCGTATTTTGACTAGCCAATATAAACTAGCGCTGAAATTCCCCACCTTCTAGCCCCGTCGCTAATAACAAATCTTGCAGTAATTGCTGCACAAAGTTTTTGTTGAGGGGGCTTTGCATTAACCACCACAAGCACTCTAAATAGCGCACTTGCAGTTTAGCTTGTTGTAAAGCCAGCAAATCCACCGATTTTGTATAGCTGCCAAGAAACAACTGCTCGTTCTCGGCATTAAGCTGCTGGTTAATAATCACCGCCGCCAAATCGAAATAGGGATTACCCATGGCGGCATACTCCCAATCTATTAGACGCAAGCCCTGCTCGCCTAACAAAATATTTTCAACCACCAAATCATTATGGCAAAGTACTGGCGGCGCTAGCACTGGTAGTTGCTTAAAGTATTGCTGCAAGGGTGCTTTATACTGCAAATAAATAGCCGCAGCGGGAAGCTGTGCTATTGCCTGCCAATAATGCTGGGCTTTTTCACTAACAATTAATTGCGGCAGTTCAATATCGATGTGAATGCTGTGCAGCTGCTGTAAGCATTGTGCCAAGCGCTGTAATTTTTCTGCCCGGCTTAACGCACTGTGGTTAAATAATTCTGCGTCAAGGTAGCGGCTAATAGAATAGCTATGATCGGGCGCTAAATAAATAGTTTGCGGCGACAAGCCCTGCTGTGCCGCGATAGAGGCGATGCGATATTCTGCCTCACGGTTGATATTAAGCTGTTGGCTATGAGGTGAAAATAGGCGCAGCACATAGCATTCATCCGCCAGCTGCAACAAAAAAGATTGATTGGTTAAACCGCCCTCTAGCTGGCGTAATAACTGGGGCTTAGCACTGCTAGCCAAACCCCAGCTGGCGTAGTTTTGTAAGATAGTATTTATGCGGTTGCTGGGCACAGGCCTTGCTCATTGCGGTATAGTGCCCGCCATTGTACATAACCTATTACCACTATCACCACATAAACGGCCATTAATAATGCGGTGAGGTACAAACCTCTATCCACATATAAAAATGCCGCAATGCCGTCTATCACTATCCAGTACAGCCAGTTTTCCAGGACTTTTTTTGCCACCATATAAGTGGTTACTACTGCACCCCAAGTGGTGAATGAGTCTAGATAGGGCCAGGCTGCATCGGTGTTGTTTTGTAATAGCCACCCCGACATAAACGACAGCCAGATTGTACTGGCAATCACTGCGCTGTGGGTTTGCCAACTCCAACGGCTAATCGGCAGCTCTGCTTTACCGCTATTATCTTTGCGCTGCCATTGGTACCAGCCATAAACCGCCATAGCCATGTAATACACTTGCAGGGCTGAGTCCATCAGCAGGCTAACATCCCAAAACAGCACGGTATAAATTGCCGTACTGCCTAAGGCTGCATACCAGCAGCTGATTTTTTCTTTCATCGCCAGTAATAAATACGCTATGCCCAACAACACCGCGGCCAGCTCCCATAGTGACATGGCCTGCCAAGCGGCAACGATAGCTTCGCTAAACGCCATTACAGCGCCTCATAACCGGGGATAAATTTAGCGACAAACACCCCCATGCCATACTCTTCCCGGTGAGTTTTCATTTCTACTTTTAATATATCCATTACCCTGTCGTACTCCCCCATAATAATGGTGGCCGTAGGAAAGGTTTTAACCTCTACATCATCGTATTGGTTTAGCCGCGCGATAAAATTATCTATAGGGGGAATAAAATTTTCGTTGTTGGGGTATAGGCTGATTTCAGCGGTGAGTATCATATTCATTCCTTAATATAGTCATGCCGACCTGGGCCGGCATACAGATATGTGTAAAACTTAGTAAGCATAGACTCCGGCTTGCGCCGGAGTGACGAACAAGCAACTCGCAACCAATGCCGTGCTCAATCATGCCGGGCGTGACCCGGCATCCATAACTACAGTCTAACTGAGGCTAAAACTTTAAAACTTATAGCTTGCGCTGACGCCATAAATTCTAGGCTCGCCTAACTGAGTATAGGTTTCACTCTCATAGAAGTTTTGCGGGTTATTACCAAAACCACCAAAGCCCCTGACTGCATAATCTTCGTCTGTTAAGTTACGCCCCCATAATGACAGGCTCCAACTATCAATAGCATAGCTGACCTTAGCATTGATCAAGTCCTGCTTATCGGCTCGTGAATCATGGCTATCCGAGAAATAATATCCGTCCTTACCTTCGGCTTCTAAACGCACACTCCAAGCATCACTAATATCGTATTGCATAGCAACAGAGTATTGATAGTTAGGCGCATGGGCTTGGTCACGGCCAGACACCGATAAGGCGTCATCTTCTATTTTGGTTTCTAACCAGCCTAGCGCGGCAGCGACTTGCAACTGCTGTGTGACTTGATAAATTGCCTCAAGCTCTAAACCGTAATTTTTACCTTGGCCTGCATTAGCAATAAAATCTGTAAACGTTGTGCTGCCATCATTGCGAGGCGCAGAAAAAGAGGCTTTAACCTGCTGGTCTTTACGCTGGGTGTAAAATAACGCCAGCCGAGTTTGTAAGCGATTGTCTAACAACGAATGCTTGGCTCCCAGCTCATAAGCCCACTGGTACTCAGTTTCAAAGTCTCTATCTTTAGCTGTCAGAGTACCATCGGTGTTAACGCCGCCTGCCTTATAGCCTCGGGCTATGCTGGCATAAATCATGGCGTCATCGTTATAGGCGTAATCCAACACTAACCTGCCACCGTAAAGCGTTTCATCACTCTCTATATCTAAGGCGTTGGCGTCATCATATTGTGCCTGCCAATCTTCAACTCGCAGCCCTACTGTTAGCGTTAGCTTTTGGGTAAGCGCAGTTGCAGTTTCAGCAAAAATAGCCTGATTAGTGGTATCAAAATCGCTGGTAAAGTTGCTGCTTAAATAGGTGTATTCTCTTTCCAGTTCTTCGCTTTGGTCTCTTAAATAAAAGCCTAGTAACCACTCTGTGCTGTTATTAAATATTTTACCCGTTTCACCGGATAGTAATCGAAGCTCTACAGTGCCCGTTTCACGTTCACGCAAATAATTATCAAAAGAGGAGTATTCCCAACCATCACAAGGCGCACCGGCACACAGGCCTACATAGCTCCAATCCTCATCATAACCGTACTCTATATCGCTACTTGAATAACTAGCTATTATTTCGGATTTCAAAGCGCTGGAAATAACCCAATCAGCCTTAATCGCAAACGCATTAGTATCTTGTTTATCGTGACCAGGTTGGTCGGCAATACTGTTGCGAGAATTATCAAAGGTGAATGCATCGTAGCCATTATCTATATCGGCTTTAAACACACTCATATCAATGCTTAAATCGTCGCTGGCTATCCAGCGCAGCTTGGCCCTGGCTGTCAGCTCATCAAAATTATTGCTGTCTTCCTTATTTAAAAAGACGTTATCCATATAGCCATCGGACTCATGCTGCTGCACGGCTACGCGATACAATAACTCATCACTGATTGGGCCGCCTACAGCCGCACCCACTGAATAGCTATCATATTCCGCAACGGTAGCTTCTATATAGCCATTCAAGGTTTCACTGGGCGCCTGTGATTGGATAGCTATCATGCCGGCTAAGGCATTTGCGCCGTAGCGAGTACCTTGTGGCCCGCGTAAAATTTCTACCTGCTCAACATCAAACATAGTGCCCACAGTACCTATGCCAGTAAAATCCACATCATCAATAATGACACCTACTGATGGATTAATCGGCTCTATAAACTGTGAACGCTCACCTATACCTCGTATTTGAAAGTATCTGGCACGCGAGCTACCACTGGCAAAGTTAACGTTGGGAGCCATCGCCAGTAATTGCTCTAAATGCTGAGCATGGCGTTGCGCTATAAGCTCCGCAGAAAAAACACTGGCACTCACTGGTGCCTGCTGCAGATTGGCCTCACGAAAATCCGAGGTCACAACTACAGTTTCTATTTGCGTATTAGCAAATGCAGAAGCACTGATAGACAGCGCCAATAAAGATTTACAAAGAGTTTTCATAATTGGTCTCTAAAAAAGCATAAGAGACCCGGAAACGGACGTGCAGAAGGGTACTATGTAATCACTAGGCTGAGCTAGTATTTCCCATCCCTACGCCGGTATTAACCGGATCAGGTTCAAGGGGTTCGTAAACGTCTCAGGCCTAACTCGACTTATGATCAAACAGGCCACCCCCAGGGTGAGTTTTGCGCAACCAGCAGGGTTACTGCTATTGGTACTACGCGCAACGCGGGCTATTATAACCAAACTTTTTTAAAAGCAAAGATTTACCGCACCGTGCCGATACACTATTCATCACCTCATCGCTCTTGGAGACAAAGCTTGTCCGTTAGACCTAGCCAAATACAGCGCTTAAATGTTGCCGACCTCAAAATAGGCATGAGCGTAGTGGAACTAGATCGCCCTTGGCTAGAATCTCCCTTCACTGTGCATGGTTTTAAAATCAAAACCCCGCGCGAACTAAAACAGTTACAAACGCTATGCCGCTATGTTTATGTGATAAACAAAAAGCCCAAGCCGGTAGATCCATCTGGCGAACAGTTTGTACGCCATAAATACCGCAACACCCTCACCTTTGAGCACGCCCTGCCACAGGCCAAAAGCGCACACCGCCAAGCCAAAAGTATTATTAAGGGGTTTTTTAATAATATGCGCGCAGGCCGCAGCTTTGATGCCACCGTCGCCAAAAAAGCCGTGCAGCAATGCGTAGCCGCAGTGATAGCCAACCAAGAGGCCATGATATGGCTGGGGCTATTAAAAGATGTGGACGAATACACTGCCGAGCACAGCCTTAACGTTGCTGTTTATGCCATCACTTTAGGCCGCGCCGAAGGCCTGTCACCCGCCGACCTAGAAACCCTGGGCTTATGTGGGCTGCTGCACGACATAGGCAAGGCCAAGGTGCCGCTGGGCATACTAAATAAAGAAGCAGCACTGACCGATGCCGAATTTATCCTGCTCAAAAAACACACCAGCCACGGCTACGAAATGCTAATGAGCAAACACGACGTACCCGAAATCGCCGCCGAAGTCGCCCATAGCCATCACGAGCGCATCAACGGCCGCGGCTACCCACAGCAACTAAGCGGCGATAAAATCTCTTACTTCAGCCGCATAGTCGCCATAGCCGATGCCTACGACGCCATAACCAGCACACGCATATACAGCCCCGCCAAAACCGCCTTAGAAGGTTTACGTATTTTACTGGGCGCACAAGGCAGCCATTTCGACAGCAAACTGGTAAACAAATTTATCAACACCCTGGGCATATACCCCGCTGGCAGCGTTGCCGAATTAAGCACCGGTGAAGCCGCCCTAGTACTGCCCACCCCACAGGCCAATAACAACAAACCCCGCATACTGATAGTACGCGACCGCAACAAACAACCCTGCGCCAAGCGCCAGCTAGACCTAAGCCAACACCCCAAAGACGAAAACGGCGACATCATCAGCATACGCCACCTGCTATCCAACGGCTCCTTCGGCATAGACTTGGCGCATTATCACGATAAGATTACGGAATAGGCTGACTTTGTCAGCAGCTACAAGTGGCAAGCTTTAAGCGACAAGCCCAAGCTCTTGCAGCTTGCCACTTGTGGCTGCCCTTCCCCTAGCACTTTTTTTTTACCGCAACAAGCTGCCCAGCGCCCTATGATTTCTGCATAATGCGCCTCTATTCTCCATGCCTAATAACAGAGTGTCAGTATCCTCATGAGCAGTATTTTTCAACGTATCTCTGAAGAACTATCCATACAACCCCAGCAAGTCAGCGCCGCCGTAGGCCTATTAGACGAAGGGGCCACGGTGCCCTTTATCTCCCGTTACCGTAAAGAGGTCACCGGCGGGCTGGATGACAGCCAAATGCGTAACTTGGAAGAGCGCCTGCGCTACCTGCGTGAAATGGAAGACCGCCGCGCCGCCATACTGAAAAGCATAGAGGAGCAAGGCAAGCTCACCCCAGAGCTGGCCGCCGATATCAACGCCGCCGACACCAAAAACCGGCTGGAAGATTTATACCTGCCCTATAAAAAGAAGCGCCGCACCAAAGGCCAAATCGCCATAGAAGCAGGCCTGGAGCCTCTGGCCGACGCTCTGCTCAACGACCCCAATCTAGCCCCCGAGGTAGAAGCCGCCAACTATATAGACGCCGACAAAGGCGTGGCCGACATCAAAGCCGCTCTGGACGGTGCCAAATACATATTAATGGAGCGCTTCAGTGAAGATGCCAACCTCATCAGCCAGCTGCGCGGCTATTTATGGGACTTTGGCAAACTCAGCAGCCGCATGAACGAAGGCAAGGAGCAGGAAGGCGAAAAATTCCGCGACTACTTCGAGCACGACGAGCCGCTGCAACAAGTACCCTCGCACCGCGCCTTGGCCATGTTCCGCGGCCGCAATGAAGGCATGTTGAATTTAAGCATTATCGTGGGTGATGCCGACGAGCAGGCCAACGCCAAAACCGCCATACACCCCTGCGAGGTGATGGTAGCCAAGCACTGGAATATAGAAGACCAGGACCGCGCCGCCGATAAATGGCTGCGCGAAGTGGTGCGCTGGACCTGGCGCATCAAGCTATACACCCATTTAGAAACCGACCTAATGGGCCAGCTGCGTGAAAGCGCCGAAGAAGAAGCCATTAAAGTTTTTTCCAACAACCTAAAAGACTTATTACTAGCAGCCCCCGCCGGCCCCAAGGCCACCATAGGCCTGGACCCCGGCCTGCGCACCGGCGTAAAAGTAGCGGTAGTCGACGCCACCGGTAAAGTGGTAGACCACACCGCCATTTACCCCACCCCGCCGCAAAACAAAATCGCCGAGTCAGCCGCGGTGCTGATTAAATTTGCCGAAAAACACAAGGTAGAATTGATCGCCATAGGTAACGGCACCGCCAGCCGCGAAACCGATGCCTTTGTGGGTGAGATTATCAAAGCGCGCCCCGATCTGGGCTTGAAAAAAGTCATCGTCAACGAAGCCGGCGCCTCGATTTATTCGGCCTCGGAATTCGCCGCTAAAGAATTCCCCGACCTAGACGTAACCATACGCGGCGCAATTTCTATCGCCCGCCGCCTGCAAGACCCGCTGGCCGAGCTGGTAAAAATTGAGCCCAAAGCCATAGGCGTAGGCCAATACCAGCACGATGTTTCGCAAACGCAATTAGCGCGCTCATTAGATGTAGTTATAGAAGACTGTGTAAACGCCGTAGGGGTAGACCTCAACACCGCCTCTAGCCCACTGCTTACGCGCGTATCGGGCCTAAGCAGCAGCCAGGCCAATAAAATAGTCGACTACCGCGATGCCCACGGTGCGTTTACTAAACGTGAAGACTTAAAAAACATCAAAGGTTTTGGCGACAAAGCTTTTGAGCAGGCCGCTGGTTTCTTGCGCATTATGAATGGCGACAACCCACTGGATGCCTCGGCGGTACACCCTGAGTCTTACAGCGTGGTAGAAAAAATTGTCAACCAACATAATGTGCCGGTTAAAAATATTATGGGCGACAACCAGTTTTTAAAGACCCTGGACCCCGCTCAATTTACCGATGAAAAATTTGGCCTGCCCACGGTTACCGATATTATCAGCGAGCTAGCCAAGCCCGGCCGCGACCCGCGCCCCGAGTTTAAAACTGCCGAGCTAAAAGAAGGCATAGAAAAAATCTCTGACCTCAAGCCCGATATGATTTTGGAAGGCACCATCACCAATGTCACCAACTTCGGCGCCTTTGTGGATGTAGGTGTACACCAAGACGGCCTAGTGCATATCTCAGCCCTGTCCAATACTTTTGTAAAAGATCCACGCGAGGTGGTAAAAGCGGGCGACATAGTCAAAGTAAAAGTCATGGAAGTTGACGTACAGCGCAAACGCATAGGCATGAGCATGCGCTTGACCGACAAGGCGGGTGAAGACAATCGCGCCGAACGCGGCAGCAAGCCAAACCAAGGCGGCGCTAGCGCTAAAACCCAACGCCAGCAGCAACAAAAGCAAGCCCCCAGCAGCACCATGGCCGACCTGTTTAAAAACGCCAAGGTTAAACAGGGTAAACGCTTATAATCTAAGCGCTAAAAAATCGCAGCGACAAGCTGGGCATCTTAATACCGATAAAGCTCTTACTTAGGTAAGGGCTTTTTTATTGCTTGAGAAATCTACCGCTGTAGGTGTGGCTTACTGGCACCGATGGCTGAGCCAGATGCTCTGGCTACATGATCTGGCCCTCCCTCCCCCTTACCTAAAAAGACGCCCTCATCCGCTACCACGGCCAGCTCACCCCTTTCACATCGTGCTAAATTTTAAAATATTAAAAGCTGGACACCCTACGATCGCAGGCAATGCCCCAAGGTGCTTGCGGAATATAAAAGATGAGCGCTGAGTGAACGGATGAGACCGGCTTTCCCCGCAGGGGCGGGCTCAGTAGCGAGCGAAGGCAGCCCGGAGGGCCGCCATCATGGAGCAAGGACCTTGGGGCATTGCCGTATTTAAAGCACTTAACCCTGACAATAAAGCAATGCGCTTTTTAATTTTCGATTAGGGAAAGGCAAATTCGGGCTGCAATTACAGATTACTACTACGATGACTGAGCCGGGCGCACTCGCTACATGGGCCGGCCCTTCCCCCCTTTACCTAAAAGGACGCCCTCATACGCTACTGAGCCTTAAAACGCTGCGCTGTCTCATCCGCTGCTTCGGCCAGCCCTCTTATATTCCGCGAGCACACCCGCCTCAGCCCTCTCACGTCGTGCCAATATTTAAGATATTAAAAGCTGTGTTCTCTACAGCCGCAGGCAATGACCTTGCGCCATTGCCGGATTTAAAAAATAAATATCAAAAAAACCTAGCGACTAGAGACTTACAACTAGCGACTGCTAACTATTACTCAAAAACGCCTTCACTTTAGGGTCAGCCAAGGCGCGCTGTAAAGTTTGAGACAACACTTTATTAATCAATTTTTCATTAGTCCCAGCTGTAGGTTTAATCACTAACTGCTGGCTGATGGCGCTTTTATAAACACCGCTATGTGTTTTTTCTGCCACGTTAATTTCAACACGCAACACCGCCATCAAATTTACCTTGGCGGTAACAGTATCTTTATCGTTTTCATAATTTAGCGTATCCACAATAACTTTAAATGTGGCTACCGGCGGCTGGTTTGAATCTACCGAAAAACCCTGTTGGCGCAAACCCGCTTTAGTGGCCTTAACCATGGCTTCACTAATATCATTAGCTGGGGTAATTAAACTCGTATCTGGGTAAGCACCGCCACGGCTGCCTATGGCCTTATTGCTACGCTGATCCTCGGCCTGCACCGTCACTATGCGGCCCTGGCCGTAAACATCGTCAGCCACATCTAGCTCGGGCTGTATCATGACTTGCTGCGGGCTATAAGCGCAGGCTGCCATTGCCAATGCTGCAGCCAATACCATTAATTTTTTTACTAAAAACATTGTTATACCTTTTATCTTTTCGTAGTTAAAGCTTGCCGATTAACCCTTGGTTAATAACTCACGCAGCTCGATAATAGAAGCATTGGCGCGGGATATATAAGAAGCCATCACCAGCGAGTGATTAGCTAACACACCAAAGCCACTACCATTTAAAATCATGGGACTATACACGGGCTCTTGTGTGCTCTCCAGCTCGCGTATAATTTGTTGCAAACTCACCCGCGCATTTTTCTTGGCCAACACATCGGCAAAGTCACGCTCTACCGCTTTTAAAAAGTGTATTAATGCCCAGCTGGCACCACGCGCCTCATAAAAAACATCATCAATTTTTAACCACGGGGTTTTCACCTCCATCTCATGTGGGCTGTAGGTGGATTGCTTAGCCTCGGTAGAGCCTGCCAAATCAGTATTTAAACGACGCTTACCTACACTGGCACTTAAACGCTGCGATAAGCTACCCAAACGCGACTCTACGGTTTGCAGCCAATAATTTAAATTATCGGCGCGGGCATAAAATTGTGCCGAAGGCTGATTAGTGCTTTGCAAACTCCGCAAATACTTTTCTAGCTGCTTAATGCCATTACGATATTCCGACTCCGATGCTGGCACCGCCCAACTATTGCTGGAAAAGTTTAAGCTGGGCTCAGCCTTGGCCAAAAAGGTGTTTTCGGTAGACTGCGTTTGCGAACGGCTAAAACTTTCACGCATGGCCTTGGCCAAATCGCGCACTTGAATCAATACCCCGTACTCCCAGTTGGGGATATTATCCAGCCACACCCCGGGGGGCAGTATGTCATTGGAGATAAAACCACCGGGTTTAGATAGCAAGGTGTCGGCGACATAAATTAAACTTTCGGTGGTGGCGGTGCCTACCACGGCATTACTCGCCCCCTGCTCAGGCAAACGCTCTGGTTCTGATGACCAAAAAAAGCCCACTACTATTGCCGCCAGCAGATAGACCGCCAGCAATAGCGGCGCAAAACGTAACAGGCCTTCACCAGTAGCTTCTAGCGCTCGTTCTTTTTGTCTCTGTAAAGACTCTTTAACACCCTGCCAATTCATAATTTACCCTAACTTAATGGTGATGCTGATGCTGTTGTGCTGCCGGCTCATTTAATACACTGCGTACTGCTAGTTTAGCGCTAGTTTGCGAGCCATCGCTAAAACTAAACTGCAATATAACGCTGTCACCCTCAGCCAGTGGCTGATGTAAACCCAATAGCATTAAGTGATGACCACCAGGCTGCAGCACCACTGTCTCTGCGGCAGCTATTTGTAAGCTATCCAGTTTTTCCATATGCACCATGTCGCCATGCTGGCGGCTGGTGTGCAACTCTACGCTCTGCGCTGCTGGCGAGCTAATCGCTGTTAGTGTTAGCGGCTGGGAGCCGGTATTGTTTAAGCTCATAAAAGCCGCAGTGTTAGGCTGGCCGGGTGGCAAGCCGCGCACATAAGCCTGCTCTATCTTTAACTCTGCCTGTACCCAGCCTGCCATCATTAGCAGCAGGCAAGTCACTATTATTCGCACATCACGCTCCTTGCTTTAACTATCGCTGGCCTGCTCAGGCACGGCTGAGCCCGGCATATCGATAAACACGATTTTAGGCACACGCCCCAGTTTAATATTACCCCGCAGCCGGTAACCCGCCACCGAATCGCGCATCTGCTTGTATATCCAGCGCCCTTCTCTATCGGACCTAGCCACTATTAATAACCGCGAAGGCAGGGCTTTGGCGCGCAGCGCCAATTGCCCCAGCTGCTCTATCACGCGCTCATTTTTTTGGGATAAATCAGCCAGCGGTAAAGCAAACTCATTAGCCGCTACTGCCGGTGCCGGGTAACGCTGGCTCAATGCCGCGGCTTGCGCTGGTGACAGCGATACATACTGGCCGCGCTGCAACATTAACTCCGCCTCAGCCCTATGACCTGCATTATAGGCCTGTTGCGCCAACGCCAAATAAGCCTGGCCAATTTGGCGCATGCCGGCATGCGCCTCAGGCTGCCGACCATCTATGCTTAGCGCCTGCTGAAACCACTCGTAGGCATTATCACCCTTTGGCCATAATAGCCGCTGATCGGCAAGAGCTTGCTGCCCCTGTAATAAATAATAGTGTAGCCGCCGCAGCTCAGCTTCGGCCAATGCTGGCTCTGCCTGCTGCGGCGTAAATGTATCGCCTGCCGCCCAAACCGGGCTGGCCGTAAACATCATCAGCTGCACAAGCATAAGTACGACTAGCGCACTGTTTTTGACCAGCCTAGATGAAACTTTGAGCACGATAGCCTGCCTCAGTTGAAATTGCTATACAATAAACCTTCAATGGATAGCGCTTATTGCCTAAAAACATAAGCCCTTATCATAAATCAGCACAGCGGGTGTTTCATGCTTTTTAAACTTTTCTTTGCGCTTAGCTTTAGTACTTTGGGCTTAATCACTCAGAGTTTTAGCCAATTCGATGAAGCCGAAACCTTTTTGCCCGTAGAGCAAGCCTATCAACTCAGCGGTTTTTTTAATCAAGACCACAGCCTGCAACTGCAATGGCAAATCGCCCCGAAGTATTACCTTTATAAACACAGCTTTAAATTCGACTTAACAGACCAGGGCCAAGCCCTAGCCATTAGCGCCGACATAGAGCCGGGACTGGCTAAAACTGATGAATTTTTTGGTGATGTAGAGGTGTACTACCATAGCAGCGCCGTCACCCTCACCGATATACCCAAAACTGGTAACTACCAACTCACCGTCACCAGCCAGGGCTGCGCCGACGCCGGCCTATGCTACCCCCCGCGCAAACAAATCTTTACCATTAATGCCGATCAGCAAAGCATAGACGAAACCCTAATTACGCAACAAAACCCTTTAAGCAACAGCGCGGCGATCCCCCCGTCTGCAGCCAGCAAGGGTAATGAAAGCAGCCATATCTCTTTACTCTACGCCATCCTATTCGCCATGCTGGGCGGCGCCATTTTAAATTTAATGCCCTGCGTTTTTCCGGTACTCAGCTTAAAAATACTCAGCTTTACCAAAGATAAAGAGCACAATCATTCCTTGCACGGCCTCAGCTACAGCGCTGGTGTCATTGTCAGCTTTGTAGCCGTGGCCGCCACCTTAATTAGCCTGCAAGCGGCAGGCGAAGCGGTAGGCTGGGGCTTTCAATTGCAAAGCCCTTGGTTTGTTGCCGCCTTGGCCTACTTATTTTTTGTGATGGGCTTAAGCCTGTCAGGGGCTATAGAGCTAGGTCAAAGCTGGATGGGGGCAGGTAGCCAGCTCGCCGCTAAACAGGGCTATAGCGGCAGCTTTTTTTCCGGCGTATTAGCCACCGTAGTCGCCAGTCCCTGCACCGCGCCTTTTATGGGTACCGCACTGGGCTATGCCATCACTCAGGATGCGCTAACCGCCTTGCTGGTTTTTGCCGCATTAGGCTTAGGCATGGCACTGCCGGTGTTAATCATGGCCCACAGCCCCAAGCTGCTAAACAAGCTCCCCAAGCCCGGCCCTTGGATGGAGCAGCTAAAGCAGTTTTTAGCCTTCCCGCTATACGCCACCACGCTTTGGCTGTGCTGGGTAATAGGCAAACAAACCGGCGTGACCGGTATGCTGCTGGTATTAATCGGCTGCCTGCTTATCGCTTTGGCGCTATGGCTGTGGCAACAACATTGGCTGCGTAAGCTACTCAGCCTAAGCTGTCTGGCCGCTGCAGTATGGCTAATAGGCAGCCCTATGCTTAGCCCCAGCAGCGAACAAACTAACGAACAAGAGTGGCAAGCCTATAGCCCCGAATTACTCAGCCAGCTACGCCAACAACAGCAGCTCATTTTCGTTAACCTTACTGCCGACTGGTGCATTACCTGCCTAGCCAACGAGAAAATCACCTTAAGCACCGAGGAAGTTAAAGCCAGTTTTAAGGCCAATAATGTGAACTACCTCAAGGGCGACTGGACCAATCACGACCCTGCCATCAGCGCCTTACTAAAAGAACATGGCCGTACTGGTATTCCGCTGTACCTGCTATACCCACCCAGCGCTAATAGCCGGGCAATCATCCTGCCGCAGATCTTAAGCAAGTCGCTATTATTGGAACAAATCAGCCTGTACAGCCAGCAAAACTAGGCACACAACAGAAAAACCTAAAGATACCGCAAGTTAGCATCACGTTTATGGATATTAGCCGCAAACTCCTCGAAAAAAGCTTAAGTCCCAGTAACGGCCCGCAAAAGTGGCGGCATTTGCCGCGAACGTGCCCAAAAAAAATAAGGCCAAAAGGCCAAAAATAGTCGATCTTGCAGTTAAAATCTGCAAATTTGTCGCTAAATGCATTGAAGTTAACAAATATTGGACTACATTATTTTTTTAAGGCAGAATCCCCACTGCCTTAAATTTAAGCACCCCTTAATTTTAAGCCCGCCCAGCAAAATAAACGGCTACAGCCCTTTTGCCAGGCACAGAGAAAATACCGAGAGTACTATGGCATCACTATTAGTTTTACATGGCCCCAACCTCAACCTGCTAGGCAGCCGCGAGCCTGAAGTTTATGGCTCCGCCACCCTTGAGGATATTAACCGCGAGCTCACCGACGCAGCCCTAAGCAGTGGCCACCACCTGCTGGCCATGCAGAGCAATGCCGAGTATGAACTAATAGAACGCATACACTCCGCCAAACAGGAAGGGATAAACTTCATCATCTTTAACCCCGGCGCATTCACCCACACCAGCGTAGCCCTGCGTGACGCTTTGCTGGGCGTGCAAATCCCGTTTATTGAAGTTCATATCTCTAACATTTATACCCGCGAGGCCTTTAGGCATCACTCGTATTTTTCAGATATAGCCGAGGGCGTGATTTGCGGCCTGGGCACACAAGGCTATTTACTGGCCTTTCAAGCGGCGCTGAGCAAGCTGTAACGCTCACCGCCCTTGAATCCCCTCACTCACCATACAGCTAATAGAGAATCATCATGGATATACGCAAAGTTAAAAAGCTAATCGAATTACTAGAAGAATCTAATATCGATGAGATTGAAATAAAAGAAGGCGAAGAGTCTGTGCGCATCAGCCGTAATGGCGCCGCATCTGCCCCTATAGCTTATGCGCACGCCCCCATGCAGGCCCCCGCGCCAGCCCCAGTTGCTGCCGCCGCGCCAGTTGCTGAGCCAGCCGCCGCAGAAGCCGCACCAGCCCCCGCTGGCCACTTAGTGAAGTCACCCATGGTAGGCACCTTTTATGCCGCCCCCTCACCTGGCTCACCAAACTTTGTAGAAGTAGGCAAGTCTGTAAAAGTCGGCGATGTTATCTGCATAGTAGAAGCTATGAAAATGATGAACCAAATCGAAGCCGATAAAGCCGGTGTTATTGAAGCCATATTAGTTGAAGACGGTCAGCCCGTTGAGTTTGACCAACCCTTGGTCACCATTGTGTAACCCCAGCTGATGCAACTACTTCAATTAATAGGTACTCCTAATAGGTACACCCCATGTTTGAAAAAATAGTTATCGCCAACCGCGGCGAAATAGCGCTACGTATATTGCGCGCCTGTAAAGAAATGGGCATTAAAACCGTAGCCGTACACTCGCAAGCCGACAAAGACTTAAAGCACGTACGCTTAGCCGACGAGTCTGTGTGCATAGGGCCAGCCCCCTCATCACAAAGCTACCTAAACATACCGGCCATTATCAGCGCCGCCGAAGTGACCGATGCCAGCGCCATACACCCCGGCTACGGTTTCTTAGCTGAAAATGCTGATTTTGCCGAACAAGTTCAAAAAAGTGGCTTCACTTTTATTGGCCCAGACCCCGATGTCATACGCATAATGGGGGATAAAGTTGCCGCCATTGAAGCCATGCAAAAAGCCGGTGTACCCACCGTGCCAGGCTCTAACGGCCCTCTACCCGAGGACGACACCGAGCGCTGTATGGCCATAGCTCGTGACATCGGCTACCCCATTATCATTAAAGCCGCCGCCGGTGGCGGTGGCCGCGGCATGCGAGTAGTGCACACCGAAGCTGCTTTAATGAACTCCATACACGTAACCCGCTCAGAAGCCGGCGCTGCCTTTGGCGATGCCACGGTTTACATGGAGAAGTTTTTACAAAACCCACGCCACGTAGAGATACAAATACTCTCCGACGGCCAAGGCAATGCCATACATTTATATGATCGCGACTGCTCTTTACAGCGCCGCCACCAAAAAGTACTGGAAGAAGCCCCCGCCCCCGACATTAATGAAGAGGCCAGACAAGCCACCTATGCGGCCTGTATCAAAGCCTGTAACGACATTAAATACCGCGGCGCAGGCACCTTCGAGTTCTTATACGAAGACGGCAATTTCTACTTTATAGAAATGAACACCCGTATACAGGTTGAGCACCCCGTATCAGAAATGATTACCGGCATAGACCTAATCAAAGAGCAAATCAAAGTCTGCGCAGGCATCCCCTTAGCGATTAAGCAGGAAGATGTACCGCTACGCGGCCACTCCTTTGAATGCCGCATCAATGCTGAGGATCCAAAAACCTTTATGCCCTGCCCCGGCACCGTCACCATGTATCACCCCCCCGGCGGTTTAGGCGTAAGAGTAGACTCACACTTGTACTCCGGCTATACCGTGCCCCCCACCTATGACTCTATGATCGCCAAGGTGATTACCTGGGGTGAAGATAGGGAGGCCGCTCTTGCTCGCATGCGCAGTGCGCTGGACGAAATGGTGATTGAAGGCATACGCACCAACATTGCCCTGCAACAAGATTTAGTGCGGGACTCGGCCTTTATGAAAGGTGGTGTTAATATCCACTATTTAGAAAAGAAACTGGGACTCTAATCCCCCAGCGCTCTTTTTTAAAAACGCCTCCTTTGAGGCGTTTTTTTATGCTCAGGATGAACGCTAGGCCACGCTCGCTTGGATGCGAAAAAGTGGCGAAATCACCACATTAAGGAACCCACATGTCCTGGTTACAAATTCGCGTACAATGCCAACGCTCACAAGCCGAAGCCATCGAAGATGCCCTACTGGCTGCCGGCGCCGCCTCCGTAACCATGGAAGACGATGCCGACCAACCCATACTCGAACCCGGCGTGGGTGAAACCCCGCTTTGGGACAACATCAAAGTCACCGGCCTGTTTACCGCCGATACCGACACCACCCAAGCCACCTTGGTCGCCACCGCCACCTTAGGAAGCTCACTGCCCGCTTATCGCTGGGAAATCTTAGAAGACAAAGACTGGGAGCGCGCCTGGATGGACAACTACCACCCCATGCGCTTTGGCCAAAATTTGTGGATATGCCCCAGCTGGCAAGAGCCCCCCGAACCCGACGCCACCAACCTGATGCTAGACCCAGGCCTGGCTTTTGGCACCGGCACCCACCCCACCACCGCTCTGTGTTTAGAGTGGCTGGATAGCGCCGAGCTTAAAGACAAAGTGGTCATAGACTATGGCTGCGGCTCAGGCATCTTAGGTATAGCGGCGCTGTTACTGGGCGCCAAGCAAGTCATCGCCGTAGACAACGACCCACAAGCGCTAATCGCCACCTTGGACAACGCCCAAAACAACAATATCAAACCCAAGCGAATAAGCACTTACTTACCCGAAGATACCCCCGGTATCAAAGCGGATATTGTATTGGCCAATATTTTAGCCGGCCCCCTCACCGAGCTCGCCGAAACCCTGAGCCAACACTGCTTGGCCGGTGGCGATATCGTCCTGTCCGGCCTTTTAGATATACAGGCCGAAGACCTCAGCCAACACTACCAACAGTGGTTCAACATGCAGCCCTCTGTTAACCAGCAAGGCTGGATGCGACTCAGCGGCAAACGCAAAACCAGCTAAGCTTGGATTCACTTCACAAACACAGTATAAGTCCTCGTTTTTTCTGAAAAAACAGATACACTTATTGGCACTAATTGATCATAATTTGGCGGCTGCTCTAGGCCGCCGCTAACTCATAGGCCTTGGCACTTATTAATAATGCTAATCAGTAATACGCCATTACAAGGAATAGAGTATGTCCAGTAGGGTTACACAATGCCCTAAATGTCAGACCTCTTTTAGAGTCACTGACGCTCAGCTAGACATCGCCAACGGCGCCGTGCGCTGTGGCTCCTGCCTACATATTTTTAATGCCCCCGATCACTGGCTGGGGGAAAACAAACCCGCCGCCAGTAGTGAGGCCATCCCCGCCACCTCTATAGACGACAGTTTTGACGACTTAGACGATGACGACTTTCTTATCGGCGACGATATAGATACCGAACAACTCTTTGCCGACGACGAAGAAACCGAAAGCCCCTCGGCAGCCAGCGAGCAAGACGATAGCGACGAGCTCATCTTTGTGGACGATGACGAGCCCGAAAGCTTGATCGAAACAGCCGATGACGACGAGCTCATCTTTGATAACACCAGCCAGCAGCCCCTGCTAGAGCCTGACGACGAAACCTTGTTCGCCGAGCAAGACTTTGAGCTAGACAGCCACTTAAGCGACAGCTTTTTAGATATGGACAGCTGGGAGTCCAGCCCCAGCGCCGTCTTTAAAGATCTAGACGAGAACGGCGACGAAGACGACAGCAGTGAAGACGACTGGGCCGAAAAACTATTAGAAGAAGACGAGGACGAACCCGCCCCCAAGCCCAAACCCGCCTTCGACCTGCACCCTGAGATGCTAGAAGAAAGCATAGCCTCGGTTAGCAAGCCCGGCCCAGAGCTAGACCCCGACTTGGTCGCACTGCTCAATGAAGCCCCCGAAAACAACTATGACCTGCACTCGCAATCGCTCACCGGCGAACACGACTCCGTAGACGAAGCTGACTTGGCACCGCAGCCCTCAAGCTTTGCTGCCGGCGACCGCATAGGCCACGCCCCTGCGCAAGGCAAACCGCTGCTTTCTAATATAGAACCCGAACCCGTAGAAATAGCCAGCAGCACTATCAGCCAAAACAGCTATCGCTGGCTGTGGCGCGCAGCCATACTCGTCGCCGCCCTAGGCCTGCCTGCACAATATATACAATACAACTTCGACAGCCTGGCACGCCATCAGCAGTACCGGCCATTATTCCAAACACTGTGCCAAGTTAGCGGCTGCCAGCTACCCGCCCTGCATGACATAGGCCTGATTCGCTCCAGCAACTTAATGGTGCGCAGCCATCCCAAGGCCCAAAATGCCTTAGTGGTAGATGCGATGATGACCAATTTGGCCAGTTTTCAGCAGCCCTTCCCGCTACTGGAATTACAGTTTACCGACATAGACGGCCAGATTATTGCCGGCCGCCGCTTTAGCCCCAGCGACTATCTCGCTGGCGAGCTTACCGGCCGCAGCATGATGCCCGCCAAGCAACCCATACACATCTCTTTAGACATAATCGACCCCGGTTCGGCCGCAGTTAACTACCAATTGCGCTTTTTACCGCAATAAACCCCCTCGCCCAATACCATACTATTGGGCAAATTACCGCAAAAAAATTGTATAAAAGTTGCACGATAAAGCTTTAACCCCGCGCGGCTTAGCATTATCATAGCGCCCTCTTTTTGGGAGGCCCTAAACAGCCTCGCAAATGATTAGCGCGACGCGACTCTGGCAGCCAAACAACGCCACGAAACAGCACGCCACACTTGCTCGGAATAACCCTAAACCCATGTTGCAAATCGGCCACTATCAATTGGACAGCCGCGTTGTTCTAGCCCCTATGGCTGGCGTAACCGACCGCCCTTTTCGCCAAATGTGCAAAAGCTATGGCGTGGGTTTGGCCGTATCCGAAATGGTGACCAGTGATAGCTCGCTATGGCATAGCCGCAAATCGCAATACCGTCTCAATCACGAAGGTGAGCAAGGCTTACGCTCGGTACAAATTGCCGGTGGTGATGCCGAGATGATGGCGCAAGCCGCCAAACTCAATGCCGCCATGGGCGCCCAAATTATTGATATCAATATGGGCTGCCCGGCAAAAAAAGTCTGCAAAAAAGCCGCAGGCTCAGCATTGATGAAAGACGAGGTACTGGTTAGCGATATTTTGCAGGCCGTGGTCGCCGCCGTAGACATACCGGTGACCTTAAAAATACGCACCGGCTGGTCGCCGGAGCAACGCAACGGCGTCAGCATAGCCCGCATAGCCGAAGACCACGGCATCGCCGCTCTTACCGTACACGGCCGCACCCGCGCCTGCGCGTTTAAGGGCGAAGCCGAGTACGACACTATTGCGGCTATTAAAGCAGCGGTAAATATACCGATTATTGCTAATGGCGATATAGACTCGCCCGCCAAAGCCAAGCAAGTGATAGAACACACTGGCGCAGATGCCGTTATGGTAGGCCGCGCCGCTCAAGGAAGGCCGTGGATCTGTCATCAGATAGATCAATTTTTGTGCAACAATGTTATAGTAGCCGCTCCCGACCAGCACCAAGTGCGTCACACGCTACTACAACACCTGGACGCGCTATACGCCTTTTACGGCGAATTTATGGGAGTTAAAATAGCCCGCAAACATGTGGGCTGGTACTTAAAAGAACACACCAATAACGGTAACTTCAGAAAGCTCTTCAACCAGTTAGACAGCGCCCATGACCAGCGCCAGGCTATTACTGAGTTGTTTGCCAGCGATTTGATGTTGCCGTTGAATACAAAGGAAAAAGCAGCATGAACCCAAGTGACTCAACTTTCGGCAATATTACAGCAGCAGCACCGGCAGCCGAGGCAGTCTCAAGCACCGACCAACAAAAGCAACATTTGACCCATGCACCCGTTGCCCAGGCTCAAACCTTACGCGACAGCGTGGCCATTGCTTTAAACAATTATTTTTCACACCTGGATGGCCAAGACGTTACCGACGTTTACGAAATGGTACTGTCAGAGGTAGAGGCACCACTATTAGAAGAAGTGATGAAGTACACCCGCAACAACCAAACCAAAACATCACAGCTGTTAGGTTTAAACCGCGGTACTTTACGCAAAAAGTTAAAGCAGTACGGCTTACTATAAGCCCTGCGTATTAAGGCCAGAGCTAATCGGTCATATGCTCTGGCCTTTTTTATTAGCGCCCCTCTCACGCCCTAACCTTTAACCTCTAAGAGTTTTGACTAGCGATATGAGCAACGAGCAAACATTTCTTCCCATTAAACGCGCCCTAATCAGCGTCTCCGATAAATCCGGCATCGTTGAATTTGCCCAAGCCTTAAACCAACAAGGCGTAGAGATTTTATCTACCGGCGGCACATACAAATTATTGTGCGACAACAACATTCCGGCAATAGAGGTTTCTGATTACACCGGCTTCCCCGAAATGATGGATGGCCGCGTAAAAACGCTGCATCCCAAAGTACACGGCGGCATCTTAGGTCGCAGAGGCCAAGACGACAGCGTGATGGCCGAGCACGGCATTAACGCCATAGACATGGTCGTGGTTAACCTCTACCCCTTTGAACAAACCGTTGCCAAGCCCGATTGCTCATTAGAAGACGCCATAGAAAACATAGACATAGGCGGCCCCACCATGGTGCGTGCGGCAGCTAAAAATAATGCTTTTGTAAACATCGTAGTTAACGCCAGCGACTACAGCAGCATTATTGAAGAAATGACAGCCAACAATGGCTGCACTTCACAGGCCACTCGCTTCGACCTAGCAATTAAAGCCTATGAACACACCGCCGCCTACGATGGCGCTATCGCCAATTACTTTGGCCGCATGGTTCCCGGTGGCAGCGCAGACTTCCCACGCACTTACAACAGTCAGTTCAATAAAGTGCAGGACCTGCGCTACGGTGAAAACTCACACCAAAAATCTGCATTTTATGTAGAAAAAAATCCACAAGCTGGCTCTATTGCCACCGCCACCCAATTGCAAGGCAAAGAGCTTTCGTACAACAACATCGCTGATACCGATGCCGCGCTTGAATGCGTCAAGCAATTCGACGAGCCCGCCTGCGTTATTGTTAAGCACGCCAACCCCTGTGGTGTAGCCGTAGCCGACAACATCTTAGCAGCCTACGACCTGGCCTTTGCCACCGACACCGAATCAGCCTTTGGCGGCATTATCGCTTTTAACCGCGAGCTGGATGCCGAAACCGCTACCGCGATTTGCGAGCGTCAGTTTGTAGAAGTCATTATCGCTCCTTCTATTAGCGACGCCGCTAAAGCCGCCGTTGCCGAAAAGAAAAACGTACGCCTATTAGAGTGCGGCGCCTGGGGCGAAGCTGTTGCCGACCTGGACTACAAACGCGTCAACGGCGGCCTGTTAGTACAAGACCGCGACCTAGGCAGCATCACCGCCGCCGACTTAAAAATCGTCAGCAAGCGCCAGCCTACTGAGCAAGAAATCCGCGACCTATTATTCGCCTGGAAAGTAGCCAAGTTTGTTAAATCCAACGCCATCATCTACGGCAGTGGCGGCCGCACCATAGGCGTAGGCGCCGGCCAAATGAGCCGCATCAACTCAGCCCGCATCGCCGGCATCAAAGCCGAACATGCCGGCCTAACCGTTAAAGGTTCAGTCATGGCCAGCGACGCCTTCTTCCCCTTCCGCGACGGCATAGATAGCGCCGCAGAAGCAGGAATAGCAGCGGTTATACAGCCCGGTGGTTCTATGCGCGACGATGAAGTAATAGCGGCGGCCGACGAAGCCGGCATGGCCATGGTATTCACCGGTATGCGCCATTTCCGCCATTAAATAACTCGAGGGGATCTTTTCCGTCGATGCTGCGTTGGAACCGTTTCTGCGCTGCTCACTTATAGTTATAAGCTGCGCTGCTCAAAACGATTCCGCCTTGCCTCAACGAAAAATCTCTCCCTCTCCACATCGGAGAGGTTTTATTGTTACTAAAACAAACTTTGGCGCATAGTAGATACATCTACGAAGCGCCATACTCCCCTTGGGAGTCGCCGAGCAACGCAATAAAGTAGCGGCGCGAAGCAGCGAGGACTGTTTGAGCAAAATAAAAATTAAGTATTTTTATTTTGTGAGTTCCGCAGCGGCCGCTAGTTTATGAGTAGCGCAGGGTATCGGCGTAGCCGACGACGGACTAGGGGTGCCCTTTCTTTTGGTTCTGTTTTCTTTGGGCAAACAAAGAAAATGAACTCGCCCAAAAGGGCGAAACCTTTACTAAAGTATTTGCACATTAATAGTAAAGAACATAAAAAATTAAGCATGTTTTCCCGCCGTTGTGAGAATGGCAACAAGACATGGATACCGGCTTACACCGGTATAACAAGCACATACCAGCTACCATAACACTGGACTCCCGCCCCGCGGGAATGACAAAAGACATACAACAGTAGAGACAAAACATGAACGTTCTAATAATTGGTTCCGGCGGCCGCGAGCACGCCCTAGCGTGGAAAGCCGCCCAATCTCCCGATGTAGAAACCGTTTTTGTTGCCCCAGGCAACGCCGGCACCGCCACTGAAAACAAATGCGCCAACGTCGCCATAGACGTTATGGACTTTGCAGGCTTAGCCACTTTTGCCGAACAAAACAATGTAGGCCTGACCATAGTCGGCCCCGAAGCGCCGCTAGTTGAAGGCGTGGTTAATTTTTTCCAAGAGCGTAACTTACGCTGCTTTGGCCCCTCTAAAGGTGCCGCGCAATTAGAAGGCTCCAAAGCGTTCACCAAAGATTTTTTAGCCCGCCACAATATCCCTACTGGCTACTACCAAACCTTTACCGATACCGACCAAGCCCTAGCCTATATTAAAGCCAATGGCGCACCTATCGTTATCAAAGCCGACGGCCTGGCCGCAGGCAAAGGCGTTATTGTCGCCATGAGCGAAGCCGAAGCTGAAGAAGCAGTACGCGATATGCTAGCGGGCAACGCCTTTGGTGAAGCTGGCCACCGCGTGGTGATAGAAGAATTTTTGGATGGTGAAGAAGCCAGCTTTATCGTCATGGTAGACGGCAAAAACGTACTAGCCATGGCCACCAGCCAAGATCACAAGCGCGTAGGCAATGGCGACACCGGCCCCAACACCGGCGGCATGGGAGCATACTCACCAGCACCGGTAGTTAGCCCCGACATTCACGATCGCATTATGAAAGAAGTGATAGAGCCCACCGTGGCTGGCATGGCTGCCGAAGGTAATGACTACACTGGATTTTTATACGCAGGCTTAATGATTAACAGCGATGGCGCACCTAAGGTCATTGAATACAACTGCCGTTTTGGTGACCCCGAAACCCAGCCAATTATGCTGCGCTTAAACAGCGATTTAGTTGCCTTGTGCAACGCCGCTTTAGATAAAAAACTAGACAGCACTAGCGCCGAGTGGGACAGCCGTGCCTCTGTAGGTGTAGTACTGGCCGCCGGTGGCTACCCCGCCGATTACCAAAAAGGCCAAGCCATTAGCGGCATACCCGCAGGCAATGACAGCGAAAAAGTTTTTCACGCGGGCACCAAATTGGAAAACGGCCAAGTCGTTACCAGTGGCGGCCGCGTACTGTGCGCAACCGCTTTGGGCAACACGGTTACCGAAGCACAGGCAGCCGCTTATGCTCAGGTAAAACAGATACAATGGGATGGCGTGTTTTATCGCGATGATATAGCCTACCGAGCTATAGCCCGCGAAAACAGCTAAGCACAGCGACCAATAAGGAAAGCTAATGCAGCGTCTTTTATCCCCCCTAGATAAACTGATTGTTAACGCCGATCAGGCGCTGCGCACCTTAATCCCTAGCGCCGCTACTGCTGCGCGCAAAAATCCCGCCGACGCTTGTGAGCCCGCCACGTTTGACGACAGTACTCGCAAACACATCGCAGGCCTCATGCGCATTAACCACACCGGCGAAGTCTGCGCTCAGGCCTTATATCAAGGCCAGGCACTTACCGCCAAGCTGGACGATGTGCGCAAGGAAATGGAACACGCCGCCGAAGAAGAGATAGACCACTTAGTGTGGTGTGAGCAGCGTTTGCAACAACTGGGCAGCCATACCAGTTTTTTAAACCCTGCCTTTTACGCCATGTCGTTTAGCTTAGGCGCCTTAGCCGGTTTGGCCGGCGATAAATGGAGCCTGGGCTTTGTCGCCGCCACCGAAGAGCGCGTGTGCCAGCACCTAAACGATCACCTGCAACAATTACCCGAACAGGATACTGCCAGCCGAGCCATTTTAGAAACCATGCTAGTCGATGAACAGGCTCATGGCACTAGAGCCTTAGAAGCTGGCGGGGTAGACTTTAGCGACAGTCTAAAAAACTTTATGTCGGCTACCTCCAACTTAATGACTAAAACGACTTATTATATTTAAACGGGCCTACCCGCTTAAATAGCGGCAAGCTGTAAGTGCTAAGCGACAAGAACAAAGAATAGATAAGACTATGGAAATATATTGTTTAATTGATAGCCATGATTTTGCTGAGGAAATTGCGCCCCAGCTAGCGGCAATAGAAAACGCCATAAATGCCTGGCTAAGCGAAAGCCGCAGCAGTGCGACCGTCTATAAAAACCTGGATAGTGAGCAGCCTTTTATAGGCCTGCGCATAGACACCAACCGCAAACTCACTTTAAAAAAGCCCATAGATTTGCTCTACAGCCTAAGCCAAGAATATAAATTTGAATGCGTGGTAGGGCTGATAGTAAACAATGAGCACGAAGATGTTTGTTACTTCGGCGCCGAAGAAGGGGCGCCGGATATTAACGAAATTGCCAGTTACTTAGGCTTAGAAAAGTAATCAGTCTCTAGTCTCTAGTCTCTAGTCTCTAGTCTCTAGTCTCTAGTCTCTAGTCTCTAGTCTCTAGTCTCTAGTCTCTAGTCTCTAGTCTCTAGTCTCTAGTCTCTAGTCTCTAAAATCTTTTCCTAGCGACTAGCGACTGTCAACTAGAGGCTATCTTTAATCTCATAACCATGAGTCACGTCTACTCCAGCCGCTTCCATCATAATAGAGGCCGAACAGTATTTTTCTGCCGATAGTGATACCGCACGTTTTACATGGGATTCTTTTAAGTTGCGGCCTGTTACCACAAAGTTCATATGGATTTTGGTGAACACCGCCGGTACCGCGTCGGCCCGCTCGGCCTCTAACTCGGCCACACAGCTCTCCACATCTTGGCGCGATTTCTTAAGCATAGTGAGCACATCAAAAGAAGCGCAGCCCCCCATACCCATAAGCAGCATTTCCATAGGCCTAGGGCCTTTGTTTTGACCGCCTAAATCCGGCGGGCCATCCATAGTGACCCTGTGGCCAGTCTCAGACTCGGCGATAAAGCTAACACCCTCATCCCAACTCACTGTTGCTTTCATAATATTTGCACAACCTAATTGATCAAAATCGAAAAAATGCGAGTTTAACACAGCAGATAAAGGCATTCTTATAAAAAAATAGCCTATGGCCTACTACATTTTGCCCTAGACTGTAGCGATTATCGCCATTTACGGCCATACTTAGCGTCACAATAATGTCACTACAGCAAGATACAGAGAAGGTGCCCCGTGGTCAGCGTTGCTTTAACACCCCATATAAAAAATGTTGATGTATTCCTCAACCACTGCCATAGACGCCGCTATCCCGCCAAGAGCACGATGATTTATGCCGGCGATTCCAGCGACTCGCTCTACTATATTATTGATGGCTCCGTCACCGTGTTAATAGAAGACGATGAAGGCAAAGAGATGATAGTGGCCTACCTCAACAAGGGCGACTTCTTTGGCGAGATGGGACTGTTCGACAATGAAGAGTCACGCAGCGCCTGGGTAAGAGCAAAAACCGAATGCGAAGTAGGTGAAATCAGCTACGCCAAGTTTCACGAACTCAGCGAGCAAAACCCCGAATTCCTAATGGCCATAGGCACGCAAATGGCCAAGCGCCTGCGCGAGACCACCCGCAAAGTTGGCGACCTAGCCTTTTTAGATGTCACCGGCCGAGTAGCCCGCACCCTGTTAGACCTATGCAAACAACCCGACGCCATGACCCACCCCGACGGCATGCAAATCAAAATCACCCGCCAAGAGATAGGCCGCATAGTGGGCTGCTCAAGGGAAATGGTAGGCCGCGTATTAAAAACGCTGGAAGAACAAGGCTTGGTAGACGTAAAAGGCAAGACTATGGTGGTGTTTGGGACGCGTTAAAGGCCGAACTGCAAGCTGCAAGCTGCAAGCTGCATGGTGTGACCCCAAAAGAACGGACACTTTTCAAATGAAGTAATTGAGAGGTGTTTATGCAATACAAACCCAATAAACGATACACGGAGGCTTTTCGGCTTGAAGCCGTCCGGCGCTCTATTGAAACC
>NZ_JANHAP010000006.1 GCF_024734385.1 Dasania sp. GY-MA-18 | reverse complement strand
CGCACGGCTTCCCGACGAAACTTCTCGGTATAGTGGTTGTATTTGTTCTTGTTTTTCTGAGCTTTTGTCTTCATAAGTCACCTCAATTAGGCTGTAGTGAGGTGTCTACTTTCTGTGGGTAACTTGACAAACAAACGCTACCATAATGGATAAAGCATTAGCGATAAAGACTTGATGCATTTTGCCTTGCAAGTTGGTTTGTTTGGTCTCTGCTATAAGTAATTGCATTGGGTATAATCCCGGTCTTTTAAATTGCTACACTGCTGTTCAAAATATGCACGCCATTTGAGCGGCAGATTCCATCAACACAGCCCTATGCTGTTATGAATAAAAAGGTAACCCCATGCAAGCAAATCGTGAAGTCGTATTTTTAAGTGCCGTACGTACCGCTATAGGTGGCTATGGTGGCAGCTTAAAAGATGTACCCCCTGCTGAATTAGGCGCCCTTTGTGTGCGCGAAGCGATTAAACGCGCAGGCATAGAAGCTAAAACCGTTGAAAGCTGCGTAGTGGGCAGTGTATTGCGCAGCGAAGCACGCGATGCCTATATGTCACGCTTAGTCGCCATCAACGGCGGCCTGGATATAGCCTCACACGCCGTTACCGTTAACCGCCTTTGCGGCAGCGGCTTAGAAGCGATAGTCAATGCTACCCAACAAATCCAAACCGGCGAAGTTACTACGGCCATCGCAGGCGGTTGTGAGTCTATGAGCAAGGCTACTTACTCTATGAAGTCCAACCGCTGGGGCCAGCGCATGGGCAACAGTGAAATAGAAGATGATATGACTGTAGCCCTGCACGACCCTTTTGGCACTGGCCATATGGGGGTTACCGCCGAAAACTTGAGCGAGAAGTTTGACGTTAGCCGCGAAGAGCAAGACAAACTGGCCGAAACCAGCCACGCTCGCGCCATTAATGCCATAGAGCAAGGCTATTTCAAAGAGCAAATCGTACCGGTAGAGCTAAAGACCCGTAAGGGCGTAACCGTATTTGATACCGATGAGCACCCCCGTAAAGGCACTACCGCTGAAAGCATTAGCGCTATGAAAACCCTGTTCAAAAAAGACGGCACTGTCACCGCCGCCAATGCCTCAGGCATTAACGATGGCGCCGCTATGACGCTGATGATGGAGCGCTCTGCCGCCGAAGCCCAAGGCCTCAAGCCTTTGGCCCGCGTTGTAAGCTATGCCAGAGCCGGTGTTGAACCCTCTATTATGGGTATAGGCCCTGTACCTGCCGTTAAGCTGGCCTTACAGCGCGCAGAGCTTAGCGTGGCCGACTTAGATGTTATTGAGTCTAACGAAGCCTTTGCCGCGCAAGCCTGTAGTGTTGCTAAAGAGCTAGGCTTCCCCGCCGACAAAACCAACCCCAACGGTGGTGCGGTAGCGTTAGGCCACCCCATAGGTGCCAGCGGCGCGGTGTTAATGACTAAGCTTATTTATGAACTGCAACGCACCAAAGGCCGCTACGGCTTAGTAACTTTATGCATAGGTGGCGGCCAAGGTATCGCCATGGTGATAGAGGCGCTATAAGCCCTAGCCCAGTGATAACAAAGCCCTTAGCTAGCTGAGGGCTTTTTTTTGCCTGGTGTAAACTGTTTGAACTTTGTAGGTCCCTTACCCCGATGGCTGAGCCGGATGCCACTGCTACATGACTTGGCCCCTCCCCCCTTTAGCTAAACGCTACGCCGGCCAACCCTCTTATATTTTCGCGATAGCACCCGGCCCAGCCCTCTGGCATCGTGTGAATGCCAATTTTGTAGTTAAGAAAACTGTACTCTAATACCACCTCGATAGGCAGGTAATGGCAGAAGGTTATTGCGCAATATTAAAGATGAGCGCTGAGAGAGCGCATGAGACCCCCGCAGGGGAGGCGGGCTCAGGCGGGAGTGAAGGTAGCCCGCCACCTGCAGAACAGCGCCGCCATCATGGAGCAATGACCTTGTGCCATTGCCGGGTTAAAAACTTCTCACTATGCCACGAGATTAGCGTTATATATTTTTGTGTTTTGCTGTGAAAAGTTTAAGCCAATGCAGCGGGTTACTAATCCCGAGTGCCGAGCCGGATGCCGCCGCTACATGGTCTGGCCCCTCCAGGGTACCCGTGTCCGCTACTGAGCCTTAAGTCGCTACGCTGTCTCATCCGCTACCACGGCCAGCCCTCTTATATTTCGCGACAGCACCCGCCTCAACCCTCTCGCATCGTGCTAGTTTTTAATATTGTCGGCAAAAAATATTTACCTTGATCTACTACGATGGAAAGGTAATGACAGAAGGTTATTGCGGAATATAAAAGATGAGCGCTGAGTGAGCGCCTGAGACCGGCTGTTTTCCCCGCAGGGGAGACGGGCTCAGGCGGGAGTGAAGGCAGCCTGGAAGGCCGCCATCATGGAGCAATGACCTTGTGCCATTGCCGAATTAAGAACTTCTCACTATGCAAACAGACAAGCTTTTTTTGTTGAGAGCGACTTGAGCCAAGACTACGATTCACTAACACCGATGACTGAGCCGGGTGCCATCGCTACATGGTCTGGCCCCTCCCCTCTTTATCTAAAAAGACGCCCGTGTCCGCTACTGAACCTTAAGGCGCTGCGCTGTCTCATCCGCTACCACGGCCAGCCCTTTTATATTTCGCGACAGCACCCGCCTCAGCCTTCTAGTATCGTGCTAACTTTTAATTATGTAACTAAATAATCACCCCGCTCTTTGCAAAAAAAGCCGCTATTTGTAAAAAATAGCGGCTTTTTTATAACAACTAAAACGAGCTAGCGTTAAAACATAATATGCGCAATCACCGTTAAGATAGGCAGCGCTATAGTGGTACGCAAAGCAAAAATAGCGATTAGCTGAGGTACGCTTAGGGGAATTTTTGAACGCATAATCAGAATGGCTGATTCAGCAAAGAAAATTAACTGAGTTACCGATAAGCCCGCCAATACAAAACTGGTAATCGGGTTATCGATACCGCCAGCAATAATCGCCGGTACAAACTGATCCAATAAGCCCACCACTACACCGGGAGCTGCAGCGTGTGCCTCAGGGATTTGTAACAATTCTAAAATAGGCACTAACGGGGTGGTGATAAAGTGGAAAATAGTGGTGTATTCATAAGTTGCCAAGGCCAAAAACTCTATCGCCATAGCGGCGGGCATCATGGTAAAAAATAAATCCAACAAACTATGAAAACCGCTTTTAAGCATTTTAACAATAGATGGCGCTTTCGAAGCGCGCGCCAATGCCTGCTCTATAGCCCAGCTACCTAAAGAGCGGCCATCATCGGCAGCTTCTTTGATTTGCTTACCTACCGGCGGGTAATACTCATCGGGGATACGCGACAGCGGTGGCAGTTTAGGTGTGACTATGGCGCATATTACGCCTATCAACACCATGGCGCCGTAGAGTTGAAAAAAGTATTCCGACACACCCGCCACTTGCGCGGTGAGCACCACAAAAGGCACCGACACCACCGAGAAATTAGTAGCGATTACCGAGGCCTCACGCATGGAGTAAAAACCGGTTTCGTATTGCCGTATAGTCACCAACACCGCAATACTGGACGAGCCCACCCACGAGGCCAGCGCATCTATAGTTGAACGGCCCGGCAGGCCAAACACTTTTTGAAACACCTTGCGCAACATGGTGCCGGCAAACTCTAAAAAGCCGTAATCCGTTAACAAAGGAAGCAACAGGCAACCTATACCTATTAAACAGAAAATAATACCGGCCACATCAACAAAGGCGGTTACGCCGGTAGATTTGCCTATCACCCACTCTGGGCCATATTGCAATAAGGTCATGGTACTGAAAACACCACCCACAACCCGCAGGATTAACCAGATAGGGGTAGTTTGAAACATTTCCGCCAAGGCGGGAGTTCGGCGTGTCCATGACTCAGAAGCCAAGCTGTAAAACAATGACAATACCGCGGAAGTCACAAATACAAAGGTGGTTAAGTGCGCCATAGAGCTGCCCACAGCAGCTTTTAGCAACTCGGCCATCATGCCCAGCAATACGGTCATCTTGCCGTTAAATTCTACCGGCACCAAAAATAAACCCACGCCTAATAGCGAGGGGATAAGAAACTTTAAAAAATTAGCACGCGTCCAGTGCTCACTGTTTTGTGCAGAATTTACCACCTGATCATTCATGCTTACTCACTTTCTTTTTTATACTTAACCAGGTTTGTAAAAAACTTGGTAATAAAATTCATACGGACTCAATAAACAATAAGGGCCTTACAGCCCTTATTGTTTATTAATACTAGCAATGTTTAGAAGGTGTATTTCACACCTACACCAACCGTACGTGGGCGTACCACATAGCTGGCATCACCCGCCTGGTTACGACCAGTGGCATCGGGTTGGCCTGCATACTGCTGGTAGAAGGCGTTACCCAACTCTAAAGTCGAGTCGTCTGAGTCGAACAGGTTATCAACAGAAAGCGTAAACTGCCACTGATCTACATAAGCAACTAGTGAGGTATCAATAATGACCTGCGAATCTACCTCATCATAGTAAATACTGCTTTTGTTAAAGTCGGTACCAAAGCTGTCTTTGTAAAAACCGCCTAAACGATAAGCCAGCTCCACCCCGTTGTCCATCATATACGAATAGTCTAAGGCAGCCGTAAAGGTGCTTTTGGGAACACCAGGCAGCTCAGAGCCCTTCTCTATGATTAAAGTGGGGTTACCAGCTCTATCAGGTAAACCTGAGAAATCTTTAGAGGTTTCAGCGTTTACATAAGCATAGCCTAATGACAACGATAGGTTTTCAGTAAAGTGCGATTTTATCTCTAACTCTAAGCCAGTCGTTTTCGACTCACCCAAGTTATACACTATGGGGAAACCGCCCTGCGCGCGCTGCAGCACTTGGTTGTCGTCCCAGTCTATAGTGAATATAGCACCCGACATTTCTAAATGATTATCAAAGAAACGGCCTTTAAAACCCACTTCTAGGTTAGTTGCCTTATCCGCATCAAAAGTCATTAGGCTGGCATGGTTGGCAAATATACCACCCTCTACGGCTACGGTGTTGGGGTCATCAATAGGTAGACCGTTAGAGCCACCGTGGCGGAAACCTTCGGCCCAAGTCATAAACACCATCATGGTTTCTGAGAAATCATAAGAGGTGTTAAATTTAAAGATTTCATCTTCAAAATCTTGCTCAGCGGTACCACCACTCAAACCGGTGGGGCCTTCGCCACAGAACACACCACAGGGAGGTAGGGTAATAGTCTGGCTACTTTCAAAGGTTTGATCGAAGAAGCGCGCACCAAAGGTCATTTGCCAAGCTTCGGTAACGTGGTAAGTCAACTCACCAAAAACGGCCTTATCTTTAAAGTTGTCTTTTTGAATATTGGTGTAACCCAAGTCTGGCGCTTGCGGATTGGTAATGGCGTAAAAATTATCTATGCCATGTATATAATCAGCGGCATCTGCCGAACCATTCCAGGAAGAGTAATAAGCACCCACTACCCAATCAAAATCACTTTCCGTGTTAGACACTAAACGTACTTCTTGTACAAAGGCATCGGTTTCAAATTCTTTCACGCCGGTAACAAAGTTTCTGGGTACGCCATCGTAGTAGGCCCAAAAACCTTGCGCTGCATAGTTGTAGCTCTGGTCGTAAGTACTTTCAGCTTCGTTGCGATAGTAAGAGCTAGAAGACGAAACCGTGGCAAAACCCACATCGGCCTGTATATCTAAAGAGCTAATACGCACATCGCGGCTAAAAGGCTCTAGGCGTTTAACACCCGAAACAAAATCGCCTTCGCTAGCGGAATAGGCTTGGCGGCCATCGACATCATCGGATTGAATTTGGTGGTTAAACTCTAAACCTACGCTGTCGCTAATATCCCACACAAAACCTAAACGGGCATATTCAACGGTGTTGCCGTTAATATCTTTTTTGCTGCTTAACACGCCAGTAGGTTGGCCGTTAGCATCTAGGCCCTCTAATCGGTTGGCGTCGATAAAACCGCTGTTATCCACATAGGCACCCACGGCGCGTACTGCCATGTTGTCAGAGATAGGCAGGTTAATCATAAACTCGGTATCGGTATTGATATCACCGGCACCTGAAGTTTGCGCCACTTTAGCCGACACATGCGCTTCAAAAGCTTCCATGCTGGGCTTGTTTTGTATGTAGCGCACGGTGCCACCCAAAGAACCAGAGCCGTATAAAGTACCCTGTGGGCCACGCAACACTTCTACGCGGTTTATATCGCGCATGTTTAAGTTTACGAATAAAGGTGTTTCACCTATGTAGGTAGAAACCGCTGGGTCAGAAGAGCGATAAAAATCTTCAAAGCCGCCCGCTTGCGCGTTCATGCCGCGCATAATTAAGCCGCCACTAATACCGTTGTTACGCGGGCCAGTGTCGCTAAAAGAAAGTCCGGGGATATTACGAGTTAATTTAGAAAAGTCAGTGATGCCTGCTTTCTCTAAAGCTTCGCCACCTACCGCGCTGATGTTA
Organism: Dasania sp. GY-MA-18; assembly: GCF_024734385.1. Taxonomy (GTDB): domain Bacteria; phylum Pseudomonadota; class Gammaproteobacteria; order Pseudomonadales; family Dasaniaceae; genus Dasania; species Dasania phycosphaerae. The sequence continues at coordinate 245,414 of NZ_JANHAP010000006.1, read as the reverse complement.
GATGGGATATCCATCACGGTAGAGTCGCGGCGGCTAGAGGTAATAACCATTTCCTCTAACTGCAAAACTGAGCCTTGCGCCTGTACTAGGCTGGGGGCCGACATAGACACTACAGGTATTAATAAACTGAGCGCTTTTTTCTTGAATTGCTGCTGCTTAAGCATGGGCTAACATCTCCTCATTATTATTCACAAAGATAAACTTGCTACTTAACCCTAAGACGAACAGGCTTTTCGATTTGTGAATAAAAAAATGAAAAAAAGTCTAGATTTTAAGATGGATGGCCATGGCAAGGCCTGCACTAGCGCCGCAAAAAATATAAGCAGTTGCTATTGTTTAATATAGAAAAATGAATTATTTCAAATACCTACCATTGGTAACTCAGGGCCACACCATAGCTCCTGGGCGGTGCAACCACCCGCATTAATAAACCTGAACTTTTCGAGGAAAAGGCCTCGGTATGATACGTTTTATCGGCTAAATTGCGGCCCCACAGGGATAGCTGCCAATGCTCCTCTGGCCCCGCCAGCACTATGCTGCCGTTATATATCCAGTAGGCCTCTTGGCTTTTAACCTCTAAATTGTCCAAGGCTAAATAAACCTTGCTTTGGTAGGCCGCATCGGTAGAGAAGGTCAGCGACAGGCCGTGATCCAAGGGCAGCCGATAATCTAGGGCGATATTCATGGCCCATTCCGGGGTATTGACCGGGACATTGCCGGTTAAGTCTTGCAGGCCTTCGCCGCGAGTATCGGCCTGCTGCAGCTCGCTGTTCTGGGTATCGTAATAGGTCGCATCTATATAACTGGCCCCCAACACCATATTGACTCGGCTACTGGGCTGCCAGTTCAGCTCCCCCTCTAAACCGCGAGAGCGTATATCGCCAGCATTAGAGATTAAAAACGTGCCTGCCGCTGTTGAGGAAACTTGCTGTAAGTCGCGGTAGTCGTAGTAATACAAGGCTGCACTGGCCACCATATGCCAGGCAGGCAACTGCCATTTAAGGCCTAGCTCATAGGCGGTTAGGGTCTCTTCATCATAGGGCTCGCCGTCTTCTGGCAATATCACCCAATAACCGGTAAAACCGCCGCTTTTATAGGCTTGGCTGATATTGCCATACCACAGCCAGTGGTCGCTGGCCTGATAATCCAAACCCAACTTACCCGACCAAGAGCCGTAGCTAATGCTGTTGTCGGTGGCCGTTACCACCCCCGGCGCTACCGGCACGGTAAGCACTTCTACCGTGCCATTATTGTATGGGTCTAGGTTTTGGGTAGTACCCTTAAAATCTATTTGATCGTGGCTGTAACGCAGCCCCGCCAGCGCCCGCCAGCGCGAGTTTAGGCTCCATTCAACATGACTAAACAGCGCTTGGTTAATGGTTTTTTGCCGGTAGTCCACCAGTATATCGGTGCCCCAGCGATCACGGCCTGAGGTAAGCACCGAGGCGGCGATATCTTCATCGCTGTATATGGCCCCCACTATCCACTCAAAGGCGCTATCGCTTTGCGAAACCAGGCGCAGCTCCTGTGAATAAATACCTATATCATCATTGAGTATATTGTCGCCCAGCAACAGCGGTGAGGCGTCAAACTCCTCCTCCAATAGCTTTTCAAAGTCCTGATAACCGGTGATAGATTGCAGCTCGGCAAAGGGCAGCTGCCAGTTCACCTGCAGCACGCCACCACGGGTATCGGACTCTACTATGGGGTCCAGGCTAAAGCGCCCCTTATAAGGGTCACCATCCGTATCTTGATAGCCTTTGATATTGACGCAGGATTGCTGCAAGCCCGCTAAATCGTCCTGCAACCAAGCTTGGCAGGGCTGCTCGTACACCTCGCCCAATAGTGGCGATTGGCTAGGCTGATTGGGGTCACGGGTACCCAGCACATCGTAATGCCACTGCTCGGATCGATCTTTTAAGGCGTAGACCTTGGCATAAACGCTGAGCTTTTCATCGGGTGCCCACAGCAGGGACGCCCGCCAAGAGTTAATATCCACCTCACCGTGGTTGCGGCCATTGAGGCTATTTTCATAAAAGCCCTGCTGCTGGCGGCGGCTATTAAACGAAAAACGCCCCGCCAGCTGCTCAGTCAAACCACCACCTACGGCCCCCTGCAGCGCGGTGTATTGGTAGTTGCCTTTATCCACTCGCAGGTAGCCATCAAAGGTCTGCCTGGGCTTGCGTGTTACCACCCCTATGGCACCACCCAAGGTATTGCGCCCAAACAGCGTACCCTGTGGCCCGCGCAATACCTCTACCCGCTCTATGTCGTATAGGTCAAAACTTAATAGGCTGCTGCTATTGAGGTAAAGGTCATCCACATAAAAGCCTATGGTGCTGCTCATATTGGAGGTAAAGCTGTTATAGCCTATGCCGCGTATAGTAAATACGGGATTGCTGGTGGCATAGGGGCTTTTAACCGTCATGGAAGGTACTTGTGCCGCCAAGCGCTCGGGGTTGGCTATACCCAAGTTGGTAATAGCGCCGCCATCAAATACGCTAAGGGCCACACTCACCTGCTCTGGCCGCTGCCGGCGTTTGCGGGCGGTAACTAATATCTCTTCTATAGGCTGCGCCATTTGCTCAGTACTGGGCTGGGCGATAGCCTGTATCACCACCGTATGCTCACCGCTAAGCTCATAGCTTAGGCCACTACCCTCTAACAACTGCGCCAGCAACTGCAACGGCGGGTAATCCCCCTCATAAGTCACCGTACTATGCTCAGGCATAGCCGCTTGCGGAAGTATTAGCTGCACACCGGCCTGCTTGGAAAAAGCTAATAGCGCAGTCGCTAGTGATTGCGCAGGCAAGTTAAAAGATTTTATCGAAGCTTTAGGCTTGGCTGGGGAGGTGTCGATAGCGTTAACTAAAGCGTCAGCCATAACCGAACTAGAAAAAAAGGCGCAACACAGCCATAGCAACGCACAGGCGTAACTTGCTAGGGGCTTACCAGCAACGGCTTTATCCATGCGCAACAGACTCGACTACAGCCATCGAGTGCAGGCAACAATTCCCTGTGGTTTGCTTGGCTTTAATTTTACTGCGGCAGCGAAAAAGGTGTATCGCAACCCCAGGAGCACTAAGTGGGGAGCTAAGCATTTTATTATTATGGCCCCCTAGGGGGCTTATTCTCAATAGTTGTTTGTGCGCCAGCTATAAACCGCTGGCGCTGTTATAAGGTTTTATCAAACAGCAGTACGGTTTTTTCATCAATAATAGACACCCGTATAGGGTAGGCTTTTTCCAGCCCCACCAACCATTCGGCTATGCGAGTTTTGTCGACAGTGCCGGTAAAGTCAATGTTGCTGATAGAGGCGTTAGCCAAAATAATGCGCTGTTTGCTGTAGCGGTTAAGCTCACTAATCACATCACCCATGGGCTGCTTCACGAATACCAACAGCCCTTCGCGCCAAGAAATACTGGCACTGGCATCGACTTTTTGCACCTGGCCCAAGACCCCATTACCGTCTACTACCAATTGATCACCCGCTAATAGCTCGGCAACATGCTGACCTACTGCTTGCTTGCGGGCTAAGCTATCGACCAAAGCCTGGCGCTGGCTGGCTACCCGAACATGGCCTTCCAACACAGTGATGGTGCTGCTGCTATCATCCCTGTCGATATTAAAAGCCGTGCCCACTACCTGCACAAAACCACTGCCGGTTTGCACGGTAAAGGGGCGAGTTTTATCACTGGCAACTTTAAAGTAGGCCTCACCACTCACCAAATTAACGTCGCGGCTGTCGGCTTGATAGCTTACGGTTAAGATGGACTCCGCCCCCAGCTCTATCACACTGCCATCAGCTAGGGCCACTTGCTTGTGCTGGCCATGGCCGGTTTGAAAGCTCTCAACACTGGGCACTTTGCCCGTGTTTTGCCCCAGGTTCATCAGCACAATAAAGCCTAGCAATAACACACTGGCCGCCGCTGACATGGCATATTGCAGGGGGGAGCCGTTAAGCAGCTGCTGCCACAAGCTCAGGCTGCGCGTTTCTCGGCCCTGCTGCTGAATGGCTGGCTGCTCATCGGATTGCTGCTGCAACCACTGGCTAATGGGCATATCACCCTGATAATCATCGGCAGCCAATTCGGCCTCTGTTGGCAAGCCAATGTCTGCCAAATCGCTAAGTTCTGCCCACAATTGCTCTACCTCTTGGAAGGCTTGCTCATGGGCTGCATCTTTAGTCATCCAACGGCTCCAGGCATTGTGCTCCTGCGAGCTTAAGCCGCCCTCGCGTATACGCAAGAACCACTCGTTGGCTTCGGTTTCGACTCGTGTCGCCGCTCCCTTAGACACGCTCAAATCTGTATTCATAACCTCACTACACTCTTACCCTATCGACCTGTTGGATGGGCCAGCTGGCACTATTAGATTTTTTGGCTGGCACCTCATTGTGCCATCCGCTCTTTCAGATGCGCTAACGCTCGCAGCACATATTTACGAATCATATTTTCGCTTAGGCCCATGGCCTCGGCTATCTCTGCGTACTCGCACTCCTGAAATTTATACATAACAAACGCTTTTTGGCATTTGGGTGGCAGCTCAGCCACATAGCTGCGCAATTGCGCTATGGACTGCTTAGCACTTAGCTGTCGCTCGGGGTTTTGTACTTCGCTGCGGCTTTCGCCTTCAGACTCGTCGCTATCAAATATCGCTTCGGTGCGCTGGCGTCTGCGCAAGCGATCTATGGCGATATTATCCGCGGTTTTATACAAAAAGGCCCGCAGATAACTCACGGTGTCGGGCTTATCTAAGCTAAGCAGGCGTATATAAGCCTCTTGCGCGACCTCTGCTGCCTCTTGTGAGTTACTAAGGCGCACAGACAAATAGCGCACCAATGCTTCATTGTGCTCACTAAATAGGGTGGATACCTCTAGCTGTTGTTCAGCCTCGCTATCACTGTGTTGAGTCTCGGGCCGGGCGGTTTTGCCTGCCCATGGCTCGGGCTGTTTTCGCTTCACAATTGCTCCAACATAACGTTCTACCTACTAAGACGTTCAAGCCCTCAGTTTTGGTAATACTAAGCCGCTGTTTAGGGATTCTTTTTTGTCGCGCTATTTTTTCTGGCCCTATTTTTCTGCCTCCATTTTTCCAACCCTATAGTTAATGAGTTTACGGAATGACCTAATAGAAATAAGTCGTTTTCGCAGGCCCCACAAAATTTCTACTATGGCCGCAAATCCACTCATCAACTGAGGTTTCAACATGGCTACCTGCGGCGAACAACTTATAAAACTGATATCGGCCTATGGCATAGACACCGCCTTTGGCATCCCCGGCACCCACACCATAGAGCTATACCGTGGTCTGCCACAAACCCCTATACGTCATGTTAGCCCACGCCACGAACAAGGCGCAGGATTTATGGCTGATGGTTACGCCCGCGTCACCGGCAAGCCCGCAGTATGTATTACCGTGTCCGGCCCCGGCGGCTATAACATAGGTACGGCCATGGGCCAGGCCAAGCAAGACTCCATCCCCATGCTGGTAATCTCCGCCGATAACAATAGCTGGGAAAAAGGCTTAGGCGAAGGCCGCTTACACGAAACTCGCAACCTGCAGGCCGCCATGGCCGAGTGCAGTGTATGGAGCCACACCTTGGCCCGCCCCGATGAGCTGCCCAAGGTTATCGCCCGCGCCTTTGCCATTTTTAATAGCGAGCGCCCCGGCCCCGTGCATATCTCTATGCCGCTGGATGTTATCACCGCCAATGCCGACCATGTTGATATGGAGCTATGGCCACTACCCAGCCGCCCCGCTGCCTCGCCTGTGCAATTACAACAAGCCGCCGACTTATTAAATCAAGCGCAAAATCCGGTCATCGCGCTGGGCGGCGGTGCCGCCGATGCCGCAGAATTAATACGCGAGCTGGCCACTAAAATAGACGCGCCGGTAACCACCACTCACAACGCCAAAGGCATACTGCCCGCCGACCATCCTCTGCATGTGGGTAGCAGCCCCTCTTACCAGCCTATACGCGATCTCTACCAAGCCGCCGATGTAATTTTGGCCATAGGTACAGAGCTGGCCGAAACTGATTACGACTTTTTCTTTAATGGCCAATTTAGCTTGGGCCAAGCCAAGTTAATACGCATAGATATAGAGGCCGCTCAACTTAGCCGCAACGCCCGCCCCGAGATAGCCATACAAGCTGATGCCGCCTTGGCCAGCGCGGCGCTATTGCCGCTGATTAACCCCGCCCATAGGCAAGGAGCTGATCGCACCGCCACCTTACGTACACAACTCAAAGCACTGGACCATCCCGGTTACCAGCGCTTTTTAGATAGCCTGCAGCAAGCACTGCCCAAGGCCGTAGTGATAGGTGATTCCACCCAACCCGCCTATTTTGCCGGCGCCCAGTATGACGCGCCGCAGCCTCGCAGTTTTGCCTCTGCTGCCACTGGTTACGGTACTTTAGGCCACGCCCTGCCCGCCGCCTTTGGTGCCAAATTAGCAAAACCCGAGTTACCGGTAGTGTGTTTAATCGGTGACGGTGGTTTGCAATTTACCATTAATGAATTAGCCAGCGCGGTGGAAGCGGAGATCCCGGTAGCGGTAGTTATTTGGAACAACCAACGCTACGAAATGATTGCCCAAAACTTTGAAGAGGCGGGCATGCAACCCATAGCCTGTGATATTTACACCCCTGACTTTCTCACTATCGCCCAAGGTTACGGCTGCCCCGCTTACCGCGCGGAAAACTTAGAGAGTTTGATTGGCCACCTACAGCAAGCACAGCAGCAAAACATCCCCACCATTATTGAAGTGATGGAAAAAGATTTTCTATAACCCTGTTCCCAAACTTAAAAAAATGGGGCGCAGCCAAGTACTGCGCCCTTATTACTGCGCCGCATAAACAATGCGTATAACGGAGCCCTACTATGAAAGCGTTTTTAACCCGCGTAACGTATAAAACTGACATGGTTAAGCAAACACTGGCCGATGCCGGTATTAGCTTTAGCATGTATGAAAAAGACCAAGTTTGCCCCCGCAACTTACTGCTGCAACAGGCCGCCGTAGCTGACGCCATATTGACTCACACCGAGGACAATATAGATGCCGAATTTTTTGCAGCCGCCTCGCCGCGTTTAAAAATCATCGCCAATATGGGCATAGGTTTTTCTAATATCGATTTAGAGGCTGCCACCGCTAAAGGCATTATTGTTACCAACACCCCGGTGGAACAGGCCTTTGATGCCACCGCTGAAGCTACCGTCGCGCTATTAGTTTCAGTCGCGCGCCGCATACCCACCTTGCACCATCAGCGCATAAGCTCTGGCCAAGAGCTTAACCCCTCTTTTCTCAACCCCACCAGTGTGGCGATACGCAATAAAACCTGCGGTATAGTCGGTCTAGGACGCATAGGTGCGCGGGTAGCCAAGATGATGCACAAAGGTTTTGATAATCAGATTCTTTACTACGATGCCATTAACAATAGCCAAGCCGACCAGGAATGGGGCGCACAAAGAGTAGAGTTAGATGAGCTGTTACAACGCAGTGATTTTATTTGCGTCAACATCCCCTTAATGGCAGCCACCAAAAATTTAGTCAGTGCCGAGAAAATTGCCTTGGTAAAAGGCAATGCCGTTTTTATTAACGCCGCCAGAGATGGCATAGTCGATGAGGCTGCACTGGTAAAACGTTTAAATAATGGCGAGTTACACGGTGCGGGTTTAGATGTTTACACCGATGAGGTCAATAATATTTGCTACGACAATATTGCCCTCACCGCGCACTTGGCCAACTTTGAAGACGAGGCCTACACCGCCATGTCGCAAACTGTAGCGAATAATGTAGTAGCGGTATTAAACCAACAAACGGCACTGACCCCCGTTAATCAGGTGGCCTAAACCTTAGCTATTAGGTGCGGGGCTACTGCCCTGCGCCACAAACCAATCCGCCACCCGGCTGATGGTCACCAGCTCTGATTTTTCCTTGGGCACTACCACATAATACCCTTCTTGCGAGAGCAGGCTTTGCTCGCAGGCATACACTAAGCGGCCATTTTCCAACTCTTCTTTGGCAAAGTAACGAGGCAGTATCGCCACCCCCAAACCCTGCAAGGCCGCCTGTGACAATAAATGAAAATGCTCAAAGCGCTGCCCCGGCAAAGCTTTAACAGCCTCAACACTGTAACCCGCACGCAGTAACCACTCGTCACTAGCCGACATTTGCGCCGTGTGGTGCAGTAACGGAAACTGCGTGATATCGGCATAAGCTGCCACTGCTTTTTGCTTACCCAACACGGCAGGCGCCGCCACCGCGACCAATTCATCGGCCATTAAAAAGCGTGCCTGTAAGCCCTGCCATCGCCCCGCGCCATAGAGTATGGCCAAATCGTAGCTATGAGCCTCACCGTAAATTTTTTCCATATCGGTGACCACTTCTATGGCAATATCGGGGTAGGCTGATTTAAATTGCGTTAACCGCGGGATTAACCAACGGCTGGCCACCGCTGGCTCAGCCGCCAGTTTAATCACACTGGCCTGGCCAGCACTCACCTCGCGGGTCAGCACTTCGGCCTGATCTAATAAGGCGCGCACCCCTTTGGCATAGGTCTCACCAGTTGGGGTTAGTTGCACCCGCTGCTTAACCCGCTGAAATAAAGTGCAACCCAAAAACGCTTCTAAGTTTTTAATTTGCCGGCTCACCGCACTTTGGGTGAGGTACAACTCCTCCCCCGCCTTGGTAAAGCTGAGGTGACGAGCGGCGGCTTCAAAACACTGTAAAGCAATAAGAGAGGGCAAATAACGGCGCATAAGAGTGATATCAACGCTTAATAAAACAGAGCTGCCATAGTAGTGGTTTTTTTACACTGGCTACAACCATTTAACTAAAAACTATGTCATTGCATCGCTAGTATTAACACCTTACTCATACTCGGTGCTGGTGTAAGCTCTGGCTTCAGACTAATCTAACAGTCATTAAATTATTGCCCATAATAAGGCCTTAGCACTATGGACCAACAAGAATTTCTGTATAACCACAACAGCATTGTAATTACCTTAGTGCTATTTGCGCTGATTATTTTATTTAATGAAGTCTCGTTTCGCATAGGCCGCTACGTACAGCACCGCACCAATGCTGAACTCAAGTCACTCACCGGTTCGGTGCAAGCCAGTATATTAGGTTTATTAGCATTATTGCTGGGCTTTACTTTTAGCATGGCTATGCAACGCTTTGATAACCGTAACCTAGCCTTGATTGATGAAGCCAATGCCATAGGCACCACCGTTTTAAGAGTGCATTTACTGGCTTCATCCTACCGTAGCGATACCTACCACACACTGGATCAATATATAGACCTACGCATAGCTCAAGGCAAAACCGATCTCAGCCAAACTGAAACCAGAGCTCAATACAATGAACAGCTAACAACGCTACAGTATGAACTATGGGAGCTGGCGACTTTAGCCGCCAGTACCGACCCTAGGCCGACCACCACGGGCGCTTATATCAACGCTTTAAATGCCATGTTTGATGCTCAAAGTAAACGCAACGCGCTGCTGCAGATGCATGTGCCGGAAGTGGTATTACTACTCTTGTTTATAGTGTTTATCGCATCGCTAGGGATTATGGGTTACTCCAGCGGGCTCAGTAATAAGCGCTTAGCAATACCCACGGTATTGATTGCCTTTTTAATTGCCATGATTGTTTTTATTATTATCGACCTCGATAGACCCAAGCGTGGGCTTATACAAGTCAACCAAGCTATGATGCTGGAGCTAAAAGGCTTAATGGCCACCAGCCTTTTAAAAGACACTTAAAATTGACGGCCTAGTTTTATTGCTGCCAATCACTCAAACCATATTTATTGAGAATAAGCTCTAACTCACCACTAGCACGCAAACGGCGCGTGGCTTGATCCACTTGATCAATGAGTTGAAACGAACGTTCATTAGCGGGTGAGCAAGCAATATACATCACTAAGGGTCGCCCAAGTACGGCTATATTGCTGATTCTATCTTCTAAACCCATTTGCTTGATAAGGGTATTAGCAACCGCGGTGCTCGCTATAAAAGCATCAAGCCGCTTGGACATGAGTTGCTTAATATTTCTGCTTAGGCCGTCTTCACCCGCCGCGATTTTAAAAACCTTAGGGTACATAGGTATTTGGCTATCCATAGGCTCACCGTAGGTATAGTCCTTAACTACACCTACCTTTTGACTCAAAAGAGACTCAAACCCCTGATAAGACCAGCTCTCTTCCTTAAGCCTATAAATACCGATTTGTGTAGTCCCCCAATTTTCATGGGGTAATACAAAGCCGGGGACATCTCTAACATCAGCACCGACAACACAGTCCACCCTGCCACTGCGCACTTCTTCAAGCGCCCTAGACCAAGGCATCAATTTATAATCAATGCTGCCAAAAGCGCGTTGGGCTAGCTCTATCATATAGCCCGGCAATTCAGCACCGGGTTTGCCATTCATAGGAAACCATTCATCAGCACGAATGCTAACGGGTTGAGCAACGCTAAAATGACTCAGCAGTAATAGCAATATTAAGGGGAAACGCATACAACTACCCATTGCGTTAATGTATTTACAGCGTAGACCACAACAGCCACACAATCTGGCATTTGCAAAAACAAGCTAGTGTATCAGCTGCACCGGTGCAGCACTATAAAGCCATAGCTAAACGCACCGGCCAGAGTAAAGCTAAACCAATTGATGGGCCTGCCTCAGGCACTGTATAAAGGTATCCACCACCCGCGAGGGTTTAGGCGAGAGTCTATACGCCGCCGAAAACTCACAGAGATATTGAAAGGTATTCTCACCCACGCTTTTCATCAGCCCCCGCTCAACAAACTGCTTGGCATAGTGATCGGGTAAATAACCTAAATAACAACCCGATAGTATCAGCGTGGCTATGGCCTCTTGGTCATAGCCGGTAGCGGAGCGCTGCATATTGAGTTGCTGCCCTATTTGCATATTGGGTGACATATAACCCAGCCCTGCGTATTTAGCCGCCAAGATTTGTGACTCTGTAACAAGCTCTTCATCCCAAAAACTATGCTGGCGGCCACAGTAGAGGTACATCTGCTCTTTAAACAGCGGCTCGTAATGGATGCCGCTGGCGCTGCGCTGAAAGGGCACCACCCCCACCTGAAAGCGGCCATCTAAGATGCCGCGCTCAATTTCATTCAGCGGCTCTACAAACAGCTCTAAAACCACCTTAGGAGCCGCTTGCTCAAACAGACGCAGCGCCGTGCTAATCGCCGCCTGAGGGTTAGTCACCGTTTTATCAAACAGGGCTATGCCTATGTTGCCGGTCATCTGCTGGTGCACATCATTGACCTCCCCCCTAAACTCATCCATGGCGGCCAGCAAGCGCAGCGAGGCTTTATAAATCAGCTGGCCCTCCTCGGTGAGCGCAAAACCACTGCGGCCACGGCGGCACAACACCACCCCCAGGCGTATCTCTAAGTCCTTTAAGTGACGGCTGATAGTAGAGCGGCCTATATTCAACTCCACCTCGGCAGCTGAGATACCACCGCTTTCGGCCACCACTCTAAACACCCGCAGCAGCCGTAAATCGACATCGCTAAGCTGCCCTAAGGTTTTTGTTACCATACCCTGCCTACCCTGCTATTAATGGCCCGCATCAGAACTTCATAGCGGCCAACCTATGTTTCATTAAAATGAAACTTAAGTGTGATATTTAGTCATTTATGAAACATAAATACAAGTGTAAATTCGACCCCATGAATGAATGGCAAACCATAAGCACGGCCCATCATTCACTCATTAATGTTAATAAGTTGAGTAGAGACTATGACTGACAAGCTTGCAGGATTAACCCAAAAACAACTGGACGCCCACTGGATGGCGTTTACTGGCAACCGCCAGTTTAAAAAAGACCCACGCATTATTGTTTCTGCCGAAGGCAAATATTACACCGACGCCGAAGGTCGCAAGATCTTTGACGGCTTGTCTGGCCTGTGGACCTGCGGCTTGGGCCACAGCGTGCCCGAAATCAACGAAGCGGTAGCCGAGCAAATCAAGACCTTGGATTACTCGCCCGCCTTCCAGTTTGGCCACCCCAAGGCTTTCCAATTAGCGGAAAAAATCACCGAGTTTATGCCCGAAGGCTTAAACCGTGTGTTTTACACCGGCTCTGGCTCTGAATCTGCCGAGACTTCTTTAAAAATCGCCCGCGCTTACTGGCGCAAAAAAGGCATGCCCAGCAAGACTAAATTAATTGGTCGCGGCCTGGGCTACCACGGTGTTAACTGGGGCGGCATCTCGGTAGGCGGCATAGGCCCCAACCGCGCCCTATACGGCCAAGCAGTAGACGCCGATCATATGCGCCACACCATGCTGCCTGAAAACACCTTTGTTAAAGGCCAGCCCGAAACCGGCGCTGAGCTAGCTAACGAGTTGCTAGACATTATCGCCCTACACGACGCCTCTAACATCGCCGCCGTTATTGTAGAGCCTATGCCCGGTTCTGCCGGTGTTATCCCACCGCCAAAAGGTTATTTAGATCGCCTGCGTGAAATTTGTACCGCTAACAACATCTTATTAATTTTTGATGAAGTTATCTGTGCCTTTGGCCGCATGGGTGCTAAAACCGGTGCCGAAGCCTACGGCGTAACCCCTGACATTATCAACATCGCCAAGCAGATGACTAACGGTACCATCCCCATGGGTGCGGTAATCACTACCGACGAAATACACGATGTATTTATGGCCGAAGGCGGCCCAGAGTATATGGTGGAATTACCCCACGGTTACACCTACTCCGCTCACCCGGTAGCCTGTGCAGCTGGCTTAGCCTCGCTAAACTTATTGCAAAGCGGTAACTACATACAAAACGTTGCTGAACTTAGCCCCTACTTTGAAGAAGCGGTACACAGCTTGAAAGGCTGTAATAATGTAACCGATATTCGTAACTACGGTTTTGCCGCTGGCTTTACCCTAGCGGCCCACCCCGGTGAGCCTGCGCGCCGCCCTTACGAAATCGCCATGAAAATGTGGGAGAAGGGTTTTTACGTACGCTACGGCGGTGCCACGATTCAGTTGGGGCTACCGTTTACTACCGAAAAATCCGAAATCGACTCACTCATTAATGCCTTAGGTGAAACCTTTAACCAAGCCTAAGCTCTCAATAGCTGTGTACTACACTTATCCGTGAGTACACAGCGTCAAACTAATTAAGAGGATGTAACACAATGGCCGTATCACAGCCCACAGAATTAAGTGAAGCAGGCAAAGAGATCAAAAGTCTTATTGACCGCGCCCGCGCTGCTCAAAAACAAATTGAAAACTACAACCAAGAACAAGTAGACCAACTGATCCGCGCCATGGTGTGGTCAGTCGCCCGCCCCGGTGTAGCCGAAGAGATTGCCAAGCAAGCAGTAGAAGAAACTGCCCTGGGTAACTACGATGGCAAGTTCACCAAAATGTCTAAAAAATGTCGCGCTGCGCTGTTTGATATTATCGACGATGAGTCGGTAGGCATAATCGAAGAATTACCCGAGCGCAATATTGTTAAAGTGGCCAAGCCTATAGGCGTAGTGGGTGCCTTAACCCCGTGCACCAACCCCGAAGCCACACCGGTAATTAAAGCCATTAACGCCGTTAAAGGCCGTAACGCCATCGTGATTGCGCCGCACCCACGCGCTAAAATCACCACCAAAATGCTATGTGACAATATGCGTGCAGCCTTAAAAGCTTGCGGCGCGCCTGAAGATTTGGTGATAGGTATAGAGCAGCCTTCTTTAGACGGCACTGCTGAACTAATGAAACAGGCCGACGTAGTACTAGCCACTGGCGGCGGCGCCATGGTTAAAGCAGCTTACTCTAGCGGCACGCCTGCCTTAGGTGTAGGTGCGGGTAATGCCTGTATCACCGTAGACGAAACTGCCGACCTGGATGATGCAGCCAACAAAATCAAACTATCTAAAACTTTTGACTTTGCGACCTCATGCTCATCAGACAACAACGTTATTGCCGTTGCCGCTATCTATGATGCCTTATTAGAAAAGCTACAAGCCCAAGGCGGTTACTTGGTTTCTGAAGCCGAATACCCCAAATTTAAAGATGCCCTATGGCCTGATGGCGCGCACCTAAACCCCGACATTATCGCCCAATCTGCCCAGCGCATAGGCGAGATTGCCGGCGTTAACATCCCTGAAGACAAGTCCTTTATCATCGTACCTGAAAACGGTGCTGGCCCTGAGTATATGTTCTCAGGTGAGAAACTGTCGGTAGTGATGGGCTTCCACAAGGTAGCTGACGTAGATGCAGCCGTAGCATTAACTAACGCCATACAAGAGTACCAAGGCCTGGGCCACTCTTGCGGTTTATACACCACTAACGATAAAGCGGTTGAAAAGTTTGCGCTGGGCACGAAAACCTCGCGCGTGATGATCAACCAGCCACAGTCGCTATCTAACTCTGCCAACGTGTGGAACGGTATGCGCCAAACCTTCTCATTAGGTTGTGGTTTTTGGGGTGGCAACTCGGTTAATGACAATATTAACTGGCGTCACTTGGTTAATATCTCTTGGGTTTCTCGCCCCTTAGATAAAGTAAAAGTAGTACCCAGCGACGAAGACTTATTTGGCGATGCCATCGATCTTGTTAAATAAGCCCGTTACTGATTAGTACCTCAGCGGCTGCTTCTATCCAGAAGCAGCCGCACTTGTAACACAATAACGTTATAACTCATTTAGCCTAGCGATATTTGGGCTCACCCTACAGGCTATTAACACAGCCAGGCGTTCGCCCACTCACCGCAGGATAGGGATTTACACTATGTCATTCAATTCGTGGATGAACTCCATAGCCGAAGCCGGCCGCGACCTATTACGACGCTCTAAAGGCAATAAAGACGAAAAAAACATTAAAACACTGTGTGCCGACCTCTGCTCTAACAAGGGCGAAGCCATGGGCACCGCATTAGCCTGCGCGGTAGTAAACGCCTACCACGCCATGAATGAGCAAGAGCAACTCAAGTTTTTTAAACTACTGGTTAGTGATTACAGCCCCCGCTCAGATGCCATTGTGCACTGCGCTGATGCCTATAAGGCCGAGCCCTCAGCTAAAAATCTACAGGCCTTAAGCAAAGCGGTAGAGCCACCGCGGCAGCACTTATTTCGCCGCATTAACATGTCTCCCACCGGCACCCCCACACTAGTGGGCATGCGTGCAGATTTACAAAAATACCTGAAAGACCACGACGAACTGCGCGCTGTTGATAATGACTTGAAACACTTATTAGAGTCCTGGTTTAACCGCGGATTTTTAAAAATACGCAGCATAGATTGGAAAACACCGGCCCATATTCTAGAAAAACTCATTGCCTATGAAGCCGTACACGAGATGAATGGCTGGGAAGATTTGCGTCGTCGCTTAGAAGATGACAGACGCTGCTTTGCCTTTTTCCACCCCGCCTTAGAAGACGAACCATTAATCTTTGTAGAGGTAGCCCTCACCCACGGCCTAGCCACCGCCGTACAGCCATTACTGGCCCCCAAAAGCGATGTGCTAGAACAAGAGCCTGCCGACACGGCGATTTTCTACTCAATCAGCAATTGCCAAGAAGGCCTTAAAGGCATTTCTTTTGGTAACTTTTTAATTAAACAAGTGGTAATGGAGCTGCGCGAAGAACTGCCACAGCTGACCCAGTTCTCTACCTTGTCGCCCATACCGACCTTCTGCCGCTGGTTAAACAAAGAACTGGAAAACAAAGAAAGTACTTTAATTAACAGCAAAGAGCGTAAGCTATTAGCGCAAATAGAATTAGAGAACTGGCACAAAGACCCAGCCCTTGCGGAAACCTTAAAGCCCGTGCTGATGCGCCTGTGCGCCCATTACCTGCACAATGAAAAACGCGGTGCTGCTCCCCTAGACCCCGTAGCCAGGTTCCACCTAGGCAACGGTGCGCGCATAGAGCAACTCAACTGGATGGGCGATGTTTCTAAAAACGGCCTTAAACAATCGGCCGCTATTTTAGTAAACTATCTCTACAAGCTAAACAAAGTAGAAGAAAACCACGAAGCCTACATCAACGACAACGTGGTAGCCTGCTCCAAAAAGTTTAAGACCTTAATCGACTAAACACCCTGCGAGGCCCCACTTAGGTGGTGGCCTCTTGCCCCCCCAGCTCAGATCTCCCCCTACACACGCTGCCTAGTAACTGTCAGCAGTCAATACCCTGCCAAAAGTAAGGCTATACTTGCAATCGCTGCTGCTGAAGATTTTGCCTCCGGAACTGACCCAGGCATCTCTGGCCCTTGCACATAAACTCGCCTAGGAACTCCACCGCGCAAGCAAAGCTAAAGCTTTTTGCATAGACTGATAAAGAATAGCGGCTATATTTATAAGATATATTGACTACAATAATTAGACCTTGCAGTTAGGAACATATCTTAGTGAAGCCCTTATTACACTTTTTTCTCCCCCTGGTTGGCTATTTCCTCATGGGCCACTTTGGCCTATTGCTCTCCATCCCCCCCGGCTTTGCTTCAGCGGTATGGCCTGCCTCAGGTTTGGCCCTAGCTTGTGTTTTATTACTTAACCCACTGGCGGCTACCCTAGGTATAGGTTTGGGCTCATTCTTGGTTAATTATAGTGTCGTCACACAAGGCTACAGCGAGTTCTCAGTAAACAGCGCCGCCCTGCCTATGCTTATCTCGGTGGGAGCCATGCTGCAAGCCCAGGCTGGCTACTATTTGTTTCGCCGCAGTAATGATCTTTCAATGAGTCTAAGCTCGCCCACAGATATTTATAAATTCACCTTTCTAGTGGCCCCTATAAGCTGCCTGATTTCACCCAGCGTAGGTGTTGCGGCCTTATATACCTCAAACACGGTAGCAGCGGAAAATGTTATTTTTAACTGGGGCACCTGGTGGGTGGGCGATACTATAGGCGTGCTGCTATTCACTCCATTGATACTGACCATTTTTATAAAACAACAGGTTTCATCAGAAAGAAAGCTACAAGTAGCTATGCCGGCATTAATTATTTTTGCTGGCGTTTTAATTTTATTTTTAAACTCAGTAGAAGCACGCAAAGCATATTTATATAAAATCATTAGTGATGATGCCCGCGATTTTTTACAAAAAGTTGAAGAAAGGCTCTCCATCTCTGAATACAAACTAATGGCTTACACAGCCTTTCACCAAGGTTCAGAGTCTGTTTCCATGCAGGAGTTTTTTGCATTTACCCAAGCATTATTGTCAGGAAATAGCTCCTTTACCGGCATAGGTTGGACAGAAATAGTGCCCGCAGATAAACGCCAGCACTATGAAAACGCCATGAGGGCACAAGGTTTTAGCGAATATAACTTTACCGAGATAGATGAGCAGGGCCAGATACATATCGCCCCACAGCGCTCCGTATACTATCCCGTGTTATATATTTTCCCTATCGCAAAAAATATTAAAGCCTTTGGACTAAACTTGGCAGCTATACCTAACAGGCTAGCAGCACTGCAACAAGCTCGTGAACAAGCCATCTCTATAGCCACGCCCCCCATTAGGCTAGCCCAGGAACAGGAAAACCAACGTTCTATTATTCTTTACACGCCTATTTTTGACACACCGGCCACCTACGATGGCGAACTTATGCAACAGAAGCCACAAAATTTTGTAGGCTATGTCAGCGGTGTATTTAGAATCAGTGATTTATTGGGGCCGTTGATACATAAAGCCAATCAATTGAACTACGACATGGCCATCATTGATATTAGCAACAGCAACAAACCATTGGCTTTATTAGAGTCGCAGCAACCGCCACTACAGCAATTTCCACCTATTTTGCATTCCTTTGACTTTGGCGGCCGCCAGTATCAGCTATCCTTTTACGCCACTAACAGCTATCAATTTTCATCCAAAGATTGGCTGAGCTGGAGCATACTGACTATAGGACTGTTAACCACGGCTATCCTGCAAGCCTTTATTTTAATTATCACCGGCATTACTGAAAGAGTGAGAAGAGAGGTCAATTCAAAAACCGCCGACCTGCAACTGGCCATGCAAGCTGCCGAAGCGGCCAGCCATGCCAAATCTAATTTTGTAGCCAATATGAATCACGAGCTACGCACCCCGCTCAATGCCATTATAGGAATAATCAATTTATGCTTAAAAACACCTTTATCAGATAAACAATTGGACTATATGCAAAAGGCTAAACGGGCCTCTGGAACCCTGCTATCCCTAATCAATCAAACTCTGGATTACTCTAAAATTGATGCAGGCAAGATGGAGTTAGCACAGGAAGAATTTAACTTTATAGATGTACTGTTAACCATTAATGCGACTTTTTCATTACAGGTCAACAGTAAAGGCATAGAGTTTGATATCAAAATACCTGAGTACTTCCCCGCCCGACTAGTCGGTGACCAGCTGAGGTTAGAGCAAATTTTATTAAACCTGTGCAGCAATGCTTTAAAGTTCACCAACAAAGGCAAGATAGAAATTTCTATTAATATACTCAAACAAAACGACAGTAATATAGAGATAGAAATCGTGGTGACTGACACAGGCATAGGCATCAACCCTAACCAGCTAGAGAATTTGTTTGACTCCTTCCAGCAAGCCGACACCTCCACCACTCGTATCTATGGCGGTACAGGTTTAGGGCTCACTATAACTAAACAACTCATTGATTTAATGAAGGGGGGCATACGCGTAGAAAGCACACCACAGCAAGGCAGCCGCTTTTATGTGCAACTAAGTTTCCCTTACATAGCGAAAGCCGGTGAGCTGTACCGTGAAAACGTCGTAGCTATGTTTGACAGAGAACCCCTGCAAGGCCTAAACGTTGACCCCGAAATAAATAATCAACCTCACTATGAGGCCGAGATTGCAAGCGAGTCAGACACGCCCTTAGAGAACACCTCCATTTTGCTAGTAGAAGATGTGAAAATGAATCAGTTTGTCGCCACCAGCCTGCTAGAAGATTGGGGAGCTTTTGTCGCCATAGCTGAGAACGGTTTAAAGGCCGTAGAAATGCTAAAAGAAAAACCCTATTTCAACATCATCTTGATGGACATACAAATGCCCATTATGGATGGCTTTGAAGCGACCAAAAAAATCAAAGAAGATCCTAAGCTCAAACATATCCCCATAGTCGCCATGACGGCGAATGTTATGAGCAGTGATATAGAAAGATGCCACGCGGCCGGCATGAGCGACCACGTGGGCAAACCTATCGCAGAACAAGAACTGCTGGAAAAAGTCTTAAAAAACAAGCTATAAATTTTTTAACTGTATAACCGGCGATCTCAACATTGTGATCGCCGCTATGCTACACAGGCTTCCAAATCAGCGAGCAATTGTTTTTTATCAAACGGCTCACCGGCTATAAACACCAGCTGATTTTTTAATTCGCCCTGCCAGTTTAGCTGCCTGTCTATGCTCAAGCGCGAGCCCACCTTGTGCAGCAAAAACATTTGCTGCTCAGCACCGCTTAAACGCACAAAGCCTTTGGCTCTGTATATCGATGCGGGTAAGCTGTGAAAAAACGCTTTTAGTGCCTGTATTTTTAAGGGCTGCTCACTTTGCCAGCTCATGCTGTAAAACTCGTGGTGCTGATGTTGGTGCTGGCAGCGCTCATCGCAATGGTGATGCTCATGCTCGCTCTGTGCCGAGTGATGTGCCTGCTGGCCCAGCAATAAAGCCAGCGGCAACTCACCATAACTCGTCTCGTAAACACAGGCATTGGGGAATAACCAATTATCCTTGAGGTTTTGCAGTTGCTCCGCGCTAACCAAATCGACTTTGTTGATCACAACCACATCCGCCACACTGAGCTGATCCATAGCCAGGCGTTTATTGCTGCCTTCAAGATTCGTGAATTGATCGGCATCCAACACGCTAATCACCGCATCCACTGTTAAGTGATTGTCAAACTCGGGGTAACGCAAGGTGTTAACCACCTTAGAAGGTTCAGACACGCCACTGGTTTCAATTAAGATGGCATCGGGCCTACCTTCACGCAACTGTAATAGCTTGCGCAGCTGGGCGATTAAGTCGCTCTCCACCGTGCAACAAATGCAGCCGTTTTCTAGGCTAATCATATTTTGCTCGGCGCTAACCACTAGCTGGCTATCGATATTGAGCTCGCCAAAATCGTTAACCATGACGGCCACTTTGAGGCCCTTCCCTTTATCTGAGGGGACGCTATTTAAAATGCGATTTAATAAGGTGGTTTTACCCGCCCCTAAAAATCCTGAGACTATGGTTACTGGTACCGCTGCCATTATGCCTTACTCACTTATCGTAAAAATTGGGTACGTTATCGGGGTTCAAGGGCGCTTGCAATGGCGTACCACTTAACTCACCGTTTCTATCCCACACTACCTGCCCGGCCATCATGGTTAAATCCACTTGCGTGTTATGCACATTGCCTTGTAGCTCTAACTCAAACAGGTTTCTATCTAGGGCGATAAAGTCTGCCGACTTACCCACTTCTATGCTGCCGGCACTGTCTTCTATACCCATGCAGTGAGCGCCGTTAATCGTCATCACTCGTATCGCATCTGCCACACTGATGGCTTCGCCGTGGAAGGTTTCATCGTTATCGAACCAGGGGTTTTTGCGGGTCATCATAGCCTCAAAACCCACCCAGCAATTAATGGTGGATACCGGCCAATCGGTGCCCATTACCGCCAAGCCGCCGTGATCTAACACGCCTTTAAAATTGTACATGCGATCAAAGCGCTCTTCACCCATCACCTCGCGGGCGCGGGCATAGGGCTCGGGCAACCAGCCTACTGGCGAGAATTCGGCAACAACATTGAGCGCTTTAAAACGCGGCAAGTTTTCATCCAACAATACCGTGGAGTGTGCGCACTGGTGGCGTACACCATTGGGGCCATTGCGTTTGCGGGCTTCGGCCACGGCATCTAAAAATAAGTCCGAGGCACCGTCACCTACACAGTGGGCAATCACTCGTATGCCGCGCCTGTCCATGTCTACCACCATGTCGACGATATGCTCAGGGGTGAGGTTTAAACCGCCGCGCCATTCGCTTTGCCCCGGCCAAGGAGTAGACAGATAAGAAGAATAAGAACCATGAGTGCCATCAAAATGGAACTTCACGGCGTTGGCATTTAAACGAGCACTGCGATAATAGTGGCGCTCGCCCGCTAATAATTCCCAACGTCTGCGCACAGGGAAGATATCGTCCTGCCAGGAAATGGCGGCTTCTACCCGCAGGGTCATGTCGCCGGCATCGTCTACCACTTTTAAGGCATCTAAACGGTTTTCGCATACGTGTACATATTTGGTGCCCACCACACCGCGGCTGGTTTGGTAATGTATGCCTTCACGATAAGCGCGCTGTAAGGCGTGGGCCGGTGTGGGTGGCATAGCGGCGTGTATTAATGAGTAAGCGCCATCCACCAAAATACCGGTGGGTTCGCCAGTAATGCCATCGCGCTCTATAAAACCATTGCGGGGGTCGGGGGTATTGGCATCTATGCCTGCCAGTTCCAGCGCCTTGCTATTAACCAATATGCAGCCCCAGGATCTATCGTGTATGGCCACAGGGCGGTCGCTGATAAAACTATCCAGCCAATGTCTGTCGGCCTCTATACCTTCACGCTTAAAGTGAAAGTGCACAAAGTACTGGCCAAAGATCCATTCACTCTTGGGGTTGGCGGCGGCGTAATCCAAAATCGATTGCTTAACCTGCGCTGGGGTGGGGTCTTCCAAGCCCACATCCAAGTAACCGGCATAACCCGGTGCCAAGGTCAGATCGGGGTGGGTATGCATATCGTAAAGGCCGGGCATGATAAAGCGGCCTTTTAAATCCACTATCTGGGTGTGCTGGTCTATATAGGGCTGCATCTCCTCACGGCTGCCTACCGCCACAAATACACCATCTTTTACCGCTACCGCCTCGGCCCACTCTTGCGCGGGGTTTACGGTATAAATACGGCCATTTTCAAATACCGTATCGGCCAAGCCCGCACCGTGGCCGGTGTGGCTGCTGCGATAATCTTTACCTGCGGGGAAGGAAGTGTCTGGCAAGCTCATAGCATCATCTCTTTAAATCGTGTCACTGTGATCACCGGCCTAAGTTACAGCAAGGCCAGCAAATAAATTCGTTAACGCTAATGCTAGCAACTGCCGCCCATATTTAAACTATCATTAATTGACAGATTGCTATCATTTTTTAACAATGACTAGTTAACGCCAATCAACCATGATTAAGCAACAACAGCCATGCTCACCTTAGAAGCCCATCAAGCCACCAACCATCTAGCCAGCCGCTTTTTGGGCCATTATTGCCAGCTGCTAGACAAACTAGCCCTGCAACAGTCTGTGGATGTGCCCGCCCTGTTAGTGCAGCTGGGGCTGGACGCTAAACAGGCGCAAGCCCGTATCACGCTAAACCAGTATTACCGGCTGCTGGCCCTCACCGCCCCCAGACTGCAAGGCCAGGGCTTTTTTTTACAGCTGGGGCAATGCTTTGATATCAGCGACGCTGGCGTTTTAGGCTATGCCTCACTCAGCGTGGATAATCTGCGCCAATCCTGGGAGCTAACTGACCGCAACTATGCACTCTACCCCCACCCCTTAACTGCACAGCGGCTAATTGATAGCCAGCGGGTGAGCCTGCGGCTGAATATACCCGCGCAAAGTATTAATGATAGCCGCTACCTGCAAGAAGAGTGGCTAAGCGCTACCTGGAAGTGGATGTGCCAGCGCCTGCCCGAAATCGCACAACGTAAAGAGCTGGTCGTTAAACTAGCCTACCCAGCACCCAGCGATAAAGAGTATTACCAGCGCATATTCCCCGGCCCGGTATTATTTGACCAAGAGCACAGCGAATTGAGTTTTCCACTCAGTTGGTATGATATTCCCTTCCCCAGCGCCAACCCAGCCACTGCCGCGCTGTGCCAGCAGCAATGCCAGTTCATTATGAATCAGCTGGCCAGCCAAACGGATTTAGTCGAGCAAGTGCAAAGGTTGTTGCTGCTATCACCGCAACGAGAATTACCTAGCTTGGCCGAAATGGCGCAACACTTTCACTTGGCCAGCCACAGCTTTCACCGGCAGTTAAAAAAATCAGGGGTGAGTTATAGGCAAATTATTAATGAGGTAAAAATGGAATTGGCCAAAGATTATTTAGCCAAAACCACACTGCCCTTACAGGAAATTAGCTATTTATTAGGTTACGAACATGCAGCCAATTTTTACAGGGCCTTTAAGCAACAGCTGGGGATGACGGCCACAGAGTTTCGTAACCGCGCTGAAAAATAATTTAGTTATCGCCCTCGGCCTTGGCATGTTCCTCCCCCACTACGGCCTCAACATCAGCATGTAATACGGTACCTATAGGTGATGGCACCTGCACAAAGGTAGGGTATCTATCCACATCGCTGGACCAGGGTATAAACATGGCTCTATACAGAGCAATCACCGCCAACAGGCCGCACATCATGGCCAGGCTAATAAATAAATAATTAGAGCCCAGGCTTTCCATTAACATGGCTACCGCTAAAGGCGCTACCGAGGCGGATAAACCGCTGATCATGGCTATAGTCGCAGTGGCGGGCATGATTTGCTGTGGCTCTAAAAAATCATTCACTATCGCAATAACAATAGAATAATTGGGGAAACAACAGGCACCAAACACCGCCGCCCATAGATACCACTGGCCAAGATTAGCGCTGCTATACACTATCATTAAGGCCGCCACCGCCGAACACAACATGGTAAACCCTAACACCCAGCGCCTATCTATGCTGTCGGATAATTTGCCCAGCGGCCATTGCGACACTATCCCTCCCGCCAACATCACCGCCATAAAAACAGCCACCTCATCAACGCTGCGGCCCTGATGCAAGCCATAGACTACTGCCATGCCCAACACCACCGCATAACAGGCCTGCACCAATACCACACCAAAAAAACCCATGGGGCTAATTTGGTAAAACTCTTTAATACTAATGTTTTTAGTGCTCAGCTCTATAGCGGGTACTTCCGAAGCAGTCACTAATATGGGGATAGCCGCCACACTCACTAGCACTGAGATAAAGGTAAATAATTCAAAACTGGCGGGGTCGCCCATTTTTAAAAACAGCTGCCCCAAACAAATACCCGCCAACATAATGACCATGTAGATGGATAAAATCTGGCCGCGATTTTGGTTGCTAGCCGAGTTGTTTAACCAGCTTTCCGACACCACATAAATGCTGGAAAAAGCAAAACCGGTAAGCAGGCGCATAAACATCCACACCGTGGGATCGATAATCACCGAGTGTATCAATATGGTTACCGAGGCCAAGGCGCTCAGCGCGCCAAAGGAACGCACTAAGCCCACCCGCTTAATAATACGGGGCGAGTAACGCGCGCCTAATAAAAAGCCCACAAAATAGGCCGACATTAAACCGCCCGTCACTACATCGCCAAAGCCCTCTATAGTAGAGCGCACCCCTAACAAACTACCCTGGCTACCCACTGCCAAAGCAATTAAAGCCAGGCCTATAAACAAAGGGATTAAATTTCTAATCGCTGTTGCCGTTGCCACACCGTACTCCAAATTTGTATCAGTTTTTTACACGGCAACCATAACCGCACATCTTTCTTTGTTTTCTCTTTTCTCTTGTAGCTTTCAGCTTGCAACTTAAAACTTCAGCCCCCCAAGGGCTGAACTATTCCACCGTCATTTGATAAGTTTGCCACTGCGTTTTTTCTGCCAGCTTATCGTATACCGCACGGCCGCGATAATTATTATCGGCGGTAATCCAGCGTATAAAGGGCCAGCCTTTATCTTTGGCGCTATCGTGCAAAGTATCAAATAATAAATCCACTACCCCGCTACCACGGCATTCTGGCTGCACAAATAAATCATCTAAAAAACCTACCATTTGCCCGCGTATAGGCGAAGGCATGGCGCGGTAGTGCATAAAACCTATCCCTTTGCCCTGCTCGTCTTTAGCCAACAAACAGTAAAAATCCTGTTCGCCATCAAATATCCACGACCATATGGTGTCCAGGATTTCATCATCCATAGGCATGTTATAAAAATGGACGTAGGCGCAGTACAAAGCCTCCCAATCATTTCTATCTTGCTCTAATAAAGGGCTGACACTCAGCATCATGGCATCGCTCCGGCGTAATTTTTTTATAATAATTTAGAAAG
This sequence comes from Dasania sp. GY-MA-18, assembly GCF_024734385.1. Taxonomy (GTDB): domain Bacteria; phylum Pseudomonadota; class Gammaproteobacteria; order Pseudomonadales; family Dasaniaceae; genus Dasania; species Dasania phycosphaerae. The sequence goes on along the minus strand of NZ_JANHAP010000006.1, from coordinate 220,298 downwards.
TAGTATTAAGGTGGATGTGCGAGTTACCCCTTCCATACAACCAATTTCTTCCAGCTGCACATCTAACTCCTCGGTGGTAGGCTCTTGCAACATGGCTATCACATCATAATCGCCATTCACTGAATACAAAGATTTTATCGCGGGTATTTTTTTAAGCTGGTTGCACACCTCGCGGTTTCTTTTTGGGTCTACCGCAATCATGGCGTGGGCGCTAACCAAATTGCGCTGGTAATCAGGGTTAATATTAATCGTGTAAGACTGTATTACCCGCGACTTTTCTAGCCGCCGTATGCGCTCCTGCACAGTGGCCCGGCTCACCCCCAGCGCTGCTGCCAGCTGAGTAATGCTCTCGCGGCTATTGGTGGTTAGTAAGTCTATAATCTTGCGGTCTAATTCGTCCGTTCCCGTCATAAAGTCGCCCAAACCTTCTATATGCTATGTAAATTTATCAATATGGAAGTATATATAGCGCAATTTTTACAGTATGACCATATATTTTGCCAGTAGCGCTACTTAACATAGCCACATTATCCAACCGTTATATTTTTAAGGAATACGCGATGTTAGGTGCACAAGCCACAGTAACAAACCTAGAAGCCCAAAACGCCGTGGCGGCAGCCACTGCAATTAAGGCTGATATTAATACCCTACGCCACTTTGTTGCCAACAATTACCAGCGCCCTACTCTATTGCTAGAAGAACAAATATTGCGCGCAAAAGCCCGCCGCTTTATGGCTGCCATGCCCAGAGTACAGCCGCACTTCGCGGTAAAATGTAACCCTATTCCTGAAATTTTAAGCATCTTTAACGATGAGGGTGTACGTTTTGAAATAGCCTCTAAAAAAGAGCTAGAGCAATTAATTGAAATAGGCGTAAACCCAAAAGAGGCGTTTTACAGCAACCCTATTAAATCCCCCGAGCACTTAAAATTTGCCGTAGACAATGGCGTAGAGTGGTATGTGGTGGACTGCATAGACGAGCTCAATAAAGTCTATCAAGCTAAGCCCGATGCTAAATTTTACCTGCGCCTGCACACCTCTAATGAGGGTTCAACTTTTGAGCTATCCAGCAAGTTTGGCGCTACCGGCAGCGATGTTAAGGATATTATTAACGCAGCGGTTGCTCTTAAGGCCGACTTAGCCGGCGTTACTTTTCACGCAGGCTCACAGTGCCTAAACGTACAAAACTGGGTGATAGGGATACGCGCTGCGCGCTCGGCCTTTGACGAAATGTTAGCTGTAGGCTTAAAGCCGCGGCTATTAAACTTAGGCGGTGGCTACCCCGTAGAACTAGGTAGGCCGGTACCCAGCATAGAAGAAATAGGTGCCGCGGTTAGCGCCGAGCTGGCGGCCTTCCCTGATGAAGTACAGGTTATCGCCGAACCCGGCCGCTTTTTAGTCGCCGACAGTGGCCACTTTGTATGCCGTGTTGCCGGTACTGCTACCCGTGGCGGCCAGCGCTGGTTATACCTAGACACAGGTTTTTACGGCGGCCTAATGGAGTTTGATGATATGCCTTATCGCCTACAAACCGACAGACAAGGCAGCCTTATCAACTGGCGTCTAGCAGGCCCTACCTGTGACTCTATAGATACTTTTAAGCTTAGCTATAACCTGCCTGAAGATTTACAGGCCGATGATTTTATTTATATAGAAGCCGGTGGTGCCTACACCAACTCAACGGCTAGCAATTTTAATGGCTTTGATATTCCTGACGTCAAAATCATCTAACACCGTGTTTTATAGTCGTACCTCACGACCCTAGTGTTGCCCCTCTTTTAGAGGGGCTTTTTTTTGCACTGTATATACCTGCTACAGCTATTCCTCCGGCAGCATCAGGTGGCGACGTAAAAACTCTTCAAATAGCCGCACCCGCACACTGCGCTTTTCTTTTTTATTCATCACTAGGTAATGACTCTCTTTAGCCTCTACGGTGTCATCAAATAAACCCACCAGCTGACCGCTGTTAAGCTCGCGCTGCACATCTACCCGGTCTAATAGACCTATGCCAAAACCCTCGCGCACAGCGGTAAGCACTTGGTAAACATCTTGAAAGTAAATCTCTTGCCGGGGTGAGCCCTGTATACCTGCTGCGGCAAACCACGGCTCCCAATAACCGTGGTGATCGTGCAGTATGGGATAGGCCAACATATCTACCGGTTTGTGCACCAGCTGCTCAGGCCGCAACAGCGAAGGGTGGCACACGGGAAAATAGCGCTCACGAAATAACTCCACACTGTCGCGCTGGCCCAGGTCGGGCTTGCCGTAGCAAATCGCCACATCTACCTCAGAGGGTAAGTCGCGCTGCTGTGGGTTGATATTCAGCAGCCGCAGCCTAATTTCAGGGTAACGCTGAGCAAACTCGCCCATGGCCATTACCAACCAACCGGCGCTAATAGAAGGTGTTGAGGCTATGGTTAAACTGCCGCTCATAGACTCAGGGTCTAGGTAGAGCGTGCTCTCGGCAATCTTGTCCAGGCCTTCTTGCAAACCGGTTAATAAGCGCTGGCCAGCTGAGGTCAGGGCCAGGCGGTTGTGGCTGCGATCGAACAGCTCTACGGCTAATAGCTCCTCCAACTGTTTCACTTGGCGACTCACGGCGCCGTGTGTTACCCCCAGCTCAACAGCCGCCTTGCGTAAGTGGCAGTGCCTGGCCGCCGCTTCAAAGGCCCGCATGGCGTTTAAGGGCAAGTTTCGTCTCGATAGAATCACGGTATCACCTATGGCTAATATCTATGCAATGGTTAAATAAAGTCACCAATATGGTTCTAATATATCGATTGTCGTGAGAAAAACAAATGCTAGAATAACCTTTGTCTCATGTATTACTTTTTTGGAGCGCATAATGCCCTTAACACTTAAAGATTCTAGCCTTCTTAAAGGTCAAGCCTACATTAACGGTCAGTGGATAGATGCTGATAGTGGCGCCACCTTGGTAGTCGACAACCCCGCCAATGGTGCTGTCATCGGTGAAGTGGCCCGCTGTGGCACCGCCGAAACCAAGCGCGCGATAGACGCCGCTGAAGCCGCCCGCCCAGCTTGGGCCGCCAAGAGTGCCAAAGAGCGCGCCCAGCTAATGCGCAACCTTTACAACCTGATGATGGAAAACCAGGAAGACCTGGCCAAAATCCTAACCGCCGAACAAGGTAAGCCGCTAGCTGAAGCCCGTGCCGAAATCGCTTACAGCGCCAGCTTTTTAGAGTGGTTTGCCGAAGAAGGTAAGCGCCTATACGGCGATGTTATCCCTTCAACCAGCCCCGACAAGCGCTTTGTTGTGATCAAGCAAGGCATAGGTGTGGTTGCCTGTATCACCCCCTGGAACTTCCCCAGCGCCATGCTGACTCGTAAAATTGCCCCCGCCTTGGCGGCTGGCTGTACTACAGTTTGTAAGCCTGCTAACTCTACCCCTTACTCGTCTTTTGCCATTGCGGTATTAGCCGAGCGCGCCGGTATCCCCGCAGGTGTTATCAATATTATTGCCGGTGTTACCAATGAAATTGGCGACGAGCTAACCAGCAACCCCATCGTGCAAAAAGTAACCTTCACCGGTTCTACCCCTGTGGGCAAGCACTTAATGGAGCAGTGTGCCAAAACCGTTAAGCGCACCTCTATGGAACTGGGCGGCAACGCGCCCTTTATCGTATTTGACGATGCCGACCTAGACGCCGCTGTAGCCGGCGCCATGGCTTCTAAGTACCGCAACTCAGGCCAAACCTGTGTATGTGCTAACCGCATATTGGTACAAGAAGGTGTTTACGACGCTTTCGCCGAAAAGTTTGCCGCTGAAGTTGCCAAGCTTAATGTTGGTGACGGCAGCCAGGCCGATACCAACATGGGCCCCTTAATTACAGAAAAAGCCGCCAACGAAGCTGAAAAGTTTGTTGAAGATGCAGTCAGCAAAGGTGCAACCCTATACGCCGGTGGCCGCCACGAATTGGGCGGTGCTTTCTACAAGCCCACCGTATTAACCAATGTTTCTGCCGATATGCGCGTAGCCCAAGAAGAAATCTTTGGCCCTATCGCACCGTTAATTAAATTTAGCACCGAGCAAGAAGCTATAGATATCGCCAACGACACCGAGTACGGCTTAGCCTCTTACTTCTATTCCCGTGACATAGGCCGTGTATGGCGTGTTAGTGCAGCCTTAGAGTGCGGCATCGTTGGTATAAACGAAGGCATTATCTCTACTGAAGTAGCGCCCTTTGGCGGCGTTAAAGAGTCAGGTAATGGCCGCGAAGGTTCTAAGTACGGTTTAGAAGATTACACAGAAATTAAGTACCTCTGCATGGGCGGTCTTGATAAATAAGACCAATAACAAAGCAAGACAATTGAATAGGAGCAACCAATGAGTTCAATTATTTACCCAACCACTAGCTTCAAAGCGACAGAGCAGTTGATTTTAGAGCGCGGCGAAGGCATTTACGTCTACGACAACCAAGGCAACCAATACCTAGAAGGTATGGCTGGCCTGTGGTGTACCTCTTTAGGTTATGGCAACGAAGAGTTAATCAGCACTGTTGAAGAACAAATGCGCAAATTAACTTACAGCCACATGTTTGGCGGCAAAAGCCACCAAGTCGGTATGGACTTGTCTGACAAGCTTACTGAAATGGTGCCTGTAGATAATGCCAAAATTTTCTACGGCCACTCAGGCTCTGATGCCAACGACTCGCACATCAAAATGTTGCGCTACTACTTCAACGCTATTGGTAAGCCTGAAAAGCGCAAAATCATTACCCGCGAGCGCGCCTACCACGGTGTAACCGTTGCTGCCGGCTCATTAACCAGCTTGCCCGTTAACCTAGCGCACTTTGATTCACCACTAGAAGCTTTAGGTATTTTGCGTACTGACCACGCCCACTACTACCACGGCGCACAGAATGGCGAAACCGAAGCGCAATTTGTTGACCGCATCACCGGCAACTTAGAGAAAATGATTTTAGAAGAAGGCCCCGAAACTATCGCGGCGTTCATCGCAGAACCCATTACCGGTGCCAGCGGCGTTATCGTGCCACCAGCGGGTTACTACGAAAAAGTTCAAGCCATCTTGAGCAAGTACGACATCTTCTTCTGGGCTGACGAAGTTATCACTGGCTTTGGCCGTACCGGTAACGACTTTGGTTCTACGACTATGGGTATTAAGCCAGACATGATGAGCTTTGCTAAGCAAATGTCTTCCGCTTACTTCCCCATTTCAGCCTCGGTAATACGCGGCGACATGTACGAAGCCATGATTGACCAGTCTGCTGAAACCGGCGTATTTGGCCACGGCTACACTTACTCAGGTCACCCTGTGGGTTGTGCGGTTGCGTTAAAAGTGATGGAAATTTATCAGCGCGACAACATCTTCGAGAAAGCCGCTAAAACCGGTGAATACATGCAAAGCAAAATGGCAGCGTTTAAAGATCACCCACTAGTGGGCGACATACGCGGTGCCGGTATGATAGGCGCGATTGAATTAGTGGCCAACAAAGACAAAGGCACACCTTTCGCGACGGGCGCTGTAGGTGGCAACATCATGAAAACCTGTCAAGACAACGGCCTGATCGTGCGTGCAGTTGCTGGTTCTAGCGCCGCCTTCTGCCCACCACTAGTAACCACCGAAGCTCAAATCGATGAAATGTTTGAGAAGTTCGGCAAGTCTCTAGATCAAACCTTAGACTTTGTTAAAAAAGAGAACCTGCTTGTTGATTAAGCCTTAACAAGCGCCCCCCGCCTTGAATGGCCAAAAGCCATTCAAGGCAACTTAAGTACATACCGCTTAAGTGCAACTTAATCAGTACAACTTAAATCGTATTACAGGTCATAGTCATGAGTGATAACAAGTTTAACCAACCGCTAGGCGGTAACGAAATGCCACGCTTTCACGGCCCCGGCACTATGTTTCGTTTACCTTCACAAAAAACCGCTGCCGGCCTAGATATGGCCATTATCGGTGTGGGCCTAGATATAGGCACCAGCAACCGCAACGGCACCCGTTTTGGGCCGCGCCAAATTCGCGCTGAGTCCGCCATGGTAAGACCTTACGGCATGGCCACCCAAGCCGCACCCTTTGACTCTTTCCAAATTGCCGACATAGGCGACGTGCCGTTAAATACCTTCAACCTATTAAAGTCTATAGACATTATTGAAGACTTTTACAGCGAAGTTTTAACCCACGACGCCAAGCCTGTGACGTTGGGTGGCGACCACACCATTGCCCTGCCCATCTTGCGCGCGCTGCACAAAAAGCACGGCAAAAAACTAGCCCTAGTACATGTGGACGCTCACGCCGACATTAACGACCATATGTTTGGCGAAGCAATTGCCCACGGCACCATCTTCCGCCGCGCGGTAGAAGAGGGCTTGGTCGACGGCAACAAAATGGTACAAATCGGTTTGCGTACCACCGGTTATTCTGCCGATGATTTTGAGTGGACCCGCGAGCAAGGCGGCAGAGTCGTGCCCGCCGAAGAATGCTGGCACAAATCACTAACGCCTTTAATGGCCGAAGTGCGCGAGCAAATAGGCGAAGACACGCCCGTTTACTTAACCTTCGACATCGATGGCTTGGACCCCTCTGTAGCACCCGGCACCGGCACCCCCGAGCCCGGCGGCTTAACCAGCATACAAGGCATAGAGATTATTCGCGGCTGCCACGGCCTAAACCTGGTGGGCTGTGATTTAGTAGAGGTATCGCCTCCCTATGACAACACCGGCAACACCGCTTTGCTGGCTGCCAACTTAGTATTTGAAATGCTGTGCTCTTTCCCCGGTTGCATACGCAGAAACTAAACGGCGTTTATTACATAAGCTTTTAAAGGGTCTCCCCTTTTGTGCCCGCGCAGCCCACAAGCTCGCGGGCTTTTTTATGTTCAGGAAGAACGGTATGCCGCGAGCGCATGGACGCGCAGGAGCGGCGATGCACAGGATGTGCGGTATACCCAATGGCCAAAACGCTGCGCGGGCCACGCTGAACGTTTCACGGGGCAGGCTCTGCCGCGAGCGCAGGGCCTACCCCGTGTAGCAGTATTTTTGCGAAACGTCTTGGGTATGGAGACCCAAGACACTCGCGTTGCTCACGGAGCCAGCTTTGCGCAAGAACGGCGATGCACAGGACGTGCGAGCAGGTTGTTGCCAACAACAGAGATTGGCTAATAGCCCATAAAAATAGCAATTAATATCTATAAGCCCTTTCTTAAACTTCATCCCCCCTCGATAATAGCGCTACTATTAGACTAAGCTTAAACAGCAGCATAGCTAGATCAGTATTTACATTATCACCACAGCCACTTTACATAGCCACAACTAGAGCCCTATTGCGATGGAAGCCAGCATTACCGATCACAAATTTATCACCTCAGGCCTGTTGATTGCCGCAGCCTTGTTAATACGCTGGTTTGTGATTTACCACCTTAATAAACAGCACTTCCGCGACGACGATAACAGCCGCCGCTGGATTAATAGCGCAAAAAATGCCACTAACCTGATTATTTTAATGGGCTTAGTATTTGTGTGGATTACCGAGCTGCGCTTTGTAGCGCTATCTATTGCCACTTTTATCGTTGCTCTGGTTATTGCCACCCGTGAGTTTATCCAATGTTTTTTGGGCTCTATTTATCAAGCTAGCACCCGCTCATTTATTGTTGGCGATTGGATACAACTTGGTAACCAGTGTGGCAAGGTAGTCAGCACCGACTGGCTAAGTACCCGGCTACTAGAGATAGATATAGAAACTTGCAGCTATCAAACTACGGGCAAAACTCTGTTTATACCCAACAATCAATTTATCGTACACCCGGTTAAAAACCTCAACCATCTGCGTAAATTTATACCCCACACCATCTCTATTATTAGAGAGGCCGATACCGTTAATGTATTTGACTTTAAAGCTGCCGCATTAAGAAAAGCTAAAGAGTATTGCCGCGAATATGAGGGCTTGGGTAAGCACTACAGCTACCCAGCCAACAAACGCGCCCGCCAAGAAATTAATGAGCATGAGCCCAGCATACGCATTAGCAGCACAGCATTGGGCAAGAATCAATTTGATATCACCGTATACTGCCCACCTCATGAAGCGGTAGCAATAGAGCAAAAACTAACTAAGTATTTTATGGGACTATGGTATAAAGCTCACAAACTGGAAAAACACAGCCCACCACCTAGCGATGATGAAAGCCCACAATAAGCACCCAGCTATTAAAATTCGCCAAACAATAATAAGGCCACATTATGAGCAACGATATATTTATTTGGTTAGGCATTGCATTTTGCCTCTCACAATCTGCGGTATTTTCCGGCCTTAACCTCGCTTATTTTAGCCTTAGCCGATTGCAGCTAGAGGTGGAAGCCGGGCGCAGCAATCAGGCGGCACTAAAAGTGTTAAGCCTGCGCGAAGACTCAAATTTTTTGCTGGCAACTATACTGTGGGGCAATGTTTCTATTAATGTATTGCTCACACTATTATCTGATTCAGTATTAGTGGGCTTATACGCCTTTTTATTTTCATCGGTGGCTATTACTATCTTGGGTGAAATCATTCCCCAGGCCTACTTCTCACGCAACGCCCTAAATGTAGGCTCACTGCTAAAGCCGGTCATCAATTTCTATCAACTGCTGCTATACCCTGTCGCCAAGCCCACTGCGATTATGCTCGATGGCTGGCTAGGCAAAGAAGGCATCACCTATCTTAGGGACAAGGAGTTAAAAGGTATAATCAAAGCCCATATAGACTCTGAAGAAGCCGAGGTAGAACATGTAGAGGGTATAGGAGCAATTAACTTTCTCTCAGTAGAAGATATACAGGTATCACAAGAAGGCGAAGTGTTAGACCCCGCCAGTATTATCGAACTCCCTTGCCGCCTTGATTTACCGACCCTACCCGAACCAGGTTCGGATGAATTTCGAACCTTCATACAACAAGTACATAAATCAGGCCATAAATGGGTAGTGCTCACTGACAATAAACAACAGCCGCAATTAACCTTGGATGCTGACGGCTTTATACGCTCTGCACTACTGGATAATAAAAGCTCAAGCACTAACGACACCACTGCCGCCAATTTTGACCCCTACCAATTTTGCCATCGCCCTATAGTGGTAAAAGATAGCCGGCTAAGCTTAGGGGAGGCCATGAAACTGTTAAAAGAAGCGGCAGGTAAAGACAGCCTTTCCGACGAAGTTATGGATAAAGACATTATTCTTGTTTGGACAGCAGAACAGTGTAGAGTTATTACTGGCGCGGATATTCTAGGGCGGCTATTAAAAGGCATAGGCTCGGTACCGCAACAAGCCGGCACAAAAACTAACAGCAGCGATAAAAATAACTAGGCCAGTAAGGCCAGCCATATAATAAAGTATATCGAGGGCTATATGATTAATACCTATCTATATCATAGCGACAACAAAGTCAGTACAGGTCACCAAGAACAAATTGCTATGTGGCAGCAAGATGCCCACAAAAAAATATGGATTGATATCCAATACGATGACCACAATATAGAGCAATACAGCGAACTACTGGCCAGCCTAGATTGCCATCATCTAGCCATTACCGATACCTTTAGAAAACGCCACCCACCCAAGGTGGAACTGTTCGATGATCATATTTTTTTACTGTACAAAGGCATACACGCCATAGAAAACAATTTGAAATATGTACATCAACAGATAGCGTTCTTTATTAGTGAACGCCTGCTAATTACGGTACACCCGCAAGTATCATTAGGTATCAATGCCGTACTGGCCGCCGAAAAGTCTAAAGCGACTTTTTCACCGCCTATTATTATAGCCTTGGATATTATTCATAAGTCTGCCGGCATTTATCTCGAGAGAACACTGGACTTTGAAAACGAGATTAGCGCTATAGAGGACGAGTTACGCAGTGAATCCAGCGAAAGCGCACTGCTACAACTAGCCAGCTATAAAGCTGAACTGATCAAATTAAAACGTATATTTAATTATCACAACGCCATATTTGCCCAGCTAAAAACTTACGACGACGAAGAATTGCCTATTGATAGCATTAGTCACGCCCATAAAATTAACGATGTCGCCGAGCGGCTAGAACGTTTGCACAGCTTATCGCAAATGCACTACGATATTTGTGGAGACATGATAGACAGCTATATTTCCATTACCTCGCACCAACTCAATATCACCATGCGTATATTAACTGTGGTAACTGCGATTTTTGTGCCACTGACATTTTTAGCGGGCATTTATGGTATGAACTTTGAGTATATACCTGAGCTAAAATATAAGTTTGCCTACCCCGCGCTAATGATAACCATGTTTTTTATGGCAATTACCCTAACAATTATCTTCAAGAAAAAGAAATGGTTCTAAGTAAGGATTAAGCATGGAAAACGACAACATATGGCAAACGCCTGTATTACATGTAGGTAACTACACCCTAGTCACCAGCCAAGTGCTGACTTTTGTCGTGGTTTTACTCGTCACCTATATCATTGCCCGAATTATCCGTAATATTTTTTACCGCCTTACTCATAAAGATAGCTCCATGACGGTGGCGCACCTTTATATTATCGGGCGCTTTGCCCAATACAGTATTTATGTTGTCGGTTTTGTGCTGGCAATATCTGTACTGGGTATAGACATGGGCAAGCTAGCCTTAATGGCCAGTGCCTTGGGTGTGGGTATAGGCCTGGGCTTACAAGGGATAGTCAACAACTTTGTTTCTGGCTTGGCAATTTTATTAGAGCGCAGCCTAAAAGTAGGCGACTTTATTGAACTAGACTCGGGCTTAACCGGCGAAGTGATAGAAATACATATGCGCGCCACATTAATAAGAACCAATGATAATGTAGACATACTCATACCCAACGCCGAACTCACTAATGGCAAAGTGATCAACTGGACACTGGAAGAAAGCGTCAGACGTTTTCGCATCCCTTTAGGGGTAGCTTACGGTAGCGACAAAGAACTGGTAAAAAAAGCCGTATTAGAGGCCGCTAACAGCGTAAGTTACACCATTAAAACCCCGGGCCGAGAACCTATAGTATGGATGAGTGGCTTTGGCGATAGCAGCCTTAACTTTGTGCTGGGCGTGTGGGTAACCGCCGAACAAGTTAAACGCCCAACCGCACTCACCTCCGATTATTTATGGGCCATAGATGATCACCTACGCAAATACAAAATAGAAATCCCCTTTCCACAAAGGGATTTACATATACGCAGCGATCAAACCAAATAAAATCAGAGAGCTAAAAACAAGGCCGGTATCAGCCTAATGCTGATACCGGCCTTAGCTAATCACCAACGTATTGCCAGCCCCAGGCCTATACGCTCACTCTTATCGGCTTTGTTTAACCCCTTGTGATAACCCACATCTAAATCCAACTCTGGACTGAGATGGTATATAACCCCTACTACCATAACCGCCGCGGCATTACTGCGGGCAGCGATAGGATTTTGCCGGTAGCCTATATCAGCCACCCAGGTCCATTGCGCACTGCTTTGATACAACACAGCGCTGGAGAGCTGCCAAGTATGATCGCGAAAACGACTATCACTTTGATGCTGATACTGCCAACCGGCATTGACCAACCACTGCCAAGACTGCCACTGTTTTTGCGCCACCAAATTGGCAAAGCTGAGTAATTCTTCGTCGCCCAAACCTTCGTCTTCATCGCCATTTAACAAACCCAAGCTATAGGTGGCCGCCATGCTAAAACTGTCGCGCCCTAAAAAGCGCCACTTAATATTAACACTGCCATCGCCTATGCCTTTAGTAGACTCCACCCGCCTATGAGACAAATGGGTATAGGGCACAAAAATGCTTACATCGACGGCATCGCTCAGCCCTAAGCTCCACACCATATCTAAGCTGCGCCGGTTAACACCTTCAGAATCTTCATTGATCCTATCCCAGCTTAGCTCTAGCTGTTGCCTGCCCTCACCTTGGGTGCCAGTATCATCCGAAATCAATGGGTGGGCAGCAAAACTCACTGCAGCGTTAAATAACAGGCTGCAAGCAGCTAGCAATCGCAGTGAATTGCTATTGATTATTGTTTTTGTATAGGTCATTTATTCATCCAGCATTTTACAGACTTTACAGCTAACAGCGATTACTGACCAGCAGTGTCAAAGTATAAACGGATAGGCAATTTTAGTGACTTCCCTACATAGATGACTACACCGACTTTATCGTTATTACTATTATTCTCTATTTTTTTATAGGGCAATAACTGAGGGATAATATCATCTTTGGCGGATTTAACTTGAATAGCACCTAGCTCATATTCGGATAAGGGTATTGTCAGTGTAATTTTGGTATAGCCCTGCTCGCTATCAAACTCTACAGCAACAACCTCTACCGCCATCTCTTCACCAACAAAACCTGGCTCTAAGGTTAGTAAGCCTGTAGAGATTACGTCAGCAGCCATAATATTGCCTACCCAAAACATCAGCAACACAGAAAATATAACTCTGACTTTATTTTTCAACATAGCTTACCCTTATTTACCCATAACGTTAGATTAAGTATCTTTTTCTATCAGTTGCTCTGCCACACAACACAGCACTACATCACCCAATACATTGATTGCCGTTCTGCACATATCCAGCACCCTATCAACACCCAGCAGTAAAGCGACACCAGCGGCTGGTATACCTACCCCTTCTAGCACCATACTCAAAATCACAATACCTGCACCGGGAGTAGCCGGCGAGCCTATAGACGCAGCCACCGCCATGGTAACCACAAAGGCATAACTAACCATGGTCAACTCCACTTGAAAAACCTGCGCTAAAAATACTGTGGCCACACCTTGGTATAAAGCGGTGCCTGTCATATTAATCGTCGCCCCCAAGGGCACTAAAAACCGGGCGATACCCGGCCTTATAGACAATGTATTTTCAGTAAGCTGCAAAGTTAAGGGCATAACAGCTGCCGAACTACTGGTAGAAAAAGCCAATAACAATAGTTCTTTCAGCTCTTTAATAAAAAAACTCAGCGATATTTTACCTACCAGCTTTACTACCAGCAGATAAAAAACCAATAGTACTAATAAACCTAGTAATACTGTAATGACATACATCAACATACCCGCCAGTACATTAATACCAAGATTAGCCACTAAGCGAGTAATTAAACCAAATACCGCAAATGGTGCTATATACATAGCCCACGACACCACCCGCATACTGACTTCCTGCAAAGCCCCCAGCAAATCAAACAGCGGCTTAGCCTGTTGCGCAGGTATAGATATTAAAGCGACACCTAAGATTGCTGCAAATAAGATCACCTGCAACATCTCACCAGAAACCATAGAGGCCATAGGATTTTTAGGGAAAACTGATAATAATTTTTCTGGTACATCTGCTGCGGCAGGCAAGCCTTTTTCTGCACTGACTACATTGCTAGCGGGCATCTGCACTTCCAAAGCTGTGCTATCTATATAGCGCCCGGGCTTAATCAGCTGCCCCAAACCTATGCCGGTAAGCGTCCCCAGAGCAGTGGTAAAAATAATAAACACCAAGGCAAAGGCGCCTATCTTTTTTAATGAGCCTATATCATTATTGGCTGCCAGGCCCTTAACGACTGAGGCCACCACTAATGGCACTACAATCATTTGTATTAGCGCTAAAAATACCTGCCCAGGTAACGCCAGCCATGCCGTTATCAATCTAACTGTGTTTAGCTCAAACAGGCCTAGCTCCGGCCCTAGTAAAAGCCCAAAAATAACCCCCAGTCCCAGGCCGATTAATACCTTTAACCATAAACGCCCGGCAATGAGGCTTTCTAAGCGATTACTCAACAGCTTTAGTGGTGAGGTATCTATAGCATCAGTGATTTTCATCGATCCTCCTAAGGCTGGCTAATGCTGTATTTATAATGTTTCAGCCAAATTAATTTTTTGTATAAAGTCATTTGCCAGCTTTCGTATTTCTATCACATTATCTTTTTCTAATGCTTTCTGTAATAGCGCTTCAGCTTGCTGCTTAACTACATGCCTAATCAAATACTTTATTTTGGGTAATTTAGACGACCCCAAACTAAATTTGGTCACCCCCATGCCCAATAACAACAGCACAGCTACTGGGTCAGAGCTCATTTCACCGCATATAGATACGGGTATGCGATATGATTTTGCGGTATTAATAATACGATACAGCTCGTGCAGTACCGCCGGGTGCACATGATCAAAGCGGTTGGCCACCCTAGAGTTATTTCTATCCAGCGCTAAAAGGTACTGACTTAAGTCATTGGTACCCACAGAAATAAAATCAATTTTATTTTCCCAAAAAGGTAGCTGTGAGATAGCGGCTGGCACCTCTATCATCACGCCAATTTTTGGCATTTCAACCGCATAGCCCTCAGCACTCAGTTGCTGCATAACCTTGCTCAGGCAATCGCGAAACTCATCTAACTCCTGAGTTGAGGACACCATAGGTATTAATACATGCAATTCATTATGACCTACCGAGGCCCTTAACATCGCCCTTAACTGAGTAATCAGCAGCTGTATATTATCCAGCGAAAAACGTATACCTCGCCAACCTAATGCCGGGTTTTCCTCTATACCTAAGGGAAAATAAGGTAATTGCTTATCACCGCCCACATCCAATGTACGCATATAAACCGGTTTACCCTGATAGGCCTCTAAGACTTTTTGATAAACCTGCACTTGCTCATCTTCAGTAGGAAAGCTATCTCGTATCAAAAAAGGAATTTCGGTTCTATACAAACCCACCCCATCGGCGCCATGTTTGATACCTGGTGACAAATCTGCCAGTAAGCCCGTGTTGACAAATAATTTTACCGCCACACCATCCAAGGTAGTAGCAGGCTGATTTTTCAGTTCATCGTAAATTGCATTTTTAGAACTTTCTTTATTAGCCAGCTCGTTATAGGCCGATATAATCATGGGGCCAGGATCAACAAATAAACGGCCAGCATAACCGTCAACAATTAATTGATTGCCAGCACTGGGCAAACGTTTATCACTCAAACCCATTACCGCGGGCACGCTAAGCGCATTGGCGATAACTGACACATGGGACAGCAACGACCCCTCACCAGTGACTATAGCTACTAGGTTGTCACCCGAATATTCAGAAATATGAGAAATATCTATCTGCTTACCTACCAGTACATATGGCTTACTGGTATCAATATTTTTAACGCCACCCTCATCCAGCCATAGATTGTAGAGGCGATTGCCCAAATAACGTATATCATCGGCCTTAGCCTTAAGATATACATCTTCCATAGCATTAAAAACACTGATCAATTGCCCTACTGCTTTTTTCAGCGATGAAGGCAAGTTGTAGCCAGTATCTATAAAGGTTTCCACCAAATTAATAAACATGGGATCTTTGAGAAACATTTGCATAGCAAAAAATATTTCATCAATATTTCCCATATTCTTTTGTGAGATAGTGGCCTTATCACTGTCAATCTGTTGATTTAAGGTAGCAACTAAGTGCTTTAAGCTCTGTTTTTCTTGCTGTGGATTTTCCGCATAGGCAGTTTTCACTTCCTCCACCGAGCGTGAAGAAACAATAATGGCGGAGCCCATGCCTATACCCGGCGAGCCAGCCACACAGCTAATCCCCAGGCTATCATCATCAAGGCCATCGCTGATATGAATAGTCCTAACAATAATGGCTAAGTGTGATGACAGAGTTTCCAAAAAAGCTTCACTGGCTTTATCCAATAATTGTGGCGCTACCGTTTGTACCACTAACACCCCCACCACTACGCCGTGATCGACTAAAGGGGTAGCACAAAAACCGTGAAATTTTTCTTCGCCACTTTTAGGCACAAAAAAGTAGCTGGGGTGATCTGGAGCGCTACATACATTAAGGGTATGTTTACTTTCCACCACGCGCCCCACCAGGCCCTTACCCTGTGGAATAGTAATAGGCTGTGAAGCATCCAAACCATGACTGGCCAATAACACTAAATTATTATTGCTGTCAGTTTGATAAAGCGAACAAACATCCACCCCTATAGATTGACTGACTGAATTAACAATCATCTCAACCTGCTCTTGCGGTGAATCTATATAAGAGACAGCTGTCGTAATACGGGTTAACTCAGAAAGTACATTATTATCCATATCAGCCCATCAACAGTTTATGGCCACAAGTAGCGGCGCTATTTACCCAGCAAAAACTCCTCGCCGGGATCTACCACAATACGACCAACCATCGCCTGGCGGCCTAACAGCATTAAATAACTCATACCGGATCTATCGGTTAAGGTTAGGTCTATGCGCCATTTGTCTTCCCCCAACTGAAAGAGTGTATCCACTACATAGCGGTGTTCACTGCTTGCATTAGAGCTTTTAATAATACGCATGCCTTTAACTTTGGCGTTACGCCTAACAATTTGATCAACATTATGGATATCAGGGTGTATATCAAAGCTCACCCATTTTTCATTATTTTTTTCAAACTCGCTGATATTATCTACATGCAGAGAAGAGGTTTTGGCACCGGTATCTATGCGCACATTCATTTTGCTTATTTCTAATTCCGGCAAGTCGCACAGCTCCAAAGCGCCCACCATTATTTTTTTAGTTTTACTTGTCACCTTAGGCGTCCTTTTTCATTGCTATCAGATTTTGAAACACCATAGTCGTTGGCATAGTCAACTTATCACCATCGTCCATTTCTAAAATCAAATGAAACAAAGTTATCTCTCTTAACACACCACCTACGGATTTTTCTCTATCTTTATCCCATATAATAATTTCATCACCCACTTTATAAGGAAAAAAGAAAAAGATAATCACGCTAGCAGTCAAATTACTTAAAATGGACCACTGCGCAAACAGCGCCACACCAATAACAGCAAACACTGATGACACAAAAATATCAACATCTGAATAACCCACCCCTAAAGTAGCGGCCACCACCACAGTAACTATACAAAATATAAAAAACTGAAAAGTTTTTTGTAATTGAAAAATTCGGCTGGTACCTACCTCTTTGGCGTTACCTAAGCGCTCTATCCAAGTAGCTATTAAAGCATTGATACGCAAGCCTACAATTAAAACCGCCAAAATCACCAATAACTTCATTAGCATTATTAAAACCCATTATTATCATCGATAGTCACTGTCAAGTTATCTTGCAATATCCCTAAGTTTTCCAATACTCCATCGTGCTGTTTAAAAAAGGCAATATGATACATAGCCTCACCTTCCTGCACTAAGGGGATATTTTGTTTACCTATAATTATGCCTTCTACAGGGCTTTTAACCACATCTAGCGTTTTACCATAGGGATCAGAAATAACGGCTAACTCGTCTTTTTCCTCTACATAGTCACCCAAAGATTTTTTATGCGAAACCACGCCGCTATCGGTTGCTCTCACCCAAGTACTGTTATGCGCTACAAAAGGCTCTACCAAAGGTTTTTTGGAGCGCGTTTTTCTTAGCATATCCAAATGGCGCATAACATTAATAATGCCTTTAACTCCAGCGCGGATAGATAATTCATCAAAACGCAGTGCTTCACCCGCCTCGTACAACAACATATTAACACCGGCTGATGCGGCACTTTCACGCAAAGAACCATCGCGTATATCGGCATTTAACAACACCGGCACCCCAAAGGCATAGGCCATAGCCTTAGTGGTTTCATTAGACAAATCGGCACGTATTTGCGGTAAATTACTACGATGTATAGCGCCTGTATGCAGGTCTATACCGTAGTCACACTTTGTCACAATTTCGTTTAGAAATATTTTAGCTATACGGCCTGCTAATGACCCTCGAGACGAGCCTGGAAAGGAACGATTAAGATCGCGCCTATCAGGCATATAGCGGCTTTGGCTTAACACGCCATAGACATTAACTATAGGCACCGCGATTAAAGTACCCTTTAAATTTTTGATCGATGGGCTATTGATCAATCGGCTAATAATTTCTATACCATTAAGCTCGTCACCGTGAACAGCTGCACTCACTAATAAAATAGGGCCATCCTTTTTTCCCCGTTTTACAAACACCGGTATAGGCATAGGCGTATCGGTATACAAATGTACAGAAGGCATCTCTATACGTTTTTCTTCACCGGGCTTAATTTCTACCCCAGCAATAATTAACTCTTTAGCCATGATTTATAATCAGCCCTTGCCTTTAGTTTTTGTTTTATTAGGCTTTGCATCTTTTGCAATAAACTCAAATACCATTTTCGCCACATCTTTTTTAGTGGCCGCCTCTATACCCTCTAAACCGGGAGAAGAGTTAACCTCCATAACCACAGGGCCGTGGTTAGAGCGCAATATATCCACACCACACATATTAAGGCCCATGATTTTGGCAGCACTCACTGCTGTTTTTCTTTCCTCTGGCGTTAGCTTGACTAACTCTGCTGAGCCGCCGCGGTGCAAATTAGAGCGAAATTCACCCGCTGCTGCCTGACGTTTCATAGCGGCAACAACTTTCTCACCAATAACCAAGCAACGTATATCGGCGCCACCGGCTTCTTTTATATACTCCTGCACCAATATGTTAGCTTTTAGCCCCATAAAGGCCTCAACTATGCTTTCCGCAGCCTTTTGGGTATCCGCTAACACCACTCCTATGCCTTGGGTGCCTTCTAATAGCTTAATCACCACCGGCGCACCACCAACATTTTTAATTAAATCGGTAACATTGTCAGGATGATGAGCAAAGCCCGTACGCGGCAAGCCTACCCCCTTTCTAGATAACAACTGCAAAGAGCGCAGCTTATCTCTAGAGCGGCTAATAGCAACCGACTCATTGATAGAAAAAGTGCCCATCATTTCAAACTGCCTAACGACAGCAGTACCGTAAAATGTCACCGAAGCACCTATGCGCGGTATCACTGCATCATATTTAGGCAATGACTTCCCTTTATAGCGCACACTGGGCTTGCTGCTGGTGATATCCATATAGCAATGCATGGTATCTATCACATCAACTTCATGACCAAGCGCTGTGCCCGCCTCAACTAATCGGCGAGTAGAGTAAAGCTTTGAGTTTCTGCTGAGTATCGCTACACGCATAATTATTCTCCATTATATGAGGCTAAGTTAAATTTTCGCGGAGTCTAGGGCTAAGTGCCCCCCGTGACTAGAATAATAGCCTGTTTTTATTCAATATTTTTTATTTTCGACAATAAAAAATATTTGTTTTACTTCGGTAGGCTCTATAGCCCATATTCCAAGCCCTTGGACGTAAAAGATAGAGTTTAGAGTATGAGTGATTATATCGATATAGATAGCAAGGACGACCATGACACAGCCCCTGCCCTGCATGAGCTGCGCGAATTAGAACCCGTCTGTGAGGCGCTCAACAATAGCGATCGCATGCGACTACTTACCGCAAGACGCCGCAGAATTGAAGACATGCAAGAAGATCGCAAGCTCAGAGATGACCTAGGCCTTTATGAAGCGGCTTCTGGCTATTAAACCTTTTAATCCAGTCGCCAAAAGCCCCTAGGATTGCAAAATAGGCAGCAGCTGCTCTATCAAATCTAAACGTTCGTTATTTGAACGATAGATAATGCATACTTCACGGCCAAAACTGGGGGCAGCATCAACCATTCGCATAGCTGGCACCGCGCCACTCTCTATACCTGCCTCGACCATGGTTAGCGGTAAAAAAGCCGAAGCCGGACTCTCAGCCATAAACGCCTCAGCGATAGAGGCCATAGTGGTATAGAGTATAGCTGGGGCGGCCTCACTAAAACGCTTGGCATGAAACATATTAAAAGCCGTACCCCAATCCACATAAATATAATTCTCCTTTAACGCATTCTTTGCATTAACATCAGGAATAGTAGTGGCCAATACCAACTTCAACTTACCCGCCGAAGCTACCGTCAGCTCAGGTACGCTAGGCGCGTCAAACACAATAGCCACATCCAGCGCACGCTCCATCACCATGCGCAACAAGTCATCGGCACCATGCACCTCTGAACGTAAAGATAGCTGGGGGAAGGCTCGATATATAGCTGCCAACTTATCTTGATAAGCATAATTCCATAAACCCGCCGTAGCACCTATACCCAACTGATCTTTTTGCTCGACTTTTAAAGCCACATCTTGCCGTGCGCGACTCCAAGCCAGCAACATAGTCTCCGCATGAGTAATCAAGCGCTCACCCTCGGCGGTTAGCTGTATGTTGTTGCGTTTACGGATAAACAGCTGCACCCCAAAATACTCTTCCATCTGCTTAACACGGGCGCTGACCGCCGCCTGGGTAATATATAAATTATCAGCAGCCTTACCAAAGTGGCGGGTGTTTTTAACTTCTAAAAACGTTTTTAACAGCTCTATATCCATAATTAATAAACCAATACTTTCGCTTTATTTTGTTTCACGCCATTAAGATGGCGAACGGCAAGCATAACAACATTGCAGCAACGCTATGCCTGCTTAGCACTCATCAACCAATGCCTAGCCTTGTGCAACTCGTGGCTATAAACCCAACGAGCCAGAATAGCCATGATCACTAAGGAAAAAAACAATCGCCCCCACAACACTACAGCGATATCGGCCCCAAGCAACATAATCAGCAGGGTATCTTCAATCAGGCCATGACATAAAGCCAAAAAACCAAAGGCTAAAAATATATCCCTTGCGCTAAGCCGACCACTGGCCGCTTCCTGTATCAATAAGGCCCCACCAAAACTCAGCCCCAGGGTAATGCCTATTATGGTGGTGTCGGCAGCGCTATTACTGATTTTTAATAAGCGCAGCAAGGGCGACATCAGCCAATGCATTAGCCGCTCTACCCCCAGCCAACGCAATATTCTTAACAGCGTCATCAAAGACGCAATAATCGCAAAAATCATAACATAGGTTTTTAACTGCTCTAGCAGCCACAACCATAAACTACTCTCTACCACCTCGGGTTGCCACAGCATCACCGCTGGCTGCTGGCAGCAAGCACTAAGCTGATAAAAACCATTCAGCAAAATACCCAGCAATAAAGCACCACCTATGCGCAGCAATAGCGTGGCCCAAAGCCTAACACCCGCCTTTTTAGCTATTGCCACTTCCACCGGTAAACTATGGGCCAGCAACATCATCGCCCCCAGGGTAGATATTTGCGCCACACTCAGCGTCTGCGCACCCATAAGCTCATAAAACACAATCATGCCCGCATAAATATTAGTGCTCATGGTAGCCGCCCACACCAAGCCCATGGCATCAGGCAAACCCACCAGCGCCATTAAAGGCGACAACAACAGTGCCAACCACTCTATAGCCCCCACCATAGCCAAGGCCTTAACCACCAAGCTGACCGGAATCATGATTTTCATAAGAGTGATGTAAACACGGAACACTTCCATGCTCAGCTTTTTGCATTCTGAAAAAAACATTGGATGGCTAGCCTATCAACAGCAGGGATTTAAATAGGTGACGCAATGGCTGCAAGATAGCGCAGCTAATCAGTGAATAAAAGCAGTAATCAATAAAACGCCAGCCGCCATTAAAAGCGAAGCCCAACGTTTGCTAAGGGTAACGAAGACTCGCCCTGCAGTCGCGGGGCAGGCTTTGGCGGAAGTGCAGATTTTGCAGCGTGACATGAATGTCACTAAGTAGAGCAACGCAGGAGCAATTGCCGAGGAGCAAAAATCTGCCCGCACCTCCTGTGCATCGCCGCTCCTGCGCATCCATGCGCCCGCGGCATACAGCACTTCCTGTGCATAAAAAAGCCGCCGTTACTTGCGTAACGGCGGCCTAGTAAGACCTGAATGGAAATCAGACTTATAAAGTAGCTACAGCTTCTTCAGGCGCTACGTAATCGTAACCTAAAACATCTGCAACAGGCTTATAAGTGATCTTGCCACCTAATACGTTTAAGCCTTCCATTAAGTACTTGTCGTCCAACAACGCTTGCTTAGCACCTTTGTTAGCAATAGTAACGGCGAAAGGCATAGTCGCGTTAGTTAAAGCCATAGTAGAAGTACGAGCAACACCACCTGGCATGTTGGCAACACAGTAGTGAACTACGTCGTCAACTACATAAGTAGGATCTTGGTGAGTAGTGGCTTTAGAAGTTTCGAAACAACCACCTTGGTCTATAGCAACGTCAACAACTACAGAGCCTTTCTTCATCATCTTGATGTGCTTGGCAGTTACTAGCTTAGGCGCAGCAGCACCTGGGATTAATACCGCACCGATAACTAGGTCAGCATCAACAATCAACTGATCCATGGCGTCAGCTGTTGAGTAAACAGTCTTCAAGCGGCCATCAAATTCAGTGTCTAATTGACGTAGACGAGGTAAAGAGCGGTCTAGGATAGTTACGTCTGCACCCATGCCTACAGCCATACGAGCTGCTTGAGTACCAACAACACCACCACCAACGATTAATACTTTAGCAGGAGCAACACCTGGTACGCCGCCTAACAATGCACCCAAACCACCTTGAGCTTTCTCTAAGTTGTGAGCACCGGCTTGGATAGACATACGGCCAGCAACTTCAGACATAGGCGCCAACAAAGGTAAGCCGCCAAAAGGAGAAGTAACTGTTTCATAAGCGATACAAGTAGCGCCTGACTCAACTAGCAACTTAGTTTGCTCTGGGTCTGGAGCCAAATGTAGGTAAGTAAACAGAACCTGGCCAGGACGTAGCATTTTACACTCGTTAGGCTGTGGCTCTTTAACCTTGATGATCATGTCAGCAGTGGCGAAGATCTCTTCTGCTGAGTCTATGATTTTTGCGCCAGCTTCTACGTACTGCTCGTTTTCGAAACCGATAGCAGCACCGCCATTGTTCTCAACAATAACGTCGTGGCCATTTACAACTAATTCTTTAACACCAGCAGGGGTCAAACCTATGCGGTATTCGTGGTTTTTAATCTCTTTAGGTACGCCGATCAACATAAAAAATTCCTCAAAAATAGTAAACAGCAACGCACACATTGCATTGCGCCATATTAATCGAAAATAATCAGTTGATTTATTATTAAATTAATATATTTTTAGTGCTTTCAACTAGCACATTCCAATGAAAAAGGTTTTTTATGGCATCTAAGAATAATGACCCTCGCCCCTTAGACAAAATTGATAGGAATATCCTCCGAGAACTGCAAAAAGACGGCCGAATCGCCTACGCTCAGCTCGCTAAGCGGGTGGGTTTAAGTCCCACGCCCTGTGTCGACAGGGTAAAACGCTTAGAGGCCGATGGCGTTATTCAGGGCTATAGCGCCATTATCAACCCCGAAGCCGTCAACGCCTCACTGGTGGTATTCGTGCAAATCCGCCTTAGCCGCAGCTCCAAAGATGTCTTTGAAGACTTTAGTAAAGCCGCGGGCTTATTGCCAGAAATTCAGGAGTGCCATTTAGTTTCAGGAGCCTTTGATTACCTTATTAAGGCCCGCGTGGCAGATATGGGCTCATACCGGGAGTTTTATGGCGACACCCTGCTCACCCTGCCCGGGGTAGAGGTGTGCACCAGCTATGTGGCTATGGATCAGGTCAAAGAAACCCTGCACGTAGGCATATAGCGGGCCATTGATGAATACAGCCTATCTGCAAGCCCTAGAGTTCACCTTCTCGGTGACTGCTCCCGTGTTTCTAATTGTGTTTTTGGGGTTATACCTCAAACGCAAACAGCATATTAACGATGAGTTTATAGGCATAGCCTCCGCACTGGTCTTTAACATCTGCCTGCCTACACTCATGTTTTTATCCATACTCAACAGCGGTATCAACCTTGCAGAGCAGGCCCGGCTAGCTATTTTTGCCGCCCTGGCCGCCATTATTAGCTTTTATAGTTTTTGGTGGCTGTCCCCCCTGCTCACCCAAGACCCGCAAGATAGAGGGGTAGCTGTACAAAGCGCCTTTAGAAGCAACTTAGGCATAGTGGGCATAGCCCTGTGTGCCAAAGCCTATGGCGGACCGGGCCTGGCAGTGGGAGCCCTACTGCTGGCGGTGGTTACGCCTATTTACAATATACTCTCTATTTATGCACTCACTAAAAGCCTGCGCCAAAACGAAAAACTGCAATGGCATAGGCTGTTCTTAGACATTATCAAAAACCCCTTAATCGTGAGCATAGCCTGCGCCTTAATAGGCCTGGCTATGGGCTGGCAATTGCCAGCCATTTTAGATGAAACCGGCCGCTACCTAGGTAGTATGACCCTGCCCCTGGCACTGATTACCATAGGCGGCAGCCTTTCGCTGTCAGCCTTAAAAAAAGCCAGCAGCCTCTCAGCCTATACCGTGTTTGCCAAACTGGTGCTTTTGCCCGCCGCCGTCACCCTTGCGGCCTGGTGGTACGGGCTAAGCGGTGTAGAGCTAGGCTGCCTGGCACTGATGTTTGCCAGCCCCACCGCCGCTGCAGGCTTTGTTATGGTGCGCGCCATAGGCGGCAACCATCAACTGGCCTCTAACACCATAGCCCTAAGCATGCTGGGCAGTGCTATTAGCATTAGCCTATTGCTGTATTTATTGCGGCTAAATGCCCTAGCCTAAGCAACAGCATGCCCTAGATCGCAAAGTGGCTAAACAAACTTGTTAGATAGCCTCTAAGCCTTTATCATTCGGGGCCATTTTTTATACTCTTACGCTTATGCTTACTGAAATTCTTTTGGCGACAACCAGCTTTGCCCTAGGTATAGCCGCCACTGTGCTGATCAGCCAGCGTAAGACGCAGCGACAACGCGCCAGCCAACCATCAACAACCGACAGCCAACTCAAAAAAGAAGAGCTGGAACGCAACCGCAGAGCCCACTACTTTGCCCAAGTTGGCACCTGGGACTGGGAAATTCATGCCGATAGGTTGCACTGGTCAGACGAAATCTACGCCATGTTTGGCTATAAAGTCGGCGAATTCACCCCCAGCTATCAAAAATTTATTGATGCACTGCACCCCGACGATGTGAGCAGCGTACAAAGTGCCGAACAAGCCTGTATGAAAGGCGACAAGCACTATGAAATTGAATACCGAGTAGTACACCCCGATGGCAGCATACGCTGGCTGTACGAGTCGGGAGATGTACTATTTGATGACAATGGCAAGCCCGAACGCTTTACCGGCATAGTGCGCGACATCACCCGCTCTAAAAAGGCCAATGATCGCTTTCGCGAAATGGCCCACTACGACAGCCTTACCAGCCTGCCCAATCGCGAGCTATTCAACCAGCGCATTAACGACGCCATTGCTAGATCAAAACAGCAAAGCAAGACGCTAGCGTTGGTATTTATGGACTTAAATCAATTTAAACCGATTAACGACCAACACGGCCACAGCACTGGCGACAAAGTATTACAAGCACTAGGGCAAAGGCTAAAGTGCTCCACCCGCAGCATAGATACAGTCGCCCGTGTAGGTGGCGACGAGTTTGTGGCTATTTTAGAAAACGTTAACAAAGAAGAAGCGCTAAAAATTGTAGAGAACTTGCGCGCGCTATTTTTACAACCCATAGCCATAGGCCCCCAACTCTTTACCTTAGGGGTAAGCATAGGTATTAGTCTATGCCCCGATGATGCCAGCGATGCCGACTCATTAATACACATCGCCGATATGGCTATGTACCAAGCTAAAAAAAGTGGCAGCAACCAAATACGCTTTGGCCAAACCAAAAACTAAGCGCTAAACCCTTGGTAAAATTGCTGAGCACGCTGGGCAATCAACTCAGCCTGCTGCTCCATATGAAAGTGATGATTACCCGGTAATATTTCATAAACTATATGCGGGTATTGCTGCAAACGCTCAACCGCTCCCTCGCGCACCACAAAGCCCCGCTCGGCCAACAATAATAATGCGGGCATGGTAATCGCCTTCAGCATGGCGTCGCTATGCTCTGGGGATAATCGTATCGCCGAGGCTAAACGCAGCTTAGGGTCAGCTACCCAGGTATATTTACCCGCCACCTTTTTTACCCCGCGCTCAACAATTTTTTGCACCGCCGCCTCACTCATATCTGCCGCCTTTAAGCGCGCTTTAATAGCATCCTCTAGACTGTTATAGCTGGGCATCTTTTTATCGGGCTTGCGATAACCGTTTAAAAAATCTGCCAATAACTGCGGACTGTTTTGCAAATCAAACTTGGGGGGAAATATGCCATCCAACATCAACAAGGACAGTACCCGCTCAGGCATGGCGGCCGCCAATAACACGCTCATAATAGCGCCACGAGAATGGCCCATTAAATGAAACTGCTGCCAACCCAGGGCATCGGCCACCGCTAAAATATCCAGCAGGTCATCCCAAATATTATAAGTAGCTTGTTGCTGCTTGTGATCGCTAAAACCGTGCCCGGGAGAATCCAGCGCCACTATATGACACTGCGGCAAACGCGCCGCCAACTCATCAAAGCTATTGGCATTATCCAGCCAACCGTGCAGGGCGATTACTTTTACCGCCGCGTCTGCGTGCCACTCTTTAGCAGCCAACTGATAAGCATTAACGTGAAAACGCTGCTCTTGCACCACCGCCATAACTACTCCCTAGCAAACTCTGGTGCATGGCGCAGCCAGCGCAACTCACCGCAGCCCGGCAGGCCGTGTTTATTTTCTACGCAGGCCATACTGGCAGGCGCCATGGCAGGACCGTAGCCATTAGGCTCGGTCATATAAGCCACCAAGTCACTCACTAAGGGCTGATGACTCACCAACAAGACACGCTGCAGGCCGCTGCGATGAATAAAGTCAAACACAGACTTAAGATCGGACTCTGGGGTGAGCATATCCAGACTAACTATTTGTAAATCGGGCAAGCTGGTTAACAACTGCTGCGCAGTTTGTTGCGCGCGCACATAGGGGCTAACCCATAGCGCGTCAAACTGTAGACCTAACTCAGCCAGGCAAGCACCGGCACGCAAGGCATCCGCTTTGCCGCGCTCAGTTAAATTACGGCTGGCGTCACTGGTAGCATAACCTTCGGCTTGGCCGTGACGCAGTATGACGATTTCCATAAGCTAGCCCTTAAAAACTTACTGTACGGTAAATTCCACATCGCGGTTTTGCTCTGAAAACATCATCGCCCCCACCACTTCTTTAATGGTTTTTTTATTGTAAATCACATCATATAGCGCCGACACCAGCGGCATATAAATCCCCAGCTCATCGGACTGCTGCTTAATCAGCTTTAAGGTATTGACCCCTTCAGCGACCTGCCCCAACTCGGCGACTATATCATCCAGCGCTTTACCTTCGCCCAACTGATAACCCACTCGGTAGTTACGACTTAGGGGTGACATACAAGTAGCAATTAAATCACCTACCCCAGCCAAGCCTAAAAAGGTCATAGGGTCAGCGCCTTTATGCACCGCAAAGCGGCTCATTTCAGCCAGGCTGCGGGTCATTAACATGCTAATGGTATTTTGGCCGGTACCCATAGCGGCAGCCATGCCTGAAATAATGGCGTAAATATTTTTTAAGGCACCGCCTAACTCCACACCAAACACATCATTGCTGGCGTACACTCTAAATGTGCCGCTGTGCAATAAGGTTTGTATGGTTTCGTTTAACTCATCATCTTCGCTGGCTATCACTGTACCGGTAATTTGGCCTGCGGCAATTTCCTTAGCGAGGTTGGGGCCGCTTAATACGCCTATACGTGCCTGGGGAATTTCTTCTGCCAACACCTGGCTCATCAGCTTAAAATTTTCAGGCTCTATGCCCTTGGTAGTGCTAATCAAAATACAGCCATCGGCTATATGTGCAACTAACTCTTTAGCCACCGCCCGGGAAGAGCTACTGGGCACGGCCATAAACACAATCTCGCAGCCCTGTACCGCCGCTGCTAAATCGGTACTGGCCTGTAACTGTTCATTTAGAGGGTAGTCGGGCAGGTAACTGCGGTTAATATGTTGCTGATTAATTTCATCGGCACGCTGGTCGTTGCGCATCCACAAACACACGGAGTGACCATTATTGGCCATAATATTGGCGATAGCAGTACCAAAACTACCACCGCCCAACACGGCAACTTTTGAGGGTTTAAGCATAGTTTTTATATCAAACCTTAGACGGGTGTTTTATCGTTATCATATTATAGCTGCTATAGCCCCTTAGGCGGTATATAGCAGGCCCATAAAAAAACGGCGACCTTAAGGCCGCCGTTTTTTGTTTAGAGTACCGTTTTAGTTACTTAACTCTAGTATTAGCTTGTTTAAACGGTGTACAAACGAAGCAGGATCATCAAGCTGCGCGCCCTCTGCTAAGTGCGACTGATCAAACAGTATCTCTACTAAGTCAGCAAAGCGATCTTCATCTTGCTCAGCATCCAGTTTTTTCACCAACGAGTGCTCGGGGTTAAGCTCAAAAATAGGCTTGGACTCAGGCACTTTTTGCCCTGCCTGCTCTAAGATACGACGCATTTGCGCCCCCATATCTTGCTCGCCCACCACCAAGCACGCAGGCGACTCGGTTAAGCGGTTAGTGACCCGCACTTCCTCTACCTTGTCAGCCAATACGGTTTTAACACGCTCGATTAAATCTTTATTTGCGGTTGCTAGCTCTTCCTGCTCTTTCTTGTCGTTTTCATCTTCCAACTCGCCAAGGTCTAGCTGCCCTTTGCCCACGTCGTGGAATTTCTTGCCATCAAATTCCATTAAGTGACCCATTAACCACTCGTCCACGCGATCCGACAACAACAACACTTCTATGCCTTTTTTACGGAACACTTCCAAATGCGGGCTGTTTTTAGCAGTGGTGAAGTTTTCACCCGCCACATAGTAAATATCTTTTTGGCCTTCTTTCATGCGGCCTATGTAATCTTCCAAAGACTGATCTTGCGCTTCCACATTGGTGTGGGTGGTGCTAAAGCGGAATAACTTGGCAATTTTTTCTTTGTTGGCAAAATCTTCAGCTGGGCCTTCTTTTAATACCTGACCAAACTCTTTCCAAAACTCAGCGTATTCTTCCGGCTTGTTCTTAGCCATTTTCGACAGCATGTCTAATACACGCTTGGTTAAGGCCGATTTCATAGAATCCACAGCAGGGTCTTGCTGTAAGATTTCACGCGAGACGTTTAATGATAAGTCGTTGCTATCTACCACACCTTTAATAAAGCGCAAGTACATAGGCAGGAACTGTTCAGCGTCATCCATAATAAAGGTGCGCTGTACGTAAAGCTTTAAGCCACGGCTGGCATCGCGGTTCCACATATCGAAAGGTGCGCGCTTAGGCACATATAATAGGCTGTTGTACTCCAGCTTACCTTCTACTTTGTTGTGACTCCAAGTGAGTGGCTCTTCAAAATCGTGCGACACTAACTTGTAAAACTCTTTGTATTCTTCGTCTTTTACATCAGCGCGCGAGCGTGTCCACAAGGCTGTGGCGTTGTTGATGGTTTCAAATTCTGGCGCTTTGTTTTCTTCTTTTTTCTCTTCTTCACCCTCTTCAGCAGGTGCAGCCATATCTTGCTTTTCCATCATTACCGGTAGCGCAATATGGTCAGAGTATTTTTTCACTATAGAGCGTATGCGCCAGCTATCGGCAAAGTCTGCGTCGTCTTCGCGCAGGTGCAAAATAATGGTGGTGCCTCTATCGGCTTTCTCTATAGTCTCTACGCTAAAGTCAGCTTCGCCCTCTGACTCCCAGCGTACCCCCTCGGCCTTATCTAAACCGGCGCGACGGGTTAACACCTCTACCCGCTCGGCCACTATAAAGGCTGAGTAAAAGCCCACACCAAATTGGCCGATCAGATGTGAATCTTTCTTTTGGTCGCCGCTAAGCTTGCTTAAAAATTCAGCAGTACCCGATTTGGCAATAGTACCTAAGTGGTTGATCACGTCTTCTTTTGACATACCTATGCCGTTATCGGCGATGGTGATGGTTTTGGCATCTTTATCAAAAGTGATAGTAATTTTAAGATCGGGGTCGTTCTCATACAGCGAGCCATCGGCCAGAGCTTCAAAGCGCAGCTTATCGGCGGCGTCTGAGGCATTGGAGATTAATTCACGCAGGAAGATCTCTTTGTTGGAATAAAGAGAGTGAATCATCAACTGTAATAATTGCTTGGCTTCGGTTTGAAAGCCTAAAGTTTCTTTTTCTGCTGTTGCCATGGTTAACATGCTCCTAAACCACTGATCATTTATTAACCCCCTCGCCACGCAAGAGGCATTTTAACTCGCTTGCAAGGGATATGAGGGCTGGCCTGAGGATTTCAAGGGGCGAGCGCCGAAGAAAAACGCTATAATTATTCCTGTTTTATCCCCTAGCCCTTAGGAAATACGTGTCCAATAACAACAGCGCCCCCAACAATAAACTGGCCCTAGGCATTAGTCTGGGTATCATCACCGTACTGATTGCCAGTACCGTGGGCGCGGTGGGCAAACACATAGGCAGTGACGTCAACGCCTCGGCCATCGTATTTTTTCAGTACTTTTTCTGCCTGCTGTGCTGCCTGCCCTGGCTGCTCAAGCACCGTTTAGCTGGCCTTAAAACCCAGCATCCCTGGTTACACACCATTCGCAGTCTGGGCGGCCTAGTTGGTTTTTATGTGTACTGGCTGGCCCTGCAATACATCCCCCTAGTGGATACCACCCTGCTGAGAAACGCCGCGCCGCTGGTAGTCCCCATCATCATCTTTTTTTGGCTGGGCTTAGGCATACCCAAAACGCGCTGGTTGCCGCTAATCATAGGCTTTATAGGCATTAGCGTGATTTTGCGCGCCGGCCAGCACGGCATTAGTGGCTGGCATATATTTGGCCTGTTATCGGGCGTAGGCTTAGCTATATCCATGGTCTCTACCAGTTTGCTCAGTAAAACCGAGCCCAGCGGGCGCATACTGTTTTACTACTTTTTTATCTCACTGCTATTTGTGACCCCCTATTTTATTTATGAATACCGTTCCATACCCTCTCACGCTTGGCCATGGTTAATATATATAGGCTTAGCCATGTACCTAAGCCTGCACCTATACACTACCGCCTTTGCCTACGTTAAACCCTCTATATTAGCCCCCACCAGCTACTTCTCGGTGGTATTTGCCGGGCTATTAGAATGGCTGATCTGGGGCCACATACCCGATGGCTGGACACTGCTGGGCATAGCCCTGGTGGTACTGGGCGGGCTGCTGATTTTACGTTTTGGCAAAGAATAATTTAGCTTTTAAAAGGAGACCCCATGTCTTTAACAACCTTACTACAACAACTACAGCAAGCGCCCAACAGCGTAGAGTTTGACCAAGTCATGGCCGTGATTGCCGAACATTACGATTACAGCCCTACCCGCTTTAGCAACGGCCCAGAGCTTATTAACGAGGCTGGCAGCAATGAAGGCTCCTGTAAAATTTTTGCCTTTGCCCAGTTAAACAACTTAGATCCAGCCCAAACCCTGGCCTGCTTTGGCAAATATTATAGAGACGATGTGCTACAGCATCCCGAAGCTAACGACCACGGCAATATACGAGCATTTATGCTGCATGGTTGGGATGGGATTACATTTGAAGGAGAAGCTTTGCTTGCGCGCTAGTGCAAGCAAAGCCTATTTAAGGCTTATCACTCCCATCTTCCAGCAGTGCCTTTAAGTCTTGTAAGCGCTGATCCCACTGACGCTCCAGCTGCGCAATAAATTGCCGCGCAGCTGTTAGCTTTTCCACCTCTAAGGCCACCACCGTCTCTCGCCCCTTGGGGATAAGCTGCACTAGCTCCGCCGACACCAGCACCTGCAATTGCTTGCGGGCACCTTGACGAGTCACTCCTAGGTTTTTGGATAACTC
Organism: Dasania sp. GY-MA-18; assembly: GCF_024734385.1. Classification (GTDB taxonomy): domain Bacteria; phylum Pseudomonadota; class Gammaproteobacteria; order Pseudomonadales; family Dasaniaceae; genus Dasania; species Dasania phycosphaerae. The sequence goes on along the minus strand of NZ_JANHAP010000006.1, from coordinate 188,686 downwards.
ACCAATGGTATAGGTAGAACCGCTGGCAAGCCGGGTGACTATCTGCAGCCGCAGCGGATCACCCAGTGCCTTATAGATTTCAGCCTCTCTCATTATGCAGCGGCAAAATATTTTATTAGGCGGCCCAGCATAAAGTCCCAACCGCCAGAGTTTTCTGTGTACGCTTCGGCCGGCAAAGCGGCAAAACCCGACTCTATGAGGGTAAGCTTACACTGCCCATGAGCCTGCTCCTGTATGCGAAACTCCACTAGAGTATTAGGCACAGTCAGCACATCACCTAAAAAATTATTAGCGCCGGGCACCCAGCGGTAGGCAAAATATTCATAGGGGTTGGCAGCAACAATATACACTTGGCTTTTACCGTACTCACCAAAACCAAAAACGGGCTGCTCGCCCACCTTATAATCGCCTTCTAGTGTTTCTGGGAACCACAACACTAACTGTTCGGGCGTAGCTATCGCGTTATAAACCCGCTCTTTCGTGGCATTAATAATAATTTCACGCTGTATTACATCCTGCATGCTGACCTCCCTCTTATGGGATGACTATTAGACATACGGCAAGTAAAGCAGCACCTCAAACAATATACAACCAATTAGTTGCATATTGTTTACCTCTTAATAAACAACCGCCTTTGTCTATCAAGGCGATGGCTAAACTAAGGCGCTCGCAACAACACACAGCAACTTCGCCCACCCAAAACCACTATAAAACAACAAGCTACAGCAACAACACTATTGATAATCATTATCATTAGCATTACCATGCAGACCTTTGAACCTCATCATACTCAACCAGACCAAAGAGAACTTGCTATGCGCCACCCAGCCGGCCTACCCACTACAGCGCTGATCCTATCTTTTACCACTCCCCTTGCCGCCCCCTTTGCCAGTGCAGCAGGCAACGAACGTGTGGAAGAAATGGTGGTGACTGCCAGCCGTACCGCTAAGCCCTTAAGCACCATACCCAATACCGTTACCATCATTAACCAAGCGGATTTAAACCAGCAGCTGGCGGTAAACAATGACCTCTCTACCGTGCTGGGCAATTTGATCCCCAGCTTTACCCCCAGCCGCCAAAAATTGACCAGCGCCGGTGAAACCCTGCGCGGCCGCAGCCCGCTGTACATGGTGGACGGCGTGCCACAATCCAACCCCCTGCGCGATGGCGGCCGCGATGGCCACACCATAGACCCTTCCGTCATCGAGCGGGTAGAGGTGATACACGGGGCCAATGCCATACACGGTCTGGGGGCTTCGGGCGGCATTATTAACCTAATCACCAAAAAGCCCACTCAAGAGCTACAACAAAGCATACGGGTAGAAAGCTATTTTCAAGAAGAAGATATTAGCGACAGCCTGGGCTACGGCCTTAACTACGGTTTTTCTGGCAGCGCGGGCGATGTGGATATGATCGCCAGCTTGGGTTATCGCAACCAGGGTTTAGCCTATGATGCCAACGACAACATCATAGGTTTTGACAACACCCAAGGCGACACCATGGACTCCGAAACCCATAATGCCTTTATCAAAATCGGCTACAACTGGGATGAGCAACGTTTAGAGTTCACCGCCAACCGCTATAAAGTTGCCGGTAATAATGACTGGACCTCCGTAGCGGGCAGCGTTACTAATGGCATAGCCACCACGGCTATAGAACAAAAAATGGAGGGTGACTCAACCAGCAATAAAGTAACCTTGCTCAGCCTTAATTACAGCAACGAAAATATACTGGGGCATCAACTGCGGGTGCAAGCCTTTAGCCAAGACTTTGCCGGTACTTACGGCGGCGGCGTATTCGCAAGCTTTCAAGACCCAGCCTACGGCAGCGATATTTTTGATCAATCACAAAATAATTCAGAAAAATACGGTTTAAAAATTACCGCGATTAAAGACCAACTCGCCGGCCTGCCTATTAACCTAGTTTACGGCGTAGACTTTTTTAGCGACACCACCTACCAGCAACTAGTGCAAACCGGCCGCAAGTGGGTACCCGATACCGAATACAAAAACTATGCCCCTTACCTGCAAATGGAATTTACCGGCATAGAACAATTAACCGTGACCGCAGGCATACGTCACGAAAAATCTGAGCTTAAAGTAGATGATTTCACCACCCTGTTTAGCTACGGCAGCCAGTCGGTACAAGGTGGTAACCCTGAATTTTCCGAAACGCTATACAACCTAGGGGCTAAGTACAGCCTCAATGATAACTGGCGCGTGTTTGGCAATTACTCCGAAGGTTTTTCTATGCCCGATGTAGGCCGAGTATTGCGCGGTATTAGCGAGGCCGGCCAACAGGTTGACAGCTTTTTAGAGCTAGAGCCCATAGTGGCACAAAGCAGAGAAGCCGGGCTGGAATATGGCAATCAATCTATTACCGCCCAGATTACCTACTACCAGTCGGAGTCCGATTTTGGCCAACGCTTGCAGCTTAACGCCGATGGTCAGTACCTGATTAAACGCGAGCGCACAGAGGTGAATGGTGTAGAAACACGCGTACAATGGTTTGCCACTCAAGCAGATACCCTAGGCCTGCGTTATGCCTACACCGAGGGTGAGTACGATTCCGATGAAAGCGGCAGCGTCGATACCGACTTGGACGGTGCCAATATTGCCCCCAACCGCCTCAACCTAAGCTGGGACAGAAACTGGAGCGCCGCCCTTAGCACCCGCTTGCAAATCAATCACCTGTATAACCGTAACTTTAAAGATTTGGATGGGGTTAGCTATGCCAAGTTTAAGGGCTACACCACCGCTGATCTCAGTGCCAACCTAGAGTCATCGTTAGGCACCTTTACCCTAGGTGTGCAAAATCTAACTAATGAAGATTACTTTAGTTACTACTCGCAAACCGTCGGTAACGATGAGCGTAACTTTAAAGGCTTGGGCCGCAGCTATAGCATCGGCTATCATCGCGCCTTTTAACTTTTAAGGCTTTACTCCCCATGCGGCAAACCATGTTCACCCTACATAAATACTGCGGTTTGCTGCTGGGGGCAATTATTGCCCTTATAGGCCTCAGCGGCAGCCTGCTGGTATTTGATCACGCCTTAGATGAAATCCTCACCCCGCAACTGCAGGAGCCAGCCCAGCAGCCTGCGGCCAAATTGCAGCAAGTGCTCACCGCCGCCAAAGCGGCAGTGCCCGCAGACGCAATAGCCACTAGGATTTATTTAGCCAGGCAAGCTGGCTCGCCTCACACTGTTAGATTTAACGGCCCGCCGCCCGCTAATGCACGGCTGGAAGTCAGCGTCGGCCCCAGCACCGCACAAGTGTTAGCTGTGCGAGAGTGGGGTTACTACCCCATGAGCTGGCTATATCGTTTTCATTACACTTTATTATCCGGCCACAATGGCGAAATCGTCGTGGGCATAATGGGCTTGGTGTTATTATTTTTTAGTATCAGCGGCGTTATTTTATGGTGGCCGCGCCGCCGTGGCCGCTGGCATCAGGCGCTGCGTATTAACCGGCAGGCCAGCACCACACGATTTTTTTGGGACTTGCACAGAGTCATAGGCGTAGCCAGCGTGCCAGTATTAAGCTTGTGCGCTATTACCGGTATCGCCATGATCTTCCCCAAACCCACGGCGGCCATTATTAATAGTGTTGCCCCTATCACCAGCAAACCCAGCTACACGGTTAGCCCCCAAGGCCAGCAACTGCCGCTGGATAGCCTACTAGCAAATGCCAAAGCCGCGGTACCCAATAGCGAAATAAAACGCATTTTTTTACCGCAACAAGCGCAACATAGCCTGCGCCTAAGCGCCAACTTTACCGGCGAGCCCTGGACCAACCACGGTGCCAGCTCCATTTGGTTAAACCCCTATACGGGTGTAGTGCTGGGTACTTGGGATGCAAGCCAGGCCCCCATAGGCAATAGTATTTTAACGTGGGTATTCCCCTTGCATAACGCCGATGCGCTGGGGCTGGCCGGACGCATACTCTGGCTATTAGTAGGCACCCTACCCGCCTTTTTATTTTTTACCGGCACGTATTTATGGTGGCGCAAATGGAGCCGCCGCCGTTCAGTGAAGCACTAATAGCAATAACTGAAACTAGCTTTTGGATTCCGGCTAAAAACATGCCGGAATGACCAATACCATCCAGCAACTACGTACTCGTCGCACTGGCGCAAGCCGCTGTCCATAGCGATAGCAGCAACTGAGACAAACGCCTGGATTGCAGCCACAAGCATGGCGGAATGACTGCCCTCAGCAACAGGACGAATATTTAGCATCGCTCACACAGCACACTGCCCACTCAACAAGCCGCGCACTCGTCACACCGGCGTATGCCGGTGTCCATAGCGATAGCAGTAATTGAACTATGGCTAAAGCCATACCACTCTGTGACGTGGCTAACAAACCATTAGCAACTACACTACAGGAACAACTTATTGCGGTAATATTTAGCCAGCTAATCAACATCGCCAATAAGCAATCAAAATTGTGGAGAGACAACTATGCAAAATTTACTCGATAGTAAAATGTTAAAAAAATGCTTAATCGTTTTAATTATGCTTAGCGGCTTAATTGGCGCTCATACCCAAGCTACCATGGTACCTACCAGCACGGTGATCCACTCAGAGGGCTTAAACTATAGCCAACAGCAATTACAGTCAGCCCTAGCCAGTGATGAACTTAAACAGCAACTGGAAGACTTAGGCGTAGACCCACAACAACTAAACGACCGCATCGCCAGTTTAACCCCTGCCGAAATTCAACAACTAAACGAGGAGTTAGCGCAGCAACCAGCAGGCGGCATTGTCGGTGTATTACTCACTATTTTTATCGTCTTTATTATTACCGATATGCTGTGTGCCACCGACGTATTCACCTTTGTAAAATGCATTAATAAATAATTTATGCCCTGCTATTTATCCCGCTTAGCGCAGGTTGGCAAGAGCCTATTAGCTTTAAGCCTCTGCGCTTTAACGGCCTGCACTGGCATAGCCATAGATAAAAACAACCCTCGCTATAGCCAACTTGCCCGTAGTTATGAAATTAAAGGCCTACCGCATCATCCACAAATTAATGACCAGTGCGGCCCCGCCTCGTTAGCAACTATGTTAGGGGCGCAGGGCATAAACGCCAGCCCCGAACAATTGCGCGATAAAATATATATACCCGGCAAAGAAGGCGCAGTAACCACCGAGATGGTGGCGCGAGCCAGACGCTATGGTTTATTAGTTTACCCACTAAAGCCCGATTTAAACGCTGTGCTAACCGAGATTAACGCAGGCAACCCGGTACTCATTATGCAAAACCTAGCCTTTGATTGGCTGCCGCGCTGGCATTTTAGTGTGGCTATGGGCTACGACTTAAACCAACAAACTATCAGCCTGCGCTCAGGGGATAAGTTAAAACATGAGGTGAGTTTTGATTTATTTGTTAAAACCTGGCGTCGCGCTAACTCATGGGCAGTGGTTATCAAACAGCCGCAGCAACTACCTGCAACCGCTAGCGCAACTGAGCTTATACAAGCAGCCAATCATCTAGAGCAAGTCGGGGAAGTACAGGCCGCCTTAGCGGCCTATCAAGCCGTATTAAACGCATGGCCCCAGCAAACGCTGGCAAATTTTGCTGCGGGTAACGCAGCCTATGCACAGGGTAACTATGCTCAAGCGCAACAATATTACGCTGCCTATTTACAAGCACAGCCGCTAGCCTCGCAGGGCTGGAATAATCTTGCTTATACACTGCAAAAACTCAACTGCCCAGTGCAAGCCAAACAAGCTATTGAGTGCGCGCTGGCCATCAAACCAACAGATAAAAATTTACAGGCCAGCCTCAAAGAAATACAAAACCATTCTGCAGCCGCAATAAAAGTAGAAGCTAAAACACTATCACAATGCCAACTTAACTCCTGCCCACAGTTAAATTAAAAACGCTGAAATTTTAGTATTTTTTTAGCTAGACCTTTTTACCCAAGCCGCCCCTAAACCACCACACTAAGCAAAAACATAAAATACTGCTTAGCGCCAATGCCCACACAAAGCCCTGCGGGTCTGACCATTTCATAGCGTAGCCTGAAATACTGGGGCCTAACAAAGTACCGCCCGCATACATCATAATAAAACCAGAATTAGCAGCGGCTAACTCATCACCATTAAAGCGGTGGCCTATGCCGATAATACCGGCGGTATAAATCCCTATCGCTACCCCGCCCCACACAAATACCATAGGCCACAGCAGCCAAGGGTTATGTATGGTAAAGGGTAACAAGAGTGCCGCAGCAGCACAGAGCAAGGTCACCATTAAAAACACATTGCGCAAACTAAATTTATCGGCGCAACGGCCTATCACTGGCTGCAAAACCACACTGCCAATTACAAATACACTGAGCATAACCATGGCATCTTGCACGGGTAAATTGATGTGTATGCCGTAGATATGCAGCAGAGCATAAACCGAGACTTCGACAAAGCCCGCCGTAAAACCAATAATATAAAGCACCGGTGACTGCCGCCCTATGTGCCAAAAGCCATAGTTATCGTGGCCAGCAAAATCTATCTCTATTTGCCCCAAATAATACAGCGGTATAGCCGACACCAACACAATAGCTATACCTATGTAAAAAGGCAGCAAGCCTTCACTGCCTACTAACATTAAAATAATAGGCCCCAAAGCAAAGCCCACCGCAAAAAAACAGCCGTATAAACCCATAATGCGGCCGCGGTTATGCTCTTCAGCTAGAGCGTTAATACAGGTTTCGCTAATTACCCACACCAGGCATATACCCAAGCCTAAAAAATAGCGATAAAAAAACCAGCTAAACATATCTTGGCTATGGGCCAAACTAAACAAGGACACAGCAATAATAGCTATGCCTATATACATTAATATCACCGAGTTTATACGCGACATTAATTTAGGTACAAACGGCCCCACCGTTAATATCGCTACGGCAGTCATAGCCGAGTGCATGCCTATAATGTCAGTGCCATAACCACGGGCGTCCATAATTAGCGACAGCAACTGTAAGCTCATGCTAATGGTGGTACCCACCACCATTACGCTAATTAAAATGGCGATTAAACTGCGCGGGTAATTGGCCTTGTCGTTTATGGGGCTATCGCTAGTGTACATACAGTGCTTATTCACGAAGATAAAAGGGCAAATAGTATACGATAAATATAATAGTTATTGCTTATATTTTGAGAAATTATGGATCTTCTGCTAATTATTAAGCTTGATATTAATATTATTAATCAATGCTAGGCTAAGAGCCTCACCATGCACTATGGCCAATAAAAAAACTAACCAAGGCTATAGTATTGAGGTTTATACCACCCTATACGTCACTTAATTAACCGCACGTGTAACACCGCTATACCACCCAATGAAACAGGACTCACGCTATGCGCCCCATAAAAACCTTGCTCAGCCTCGCTATTGCTACCGGCCTTGTTGCCTGCACGGACCCTAGTGCAACTACACCCCCACTAACACCGAAAACCAGTTCACCCTTAGGCGCTGAGCAGCAAATGCAAAATACTGCCTCGGCGGCTTTTTTAGCGATGATGGATGAATATAGCAAAACCCTATTACGCCTAGCGCCCACACTAGCAACCAGCTTGGGAGTTACTGAAGACTACTTAGGTATCAAATTTAATGACAAGCTAGGGGATTATTCCGTTAACAGCATCGCTACCGCTAAAGCCTTGCGCGCCCGCATGGCTGCGGATTTAAGCAAAATAAATAGAGCCGCGCTAAGTGGCACCGCGGCCACCACCTACGATGTAGTCGCCGCATCGCTAGCGATGACAGAAAAATTTGAGCCCTATGTTTTTGGCGGCTTTAGCCCGCTCAATATATTTACCCCCTACCCGGTTTCACAACTATCAGGCATACATATAGAGCTACCCCGCGCTTTGCAAACCGAACACCCGCTTAACAATGCCAACGATGTAGAAGATTATTTAACCCGCTTAAGTCTATTAGGGCCAGCGCTTAGCGAGCACGCCGACGTGGTGCGCTTTGACGCCAAGCAGGGAGTAACCCCGCCGCAATTTGCCATTCAAGGTGCGCTCAATGTGATCGCCAGCATGACTAAACCCGCCGCTGCCGATAACCCCTTGGCCAGCTCACTAGGCAGCCGCTTAACAGCCGTTACCGAAATCACCGCCCAGCAACGCGCCACCTATGTGGCTAGAGCGGCAACAATTATCAACGATAAGGTTTACCCCGGATATGCAGCACTGGCTGCAGCGCTACAAGAAATCTTGCCCCAAGCGCAAACTGAAGCGGGTATCTGGGCGCTGGCCGACGGTGAAAAACGCTACCAGCTGGCGCTACAAAATTATGGCGCAGGTGATAAAACCCCAGAGCAAGTTCACCAATTAGGCTTAGCAGAAGTTAAACGCATACAAGGGGAAATCGACAGCCTATTAACATCCCTAGGCCGCAGCGAAGGCGATGTGATGACTCGCTTTATCGCCATGACTGAGGAGCCCTCCTTTCTCTACCCCAACACCGACGCCGGCCGGCAAAAACTATTAGCCGACTTAAACAAGCAAATGCAAACGGTAGAAGCTTTGCTACCCAATATTTTGCTCACCCTGCCCAAAGCCAGTGTAGAGGTGCGACGCATAGCCGAGTACGAACAAGACAGCGCCCCCGGCGGTTATTACACCAGCCCCAGCTTAGATGGCTCGCGCCCCGGAATTTATTGGATCAACCTAAAAGACACCGCCGACTGGCCCCGTTTTTCACTACCCACATTAACCTATCACGAGGCCAGCCCCGGCCATCATTTGCAAACAGCTATAGCGCAAGAAATTAAAGATATGCCCATGATACGCAACACCTTATGGTTTAGCCCCTACGGTGAAGGCTGGGCACTGTATGCCGAGCTGCTGGCCAAAGAGTTAGGTTTATATAAAGATGACCCCTATGGCGATTTGGGGCGTTTGCAGTCCGAACTGTTTCGTTCGGCGCGCCTAGTAGTCGATACCGGCCTACACTATAAAAAATGGAGCCGCGAACAAGCCATAGCGTGGATGCACAAAAACACCGGTGAAAGCGTGGCAGCGGTTACCCGCGAAATTGAGCGCTACTCGGTATGGCCGGGCCAGGCCACCTCTTACAAAATGGGTCAAATTCGCATACTAGAGCTACGTGCCCTGGCAAAACAAAAATTAGGCGCGCAATTTGATTTGCGCGAGTTTAATGATCAAGTGCTGATACACGGGGCCGTGCCCTTAGCCGTGCTAAGCAACAACATCAATGCATGGATAAACAGCAAGTTGTAAATCCTAGCCGCCGCAAAGCCTGTAGCAGTGATATTAGCCCACCAAAAGATACCGGCTTAGCCGCATAACTATGCTAAAGTGCGCGCCTGTTTGGCGCTTACTGCGCTTCTCAACACTATCAATAGCTACATCCTTTATTGGGCCACATTATGATTCCATGGGTTGCACTAGGCACCGCACAAATTCCTAATCAGGGTGGCGAATTAAAACTGTCGCGACGCGGTGATGAGTTTTCTATACGGCTGTCGGGCATACGTGGCGAGTTAATGAATAGCCGCGTTTATAACTCCGAGCAAGTACTTGCCCAGCTGGGCTGCGCCCATATTAACAACAGCGATCAGGCCCAAGTTTTAGTGGGCGGCTTAGGCATGGGTTACACCTTAGCGGCTGCCCTACAAGCCGTTAACAGCAACTCACAGGTTACCGTGGCGGAACTGATACCCGAGGTAGTGAGCTGGAACCAAGGGCCGCTGGGGGAATGTGCCGGCAACCCCTTACAAGACAGCCGCAGCAAGGTACACGTGGGTGATGTGGCGGAACTGCTTAAAGGCCAACAACAGGCTTACGATGCCATTTTATTAGATGTGGATAACGGCCCCGAAGGCTTAACCCACAGCGATAATAATTGGATTTATTCAACTGCTGGCTTAGACGCTATTTATAACAGCTTGCGCCCCGAAGGCATGGCCGCAATATGGTCAGCCGGGCCTGACTCCTTATTTGTGATACGCCTAAAAAAAGCAGGCTTTAAAGTAGAGGTGCGCACCGTACGCGCACGCCCGGGCAAGGGCAGTCGCCATACTATTTTTCTAGCTAAAAAACCTTGGCGTTAAGCAAGCCGCATCCGGCTGCAAGCGGCAGCTGACTGCCGCAAGCTTGGCCGCCCTAAGAGCCGGTTAAGCTTGGGGGAAACAATTCCATCTTGGCGTTATCTTCGCTAAAATCGCACTTTTTATCTCTCGGAGCATACCCATGGGCAGAGCCTATCAAAACCGTAAAGATTCTATGGCTAAAACCTCTGATGCCAAAGCCAAGGTCTATAGCCGCTACGGCCGCGAAATTTATGTATGCGCCAAAGCGGGCGGCTGCGAGCCAGAGGGTAACCTCGCCCTGCGCGGCCTGATAGAGCGCGCTAAAAAAGACCAAGTGCCCAGCCACGTTATAGAAAAAGCCATACAAAAAGCCAAGGGCGGCGGCGGTGAAGATTTTGCCCCGGCCATTTACGAAGGCTACGGCCCCGGCAGCACCATGGTGATGATAGAGTGCCTTACCGACAACCCCAACCGCACCTTTGGTGATGTGCGCCTGTGTTTTACCAAAACCAAATGCAAAATAGGCACCCAAGGCAGCGTTAGCCATATGTTTGACCACAGTGCTATTTTTGTTTTTAAGCACGACGATGAAGAGGCGGTGCTAGAAGCCTTAATGATGGACGATGTGGACGTCAGCGACCTAGAGCATGAAGACGGCCTGATGACCGTTTTTGTACCCCATACCGAATACTTTAAAGCCAAGCAGGCCTTAGAAAACAGCTTTGAGGGTATAGATTTTGAGGTGGCAGAAATTCAATACCTGCCACAAGTCACCGCCCCTATCGACGCGGAAGCGCTGCCCATGTTTGAAAAGTTTTTAGAGATGGTCAATGACCTAGATGACGTACAAAACGTTTATCACAACGCCGAACTATAAATAACTTATGCTAACCCCGCATCAGCACAACAGCGCTGCGCGGGTTTAGCCGTTCACATTAGTGACGCTTTATTACCCTACCCCATTTGGCCCAGCCATAGCCCACCGCCAGCCCCAATAAGAACACCAGCAATAATAAAATCACCCGCGGCAAACTCACACTCCACAGTAAAAAATTGAGCTCTACCATTGCTAGGTTTTGTAATAGTAGCAACGCGAATAAAACTAACAGTAGCCCTAGTAATAAACGTAGCATGGCGGCACTCCTCTATTGTTAAAACAAAAAATCAGCTTATGCAGGTTGCCAGAGGTCTGCTAAATTTTTAAAGCCCCATTGTTCGGCATCTTCCAAACCCACTATGCGATCCTTACAACGCGTTGCCGCCAGGTCTAATAACTCCACCGCTATAGGCCCCTTGGGCTTGATCGCAAAAAACACTTTTACTTTGGGGGCCAGTAACTTGCCCTCACTCTGCTCCACCACCACGGCCAGGCGGTTGGACTCTAGCTTTACTAATGCGCCTATGGGGTAAATACCTATGATTTTTATAAAGGCTTGCAAAATTTGGGGATCAAAATGCCCCTGCCAAGAGATCATCCGCTTTAGCGATAGCGCTGGGTCCCAGCCCTCTTTATAGGGCCTAGTTGAAGTCACCGCATCATAGACATCACAAATGGCTGACATGCGTGCCAGCAGGCTAATATCCTCGCCTTGCAAACCCTCGGGGTAACCTGTGCCATCAAACTTTTCATGGTGATGCAGCACTATATCCAGCACCTCGGGGCTAATATTGCTGTTATCTTGCAGCAATTTATAACCTTCTAAGGGGTGGTTTTTTACCACCGCAAATTCTTGATCCGTTAACTTGCCGGGGTTATTGAGTATGTCTAAAGGGATAGCAGCCTTACCTAAGTCGTGCATTAGGCCCCCCACCCCCGCGGTACTCACCTGCTCTTCGCTCAAGCCTAGCTCGCGGGCCAGCGCTATCATCATGGCGCATACCGCCACCGAATGCATATAGGTGTAATCATCACAGGTTTTTAGCCTAGCCAAGGTAATTAAAGTGTCGGGGCTGCTGACCACTGACGTCGAAATTTCATCTACCAAGGGCTGCGCCGTTTCTACGCTGACCACCTTACCCATGCGCGCATCTTCAAACATACTGGTAATAGCTTGTTTAGAAGACTCGCAAATAGCCTTGGCGCGCCGCCATTCGGCCGCTTTACTGAGTTTCTTAACTGCTGGCGCTTCGGTGGCGGCCGGGGCGGGCGATTGCTCTGGCTTTAAGGCAGCGGTGGCTAGAGGCTCTATATCCAAGCCCTTAGCCGTGTCTATCACCACTTCGCTCACACCACTTTGGATAATGGTTTGTATATCTTTAGGGTCTGCAAGTAAGAAGGCACTGCGCCAAAAAGGGTGCTGCATCCATGAACCACACAATTTATGCAAATACATGCCAACCACAAGCTTGCTGGAGGGTATCGTTTTTAACATTATTATCACTGCGTTGTTAAACCTAAACCCAGTGTAGCAAAGCATCGCCAAGCTGAAAGTTTACACGCCATAAAACTAACAGGTACAAAAAAGGGCGCTAAAAAGCGCCCTTCTCTACTATGCACTTGGCAATATTACCAACCGGTAATTTCTGCCAAGGCTTCGCCTATATCAGCCAAGCTGCGTACGGTTTTAACACCGGCATCTTGTAAGGCTGCAAATTTCTCATCAGCAGTACCTTTACCGCCAGAGATAATCGCGCCCGCATGGCCCATGCGCTTACCGGCAGGTGCAGTAACACCCGCAATGTAAGACACAACAGGCTTAGTGACATTGGCTTTGATGTAAGCCGCTGCTTCTTCTTCTGCAGTACCGCCTATCTCGCCTATCATCACAATGGCTTCAGTAGCAGGGTCTTCTTGGAACAACTTCAAAATATCGATGAAGTTTGAGCCAGGAATTGGGTCGCCGCCTATACCTACACAAGTAGACTGACCAAAGCCAGCATCGGTAGTTTGCTTAACCGCTTCATAGGTCAAAGTACCTGAACGCGATACTATGCCTACTTTACCCGGCAAGTGTATGTGACCGGGCATGATGCCGATTTTACATTCACCCGGGGTGATAACACCTGGGCAGTTAGGGCCGATTAATACCACACCTAACTCATCACACTTCACTTTACACTCAAGCATATCCAAAGTAGGAATGCCTTCGGTAATACAAACGATAAGCTTAATGCCACCGTTAGCTGCTTCTAAAATAGAATCTTTACAGAAAGGCGCAGGTACATAGATAACAGAGGCGTCAGCACCAGTAGCTTCTACCGCTTCTGCAACTGTGTTAAATACCGGCAAACCTAAGTGCTCTTGGCCGCCTTTGCCTGGCGTAACACCACCAACCATTTTGGTGCCGTAGGCTATCGCTTGCTCTGAGTGGAAAGTACCTTGTGAACCGGTAAAGCCCTGGCAGATAACTTTAGTGTCTTTATTAATTAGGACGCTCATTATTTGCCCTCCGCTGCTTTAACTGCTGCATCTGCAGCTTCTTTTAAGCTGTTAGCAGCAATAATATTTAAGCCACTTTCCGCTAAGATTTTTGAACCTAGTTCTGCGTTGTTGCCTTCTAAGCGCACAACTACGGGCACTTCAACGCCTACTTCTTCAACGGCACCGATAATGCCTTCAGCGATTAAGTCACAACGTACGATACCGCCAAAGATGTTAACTAAAACCGCTTTTACTGAATCGTCAGAAAGAATGATTTTAAACGCTTCCGAAACGCGCTCTTTAGTGGCACCGCCACCTACGTCTAGGAAGTTAGCAGGTTGGCCACCGTGTAGTTTAACGATGTCCATAGTACCCATAGCCAGGCCAGCACCGTTAACCATGCAGCCTATGTTACCTTCTAGGGCGACGTAGTTAAGTTCCCACTGGGCCGCTTGTGCTTCGCGTGCATCTTCCTGTGAGGGATCGTGCATAGCGCGTACCGCTTCTTGGCGGTATAGGGCGTTGCCGTCTACACCAATTTTGGCGTCTAGGCAGTGTAAGTTACCTTCATCGGTAATAACCAAGGGGTTAACTTCGATTAGGGCTAAATCTTTATCTTGGAATAATTTTGCCAAGCCTAAGAAGATGTGTACAAACTGCTTAACCTGTACGCCTTCTAAACCCAGTTTAAAAGCTAACTCACGGCCTTGGTATGGCTGTGCGCCAGTCATGGGGTCGATTTCTGCTTTGAGAATTTTCTCAGGAGTTTCTTCCGCAACTTTCTCAATCTCTACACCGCCTTCGGTCGAAGCCATAAATACGATGCGACGAGTAGAGCGATCAACAACCGCACCTAAGTACAGCTCTTGCGCGATATCGGTACAAGTCTCTACCAAAATCTTAGAAACAGGCTGACCATTTTCGTCAGTTTGATAAGTCACTAAGTTTTTGCCTAACCATTGCTGTGCAAATGCTTTAATGTCTTCTTTGTTATCTAATAACTTTACGCCACCCGCTTTACCGCGGCCACCGGCGTGAACTTGGGCTTTAACTACCCACTTGTCACCGCCTATGCGATCAGCTGCCTGAGCAGCTTCTTCGGGCGTATCACAGGCGTAGCCTTTTGATACAGGTAACCCGTATTCAGCAAACAGTTGCTTGCCTTGATACTCGTGAAGGTTCATGTTGATTTACCATTTTGGTCTGTGGATTGATGCAGCTACCGATCACTTAAAATCATTAAGCTCGGGCTACTCCAGTTATTGTACTGCTCTACATTAATGACTCTTAAAGAGAGCAGTAGCAAAATGTGGGGACGTATTCTGGCTAATTTTAAAGCAGTGCGCAAATACTTTACTGCAGGGCTGTTAAATAAGCTTTAACAGCCCACAACCCCCTGAATTACTTACGCTTTTTCTTGTTGGGTATGTGTATGGCATGGCCCGCTACCGCTAGTGCCGCCTCATGTACCGCTTCAGACAAGGTAGGATGGCCAAATACCGTCAAGCCTATATCTTCAGCGCTAGAGCCAAACTCCATAGCAATAACCACCTGCTGCACTAAATCGGCAGCGCTGGGGCCTACAATATGGCAACCTAGGATACGGTCTGTTTCCGCATGAGCAATCATTTTAACCAGGCCAGCTGTTTCATTAGCCGCCATGGCTCTGCCGCTAGCCGCAAAGGGGAACATACCCACGTTATAGGGTACACCATCGGCTTTTAATTGCTCTTCCGTTTTACCTACCGCAGCCACTTCGGGGTGAGTATAGATAACACCGGGGATAGTCTCGTAGTTCATCGCGGCTTTTTGGCCTACGATGCGCTCGGCCACCATTACGCCTTCTTCCGAACCTTTGTGTGCCAACATAGGGCCACGCACTACATCACCTATGGCGTAAACACCGGGCACTGCCGTTTCGCAGTAGTCGTTAACAAAAATAAAGCCACGCTCATCTAAAGACACACCACTATCGGCAGCCAACAGGCTTTGACTTTGCGGCTTGCGACCTACGCAAACAATTAGCTTATCAAATACTTGCTGCTTTTCGCCTTCAGCATCGCTGTAGGTAACAGTTACCTCTTTACCTTTAACTTCGGTACCGGTTACGCGTGCGCCTAGGCGTATATCCAAGCCCTGCTTGCTGAGAATTTTTTTCGCTTCTTTGGCAATTTGCTTATCCATAGCGGGTAAGAAATCGTCCAAGGCTTCTAACAATACCACCTCTGAACCTAAACGGCCCCAAACACTGCCCAACTCTAAACCTATAACACCGGCACCGATTACACCTAAACGCTTGGGAGTTTCACTAAACTCTAAAGCGCCGGTTGAATCAACGATAACATCCTGATCTACAGGCGCGGGGGGAATTTCTACCGGCAGTGAGCCCGCAGCTATTACAATATTGCTGGCCTCTAATACCTCTACCGAACCGTCGGGCTTAGTAACCTCAACTTTTTTACCCGCCAAAACCTTGCCAGCACCTTCCATGACATCCACGCCATTAGCTTTAAATAAGCCGCCTATGCCGGTGGTAAGCTGCTTAACAATAGCGTCTTTCCTGGCGATCATGGTGGGCACGTCTAGCGAGACATCCTTGGCACTGATACCGTGTATATCAAAGTCGTGCTTAGCTTCGTGATATTTATGGGTGCTATCTAATAAGGCCTTAGAGGGTATACAGCCCACATTCAAACAGGTGCCGCCTAGGCCTATAGTGCCTTGCTTGCTTTTCTCTTTTTCTATACACACTGTTTTTAAGCCTAGCTGTGCTGCGCGTATCGCGGCAACATAACCCGCCGGGCCCGACCCAATAACTACTACATCGTAATTAGCCATAATATTTCCCATATTTACCGCTCTGTAACTGAGCGCTTAAAGTTTCAATTTTTTGATCTTGCTGGCTAGCCGCTGTTTACAACTCTAAGAGTATGCGCGCAGGCTCTTCCAGCTGTTCTTTAATGGCCACCAAAAACTGTACTGCGTCTTTACCATCTATCAAGCGGTGATCATAAGATATCGCCAAGTACATCATGGGGCGTATTTTCACTTCACCATTAACCGCCATCACACGCTCTTGGATTTTATGCATACCCAAGATAGCGGTTTGTGGTGGGTTTAAAATAGGTGTTGATAGCAATGAGCCAAATACACCACCATTGGTAATAGTAAATGTACCGCCCTGCATTTCATCAATACCCAGCTTGCCAGCTTTAGCGCGCAAGCCAAAATCGCGTATGGTGTCTTCCACTTTAGCGATACTCATTTGGTCAGTGTCACGCAATACTGGCACGACTAAGCCTTTTTCAGTAGAAACGGCCACACCTATATCTTGGTAACCGTGATAAACAATATCATCACCGTCTAAAGAGGCATTCACTGCCGGGAAGCGTTTTAATGCTTCAGTGGCGGCTTTGACAAAAAAGCCCATAAAACCTAAACGCACACCGTTATGCGATTTTTCAAAAAGGTCTTTGTATTGCTTGCGCAGTTCCATGATAGGACCCATGTCTACCTCGTTAAAGGTGGTTAACATGGCGGTGCTTTGGCTGGCATCTAATAAACGCTCAGCTATGCGCTTGCGCAAACGCGTCATAGGCACACGTTTTTCTGGGCGCTGGCTGGGGTCTAGCTCAATGATAGGCGCTGGGTCAGCGGTGACGGGCTTAGCTGCAGCTGGCGCTGGTGCCGAGCTTAAGTGCTTAACCACGTCTTCTTTAGTGACTAAACCGCCCTTACCGGTGGCTTTAATATCATCAACATTAAGGCTGTTTTCTTTAATAAGCTTGCGTGCAGCGGGGCTGATTTTATCGCCGCTATTATTAGTCTCTGCAACAGCAGGAGCGGCGGCGGCAGGGGCAGCCTCAAGGGCGACGGCCTCACCGGCCACAAAGCGACCGATTAACTCGTCGCTAAGTACAGTTTCACCTTCACCTTTAAGTATTTCCGACATAGAACCATCGGCGGGGGCTAATACCTCTAACACCACTTTATCGGTTTCTATATCAACAATAATTTCGTCACGTGCTACCGCTTCACCGGGCTGCTTATACCAAGTGGCTATGGTGCCATCGGCTACCGATTCGGGAAAAGTTGGGGCTTTTATTTCTATGGTCATATTATTTCCTTACACCCATTAATACAGTATGAGTCTGATCTATAGGTTAAAAAATTTAGTGTAAATCCAAGGCTTCGGCGATAAATTGATTCTGCTGCGCCACATGCAGGGCTAAGTAACCCGCCGCTGGCGATGCAGACGCTTCACGCCCCGCATAATCTAAATAAATCTTAGGGTTAAGCTCGTGAACAGCTCTGCGCATATGGTGCTGGCTAGAGTACCAGGCCCCCTGGTTCATGGGTTCTTCCTGACACCAAGTTACCTCGCTAGCATTAGGGTAGCCTAATAAAATTTCACTCAAGTCTTCATGAGGGAAAGGATACAGCTGCTCTATACGCACGATAGCAATATCAGATTTGCCGCTCTCTATTAAGGTGTCGCGCAGGTCGTAATAAATACGGCCACTGCATAATATGATGCGCTTAACCGCTGCCTTATCTTCTACATCCCTATCATCTAATACAGTATGGAAATGACCTTCTGCCAACTCTTCCAATGTTGAAGTTGCGTCTTTATGGCGCAACAAACTCTTGGGCGACATAACAATTAAGGGTTTACGCAAGGGGCGTATGCCCTGTCGGCGTATCATATGAAACACCTGCGCCGGAGTACTGGGCACACAAACCTGTATGTTGTGCTCGGCACATAATTGTAAGAAACGCTCCAAGCGGGCTGAGGAATGCTCAGGCCCCTGACCTTCATAGCCGTGTGGTAATAGCATAGTCAGGCCACATAGGCGCTGCCATTTATGCTCACCACTGGTAATAAACTGATCGATAACCACCTGTGCGCCGTTGGCAAAATCACCAAACTGCGCCTCCCAAATAACCAAGCCAGCGGGCGATGTGGTGGCGTAACCATATTCAAAAGCCAGTACCGCTTCTTCCGATAACAGCGAATCAAAAATGGTGAACTCAGGCTGGTTTTTAGCCAGATTTTTTAACGGCACATAGGCGCTGCCATCATTTTGATTGTGCAGTACCGCATGCCTGTGCGAGAACGTACCACGACCCACATCTTGACCGGTTAAACGCACGGGGTAACCCGCCTCTAACAAGGTGCCATAGGCTAAGGTTTCAGCAAAACCCCAGTTAATGGGTAAGGCACCAGCCAACATTTTACGGCGGTCTTCGTAAATTTTTGACACTTGCCGCTGTATGGGGAAGCCTTCCGGCACAGTGTTGACTCTAGTCGCAATCTCTTGCAGTTGCTTTAGGTCTATAGTGGTGTCGGCTGGGCAATCCCAGTCGTGCCCTATATAAGGCGTCCAGTCTACAAACAGCTCTTTATCGGGCTCGTGTACCAAGCTTTTAACCACGTGTTGGCCGCTCTCTAGGCTAGAGCGGTACTCATGCATTAATTGCTCGTCTTGCTCTTTGCTAAGTACACCTTCGGCGATTAGGCGATCGGCGTATAAATCGCGGGTAGTGCGTTGTTTTTTAATTTGCTTGTACATTAGAGGCTGGGTGCCCGAGGGCTCATCCGCTTCGTTATGACCACGACGGCGATAGCAGACTAAATCAACCACTACGTCTTTTTTGAACTCTTGACGGAAATCGGTAGCCATTTGGCTAACAAACAATACCGCTTCAGGATCGTCACCATTAACGTGGAATATAGGCGCCTGCACCATTTTGGCTACATCGGTACAGTATTCAGTAGAACGCGCATCTTCACGGCGGTTGGTGGTAAAGCCCACCTGGTTGTTAATCACCACATGTATGGTGCCACCGGTTTTATAGGCGCGGGTTTGAGACATTTGGAAAGTCTCCATCACCACACCCTGGCCTGCAAATGCAGCATCACCGTGTATGACTATGGGTACCACTTTTTCGCCAGTCTCATCCTTGCGTCTATCTTGCCTAGCGCGCACTGAACCCTCTACCACAGGCGAAACAATTTCTAAATGTGAGGGGTTAAAGGCCAATGCCAAATGCATTTCACCGCCTGCGGTCATCACATTGGATGAAAAGCCTTGGTGATATTTTACGTCAGCAGAGCCTTGGTATTCGACCTTGCCTTCAAACTCGGCAAACAGCTCCGCCGGGTTTTTACCAAAAATATTCACTAATACATTCAGGCGGCCGCGGTGCGCCATGCCTATAACCATTTCTTTAGCAGCATAAGAGCCGCTGCGCTGCACCATGCAATCCAGCATGGGGATTAGGCTTTCACCGCCCTCTAGGCCAAAACGCTTAACACCAGGGTATTTAGAGGCCAAGGATTTTTCCATGCCCTCTGCCGCAATTAAACGCTCTAGTAAATGGGTTTTAACTTCAGGGCTAAACGCTGGTTTAGAACGCACCGACTCCATGCGCTGCTGTATCCACTGGCGCTCTTCGGTGTTCACTATGTGCATGAATTCTGCACCTATAGAGCCACAGTAGGTTTGTTCTAGCGAGTCTATGATTTCTTTAAGAGAGGCCTGATCTTTACCTATAAATAGGCTACCGGTTTGGAATACGGTTTCGTGATCTGCAGAGGAGAGTTGGTGATAGTGTAAATCTAAATCGGGTACGGGTGGGCGTTTTTTTAGGCCCAAAGGGTCTAGCTTGGCATGCTGATGGCCACGCTGACGGTAAGCACTACAGAGTTGTATAACTCTAACCTGCTTACGCTCATGTTCGGTAATCGAGTTATCGGTTTCTACCGATAAAGGTTTTGCTCGGGTTTTGGCTAACTGAGCAAAATGCTCCCTAACGGCTGAATGAGGCACATCTTGTTTGATGCCCTGATTAACCCGCGGTAGCTTTTCAAAGTATTCTCGCCACTGTTCTGATACTGCATTGGGGTCGAAGAGGTATATTTCATACATATCCTCAACATAGGCCGCATTGCCACCAGAGATGTGGGAACTGCTCCATAGCAATTCCATTGGGCTTTCTTGCATTACTGTCCACCTTTTTTGAAGTGCGGGGACTGGTCGTGTAAACCATGACAATCAAATAAAGAAATAATGAAATATAACGACTGAAGCCCCCTTTTCAGTTTAGATATACCATTATTCCCCAGTTAAGTAATACGTCTTTTGAACGTACTACAATGTAAAGGCGACACCCATCCACCTTTACTTTCTATCACTGTTAGTAAGATAACACTGTTAGCAATAGAGTTACCGGCAAGCAAAAAAATGATGGGTTACATCAATGACTTTTTGCCCGCAGGTAGTGTAGCTGTTATAAAAAAATTTTCGTAGCTATTATTTAAACTTTCAATTTAATCGCGGCTTTTCATTAGCCGCGATTAAAAATTGTACCGCTTAATACAGCGTAACTTATGTAGCGCTGCGCAATAGCATATTACGAATATGACCAATCGCTTTGGTCGGGTTCAAACCTTTAGGGCAAACATTGACACAGTTTTGGATGCCGTGACAACGGAACACACTAAAAGGATCGTCCAAGTCAGCCAAACGCTCTGCAGTAGCCGTATCGCGGCTATCCACTAAGAAGCGGTAAGACTGTAATAAGCCCGAAGGACCGATAAAGCGATCTGGGTTCCACCAGAAAGAAGGACAAGCGGTAGAGCAACATGCACACAAGATACACTCGTACAAGCCGTCTAACTTTTCACGCTCTTCTGGAGACTGCAAACGCTCAATCGCTGGCGCTGGGGTATCGTTAATTAAGAAAGGCTTAATTTTTTCGTACTGCTTATAGAACAAGCCCATATCAACAACGAGGTCACGAATAACCGGTAAACCAGGTAAGGGACGCAGGATAAGCGTATCACCGCCTTTTAATGCCTCGGATAAAGACATAATACAGGCCAAACCATTTTTACCATTAATATTCATGCCATCGGAACCACACACACCCTCACGGCATGAGCGGCGGAAAGCCATAGAAGGATCTTGCGCCTTAACCAACTCCAGCACATCCAAAACCATCAGGTCTTTGCCGCCGGTGTCCACTTCAACAGCCTGCATATAAGGCTCTTGATCAGTCTCAGGGTTATAACGATAAATACTCACTTTCAACATTTCAGCAAACCCCTTAGTAAGTACGAACTTTTGGTTCGAAGGCATCAACGGTTTTCGGCTTAAAGTTTACAGCACGCTTACCAACACGTTTTTCTTCTGGGAAGTACATAGAGTGGCACAACCAGTTTTCGTCATCGCGATCGGGGAAGTCTTCACGGGCGTGGGCGCCGCGGCTTTCCTTGCGCTCTTCAGCGGCAATAGCGGTAGCTTCTGCCACTTCAAACAAGTTGTTTAACTCTAAGCGCTCTATGCGAGCGGTGTTAAAGGCATTACTCTTATCTTCAAGGTGGGCATTATCAATACGCTCACGCAGCTCAGCCAACTTCTTAATACCGTCTTGCATAAAGTCACCGCGACGGAATACGCCGAAGTGGTTTTGCATAACGTTTTGTAGCTCTTTACGCAGGTCGGCCACTTTCTCGCCGCCCTTGCTTTCGTTAGCTTTGTTTAAGCGGCTCATAGAACCTTCGATATCGCTTTCGCTAGCGTCACGTAAATCTATACCGGCACGCAATGACTGCTCTATATGCAAGCCTGAAGAGCGACCAAACACCACCAAATCAAGTAATGAGTTACCGCCTAAACGGTTGGCACCGTGTACAGATACACAAGCCACTTCACCACAGGCGTATAAACCATCAATGATTTTTTCATTGCCGCTGGCATCAATGGTTAATGCCTGGCCATTTACGTTAGTGGGGATACCGCCCATCATGTAGTGACAGGTTGGTACTACAGGTACAGGCTCTTTAACCGGATCAGCGTGGGCAAAAGTACGAGACAACTCACAAATACCCGGCAGACGACTTTCTAAAACTTCTTCACCTAGGTGATCAAGCTTCAAGAACACATGATCGCCATTGGGGCCACAACCGCGGCCTTCTAAAATTTCTAAAGTCATAGAGCGGGCTACTACATCACGGCCCGCCAAGTCTTTAGCGTTAGGCGCGTAACGCTCCATAAAGCGTTCGCCATCTTTATTGATTAAGTAGCCACCTTCACCGCGACAACCTTCAGTAACCAATACCCCCGCACCCGCTATACCGGTGGGGTGGAATTGCCACATTTCTATATCTTGTACCGGCACACCAGCGCGTAGCGCCATACCAATACCGTCACCGGTGTTGATGTGGGCGTTGGTAGTAGAGGCGTAAATACGACCGGCACCGCCAGTCGCTAACACTGTAGCTTTAGACTTAACGTGTACCACTTCACCGGTTTCTATGCAGATAGCAATAACACCAGTCACCGCGCCATCTTGGTTTTTAACCAAGTCTATGGCGTACCATTCGTTTAAGAATACGGTTTCGTTTTTCATATTGCCTTGGTACAAGGTGTGTAACAGAGCGTGGCCGGTACGGTCAGCAGCAGCACAGGTACGCGCAGCCTGAGTAGGATTATCTGGGCCCTTAGACTGACCACCGAAAGGACGCTGGTAAATGCGGCCCTCTTCGGTACGCGAGAAAGGCAAACCCATGTGATCTAGTTCGTAGATGGCCTCTGGCCCTACGTTACACATATATTCGATAGCGTCTTGGTCACCGATGTAATCGGAGCCTTTAACGGTATCGTACATATGCCAGCGCCAATCATCATTGGGATCAGCAGAGGCTATCGCACAAGTAATACCACCCTGTGCAGAAACCGTGTGTGAACGAGTGGGGAATACTTTAGTGATTACAGCGGTTTTATAGCCCGACTGTGAAAGTTGCAGTGCTGCGCGCATACCGGCACCACCACCGCCGACGATAACGCCGTCGAATGAAATAGTTCTGATTTTAGACATAAAATTTTAGCTCCACAGAATCTGGATGCCCCAGACTACATAAGTGAATAACACTGCAGCACTGATAGCTTGGAAAGAAAGACGCAATAAGGTGGCTTTGCCGCCTAAGGTGCGCTCGGTTAAATAATCAGTCGATACTGACCACAAACCTATCCAGGCATGCATGGCTATTGCTAATAAAGCGGCTACGCTAAAAATGCGCATGCAAGTATTTTCGAATAGGGCCTTCCACTCTTGGTAGTCTGGGCTACAGGCCAACAGCACATACGAGAGAAAAATAACATAAGCCAATAACACCACAGCACTAACACGCTGTATCAACCAATCAGATAAGCCGCTGCGACCTAAATTTGTAACGGAAGTTACCATATACACACCCCCAATAAGGCTATCAAGACGACAGATACAGCGATCACTATCTTGGAGCCGGCTACGCCGCCTTCAAAGCTTTCACCTATACCCAAATCCATGATCAAGTGTTTCACGCCTGCCACAGTGTGGTAAATCAAGGCAGACAATACCGCCCAGACGATTAATTTACATAAGAAAGAGCCAGCGCCGGCTTTAATAGCATTAAAGCTCTCTTCACTACTCAAGGAGGCATCCAATATCCAGAGCAGTACAGCGACTCCAGCAACGAGTATCACACCTGAAATGCGGTGCAAAATCGATACATAGGCGGTAATTGGTAGGTCTATACTACCAATATCGAGGTTTACAGGTCGTTTATCATTCACGGTTTTTATCACACTTGTCATGGCCCCTAAGGGCGGTTCAAAGGAAGTGAAGAGACATTCCAAACAGCTAATTATCTGCTTGTTGTTACTATTAAAACACTTGAGCAGGTTCAGAATTCGCGCGGAATTATAGGCTGATACTTTTTGAAACACAAACACCTATGCGCGCTAGTTCATAGGCCACTACAGAATAGCCCATGAATTAGCAATGCGACACCGCCAGACCAGCAGGCCAAATCTCGAGCAGACTGTGCAAATAATAAGCGGCGAAATTCATTAACTGGCCATAGGCCAAAAAAAATATAATGACTATAAATAAAACAAATATAAAAGCAGGCCGCTAGACATGGGGGACGGTTGCTACCATTCTACACCCCTTCCGAAAATGCAATTGACAAGACTAGGCAAAACTCTATAGTTATCAGCTCATTAAGAATGAAAAACTGCGCAGCCACAAGCTGCACCTCAGGAGCTTTTGCATGTCAGACAAAAAAGCCACGCTAACCATAGCCGGTAAAGACCCCATTGAACTTCCCATCTATTCAGGCTCTTTAGGCCCAGACGTTGTTGACGTTAGCGCCCTTACCAGCCAAGGCATGTTCACCTATGACCCCGGCTTTGTTTCCACCGCAGCCTGCGAATCAAAAATTACTTATATAGACGGTGGCCAAGGCATATTACTGCACGGTGGTTATCCCATTGATGAACTAGCCGAGCATTCAGACTATTTAGAGACTTGCTGGTTATTATGGAACGGCGAACTACCCACTAAAGAAGAAAAAGAACGCTTTATAGAATTAGTCACCCACCACACCATGGTGCACGATCAACTATCAGCCTTCTTTAAAGGCTTTAGACGCGACGCCCACCCCATGGCTATTATGTGTGGTGTAGTAGGCGCACTCTCTGCCTTCTATCACGACTCTTTAGACATCACCAGCGATAAGCACAGACAAAAATCAGCCATACGCCTGATCGCCAAGATGCCCACCATTGCAGCCATGGCGTACAAATTCTCCATAGGCCAACCCTTTATCTACCCGCGCAACGACCTGGGCTATGCTGAAAACTTCCTGCACATGATGTTCAGCACCCCTTGCGAAGACTACAAAGTTAGCCCGGTACTGGCCGATGCCATGGATAAAATCTTTATCCTTCATGCCGACCACGAGCAAAACGCTTCTACTTCTACCGTACGCCTGTCTGGCTCTACCGGCGCCAACCCTTTCGCCTGTATCTCGGCGGGTATAGCCGCACTATGGGGCCCTTCACACGGCGGCGCCAACGAAGCCGTGTTGAATATGCTAGAGGAAATTGGTGATGTATCGCGCATAGACGAGTTTGTCGCCAAGGCTAAAGACAAAAACGACCCCTTCCGCCTGATGGGTTTTGGTCATCGCGTCTACAAAAACTTTGACCCACGCGCCAAAGTCATGAAAAGTGCCGCCGATGATGTATTGGCCGAACTAGGTGTTAACGACCCACTACTGGCTGTCGCTAAGCGCTTGGAAGAAATCGCCTTGGAAGACCCCTACTTTAAAGAGAAGAAACTCTACCCCAACGTAGACTTCTACTCAGGCATCATCTTAAAAGCCATGGGCATACCCACTAGCATGTTTACGGTAATCTTTGCCTTAGGCCGCACCCCAGGCTGGATAGCACACTGGAACGAAATGATTGCCGCCAACTCTAAAATTGGCCGCCCTCGCCAGCTATACACAGGCCCAGCACAGCGCAAATTTGTACCGCTGGATCAGCGCTAACCAATAGCTAACTATTTAAAAAGGCCGCATTTGCGGCCTTTTTTGTATCTCACTACTACCGACTTTGCAGTAGTATTAAGCCTACACAGCAACTAATAGAAAGACACAGCATGCGCATACAACTACTACTCACCGGCAATGAAATCATGTCGGGCCACACCGTAGACTCCAACTCCGCCATGATAGCCGAGCAACTACACAGCAAGGCCTATGAAGTTTATCGCAAAGTTACTATAGGCGACGACTTCGATTTATTAGTAGAAGAAATACGCCACATCAGCACCCATAGCGAGGTGCTGATTATTAATGGCGGCCTAGGCCCTACCGTAGATGACCTTACCGCCCAAGCGCTAGCTACCGCCAGCGGCCAAGCTATAGTCATCCATGAGGCCGCGTTAAAACATGTAACTGACTGGTATGATCGCCGCAAAATACGCTTTAGCGACTCAGCCAAAAAACAAGCCCTGCTACCCGAGCATTGCCAACTTATTGATAACCCCACCGGCAGCGCCGTAGGGTTTTATTGCGACTACCAAGGCTGTTTAATTATCTGCACCCCCGGCGTGCCCAGCGAGCTGCGCCGCATGATGAACGAAAGTGTTTTGGATTTAATCAGCCAGCGCTTTCCCAATCAACTCACCCCCTCCACCCTGCGCTTGCAAACTTTTGGTTTGGGCGAATCTTTTGTGCAGGAGCTAGTCAATAAAAATTACCCGCACTGGCCCAAAGAAGTAGAGCTGGGCTTTAGAGCTGGCATGCCGCAACTGGAATTAAAACTAGCCATACAACAGGCCGAACACCAAAAGCTACAACAGCAGTGCTATCAATGGCTGCAACAAGAAGTGGGCGACAGTATTATCGGCGCTGATAATTGCAGCTTAGCCGAGGCGGTATTAACCACTCTCAAACAACAGCAGCAAACCCTGTGTTGCGCCGAATCCTGCACCGGCGGCTTAATAGCCGCCATGCTCACCGAGGTACCCGGCTCCTCCGCAGCCTTTGAAGGCGGCGTAGTCAGTTACTCCAACCATTGTAAGCAGCAACTACTAGATGTGGACTCCCAGCTTTTACAGCAACACGGTGCCGTCAGCGAGCCGGTGGTGCGAGCCATGGCCGAAGGCGCCCTGGTTAAAACCGGCGCGGATTACGCTATCGCCATCTCCGGCATAGCCGGCCCCGACGGCGGCAGCGACGACAAACCTGTAGGCACGGTGTATATAGGTTGGGGCAAGCATAATGCTATTAGTGTGATTAAACTGTGCTACCCACAGCCCCGCACCGCCTTTCAAAAAATGATGGCAGCAGTTGCTTTGGATATGTTGCGTAGG
This sequence comes from Dasania sp. GY-MA-18, assembly GCF_024734385.1. Classification (GTDB taxonomy): domain Bacteria; phylum Pseudomonadota; class Gammaproteobacteria; order Pseudomonadales; family Dasaniaceae; genus Dasania; species Dasania phycosphaerae. The sequence continues at coordinate 161,545 of NZ_JANHAP010000006.1, read as the reverse complement.
GAATTGCTTGGGCTAAACCTGACGCCTTCTTTTATTAAGCGTTATATTGTTGAATGAAGATATTTATAACCGGCCTTAATCATTCGTAGTTCGAAACGATCTGAGTGAGTAAGGCGGCTTCTTGCAAGACAGTCGCTGGCATGGATGCCAGCGCCTAGCCTACATGGATGTATTCACGGCGTGTCTTGCAAGAAGATGCCTTGCTCACAACGTACAACACAATAGGGAAAATTTAACTTCCCCCACGTAAAACACCTCACCCCCCCTTACTGCTCCACATGCTTAGCCAATTCCGTTAACCCCACATGGCGAACATTTTTCCCTTTCACCAAATAAATCACATGCTCGGCTATATTGCGGGCATGGTCGCCTACCCGCTCTAAAGAACGCAGTGACCACAGCACGTTTAACATAGAGCTAATACTGCGCGGGTCTTCCATCATATAAGTCATCACACTGCGCATGGCGGTGCCGTATTCAGCATCTACCAATTTATCTTCACGAGCAACTTCCAGCGCCTTATCCACATCCAAGCGCGCAAAAGCATCCAGCGCGTCGTGTACCATACGGCCCACATGCTCACCTATCATGCGTATTTCCACGCTGCCTTTACTAGGCTCACCAGCCTCAGCTAAAGCCAGGGCTTGAGTGGCAATCTTGCCTGCCTCATCACCTATACGCTCTAAATCGTTTACCGCTTTACTGATGGCAATAACCAAGCGCAAGTCACTGGCCGCCGGCTGCCGCCTGGCCAATATGCGCGCGCACTCATCATCCACCGAAACTTCCATGGCATTAATTAATTTATCGCGCTCTTTTACCGTTTCGGCCATGCCGCTATCGGCATTTAAAATTGAAAACACCGCATCGCTGACTTGCTTTTCTACCAGGCCGCCCATTTCCATCATATGGGTTTTTACCGCATCCAGCTCGGTATTAAACTGCTGGGAGATGTGGTGGCTGTGTGCATCTTTATCTAACATGGTTTAGCGCTCCCTTAACCGTAGCGGCCGGTAATATAATCTTCAGTTTGTTTTTTAGATGGGTTGGTAAATAGCGTATCGGTAGTGTCGTACTCTATCAGCTTGCCCATATATAAAAACGCCGTGTAATCAGAAACCCGCGCCGCCTGCTGCATATTATGGGTTACTATCACTATGGTGTACTTAGATTTTAACTCGTTAATCAGTTCTTCAATTTTTAAAGTAGAGATGGGATCCAGCGCCGAAGCGGGCTCATCCAACAATAACACCTCTGGCTCTACCGCTATAGTACGGGCGATAACCAAACGTTGTTGCTGACCACCCGACATACCCAAGGCGCTATCGTGCAAGCGGTCTTTCACCTCATCCCACAATGCTGCTTGGCGCAGGGATTTTTCTACCACCTCGTCTAATACTCTGGCCTTATTAATCCCCTGTATACGCAAACCATAGGCTACATTTTCATAAATGCTTTTAGGAAAAGGATTAGGTTTTTGAAACACCATGCCTATACGTCTGCGCAATGAGGCTACATCCACTACTCTATCGTAGATATTGTGGCCATCTAATTTAATTTCACCGTTAATCTGGCAGCCATCGACCAAATCGTTCATGCGGTTAAAACAGCGTAACAAGGTAGACTTACCGCAACCACTGGGGCCTATAAATGCCGTTACCCGCTGTTTGGGTATAGTTAAATTAATATCGTATAGGGCTTGTTTGCCGCCCTCGTAAAATAAATTTAAGTCATTTACTTCCAGGCTGGTCTCTTCATTGGCCAGAGACATCTCTCTATGGGTGCGACCCATTTTATCTAAAGATAGTGCTTGTGCTTTCACAGTGTCACCCGTATTCAGTCGTTTACATTTCTAAGGATTTGTATTTTTCGCGTAAATGGTTACGCAAGGCCACGGCGCTAAAGTTTAACAACGCAATAATCACCACCAATAATAAAGCCGTGGCGTAGACTAAGGGGCGCGCCGCCTCAACATTGGGGCTTTGAAAACCCACATCAAAAATATGAAAACCCAAGTGCATAAATTTTTGATCTAAGTGTAGATAGGGGTAATTCGCATCCAGCGGTAAAGAAGGCGCTAGTTTTACCACCCCTACCAACATCAACGGCGCCACCTCACCAGCAGCTCGGGCCACCGCTAGGATTAAACCGGTCATCATTGCAGGGCTGGCCATAGGCAATACCACCCGCCATAGTGTTTCGGCTTTAGTGGCCCCCAAGGCCAAGCTGCCTTCACGCAGGGCTTTGGGTATGCGCGATAAGCCCTCCTCGGTAGAGACAATCACCACCGGTAAGGTTAACAGCGCCAAAGTTAAAGAGGCCCATAACAAACCCGGAGTACCAAAGGTAGGCGCAGGCAAAGCGTTTTGGAAAAAAATCTGGTCCAGCTCGGCACCAATAAAATAAATAAAGAAACCTAAACCAAATACCCCATACACAATAGAGGGAACACCGGCTAAATTATTTACCGCAATTCTCACTGTGCGGGTTAATGGCCCCTGTTTAGCGTATTCACGTAGGTAGACCGCGGCAATCACACCAAAGGGCGTTACCATTACCGACATCAGCAACACCATCATAATCGTGCCGAATATCGCGGGGAAAATGCCCCCTTCCGTGTTAGCTTCACGGGGTTCATCAGTTAAGAACTCCCAAAACTTTAAGGCGTAGGCCCAGCTTTTATCGATGACATTCATCGCATTGGGCTGGTAGGCATGCACCACATGCGCCAAGGGAATCTCCACTTGTTCACCGCCCATGGTTTCTGCAGTAAAGCTATCGCGGTTAACTTGCTCATACAGCGCTAATAGCTGCGCCTGCAACACTTGGTAATGACTATCTAAAGCCGCGCGTTCCAAGGCGATATCACTTTTTTGTTGCGCACGTTTGCTGGCACTAAGGCTGCGATTTAACTCCAGGCCACGCTCTTGTAAACGCAGGCGCTCTAACTGGTAGTTGACCTTGCCTATGTCAGACTTTTCTATTTGTTTAATTTGCTCATGTAATCCCGCCGCTCGCTGTATACGCTGTTCAAAATCCTGCCACAGGGTTTTGTCATCCGCCTGCGCTACAGGTTCGCCCGCCTGCTTGAGGCCGGTTAAGTAACCGTAAAAATTACCCCATTCATAACGCTCCACTGCCATTAGCGTTTCTGGATAACTAATATTGCTGAGGTAATCATTTAGCACCCAAGCAAAGTCCAAGCCGGTTACATCACGGTTGCCCTGCTTAATCAGGCTGCGTTTAACAAAAGGCTGATTACCCGCTATAGCAAAGCCGGCACCGCGTATTTGCTCTACAGGCACCTGTTCGCTTTCTACCACCTCACCGATTACCCGTATCGCCGCACTATTAGGCAATTGATAATCCGCCTGCATAATATCGGCAGGCCAAAAATGGCCAAAGCCGCGTACCGCCAGTAACAATAACAAGCCTATAACGGCCACCACACTCACACTAACCGCTGCCGCGTTTAGCCATATAAAAGCCTCGCCATCTTTAAACCACTGCCGCAGGCTAATTTTTTTGTCTTGCTCAAACATATTGATTACAACCTATTAAAATCTTTGTTAGCCAGCGCTTATAGCGAACCATATTTTTTACGCAGCCGCTGGCGCACGATTTCGGCAATGGTGTTCACCACAAAGGTAAACATAAATAAAACAAAGGCCGCTAAAAACAGCACTCTAAAGTGCGAGCTATCCACTTCGGTTTCACCTATCTCTACCGCGATATTGGCCGCCAAGGTACGCATACCCTCAAAAATATTGGCATCCATAATCGGCGTGTTACCGGTGGCCATTAACACAATCATGGTTTCACCCACGGCGCGGCCCATGCCTATCATCAAGGCAGAAAAAATACCGGGGCTGGCAGTGGGTATCACCACCCCCACCAAGGTTTGCCAAGGGGTGGCACCCAAGGCTAAGGAGCCATAGCTTAAGGATTTAGGCACCGAGAACACCGCATCTTCGGTAATAGAAAAAATCGTGGGTACCACGGCAAAGCCCATAGCCACACCTACCACCATGGCATTGCGCTGATCAAAGGAGATGCCCAGGTCGTGGGTTAACCACGCCCGCATATCACCGTGGAAAAACCACAGCTCTAATAAACCGCTACTGGCTATGCAGGCCCAGGTAATGGCTATAACCACCGGGATTAGCAAAATGGCATGCCAGCCATCTGGTACCGCTAAGCGTATACGCGAGGGCAATTGGCTCCATAAATAACCGAATAATAAAATGCCCAAAGGGAATAACATAAAAATGGCAAACACACCGGGCAGGTTGCGCTCAAAAAAGGGTGCCAACCACAGCCCCGCCAAAAAGCCCAAAATAACTGTGGGCAATGCTTCCATTAATTCAATTAAGGGTTTGACCTTGCGGCGCACCGCTGGCGTCATAAAGTAGGCCGTATATATCGCCCCGCCTATAGCTAAGGGCGTAGCCAACAGCATGGCATAAAATGCCGCCTTTAACGTACCAAACGCTAAGGGAGTAAAACTGTACTTGGGTTCAAAGTCGTTATTAGATGCCGAGGACTGCCAAATATAATCTGGCTCTTGATAACTCTCGTACCAAACTTTTTGCCACAGCACCGACCACGATACTTCGGGATGCTCATTTTCTAACTGCCAATAGCTAAACTGGCCATTAGTATCGCGACTTAGTACGCGGTTAGCTCTGGGCGCCACGGCTATATCGCTAATAGCGGCACCAATAACTGGCTCGGATAATAGCTGTCTACCCGAGGTGGTATAAAACACATCCAGCTGCTGTTGCTGATTAATGGTGATAAAACCCTTGCGCCTGTGCTCTACCACTAATTGCTCTATAGCACTGTCGCTAGCTTTAAAAGCGCGTATCTTTTCTAATCTAGGTAGCTTGCCGTCCTCGCGCACCATAAACCACTGGCTGATTTCACCGCGATTATCAGCGGCTAACAAGGAGATACCCCCCAGTAAAAAACGAACCTGCGTTAACTGGCCTCGCTCTAGTAAACGGCCGCTGGCTGCCACCGCCTCATCGCGTATATTGATTACGCGGTAAGCACCATCTTGGCTAACGACATATAGCCAGCGCTGATCAGGGCCTAGCAACAGCCACTGGGGCACTATATCCACTTCCGGTATAGTGAAGGGCTGCTCTTCTAGGGTGAGTTCTTCCGATAAAAAGTCTTCTTCTTTATTAAATAACCTGCCGGTGAGCTTGCCCTTGGCTACCGCCACAATTAATAGCTGCTCTTCGGTATCGCGCACCGCCACCTTCGTTAAGGGCGCATCGGCAATCACCAGAGGCTGCTCGCCAAAGGGGTATTCTATAGACGGGGTGATTACGCGCTGGTCATCAGGATAGCTGATACGGTATTTAGGCTGCGCCAATAACACCTGGCCATTGGCCATGCCCAATGCCTGCAAGGGCTGCTGCTCGGAGTTTAAAGCCCAGCTGGTAACTGCAGCCGTGAGCGGCAGCTGAGCCTGATGTACGCTAGCCCCGGTGGCAGCATTAAAAAACTGCGCCTGGCCAGCTCGGTTAAGCATTAACGCCACCTCGGCCTGCTCTTCCATGGCCAAAAATAAGCTATCGCTACTATCCACCGCGCTAAGCTCATAGCTGGACTGTGGCTGTATATGCGCCGACTTAAACAGCGGCATAATTTCATAAAATAAATAAAAGAAAATCAACAAAATGGCCATAAGCACACCCATGCCACCGGCACTGATGACGAGGTTGGCTAGGCTGTCTTTGGCTTTACGCCAGCCACTTAAACGCTCTAAGTGTAGGCTGCGGGCTGCGGGTACGACTGGGGATGTAGGGGCTGTATTTTTCATACCGGCAGTATATGTCGGCTATGTGACAATAATATTACAGCTATGCCACAACTACGGGCTCAGGGCTAAAAGCTATTCATGCAATAGGGGGGGATCAGTTTACGGGGTCTATCTCATCAGCCAATACTTGTTGGTAATCCTTACCAAAGCGCTGATATAAGCGTTGTAGCTCGCCACTTTTTTGCATGGCCGCCATACGCCTATCGTAAATGTCGCTAAAGCGCTGGCCGCGGGGGTCATTGTGAAACAAGGGGTACAGCTTGCGGGTAGCCACCAACTCCTTACGCCAGGCTACCGCCTTTGCCACATCGGTATCTACCAACACATCCAGATCGCTGCGGTCATTGAGATAGCAATCAATTTTGCCCTTAATTAACATTTTAAAACCCTGTTCACCGCTATTTAGCAGGGTTACAGGGTGCTGCTCTAAACCTAGGTGTATATCGTAGTTATAACCTCTAAGCCATGCCAAGCGCTTACTGCTATCAGCTTTAAGTTGCTGCCAGCTAAGAGTGGATTCAGGCGCAAATACGGCCTCCACATATTCAACAAAAATAGGGTAATGGGGGAAAATAATACGCTCCAGCTGGTACTGCGGGCTTTTTGCCAAGTGCTGCCTACCCCAATCAGCGAGCATCACATCGGCATGCTCACCACTATGCAGGCTGGCGATGCCACGCAGTATGGGATGTATGCGTATATTAACGGCCACGCCTGCGGGCTCAAACACTGCTTTAAGCAACTCAAAATACAGGCCGCTACCATCGGCATTGCTATAACCCGGCCAGCGCTCTGACACCACATACAGCGTATCTTTTTGCTTGCTGCTGTCATGGGCCAAAACCCATGCACTTGCCGCCATTAACAGCGACAATAGCATTGCCTGCAGCAAGCGCGGGGCTAATAAAGCCTTGGTCAACTGTTTGCTAATTACTGTATACATACCTTAAAGAATACCACCAATATCATTATTGTTTTTATTAATAGCATAACTACCCGCCCCGCCGTTTTAGCCGCCGCCAGTTTTGCTGTTGTTTTAGGCTAACACTAAAAAGTTGACTATAAATTAACCCATCAACTTAACGGGGGGCGTCATTCTAAAGACCCAGCACCATAACCCTATAAGGGATAATACCTACTCAGCAACAGCAATACTGTTTTCATCCGCACAAATTGATCAGCCAAAAAAAAGGCCGGTCACAATGACCGGCCTTAACAATAACTACGCTAAGTGATATTGCGGCTTATAAGCCTAGCTTTTGTAAGGTTTTTTCAGCGACTTTTGCAGGTAATGGTATGTAGCCATCTTTCACTACCACTTGCTGGCCCGCTTTTGATAACACCAATTTAATAAACTCACGCTCCATAGGGGCTAAAGGCTTATTTGGTGCCTTGTTGATGTACACATAGAGGAAGCGCGACAATGGGTAGGCGCCGCTAACCGCATTTTCAGGGGTAGCCTCTACCGCTTTATCGCCAACATTTTTCGCCAAAGGCACTGCACGTACACTAGAGGTTTTATAACCTATGCCCGAGTAACCTATACCATTGATTGATGTCGCCACTGACTGCACCACTGAGGCAGAGCCAGGCTGTTCATTAACGGTGTTTTTAAAGTCGCCCTTACACAAGCCCTTCTTTTTAAAATAACCGTAGGTACCTGATACTGAGTTGCGGCCAAACAGCTGTATGTCGCGGTTAGCCCAAGCGCCGCTTAAGCCAGCTTTACCCCAAGTGTTAATGTCGTTGTTAGAGCCACATTTGCGAGTAGAAGAAAAAATCGCATCTACATCGGTAATGCTTAAACCTTTAATAGGATTATCTTTGTGTACATAGACCGCCAAAGCATCTATGGCTACAGGCACCGCTGTAGGTTTGTAACCAAACTTGGCCTCAAAGGCTGCCAGTTCTTTATCTTTCATCTTGCGGCTCATGGGGCCTATGTTAGAGGTACCCTCAGTTAAAGCCGGAGGCGCAGTAGAAGAGCCCGCCGCTTGAATTTGTATATTCACATTAGGGTAAAAGCGCTTAAAATCTTCGGCCCATAAAGTCATTAAGTTAGCCAAAGTATCTGAACCCACGCTGGAAAGATTACCCGATACACCACTGGCTTTTTGATAAACAGGCAAAGCTGCATCTACCGCTGTTGCCGCCGTACTGACCGCCGAACCCAGCACGCTGGCACTAACGGCTATAGCTGTAGCTATTTTTTTAAAACTGTTAATCGTCATTCGTTTTCTCCAAACACTTGTTATCAACATGATGGGGACACTGTAAAAAAACTTTGTTACAGCTATGTGACATATTCTTGAAACATTTAAGACAGGATTAAATCGCCGCAATTACGACTGTTTAAGCTGGCATTGACTCAGGGGAAAATAACAAGCAAAGCTGCTGCCCTGGCCCACAGTACTAGTAATTTTCAACTCGCCGTGATGGCGTAATAGCACGTGCTTAACTATGGCTAGACCCAAGCCGGTGCCACCGGTTTGGGTGGAGCGGCTTTTATCCACCCTATAAAAACGCTCGGTTAAACGGGGGATATGATGGGCCTCTATACCCAGGCCGTTATCACTTACTTGTAAACAGGCCTTATCGCCATCCACATACCAGCGCACCTGAATCTTGCCGTTATCGTTGCTGTATTTGGCGGCATTCATCACTAAATTGGTAAAAGCACTGCGCAGGGCTTCAGCTTCGCCGCGCAGGCTTAGGCGCTCATCGCAATCCAGCTCTATCAGGCGCTGCTGGTTAAACACCGCCAGTACCTCTTCGCGTATTTGCCGCAACAGCGGGCACACTACGACCACCGCATGCTCGCCTTCGTCCGGCACGGTTTCCAAGCGGGTTAGTACAATTAAATCTTTAATCAGGTTTTCCATGCGCCGCACCTGCTCCAGCATTTGCTGAAAGGCGCGCTTATAGCGCGGGGCACTTGCGATTTCACTGTCGACAAAGGTTTCTAAATAACCATTAACCACCGTGAGCGGGGTGCGCAATTCGTGGGAAACATTGCCCACAAAGTCTTTGCGCATTTCTTGCAGCCTGTGGGTATGGGTAATATCGCGGGCAAACATCAGGCGGCTGCCGCGGCCAAAAAAAGTGAGTTGAAATTGCAGCTGTTTATCTAACTGATGTGGCGATGCAATTTCTAAAGGCGTTTGGTATTCATTGGCCTCGTAGTAGTGAATAAACTCAGGGCTGCGTATCAGGTTAACCAGTTGCTGGCCGGCATCTTCGGGGTGGCGCAAACCCAGTAAACGGCGTGCCGCCAAATTGCACCACTCTATATTGCCGTTTTGATCTATCATCACCGCGGCATCACCCAGCGAGGCCAGTGAGTCGCGCAGATAATCCACCGCGCCTTGCAGGCGTTGGCGCTCTTCGCGGTTTTGCCTTTGCAGGCGGTAAATGCCATCCAGCATATCACCCCACAGGCCGGTGGACTCCGGTGGGTCACTGCCATCTTCGGCAATTAGCCAGCGCTGCACCCGCAGCAACTGCCTAAAGGTACCGGCTATATAGAGCAGCGCCGCTAGCAATAACGCCAACAATAGATGGCCTGCTAACCAACCCAAGACTAAGGCCACAGTAAATAACTGGGCCAGCTGCTTGAGCTCTACCATCCAATTAATACGCTGCATCAAGCTTTAACTCGCGGTAGAAAAACGATAGCCGGTACCCCGCACCGTTTGCACCATATTGGCATAGGCTTCGGTATCTTGGCTAAGGGCTTTGCGCAGACGGCGTATGTGTACGTCTACGGTGCGCTCTTCCACATAAACATTGCCACCCCACACATGGTCCAGTAACTGGCCACGGCTGTAGGCGCGCTCTTGGTGGGTTAAAAAGAATTTTAATAGCCGAAACTCGGTAGGCCCCATATCCACGGCTTTTTTATCGATAAAGACGCGGTGGCTGGCAGGGTCTAATTGTAAACCATTGACCTCTATTGCTGGCTCGCTTTCACCGGCACCGGTGCGGCGCAGCACGGCTTTAATACGCGAGATTAACTCCCTGGGGGCAAAGGGCTTGCTAATGTAATCGTCGGCCCCTACGTCCAAACCCTGGATTTTATTATCTTCCTCGGTTTTGGCCGTGACCATAATCACCGGCATGCTGGCGGTAAGCTCATCGCGGCGCAGGCGGCGCAAAAACTCTATGCCACTGCCGCCGGGCAGCATCCAATCCAAGAGTATTAGGTCGGGGTTTTTATCTATCACTAAACTGTGAGCATCTTGAATATTACTGGCTTCCAAGCAGTTTAAACCCGCCATCTCTAAGGCCATGACTATCATTTCGCGTATGGCCATTTCATCATCGACCACTAAAATGGTTTTCTCATTCATGTAACTGTAAACCTTACGATTATTTTCCGTACATCAATTAAAACCAATAAACATGACAGTTTTGTGACATCCAGTTGACGGGCTGGGATTATAAACACATAGCAGCGTGAATCCCAACACCGGCAAAGACCAAGTATTTTTCTCAAGTTAATGTATAATGGCCACTCTTTGTCTACTGTTATTACATCATGTCTAAGCACGCTCTAGCCAAGGCTATCAACAGCCCAGCCCAAGCCACCCCAGGATTATTCTCATACCGCCAGTATTGGGCGGAATGCTTTGGTGTCGCCCCCTTTCTCCCCATGACCCGCGCCGAAATGGACGTACTGGGCTGGGATAGCTGTGACATCATCATCGTCACCGGCGATGCCTATGTGGATCACCCCAGCTTTGGCATGGCAGTCATAGGCCGGGTGCTAGAGGCACAGGGGTTTAGAGTGGGCATTATCGCCCAACCTGACTGGCGCTCTAAAGACGCCTTTATGCAGCTGGGCAAGCCCAACCTGTTTTACGGCGTAGCTGCGGGCAATATGGACTCCATGATTAACCGCTACACCGCCGACCGCAAACTGCGCCACGACGATGCCTACTCCCCCAATGACGAGGGCGGCAAACGCCCAGACCGCGCCGTTAATGTATACAGCCAGCGCTGCAAAGAGGCCTATAAAGGTGTACCGGTAGTGATAGGCTCTATAGAGGCCAGCCTGCGCCGCATTGCCCATTACGACTACTGGAGCGACAAGGTACGCCGCTCAGTATTGCTAGATTCCAAGGCCGATATGCTGGTGTACGGCAATGCCGAACGCGCCATAGTCGATATCGCCCATCGCCTGGCTCAGGGTGAAGCCATTGATGAAATACGCGATTTACGCGGCACCGCCTTTATGCGCAACAGCATACCCGCGGGCTGGACCGTAATAGACTCCAGCGAAGTCGACCAAATAGGCCCCATAGACCCTAAGATCAACCCCTACCAAGTTACCGAAGAGGGTGGCAACGAGGGCTGCGAGAAATCCAAGCTCGCCGAAGAAACCGCCAGCAGTGAGCTGCAGGCCGTGCGCATCATAGACCCGCTCACCGCCCGCAAAGAAAAAATCGGCCGCGAGCGCAGCGTCATACGCCTGCCCGCCTACGAAAAAGTTAAAAACGAGCCCATGTACTACGCCCATGCGTCACGGGTATTACACTTGGAAACCAACCCCGGCAACGCCCGCGCCCTGGTACAAGCTCACGGCAACCGCGAAGTGTGGCTAAACCCACCGCCTATACCGCTGGAAACCGACGAGATGGACGCGGTGTTTGGCCTGCCCTACCAGCGCGTGCCACACCCCAGCTACGGCGATGCCCGCATCCCCGCCTACGAGATGATACGCTTCTCGGTAAACATCATGCGCGGCTGCTTTGGCGGCTGTACCTTCTGCTCGATTACCGAACACGAAGGCCGCATTATTCAAAGCCGCTCGCAGGAATCCATTATTCAAGAGGTAGAAGCCATACGGGATAAAACCCCAGGCTTTACCGGCGTCATCTCCGACCTGGGTGGCCCCACCGCCAATATGTGGCGCTTAAATTGTAAAAGCAAAACCATAGAGCAAAACTGTCGCCGCCTATCCTGCGTATACCCCGGCATATGCAAAAGCCTCAACACCGACCAAATGCCCTTAGTAGAGCTATACCGCGAAGCCCGCGAACTGCCCGGCATTAAAAAAGTATTGATAGCCTCGGGCCTGCGCTACGACCTGGCAGTAGAAACCCCCGAATACGTGCAAGAGCTAGTCACCCACCACGTAGGCGGCTACTTAAAAATTGCCCCCGAACACACCGAAGGCGGCCCGCTATCTAAAATGATGAAGCCGGGCATGGGCACCTACGACCGCTTTGCCAAAATGTTTGAGAAATACTCCAAACTGGCGGGCAAAAAACAATACCTCATCCCCTACTTTATCGCCGCCCACCCCGGCACCAGCGATGAAGACATGATGAACCTAGCGCTGTGGCTAAAAGGCAACGGCTTTAGAGCCGACCAGGTGCAGGCCTTTTACCCCTCGCCCATGGCCAGCGCCACCGCCATGTACTACTCCGAGAAAAACCCGCTGAAAAAAATCGGCCGCGACAGCGAAACCGTAAAAACCCCACGCGGCCTAAAACACCGCCGCTTACACAAAGCGTTTTTACGCTACCACGACGCCGACAACTGGCCCATGCTGCGCGAAGCCCTGAAAAAAATGGGCCGCTCTGATTTGATAGGCACCGGTAAAAAACATTTAATACCGCCGCATCAGCCTAAAACCTGGGTGGCGAAAAAAGGCAATATGCTGACTCAGCATACGGGTTTGCCGCCGCGCGATGATGGCAGTAGGCCGGGTAAGAAGGCGGCTTATAGGAGTACTAATAACCGTAAGAATACAGTGGCGGGGAGTAAGAGGCGGGGTAGATAGTTTGCTGGCCTTGGCGGCCTGCGAGCGAGCACTTTGTCATGCCGGGCCACGACCCGGTATCTATTTTGTCATACCGGGCTTGACCCGGTATCCATACGACCTAGCTTGGTTTTCTGTATTATTTTTTATTGGAATTAATTCTGCCTTTCCGCCTTGCTGGGCGGGTTACTTTCTTTTGCTTGCCCAAAAGAAAGCTAACCAAAGAAAAAGGCACCCCTAGTCCATCGCCCTTCGGGTACCCTGTGCTACTCAAAAACTAGCGGCCGCTGCGGAACTCGCATTTTGAAGATATTTAATCTTCAAAATACTCAAACAGTCCTCGCTGCTTCGCGCCGCTACTTTTCCTCCGTTGCTCGGCGACTCCCAAGGGGAATTGGGAGCTTCGTAGTAAGTTTTTTTTATGAGAAACAAAGATTGCTTGCCACGTCCTTTTGATCCTTGGTGCTAGCGAGTGTTATGCCTGTTTGTTAGATTCTTTTAAAGCTACTTACAAAGCTATCGTATATATCAAACATTTTTTTACTGCCTGGCTTATTCCAAGACTCGATTCGACTTAAATCATAGGCCACTGAAATCGATAACACTCTATTTCCATACAGTACAGAAGTGCTCTTGAGCATCAGTAGTTTGTCACCACTCTTAGTTTTGACCTCAAAAGATACAGCCGGATTACCATTCGCAACCAATCGAGATATATTTATTGCAACCCCCTCATCGATTGGGTTGAATACATTTTTTGAAAAACTAGGAATAAATGACTTTTCTGTTTTTTCGAAAAACTGCTCCTCATCCATTGAGTCAATCTTGTACCACGTAAGCATGTAGCGCTCAGCAATATAACCATGACACTCATGAAATCCAACAGTTTCAGATGTCTCACCAACATCTTCCTCAATTTTTAAACAAAAGCCACTATCAATAGGATTTTTAACAGTAAATTCCGCAGATTGACTTGTATATACCCCGTTGTTCAGTCGTACTGCCCAGCCCGCAACATTCGTGCAGGACATCAGAAATATAAATGACAAAAATAAACAGATATTCTTCATTAGCAACCTTAAATCCAACAATTTAATTGAGCCTAATAGGTATATTTAGTAATTATGACTACATTTACAAAAATATCAGCCTATGCATACACTTAACCCTGAATATACACATTATCGAACGCCTATATCTAGGCATATTTATGCAAACTATTCACACCCCAACCATTTAAACTCAAACACCCACCAAAACCAACTACGGAGCACCCAATTCCCCTTGGGAGTCGCCGAGCAACGGAGGAAAATAACGGCACGAAGTAGCGAGCACTGTCCGAGCAAAAAACGATTGAGTATCGTTTTTTGTGAGTTGCGCAGCGGCCGTTATTTTTTGAGTAGCGCAGGGTACCCGAAGGGCGGCGTACTAGGGGTGCCCTTTGCTTTGGTTACTTTCATTTGGGCAAGCAAATGAAAGTAACCCGCCCAGCAAGGCGGAAAGGCAGCAATTATCACAATAAAAAAACAATACAGAGAACTTAGACCAACCACTTGGATACCGGCTCGGAGGCCGGTATGACGGAGGCTCTATTCGTAGCCCGGCAGAGCCTTCCCCATAAGCGAAGCGAGTGCCTTGGGCACGACAACAATTACCCCTTATGCTTAATAAACCAACACTGATGTATCTTAGTAGAACGCTGAAAATCCTTATCCAATGACCAACGCGTTTTATCCTCTACCTGATACTTCTCACCAATACTATCAGCCAAAGTAAACTTACGATGGTTATTAGAAAATATCAGCACCCCATCCTGGGCTAACACCGCCATGGTGGCGTCGATAAACTCTTCCTGGTCGCGCTGTATATCTAAAGTTCCTTCCATTTTTTTAGAGTTAGAAAAGGTAGGCGGGTCTAACAATATTAAATCGTAAACATTGTCACAGGTTTTTAACCACTCGCGCACGTCGGCTCTGTGAGTGCGGTGGCTGAGCTCGCTTAAACCGTTTAAGGCCAGGTTCTTTTTCGCCCAATCTAAATAGGTGGCCGATAAATCCACGCTATCGGTAAAGGTAGCACCACCCACGGCGGCATGTACAGATGCGGTGGCGGTATAGCAAAACAAATTTAAGAAGCGCTGGCCTTTGGCCATTTCGGCGATTTTTAAACGCACTAGGCGATGGTCTAAAAACAAGCCTGTGTCTAAGTAGTCGGTGAGGTTAACCAGTAATTTGGTTTGGCCTTCGGTGACTTCTTGGTAGCTTTTTTCTTCTTTGTATTTTTGGTATTGATTGGTGCCTTTTTGGCGCAGGCGTTGTTTTAACACTATATCTTCGGGGCGCACTTCTAAGGCTACGGGTATGGCTGCCATCACTTCTTTTAAACGGGTGGCGGCGGCTTCGGGATTAACCGAGGCGGGGGCTACATATTCTGCTACGTGTATCTGGCCGTTGTAGTCGTCTACTGCTACCGCGTACTCGGGCATGTCGGCATCGTATAAGCGATAACAAGTAATCTCGTTTTGTTTTTTCCATTTAGCCAATTGCTTGCGGTTTTTCTTTAAGCGGTTGGCAAACATTTGTGCGCCGCTGCTAAGCACCACATCGGTTAGGGTTTTGTTATCGACAGTAGCGCCCACTTGGCGACTTTTATCGTCAACAAAATATTGCTGTTCAATAGAAAACATTAACAGTTTGCTGGGGATGGGGCCGTTATATAGCTGGTATTGCTTGCGGCTTTTAATACCCATTTGCTTACCCAGGTCGGGGTTGCCGGTAAACACGCAGGCCTGCCAACCGGCAAATTCTTTGCGCAGGGTTTGGCCTAGGTGACGGTATAAATGCACCAGCGATTCTACCTCGCCCAAGCGCTCGCCATAAGGGGGGTTAGTTAAAATCAAGCCGTAATCATTTGTGATATGGGTGGGCTTTACAAAATTAGCCAGCTCTTTGCGCAGCACCCGCACCTTGCCCTCTAGGCCAGCGTTGGTGATATTGCGCATGGCAGCGTCCACCGCTTTGGGGCTGGCATCGTAGCCGCGTATTTCTGGCCACTGGCGATTAAGGGCTTCGGCTTTAATGGCTTCGGCTTCACTCACTATGGCCTGCCACACTTTGGGCTGGTGGCCCAACCAGCGGTCAAAGCCCCAGTACAGGCGCAACAGGCCGGGGGCGATATTGGCCGACATCAGTGCTGCTTCTATTAATAGCGTGCCAGAGCCACACATGGGGTCGTATAACACGCCGCCTCTGGCAGCTACGGCGGGCCAGTCGGCGCGCAATAGTATGGCCGCGGCCAGGTTTTCTTTTAAGGGGGCTAGGCCGCCGCTTTCGCGGTAGCCGCGTTTGTGCAGGCTCTCGCCCGATAGATCTATGGCCACGGTGACCTTGCCCTTACCTACCCGTATATTGATGAGCAGGTCGGGGTTTTGGGCATCGATATTAGGGCGGCGGCCTTCGCGCTCGGTGAAGTAATCGGCTATGGCATCTTTGGCTTTAAGCGCACCAAAGTGGGTGTGTTTGATTTCGCTCATGCCGCCGGAAAAGTCTATGGCGAAGGTGTTGTCTAGGCCCAAATGCTCAGCCCACTCTACCGCTTTCACGCCATTGTAATAGTCATCCAGGTTGCGGCAGTCGCTTACCGACAATATCAGCAGCACGCGGTTAGCCAGGCGCGACCACAGGCAGCAGCGGTAGGCCAGCTCTAAGGAGCCAGAAAAAAACACGCCCCCTACCGTTTCTTTGGCCTTTTCGGCTTGCAGTTGTTTTAGCTCATCCAGCAATAATGACTCTAGGCCTTTAGGGCAACTGGCAAAAAACGATAATGTGTGGGACATGAATAATACCTAGGGGATTTAGATGATGTTGTGCTTAGCGCGGCTTATACAATAACTACAGGCTATCGTGCATTTTTCGCTCAAGCCCAAGTCATTGTAATAAAAGCCGTTTTTTTGGTTATACCTAAAATCACTTAAAGCGGCTTGGGATAGTCAAAATCGGCAGTCGACAAAGCTGTGGGCAATTTGCTTAGATTGAGTTTCGCGCTGCGAGTGCATTCTAGCATTCATCAGTGCCCGCTAGAACGATTGCTTAACAGAAACTAATAACAGGCAGTGATATAGCAGTATGAGGCTTTACCCAAACCCTTCTTTTCTTTCTCCCCGATTAACCACAACCGTGGTGTTAAACCGTGATATTAACTAACGAGGCGTAATCTATGAGACGACAAAAACGTGACCAATCTGAACGCGCATTCCAAAAAGGCTATATGGCTGGCGTTAATGGTAAAAACAAGGAGCAATGTCCCCATGAACAAGAGGCAATACGGCAACAGTGGTTAACCGGCTGGCGCGAAGGGCGCACTGATCAATGGGATGGTTATACCGGCGTTTCGGGTTTACACAAAGTCGAAATAAGATGAGTGTATACATCACGTAGTCAACATTTAGCCAATCAGGCTACATAAATATCAACCAAAACTAACGCATAAACAGCAAGCAATAAAAAAGGCCCGCGAGGGCCTTTTTTATTGCTGTCACTTTGCTGCTAACGCAGGATTAAACCTGCTCTACAAAGTCACATACCAATTTGGCAATTTTCTTACCGTCGTGACCGTATTGTAAAGAGCCCAAGAAACGCTCGTACTGCTCAGGGGTTAGTGAGTCTTTACGCTTGTTAATAATGTACTCTGAGTAGCCCTCTACAAATTCGGGGTGGCCTTGGAAGCAAATAACATGCTTATCAACGGTGTAAGCGGCGATGGGGCAAAACTCACTGCTGGCAATAATGGCGGCACCTTTAGGCTCGGTTAATACCTGGTCTTGGTGGCTGACTAATAAGCTAAAGCCCTCGCCCTCTAACGCTATGGGGCTATTCTCTTTGTTCCAGGTATACGACATGCGGCCCATGCCCCAGCCCTGTGGCGCACGGCCCATCTCAGCCCCTAAGATCAAGGCTATTAACTGGTGGCCAAAGCACACGCCGATTAGCTTTTTCTTTTCTGCCATTAGCTGCTCGGTGCGCTTTTTAAGCTCTAGCACCCACTCTTCCTGGCCGAAGGCATCGCAGCGGCTGCCCGATAGCAATACCGCATCGTAGTCGTCAAAGCTTTCGGGGTACTGCATATTCATAGCATCAAACACGTCTACCTCTATGTCGGGCTTGGCCGAGCGGAATAAATCGGTAAACAGTACGCCATAGCTGGGGTAACGGTCGGCTACTACATCATCGATAATATCGTTTTCTAATACACACAACTTCATGCTTTAACTCCAAATCTTTAAAACCTGCCGGTTTGATGCCCAACGCCCTGCCTATAGGGCTCAGCCCTGTAAGCACTCAAATTTTGGGGGCTAGCTTGCCCCATTCAGCCGCGAAAGCATATACCCCTTTTTTGTATATAAGGAACAACAGCGTTTTGCCGAAATTGGGGCTAAAAGGGCTGGCTATTTCAGCCGTTTAATGGCATTGGCGGCGGCCGCTATCAGGGCCGGGCCTTGATAGATAAAGCCTGAGTACAGCTGCACCAAGGCGGCACCAGCGGTGATTTTGTCGGCAGCACTCTGGCCGTCGACTATGCCGCCCACGCCGATTATGGGCAGCTTGCCCTCTAAAGCCTGGGCAAATTTGGCAATCACCTCGGTAGAGGCCTCAGTTAGCGGTGCACCGCTTAAGCCGCCAGCCTCGTCACCATGGGGCAGATGAGCCACTTTATCGCGAGCGATGGTGGTGTTGGTGGCGATTACGCCGTCTATGCCGTGTTTGACCAGCGAGGCCGCCACCGACTTAATATCATCATCGGCCATATCGGGGGCGATTTTCACCGCCACGGGCACATAGCGGCCATGCTTGTCGGCCAGCAATTGCTGCTCGGCCTTGAGCTGGGCCAGCAGCTGCTCTAAGGGCTCGCCAAACTGTAAATCACGCAGCCCCGGCGTATTCGGTGAAGACAGGTTCACCGTAATATAGGAGGCAAACTCATAGACCTTGCGCATGCAAATCAGGTAATCATCTACCGCACGCTCGGCAGGGGTATCTTTGTTTTTACCTATGTTAATGCCTAGCACGCCTTTGTAGCGGCTCTTTTTGACCTGCTCGACCAGGTAATCCACCCCCTCATTATTAAAACCCATGCGGTTGATAATGGCCTGTGCAGCGGGCAAACGAAACAAACGCGGCGCTGGGTTACCGGGCTGGGGCTTAGGGGTAATGGTGCCTACTTCTATAAAGCCAAAACCCAGAGCCCCTAGGCCGTCGATATAATCGGCGTTTTTATCTAAACCTGCCGCCATACCCACTGGGTTAGGGAAGCGAATACCCATCACCTCCACCGGGTTGGGTTCGGGCCTGGCCGCCACTAAACCGCT
Source organism: Dasania sp. GY-MA-18 (assembly GCF_024734385.1). Classification (GTDB taxonomy): domain Bacteria; phylum Pseudomonadota; class Gammaproteobacteria; order Pseudomonadales; family Dasaniaceae; genus Dasania; species Dasania phycosphaerae. The sequence goes on along the minus strand of NZ_JANHAP010000006.1, from coordinate 142,582 downwards.
AAGGCCGCACTTATTCAGCAGCTTAATTGCCCCTAGGGCTAAGTGGTGAGAGGTTTCAGTGGGCAAACAAAATAACAGGCCGCGCATTAGGCTATACATGGGAGGTGCTCTTTAGAAGGGTTGCTAATAGGCGCGCATGATATAGCAAAGGGCTGTGGCTATAAAGCCGCCCGCCAGCTTAACAGCGCTCTATAGCCTGATACTTGCCCTGCTCGTTAAAGCGTATACGAAAGCGACCGTGCACCCCATTGCGGGTCACAAAGCGCTGTAAAATGTTGGCGGGGAAATGCACCCTGCGGCCGTCCACACTGGTAGCGGACACATTGATGCCGGGGCTTTGGTAGTTTTTTAAATATTCATCGGCGCTAATGGCCAAGTTCACGATAATTTCTTGCATGTTAGTCAAAGGCTTAAGCTCACTACAACATCGTATTAGCCACTAATTTAGCGCATGCGAGCAACGAGAGAGCATTTAATCTTCCCCTCGCAGATTTTAGCCGCACACCTCACGAAAACCTGCAGCTATAAACGGTATCATACGCTCATAGGCAGCATCGAAATCTGATGACAGACATTTACCACCAGAGAGTTTATCTATGCGACCGGTTTGCGCCAAGGTTAGCGCCAAGGCACCTGAAACATAGTGATAACACCAGTGTATATCCTCTTCTTTGGCCTTTGGGAAAGCACCTTTTAGAGCCGTAATAAACTCTTCAACCCGAATATCATAAACCTTGCCCATCATCGCCTTGCTCCACAAAGGAGAGATCATGACATTGGCTAACAGTGCCAGATAATTTTTCCAACCCGGGTCGCCAGTTTGCTGCGCCATTTTTAGCGGTAATAAAAAAGCTTCAATAATTTGCTCTAGGGTCTGTTTTTTTCCGCTGGATGCCTGTAGTAGCTCTCGGCGTGAAGAGCTGAGTAGCTCAGCACGCCTATCAAATACGGCATGAAATAAATCCAATTTTTTACCGAAGTGGTAATTGGCTAAAGCAACATCCACTTTTGCACGATTTGATATCTGGCGAATAGTCACACCGTCAAAGCCATGCAGCGCAAATAGCTCTTCGGCCACATCTAATATGCGCTCGCTCTTTTCACTTTTGTCTTTTTTAGTCATGGCTGCCTCAAAAATAGTTACCCACAAAAGCTATGGGCATCACGCAATACGTTAGTCGCTGCTGATTATATTTAGTCATTATTTGCATATTCAACACTTGTTGAATATAGTGCATTATCAATGATAAAAATTCAATAGTGGATGTTACCTCATGTTGACCGAAATGTTTAAGTATGGGTTAGTTGGCAGTTACGTTGTATTGATCTATTGGCTGTCGTGGATAGGCATGCGCCGCACCAAAGATATAGGAGGCTTCTCTATAGGCAATAAGGATATGAGCCCCTACCTTATAGGGATTACCCTAGCAGCCTCCATAGCATCCACAGCAACCTTTGTTATCAACCCCGGCTTTATTTATAGCCATGGCCTTTCCGCTTACTTACATTACGGTGTTGCAGGCTCTTTAGGGATTTTATCCGCCTTTCTGTTGCTCTCGCGTGGTTTTCTAAGGCTGGGGGAAGAAAAGCAAGCACTGACCATTCCCGATTGGATTTATCATCGCTATCAGCACCGCGGCTTTAGTCTGTTTTTTGCGTTTATAAATTTATTATCCATCACTTTTGTGGTGCTTATTCTAGTGGGCTGCAGCCTATTAATGACAGGTATTTTCCCTATAGAACAAAAAACCGCTTTAGTTATCGTGCTAGTGTTTGTCTTTTCCTATGTATTAATGGGCGGCACCTACGCCCATGCCTACACCAATACATTACAGGGCATAATGATGATATTGGTCACGGTGGTACTTTTTGTTCAAGGCCTGCATTATTTTGACGGCGGTTTTTTTAGCTCGCTAAAAACGATTAGCCTTTCCTATGCTATGCCCTTTAATAAAGATAGTAATTTGTACTATAGCTTTTTCTCGGTCTTTGGTAGCGGCTTTATTATTACCTTCGCCCTAATGTTGCAACCGCATATATTAACCAAAGTACTCTATCTGCGAAATGAAGCCGATATTGGTAAATTTATTGGCACTACCGTGGTAGTTGGCACTTTGTTTAGCTTAATTTTAATGATTGGCTTTTACGCAAAATTGTCGGGCCTAGAAATAGCTAGCCAGGACACGGTGGTACGTGAATATTTGCTGCATGAATTCAGTGGCTCAGCAATAGACGAATTAACCTTAACCTTTATTTTTATCACCCTGCTAGCCACTGGCATGAGCACCCTAGATGGTATTTTAGTTTCTCTCTCCGCTATGGTAGTCAATGATATTGTTACCCCGTTGAAAGGCAACAAACATCAAGGGCTGGCATGGTCGCGCTGGGTGTTGGTTATTGTAGGTGTCATTGGCTTAACACTGGCTTGGAACCCGCCACCCTTAATTGGCTTGTTTGCGCAAAAAGGGGTTTATGGCCTTGCTGCAGCCTCAGTGGTGCCCATTTTATTTGGGGTGTTAATTCGCGGCCACCTGCCGCTGGCGGTTATCGCCACCGCTGCGGTTATAGGCTTGCTGCTGCACTTTTATTTAAATTTGTTTGGCGGCGTTCTCAACCCTGCGGTATCAGCGAGCTATGCCATTGTTATTTCAGTAATTTTTGCTGTTATCGGGCTATGGATCAAGCGCCAAAAAGCCCCCCATTTATTAAGAGAATAAATAATTAATTGACAACTCAACACTTGTTGAATATATTTTTTTACATCGACTCAACGGTTGTTGAAATTTGTTTTTGTGGTAGGCGCTATCAACTATAGCTCTTTAGAACTGATTGCTATGCTCATCCGTCGGTAAAAGGGAAACTCACTATTTGCATATCAGTGAGACTGAATTGTACTAAGCAGATCAACTACAGGTGCCATATGATAAATAAAAAAATAGTAAGAAATAGGCTCACTTCGGTTATAGCATTGATTAGCGCTGCCAGCATGGCATCGCCAGTATTATTAGCGCAAGAACGATCAAAAATTTTATTGGAAGAAGTACTAGTCACCGCACAAAAACGTGAACAAAATCTACAACAGGTTCCCGTCTCAATTACCTCATTCGGTGCTAAAGAGCTAGAAAGAAAGTCTATCACCAGCATCATTGATCTTGAAAAAAGTTCACCTAACACGCAACTAAGAGCTAGCCGTGCAACCAGCTCAACACTCACTGCGTATATACGTGGCGTAGGCCAACAAGATCCGCTGTGGGGCTTTGAGCCCGGCGTAGGTGTTTATGTTGATGATGTTTACTATGCCCGCCCGCAAGCAGCGGTACTTGATGTCTTCGATGTAGAACGTATTGAAGTACTACGCGGCCCTCAAGGCACCCTGTACGGCAAAAACACCGTCGGTGGCGCGATTAAATATATCACCAAAAAAATGTCTGGCGAGCCATCGGCAAAAATCACCGCGGCGGCTGGTACCTACGGGCAGCAGGAGCTGACCTTATCTGGGCAAATGCCAATCATTGATAATAAATTATATGTGGGCGCTGCCGTTGCTAAACTGGAACGTGATGGCTATGGCGATGTTGATACCGGTTACGATATTACAACCGGCCTATTTAGCAGTAGCGAAGAAAACTACAACAAAGATGTTACTGTAGCCAGAGTCAGCGTTGAATACACGCCCACTGAAAAATTGTTTTTGCGCTTGGCTGGCGATAAGACCGACGATGATTCAAATCAAATTTGCGGCTCTCAGTCTAGCCAAACCACTTTAACCCACCCAGCAACAGGCTTACCCTTTTTAGCCTCCGGTGACCGCTATGACTCTGCCTGCGGCACTACCCATAAATCGAACGTAGAAAACCAAGGTTTTTCTTTCACCGCTCAGTACGATATTAATGATGCGCTGTCCGTAAAATATATTTATGCTGACCGTGAAGGTGAAACGCAACAGTTTATTGATTTTGAGGCCACACCATTAGACTCTTTTGATGTACCTGCTTCATACAGCGATGATCAAAAGTCCCATGAGCTACAGATTAATTATAATGTCGATCGCCTGGCCTTAGTCGGTGGCGCATATTATTTTAAAGGCAACTCGGCTGGTGCCTTTGATGTAGTATTAAATGCCCCGCCCTATATGGATGGCGATCATTTTGATCTTGCCATTGGCGGTGATGTAGATACCGAGAGCCTATCTTTTTACTTTAACGCCAGTTATAACCTTAGCGACACAGTAACTCTTACTGCGGGCTTGCGCTCAACTGAGGATGATAAAAACTCTAACATTCAGCGTATTTCATATATCACGACTAACTCTTTCCCATATACCACCACTCAGGGTAGTAGCTTTACCTTTGGCAACTCAGCGGATGATACCTTGTTCGGTGTTTCAACTGACATTAGTGACAAAGAGGCCGATAAAAGCTGGAACGAAATTAGTCCATCTGCAAAAGTCGACTGGCAAGTGAGTGATGATGTCATGCTCTATATCAGCTATGCCGAAGGCTTTAAATCCGGTGGTTTTGATATGCGAGGTAACGCAGCACTTAACCCCAATGTGGCAGATGGCTATGATCCGGAAATCGTTGAAACTTGGGAGCTGGGTTTAAAATCACAACTACTGGATGATCGCCTACGTTTAAACTTAGCGCTATTCCAAATGGATTATACCGACATGCAACTAACCGTACAGACGGCTCAGCCTGCTCCGGTATTTTTCTCCTCTGATGTTGTCAATGCGGGCACTGCCGAAATCAACGGCGCTGAACTTGAGGCCATACTGCAAGTCACTCAAGCGCTAAGCACATCACTTGCACTAGGTTATATGGATGCCGACTTAGTAGAAGTTATTTCTGCTGGGGTAGACGTTTCTGATAGCTGGGAAATGGTTAATGCGCCTGATTGGACTGGCCAACTTGGGCTAAATTATGAAATGGATTTAGGCAATGCCGGCAGCCTGACTTTAACCACAGCCCTTTCCTATCGTGAAGCCAGTAGAAATTTTAACAATGTCACCTGTAGCTGTGATCAGGAGAAGTCTTACACTCTTTGGGATGCCACTGCGACTTGGTACTCCGAAGATGAGCACTGGACCGCCAGCTTAAATGTTAAAAACATCGAAGATACTTCATACAAAACCGGCGGCTATAACTTAGGCTCTGGCGAGCTGGCCTTTTATGGTCCACCAAGAACAGTAACCGCTAGCGTATCGTATCAATTTTAAGAATGAATAATAGCCTTTAACAGGTCTGTGTTTACACTCGGGGGGAGTAAAATCCCCCTCATTTTTAAGACATTAGAGTATATTCCCTATGACTACGTATTTTACAGCGTCGTCGCCACTACTACCTGAAATACTATCCCTGCATGGTAAATGGCGCGCCAATCGCGAAGCCGTTATTTGTGGTGAGCAGCGGTTAAACTGGCAGCAATTTACCCATGCCAATCACCAAATAGCCCACGGTTTACTGGCTAAAAATTTGCAAGCAGGCGATAGGGCCGGCGTCATTATGTCTAACGGTTTGCCCATGCTGCATGCACTAATGGGTGTTATGGCTGCAGGCTTAGTTTCTGTACCCATTAATTTGTCGGTTAACGATGATGCCTTAATAAACATGATGAAAGATGCAGAAGTCTCTGTGCTGCTAGTCAGTGAAGATCAACGCCTGCGCGTAGAATCATTAATGGACGACCTACCCGACTCAATTCAATTATTTGTCTCTGACAGCATTGATAATAACAACTGGATTAGTATGGACGAACTCAGCAAGGGGCAGCCTACCACCCTGCCGCCTATCAACTATACCAAGGACTCCTTGTTAAATATTATTTATAGCTCTGGCACTACCGGCATGCCCAAAGGTATAGCGCACAACCACGCTGGCCGTCGTGATTGGGCCTACGATTTATGTATAGCACTGCGCTACGATGATAGAGCCAAAATATTATTAACTTTAGGTCTCTATTCCAATATCTCATGGGTGGGTATGCTGTGCACTTTATTATGCGGTGGCACCTTGGTCATTCATACACGTTTTGACAGCAATGAATTTTTAACAACCGTGCAAGATGAAAAGATCACTCACACCGTGATGGTTCCCATACAATACCAACGCGTATTGGCAGCCTTAGCAAATCATCCCTGCGACCTCAGTTCCATGCAATCCATGATGAGTTGTGGCTCGCCTTTGCATCAAGGCTTAAAACAAGCCATTTTTAAAGCATTTGCCTGTGGCATAGTCGAATTATACGGCTTAACCGAGGGCATCATTACCACACTAAATCCTGAAGAAGCCGAAGGACGCTGGTCATCCGTGGGCAGGCCGTTAATAGGCACCGACATTGCCATTATTAATGAGCAAGATGAATTTGTTGCGGCCGGTCAATGTGGCGAGATTGTTTCACGGGGACGCATCACCATGCCCGGCTACTTTAACCGAGCTGACGCCAACCAAGAAGCAGAGTTCATCGATAAACAAGGGCAACAATGGCTACGCTCTGGCGATATAGGCCAATTAGATAAAGAGGGTTATCTATACATAGTTGATAGAAAAAAAGACATGATTCTCTCAGGCGGTCAGAATATTTATCCGCAAGATATTGAAGCAATAATAATTGAGCATCCTGCAATAAATGACGTAGCCGTCATTGGCGCCAAAAGCCAGCGCTGGGGAGAAACCCCCATAGCCCTAGCCGTCATTAGCCCTAATGAAAAAATTACTACGCAGGAATTACTGACTTGGGCCAATCAAAAATTAGGTAAGCAACAACGCTTAGCCGACTTATTGCCCATAGATGAACTACCGCGTAACCCCAATGGCAAAATACTGAAACGAGAACTGCGTGTGCAATACGGTAACCAAAGCTATGAGTGATAATAAAAATGTAAATTACCAAGCTGTTTGGTATCAAAGCAACGATGGGCTAAAGCTATATGCCCGAGACTATGTTTGCCAGCGCTCTAATCAGCAGGCTAAAGCGACTATTCTTTGTTTACATGGCCTAACTAGAAACTCTGCCGACTTCGATTTTATTTGTAGTCATTTATCTAAAGATTATCGCCTAATTGCCGCCGATCAACGCGGTAGAGGGCTATCGTCCTACGACCCGCAAGCCGAAAATTACCACCCGGGCATTTATGTACAAGATATGCTCACCCTGCTAAATACCTTGTCTATTCCCAAAGTCATACTACTGGGCACTTCATTGGGTGGCTTAATGTCGCTTATGCTATCCGCCATGGTGCCCGAGCGGATCACGGCGTCAATCCTCAATGATGTAGGGCCCGAGCTAGATGCCAGCGGTTTAGCACGCATACAAGAGTATGTGGGCAAACAAACACCCGTAACTAATTGGCAACAAGCTGTAGTCCAAGCTCGCAAGATTAATGCTAAAGAATTACCCGACTTAAATGCTAGCGACTGGGAAAGTTTTACTCGCGCCATCTATAGAGAAAATGAACAAGGTCAACCGGTGTTGGCTTATGACCCCGCCATTGCACAATTGATGAATGCCAATAAAACCACAGCCGCACCGCCAGATTTATGGCCGCTTTTCGAACTGATAGCACACAAACCTTTATTACTTATTCGTGGCCAAACTTCTGACATATTAACGCTGGACTGCGTGCACAAGATGCAAAGTATCAAACCTACTATGGAGTACTGTGAGGTTGCTAACCGAGGTCACGCGCCGCTGTTAAATGAACCACAAAGCCTAACCGCAATAGAGCAGTTTTTACAGAAAACCACTACGCCAGCCGCAAGTTAAAACTGACATAAAAACGTATTATTATGGCTAAGCACCAATCCCATGCCCGCATTTAACTCTAGCTAGTGGCTACACATATTAAACGCTAGTATTTTAAGCGGGCGGCGTTTGCCGCTTAGTGGCCATAACCAAAATCAAATAGCCAAGCACCGCACTCAACCCAGAGCCAAACAGTATGCCTAATCTATCAATACGAGCGTAGCCGGCACCGCCCTCAGCAAAGGCTAAGCCGCCGATAAATAGACTCATTGTAAAGCCCACGCCACAAAGCACAGAAACACCAAATAGATGCATCCACGTGACACCTGTGGGTAAACGTGCAAGGCCCATCATGATGGCCGTTGCAACACATAGCATCACGCCTATAGGCTTACCTATAAACAAGCCTAAAGTAATACCCAACGGCACTGGTTCAAACAAACTAGAGATGCTTAAGCCTTCAAAGGAAACCCCGGCATTAACAAGCGCAAACATCGGCAAAATAACAAAAGCAACCCAAGGGTGCAGGTCCTCTATCAACGACTTAGCCGGCGACACGGTGTGCCCTTCCGGTATTTTAGTGCTGATAAAAAATGCTGTGATAACGCCAGCCAAGGTTGCATGCACACCCGACTTCAACACACAAACCCACAGAATTGCCCCTAGAATAATAAACGGAAAGGGGCCACGGGTACCGGCCAGTTTCAATGCCAGCATTAGGGCGAGCACTATAGCCGCCGCCACCAAGGAGGTAAGCGATAAACCCGAGGTATAAAACAAGGCAATAATTACTATGGCTATCAAATCATCGAGTATCGCCAAGGTCATCAAAAATACCTTTAGCGCCACCGGGACTCGCGAACCGACGGCGGCCAATACGCCCAGGGCAAAAGCAATATCTGTGGCAGTAGGCACAGCCCAGCCTTTCACCCCAACGGGGTCATGCCAATTTAGCATTAGATAAATGATTGCCGGAACAGCAACCCCGCCCACCGCACCGGCCAATGGCAACACCAGCTGCGAGCGATCTGAGAGATGGCCGTGTAGCAGCTCATATTTTATTTCTAAACCCACAACAAAAAAGAAGATGGCCATCCAGCCATCGTTAACCCACAGAAATAACGGCTTTTCAATACTGAGCGCACCCACCTGCACCATGCCCGGTATATTAAGAAAGGCTATATAGAGATCTGAAAAAGTTGAGTTTTTAACCGCCATCGCCAGCAAGGTAGCGGCAATGAGCAGCAAACCACCTGTGCTCTCTAAACGGATAAAGCGCTGAATACTTCGGCCAAAGCGGCCTATAGGAGTGAGATCTTTTATCATTGCGCAAGAATATCAGAATGTTTCAGTTTTTCCTGTAATTATTCACATCCTCTCTTAGAGCAGGAATAAATAAACTCTTAACCCCAAGACTAGGCCAATAACAGGTGATTATTTGCGGCTATTTTAAACCTACTTTGCTACTCAGCAATAGCGGCAAGGATAAAACAAGCCGCTAAGCAACGCCCCCTTGAAATCAATCGCCACGCCCTCATCTATAAGCTGGTACCCTAAAGGGAACTTCGAGCGCCATCACAGTCAAAACATGGCTTAAGCGAGCTGGCATTAGTCAGCGGCTTAAACCCTCAACCAATAACAACTGGCTACTAAACAACCATGACTCTATTCCAACAACTTGAAACCTTACAGCACTGGCTAGAGAGCCAAATCATAGGCCAAGAGACCTTGGTTAAACGTTTACTCATCGCCTTGCTGGCCGATGGCCACTTATTAGTCGAGGGCGCACCAGGCTTAGCCAAAACCAAGGCCATTAATAATTTATCCAAGGGTATAGAGGGCGATTTCCACCGGGTACAGTTCACCCCCGACCTATTACCCGGCGATGTCACCGGCACCGATATTTTTCGCCCCGAAGACGGCAGCTTTCAATTTCAGCAGGGCCCTATCTTTCACAACTTGGTATTAGCCGACGAAATCAACCGCGCCCCTGCCAAAGTACAATCCGCCTTACTCGAGGCCATGGCCGAACGGCAGGTCAGTGTGGGCCGCAATACCTATCCCCTGCCCGAATTATTTTTAGTTATGGCCACCCAAAACCCCATAGAACAAGAGGGAACCTACCCACTGCCCGAGGCCCAGCTAGACCGCTTTTTAATGCACGTGAAAGTAGATTACCCCGACGTGGAAGCCGAGCGTAAAATTTTGCAGCTGGTACGCGACGAAGCTAACAACAGCGCCACCGCCATACAACGCCCCAAGCCCGTTAGCCAAGCCGCTATTTTCGCCGCCAGACAAGAGAGCATTAATCTGCACACCGCCCCCGCCATAGAGGAATACATGGTGCAACTCACCATGGCTAGCCGCAACCCCGGCAATTACAGCCAGCAGCTAGCCTCGTGGATAGACTTTGGGGCCAGCCCGCGCGGCACCATAGCCCTAGATAGATGCGCCCGCGCTCATGCCTGGCTGGCCGGCCGCGACTTTGTTAGCCCCGACGATGTGCAGGCCGTGGCTCACGATGTCTTCCGCCACCGCCTCATATTGAGTTTCGAGGCCGAAGCCAACGGCATTAATGCCGACCAAGTTATTGATGAGTTACTTAAACTAGTTCCCGTAGCCTAAACCCGCTATGAGCCAGCCGCAGCCACAAAACTCACTGGAACAACCCGTTACCGGCGCGTATATAGCGCTAGAGGATTTACTGCGCGCCCGCTTTGCCGCCACTGACCTCAAGCTCAAACACCGCCGCAAAGCGCTAAGCCTATTGGCTGGCCCTAACAAAACCAACTTTCGCGGCCGCGGCATAGACTTTGAAGAAGTGCGCAACTACCAAGCTGGCGATGACATACGCACCATAGACTGGCGCGTCACCGCCCGCTCGGGCAAACCCCACACCAAATTATTTAGCGAAGAGCGCGAGCGCCCACTGCTAATCGTTAACGATCAACGCCAGGGCATGTTTTTTGGCAGCCAACATTGTTTTAAATCTACCCTGGCCTGTTACCTCAGCGCATTAATCGCTTGGTCAGGCTTACAACAGGGCGACAGAGTAGGCGGCTTAGTCTTTGGCAACCAGGGCCAGCAAGAGCTTAAACCCAAGCGCAGCCGCCAAGCGGTGCTGGCATTGATGAAACATATGGGCGAGTACAATCACTTGCTCAACCGCAGCACCGGCATTCAACTGGATAACAGCGAGCGCTTAAAAAACAGCCTGCGCGAACTGCGCCGCATCGCCCGCCCCGGCAGCGCCATTTATTTTATTAGCGACTTTAGCGGCTACGAGGATGAGGACGTACAAAAACAATTATTTTTACTGTCGCGGCACTGCGAAATTACCGCCATTTACGTCTACGACCCCTTAGAGCAAACCCTCCCCAGCGCTGGTTTATACACTATTAGCGATGGCCAACAACGGCGCCCTATTTTTACCGGCGACAGCAAACTGCGGCAACACTACCAACAGCAATTTAACGATAAGCTACAAAACCTGCATGCAGTCTTGGGCAAGCTGGGCATACCCTTAATAGAAATGGCCACCAACCAAGCACCGCTAAAACACCTGCTCACCTATTTTGGTAGGGGGCGTTAATTATGAACATGCCTGCTGCCGACCCACTGGCCAACTTACGCGACCTGCACACACCGCCCGCCATAGAGTTTTGGCCGCTGGCGCCGGGCTGGTGGGCCTTAGCCATCATTAGCATCTGCCTGATCGCCTTTGCCCTGCATCGTTGGCGCCGCTATCAGCAACGCAACGCTTTTAAAAAAGCCGCGCAATCACAAATTAAACAACTCAGCGCCCAGTGCGATGACGATGCCCTTTACCTGCAACAACTTAACCGCCTACTCAAACAAACCGCACTGGCAGTAAACCCGCGCCAAGATATTGCGTCACTACACGGCAGCGCTTGGTTACAATTTTTAGATCAACACAGCAACGATAAAACACAGCCCTTTATTAACGGCGTAGGGCAAGTGTTAGGCCACGGCCCTTATCAAGCTAATACACCGCTAATTGATAGGGCTGCGCTAAATCAATTGGTTAGCCGTTGGATCAAACAACAAAGCATTAAGAGGTTGCAAGCATAATGCTGGAGTTTCAACTGCCCTGGGTATTTTATTGCTTGCCGCTACCGTTGCTGGCCTACCTGCTGCTACCCCGCGCCAAGCAACAACAAACCGCCGTGCGGGTACCCTTTTACCACAGCCTTGAAGTGATGCAGCAACAACACAGCCACAAAAGCCAGCAGCGTCCGCTGCAACTTACCGGCCTGGTTTTATGCTGGCTGTTGCTAGTCACCGCCGCCGCCCAGCCCACTTGGATAGGCGACCCCATACACCTGCCCACCGAAGGCCGTGATTTAATGCTGGCGGTAGATTTATCCGAAAGTATGCGCATGGAAGATATGCAGGCTGGCGATGAACTGGTTAACCGCTTGGTCGCGGTAAAAGCGGTAATCAACGATTTTGTGGATAGACGCGCAGGCGACCGCATAGGGCTAATTTTATTTGGCAGCCAAGCCTATATACAGGCACCGCTTACCTTTGACCGCGAAACCGTCAAACGTTTTATGCGTGAATCACAAATTGGTTTTGCTGGCCCCGCCACCGCCATAGGTGATGCCATAGGCTTGGCAGTAAAACGACTGCGCAAACGCCCTGGTGATAAACATGTATTAATTTTACTCACCGACGGTGCCAACACCGCCGGTGAGGTGCAACCACTGGCCGCCGCTAAATTTGCCGCCCAACACAACATCACTATTTATACCGTGGGTGTAGGCGCTGATCAGCTCACCACCCCCGGTTTTTTTGGCAGCAGCTTTGGCGCTCGCACCATTAACCCCTCTAAAGATTTAGATGAAGACACGCTACAAAAAATAGCGGCCTTAACCGGCGGTAAATACTTTCGCGCCAAAAACCCTAAAGAGCTGCTAGAGATTTACCGCCTAGTGGATGAGCTAGAACCCACCGAAGCTGATGCCAAAACTTTTAGGCCCAGCCTTAGCTTATTTTACTGGCCACTGGCGGTCGCAGTAATCATCAGCTTGATAACAGCCCTGCTTAAATTGCCGCGGCCGGCTTGGTTAGCGAATAAATCTGCGACCGAGGGGGAAAGCTAATGCCTGAGTTCAGCCTCGATTTATTCAACAGCCTCGCCCAGTTTCACTTTTTACGACCACAGTGGCTACTGCTAATACCCGTGGCGCTATTGCTGGCACTGCTGTTTTGGCGCCATAAAAACAGCGCCCTAAATTGGAATCAGGCCATCAACCCCGATCTGCTCAGCCACTTAGTAGAAGACCAGCAGCCTATGTTGCGCAACCCTAAACGCTGGCCCTGGCTGCTATTGTTTTTAGGCTGGCTAATTACCGCCTTGGCCTTAGCTGGCCCCGCCTGGAAAAAACTACCGCAGCCCGTACATGAGCGCCAAGACGCTTTAGCTATAGTGTTAGATTTATCGCTATCTATGTACAGCCAAGATATCAAACCCTCGCGGCTGGTGCGCGCCCGTCATAAAGTGATAGATATACTAAAAACTCGCGACGAGGGGCTTAGCGCACTCATCGCCTACTCCCGCGATGCTCATGTGGTTTCACCTTTTACTGACGACAATAATACCGTCGCCAACCTAGTGCCCGCACTCAGCCCCGAAATGATGCCCGCCCTGGGTAGCAACCCCGTCGCCGGAATACAGGCGGCTATTAATCTATTTAAAAACAGCGGCCTCAATGAAGGCCGTATCTTATTAATTAGCGATGGCATTAGCGAAAAAGACAGCGACGCCATAACTGACTTACTGGCTGACAGTAGCCTAGAACTATCCATTATGGCTGTGGCCACTGCCACCGGCGCCCCTATCCCCTTGTCACAGGGTTTTGTAAAAGACCGCAGCGGCAACATCGTCACCCCCAAATTGGAACGCAAACCCTTTCAGCAATTAGCCGCTAACAGCCAAGGCCGTTATATAGAAACCAGTTTGGATAATAGCGACATTAACTTTTTATTAGCCGCCAACAAAACCGATATCAACAGCGCCACCCGCCAAACCGAACGCCAGTTTGACCAATGGCAGGATCAGGGTGCCTACCTATGCTTACTCTTATTACCCTTGGCCCTACTCGCCTTTAGACGGGGCTGGTTACTATTGCTGCCGCTATTTATTTTATTAGAACCACAGCAAGGCCAAGCTATGGAGTGGCAAGACCTATGGCAAACCCGCGACCAGCAAGCCATGCAAATGCTACAACAAGGTGAAGCCGAACAAGCCGCTAAAACCTTTAAAGACCCAAACTGGAAAGCGGCTGCCCAATACCAGGCCGGGCAATATCAAGAGGCCGCCAAACATTATGCCGCCCAAAAACCAGCGACCGCCAGCGACCACTACAACCATGGCAACGCCCTAGCCAAGGCGGGCAAATACGATGAAGCGATTAAACAATACGAGCAAGCCCTGCAACTGCAACCCGATATGGAAGATGCTGCCTTTAATAAAAAATTAGTAGAGGATGCCAAGCAGCAGCAACAGCAACAGCAACAGCAACAGCAACAAAATCAAAACCAAAACCAAGATCAAGATCAAGATCAAGATCAAGATCAGAACAACGAGCAGGATCAAAGCCAGGATAACAACAAGCAACAAGAGCAACAACAGAATCAAGATCAAGAGCAAAACCAAGATAACAATGGCGAGCAGCAGCAGAACAATGATCAACAACAGGATTCACAAGATCCCAATAAAGATCAGCAGCAAGATCAAAACAAACAAGATAAAACTGACGCCACTCCCGAACAAGAACAAGAGCAAAAATCAGATTCAAAACCTGAACCCAGCTCCGCGCAACAGCAAGAGCAGGAACAGGAACAGGAACAGGAACAGGAACAACAGGCCTTAAAAACTGCGGCCGAACAAGAGGCGAATAAACAAGAAAAAGCCACCGAACAATGGCTGCGGCAAATACCCGATGACCCCAGCGGTTTACTGCGCCGCAAATTTGATTATGAATATCGCCTGCGCCAAGGTGAAAAAAATACCGACGATGAGGACCAGCCACTGTGGTAAGTCACATTAAACTATTCTGCTTTTTTATAATTAGCCTGAGCCTATGGCTAAGCAACGCTTACAGCGCCAGCATTACCGCTACCGCCTCGGTAGACAGACAAACCATTACCGTAGACGACAGCCTAACCCTGAGCATACGCATTAATGATACCGGCACCTATAAAACCCCGGACCTAAGCGCGCTGGAAAAAGACTTTCAAATTGCTGGCACCAGCCAAAGCAGCCGCCATACCTTAATTAATGGCCGCAGTAACTCCGTTACCGAGTGGACCGTTACCCTTTACCCCAAGCGCGACGGTTTATTATTAATACCCGCCATAAAAATTAACGATGCCAAAACCAATCCCATCGCCGTGCAGGTAAACAAGGCCAGCGCCCTGCCACCGGGGCAGCTGGATAAAGTTTTTATTGAAAGCAGCGTCAGCCACAACAGCGCCTATGTGCAACAACAGGTTTTGCTTAACCTCAGCATTTATCACTCAGTGCAATTAGATAATTTAAATATGAGTGAACTGACCCTGGAAAATGCCACGGTAAAACGGGTGGGGCAAAATTCTTTTTATCGCACTGTGCAGGGCATACGCCACCGCGTACATGAAATTAATTATGCGATCTTCCCCAACAAGGCGGGCGAGTTAATTATTCCCGAGCTGGTATTTTCAGGTCAAGAACTTAGCCAAAGCCGCTTTTATGGTGGTGGCACCCTGATACGCCGCAAGTCTGAGCCACACAGCATTACTGTTAAACCCGCGCCTGCCGACTACAGCGGTGATTTATGGTTGCCCGCCCAACAGTTACAACTGCAGGAAACCTGGAGCAAAGACCCCGAGCAATTACGGGTAGGTGACTCTATTACCCGCAGCATTACCACCAGTGCCAACGGGGTAACAGCTGCGCAACTGCCACCGATAAACTTTAAAGCGATAGCTGGGCTCAAGCTCTACCCTGATCAAGCCGAAACCAATAATAGCGAATCGGCCACGGGCATTAGTGCTACCCGCATCGACAGCACCGCCATCATCCCCACCCGCGCTGGTAAAATCACCTTGCCCGCCATCAACATCACTTGGTGGGATACCGCCAGCCAAAGCCAAAAGACAGCCAGCATAGCTGCCAGGGAATTAACTATTTTGCCGCCACTGGAACAAGGCCCAAGCCAGCGCAATGCTATCGACCACTCGCAGGCTACCGTAACGGACAGTGGCGAAAAAGTTGTCACCGTAGCTAACCCCTTTTGGATGGTAGTCAGTTTTGTATTATTAGGCTTATGGTTAATCACCTTATTAGCCTATTGGCGTTTATCACGTCGTATGCCCAGCAGTGACAAGCTGCCACAGCAAAACAATAATAAGCTCTCAGAAAAAAGCGCCTACAAGCATTTACAACAGCTATGCCGCCAACCACAAAGCGAGCAATTAAGGCCAGCACTAATTACTTGGGCACAACAACATTGGCCCACCAAAGAGATATACACGCTGGACGATATTAGCCGCGCAAGCGAACACCCCGCGCTAAAAAACCTGCTGCTGCAATATGATAATAGCCGCTACGGCAAAACCGCCGATAGCAGCGACTGGAACGGCGCCAGCCTACTGAGCATTATTGACGAATTGCGCCAGCAAAAAAGCTCAGCCACCAGCGATAACGCCCTGCCCGATTTGTATAAATAAGTTGGGTGCTGATGCTCATAGCGCCAGCAGCGTTTAATAAATAACTGGCCTGCTTCTACCACCATCCGTCTCATGGCATCTGCCATGCCGGGCCAAGCCCACTAGTGTCCGGTTAAAGTTCTATTCCGGTCATGCCCAAAATATTCGCTGCGCTTATGGGGCATATATGGACGTTCTATTAAAATCAAGGAACAAAAATAAAATATGGCGTGACAAAAACTAGGCCATAGGATGCAAGAGGCGATTGCCTTGCAAAAAATCTTTACGATAAAACTCATGGCCGCTTCTGTGGCGGCCAAACCAGCAACTCTCTGGGCTGAGTTTTAATTGCCAGTGCTGCTGCTCGCTGGGTTCTTTAGCGGCAAAGGCCTGCGGGCTAATCACCCCAGCGTTAACCCCACCCTGCAAACGGGCCGAGGGATACCAAAAGCACTGCACCGCTAATTCGCGCATGCTGCTACCCAAGCGCTGGCTATAAGACCAATCACCGGGGCTGCTAATCGCCTCATGATGTTGAGCTAATTCTGCGGCGCTAAAATCTATCGATCTGTTGCTTGCCAAGGGGATTAATAAAGCGGTGCGATGGTCATTAATCGCCGCCATGGGACCCAGCTCGTGCAGGGCCGATTGAAACAGCCATAGGTAAACTGCGGTTTCCGCCAAGGCGGTGTTTAGCTCTTTAGCACCATAAAAAATACCCCTCTCTAAGGTACTGCCAAAACGCGAGCCATAATCTAAGGGCGGATAACGAAACGGGGTAGATAATAAATAGGACAAGCCCTGGCAGTCGGCGGGCACGGGCGGCTTGGATTGCTCTAATAGCTCTTCCAACCGTGACTGCTCACTGGAGGAGCGGGTAATCGCCCGGGTGGCGGCTATTTCCTGGGTTTCTACTACGCGCCAAATCGATCCTTCGGTGGGCTGTATCAGTCCTTGTAAATCCAGCACTATACCCGACCTCGCATGGCATCTAGGTAGCGTACTACCTGAGTAATGCCCTCTACTTTTTGTAGTAGCTCTATGGGGGCCTGATCTGCCAAGTGGCTGTTAGGAGTTTTTAGCCAGTGCTGCATAGCGGCGGGGTCACCACCAATAATGGCATACAGTGCCCGGTAGGCCCGTAAAAATAATAGCGCCAATTCCAGAGGCTTGCCCTGTGGCACCACGGAAGTCTCGTTGCGTATACGACTCATGGTGGGTTCAGATACACCTATCACCATTGCCAGCTGTTGACGTTTTAAGCCCATAAGATCGGCAGCCTGGCATAGTGCATGGCTGACAATACTTTGGTCATCGGCTTTTAGTACGGCACTCATCGCCCCCTCCTTTTGCACGCTAATGCGCTAACAGCACCAAATGAATCAAATGATCTATATACATACAAAAAGTATCACAAGAAATATAAATTGCAAGCTAAAACAGTGTTTGGGTCAGCCACAAAAAAAGCGCCCGGCTTAAGCGTGGGCGCTTTTTTCTATTGGCTAATTTCTGCCGCCTAGACTTCATAGCTAAGCCATTGATTTAGCAGGTAAAACCTAGACCCAGCATATCTAAAAACTTTAGCCACAGGCCGCGCTTACCACCGTTTTGATCCGCTTTAATTAATGCGTTTTGAGTAAAGCGCACCCCCAACCAACGGAAAGGCTCGGGAAACCAGGGCAGAGCTCTTTTGGTGACAAACTGCATATTAATGACATCGCTAGGCTGGTAGCCCAACAGCTCTATACCTATACGTGCACCAAAGCGTGACGCGCCCACACCATGGCCGGTATAGCCCACAGACCAAGCCAGGCGGCCGTCATACATCACCCCAGGCACCATGCAAAAACGAGTAGAGGTGGCAATAATACCGCCCCAGCGGTGAGTAAATTTTATCTCGCCTTCTAACTGCGGGAACATTTCAAAAAACTCGGCAGCTAACTGCTCATGCCTGGCAGGCGCATCCATTAAATGCGCATCTATACCGCGGTTAAAGTAATAGCGCACAGCACCACCGCCGCCCCAGGTAATACGATTATCTTTGGTTAGCCGGAAGTAGTGAAACATATTGTTGTAGTCAGCCAAGGCATGACGCGACTCGGGCTTACCCCAGTTAATTTTATCTAGCTGCTCAGCGGTTAATGGCTGAGTGGCAATTTGATAATCCCACACCGGCACTACAGAGTTGCGTATGCGGCTGATTTTGCTGGTATAGGCATTAGTCGCTAACAAGACTTTTTTGCTGCTAATAACACCGCCTGCACAAGTAGCCTTCATGCCATCACTGCCTACGGGTTGCACGTCCAACATTTCGGTGTTTTCAAAAATGCGCACCCCCAGCTGATTAACCAACACATCTTTTAAGCCCCAGCATAAACGCCCAGGGTGTATCACCCCATCCTGACCATCACGGTGCCACAAGCCACCGAAAAAAGTGGGTGAGTTGACCTGCTTACGCACAGCCTCTTCGTCGAACCAAACTACATCCTCACCAGCCTCTTTACACTCTAAATATTCAGCGTGTAAGCGCTGAGCTGATTCTGGATCTAGGGCCACATCCATTTCACCCACTTGCTCGTACTCGGCATCGATGTTGTAACGCTCCAGAGTCTCTAAAAACTCTTTCATGTTTTGTATGCCCAGCTCTTCTAACTTATCTGCCTCACCGGGGAACTGCGCTTCGGTATTGGTTTCGCCATGCGCCACGCTGGTACTTAAAAAGCCACCGTTGCGGCCCGATGCACCATCACCCACAAAAGTTTTTTCAATTAAAATAATATCTGCATCGGGCTTGCGCTCTTTTGCCTGCATAGCAGCCCACAGGCCAGTAAAACCACCACCCACGATTAATAGCTCGCAGCTTTCATCTTTGGCAAGGGCAGGTAAAGGCTCTGGCATAATCGCAGGGTCATGCCACAGGGGCTTTAATTCTGCATCTTTTAGTGCGTCGTGGTGCTTATGCATAATATCTCTCTTGGTAACAAAATTAGGGGGCTACATTAATACTTTAGCGGGTTTTAAGCAGAAGCGACGGTGGTAAAAAATAGTTTTACCTGATCTTTCACCACTGCGTGGCAAACCACCCCCTCAGCAATAAAAAACGCATCGCCAGCATTAAACTGCTGCTCGTTACCAGCAGCATCAAATAGACTAATAGAGCCCGCCTGTACATAGGCAAACTCATTATAGGGAAAGGCTTGCGCTGATGATTCAAAAGCTTCGCTAAACCAAGTTCCGGAAATAAATTTACCGGTTACATCTTGGTAGCAAATATGCGCTTGCGGCGCAGCACCGCTGGTTACCGCAAAAGGCGGCGTAGTCGTCATAGCCGTTAACGCGGCATCAGCCTGAGGAATAATAATGCCCTCAAAAGTAGGCTGCTGGGGTATAGACTCTTGCGGATGCTCAGAGATCACAAAAAACTTACGTAAATAACCGGTTTGATGCCACTGGCAGTCGTAACCTTTGGGGATAATAAAAGGTTCACCGGCTGTCACTTTTTCCATAGCGCCGGTTTTGTTATTTTTAATTTCGCACTCGCCTTCTATCAGCCACATAAATTCATCGCAGCCATAGGGGCCAGCGGCCTCTACCATAGTATCGGTATCCCACACGCCTATATACAAACCTATATCATCGTTTTCATAGTAGCTATAAGAATGCTGTGCCGGTATAGCAGAGGCAAACATGTCCTGGCTAAGCTCATCAGGAGTTTCGCCAAAACCGAGAGGGTTGGTGCTTAAACGGATAATACTTTTATCTGACATTAGAAAACCTTAAAAAAATATAATAATCGCGCAGATACTATGAAGCGGATGACTAGCCTTGCTCACAGCGTCTGCTGGGTATCACTCTCAAACACAAGCTGCCCACCCTAGCCTTTAGGCACAATAAGTTAATCAACCTAAGAGCTAAAACTATAGCGTAGCTTTGCACTAGTTATTATTGCTATAACGCAACTGCCGCTTGCAATAATGTAAACACTAGCTCGGCAAGCCTATACAGCGCGCGCCCAAGCAGGATAAAAAGCAAGAGGGTTTCTCACTGGCAGAATTATAGGCCACCCGTACAAAAAGCTCAATATTCAGCCAAATATAATTTGTAACTTATATTACTACAAGTGACCTCCAACCACGCCTGCGCAAAGCTGGCCCCGCGAGCAAAGCGAGTGCCGTGGGTCTCCGCGTCCGCCCCGTTCATCCTGAACATAAAAAACCGCCGATTAAGGGCTTAATCGGCGGTCTTCATTTATGGGTAAAACAGCCTGGTTAAGGGCTATTTCATATACCAGCCCCAAGGTTCTGGGCTAATAAACTCGGTCACTTGCTTGGTTTCTAAGTAGTTATTTAGACCCCAGCGGCCTAACTCACGGCCTATGCCGCTTTGCTTAAAGCCGCCCCATGGCGCTTCGGTGAAGGTAGGCTGCGAACAGTTAACCCAAATAATACCGGCACGCATAGCATCGGCAACACGTGAGCAACGCTCTTTGCTGCCAGACATTACTGCCGCTGCTAAACCAAAGATAGAATCGTTAGCCAGCTCTATGGCCTCTTCTTCTGTCTTAAAGGATTTAACCGATAGCACGGGGCCAAAGATCTCTTCTGCCCATAATTTATCCGTTACATCTGGGTCTAGGAAAATAGTCGGCTTCATAAAGTAGCCTTTCTCAAAGTCATCACAGCGGCCGCCGGTTAACAGCTCAACACCGGTAGCGATGCCGTGATCAACAAACTCTAGTACACCGCGTAACTGGCTCTCGCTCACCAATGGGCCCAATAAAGTGCCTTCGGTCATGCCGTCGCCTATGGTGATTTTTTCGGTTTCTTCTTTTAGACGCTTTAAGAACTTGTCGCGTATACCTTCTTGTACCAGTAGGCGTGAGGTACCTGAACACACCTGGCCTTGGTTCCAGAAAATACCAAACATTACCCACTCAACAGCGCCTTCTATATCGGCATCATCAAATACAATAACGGGCGACTTGCCACCTAGCTCTAAGCTAACGTTTTTAATTTCTTGTGCACACATAGACATAATGCGGCTACCCACAGGTACAGAACCGGTGAAAGCTACTTTATCGACTTTAGGGTGCTGGGTAAGCGGGTCACCAATCACTGACCCTAAGCCAGTAACTATGTTTAATACACCAGCCGGTAAGTCAGCTTCTTGTGCGTAAACGCCATACTCTAGCGCCGTCATAGGCGTTACGGTAGCAGGCTTAAGTACACAGGTTGCACCGGCAGCAATGGCAGGAGCAATCTTCCAAGAGGCCATCAGCATGGGGTAGTTCCAAGGCGTGATCAAAGCGGCCACACCTACTGGTGAATAACGCACTTCCGACTTGAATCTATCATCGCTAAGCTCGGTGACTTCGCATTTGCCATCCAGCTCTTCGGCCAAGTTGGCGTAGTAGCGGAAGCAGCCTATAGCATCTTCTATATCCCACTGCGCTTCGGGGTAAGGCTTGCCGTTATCTTTTACTTCCAGCTCGGTAAGCTTGTGCAGGTCACGCTCCATGCCATCGGCCATTTTACGCAAGTAAACGGCGCGCTCTTTACCGGTGGTTTTAGACCAGTCACTTTTAAAAGCGGCGCTGGCGGCCTCTACCGCTTTGTCTACATCGTTAGCGCTGCCAGCGGGAGCATTGTGAAAAACCTCTTCGGTGGCAGGGTTGATGACGGGGAAGGTGGCGTTGTTTTCGGGGGCTACCCACTCGCCATTTATAAATAGTTTATCTTGCATTTCTGCCTCCAAATTCTGTTATCGGGTCGCTAAAATTATGTTTCTTGCTGGCATCTTTGCAAACGGCCATAAAAATCATGCCGAATAGTAAGATTGGAGGGCCCAAAAGTCTATACCCAAAATAGGGCTAGTGGCCTATTTTTTTGATCACAAAACAGCCATCACACAGTACTTTGTCAGCAAAAGTAAGCTAAGCCAATACTAGGCAATTTCTGCCCTGCTTCTTGGCTTTGTATAAAGCTTGATCAGAAGCTTTTAGTACCTCCTCCGCTTTGCGCCAACGCGCATTGCGCTCGGCCACCCCTATGCTGATGGTTACCGAAACAGTTTTAGCCTTGCGCGAACTGCCGCGCTGGCCCTGGCCCTGCTTTTGCGAATCTGGTCGGCTGGCCTGGTTACGCAAGGTTATAGGGTAAGCCTCTATAGCCACCCGCAACTGCTCTAAAAATACAGCGCAGGCCGCT
This sequence comes from Dasania sp. GY-MA-18, assembly GCF_024734385.1. GTDB lineage: Bacteria > Pseudomonadota > Gammaproteobacteria > Pseudomonadales > Dasaniaceae > Dasania > Dasania phycosphaerae. Next base: position 119,918 of record NZ_JANHAP010000006.1, on the reverse strand, counting down.
GCCGGCTGGCGACCGCTAAACACCACACAAAACTCCTCGCCACCATAGCGATAAGGCACACCACCACCTGCCACTTTGGCTATGTGCGCGGCCACTAAACGCAACACATCATCCCCTACCTCGTGGCCATGGCTATCGTTGAATTTTTTAAAGTGATCTATATCCATGGTGGCAATCACATAATGGCCCGCCAGTGAGCGCAGCTTTTCATTAAAAGCGCGGCGGTTGCGCAGGCCAGTTAGGTCATCCCTAAACGCCATATCACGTGAGCTGCGTAATAAACAATACATTAAGCACAGGGCACAACAACTTAATAGCACGGCCGAAATATAGGCTTGAGCAAATAATAATAAAGTTAAAAACACCGCTAGTAGGCACACCCATAAAGCCGCCTCTGTTTCACCCTTGCGTAATATCAGCATCAAACTCATCACCAATAAGGCCAGAGCAAATAACAAGCTAGCGGCATAGGAGAGCAAATAGCCCTGTATAGGCAGTGGCTCAAACCAGTGGTGGTAGGGAAAAGGTTGCTGTAGATACGCCACCGGCAGCAGCCCCAGTAATAACGCCTGCGCTGCCAGCCACAACATCAACCCAAAACCGTAACGACTCCAAAGCCCGCGCTCGGGTAATACCGCCAACAGCGTTAAATTAATGGGCAAAAGCAAGCTTAACGCTGTAAACAAGAAAAAGGGGCGAGGTTCAGCTAAGGGCTGCTGTAAACCCATTTGCACAGTAATAAAAGTCAGTAGAAAAATACCCGCCGCGGCAAATAAACGCAGGCGATTAAATTGCTGGGCCAATAGCATCGCCAACAACAGCAAGGGGTAAGGTAAATAGGCCAACAAAGGCTGGTATTGTTGCTGAATGCGGCCAACTTCAAATACCGCATATAGCGACGCCGCCAATAATATGATGGGAATTAATAAGCGCCAAAAAACGTTTAACATAGCTAGCAAGTCAGCCCTGCATTATTATTATGAAATGTAACATCGAACCCCAGCAACCTTAGCACAAGCTCATACCCATCAACAGCGCTTTGCGCTACACTGCAAGCTTAGCTGTAAGCTAAAGTCATACTAACAATAACAATTAGCAGCCACTATTAGAAGCTAGAAGCCACTATGCCAGCACAATTTAAGCTCGTACCTCTGCGCGCCAATATGGGCGGAAAAAGCACCCTACTCGCCATAGCGATTATTTTAGTGCTATGCGCCACTGTTGCCATTACCGTTGTTTTATTTGGCCCCAAAGAAATCCAAAAAAGTTTCTTAGCACGCAGCATAGGTGACGCCGCTGACTCCTGTGAAGAAAAAATCAACGATCACTTTGGCGAGCGTTTGGTGAGTAAATATTACGACGAAATTTCATCCCGGCATGAAACTGAGCGTAAACACTACACCGTGTATTACCGGGTAAGCCATAAAACCATGGTGGATAATCTCCCCAGTATTGAATATTCCATGGTGAAATGCGTGGTGTGGGAGAGCCTGGGTTATGTCTCGGACTTTAGAGTTTTTAAACCTTAGGCAGGCAACTAGAGCAACATTAAGGATTAATCGGGTCTTTTAGTTTAGGCAAGCGCAAATCCCAGATCATGGCCGCAGCGCGCAACATAAAAGCCGCCGCCACTGCCAGTAAAATTGCCGTTACCTCATCTATCGCCAATACCCCACGCAAGATAAAGTAACCGCCGCCACCCAATAAGGCTGCTGTCACATAAATCTCGGGCTCTAGCAGCACCAGTTTATGGCCCAATAAAATATCGCGGACTATAGAGCCAAAGGTAGGGGTAATCATACCCATGGCTATAGCCACCACTGGATCTACGTTCATGGCCATGGCCTTTGCTGTGCCCAGCACACTAAACAAGGCCAAACCCGCCGCATCCATCCACAACAGGGAACGGCTAATCGACACTAATAAATGGGAAAAGAAATAGGTTATCACTGCGGCCGCAATGGTGGTGTACAAGTAGAAAGGGTCAGCCACCCAAAACACCTGCGGCACATTGAGAAATAAGTCTCTGACGGTGCCGCCGCCTATGCCGGTCACCGTTGCAAAAAGCACAAAGCTTAAAATATCTAATTTCTCTTCAGCTGCAGCCAGGGCGCCACTAATGGCAAATACCGCAACGCCCACCATGCCGGCAATATAAAGTACACTTTCAAAACTTAACACTAGGTAAATACTCTCTGACTATATAGGTATAGCTTAGAGGCTGTATCATACCGCAAGCTAAGCAGTAATTAGCAGTCATTTTATGATGATTTAATACGATGGAAAGCCATACTGCTGGTGTATCGCCTTAACCCCCCCGCCTCTTAAACCTATCAACAAGTTCCCATTTAAAATTTTAATCAGTTTATTGCCCTTTTGACGGTCTACTGGGCTAACAGCAAAAAACAATTTGCGGCGCGGCTGACAGCCTGTCACTCTGTAAGCTAAAGAGGCGTGAAACTGCCGGCCATAGTACTCGCTTACTTTTTGATCACCGATAAACACATCTACATCACCACGTTTTAAGGCGGCAAATAATTGCTCTGTACTCGCATAGGTTTTAGCCATACCTAGCTCCAGCGCCTTATCCATATAGGCATCCAGGCCTGCACCATAACTGTAGCCACTAATAACCCCCACTCTTTTAGGTCGTAAAGATTTTAAGCCTTGGTAAGACCAAATACTGTCACTAGGACTAAAAAAACAACTTTGGCTATAAGAAAAATGATAATCGGGAAAGAGTAAATCAGGGGTCTCGGCCCTGACCGTACCGATTAAAATATCTGCTTCCCCTTCACTAACCATGCGCTTAGCTTCATCCCAGGTGGCAGTGTGATAAGTGACTTGATAACCACGATCTTCAAAAATTTTTCTGGCTATATCTACCCCTATGCCCTGCGGGGCTTGGGTGTAAGCGCAGGTAAATGGGCACCATTCATCAGCAACCAACCTAACAACTTCGTTAGCGGCAGAACTGGCCGCAGTGAAAAAAAAACTAACTAGCCATAACAACTTTCTAGCTATAGATAAATCCATATACCGCCAACCTTCACATTGACCTTAAGTATTTAATAATACCGTGCAGTCAAACCATTTATTATTAGAATTGACACACTCAGCCACAACGCTGCACAACTAACTAAAGCTCAAATTTATATTTATTCAAATAAAAAGGCCCTTATTTTTCAATAAGGGCCTTTACACTATTAACTACTACAAAAAATATTATACGTTTAACAATAAGTGCTCACGCTCCCAAGCAGTAACCACACGGTTGGCCACTTCAAACTCATGGGCCTTGACCGCCTTATATGCCATCACAAAAGTTTCACCAAATACATCCACTAACTCAGGTAGGGCATCCAGTAAATTTAAACTGGTTAATAAATCGCGGGACAGTTTAATACCTTCTGCAGCAGCATCGCCTTTATGCGGCTCGCTGGCTTCGCATTTATGCTTAATACCTAAATAGCCACAGGCTAAAGAAGCCGCCAGTGCCAAATAGGGATTGCTATCGGCGCCGGGGTAACGGTTTTCTACCCGCTTGGCTATGGCTGGGCTCTCTGGCACACGCAAGCCTACATTGCGATTTTCATAGCCCCACTCCATATTAGCCGGTGCGGAGTGGCCGCTAGAGTAACGTCTATAGGAATTAATATTAGGCGCATACAAACTTAAGCAGTAAGGGGTGTATTTTTGCATACCCCCTATAAAATTTAGAAAACGTGCATTTTCATTGCCCTGCTCATCAACAAAAATATTTTTTCCGCTTTGATCTAAAACACTCTGGTGTATATGCATGGCACTACCAGGCTCGTGTTGATAGGGCTTAGCCATAAATGTAGCATGCAGTTTGTGCTGCAAAGCTACCTGCCTAACCGTGCGTTTAAACGCGAACACCTGATCCGCCAAATATAGCGCATCACCGTGATTAAAGTTAATTTCAAACTGTGCAGTGCCACATTCGTGCACTAAACCCTCTACATCGATATTTTGTTGATAACAGCAATCGTATAAATCTTTCACAAAATCGCTGTATTCATTCATAGCGTCAATGCCAAAAGGCGGCGGCGCTGTTTCACGACGGCCACTGTTACCTACTGGCGGCCGTAACTCTTCTTTAGGGTCTAGGTTTTGCTCAGTAACATAAAACTCCATCTCAGGAGCAACGACTGGCGTCCAGCCTTCATCGGCATACAGCTTTAAAACCCGTTGCAACACTCCGCGTGATGATACTGGATGCATAACGCCATTTTTGTCGAAACAGCTATGCACCACTTGCGCAGTCGGTTTTTTTGCCCAGGGCACTAATCTTAGCGTGCTGCAATCCGCCGTTAAAAACATGTCTATATCTTTGGGATCCATAAAATCAAAGTGATCTTCGGCATAGTCCCCGGTCACCGTCATGGCTAATAAGCTCTCAGGCATACGGCTGTTGTTCTGTAAAAAAGCTTCCGGCGAAATAAACTTGCCTATGGCATTGCCCACCATATTGGGAATAATACACTCCACCTCTTCTATGGCGTGTTGTTTTAGCCACTCTGCGACACTGGCTGCTATCGTACTGCTACTCATAAGACACCTTTATGCTTTTTTATTTCTATATTGATTACAGGCTTGCTCAAATAACTTAAACAAACTCAAATTAAATGGGTTGTTACTAACTTGCCACTCTGGGTGCCATTGCGCCCCCAAAATAAAGTGATCGGGATTGGCGCTAGAGTAAGCCTCTATCAAACCATCAGCCGCCACAGCCTCAATTTTTAAGCCCGCCGCCAGCTGCCTAATACCCTGTTGATGCAAAGAGTTCACTTGCGCTGTAGGTTTACCCCAGCTGCTAGCTAACAAGCCACCTGCTACCAAATCTATAGCATGAGCATCTTCATACTGTTGCTCTAAAGGGAGGGTTTTATCTTCTCGGTGATCATTAATATCCGCTTCAGTTTGCAAACGCTGATACAAACTGCCCCCCAAGGCTACGTTCACTTCTTGAAAGCCGCGGCAAATGGCAAATATGGGCAAGCCTATGCGCTGAGCTTCGGCAATAACGGCAAAGGCCGTGCTATCGCGGGCCGGATCACGCAATGGCTGCTGTTCTTCATTTGCCTGCTGATAGTGGCTGGGGTCTATATTGGAATAGGAACCTGGCAACAGTAGGCCATCAACATGACTAAGCAGCTCGGCCACATTCAAATCATCAGCTAACACAGGTATTAATACCGGTACCGCCTGCATGGATTCGACTATAGCCCGCACATATTTGTCGCCCACCGAGTGGAAATGATGCGCGCCAATTTGCTTGTCGTCACACAACACCGCAATCAATAATAACTTTGCCATACCCCCCTCCAGCGCCTCATTTGCCATAGCTAAGGCTTACTTAGTAATAAATAGAACTTGGATTATTGTAGAAACCGAATTATTATTCAAGTATTATTCCGAATAATTGTTCGGTTTTAAAACGCCAAGCAATACCCAAAGAAGCGCCACACCCCCAATGCCGGGGCCTAATCGCAGCATCAGGCCGCAGGGTGCTCACTCTTTTACTACAGCATAAACAGGTTAGTTAACATGACAGGCGAACGCAAAGGCTATATAGACTCCTATTACACAGCAACGGCCAACAACCACAGCCCCTACCCGCAGCTAGCGCAGGATATACGCTGCGATGTTTGTATTATAGGCGGCGGTTACAGCGGCCTATCTACCGCCTTACATTTAGCCAAAAAAGGTTTGCAGGTGGTGTTGCTGGAAGCCGAGCGTGTAGGCTGGGGCGCCTCTGGCCGTAACGGCGGCCATGTAGGTACAGGCCAACGCAAAGGTCAGCAAGAGCTAGAAAGCATGCTGGGCAAAGACAGGGCTAAAACTCTATGGCAGTACAGCTTAGAAGCCGTGCAAACCGTAGAAGGACTAATCAATGACTACAACATCGCCTGCGATCTTAAAACAGGCAATGCCCACGTCACCACCAAAGCCAAAGAGGCCGATGATTACAAACAAAGCGTAGAACATATGCAGCGCGTATATGGCTACGAGCAAATACGCTATTTAGACAAAGACGAACTCAGCGAGCTATTTGGCAACGATAAATTTCAAGCCGGTGAAATCAACGAGGGCGGCAGGCACTTACACCCGCTCAACTTTGCCCTAGGCTTGGCGCAAGCTGCCCAACAAGAAGGGGTGAAAATTTACGAATACAGCCGCGTTAACAGTTATAGCAAAGCCAGCCCTTGCAAAATCAACACTGAGCAAGCCACGGTCACAGCCGACCATATGGTAGTGGCCTGCAATGGCTATTTAGAAAAGTTAGAGCCCAAGGTAGCGGGCAAAATCATGCCTATCAATAATTTTATGCTGGCCACCGAGCCATTGCCTGAGGACTTAGCACGCAAAATAAATCGCGATGATGTATCAGTCTCTGACAGCCTGTTTGTCATTAATTACTGGAAACTCTCTGGCGACAATCGCCTGCTGTGGGGAGGCGGCGAAAACTACACCCGCCGCTTCCCCCGCGATATTAAAAACTTTGTGCGCCAATATATGCTGCGCCACTACCCCGAGTTAAAAGACTTGCGCATAGATTATGGCTGGGGCGGCACCTTAGCAGTAACCTTAAACCGTATGCCACACTTTCAACGCTTGGAAAATAATTGCTACGTGATACAGGGCTACAGCGGCCACGGCGTACCCACCTCCGTTTTTGCAGGTAAGGTATTAGCCGAAGCCATAGCCGGTGACGCTGGGCGCTTTGACACCTTTGCCCAAATACCCAGCCCCACCTTTCCCGGCGGCACCCTATTGCGCTGGCCAGGCCTGGTTGCAGGGATGTTATACTACTCGCTGCTGGATCGCCTGTAGCCCTTGTTTATAACAGGGTTGCTTAGCACCCACACACACCCTGAGCTTTACGCCAGCGACTAGGAATATACGCGCTAAATGAATACCAATAATGCCGCTGTTAGCCACAGCAAAAACAGCACCGCAGCCAGAAGAAAGCCACGGCAAGCCAGAGCGCAAAAACGCCACGATCAAATATTAGATATCACCGCCGAGCTGCTAGACAGCGTAGGCATAGATGGCATAACCACTATATCCATAGCCAAAGAGCTCAATATTTCGGTGGGGTCGCTGTATCATTATTACCCCAATAAAGTTGCCATACTGTGTGCGCTGGCCTCACGATGGCTGAATGAAATGACTCGCACTATTTCAGCGGTAGACGAAAATATTGCCGAGCATAGCGATATAGCCAGTTACGTTAAAGTCTATACCCATAAAATTATCGCCATGTATAAACGCCAGCGCGGCATACTGCCGCTGGTACAAGCCATGTACGCCATACCCGAGGTCAGGCAGCTGGACGAACAACACGACCTGTTAATGCTGGCACGCTTAGCCAATGCCTTTAAACACTTTGGCTGTAAAGCCAACAAAACAGAACTGGAACGCATAGCTAGAATTTACCACGAAACTACATACATCTGCTCTATGGCCATAGTGGATCAGCAGGGTCGCAAGGCCAGCAGAAGTGAAGCCGATTTAAATCAAATGCTTAACGCCCTGCTGGCTAATTATTTTTAAGCCTAACCTGCTGTGGTACCACCATCTATAGCCAATGCCGTGCCGGTAATATTTTTAGCATCATCAGAAGCTAAATAGGCCACCGCTTTGGCAATCTCGCTGGGAGCCGCTAGCCGCCTTAGTGGTGCCAGCTCAATAAGCTGCTGCTCAGCTGCGGCTGGGTCAGCGGCCCTGTCTATATAATCACGGCGCACCATATCGGTATCCACATAACCGGGGCACACACAATTAACCCGCACGCTAGGCGCTAAATCCAAGGCCATAGAGCGACCCATATTCACCACCGCCGCCTTAGAGGCACAATAAGCTGCCAATAGAGGCTCGCCCTTTAGGCCCGAATCGGAAGCAATATTCACAATATTACCGCCACTGGCTTTTAACGCCGGCAAGGCCGCACGGCAACAAAAAAATGTGCCTTTTAAATTAATATCCAAGGTCGCATCCCATATCGCCTCGGTGGTGTCTTCTATGGAAATTTGATCGCCCACTCCTGCAGCGTTAACCAATACATCCAAGCCACCCATGGCCGCTACCGCTTGCTGCACTATCGCTTCACAGCCAGCCACGGTGGCAACATCGCCTATCACCTTAATAACCCTGTCACCGCCACCTAGGGCTTTATAGCCTTCATCTACAGTTGCAGCACTGCGGCCGTTTATCGCTACTATTGCGCCTCGCTCTAACAACTCCTGTGCGGTAGCTAAGCCTATACCTCTGGAGCCACCGGTGATTAATACGCGCTTATCTTGGAAACTCATCACTTACCTCTGTCTATCAATATTATTATTCATATTTCTGTTTTCTGTTTTCTGTTTTCTGTTTTCTGTTTTCTGGCTTATGCCACCCAATAAAAACCCAACGCCGAAACCCCGGCAGCAATCAGCACATAGGGTAATTGACTAAGTGCGTGATCCAGCGTGCCACAACCACTACCCTGCGCCGACAGCACGGTGGAGTCACTATAAAAACAAGCTTGGCTACCAAAGCCGCTGGCCGACAATAAGGCACCAGCCACTAACGGAATATTCACATCTAAGACCACAGCCAAAGGGAATACCGCCGGAAAGGCAATGGCAAAAACGCCCCAGTTTGAGCCGGTTACAAAAGACACAAAGGCCATAGAAACAAAAGTCACCACCGGCAGCATTTTAGGCGACATTAAAGGTGTTACATGCTCAATAATATAAGCGGTAAAGCCTATGTGGTTATTCGCCTCTATCAAGACAAATACCGAAATTAAAATAACCAATACCGGCAACATGGTTTTCAAACCGTCCATCATGGTGTCAAAAATTTCTGACAGTTTTAACACCCCTGCTAACCAGTACTGCAGCACCGTAGCCATGGTGGCGGCTATCACCCCCATCAACAAATCAATATCAAACCAAATGGTGAAAAATATTAAGGTGATTATAGGGATAAAAAACAACTCACTATTAGGGTTGTGCAGCTCCTGCTCTACATAGGTATCGCGTACTTCGTTATGCTCACTATGCTCAGGCGCAAGCTGACCTGTGGTTTCTGCCCGGTGTTCGGCGGCCTTCATTTTTCCCAGCAGCGGTATCACCCCGGTAATCACCAAGGGCACCATCAACACAGCAATAACGGGGTAAAACATATAGGGAATAGCATCGATAAATAAGCTCATGCCCTGGCCACTTTCCGCTAGGCCATTTTTTTCTAACAGCCCGGCGTAATAAACCGCCCAGGTAGAAATTGGCACCAGCAAACAAATAGGCGCAGCGGTAGAGTCCACCACATAAGCCAACATCTCCCTGGAAACTTTAAACTTATCGGTGACTTTTTTCATAGAAGAACTCACCGTTAAAGAATTGAGGTAGTCATCCAAAAAAATGACCAAGCCTAACAACCAGGTGCACAGCAAGCTGCCTTTTTTACCATTGACGCGCTTGGCAACTAAATCACCAAAGGCTTGCGCTCCACCACCGCGAACTAATAAAGCGATAAAGCTGCCATATAAGCCACAAACCAGTAACACCCAAGCATTGGTTTCACTTTGAAAAGCCTCTAGCATGGTGACTGATAAACGCCCCAAAAAGCCCCAGCCATCGGTGATAATAAAAGCCACCAAAGAACCTGCAATCACAGACTCTATGGTTCTTTGACTTAGCAGAGCCAAAACCAACACCACAATAGTGGGCAGCAACGTTAGTAAGCCGTAATGCTCCATGGCACACTCCATATTTTTATTTTTGGAATCATAAAAAAACCCTGCCAAACATCATATCTAGCAGGGTTTTATTAGCAAGCAATATAGTTTAGTCGTTCATCACTATATTGCACCAGCCACAAAGGCAAAGCAAAGCTTAGCCAAATTTGGCTTGTAGTGTTTCATAAGCCTGATCCAAAGCCGCTTTGGCTTTAGTTACCAACTCATCGATTTGCTCGTGAGTTAAAGTCAGCGGTGGCGCAATAATCATATTGTCGCCCGTTGCACGCATAACTAAATCGTTGGCTATAGAGGCATCTCTACAGGTTGCACCGGCAGTGCCATCAGAGTCATAACGCTCACGTGTTTCTTTGTTTTTAACCAGCTCGATTGCACCAACCATACCCAAGGTGCGCACTTCGCCTACCATGGGGTGATCGCTTAGCTCAGCCATACGCTTACCAAAGTATGGGCCAAGATCATTAGCCACTTTATCAACGATGTTTTCATCTTTCATGATTTTAATCGTTGCTAAAGCTGCCGCACAAGCCGCAGGGTGACCTGAGTAAGTAAAACCGTGGGCAAATTCGCCGCCGTCTGATTTTAATACATCAGCGACTTTATCACCTATCATCACGCCGCCTAGAGGCTGGAAACCATTGGTAACAGCTTTAGCGAAGTTGATTAGGTCTGGCTTAGTGCCATAGTAGTCACAACCAAACCACTTACCCGTACGACCGAAACCGAAAATAACCTCATCAGAAACAAATAGAATATCGTATTTGTTTAAGATTTTTTGCACTTCGGGCCAGTAAGTCTCAGGTGGAATAATAACACCACCCGCACCTTGAATAGGCTCAGCGATAAAGGCCGCAACATTTTCTACGCCTAACTCAAGAATTTTGTCTTCTAAAGCTTTAGCAGCTTGTACACCAAACTCTTCGCGGCTTAGCTCACCACCTTCTTTAAACCAGTAAGGCTGGGCTACGTGCTCTATATTAGGCAGTTTACCGAATTGGTTGTGTACATAGCTCATACCACCCAAGCTGGCTGCCGCAACAGTAGAGCCGTGATAGGCGTTCTCGCGGCTGATAATCACGCGCTTATTAGGCTGCTTTTTTAGATCCCAATAACGACGCACTAAACGTAGTACCGTGTCATTACCTTCAGAACCTGAGTTGGTATAGAACACATTATTCATGTGAGCAGGAGATACACTGGCCAACTCTTTAGACAGCTCAATCGCTGCAGGGTGTGAACACTGGAAGAAGCTGTTGTAGTAAGGCAGCTCATTCATTTGGTCAGCTACCGCTTTGTTGATAGCAGGCTGGGTATAACCCAGGTTACAACACCACAGACCTGACATGCCGTCTAACAGCTTTTGGCCATCATTGGTGTAGATATACGCACCTTCTGCCTTAGTAATGATACGACTACCTTTGCTAGCCAAATCTTTAAAATCGGTAAAGGGGTGCAAATAGTGCTGCGCATCAGCGGCCTGAAAATCTTTTGTTGAATGCTGTGTCATATCATTTCTCCTGCATTACATCGTTAGAGCCTAAGCTCAATCAGTGGGTCTAGCAAATTCACCTACAGCCTGTCTGCCTAAAAACTGCTCACAGTGTAGACCATTTATTTTGATCACATTTCAGGGTGCAATGTGATCACATTCTCCCTAAGGCTGTCAACAAGCAGTTTTGCCTTAAAAACAAAAAACTTAGTCACTTTAGTTTGGCTTAACTGGATATAGGCCAGCCCATAGCGGCCTGCAAGCGTCTGACGCCATCCAAAATATCGTCATGAATCAAGTACTTAAGCTGCGCTGGGTTGTTTTTCTCTATGGCTGTCAGCATGGCTTTATGCTTATCCTCAGCCTCATTAAAGCGGCTTTCAGTAAGGTATTGGCTGTGTACCATGCGCATAAAAGGGGCGATTTGTAGCCACAGGCTTTCTATTAAAGGCATCACCACCTCACAGCGGCCATAGCGGTACAACTCACGATGAAACTCAAAATTAAGGTAAATATAGTCCTCTACATTATCTTCGAGTATCGACTGGGTATGTTTTTCATTAACCTCATAAAGATAGCTTAGGGCCTCGGGGTCAATGTTCTGTATGGCGCGGCTGGCGGCATAGGACTCCAGCGAAACCCTAGCCTGGTACAACTCCTCCAGCTTTTCGGGGGTCATCATGGGCACGGTGATACGGCGGTTATTAAGCAATTGCAGCGCCCTTTCGGTGGTTAAGCGCCGCAGTGACTCACGTACCGGCATTAGGCTAACCCCTAGCATTTCCGCTATACCCCGCAGGGTAACGCTATGGCCGGGCTCAAACTTGCCTCTTAATATGGCCTCTCGCAGCTGCATATATACCCTTTCTTGCTGGGTTTTAGGCTCATTACTACTGGGCTTATCATCTGTATTCATAAAGAAGTTTCGCTATAGGGCCGATTTAGCCGCCGAAATGTGATCAAAATAGATTGTATGCTGATACCTGCCCTTAGTACAAACATAAATAATTGCAGCCACTGGCTATAAAAGTGATAAAAATAATGGCTGCAGCCTCTACTACAGGCCAGAACAGGGAGTTATACTAGCAGCACAACATGTGATCACAATGCCGTAATATGCATCCCCTAATTTGGGTATTTTTAAAATTTGGTAAACACACTAAGTTAAATACTACCAATACCTATAATAAGATGAACTAAGGCCCCCCAACGCGATGACCACTATGACCTCTACAGCGTCTGGCAACAATAACGCCATTAATACTCAGCTACTGTTTCAGCTTTTTAAGTACGCCGTTTATTGCCTGCTATCCATGAACATTTACCATTTTTTTGTGGATGACTACAGCGCCAGTTCGCAAACCTTTGCCAACGGCATAGCGCTCACTCAACTCATCGAAGCCTTTACTGCCACCATAGATACCGCTGCTTGGGTGATTTTATTATTGTTATTCGAGCTGGAAACCTATGTGCTAGACGATACAAAAATCAAAGGCGCCGTGAAATGGAGCATACACCTCACCCGCGCGGCCTGTTATATCTTTATTATTTTCTCTTTTTACGGTTTTACCCAAAAATACCAATTACTACACAATCTTATCCCCTACTCTATTCCTGATGCCTGTTCATTAATCGGCACTAAATTCACCCATGTCGTCTCTATAGACGAATACGTAGCAATTACCGCCGAAAGCTGCAAAATGCTCAATGCCAATAGCGAGCAACTGGTACAAATTGCCGGCACCAATATTATTAGTGATCCCGCCAGCCTACTGGCCACACAGCGTCTCTCCCTGGTTGAAACGACCAACTCAGCAACCTGGCTAATGGTAGTCGCCATTCTTGAGATCGATGTTTTCTTACAATCCAGAGACAAACTAGCCGGTACGGTTATGTGGGTGAGTAAAGCGATTAAAGCCGTACTCTACAGCATTCTTTTCCTATGTGCGGTGTACTGGGGTATCAAAGGCAGCTTCCTCGATTTTTGGGACGCCTTTTTGTGGCTGGTGGCCTTTGTCTTTATAGAAATGAACATCTTTGAATGGCATGAAGAAAAGGAAGAGGCTAAAGCCCTAAGCGAAGAGAACAGCCCGGCATAACACTATTGCTGGGCATCACTACAGTGACGTTTAATAAAGCTTATACTCGGCAAACACGCTTATTACCGCGCTAGACTTTATTAAACCGTTGCACCCCACCCAGCAGCTAAGGCAATATAACCACAATAGGGACAATGCCTGCACACAGGGACAGTAAAAAATCAATTTAGCGTGCCCAGCCCTGAACACAAGCAACAGACTAGGCTGAGTAACTAGCACCATTTTCAAGGCATAATCTAAACCTCGCGTTAATGATTGCCAGCTTGGGCGCTGCCCACGGACAGAACAAAGTGCCACTAACAACACTAATGCTCTTTGGTAATATAAGGCGCACAGGTTTAAAACTATTAATACAACAATAAACAGGCTCCCCACTTATTGTTATGAATAATACCAACAGCAACACCACAGCATCATTATTTAGCCGCTTTAGTCAGCACTCAGCCGAGCTGGTCGAGAGCGTAGGCAACAGCGACTTCCCCAGCAAGCTGATCAAAATGCTTAAGGCATTAACGGCCGCCAATGACGGCACCATCTTCCTATACCCCGATGGAAAAATGCCACAGGTAGACTATTTTGACTCCCCTGACAAAGGCGGCAGCATTAACCTAGACATACATATAAAGGGCGCATTTTTACTAGACCCATACTATTTAGCAGGCTTCGATAAAAACTACGGATTTTTTTCACTTAAAGAGCTAGCACCTAGCGCCTTCAAAAAAACCGAATACTACAACACCTATTTTCGGCTTTCGGGCGTACATGATGAGTGTGGCTATGTACTACCTGTAGGCGACAATAGTTTTATCAATATTTCACTTAACAAAACCACCAGCAAAGAAAAGTTTTACAAAAAAGACTTAAACACCCTAAAAGACTTACTCCCCTTTGTGCAATCCATTAGCACAAAACATTGGGGGGATGGTAGCAATCCCGCCCCCGCCAGCCACAAAAACCTGCGCAAACCTTTACAATCGGCACTAGATTGCTTTGGCAACAGCATACTCACAGAACGAGAAAGCCAGGTCATCAACAAAGTCTTGCGTGGCTATAGCACCAAAGCCATGGCAGAAAAGCTTTCCATTTCTAACGAAACAGTCAAGCTACATAAAAAGCATGCCTACGCCAAACTAGATATCAACTCACAGTCTGAACTATTCCACCTCTTCTTAGACTCCCTCATGAGCATAGATGAATACAAAGGTGGCGACACCTTATCAGACTACTTATAAAAAGAATTATTATGAATACACAAATTAAAATGAATGAGCAGCAGATGCTGCAACAACTTTTAAAGCAGGGGTTTGAACACTTAACCCAAGGTAGAATTCGAGAAGCCGCTGACTGCTGCCAAAGAGCCATACACATCAAGCCAGATTTAGTGCAAGCACATTTTTTAGTGGGCCTAGTTGCATTAGAGGGGCAGGATAGAAAAACCGCCTTTCAAGCCTTCAACTCCGTAACAAAATTACAAAACAACCACCCCGCCGCGTGGGCGCAAATAGCCAAACTCTGCATGTCTGATGGCCAGATTAATCTAGCTGACAATGCGTTAAAACAAGCACTAAAGCATCCCAGCAATGACCCCATGGTCCATGATTTATTAGGCACCGTGCTATCTCAAATGGGCGAGCATGAAAGCGCTCAAAAGTGCTTCCAAAAAGCCATAGAGCTACAACCGAATCACCCGCCTTATATGCTTAATTATGCCAACAACCTGGTTTATCATGGCAAGCTAAAAGAATCTGAAACCGTCCTAGAAAGCATCCTTAATATCCAGCCTAACAGCCCTCAGGCTCACTGGTCCTTATCTGGCGCCAAAAAAGCAACAGACAGCAAGCATATAGAGACCATGCAATCGCTAGCTGCGCAAAAAAATATTCACCCCCGGGCACTACCCTTTTACTTTTATGCTATGGGTAAAGAATACGAAGATCTACAGGAATGGGACAAGGCTTTCGAAGCATTTAGTAAAGGCGCTGAAGCCAGGCGCAAAACAGTAGAGTTTGACGAAGCTCATGAAATAGAGACTTTCAAGCATATTGAAAACACTTTCACTAAAGAATGGTTCGAACAAGCCAAAAGCGGCCATAGCAACAACGCCCCTATATTCGTCCTAGGGCAGCCACGCACCGGCACCACCTTAGTAGAAAGAATTATCACTAGCCATTCACAGGTACAGTCAGCTGGTGAGTTACAACAATTTGGCTTGGCTATACGCAGGCTGAGCAATCACCAAGACCCGCGTCGTTTTTCACCACAACTATTTAAAGATGCCATTCTGCTAGATCCAGAAAAAATAGGTGGCCTGTACTCACAAACCACTGCAAAACTATCTGGGGGCAAACCGCGCTTTGTTGATAAGCTGCCGCAAAACTACATGATGATTCCTTTAATCTTAAAGGCTCTACCCAATGCCAAAATAGTGCATTTAACTCGCAACCCCATGGACGCCTGTTTTGCCAGCTATAAACAATTATTTGCCGATGCCTATCTACACTCCTACGATCAGGCCGAAATGGCCAGGCATCACGCCCGCTACCGTCACCTGATGGGTGTATGGCGCGAACGCTTCCCGGGGCAATTTTTTGACATTTCCTACGAAGCTACCGCCAGTAACCTAGAGCCCAATGCCAGAGCCTTAATAGACTTTTTAGAGCTCCCTTGGGAAGACGCCTGCTTAAATTTTCACCAGCAAAAAGCCGCAGTATCCACTGCCAGCTCTGTGCAGGTGCGCGAACCCGCCCATACCCGCTCTATAGGGCGCTGGAAGCGTTATGAATCACAATTATCAACCATGCTTAGCACACTACGTGAACAGGGGGTGCCTATCGACGATTAAAATGCCAAATATTCACACAAACCTACACCCAAGGGGTATATAACCTTTTAAGGGTATTCGTTATCTTGCGCAGTTACTTATGCATATTGATGTAGTGAAATACCGCTAAATCAAGGGCTGCACTGAGTACCATGTTTAAAAGCCTCCCTTAGGGCTCTTTTAAATAAAACCAATAAATCAACGCCAAAAACTACAACAATAAAACTAAAGGTCAGTGAGGATAGTTATGACTATGAAATCATCTCCCCGAGTTATTCGGGCCAGGAAGTCAAAATTAGCCGCGGCAATTGCCGGGTCAATTATGGCTACGTCCCTTACCCCTTCTGCTTTTGCACAAGAGCTAGAAGAAGTAATGGTAACAGCAACCAAACGTTCAGAATCTGTACAAGACGTACCCCTAGCGATTACCGCGTTCTCTGGTAACTTCACCAAAGACGTAAACATGGATGACGTAAAAGACTTAGTATCATTCACCCCAGGCGTTACCGGTAACAGCCAAGACAGTTTTATTGATGCCATCAGCATCCGCGGTATACGTACCCAGGATTTCGGTATCGGCGGTGATCCATCAGCAGCCTTCTTTAAAAACGACTTATACGAAGGCCGTAACGGCTCAGCGGTAACCTCGCTTTTCGATATGGAGCGTTCTGAGATACTACGTGGCCCACAAGGTTTCCTATTTGGCCGTAACTCTATAGGTGGTGCATTCAGCGTACACACGCAAAAAGCGCAAATTGGCGGTACCGATGGCTATGTTGATGTAGACCTCGCTGAAAACGATCGCCGCACTATTGAGGGTGCCCAAAACATCCCCGTCAATGACAACTTCGCTATGCGCGTTGCTGCCTATTACTCTCATGAAGATGGTGTAATAGAAAATAAATACGACGGCAACAGCTTAAGCCAATCTATGCCCAACCCAGTTTCTGAGTTTTATAACTACAACGGCGACGACATGATTGAGCATGAGAAGGCAGCTCTGCGCTTCTCAACCACTTACGAAAAAGACCAACTAATGGTGCAAACTTTCGTTGAATACGAAGAGCGCAACCAATCGGGCTCTGTTTATCGCGCCGTACAGGAAGGCGATGCCTGGGATGCGCTTACTGCAGCCATTCCTCAATTACAGCCACTTAAGGGCGGTGAGTTTGCTCTAGACAGCGATATTGGCCAAGGCGACGATGACGATGCCGAAATTTTAACCTTAGGCTTAAAAATCGAATACGATTTTGACTTTGCCACTTTAACCTCTAACACAGGTTATAAAGATCACGATTACTTCTACACCGAAGACTACGATGGCACACCTCTGTATTTAAGTAACTACGGCCAAGATCAAACAGGCGATTACTTCCAGCAAGAGCTGCGCTTAACCTCTAATACCGATGGTGCATTATCTTGGTATGCCGGTGCCTCTTACTATAAAGAAGAAATCGAAACCGAGTTTATTCTTAACTCTTCTGAAGACCATATGTGTCAGTACTACGGCGCCTATTACGCCGAGTATTATGGCTACTCACAAACCACATTTACCGGCTGTGCGGATTTATACGCTTACTATGGCTCACCTTTCACGCCCAGCGCCAACGGCTTGTTAGAAGAGCGAGGCACCATCACTGGTGAATACGAAGGCTGGTCTGTATACGCCAACTTAGGCTACCAGATCAATGAGCAGTGGGAAGCTGAAGTTGGTATTCGTCACACCTACGATGAAAAAACCTTTGGTATCAATGTACCAACACCTGAAAGCGAACTGGGCAACTACTGGGCTTACGGTTTCTCTACTGACGGCACTGTTACCGGCCCAACCGAAGAGTGGACTGACACCCAAACCCGCGTCATTGTACGTTACCGCCCTACCGATGAAGCCATGCTATACGCCAGCTTCACTGAAGGCTATAAAGCCGGTGGCTATGCCAGCTTTGGTATCGCCGGCCCTGATGGTACACCCGCAGGTTACGGCCTAGGCGTAGACAAAAACGGCAATCCCATCAATGACGTAGATATCAAGCAAGGCGAAGGCTACGGTGGTATTTTATTTGATCCTGAAGTCGTAGATTCTTACGAGATAGGCTACAAAGACACGCTATTTGATGGCCGTGCTGACGTTAGCTTAACTGCGTTCTACTACGAGTACACCGATCTACAAGTAGTAACCGCCACCGACCAAGGTGCAGCCACAGTAAAAAATGTGGGTGAATCTGAAAGCTTCGGTCTAGAAGGTACGGTTACAGCGCCTATCAATGACAACTTTAGCATTTACCTTGCCCTATCTTACTTAGATAGCGAAGCCACCAAGCTTCAATCTATCTGTGGGTTAGCCGATGTAAATGGCTGCGAGAAGAGCCCACTATTCTGGGCACCTGAGTACTCTGGCGCCGTGGTTATTAACCACAGACTGCCAGTAGACGGTGGTGAGCTAAAAGGTAGCCTAGAAGTATTCGGTGAGTCTTCACGTGGCGGCGGCTGGGAAGGTCTGAAAGAAACTGAAATCGACACTCAGTTCGAAGCGGCTTTCCGCTACGGTTTCTTCTCTGACAACGGCTGGAACGTTGGCATGTACGTAGAAAACTTAACCGATGAAGAAGGTTGGGATGGCCAAAACAACAATGGCGGTATTTTACCCGCTCATTTCTTTGGTCAAAAACGCCCACGTACTTTCGGTGTTAACTTTGGTTACGAGTGGGAGTAAAACCCAGTCACTAGCGGTTAGCCTCTAGCCGCTAGTAACCTCATTTTAAAAAGGGCGATAACTTTACAGTTATCGCCCTTTTTTATGCCCTGCGGGCAGCTCTAAGCATCAAGCGGCAAGCCCCAAGAACAAACGGATCTTATCTCATCTTTATTACTTGCAACTTACCACTTAAAGCTTGCCACTTATCATTTACCGCTATGCGGAAAATGATAATCCTCCGGCACCACAAACCCAAACTGAAACACTATACGCGGCCTACTCACATCCACTAATTGGGTGGCATGCTCGGCCTCACTGGGGAAAAAGCCCCATACTGCTCGCTCAGGCACATCAACTATTTGCCCTTCAATAACGGGATTACCACTGGCGTTTTCTTTATCCACCATAATATTACAGCGCACATGCTTGGCTTTATATTCATCATGGTAGGGGTATTTATCGTAATGCGGGTGTACCTGGCCACCTTTTTCTATAAGGGAAATAATCCACCCCAGCTGCGGATCCACCGGGCAACCCTGTAACTGAAAAAACTCAATAATACGGCCACCCAGGCGCTTAATAAGATCATTGCAATACTCTGTACCCCAAATTTTGGCTCTATACCTATGTGGGCCTTTGGGGTTACCCTCTAGCACACCCTGGCGCCAATAATCCAAAGCGATATCGCGTAGCTTCTGCTGCTCGGCCTCAGTGATAAAACCAGTAGCACACAGTAATTCAAAAGGTTTACTCATAACAACTAATCTCTAGTTTTTATTTTAATGGCATCAGTATCACAAAATACCAGCACAAAAAAAAGCGAAGCCTATAAAAGCTTCGCTTTTGTTGTACAAATCATTTTAGCCCATTAACTTAGGCTAAAATAAATTTTAGAACTTCATGTCGAAGGTAACACCAGCAGTGCGGGGACGGTTTGGCCATACCAAGCTATTAACTACACCGTAACCACCGGTGTTATCCTCATCGGCATTTTCCCAACCACGCTCGAAGTATTCTTCGTTAGTGATGTTCTCTATCCACAAGGTTACCGACCACTCATCGTAGCTGCGGTAGCCGAAGCGTAGGTCAATCTGCTCCCACTCATCAACTTTTGCTGACTGGAAGTTACCAGGTCCACCAAACACTTCACCTTGATAGATATAAGTACCGGTTACATAAACTTCACCCTTTTCTACGGGTACGGTGTAAGTAGTGATAATAGAGCCCGAAAAATCTGGCGCCATTTGTAACTTATTACCTTTGCTACCGTCACCAGCTTCTATCTCTTCAGTGATCTCGGTGTCCATCCAAGCTGCAGCCGCACGTATACTCCAGCGCTCACCTGGCGCCCAGTTTACGTCCATCTCTACACCTTCGGTTTCAGCTTCACCCAGGTTTTTAACTAAAGACGCACCACTTTCGAAAATGATCAACTGTAAGTCAGTGTACTTATAAGTGAAGTAAGCAAGGTTAAGCTGCATACTGCCATCTAGTAATACCGACTTCATACCAATTTCATTGTTGGTGGTTTCTTCGGGGTCAAAAGACAAAGGCATTGGATTTATGGCCGCGCCATTAGCATCAACACCATCATTTAACACACCAAAGGTAGAATAACCGCCAGTTTTGTAGCCTTTAGCCCAGTTATAGTAAACAGAGATGTCATCAGTTGCATCAAAGTTAACAGCTAAACGCGGAGTAAACTCGCTCCACTCTTCGTCATCTTTTACAGCACCATCGGTGTAAAACTCTACGCCGAAGTTATTGCCTAATGCACCGCCTGAATCCAAGATTTCAATTTCCATCTCTTTCTTATCCATGGTGTAACGGCCACCCACGGTAACGCCTAAACGATCATCCATAAACATCATGTTAATGTCGCCGTATACCGACCAGCCGGTGCTTTTTAGCGTATCAAGAAACACTTCAGACTTATCACTAAGAATATCGGCTTGAGATATTTGGCTACCAGTACCCTGAACCGTTACTTCATCCCAATAATCCTCAAAGTTTTGATCCGCACAACCCGTTGCAGGACCAAAGAAATCAGCAGAGTCAGTCTGGCTTATCGCTGCACATAAAGCATCTTCATCATATTGATAATCAAAGCGCGCATCGATATCTTCTTGGTAAGCACTGATACCCGCAAACCATGTGATATTACCTTCGCCTTCATACACTAGGCGAAACTCTTGGCTGATATAATCAACTTCTTGCTGCTGGCCATAGTTATTTACTTTACTGCTAGTACCGTCATAATCCTCTAAGTAATCGAAGTCATAACTTTTATAGCCGGTAACCGATAACATGGTGTAATCTGAGTTAATAAACCAGCTAACATTAGCCTGTGCGCTAAAGATCTCACTCTTATCAAAACCGTCAGAGCCTAAATCTGTAGCCACTTTATCTTCTGGCAAACCATTAATCGGCGTCCAGTAAACAGAGGCGTCTTGCTCTCTATCTTCGTAGCCCATACGGAAAACGGCTTCTACATCTTCACCGGCATACTTTAAACCCAAGCGAGTAGAAAATACTTCGTTGGCACCTAAATCATCGCCACCCTCTACGTTTTCTAACCAGCCATCGGCATCTTTAGTAAACGCTGCAGCACGGAAGAACCACTCGTCCGTTAAAGGCACGTTAATCATACCGTTAGCATCGTAGCCGTGCTCATCGACAGTAACCGCAATCGCACCTTCTTCTAATTCATTAGGCTCGTTGGTAACGATGTTAATACCACCGGCGATAGCGTTACGGCCAAATAGTGTACTTTGTGGACCTTTAACAACCTCGGCTCTAGCCATGTCGTAAAACGCCATTTGTACGCCGCCGTTACGGCCAGCCCAAACGTTATCGACAAAAATAGCAACTGATGGATCACCACCTATACCAAAGTCGTTGGTCACGATGCCACGTATAGCCAAGGCATCAATAAAGCTGTCTTCGGTTTTACCGTTAAAGCCTGGGGTTAGGTCAACTAGGCCGCGAATATCGCCCACGCCCATGTTTACCATGTCTTCACCGTTAAAGGCCGAAACCGCTACAGGGATATCCTGCATGGTTTGCTCACGCTTTTGTACGGTAACAATCATCTCTTCCAACACTTTAGAGTAAGCTGATGTACTAGCTACTGCCAAACTGAGGGCTGAGAGTTTAAAAAGTTTTTTTAGATTGGGACTGGCCAACTTACAAGCGCCATTCATGAATGTGCTAGGTATCATAATCTGCCTCAAATATTTCATTGTTATGTTGTTACTACATTGCAGCCTATAGACTTGCTTTAGCATGGTGAAACCACACCAAATCAGCATCTCAAGCTGTATATAGTCCCCTAAGGTTTAAGACCTCTTTTTATAGATATTAGGCATATAACTGTTCCATGATATACACCGTCAGCATAACTGTAGCCCATATAAAGGAAAAAACGCACCACCCCTTTGGGGTAATTCATTTTTCCCAAAGCTATGCCAAGCTACGCTAACAAGAGTAGAACCTTTTTTTTGATAATCCAGTATTTACCACGCCCACAAGGCCAGGAGTACTATGAGCACCCCTCATCACACTAAAACGCTAGGCCAAAAAGATTTGGTCCTATTTACCGTCTCAGCCATCTTATTACTAGATACCTTAGCGGCGGCAGCCTCTGTAGGTGCCTCCAGCATTTTTTGGTGGGTCTTTCTCTGCGGCATCTTTCTTATTCCCTTTGCTTTAATCTGCGCCGAAATGGGCTGTGCCTACCCCGAACAGGGCGGCATTTACGCCTGGATTAAAAAAGCCTTTGGCGGCCGCTGGGCCTCAAGAGCCACTTGGGGCTACTGGGTTAACACTGCAGTGTGGATGCCAGCTATCTTTATCCTGTTTGCCGGCATATTTAAACAGCTGTTTTACCCCGAACTATCGCTAAACAGCCAGATTATGATGGGCATAGCCCTTACCTGGATTGCCGTAGGGGTTAACGTTATCACCCTTAATATAGGTAAATGGGTACCCAATATCGGTGCCATATTAAAAGTTGTGGTCTTTTTAGTACTGATTTTTGGCGCCCTCAACTACACCCAAAGCCACGGCATGGCCAACCCCTTAAACTGGGAGACCCTAACGCCAGACTTGGGCAGCAGCCTGCAATACATCCCCGCCATCATCTATGGCATGCTGGGTTTTGAGCTGATCAGCGCCAGTAGTGACGAAATGAAAAACCCGGCTAAAGATGTACCCAAAGCCATCTTTTTATCAGCTACTATCATCATCCTGCTGTACATACTTGCCACCATCGCCATCTTGGCGGCCATACCCGCTGGCGACATCAACCTAGTTGAAGGTTTAATGGATACGCTATACCTATTTTTAGGTGAATCCCCCTTAGGGCAGGCCACGGCACTGGCCTTAGGTGTTGCTGCTTTATATACCTTCTTCTCTAACGGTGTAACCTGGTCTTTGGGTTGCAACCGCGCAGCGGCGGAAGCCGCCCACGATGGCGAGCTACCCAAAGTATTTGGCATAGAGCACCCCACCCGCGGCACGCCTGTAGGCGCAGCCATACTAACCGGTGCCGTAAGCACCGCCACCTTGCTGCTATACGGTTTTATTTCAGGCAGTAACGAAGATCTATTCTGGTCGCTATTTGCCTTTAGCGCGGTAATCTTCTTATTACCTTACCAAGGCATGTTGTTGTCGTTTGTGCGCATGCGCAAAACCGACCCAGACCACCCCCGCCCCTATAAAATCCCCGGTGGTGACGCCGTGGCCAAATTGGCAGCCTACCTCTGTATGTCGGTACTAGGTTTAACCATATTCCTGTTTATTTACATACCCGGCGAAGGGGTGCAATGGCCAGTATTAATCGGCGTGTTATTCACCCTAGGCTTAGGGGAGATCATCATCCGCCAGGCGGAAAACCATAAGTTTCCGCAATCAGCACAAACCGAGGTCCAATAAGCTTAGCAATAGCTTATAATGGCCCCTAATCGCGTATTTGGACTAAAGAAGTGGAGTACCCCCATGCGAATTTACGACCAGTTTTACATTAACGGCCAATGGGTAGCACCTGTAGAGCCCAAGCTCTTAGATGTTATCAACCCCGCCAATGAAGAGGTTTGTGCGCAAATCTCTATGGGCTCAGAGGCAGACGTTGACGCAGCCGCTAAAGCTGCCCGCGCCGCCTTTAACAGCTACGGCTATAGCAGCCGCGAAGAGCGCATCGCACTGCTTGAAAGAATCATCGAGGTCTATAAAAAGTACTACGATGAGGTGGCCGATGCCATCTCTGAAGAAATGGGTGCACCCACCAAGCTAGCCAAAGGCGGCCAGGCTCATACCGGCCTAGGTCACTTTCAGTCAGCTCTTAAAGCCTTAAAAACCTACGAATTTAACGAAGAGCTAGGCAACTCTGAAATTGTGATGGAGCCTATAGGTGTGTGTGGTTTTATCACTCCTTGGAACTGGCCCATCAACCAAATCGCCTGTAAAGTCGCGCCCGCACTAGCCGTGGGTTGTACCGTGGTACTTAAGCCTTCGGAAGTAGCGCCTTTATCTGCCTATGTCTTCACCAAAATCATGCACGAAGCAGGCGTACCCGCTGGTGTACTCAACATGGTGAACGGCGATGGCCCAGCAGTAGGCACAGCTATTTCTACTCACCCTGAAATTGATATGGTGTCTTTCACCGGCTCTACCCGTGCAGGTACTTTAGTGGCACAAAACGCTGCCCCTACCGTTAAACGTGTAGCTCAAGAGCTAGGTGGCAAATCAGCCAACATCGTATTGGAAGATGCCGATCTAGAAAAATGCATCACCGAAAGCACACTGGACATGTTTAGCAACACCGGCCAGTCCTGTAACGCTCCTTCGCGTATGTTAGTCCCTGCCAGCAAACTAGCTGAAGTCAATGAAATTGCAGCCAGAGCCGCCGCCACAGTTGTTACTGGCGACCCTAAGGCCGAAGGCACGACCATGGGCCCCGTGGTTAGCGATGTACAATTCAGCAAAATCCAAAGCTTGATCCAGGCCGGCATAGATGAAGGTTCAGAGCTATTATGCGGTGGCACAGGCCGCCCTGAAGGCTTAGAAAAAGGCTATTACATCAAGCCCACCATCTTCACCAACTGCAATAACGATATGATTATTGCCCGTGAAGAAATCTTTGGCCCTGTGTTCTGCATCATCCCTTACAACACTTTGGATGAAGCCATAGCAATAGCCAACGACACCCCTTATGGCCTGGCTGGCTATATACAGGGTAAAGATGAAAAAACCATACGCTATGTGGCCTCACGCATACGCGCTGGTAACATCAACATTAACGGCAGCTACGGCGACTACGACACCCCCTTTGGCGGTTTCAAACAGTCGGGTAACGGCCGTGAATGGGGCCCACATGGCTTTGTAGACTTCCTGGAAGTGAAAGCGATTTCAGGCCTTAAATAAGCCCAAGCTATGCGCTAAATGTCAGTCATTTAGCGCACTGTCGGCGGTCTCTGGCTGCCGACAACTCCCCCTCCCCTCGTTCCAGCCCTGCAAAAAGTTCTAAGAAACCAGCGCGTTTATTCCGTAAAAACCAGCGATCTCCCTACAACTATCAAAACTGTGAATATTCACAATTTGATAAAAGTATTTGCTTTTGGGTAAGGATTGTTTGTAGTATCTAGCCACCTAACCGAACTATTATTCGGTTTACATAAAAAATGCTTATGTCGGGTATCAACTGTACTCATAACGTAAGCAGAGCCGATGCGCAAAGCTGCCAATCTATCCGAAAAGCTGGCCTTAACCATCGCTCGTAGTCCATGCCGGCGGGCACACCTCGCAGGCATACCCGAACACTGCCCAGTTAATACACTGGCGTGTTCCACCAACAGTGATAGTCAAAACGCCTATCATTCTCAAGCCAGAGCCCACCCTAAGCTCTGTAAAGTTTTTGCAAGGCAGCACCAAATGTCTTTGTGAAAATTCAATGCCTTAACGTTGAATTGATCATCCACCGTCAGTCATTGCCATAACTAAATTTTTTTAAATTTGACATTGCAACCGATGGAGAGACTTATGTCTTCGAATATCTTAGTGCCAGGCATTATGCAAATTGGCGCTGGCGCCAGCCTATGCCTGCCCGATGTGTTAGCGCAAATGGGCTTGAGCAAACCTTTATTTATCACCGGCCCCGTAGTCACCAAATACGGCTACCTCAAACGCGTTACCGACACCTTGGAGGCCGCCAATATTAACTATGGCGTGTTCAACGATGTACCCAACGACCCCACCACCGCCACCGTTACCGCAGCCCTAGCCGCGCTAGGCGAAGGCGATTACGACTGTGTAGTCGGCTTGGGTGGCGGCAGCCCCATGGATACCGCCAAGGCCGTTTCTTTGCTAGCGGTGAAAGGCGGTGCCGTGCGCGATTACAAGGCCCCCATCAACAACAGCGTGCCCGGCCTGCCCATCATCGCCATACCCACCACTGCCGGCACCGGCTCTGAGGCCACCAAAGTCACCATCATCACCGATGCCGAGAGCGACGAAAAAATGCTGCTTATGGGCCGCGCCTTTATGCCAGTAGCAGCACTGGTAGATTTTGAAATGACCCTCACCATGCCCTATCGCCTCACCGCCGACACGGGCATAGACAGCATGACTCACGCCATGGAGGCCTATGTTAGCCGCAAGGCCAACCTATTCTCCGATGCGCTGGCGCTAGCAGCCATGAAGATCATCTACAAAAACATACGTAAAGTTTGCGAGGACCTAAGCAACCGCGAGGCCCGCGAAGCCATGATGCTAGGTGCCTGCCAGGCGGGCATGGCATTTTCTAATGCCAGCGTGGCGCTGGTACACGGCATGAGCCGCCCTATAGGTGCCAACTTCCATGTGCCCCACGGCTTAAGCAACGCCATGTTGCTGCCTGCAGTAACCGCCTTTTCGGTGCCGCACTGTGTAGAGCGCTACGCCGACTGCGCCCGCGCTATGGAAATGGTACCCGCCGACTGCGACGACGCTACCGCCAACACCGTATTACTGGCCGAGCTGCGACGCCTAAACCAAGAGCTGGAAGTGCCCAGCCCAGAGCAATACGGCATAGACAGGCAGCGCTTTATGGATTTACTGCCAACCATGGCCGAGCAAGCCATAGCCTCAGGCTCACCCGGCAACAACCCGGTAATCCCTGACAGCGATCAGATCATTGCCATTTATAAAGAAATTTTCAGCAACGTGTGCTGATACCAGAGGGCTGCAACAGCGGCAGCCTCTGCAAATGATTAACCTTAAACTTGAAGCCATCTCTGGCTAAGCAAGCCTTAGAGCCCGCACGCCAGTAGGAGATACCATGAGCAACAACACTGCATACACCCCCAAAGTACCAGCCAGCATAATGCAAAACCCCATACGTAGCGGCGATGACTGGCAGCAAATGCGCGCCGACTGCGAACAAGACCTAGGCGCCTTTCACGGTGACATCGCCGCCAAAAACTGCCATTGGTTTAACCCCGAACAAAACGCCTGGCTAACAAAAAACGACAACGGCTGGACCGGCTGGGATGCCAACGGCAAACCCGCTGACTTAGCCAGCTGGACACCTTGGAGCACCGCCCTGGACGAAAGCGAAGCGCCCTTTTACCGCTGGTTTATAGGCGGCAAAACCAACGCCGCCTTCAACGAAGTTGACCGCCACGTATTAGCCGGCCACGGTGCTGAAACCGCCTTTTTCTACGAAGGCGACCGCTGGGACCCCACCGCCAACAACGGCAAAGGCGGCCCGGTACAACACTACAGCATGTCGCGTCGCGACTTAATGATTCAGTCGGTACTCGCCGCGCAAGCCCTGCGTGACCTAGGCTTAACATGCGGTGACCGCATTGCCATCAACATGCCTAATATACTGGAGCAAATTGTGTGGACCGAAGCCGCCAAGCGGGTAGGCGTAATCTACACCCCGGTATTTGGTGGTTTCTCGGATAAAACCTTATCCGACCGCATAGAAAACGCCGGAGCGAAAGTGGTTATCACCGCCGACGGCGCCTCGCGCAACGCCGAGGTAGCGGGCTTTAAAGAAATTTATAGCGACCCGGCTTTGGATAAATACATCTCTATCACGTCCGCATTAGATATTCTGGCCAATGCCAACGTTGACGGCGCATTAAAAAACAAAATCGTTGCTCACGTCACCGAAGTATTAGGTAGTGAAATCACCCTAAGCCGCGCCGAAGTCATGCGTGAAGTGGGTAAAATTTTAGCCAAAGCGCAACTCAGTGCCGAAGACACCGCCGAACTGCGCGGCGAATTAGCCGCCGCCCTTTCTAACTCACCGGCGCGGGTAGAAAAAGTGATAGTGGTGCGCCACGTCGCCCTAAACGACCTGCCTTGGTCAGAAGGCCGCGATGTGTGGGCGCATGATTTACTAGCCGCCGCCGAGCAAAAAATCCTAACAAACGCGGGCCTAAACTCACGCGCCGACTTAAACGCGCTAAGCGATCAAGACTTAGTGGCAGCACTTTATCAATCCGTGCCACCTGTAGCGGTAGATGCCGAGTTCCCCATGTTTATCATCTACACCTCAGGCTCTACCGGCAAACCTAAAGGCGTAGTACACGTACACGGTGGCTATATCGCCGGTATCACCGAAACCATGAAAGTCGCGTTTGATGCTGTGCCCGGCAAAGACGTGATGTGGGTCATCGCCGACCCCGGCTGGATCACCGGCCAGTCCTATATGATTAGCGCCGCCCTATCATCGCGGGTTAGCAGCGTGGTAACCGAAGGCTCGCCCGTGTTTCCACACACCGGTAGATTCTCATCCATTATCGAGCGCTATGGCGTCACTATATTTAAAGCGGGTTCTACCTTCTTAAAGGGGATAATGACCAACAACCAAAACCGCGCCGACGTTGAGCGCTACGATATGTCCTCACTAAAAGTAGCCACCTTCTGCGCCGAACCCACCTCACCTTCGGTACAAGAATTTGCCATGGAGTTGATGACCCCACAGTACATCAACTCTTACTGGGCCACCGAACACGGCGGCATAGTCTGGACCCACCCCTACGGCAACAAAGATTTACCGCTGCGCGCAGACACTCACACCTACCCACTACCGTGGATATTTGGCGACATCTGGATACCCCAAGGCGAAGCTAATGCGCAGGGCCGGGTGGCTTTCCGCTCTGCTCAACACGATGAAAAAGGCGAAGTGGTCATCGCCCGCCCCTACCCCTATTTGGCTCGCACCGTTTGGGGCGACGCCGCCAATGTGGGTAAGCCCGAATGGAAAGGTGATATTGCGCGCTTCGAAAGCACTTACTTTGGCCGCTACTGCAAGCAAGATGGCACTCCAGCTTACGGTTATCTACAAGGCGACTTTGCCCGCAGTTACCAAGATGGCAGCTTCTCCTTACACGGCCGCTCTGATGATGTTATTAACGTCTCGGGCCACCGCATGGGTACCGAAGAAATTGAAGGCGCAATCTTAAAAGACAAACAAGTAAACCCCGAATCAAAAGTGGGTAACTGTATTGTTATAGGCGCGCCCCACAGTGAAAAAGGCTTAACCCCCTTGGCCTTTATTTTGCCCATGGGCGATTCGCATATCACCCGCGACGACGAGCGCCGCTTAAAAGAATTAGTGCGCGAAGAAAAAGGCGTGGTGGCCGTGCCCTCTGACTTTATTTCGCTGTCGGCTTTCCCAGAAACTCGCAGCGGTAAATACATGCGCCGCTTCCTAAAAGCCATAGTGCTAGGGGAAGACTTAGGTGATACCTCTACCCTGCGCAACCCAGAGTGCCTAGATGAAATACGCGCAGCCGTGGCTAAATGGCAAGCAGGCCAAGACCGTGCCGAGCGCCAAACCATAGTAGAAAACACCCGCACTTTGCGCATCGAATATGCACCGGTTGCCGATAAAAACGGTGAAACCATACGCGTGGCCACCGTCACTATTAGCAACCCGCCGGTTAACGCCTTATCCGAGCGTTTATTGGATGAATTGGAAACCGCCCTTACCCATATCGCCCGTCGCTCAGACATAGGCGCAGTAGTGTTGGCCGGTGCTGGCAACAAAGCCTTTGTAGCCGGTGCCGACGTACGCCAATTATTAGAAGACGTACATGATGCCGCCGCTGCGCGCTCATTGCCCTCTAAGGCGCATGCCGTTGCCAATATGATCGAGAATATGAGCAAGCCCGTAATAGCAGCCGTTGAGGGCGTAGCCCTAGGTGGTGGCTGCGAGATGGCGCTGGCCTGTCATATGCGCGTAGCCAACAGCCGCACGATTTTCGGCCAGCCCGAAATCAACCTGTACCTGCCACCGGGTTACGGCGGCACTCAGCGTTTACCGCGAGTGTTGATGGATGCAGCGGGCGATGATGCTATCACCGGTTTGAATCGCGCCATGGCCATGTTGTTATCAGGCCGTCAAATCAAAGGCCAACAGGCCAATGAATTTGGCTTGGTAGATAAGTACTGCACTGGCGCTGACAGCGTATTACCTGCTGCACAAGCCCTGGCACGAGAAGCTGCCATCAATGGCAGTGGCACGGCCATCACGGCCATGAACAACCGTCACGAGGCGGTAGCTCGCTGGAACCAAACAGCCAGCTTCCCCACAGCGACCTTAGATGACGACTATGTGCAAATCTGCCTTAAGGCTTCCGAGCAAGCAGGCCGCGGCCCCGTAGCCCAGGCCATAGTCAACTTGGTTAAGCTAGGCTTTGAGCAAGGCTTTAAGGCTGGCTTAAACAGCGAGATAGACACCTTCGCCCAGTTTGTTATGGACGCAGAAAACGGCGGCAAAAAAGGCATACAGCTGTTTATGGATAAACAGTCACCCGCCCTGCCCAGCCGCGCCCGCAAAGATATCAGCGAAAAAGACGCACTCATAGCCGAGGGCCACATGCTGCCCATGGGTGCTCCTTACCTAGCTGGTATCACCCCCATCCCACCCTACCAACTAGCCAAGGCCGCAGTGCGTGATGCCCAAACCGGTGCCGCCAAACACGGCGACCCCATAGATGTAGAGGAAGAAGTAATCATCCCGGTACCGCAGCCAGAAGCTAATGAAGCTTTGGTGTATATGCTCACCTCTGAGCTTAACTACAACGATATCTGGGCCATTACCGGCATCCCCATCTCCTTGTTCGACGAGCACGATGAAGATATACACGTCACCGGCTCTGGCGGCATAGGCATAGTGGCGAAAATGGGCGAAGGCCTACAGAGCGAAGGCCGCTTAGCCGTAGGCAAACTGGTAGTGGTTTATTCAGGCGTATCTGATGTGCTAGACCCTGCCGCCGGTGTAGACCCCATGTTCACCGACTTTCACATACAGGGCTACCAATCGCCAGACGGCTCACATCAACAGTTTATGATTTGCTCGGGCCCGCAGATGATAGCCCCCGCCGCAGACCTAAGCTTAGAAGCGGCTGGCTCTTATATGCTGCCTGCTGGTACCGCCTACCGTGCCCTGTTCCGCGCCTTAGAGTTACGCCAAGGCGACCGCATGTTTGTTGAAGGTGCCGCTTCGGGTACCGGCGCTTGGTCAGTGGAGTTAGGCCTGGCCGCTGGCGCCAAGATCACCGGCATGGTGTCGTCGGAGGAGCGCTGTGAATACTTGCGCAAGCAAGGCTCTGCGGGTATTAACCGCAAAGACCCCGCCATTAAAGATTGCTTCACTAAAGTACCTGTTGAGCCCTCACAGTGGGCACAGTGGCAGCAACAAGGTGAAGGTTTCTTAAACGCCGTACGCGCAGCTAATGACGGTGAGCTGTGCACCCACGGCCTATCCCACGCCGGTGAAACCGCCTTCCCGCGCAGCTTCCAAGCGCTGGGTGAAAACGGCGTGATGACTTACTTCGGCGCCTCCGCCGGTTACCACATGACCTTTATAGGCAAGCCCGGTAGCTGCTCTGCCACCGAGATGTTACGCAAAGCCAAAGCCCGCCCCGGCCAGGCCACGGTTATCTTCTACGGCAGCCGCACCGGCCAGCGTGACAACGAAGCCCTGGCCGCCATAGAAGCTGGCCGCGCCTCATCATTGCGCATAGTGGTGGTTACCGACACCGATGCCGAACGCGATTTTGTGATGTCACTGGGCTTTGGTGATGCCGTTTTAGGCGCAGTGAGCTTGGCGGAAATCAAACGCCGCGAGCCCGAGTTCGACTGGCCAGACACCATGGCTGATTTACCCAACCCCGAGTCGCCAGAGTTTAAAGAGTGCGTACGTTTAATGAACGAAAACACCCTTAAACCCATAGGCAAAGCAGTAGGTAAATTGCTGCGCTCTGAGGACAACCCCCGCGGCCAGCCCGACATCATCATAGAGCGTGCGCACACCGACTCACTGTTCGCCTCCACCATGATGGTAAAACCCCATACCGGCATAGTGATTTACGCCGGTGACATGGGCGGCAAACGTTACAGCTTCTACGCACCGCAAGTGTGGATGCGTCAGCGTCAAATATTGATGCCTACCGCATCCATAGTGGGCACCCACTTGTGTAACGCGGCAGAAATCTTAGGCCTAAACCAAATGATAGACGCCGGTGCCGTACAAGTACCCGAGCCCTACCTAGGTGAATGGGATGAGATGGAAAACCTACACCAAGCCATGTGGGAAAACCGCCTGCCCGAGGTGACCAACGGCGCTGTTAAAACCGTTATCAACCACGCCCTACCCATGCACGGATTAAAATCCATGGATGAGCTATTGGCGGCGTGGGCGGAACAAGAGCAGTAAGCCGCAGGCTTACGGGGACAGATCTTGGCCACAATAATGCCTTCGGCATCCTTGTGGCCTACGGGCGCCTTTTAAAAGCAGGCGTCCAAATTGCGATGCAATTTGTAGCTCTGCCCCCCTTGCCTATTAAGCTTATAAACATTAGCCCCACATTTGCGGTAATTAACCAGCCTGCTTGGGGCGTATATCCCCAAGTAGCGCTACCCTATGCTAAACCTGAATCATTATGGGTGACGCTAGGGTCTTAGCTTTTATTAATAACCTATAGCTAGCCAACCCAGTATGACAAACTGCACACTGAAACCATCCAAGACCTAATTCTGGAGATGTATAGATGAAAATTTGGCTACCTAAACCCAGCGCTTGCCTGCCAAGCCTGAAAGGCTTAGCACTACTACTGGCAGCCAGCTGCGCCATTAGCTCGCAGGCCGCCAGCGATATAAACAGTAAAATAAAACAGCAATCCCTAGCCCTAGAGCAACAAGTCATAGCTTGGCGCCGCGATATACACCAACACCCAGAGCTAGGTAATAGAGAATTCAGAACCGCCAAATTAGTGGCCGAACATTTAGAAAAACTCGGTATAGAAGTACAAACCGGGGTAGCCCATACCGGTGTAGTTGGCATTTTACGCGGCAACCAAGCCTCGCCAGTCATCGCCATACGGGCCGATATGGATGCCCTACCGGTTAGCGAGCAGGTAGACCTGCCCTTTGCCTCCAAAGTCACCACCCTTATGGACGGTGAAAAAGTCGGCGTGATGCACGCCTGCGGCCACGACAACCATGTGGCTATATTAATGGGCGTAGCCGAGCTATTAGCCTCCATGCGCGATCAATTACCAGGCACGGTTAAGTTTATCTTTCAGCCTGCCGAAGAAGGCCCGCCACCCGGCGAACAAGGCGGCGCTGAGCTAATGGTAAAACAAGGGGTTATGAGCAAACCCACCCCCGATGCCGTTATAGGCTTACACGTTATGCCCTTTCCCGTAGGCAGTGTTTACTACACCAAGGGCAGCGCCATGGCCAGCCAGGACGACTTCAGCATTACCGTTAAAGGCAAACAAACCCACGGTGCCATGCCTTGGGGCGGGGTAGACCCCATAGTCGCCGCCTCGCAAGTCGTACTTGGGCTACAGACTGTCCCCAGCCGCCAACTCAATATCACCGCAGGCCCCACCATTGTTACTGTGGGTAAAATAGCCGGCGGCGTACGCTCTAATATCATCCCCGATAAGGTTGAAATTGTGGGAACAGTACGCACCCTAATGCCCGATGCACAGGAAGAAATACATCATAAAATTCGCCACACCGCCGAGCACATAGCTGCAGCAACCGGCGCCAAAGCCGAAGTAGAGTTTCAAAACGGCTACCCGGTGACTTATAACAATCCTGAACTCACCGACAAAATGGTGGCCAAGCTACAACAGCAATTAGGCAGCGACAGAGTCAAAGCCATACCCGCCAGCATGGGCTCGGAAGATTTTTCTTACCTGGCACAAAAAGCACCGGGGTTTTTCTTTATGCTAGGCATAGTACCCGCCGACCAAGACCCCGTAACCGCAGCTAAAAATCATTCGCCCTATTTTTATGCTGACGAAGCGGCCTTACAGGTAGGGGTAGAAGCGCTGTCGACACTAGCTGTTGATTTTTTAAAAAAGCATTAAAAAAAGCTGCAAATAAATGCTGCTGGTTTAGTGAAAATTAAGCCAGTAGTATTTGATTTTAGTTTTATCTGAAGTCGCTTTTACTTTCTAAAAACCACTTCAAATACAACTACGAAGCACCCAAACTCCCCTTGGGAGTCGCCGAGCAACGGAGATTTTTAACGGGACGAAGTAGTGAGGGATGTCTGAGCATTTTGAAGATTGAGTATCTTCAAAATGCGAGTTCCGCAGCGGCCGCTAATTTCTGAGTAGCACAGGGAACCCGAAGGGCGGCGGACTAGGGTGCCCTTTCTTTTGGTTCGGTTTTCTTTGGGCAAACAAAGAAAATGAACTCGCCTAGCAAGGCGAAACAAAGCCTAACAAAACACTATAAAATAGAACCTTGATCAAAATCACAGGCAACTAGATACCGGCCTTCGCCGGTATGACAAAAAACAACTTCATTGCAAAAAAAGGCAAACACCCACGATGCAATTCAAAGCACTACTCACCACTGAAAACAACGGCAGCTACCAAACCCAACTCGTCACCCGCCACGTAGACGAGCTCCCCCCGGGTGAGCTACTGATCAAAGTGCAATACAGCTGCCTCAACTACAAAGATGCCCTATCCACCTCTGGTCACCCCGGCATTACCAAAAACTTCCCCCATACACCGGGTGTAGACGCCGTCGGCACCGTTGCGCACAGCGATAGCGATGACTTTACCGAGGGCGACGCTGTGATTGTCACCGGCCACGACTTTGGTATGCACACCGACGGTGGCTTATCACAATACATACGCGTGCCTGCGGCTTGGGCCATCCCCCTGCCTCAAGGCTTAAGCGCTCAACAAACCATGCAATTGGGCACTGCTGGCCTAACCGCCGGGCTAAGTTTATTAAAGCTAGAGGCCATGGGGGCCAAACCCGGCGACAGCGTATTAGTGACCGGTGCCACCGGCGGCGTAGGCTGTTTAAGCGTGGCGCTGCTAGCCCGCTGCGGCTATAAGGCCATAGCCAGCAGCGGTAAAGCGCAATACGCCGACAAACTCAAAGAACTAGGGGCCAGCGAGGTGATAGACCGCCAACAGCTATCCGACGCATCCAGCAAAGCCCTGCTCAAGCCGCGCTGGCAACATGCCATAGACTGCGTAGGCGGTGAAACGTTAGTCAATATCTTTAAAACCTTGG
Source organism: Dasania sp. GY-MA-18 (assembly GCF_024734385.1). Lineage (GTDB taxonomy): Bacteria > Pseudomonadota > Gammaproteobacteria > Pseudomonadales > Dasaniaceae > Dasania > Dasania phycosphaerae. Next base: position 84,491 of record NZ_JANHAP010000006.1, on the reverse strand, counting down.
CCCCCGGCGGCAGTGTGGCTGCCAGTGGTTTAGTGGCCTCGCCACAAATCAATGCCACGGTTTACCCCTTTATTTTACGCGGCATTAATTTACTGGGCATAGACTCGGTAGGGGTAGGCAACGCTAGCCGTCTAGCCGTGTGGCAGCGCTTGGCCAGCGACTGGCAGCTGCAGCTGCCTCAGGACTTTATTACTGAGATCCCCCTGGAACAGGCCTACGATTACATCACGCAATTTAAACAGGGCGACATATTTGGCCGTATAGTCGTTAAAATTTCATAATAAATACTAATACTTAGGGGCTAATTGCACGATTGCTGCTATGCCGCTTTTTATTGGGCTAGTAAAGTAGCGCCTCTGTATATAATTATTTGGCTAAGGGTTTATTACATGTCCACAAAACAAGAGCAATTTATTGGTGAACCCTTAAACCAAGAGCAAACGCCGGACAGTGAAGCCCCACAAGTGACCTCCTCAGGCATATTATTAGAGGTACACCCCAGCCGCGCCGAACTTTACGAAGAGCTGCATAACCGCCCTTCGCCACTGGTCAAAACCCCCTGCTGTGTTACCCATATCGCCTTATTAGTCGCCCGCGAGCAACGCGCCGACGAGTACCAGCACCTGGTTCAGCTATGCCAACGCTTTAGTATTAACCCGCCAGCTGAGGGTGCCTCTTGTTTTTACCAAAACTTTGGCGGCTTTGAGTTGCGCTGGGAAAGCCATATGGAGTTTTCTACCTACACCTTTATATGCAGCGGTTCCGACCCCGAATCTTTTATCACCCAGCCTTATACTGGTCGCGCTTTGCAATACGTGCCCCGTGATTGGCTGCAAAAATTACCCGGCCAATCCATGGCCGCCGTGCATTTAGCCATGGCTAAAAGTAGCGAGTCTATGACTCAAGAACATTTGGATAATGCCTTTGAACAAATGCGTTTATCTGGCAGCCAAGTGGCGGGTAATAAAGCCGAGGTTTTCACCAGTTTCCGCATACACAGTGACGGCTTTAGCCGTGCGCTGGTAATAGACAAGGGCTTAAACAGTTACCAGGCTGGCCGCTTAATGCAGCGGGTATTAGAGATAGAAACCTATAGAATTATGGCACTATTATCGCTGCCTATAGCTCGTAAGCTGTCGCCACAAGTACAAAAAATGGAAGAAAAGCTGGCCAGTATTAACAACTCCATCGCCAGCCTTAACGAAGATATAGACGAAAACAGCATGCTGATAGAACTGTCTGAGCTAGCAGCTAAAATCGAACAATACCGTTCCGACACCAACTACCGTTTTGGTGCTACCACCGCCTACTACGACATAGTCAACGCCAGACTTAAACAGCTGCACGAAAAAGAAATGCACGGCTACCAAACCCTGCAAGAGTTTATTGGCCGCCGCTTAGGCCCCGGTATAAAAACCTGTGCTGCAGTAAAAGAGCGCATGGAAAGCCTATCGTTGCGTATAGCGCAAACCAGCAGCTTGTTACGTACCCGGGTAGAACTTTCTATAGAGGCGCAAAACCAAGCCCTGCTCACCTCTATGAATCACCGCAGCGGCATGCAACTGCGCCTGCAACAAACGGTAGAGGGATTATCGGTAGCCGCCATTGCCTATTACTTAATGGGTTTACTGGAATATATCTACGATGCCGTTGAGCACCAAGGTATACACATAGATAAAACTACAGCGCTGGGTATTTCAGTGCCCTTTGCAGTTCTCATCACTTGGGCTGCTATGCGTAAAATGATGCGCAGCATTAAGGGGGCAGAGAGCAAGGTTAAATAGCCAAGCTCTTTAACTTGCTAGAGTTAAGTACAACGCTCAACTCTAGCAAGTAACCAACGCTAAACCACTACCGCCTACTTAGCTTATAAACATGCCGATAATAGCCTATCAAGCCACTACTCAAAAACATCAGTTCTAACAAAATAGCCACCGGGCTAAGCACGATTAAATTATGGATTAACCACACAGCAGAGCCGGCTATCAATAATAAGCGCATATTTTTTTGCTTATGTGAAAAAGAACCCGAGACCATCAGTAGATTGGCTATACCACTGAGTACACTTAAATAGCCGCCATAAGTGGCATATACAAAAGCTACTGCACTAGCCACAAATAACAGGTAAAGAAATTTTTGACGGTAGCGTATGGTAATCACATGCCGCACTGAGGCCACCGCAAACATAGCTGCGGCAGTGTACTGCTCTAACACATAAAAATGCCCGGCAATAAAGACAGAGCCCACAGCCATGGCCCCAAACACTTGGTAACGCTGCTTAAACTGCGCAGAAAAAGAGTCAAACACCAAGCCTATTAAACCCAGCATTTGGGAAACTGCAAACTCACTCATTATTAATTACCGCCTAATACTTTAACACTTTGTAGCTAGTATTAGATGGCATTAAACATCAAATAACACTACCCCATTTAGGTGGAAAACCCCAAAAAAAGGGGGCTCTGGCGTATAGCTTAGCCCACTTCCCCTTCTGTACAGTTACGCCCTCTTTCTTTAGCCCTATACAAATAGCCATCGGCCCTAGCAATTAAAGACTCATAAGTGTCATTCTCCAACCATTGAGCTACCCCAAAGGAACAGCTCTGTGGCGGCAAATCGCAAAATTCATGGCTGGCAATTTTTCGCCTTAGCTTTTCGGCTAAAGCATAGGCCCCAGCAAGGCTGGTTTCAGGGCATATAATTAGAAACTCTTCTCCCCCCCAGCGGCCTGGAATATCGGCTCCGCGAACATTATCCCGCATAATATCAGCGATAGATTTAATGACCTTATCACCTTGTATATGGCCATAATTGTCATTAATTTTTTTAAAATAATCGATATCAAAAATAACAACACTCAAATCTTTCTTATAGCGAGCAGCCTGACTAAGCACTTTATTAAAAGCATCTTGTATACCTCGACGATTATAGACATCTGTTAAAGGATCTATAAATGACAACTCTTCTATACGCTTTTTGTCACTAATATTAATGCTTATTTCCATTAAGCCGGCCAACTTCCCTTGTGTATCTATTAAGGCCTCCAACTCCATAAAAAGCCAAAAATTACCCTGTTCCTTATGCCGCATCAGCACCTCTCCAGACCATCTACCACGATTAGCCAAGGTACTGTGTATAGCTTTATGCACCTCATTTTTTTGCGAGATGTGTACTAGTTCTTCAAAATGGCGGCCGATTAATTGTTCACTGCTATAGCCCGAAGCTTTACAAAAAGCCCGTGACACCCTAGTCAAGCGGCCATCCTCATCCATAACACTATTAATGACATAGCGATCCACTACCTCCAAATAAAAACCCAACTCAGTTCTCGCAGAGTCCAGGGCATCTGAACGTAACACAACCTGTATTTTTAAACGGTGATTGTATATCCACAAACCTATGACTACTAACACGGTAATTAGCAATACAGCCAACAGTAAATAAAGCCACTGTAAATTAGGCTGATCCCTATAATACTCTCTGTAATCAATCCCTTTTGTGCTTTGCGTTTTATCAGCAAGCCCTAGTTGTATGTATATATCGCTAATACGATCAAAACGATTAACACTAAAATAACCTAGCTCTACCAACTTTGGCTTTATTAAACGCAAGGTATTTTCCGCCTCAAACAATAAATGTTCGCGTGTTTTCTCTGTTGCTAAATTATTGATTATCCAATCAACCATATCCTGGGGATGATTAATAGCGTAGTCCCAACCTCTAAGGCTGGCCTCTCGAAATCGCAACACAGCCTCTTTATTAGCCAGCAAATAATCTTCGTGGGTGAACAACATATCGCCATAAAAATCTATGCCGTAATTCGAGGGAGAAATAATATTAATGGGAATGTTTTTGCTTTTAAAATAAAACGTCTGATCCGTGATATAGGCCGACATCACATCAACCTCGCCATTGATCAAAGCGTCATCTTTAAAATTGTGTGGAACATGCGTGTATTGATCCTCAGTTAGACCCACCTCGGTAAACATCGCGGTTAACACAGCATCATCGATATTGCGTTGATACATCACCTGCTTGCCCACCAGTTCCAAAGGGCTAAGAATATTAGATGATTGTTTTGACAGTAATACTAGTGGGGAATGTTGAAACAAAGCCGCCAATATCACTACAGGCCGCCCTTGCATACGAGATAAAACCAAACTGGAGTCAGCCACACCAAATTCCGCATCGCCACTCAACACCACTTCTGAGGCGCTACGCTGAAAATTAACAGGCAAAATTTCTACATCAAAACCCGCTTCAGCATAATAGCCTTGCTTTAATGCAGCATAGAAGCCTGCAAACTGAAACTGGTGCTTCCATTTAAGCTGCAACCTAACTTTTTCTAAAGGACGATCAGAGGCAAGCTGAGCATAACCTGGTGTAACAAAAACCAGCATTAGCCAGGGCAATACAATTTTAAATAATAATTTTGCCGTTTTTATCATTAGCCCTCCAGGCATCATTATTTTTTATTGACTTCACAATAATTATTCATTGTACACCATATAGCTAAACCCCAATACTCGCCGTTTTTTTTACCCGCCAGCCATTGGCCATTATTACCAGGTGATTATCGCCCCGCGAGGAATACACACTGCAATGAACTCTGCCTTAGACCTAGCTAATTTTGAGCTATGTACCAATACCCAGCAACAATATGCCACTATTACCGAGCAGCTTTACAGCCAGGGCTATTGCGTTATAGAGCAGGCACTGGCTGCTGACTTTGCCATGGCCTTACACGGCCAGGCTAAGGCCTCGACCAGTCACTATAAAAAAGCGGAGGTTGGCAGGGGTGATAATAAGCATTACAACCCGGCCATACGCAGTGATGAGATTTTATGGATTACTGGCCAAACAGCAGTAGAGGCCAAGTGGCTAAGCTGGGCAGACGGGTTAAGAACGCAGCTAAACCGACGTTTATTTTTAAATTTGTCGAATTTTGAAAGCCATTTTTCGCACTACCCAGTAGGTGCTTTTTACCGTAAGCACCGCGACGCATTTCAGGGTAATAATAGCCGCCTAGTTTCCGTTGTTGCCTACCTAAACCCAAACTGGCGCGAGCAGGATGCTGGTGAGATGCTGATCTATGATGAACAACAGCAACAAACTATAAACGTGCAACCGCAGCTAGGCACTGTGGCGGTGTTTTTAAGCAATGACTTCCCCCATGAGGTGTTAGCCACCCAGCATGATCGCTACAGCATAGCCAGCTGGTTTAGCGCCAACGACCCCAGCAGCCCGGTGATATCCAGACTAAGGTAGCAGCTCTGGCTAAACCAGAGCTTAGTTGCCGTGTTAGCTATTCACCCTGCCGCCTATCCCTGTCACCGCGCTTAGACTCGCGGTAACGATTAACCCGGGTATGCACACCGCGGCTAAACAGCACGGTGCGCTCTTCTAATATATCCACCCCGTACAAAATCATCACCACTAAAATGGATAGCTTAATTGCCGGCAGCAAATGATCACAGGCTACCAACACTCCTAAGGAGGCCAGCACCCAAATGGTGGACGCTGAAGTCACACCAACCACGGCACCGTCTTTAGCTAGCATGACACCCGCGCCCAAAAAACCCACACCGGTAATCACCTGGCCTATTACCCGCGAGGTATCGACCTGCTCACCGCTGATTAAAAACGAGGTCGCTACAAATAAATAGGTACCCAAAATAATCAGCGAGGAGGTACGTATACCTACGGGCTTACCCCGCAACTGCCGCTCTAAACCGATAATCGCGCCGCAAAATAAAGCCACTGCTATGGAGTGCCAATTATAGGGGCTGATATCAAAAAACATTGCCAATCTATTTACCTCTATCGTTACCGTTAACGCCCAACTAATTATTAGCGTGGCCCAGCCCTAACCGGCGCGGGAATCCTACTAATAGGCCAGCCTGAATGAGGGCGCACTATAGGGTGTTTTTTAACGAATACAATACGCTAGCCACAAATATTTTTGCACCAGCCGCTTTGCTGCCAGCTCAAGCCTTGATAAGTAATTTTTAATATTAACAAAAAAAAATTTTGTTTTACCAACGGCAAAACTCAAGGCATATTCCACAAAAAGTGGCCCGAGTATGATTGGAGGTAGGCTATGAATGATTATGACGACGACATTGAACTAGATGCTGATGACTTTGATGACTCAGCAGATGACTATGTAGAAGAAGAGAGTAAAAAAACGCTATTTACCAACCGCCGCCGCGAGCTGGAAGACCGCATAGAGCTGTGGAAATTGCGTGATGAATTAGGTATTTACGACGACGACCTTTATGCCTAGGTCACTACAAAGGCATTCTTGTAATGGCATGTGCCTACAGGTGAAATCATGAAAGACAGACGAGTAAAAGACAGTAAAAAACTTAGCGATAATAAAAATCGCAAATTAGCGCGCAAGCTCAAATACGCGCAAAAAGGCCGTGCCATGTGAGTGCCGCAGTTTAGCTGGGTGTTTAAGCCCAGCCTAAGCATTGACTGCTGGTGAGAGGCCGCAGCCTCTCACCTTTACTTCTTCTTTATTATCCCTAGGCCATTAACAAGGCCAACTTATCACACACCGCAGCCACGGCTTTACGCTGCCAGGCAGGGGCCTTGCCCTTGTTATATAAGTCCTCCTCCCAAGAAAAAACATTTAACAAGGTTTGATAGGTTAGCCAGCGGCAGGGTTCAGGCTCCCAGCGCTTTAAGGCACTTTTATGAGTGGCTGGGCTAAAGGCCCAAGGCATGGCGGTAAGTTCAGTTTGCTTTTGCAAGATCATATCAGCCAAGGTACGGCCAAATAAGTTGGAAGCCCCCACCCCTTCACCACCATAACCACCGGCACTGGCTATGCCGCTATTGGCGTCAAAGACGGCAAAAGGGGTAAAATTACGCGCCATGCCTAAGGTGCCGCCCCAGCCATGGGTGATATTGACATTGGCCAGGCTGGGGAATAAATCACGCAGTATTTGCTCGCGCTCTCTAAACTCTGGGTCAGTCAGCGCAAAGCGGTGACGTACTTTACCCCCATAAATATAGCCACCACGCGCACCAAAAATAATACGGCCATCGGCCGAGCGTTGGCCGTAAGTGGCCATGCGGCCCGCATCGCTAAAGGTGGGCCTATCGGCCAGGCCTATTTCATCCCACTGCGATTCGCTTAAAGGCTCGGTGGCGACGATTAGGCTTTGTATGGGTAATACATAACGCTTTAACCCCATTAGCTCATCGGCAAAACCTTCGGTGGCAGGCACTATTACATCCGCACGCACACTGCCCTGTGCTGTTTGTAACTGCTTGTGGCCCACTTGAGTGACGGCGCTTTGCTCATAAATGGTGACGCCTTTGCGCTCTAGGCACTGGGCTAAGCCTCTTACCAATTTGGCGGGGTTTATTACCGCACAGTGAGGGGTGTATATGCCGCCCATACCCTTGCGCATGCGCACGGTGTCATCCAGCTCGGCCTTACTCAACCAGCGATAGTCATCCTCGCTCAAACCAGCCTGATATAAATGCTTAAGTTCTTCTTGCTGAAAAGCCAGCTGCTCTGGGTAACGGGCAGCGGCATACACCGAGCCGCCATGATGTAAATCACAGTCTATATTTTCAGCGGCTAAAACCTGTTTAACCTCCGCAATAATACCGAAGATCAGCTGATAACCAGCCTGCCGCTCTGCCTCTGGCAGCCCAGCCAAGTACTTAGTTTTACCCGCCATGGCCCCCATTAACCAACCGCCATTGCGGCCCGAGGCACCAAAACCGGCGGTTTCAGATTCGATAATGGCTATGCGTAAATCCGGCTGTTGCTTATTGAGATAATAAGCCGTCCACAGGCCGGTAAAACCGGCACCAATAATAGCCACATCGGCCTGTATATCTTCGGTCAGGGCTGGCCGGGGCTGTATTTGCTCGGCCAGGGTATCAAACCAAAAGCTGACGGTTTGTTTGTTGTAATCGGTCATGGGCTATACCTCCACTACTGTCCGAAATCGTTTGAAACCAATGCTGCCAGTGGTTTATCTGTTATGCCGGTGCAGGCCGTTTTTCTATCATACCGGTGTAAACCGGTATCCATATCACTTACCACTATGGACTCCGGCCTGCGCCGGAGTGACGGGGATGGTATTTGTCACACCGGCATGGGCCGTTCTGTTTTCTGTCTGCCGGTGTAGGCCGTTCTTTTTCTGTCATACCGGCGTAAGCCGGTATCCATGTCACTTACCACTATGGACTCCGGCCTGCGCCGGAGTGACGGGAACGCAGGGCCGTTTTTCTTTGTCATACCGGCGTACAAGGTGAATTGCGCAGCAAGAGAGGGCACCCTAGGGTGGGCCGGATCCATACCCGCTGCGCTATAGCTTAGTGCGGTGCTTAATTACACTGGCAAATAATATAGTGCTTGCGCACCTTACCTAAGGACTCCCATACCCCATCAAAGCCCGGCTGCACAATAAAGGCCTGGCCCTGGCTAAACTCTTGCGAGTTGCCTTCTTTATCAGAAATACGCACAGTGCCTTCCAAAATATAACAATACTCCATCTCATTGGGGTGCTGTTTGATTTTATGATATTCCTCTGATTCCCATATACCTATGCTCACGCGGCCATCGGCACTGTCAAAGGCAGGCCAATCTGTGGTCACGGGATTGCCACCTAGCATCACTTCTGCTGGTGCAGTCACTGACTGGCCGGCTTGATTTTGCAGACTATCAAAGGAAAATATATGTTTTACAGGCATAGCGAAGCCTCTCTATTAAGGGATTACTAAGGGTATTGGTACGAACTCATTAAGGGAGGAGTTTAAAACAGGCTGCTAAAACTGTCTTACGAGCGGGTCCGGTCGAAAAAAGGCTGCACAAGGCAAAGACCAAGCAAGCCCGACTATATTAGCAATCTAGCCCACGCTTTCTATCGGAGGCGCTTCTGGCGTAGCCGCCAGCCATTCAAAGGCCTCTACATACACAGACTGGTGCAAGGTACTGCTAATAGCCTCTAACAACACTTTAAGCTTTTGTTCCATCTCCAGGCTTTTGTCATAGCAAACAAAGTAAGTAATGGAAGAGTGTATCTCTGGTAGCACGGTAGCCAAACTGCCCTGGGCTAAATCATCGGCCACCAAATAATAGGGTAAATAGCCTATGCCCAAGCCTGCTCTGGCCGCCTCTAAAATAGCCAGGGTGTTATTAATATAGGTAACCTCGTCGGCCGCTATGGCTAGCTCTGGGTTTTGTGACAATAGTGAGGCCCAATCGCTGTCGTCCATTTGCCCCATAATAATTTGATGATTGGCCAAATCGCTGCCTTCACCGACTATGCCATGCTGTGCTTGATACTCCGGCGAAGCCACCAACTGCATGCGCACCTTCATTAGCGGCTTATACTGCAGCCCCTCTACCAAGGTATTAACCCGTATCGCCACATCAATATTATTGGAAACTATGTCTACCAGCTTATCTTCCAAGGCCAGTTTTAATTTTAAATCCGGGTGTGTGCTCTTCACACGAGCAGCCACCTTGGGCATAAACACCGAGCCAAAACAGGTAGGAGCCGCGATGGTAAAACTGCCCCCCACATTTTTGCCGCTTAGGCTTTCAAACAAATGATCTAGCTCTGAAAAAATGGACTGGCACTTAGCCGCCAAAATTTCGCCCGTAGAGGTTAAACGCACGGTGTTGCGGCAGCGTCTATCCAATAGCTGCACATTCAACAGCGACTCTAGTTTTTTAATTTGATAGCTCACCGCCGACTGAGTAACACATAGCTCCTCAGCCGCACGGGTAAAGCTGTGGTGTTTAGCTACAGTATAAAAGCCATATAAATGTGAGAGGTGGTGCCGTGTGGCTGTCATCAATTTCATATCCGCTATTCATTATTTTTATATCCATGACACTGCGACGCGTACCGTCCTGATACCTAAGTGAAGTAACTATACACACTAAATCAATGATTTAGAATGCTAACAGCGGCTTTAACTTAAACTGTAATCAGCGTTATTTTAGGCCAACGGAATATAAAAATGCGTTACTGCTTAATAATAGCTGCTATAAAATTTTTTGAACGTTAATAGCAAAAAAACTTCTAACAAACTTGATAAAAAAAGCACTGATATTAAGCATCAGTAATTTTAATAAACCAGCCCTATAAAGCCTAACCAGACTAATACAAACCCCCTTAAAATCATTAAGCCTTTGTTTATAAAGCAGTTTATTTCATCCTCATAGATAACAGGCATACTGGCAACGGTTCCGACAACACTTCAATATCGGCCAAAAAAATTGCGCCACCCCTGATTAATATCGCTTATTAAAAAATTTGAATAGCACAGTTGATAAAACCATAACAATATCCAATAACGGCATCGCTAACTGCATTACAGCAATAACAATAATACGCTGTTTTTAGCATAGCCTATCACCCAGCCTTATAACTGCTCCCCAGGCTGGCAGCATAGTTACTAACAACAAAAATAGACTAGATAGGAGAGCCACATGGGCCGTAAATCGCGTCGCTCCGACAACCCCGCAGTAAACTTATTCAAACGTTTACAATGGGCGCATAAAACTTCAAAACAAACTGGCGTTCCTGCAGATGAGTTGCTGGACCGCCTAAAAGAACAACAAAAAATTCAACATGCTCAGCGCGCAGAGCGACGTGAATTTGTTAAACATATGGGCCTGGGGGTAGCCGCAGCCGGTGCCCTAGGCGCAGCTGCACCCAGCTTTGCCGGTAAAGGCGGCAAGCCTAAGCCGCCACCGTCTGGCAATGTAGGCGTAGCCATCATAGGCGGCGGCTTAGCCGGTTTGCGTTGTGCCCATAGGCTGCAACAATACGGCATTAGCTCAAAAATTTATGAGGCCAATACCCGCATAGGCGGCCGCTGTTTCACTACCCGTGGTTTCTTTGACAATGGTATGAACGTGGAGCGCGGCGGCGAGCTTATTTCTACCGAGCACAGTGCCACCCGCAATCTAGTGAACGCCTTAGGCTTAACATTGGAAGACGTAGGCGGCGGCGCCCTACCCGGCGGCGAAGAACTTTATTATGTTAATAACCAGCTCTACACCGAGGCACAGCTGGAAGATGACTGGCGCGATATTTATCCGTTATTTGGCAATACCGAAAGCGCTGCCCCATGGCAGCCTACTTACGACAACCACAATGCCGAGCATGTGCGTTTAGACTATATCAATGCCAATGACTGGATGGACCAGGTAGGGATAGGTGCCAACAGTAACTTTGGTCAGCTCATGCAGGCAGATCTCATTTCGGAATACGGCTTGGCTCCCGAAGAACAAACCTGTTTAAACTTGGTTTATCTGCTGGCTTGGAACTCTATTAACAACCCCTTACCGCTAGCGGGTACCGATGAACGCTACCATATCGTCGGCGGTAATGATGCCCTGGTATACGCCTTGGCCGATGAATTACCCAACGACAGCATTGTTACAGGCAAAGCCTTAACGGCCATTACCGGTGCTGCGCAAGGCCCATACACTTGCACCTTTAGTGATGGCAGCACCACCACCGCTGACAAACTCGTGTTAGCTCTGCCTTTTACCAAACTGCGTGAGGTAGATATTGCCCCAGCTATTTGGAACACCTTCTCTAGCGCCAAACAACAAGCTATTAATGAAATGAGTATAGGTGCGAACGGTAAAATACACGTACAAACTGACTCTCGCCCATGGAGCGGGGTACGCAATGTTAACGGCCACGATATACAAATGAATGGCGTCAGCTATTCCGGCGGTGATGGCTTTGTCACGGTTTGGGATACTCAGGTCAATGGCAGCACGACTGGCAGTGTGATGTGTGACTACCTAGGTGGCCACCAAGGCCGCAACCTCAGTGGCAGCCAACCCTTTAGCTCATCTAAGAGAACAGATGTTAATAAGTTCTTAGGGCAAATTGAGCCAGTATTCCCCGGCACCACTGCCGCTTATGAGAATAAAGCCCTAACCTCTAAGTGGTCTGTTAACCCTTGGTCTAAAGGTAGTTACTCCACCCCTGGCCTAGGCCAGTTCACCAGTTTCTGGGGTGCTCAATGGGAAAAAGAAACCAGCAATAATGTACACTTCTGCGGTGAGCATACTTCCGTTGAGTACTGGGGCTTCTTGCAAGGTGCTGTAGAAACAGGTGAACGAGTCGCTACTGAGATACACCAAGGCTAAGCCCATCTGGCCTAAGCTAACCGTACTATTAACCGTGCTAGAGATAGTACCGTTAAAAGCCAAATAACCTGCCTTGTTCTGCAAAGCAGGTTTTTTTATATCAAAAAACTCATCAAAAAATATTTTAATTTCAAATTATTTATTATCCGCATTTTTTAATTTCAATAGCCATAATCAAATCATAGATAAGTTATTATTAAATAAGAAAAATACCTATCAGTATCATAAAACCTAGCATAAACATGATTTTATATTATGAGTTATTTATAGCTGTTATTAAATTTTTTAATTAGCTTATATCACCCAGCTGTAACAATATCCTTGCCGCGCTAGCTAAATGCATTTCGGCAAATACAACAACAAAAAAATTGCCGTTATTTATCAACGCGTCTAAATCAGCCACGCATACGCCCCCCTAGGCTGTGTAGTTTAGTTACTAACAACAAAAACAGACTAACGAAAAGATAGGAGAGCTATATGGGCCGTAAATCACGCCGCTCAAATAACCCCATTGCGAGTTTAATAAAACGCTTGCAGTGGGCACACAACACCTCTAAGCAAACGGGTATTCCTACGGATGAATTACTTGATCGCTTAAAAGAGCAAGAAAAACTTCAACATGCACAGCGCACGGAGCGACGTGAATTTGTTAAGCACATGGGTATGGGGGTAGCTGCAGCCGGTGCCTTGGGTGCAGCCGCACCCAGCTTTGCCGGTAAAAAGCCACCACCACCGCCACCCTCAGGCAATGTGGGCGTTGCCATCATAGGCGGCGGCTTAGCCGGTTTGCGCTGTGCCCACCGCCTACAGCAATACGGTATTAGTTCAAAAATCTATGAAGCCAATACCCGTATAGGTGGCCGCTGTTTTACCACTAGAGGCTTTTTTGATAATGGTATGAATGTTGAGCGCGGTGGCGAATTAATTTCCACCGAACACAGCAACATACGTAACCTGGTTAACAATCTAGGCCTAAGCCTGGAAGATGTAGGCGGTGGCGCCTTACCCGGCGGCGAAGAGCTCTATTATGTTAACAACCAATTTTATACCGAGGCTCAGCTGACCAGTGATTGGGGTAATATACACAACATTTTTGGTAATACCGAAAGTGCCGCCCCCTGGCAGCCCACTTACGACAGCCACAACGCCGAGCATGTGCGCTTAGACCATATCAATGTTAATGATTGGTTAGATGAAGTAGGCATAGGCGCCAACAGTAACTTTGGCCAACTTATGCAGGCCGATGTAATCTCGGAATACGGCTTAGCCCCCGAAGAGCAAACCTGTTTAAACTTGGTTTACCTCATGGCATGGAACTCAATTAACAATCCACTGCCTATTGCCGGTACGGATGAGCGCTACCATATAGTAGGCGGCAACGACTCGCTGGTGTATGCCATGGCTGATGACCTGCCTACCGATACTATAGAAACGGGTCGCGCCTTAACCGCTATTAGCGGTGACGCGCAAGGTCCATATACCTGCACCTTCGATGATGGCAGTACCACCACCGCTGATAAACTGGTATTGGCTCTGCCCTTTACCAAGCTACGCGAAGTGGATATAGCACCTGCCATCTGGAACACCTTCTCCAGTGCCAAGCAGCAAGCTATTAATGAAATGAGCATAGGCGCTAACGGTAAGATACACATACAAACTGATTCACGCCCATGGGATGCTGTTCGCAATATTAATGGCCACGACATACAAATGAATGGCGTTAGTTATTCAGGCGGCGATGGTTTTGTAACCGTATGGGATACTCAGGTAACCAGCGGCACCACCGGCAGTGTTATGTGTGATTACCTAGGTGGTCATCAAGGTCGTAACCTCAGCGGCAACCAGCCGTTTGGCAATGCCAGCAACCCTAATGTCAATAACTTCCTAAGCCAAATAGAGCCTGTATTCCCTGGCACTACTGCGGCTTACGATAATAAAGCCTTAAAATCTAAGTGGACAGTAAACCCCTGGTCTAAAGGTAGTTACGCTACCCCAGGCCTAGGCCAGTTCACTAGCTTCTGGGGTGCGCAATGGGAAAAAGAAACCACAAACAATGTACACTTCTGCGGTGAGCACACCTCGGTAGAGTACTGGGGCTTCTTGCAGGGCGCGATAGAAACAGGTGAGCGCGCTGCCACGGAAATTTTCCAAAGCTAAGCTATTAACCTTATAAACCCATCACCAAACCCGGCTTATCACCAGCCGGGTTTTTTTATGGGGTTAACTCAAGCTTGTATGTTTTTTAAATAGGCTTTAGGTGTTAAACCAGTAAACTGCTTAAAAAACTTATAAAAAGTGGAGCTGGAATTAAACCCCACCTGTAAGGCAACATCGCTAATATTACGATTTGAGTCTTGCTGTAATAACAGCAACAAATGCTCTATGCGTGATAAATTCACATACTCATAAAAGCTTTTTTGCAGGCCATTATTCAGGGCATAGGAGATTTGATTGCGGGTATAGCCGGTAGCTTGAGCTACCTGGGCTAAATTTAGCCGGCTATCTAAATAGGGTTGGTGCTTTTCAAAATAATCACTTAAATCCTGCAGCAGTATTTGCAAGCGGCTATCGTCCAAGCCTATTTTGCCTTTTTGGGTACTGCTTAACTCCTCTTGCGAACGCATTAAGGATGAGTATTCATTAATGCGAATTATCTTGCCATCCTGCACCGTTAAGGCCTCGCTAGAACGATAATGATAGGCCTTGTTATTGGCACGTTTAATAGAATATTGGTATTGAATGAATGCTGTATCGCCATCCACGCGAATGCGATCGGTATGCTGCAAAGTGACTTGGCTAGGGGTAAGCAAGGTAAAGCTAAGGTAATCGGCTAACTCGTCGCGGGTAATCTCTATGTTATTAAGGTAATCAAAATAACGTATATCGGGGTGATACAAGGACATAATGCCAGCGATATCACCCTGTAACCAATACTGGTGGTGGCGGCTCACTATAGCTAGGGTTTGCTCGCTCGCTGAATTATCTGTGTGCTTTGCCATACCGCCCTTTGCCGCTTAGTTTTGAAGCCTGAGAGTTAAACTACTGGGCGACAAATTCTATGCTAAAGGCAGCATAAAGCAAATGGCTAAAATATAACCATAAAAAATCCCACCACAATCGGCACGGTATAAATAAGCTCAACAAGTATTGCCCCCCGCATTACTTATTTTCTTATTGTTACAATACCGCTATGACTGGGTGGGATTGAAACTGCTTACGCAACTAAGCGCTTATAACTCTTCGATGATATTCGTTTCAATTTCAACGTGAAAACGTCTGCGTTTCACTTCCTTAAAATACTCCTCAACATCGTAATATTCTTCAGGGCCCCAGACTCCGGGCTTTAAAGCATTGCGTAATAATAACTGCGCACCTATAGACACATTCATAGAGGTAGCGGCGTCGTTATAGGCATCGTATAAAGGGTCCGGCTTAGATGAGACTACGCACTTAACCCGCGTTTTTTTACCGTCCTTAATACCCTCGCCTATAGCAAAGTGGATTTCGTAGCCTTCCTGCTCAGGGATTTTATCTTTATTGCGCTCTATATTGCGGCGTATTACCGCCTGCAAATATTCCACCGGTTTAATATCTACACCTTTGATATTGATAGGATCATCAAAATCACCAAAGCCGGCCTTAACTATACCCACCCAGGCTTCGTGCTCACGAGCGGGTAGCGATAGCTTCCAGGTAAACTCTTTAATGCCTTTATCGGCAAAGCCATGCGCAAAAGGCACGGTTAGCGGCTCAGAATGCTGCGAGTAAATAAATTCCGTTCTACCCCAGGGCTCAGGCAAATCGATAATTTCATTACCGGTTTGCGGCCCCACTTCACGTAAAGCACCGTCTAAAAACTGCTGGCTATTGTTAGCGTATTCGCCCAATACCGTAGACTCGCTATAAGGCGGCACCAGTACGGGGTTTTCTGGCCCTTCAATTTCAGCAGCCCAGTACAAGTTGATTTTATCGATAGTATCTAAGCGCTCAGCCACAGCCTTACAGGTCATGTTGGACATACCGGGGTCGGCACCTAAACCTAA
The DNA here is from genome assembly GCF_024734385.1 of Dasania sp. GY-MA-18. Taxonomy (GTDB): domain Bacteria; phylum Pseudomonadota; class Gammaproteobacteria; order Pseudomonadales; family Dasaniaceae; genus Dasania; species Dasania phycosphaerae. Next base: position 68,297 of record NZ_JANHAP010000006.1, on the reverse strand, counting down.
TACCGCCGTCACCCCTGCTTTTTCCCACTCGGCATGCTCTTTCTTTTGCTTAACCGTATACACACCCATGCCACCGTAATCCACATAAGGGGTTTTAGCCTCTAAACAATAATGGAAAATATCCATTTGATAACCAGCAAAAGTCGGCACCGCATTAATACAGATATCCGCATTGCGCAGCAACTCCATGGTGGCCTCTTTATTGGTGACATCAAGAATCACCGAGCTAATACGATCATCGTTTAACTCCGTTAACAACTCATCCATACGCTGCGGCGAAACATCAGCTACCACTAGGCTCTCTACCCCTGAAGACAATTCAGAAACCAGATCCCTAACCGTGCCGGAACCCATAAGGCCAGCGCCACCTAAAATTACAATATTCATCTACAACCTCTTATCTCATTATTTTAATTAAAAACAAAAACCATAGCGCCGGTAGCAGCACTACATTGCTACTTAAACCGTCTTCTTTAAAGCACTGCTATTCAAAGTCCCCAATGCAATTAAGGCACATAACAAAGTAAGGCCCACCACACCGGCAGCCACCCAACCCATTAACATATAGCCACCGGCGTCTAAAATATAACCGGAAATAACCGGTGCCACTGCTGAGCCAGCAATCAGTAAACCACCCGATGCCGCCACTATGCGGCCATCTTTATCCAGCTCGGCAGCCAAAGAAGTTAAGTAGGCTAAAGAATAAAAATAACTAATAGAAATCAACGAGACGGTTGCGGTATACAAGGCCACAGAATCGGTGGATAGCAATACCATTACCGTGACTAAGCCTGAGCCCATTACACCAATAATCACTGGGATTTTTAGGCCAAAACGTGAGCCCATTAATGTGGCCATAACCGGCCCCAATAAACCCAACACCGCCTGCAGCGACAGTAAATTACCCACCTCTGCTGATGTATAGCCCACTCCCGCCCCTATGCGCTCTACAAAAGCCCAGGACATGGTGTCGCGCATTTGAAAGCAAAACATCGCCAGCATCATCACTATGCCCGCCAAGGAAAACAGCTGTTTATTATTAGCGCTGGCAACGGCTTCGGATTGTACGCTGGCGTTAGGGTGTTGCGGCAAACCTAATAATAAAATACTAACCACGGCTATGGTTGCCGCCAATGCACCATAGCTACCCTGGTAGCCATACATATCGCCTACCCGCGCAAAAATCATCATTAGGGCCACCATGATCACCACAAAAAAGATGGACATATGCGCTGCCATTTTTTCGGGATTTTTAGAGCTGGCTACCGTAGCGTTGCCCGCCGCCAGTGCCAAGCCACAACCCAGACCGGCAATGGCGCGACACAACATTAGCAATTCGTAAGACAAGCTGGTCATGCTCACCACATTAGCGGCTATGGCCAAAGCCGCGCCACTCATGGCCAAAGTACGCCGCGGCAAACGACCTATCCAGGGAGCTACCGCAAACGAGCCTATAGTGACACAAACTAATTCTGCACTACCCAGCCAACCGGCTTGGCTACCAGTCAATCCCAAAGAACTCATGGTCGCACCGATTAAAAAAGGCAACACCAATAAAGACAACATGCCTATGCCATAGGCTGCAGCCGCAGCACCTAAGGTGGCGGGCCAGTCATCCGGCAGCGAGTCTTTTAACAAACCATTTTTTTGTACCGATATATCGCCGCTATTTTCTAAGGTATTCATGGGGGCACCTATTCTTTATTATTCAATGAGCCCAGCAAGCATTAAGCCAATAAGCTTTCTACTTCTGCCAACTCTGCTTTGGTATTAATGCCTAATACTTCCTGTGGATCGCCTTCCACAAAGGCACAGCTAAGGCCTTTGCTTTTCGCAATGGCAACAACATCGGTTAAGTAATACTCACCTTTAGAATTATCATTAGTGATCGCATCTAACAACTCAAAAAGATATTGGCCGTCAAAAGCCATGACCCCGGAGTTACATAGGTTGGAAGCTTTTAACTGCTCGTCACAATCAACAAATTCAACAATAGCTTCCAGCTCACCATCGGCCCCCTCTTTTAAGCGGCCATATTGCAAAGGGTCATCGGGACGAAAACCTAATACCACTACCGCTGGGTTGGCAGCACGATGACGCTCGTCTAATAAACGTTGCAAAGTAGCAGTGGTAATTAAAGGGGTATCGCCATAAACCACTAAGACATCACCGTGAAAATCTTCCAGCATAGCTCTGGCCGCTTTTACCGCATCACCTGTGCCCGACTGCTGATGTTGTATAGCCGTTAACCGCGGCGCCACACAGGCTTTTACGTTATCCATATCGGGGCCTATAACCACTACGCACTTATCGGGGTTAATACCATCTACCGCTGTTAATAAATGGCTAATTAAAGGCCGGCCTTTTAAAGGCTGTAACACCTTGGGTAAATCCGACTGCATGCGCGTGCCCTTACCCGCGCCTAACACCACTACGGCGACTTCTGCTTGTTGCTGACTCATAACAATTCTTCTTTCAATTCTTATTAATGATTCGTATTCGGCTTTTGCTGATAACCAGCACCTAGCTAGGCATCGGGGTGAAAAGCTGAATCCGGATAGGGATACCACCAGTCGTGCATAATGGGGTCGGCATCCTGTATTACCATTTTGCTCTGGCGGAAAGCGTTCAAGCCTTCACGGCCCAACTCGCGGCCCAAGCCCGACATTTTGGCACCACCAAAAGGCAAGGCATCGTTATCTATCATGGGGTTATTCACCCACACCATGCCGGTTTGTAATTGTTCGGTGGCTTTAGTGGCCTCTTTAAAATCATTAGTAAAAATACAGGCACCTAAACCAAACTGTGAGTCGTTGGCTTTAGCTATAGCCTCGTCCACATCTTTTACTCGACAAATTGCCGCTACCGGGCCAAATACTTCCGAGTTCATAATCTCCATATCCGGTGTCACATCGGTCAAAATAGTGGGTTCGTAGTAAGCGCCCTTATCAAATCCATCCGGGATTTTACCGCCGCATACAACAGTTGCACCTTGGGCTACGGTTTTATCTACCAGATTTTTAATTCTATCTCTGGCTGCAACATTAACTACTGGGCCTATCTCGGCCTTACTTAAACCGTGGCCTATACGCAGCGCTTTGGCACGTTTGGCAAAGGCCTCTACAAATTCATCATGTATGGCGTCCACCACAAAAAAACGTTCCGCAGAGGTACAGACCTGACCACTTAAATGAAATGCTGCACAAATACTGCCCGCAGCTGCAATTTCTATATCGGCAGATTCGGCAATAATCATGGCATCGTTACCGCCAGCCTCTATCACTGCGGGTTTCATTGCTTCGGCACAGGCGATATTGACCTTGCGACCAACAGCAACACTACCGGTAAAGGCAACGGCGTGGGTTAAGTCAGAAGCTACTAAGTGGCTACCCACACTGGCGTTGCCGGTTAAGCAGGCTGCCAAACCCTCTGGCAATACTTTAAAGTGATCCATAAACATCAACGAGCTAATAGATGTAGCCTCGGCAGGCTTCATCACAAACGCATTACCGCAAGCCAAGGAAGCCGCTGCAGTCCAGGCGAATAATAAAATGGGGAAATTAAACGGCATAATATGCACACTCACCCCTAAAGGTTCGTAGCGGCAGTATTGAAAAGAGCCTATCTGGGTAGTACCAGCTATATGGCCACCATCGTCACGAGCCATTTCTGCCATATAGCGAAATATGGGGCCCACGTTGGCAATTTCACCCAACGCCTCGGGATAGGGCTTGCCCATTTCTAAGCTCATAGCCTCAGCTACTGGCTGGTGATTAGCATGCTCTATGGAGTCGGCAATTTTATGTAAATACGCGGCGCGGGTTTTCGCATCGGTATTGGCCCATTTTTTTTGTGCAGTATTGGCAATTTTTAAAACATGATCAATTTCTTGTTCAGTGGGGCTAACAATTTCCGACACCTGCTCTTCGGTGGCAGGGTTAATCACCGGGATACGCACATCTGATACTGAATCATGCAAGGCATTGTTATAAAAAATCTTGCCAGCACATTCGATTAAACCGTTTCTTTTTTCACTGTTGTTCATGGCGCTACTTCCTATCAGTACATCTTTAACTTTTAATGAATTTATAATGTTTCGCAGAGCATGCCTTTGAGTATACGGGCATCAAACTGCAGTGGTGCAGAAACAAAACCAGGGTGGTTTCTATCTAGCCATTCCGCTAACGGTTTCATCTCTGGCTTTAATAAGGAATGCTCCAATAAACGTTGCACTCTGGGTAAATAATCTAAGTAATGTGATTTGCCATCACGAACACAAAGACGCACAAAAATACCCACAATCTTAATATGGCGGTGAGCACCTAATACGTTGTAGTCATAATGAAAATCGGCTGCCTGTTGCGGGCCAAAATCTTTGAGATAGCCTTCTATTAAACGCTGCGCCATAGCTTGGTCCACATCACGCCTGGCATCCTCAAATAAAGACACCATGTCATAAGCCCGCGAACCTATTAGTGCATCCTGAAAATCTAATAAGCCGCAACTATTCAAGCCGCTTTCACCGGCTATCACCATCAAATTATCAACGTGATAATCGCGTAAAATCATGCATTCATTATCAGTAGCAACCTGGGCCAGAAGTTGATCCCAGATAGCCATATATTCACGGCGTAAATTATCGGAAATTTGACCGCCGGTTCTGGCGGGCCAATACCAATCAATAAATAAAGACGCCTCATCCTGATAATAACCCTGGTCATAGCGTGGGATATCAATTTGCTTAATGTCCAAGCGCTGATGTAAACGCGCCAAGGCATCTATAGCCAATTGATATAATGGCTCTGCCTGTTCACCAGCATCTAATAACTGGGTATACGTTTGATTGCCGAAATCTTCGATAATGGCAAAGCCATTGATTTGATCTAAGGCATAAATTTTAGGGGCTCGTAAACCGGCACTTAACAGGTATTGAGCCACCTTGATATAACTATCCATATCTTCGCTGTCGGGCGGAGAATCCATCAGCAGCACCGACTGGCCATTATGGCTAAGGCGAAAATATCGACGAAAAGAGGCATCGGCGCTTAGCGCTACTAGCCGCCAATCGCAGTAACGAGTTTCTGCTAAAAAGGCCGCTCTTAAAACAGATCGCTGCTCAGCATTACTCTCGCTAGCAGCGACCACTACATTGCTTTTAGCACACATATGCACTCCAAAAAATACGGGGTAAAAAAGCTGCACCCAAAGGTGCAGCTAAACTAGTCATACAGACCTAGGGGGATAAGCCTAACTATTTAAACTAGAACAGTACTCTCTAGAAACGATATTGGGCTTGTATGCCTGCCCAGCGTGGTGGGCCGTAAACTTCTAGTGAGTAACCAAAGTCCGTTTCTAGATCGAAAGCGTAGGTACGGTACTCTTTATCACCCGCATTTTTAACAAATGCAGCTACGTCCCAGTTTTCAGTGGTGTAACTCACTCTAGCGTTCCAAATGGAGTAAGAGCTAGTCATCGCCAAATCACTATTTTCTGTACCTAACTGCTGCTCATCGATATATTGACCATCAACCTGCACGGCAAACTCAGCGCCATCACTTAAATCCCAGCCCTTTCTAATTAGCAAGTTGGCCGTTAAATCTGGTGATGTAGTTTTGTCTTGGTCCTCTACAGTAACACCGTCACGGAATGTGACGTCTTCAACTTCGGCATCGAGGATTGCCACACCCAGTGATATATCCCATCCCTCAGAAGGAGAAACATACAACTCAATTTCACCACCGGTTACAGTAGCATCATTGTTTACCACTACAGATGTTAGGCCAACAAAAACAAATCCTTGATAGTCTTCATAATCATATTGGAAAGCACTAGCATTCAGCCGTACCTTGCCATCCCACCACTCAGACTTAATACCAATTTCATAGCTAGTTAATATTTCTGGTTCGTAGCTCATAGCTGGCTCAGCCAACAAGCCATCCAAAGGAGCAGTAAAACCGCCGCCTTTCATGCCTCTACTAACACCAGCATATAGAAGAACATCATCAACCATGCGGTAATCTAATTGTAACTTTCCTGAATAATCTTCATCGTGGCGCTCAAAGTTTTGCTCACCCGGCAAGGTTAAAACCACATCAGCTCCGAAGCTTTCAAGATATGCACAGTCTACGCCCGTACCAGGGCCAACAGAGTTAGGACCAAAGACATCCTTGGCAGCCTGCAAAGTTGTTTCTAAACATTGACTAGTAATATCAAATTCTTTTTCATCATCAGTCCAACGTAAACCTGCTGTAAGCAATAATGAATCCGTCAAATCATATTCTATTTGACCAAAAATAGAGTACGACTCTGTGCTAAGCGTATAATCATTTTTTGGATTACCACCAAAAGAAGGAATATTAATTTGCGAGGAATAAACACCATCAATATTTAAGTAATATAAACCTGCCTGCCATTTTAATCCTTCAGACTCGCCATTTAAGCGCAACTCTTGCGAAAATTGCTCTACATCTGCGGCAGCGTCATACCATAAGTAAGCATCTGGGCCACCATCTGAATCTTCTAAATAATATTTATCAATTTTTTGAAAATCAGTGATAGACGTCACTGTAAATGCTTTAGTGTCTATTACCACTGTTTGCATAATACCGTGCGAGTCTTTGTCTACCTCACCCTCTACATCTGGTGCGCCTTCATTAGCCTTGGGATAATCATTACCACGGCCAGTATAATCAACTCCTGAAGGCGTGATACGATCATATATACCGCCCGTAGCGTGGTCAGTAACATTCTGCCATGCAGACCAATTTACCGTGGCATTATCACCTGCTCTAAATTCTAACTGGCCACGCCAGCTCATATAATCACGCGAACGAAGATCATCGCCAGCACCTTTGTTTTCAAAGTATCCATCAGCACTTTCCTGCAGCACAGATAAACGACCTAAAACATTCTCAGCCAGCGGGCCACTCACCGCAGCTTCAAAACGACGCTGATCAAAATCACCTAGCGTTACATCAACATAACCTTCAAACTCTTCGGTAGGCTTTTTATTGATGATATGCATCAAGCCACCGGTAGCGTTACGCCCAAACAAGGTACCCTGTGGGCCACGCAGAACTTCTACCCGCTCCACATCAAACATTTGGAAACCTGCCGCACCGGTACTGGCAATATACACACCATCTATATACATAGCGGTAGGAGCCTCTTGGTGATCGGCAAAGTCATTTTGCCCCACACCACGCACTGAGAATATAGATACGGTAGAGTCACCGGCAAAAGAAGCCGTTACCAAGCCCGGCGTTTGCGCAGCTATGTCCTCACTGTTATTCCAGCCCAAGGCACGGGTTTGCTTGCCCGTAAATGCCGAGACAGACACACCCACATCCTGTAAGTTTTGCTCGCGCTTTTGCGCGGTTACTACAACCTCTTCCAAAATGGCCGCATTCAATTGCGTAGCCATGCCAGCCGCAGACAATGCAGCTATAGCCAAGCCCAGCGGCTTGCGTGTTTTAGTTAGGAAACTCATAGAACTCTCCAATTTTATTGTTATTCATCGGTGGTTGTTACAGCGCTGCACTGCAACTTACTTACTCAGATAACCAAGCGACTGATAGTTTATTGAAATAATTATTACAACGAACTAAATACTACCCATCTACTTTCCCGCATTCAAGGATTAATTACATCTAAAAAACAGAAACCCTTATATCGAATCAGAATAAAAACCACCAAAACAACAACAAAAACCGCAAAAAACACCCAAAAACAGTGGCTTAGCTCACAAACACACAGACAAACAACCAGTAACAACAATGTAGACAAACAACTTAACTAAATAGTATATTGAACTAGAAATTACATATAACCCCACTATTACAAGCAGGGAATAGCCTAAAGGCCACCCCCTATTTATAATAACGAACTAGATAAGAAGCACTGGAGAGCACCATGAGCAGCGGTAAAACTATTGCCTTTTTCCCCGAGGCCGCCTTTGGCCCAGCCCTAAACTGTGTAGGCATAGCCCAAGAGTTACGCAAAATGGGACATAACCCGGTTTTTATTTGCGACAAGGGCTTTAGCGGCGTATTTGCCGAATACGGCTTTGAAGAGTACCCAGTGAATATGTCGGGTGATATGAGTGACGAAGACGTAGCCAAATACTGGGATAATTTTATCGCCCAACATCTACCTCATTTTAAATACTCCCCACTTAAACAAGTCGAAGCCTATGTAGCGCCGGTATGGGATGCCATCGTCGACTCCGCCATATGCGCCGAGCCCGATTTACAAATGCAGCTGGCTAAAATCAAACCCGACCTTATCTGTGTAGACAATGTTATTTTGTTCCCTGCTATTAAAAAGGCCGGCTGCCCATGGGTAAGAATTATTTCTTGCTCCGAAAATGAAGTCACCGACCCCATGGTGCCGCCGCATTTATCAGGCTGCTCGCAGGGCGATTACGAGGGCTACAAGGCCTTTGAGGCAGAATTTGAGCGCTGCGTGGCCGCCTCACACAACCGGTTTAATGCGTTTTTAAAACAACAAGGTGAAGCCCCCTACCCCATGGGCGAGTTTTTTGAAGTCTCCCCCACCATGAACTTTTTGCTTTACCCCAAGCCTTTAGCTTTTAAGCGCGAAACCCCGCTATCAGAAGATCAATTCACCTATTTAGAAGGCTGCGTAAGAGATGAGGGCGTTTATGAAGTGCCTAGCTTCCCCGCCGAGTACCAAGATAAGCCGCTTATTTATGTAGCCTTTGGCTCGCTGGGCGACTCCGATGTAGAGCTATACCAACGCATGCTGGCAGCCTTTGCCAATATGCCCTACCGCTTCTTAATGAAAGTGGGCGAGGACTTAAGCCCTTATAACAAACCCGCCAACGTACACCTGCAAGGCTGGTATCCGCAGCCTGCTGTGGTACCTCACGCTGATTTATTTATCCACCACGGTGGCAACAACAGCTTTAACGAGGCGCTATATTTCGGCAAGCCCGCCATCATCATGCCCTACTGCTGGGACGGCCACGATAACGCCACCCGCATAGAAGACACTGGCTATGGCCGCAAACTGCCACGCTACGACTGGACCGAGCAGCAATTAGCCAAAGCTATCGACGACTGCCTGACCAACCAAAGCATACAAGCCAAGCTACCACCACTAAAAGAACATATGCAAAAAGCACAAGGCGGTGAAAAAGCAGCGCAAGTGATTAACGAAATACTAAATCGCTAACGCACAAATAGTGCAAAGCTGTCATTACGGCAGTGGCTTAGCCACAATCCACACAGCCAAATGGATGCAGACATGACAACAAAAAGTGCACTATTTACCCAACAGTACCGTCATTGCGGCAGTGTGTTAGCCGCAATCCACAAACTAATTATAAATACCGGCACAGGCCGTTACTACCAACACCAAACAGAGTAACAACATAATGAGCGAAGCTATTAGCGCCCAAGGCGAACACTGCAAAGTGATTTACAACGTAGACCAAATCGCCAGCGAGCAACTCACCGACTGGGGCGACCAGCCCGATTGCATAGAAGGGCAATCAAAATCCCGCGGCATACTGTTATACAAAGGCCCCGATAACAAACCCGAATCAGGCTTTTGGGAATGCACCCCCGGCACCTGGCCACTAAGCATACCCCGCGACGAGTTTTGCCACTTTATTCAAGGTGAGGCCACCTACACCTCTACCGACGGCGAAGTGATAGAAGTACGCGCCGGTACCTGCATACACTTTAACGCCGGCTGGACCGGCACCTGCGTCGTCAAAAAGACCATACGCAACCTCTATATGCTCACCGCATAATTATTAGCCATTAAGGAAGTAAACCATGACAACATCTGCATCTGTATTACATAAGCCTAACGAAGTCACCGATGTGAAGGATTGGGGCACTGTACCCACCATGATAGAAGGCGTCTCTAAAGTAACTGGCGTATTACTACACAAAGGCCCTAACGGCGAATCAGAAACCGGCGTGTGGATATGCACCCCCGGCTACTGGAACTGCCATGTAACCAGCGACGAGTTCTGCCACTTTATGGAAGGTCGCGCCACCTACGTACACGAGTCTGGCGAGGTGATAGAAATCACCCCCAACACTGCCGCCTTCTTCCCCAAAGACTGGAAAGGCACCTGCCGGGTACATGAGACCATACGAAAAACCTACATGATTAGATAATCCTGCCTTAGGCCGGTATGATAAGCCCCTTATCTACCGGCCTTTTTATTTGAGGATATAACGTGACCAGCACCACGGCTGACAAGAAGAGCGGCAAAGCTGCCACTAAAACAAGCGGCAAACAGAGCAGCAAAGAAAAAGCCACCCGCCCCGCCGCCAGAAAAAAAGGCGAAAAGACCCGCCAGGCCATTATTGATGAAGCGCGACGTATTTTAGTGGACGAAGGCTACGAAAATTTTGTGCTGCGCCGCATCGCCAAAAACATAGGCATACAGCCCGGCAATATTCAGTACTACTACGCCACCAAAAAAGAATTACTGTGGGAAGTGCTCACTCCCGAGATAGACAAATACGCCAACACCTACGAAGCCGTCACCCAACACGGCAGCAGCAAGTCAGCCAAAATATTAGCCGCCGTAGACTTTCTACTCAACGACATCAAAATAAAATCCACCTGTAATATTTGGTTTACGGTATGGGCCTTGGCGCAACATGACGATGAAGTCGCTGAAATCATGGAAAGGTTTTACGATTTCTATATTACAGCACTGGCTAAGCTGCTACTTAGCTGCGACAGCAATATGTCCATGCATCGCGCTCGCCACCTGGCCCGCATTATTACCGCGCTAATGGACGGCATGACCAACCAAATAGGCTATGGCAAACCGCACCACCCCGATACAGAAGGTTTAGAAAACGAGCTGCGCACCTCTATATTGCATCTGGTTAATTTAGATTAAGCGCGCCTTTAAAAGCGCCCCGTTAAACTTAACTGCCACTCCCGCGTGCTGTACAAATCAGCGCGCTCTGTGCGTGTGATTAACTGCTCAGCCACTAGCCCACGCTGGCGCTGCCTACTCGATTGATTCTCTAATAAGCCATTGCCTTCCAGACGCAACACCAGGCCTTTAGCTAATTGATACTCCACAAAAGCATTCATATTCAGCAGGCTGGACTGGCGCTGTAATACATCTATATCCTGCAGCTCCACTGGGCCGGTGCCGATTAACTCGGCGCCATAGGATAACGCCGTACTTATCATGTCGTGCCTAAAACCCACACGCCAATCGTAATCGGGCTTTTCATTAATCGCACGCTGCTGGCCACTAAAGGGATCAGTGGTTTCACTATGTTTAGCCGTATACTCTGCACTTACAATCGCCTCGGGCAAGCCCAACCAAGCCAGGCGCACACTGCCAGAGAGCTTGGCACCATATAGCTTGGCCTCACCTATATTGCCCACCGCCGAGCGCCCCTCGCGCACGGCTACGGTGCTGATATGTTCGTCTATGTCGTTATAAAAGACTTTCGCCTCTACCGTGCCGTTATCATTGGGCAGTTGGTACTCGTAGCTAAGGTCTAACTCCCAGGCGATTTCCGGTTGCAGCTCGGGGTTACCAAAATCCAGCCTATCTAACTCGGTATCATAGGAAGGTACAAAATCACTAAACTCTAGCTGGCTAACACTGCGCTCCAACTGCAGCCGCAATTGCTCAGCCGAGCTGAGGCTGTAGCGCACATCAAAGCGTGGCTTTACATAATTAAAATCCCTGCGGTTTTCATAACTGCCCGCCTCTTGCTCTATGCGGCTGCGTTCATAGTTAAAACCACTTTCTATACTCCATACTGAACTGGGTGACCAAAAATGAGTAATAAAAAATTCCTGCCTAAACTCCGTCACCAAAGATTGGGCATTACCCACATCAACAGGAGTTAATTGCCCCGCATTATTAGCAAGTAACAAATCAAAATCTGTGTCCAGGATATTTTCAGCTAACTCCACCCCCAGCTCTATGCTATGTAGCCTATAAGCCTGCCACAACAACGAGCTTCTGATTATAGCTTCGGTATCTATTACATCCGCACTATCGCTGCTATTTATCACCTTGCCGCTATTATCCAAACGATATTGCTGCTGTTGTGTTTGCTCATGCAGGTAACTGTAAATAGCGATGTTTTTTAGGCTTAACTGTTTTGACAAGGCATGCGAGTAATCCAGCCCCAGCTCCCACTGATCACTACTATCAGGTGACTCAAGTAACTCGCTGTAAGCCTCGACCTGATCCCCCAAAGCATTAACTACTTTGCGTCGGCTAAGCTCCCGCAAATAATCTTTTTGGCTGGCCAATAATGCATTAACACGCAACTCATCACCACCATCGAAACCATAAATCACATTAGCCGATAATTGATACTTCTCCATATCAAAGGCCGATTTATTACGGCGCTGCTCATTTAATTCAGACTGACTATGGAAAAAGTTTTCATCTATATAATCGGCGCTATAAACCGATTCCAATTCAGCGCCAATAAAATACTGCATGCCTCCCAACTCATTGCTGTAAGAAAGTTCTGCCGCAGGATTGCTGTGGCCATCATCATAAAAATAATTTGCCAGCCGCCATGATCCCACTCCCTCAGCCACAGTTTCACTCGTTATTACATTAACCAGCAAGCCATCTGAGCGCACCCCCAAGGAGGCATCGGTAGAGCGTATCAACTCCACCCTGCTAAGACGTTCAACGGGTATACGATTCAAGGCGGCTGACAACTCATTAGCCTTACCCGCAATACGCTTGCCATTAATTAAAATTTGATCGCCACCAGAACCTATACCGCGCTTTTCCTCCTGCTCGGCATCCAGTAACTTTTCTACGCCAGGTATACGACGCAATACATCCTCAGCATTAACCGCATTGTATTTGCTAAAAAATGCCTGCTCATATACCACTACATCACCGTTACTTTCAGCGGCCCACACATGGCCAACTAGGCCATAAGCGATCAACGACAAAACAACAGGCAAAAAGAATCTCACTGCAGGCAACCGTAGCGGCATTGCACACCTCAACAAAATAGAAATAGAGTTTAAAAAATACCGGCTTAAAAAAGCCGGCAAGGGGAGACCATGGATCACATGGATATAAAATAGAGAGCTACATAAGCGCTAACACCTAGTTAGTCAGCATGCTGTAGCATAGCAATGACAGCACCACCGGCACCAAAAAGCGTACTGAATACAACCACAACTTATAACCCAACTGAGTTTCGCTGGACGACAACTCTTGCGCGGTCATTTTTTTGGTCATCACCCAGCCTACAAAAATAGCGATACCTGTGCCTATGACTGGCGCAGCAATTCTAGTTGTCACAAAATCATAAAGATCAAAAAAGGTTTTGCCTTCAAAGTAAGTAAACATACCCAAGGGATGTACATCGGCCAATAAGTTAAAGGAAAACACACATAGCAAACCTAAAGACCACACCAAAGCACCTGCAATATACACAGATTTTTTGCGCGACCACTGCCATAAATCGCTAAACCAGGCCACGGGTGCTTCTAACATACTCAGTGATGAAGTCAGCGCCGCAAAACTTAGTAGTAAGAAAAACAAAGCCCCTAAAATTGCCCCGCCACTCACCGAGCCAAACACTATAGGCAAAGTCATAAACACTAGGCCGGGGCCACCGTCAGGCTCTAAACCATAGGAGAAAATAATCGGGAAGATAGCCAAGCCAGCTAATAGCGCCACCAAAGTATCGGCCCCCACTATCACTGCACAAGAACTGGGGATATTGATATCCTTTTTCAAATACGCGCCATAGGCCATTAAATTGGTATAGCCCACACTTACCGAAAAGAACGCCTGGCCAAAAGCATCTAATACTATCGCAGGGGTAATGCGAGAAAAGTCCGGGTTAAACAAAAAGCTCAGCGCTTTAATAAACTCACCGGTGATCGCCGAGTAAAGCACCATAGCTACCAGCATTATTAACAAGGTAGGCATTAGTAACTTGACTGTGCGCTCCACACCGCCCTGTATACCCTTAGATGAAATAAAAACGGTAATACCTAAAAATGCCGAGAACGCTAACAACATTAACCATGGATTGGCATTAACCTCATCAAAGGCCTGGCCTAACTCCAGCCCCGACATGCCACTCATACTGCCGCTGGCCATTTTTAAAATATAGGTTAAGGTCCAGCCGCCCACCACACAGTAAAAAGCCAAAATTAATATCGCCGCAATACTGCCGCCATAGCCCATTTTTTTCCACAAGCGGCTGCCGCCAGCCTCTTGGGCAACTGCCGCAATAGCATTAGGCGGGCTGGCTTGGCCACGGCGGCCCACTAATAGCTCGGCAATTAATAAGGGTAAGGCTACGGTCAACACCGCGCCCAAGTACACCAACACAAAAGCACCGCCGCCACTCTCACCGGCGGCGTAAGGGAAGCGCCAAATATTGGCCAAGCCCACCGCCGACCCCATAGCGGCGAGCATAAAACCCCAACGGGACGACCACTGCTGTTGATTATTGTTGGACATGTTTAAGCCTACTCTCTATAAAATTTATTATTGGTCTAATGCTGACGCTTAAACTAGGTCACTGCACCGCGTTGATTAAACTCAGGCTGCTGCCATAAATTAGTTTCCATAATATCGACGATGCGATCCACCGCATCCCACACATCCACATAGCTAATGTACAAAGGGGTAAAACCAAAGCGCACATTTTTTGGCGCTCTAAAATCACCCACCACATCGCGGCTAATCATGGCCTGCATCACCGGGTAGCCATGCTCGTGGTTAAACGAGACTTGGCTACCCCGTATGCTGGCATCACGCGGGCTCACCAAAGTAAAACCATATTGGCCACAGCGCTGCTCCATTAAATCAATAAATAGCTGAGTCAATTTTTGTGACTTTTCACGTATTTGTTTAATGTCGACCTGTAAAAAAATATCCAAACCCACCTCGGTAACCGCCAGGCTTAAAATAGGCTGGGTACCGCTAAGCATCTGCCCTATGTTTTCTGCTGGGCGATAGTCGCGTTCAAAAGCAAAAGGCGCAGCGTGCCCCCACCAACCCGTTAAGGGCTGTAAAGCTTTACCGTGATGGCGCTTAGCAGCAAAAATAAATCCAGGGCTGCCGGGGCCGCCATTCAAATACTTATAAGTACAACCCACCGCAAAATCTGCATTGCAGGCATTGAGCTGCACATCCATAGCGCCAGCACTGTGGCATAAATCCCAAATGCTAATGGCACCACACTGCTCGGCCTTGGCGGTAACCGCCGCCATATCAAACACTTCACCGGTTTTATAATGCACATGGGTTAAACACACTACAGCCACATCTTCATCTATGGCTTGCATAATATTATCGTGTTCAGCAAAACGTATTTCATAGTCACTGCCCAACTGCTGCAACAAACCCTGCGCCATATAATTATCGGTGGGGAAGTTACTGCCATTCATCACAATAACCTTGCGCTCCGTCAGCGTCAGCGCCGCGGCTAATACCTTATAAAGGTTGATACCGGTAGAGTCGGTCACCACCACCTCACCCGCATCGGCACCAATAATCTGCGCCACCTTGTCACCCAGTTTATAAGGCAGCTCAAACCAACCTGCGGTATTCCAGCTCTTAATCAGGTCTGTACCCCACTCCTGTTCTATTACTTGTAGAGCGCGCTCTTTGGCGGCCTTAGGGCGCACACCCAAAGAATTACCGTCCAAATAAATCATGCCTTCGGGTATGGCAAAAGCATCGCGCATAGCTGCCAGCGGGTCTTGCTGGTCTAATTGTTCGCAGTCGTTACGGGTGTAATGGTTCATAGCTGTACTCAATATAAAAATTTGATTCAAAGTGCTTATACCTAAACCTGCAGTAATGGTACCCCAGCACTCAATGAAAGCGAGTATATCAATCCAGCTATACAAAGCTTATACAATTTAAGCAGGTTGAAATAACTTTAAATATATAGCTTCGACACCGCTACTCTATAAGCTTTTAGTTATAGCGACTGCTTAAAATTATATTATTCATGAATAGCTTAGCCACTTATAGTAAATCCACTAACACGCACCTCTAGGCGATGATCGCCCTGCCCAATTTAGCAGGCCGCCACGGGGAGCATAGCCAGTGAGTTTCAACACCAGAGTACTGCCAGATGAGCCAAAAAATAAAAGTCGCCATTATTGGGCCGGGTAATATAGGCACCGACCTATTAATTAAAGCCATGCGTTCCGACATTCTAGAACCGGTTTGGATGATAGGCGTAGACCCCGCCTCACCAGGGCTAGCCCGCGCTAAAGAGCTGGGCCTAAAAACCACTGCCGATGGCGTAGACGGCATGCTGGGTAGCATGAAAGCAGATGGCGTACAGATTTGTTTTGATGCCACCTCGGCCTATGTACACGCCGAAAATTCGCGCAAGGTTAACGAGCAAGGCGCGGTGATGATAGACCTCACCCCCGCAGCCATAGGCCCCTACTGCATACCGCCCGTCAATCTGGCCGATGCGGTTGCCGCGCAGGCCATGAACGTCAACATGGTCACTTGCGGCGGTCAGGCCACCATCCCTATGATTGCCGCCGTAAGCCAAGTACAGCCAGTAAGCTACGGCGAAATAGTCGCCACGGTTTCATCCAAGTCGGCAGGCCCCGGCACCCGTAAAAACATAGACGAATTTACCCGCACCACCGCTGCCGCGATAGAAAGCATAGGTGGGGCCGCCGAAGGCAAGGCCATTATTATTATCAACCCCGCCGAGCCACCCTTGATTATGCGCGACACCATACACTGCCTCACCGTAGATGAGCCCGACCAGGCTGCCATTACCGCCTCTGTTAACGCCATGATTAAACAAGTGCAGCAATACGTGCCCGGTTACACCTTAAAAAACGGCCCGGTATTTGACGGCAAGCGCGTCTCCATCTTTTTAGAAGTCGAAGGCCTGGGAGATTTCTTACCCAACTACGCTGGCAACCTAGACATTATGACCGCCGCTGGCCTGCGCACCGCCGAGTGCTACGCACAAGAAATACTAGCCGGGCGCTTTACTCCCTGCGCCACTCAGGAGGCTCAATAATGACCAACACAACCAACACTGATCAAAAAATCACCTTGCACGACATGTGTTTAAGGGACGGCATGCACCCCAAGCGCCACCAAATTAGCGTGGCCGAAATGGTCACCGTGGCCAAGGCCATGGACGATGCGGGCATGCCCATGATAGAAGTCGCTCACGGTGACGGCCTGGGTGGCCGCTCGGTAAACTACGGTTTTCCCGCCGCGAGTGACGAAGAATATCTGCGCGCTGTATGTGGAGCTGTCAAAAACACAAAAGTGTCTGCTTTATTATTGCCGGGGATCGGCACGATAGATCATCTTAGGATGGCAGCAGACTGTGGCATAGACACCATACGCGTCGCCACCCACTGCAGCGAGGCAGATGTTTCAGAGCAACATATCAACATGGGCCAAAAAATGGGCCTGGATACGGTGGGGTTTTTAATGATGGCCCATATGATTCCAGCGCAACAATTAGTTGAGCAATTGCAGCTAATGGAATCCTACGGCGCCAACTGCGTTTATATCACCGACTCTGCTGGCTATATGCTGCCCGAAGATGTCAGCGAACGCGTCAGCCTGGCCAAGCAAGTGTTAAAACCCGAAACCGAAATCGGCTTTCATGGCCACCACAACCTGGCCATGGGCGTAGCCAACAGCGTGGCCGCCATAGAAGCCGGCGCCACCCGCATAGACGGTTCGGTAGCAGGCTTGGGTGCCGGTGCTGGCAACACGCCACTGGAAGTATTACTGGCCGTGCTAGAGCGCAAAGGCATAGCCACCGGGGTAGACCTGTTTAAAACCATGGACATAGCCGAAGACATCATCGTACCCATGATGGATGAACTGGTGCGCGTAGACCGCGACTCACTCACCCTGGGCTACGCCGGTGTGTATTCCTCGTTTTTATTATTCGCCAAACGCGCCGCCAAAAAATACGGCGTTAGCGCTAGGGATATATTAGTAGAACTAGGCAAACGCCGCACCGTAGGCGGGCAAGAGGATATGATAGAAGACTTGGCTTTGGATATGAAAAAAATGTCGGGCTAAGCGCAAACCGAAGGTTTGCGGGGACAGATCTTTAGCTCTGTCCCCTTCGCCCAAAAACGCAGCAGCAAAAATCATAACAATGTAGGCAAAACTAACATTGCCAGATACCGCCCCAAAGCCAGCATCACAAAATAAAAACGGATTAGCCGCCATGAAAAAACCCAACAGCCTCTGCAAACCTATACTACTTGCCATCATCTTTTTGCTCTCACCCATCACCAGCTCTGCCGACATGAAAACCATAGGCATATACAAAATTGTGCCGGGCAAGCAGCAGGCCTTTATGGAGTGGATGGCCGCCTGGGATGAGGTTTATAAAACCATAGGCCTGGAGCAACCTCAGTGGTATCGCAATGTGCGCGGTGACGACTGGGACTTTGTGGTGCTCTACCCGCCCTTTGATGCCAGCAAAGAAGCCGAGATGGAAAAAGTCGGCAAGGCCCGCGGCTTGGCGGTAGGTTTTGAGTGGAAATTACAATACTGGCAGTTCGTGCAACGCCAAACCGAAAGCCTAAGCTATGGCCCCACGACGCCAGCGGCACTGTTACAAAGTTTAAAAAATCAATAATTAACAGCCAGCAACAATAACAACGAGGTCACCATGCCCCTAAAAATTTTCCTCACCTTAGCGTTGAGCAGCGGCCTGTGGCTAAGCGCTAGCAGCCATGCTGAATTACTAGGCCCCTTTAACTGGGGCGCCACCATGGCCACTATCAAACAGCAAGAACAACAAGTACTGTTAGAAGAAAAGGCCTACAGCCTCAGCTACCAAAGCCAACTCGCAGGCCAAGCTTATCATTTAGAGTATTTATTCAGGGGCGAACCGCCTCAGCAACAATTGGTAGAGCAGCTGTACTACCGTAGCCTAAGCGACAACAACAGCTTGTGCGCACAGGCCTTTAGGGCAGCGCTGGCCATGCTCACGCAGCACTACGGTCAAGCCCAGCAGCCTGCCGAGCCCGTTAGCAACTGCCAGCAACAACTCCGCAGCCACTGGCAATTAGCCAGTGGTGAGCAACTGCAACTGCTATTGGACCAGTGGCGCGGACAACCCTATGTTGGACTGCGTATTACCCCAGCAGCCAACCCTTAGCACGCCCAAACATAACTTTTTTATTATACCTAAGGCTTAAAAAGTTGTTTTTACTATATACAAGCCTGGGGTACTGTTGTATTACGTGATCGGAAAATGTTCAACCGGCGCCCAATACAAAACCAATAACAACAAACTGATTTATGCAGGTGAGGAACCCACAATGACTAAGCACCATCAACCCAAAGCACGCCTAAATTATTTGGCTGCAACCATAGCGGCTTTAGCTGCTACCCACATTAATCCTGTTGTCGCCGAGCAAAAAAAACTCGCTTTAGAAGAAGTGGTAGTAACTGCCAGGCACAAAAGCGAAAGCTTACAATCCACCCCCGTTGCCGTATCTGCCTTTAGCGAAAGCTTAATGAAAGACGCCAACATCGCAGGCCTAGATGATATTGCTGGTCGCGTACCCGGCTTTCAAATGAACGCCTATAACGCCGCCGAACCCGAACTGTTTATGCGCGGCATAGGTAGCGATATAGAAAGCGCCGGTGCTGCCGCCGCCATAGGTATATACATAGACGGGGTTTATATTTCCCGTGGCACCGGTGCCACCGGTGACTTATTCGACCTAGAGCGAGTAGAAGTTTTGCGCGGCCCACAAGGCACCCTCTATGGTAAAAACGTAGTGGGCGGTGCGGTTAACTTTATTACCAAAAAACCCTCACTAGAAGGCAGTGAAGGCAGCGTAGAAGTCACCCTAGGTGATTACGACTTATTTGAAACCAAGGCCTATTACAATACGCCACTAAGCGACAATGTAGCGGCAAAAGTAGCCGGTACCACCTTAGTACGTGATGGCTATGGTAAAAACCGCCACACCGGCAACGACGTAGACGATGCCGAACGCTATTCACTGCGTGGCCAAGTGTTAGTACAACCCAATGCCGATTTAGAAATAGTACTCAGCGCCGACGGTTCGCACTCTAATGGCAAGCCACGGGTTAAACACATAGCCTACAGCGAAGGCCGCAACCAAGCCTTTATTAGCGATGATGAACGCGAAGACTTTAGCAGCGTTGATGGTTTTGAAAAATCACGCACCGAAGGCCTAAGCCTACGTGCCGACTGGAATACCGATGCCGGCACTTTCACCTCTATTACTGCTTATCGCCAAAATGATTACAGTATTTATGAAAATGCCGCCGCTGGTTTGGTGGACGACAGCCAGGTATTTGACCCCTGGGGTGACCCAGCCAATAACACGGTTGCCAGCCCCGAAGAGTTAGCCATGCTACAGCCCGATGACCAATGGTTATCGCTAAAAGATGAAAACTCTCACCAATTCTCACAAGAGTTTAGATTTGCCAGTAATACCGGCGATAAGATTCATTGGCAGGCCGGTGCCTTTTTTATGCGCGAAGATATAGCGCGCTTAGAATCTGTAGACTATTGGTTTGATACCCAGTGGGGCACTACTGCCGGTAATGTTAGTAACACCACCGACAACACCACCGACAGCGTGGCGATATTTGGCCAAATCACTTACGACCTTAGCGATAAGTTATCGGTTACCACCGGCTTACGTTGGAGCGAAGACGAAAAAGACTTTAGCGGCAGCGCCTCTGGCCGCCGCTTTGATAACTGGGACAACCTACATGAAGACATCAACGGCAACCGCGTAGCCAGCTACAACTTTAAAACCAAAGACTCATGGGATGAATGGACCCCTAGCTTAACCGTTGATTACCAAGCCACTGACGATGTATTTTTATACTTTGCCTACGCCAAAGGCTATAAGGCTGGCGGTTATAATGGCGAAGGTATGGAAAAAGAAATCGAAGCCATCACTCCTTTTGAGCCAGAAACAGCGGTCAATCACGAATTTGGTTTTAAAACTCAGTGGTTAGATAACCGCATACAAGTAAACGGCGCAATATTCTTAACCGACTACGAAGACATACAAAACCAAGTATGGGTTTCTACCGGTGAAAACACCCCCGACAACCTACAAGTACTCAATGGCAGCGGTGAAGCCAAAGGGGCCGAACTAGAATTTACCGTATTAGTCACCGAGCAATTTAGCATCATGGGCAGCTACGGTTACTTAGATGCTAAATTTACCGACGACCTACTTGTTGATGACGAAAACCTCAAAGGCAACGACATGCGTCGTTCACCTGAGCACAGCTTTAACCTGGCAACCAGCTATGACTGGCAAGTAGGCGATAACACCGCCAACTTCCGCATAGACTACCGCTACCAAGATGAATACTTCTTCGACAACAGCAACAACCCACTCACCCAAGTCGATAGCGAGTACAGCATAGACGCCAGCTTAAAACTCACTAGCAGTGATGATAGCTGGTCGGTAAAACTATGGGGTAAAAACCTAACCGACGAACTCAATGTAGCGTCAACCACCATTTATGCCGCTTGGGATGACACCGTGTTTAACGTCTACCACCCACCACGTACTTATGGTGTAACCTTTAACTACAACTTTTAAGTTTTAGGTTTTAAGTTAAGAAAAAACAAAAGGCAGCTAATTGATTAGCTGCCTTTTTTATTATCGTTTAAAAAGTAGTAGATAGTTGAACACAATTTTTTCGTTAAACAGCTCAAACATCACCCCGCTTAGTGCGCAAGAAGCAATGCTACCAGCCACATCCAATAAACAGGAAAGTGTGGATACCGGCTCGGGGGCCGGTATGACGAGAGCGTGTTAATAGTTTAGGGCCATTGAGAATAGCGTTTCGACAAGAACAAAATCGCACCCAGTCTTGCCGGGCTTGACCCGGCATCCAATAAACAAACAACTATAGATACCGACATACGCCGGTATGACGATAGGAGTTGAAGTCATCAGTGCCGCTATGGCGACTCCAACACAGTCACACTCGCACTCACAGTCGTGCCGGGCTAGACCCGGCATCCAATAAACAGGCAGCGTAGATACCGGCTCGGGGGCCGGTATGACGAGAGCGTGTTAATGGTTTAGGGCCATTGAGAATAGCGTTTCGACAAGAACAAAATCGCACCCAGTCATGCCAGGCTTGACCCGGCATCCAGAAAACTGAATCATAGATACCGGCATGCGCCGGTATGACGATAGGAGTTGAAGTCTTCAGTACCGCTATGGCGACTCCAACACAGTCACACTCGCACTCACAGTCATACTGGGCTAGACACAGCATCCAATAAACAAACAACTATAGATACCAACATACGCCGGTATGACGATAGGAGTTGAAGTCTTCAGTACCGCTATGGCGACTCCAACACAGTCACACTCGCAATCATACTGGGCTAGACACAGCATCCAATAAACAAACAGCTATGGATACCGGCATACGCCGGTATGACGATAGGAGTTGAAGTCTTCAGTACCGCTATGGCGACTCCAACACAGTCACACTCGCAATCATACTGGGCTAGACACAGCATCCAATAAACAAACAGCTATGGATACCGGCATACGCCGGTATGACGATAGGAGTTGAAGTCTTCAGTACCGCTATGGCGACTCCAACACAGTCACACTCACAGTCATACCGAGCCAGACCCGGCATCCAATAAACAAACAGCTATGGATACCGGCATACGCCGGTATGACGATAGCGAGTTGAAGTCTTCAGTACCGCTATGGCGACTCCAACACACTCAGACTCGCTCTCACAGTCATGCCGGGCTAGACCCGGCATCCAAAAAACTGGCAGCTATATATACCAACATGCGTCAGCATAACAACAAAAATCGCAGCCATAAAAAAACCCGGCTTAGTGGCCGGGTTTTTAATAATTAGCACCTAATGATTTAACGCTTAGGCCAGGGCTCTTTTGGCTTGCCAAAATTAGGCTCGCCTAATACCGGGCTGGAAAGCAGGTAGATACCGTGGTTGGTAAACAACCAAAACAGATTTCTATCGTACTCTACATATACACCGTGGGATAAGTTGCCACGTGCATACTCCGCAACGGTTTCAGTGTTAAAGCCAGGTACAAAATAAGCAACTATCTCAGGATTTTTTACATCGCTAACATCAAACACTTGTAGGCCTGCATTGTAAAAGTTGAACGGCAATATACCGTCTTTAGGCTCTCCCGGTTGCGTATAGTAACCGGTGCGTTTAGGGCCGAAGCTGCCGCGACGCTGGCAAAAATCAGTAAAGGCGGCATCGGCAGGGGGAGTAGGCCTAGGCAACACACCCACAACTTTTGGCGCAGCTGGATTATTAACATCTATCATAAAGACGTCTTTGTACGGTTCCCAACAATCTTCATTTAGCGGGTAGCCGCTGTAGTAAACTATGCCAGTTTTCTCAACCTGTGACACATCCACAAAGTCACCTTCCACCCCGGCCACATTAGGTTCAAATTCTAAGTGGCTAACAACTTTCATCTCAGCCGGGTTGCTAATGTCTACCACATAAAAACCTAAGCCACCCATAGCGGCATAACCATACTTGCCGCCCTCTTCAACCGGTTTAGGGATAAACAGCGACATACGCGCCCCCATCCAAGAGGTGCGATTACCAGCGCGTGGGTTGGCTTTATAGGCAGCCTCATCGGCGGGGTTACCTGCAATTTGCCCAGGCATATTTAACTGCTGTAAAAATTTAGGATTAGCCGGATCAGACATATCCCAAGATTGATAGCCCGCCGAATACAAATCGTTAGGGTATTCAGTTAGCGAGTGGCTATCCTCTGGAGCTGCCGCAACAAACATAGTGTCACCGCCAAAGTACACCGGCAAATCACGCACACCGGAACCCTGCTGCTTGCCTATGGGCGCATCGGGGTGTTTGTAGTCAGTGGTGCGCTCGGCTAGCAACTCCCAATCTTCAGGCATGGGGCCGTTCATGGCATACACTTTAAAACCTTTTAAGTGCTTGGAGTCACGCAGCTTTTTAACTTGTTCAGGCTTTTGGTATTTGTTTTTTAATAAACCAAAGCGGCGCACCTCATAGGCTTGCACCATAATGTTTTTGCCTAGTTTTTCATTCCACTGTATCGTGGCGGCACCAAACATTTCACCCTCTGGAAAAGGGTTTACCGACTCACCGGGGCCATCTATACCCCAAGTATTACCCTTGGTTAATAGTAGTTTTAAGTCTTTGGGATTAGTAATATCAAATATTTTTAAATCCTGACGCACATACTGATACAAATAACGACGACCATCGAAATCAACAATATTTTGCCAGGTATGAAAAGGCTCTACAGTAATGGGGTAAAACGCCTCTAGTTTCATATTTTTAATATATTGATTGCTATCCCAGTAATCCAAAATACCTTTAAAGGGTTTGCGATCGTGTGAGTCGCGGGTGGCCACCGGGTGGATAAACTTGCCGTTTTTATCTAAGCCATAGCTGGCGGGGTCTGGATCTGGCGGAGTTTTATCTTCCGATAAATTAACCTGCGCTTGCACATGCGGGTCGGTAATATGATATTCACCCTGCTTATGTGGCTCTGCACAAGCACTCATGATGCCAGAGTATAAAATCACTGCGGCAGCTAAACACTTTCTTTTTATATTCATAAACCTATACCTGTATGTGAATTACAGTTTTAAAAATTGTTGCGCGTTGTTACTTAAAATATTTTGCTTGGCATCGCCACTTAAGCTTGGATGTTCTCTCACTAGTGACCCTATGGCCTGCTCGCCTAAGGGAAATGGATAATCAGAGCCTAAAATCACTCGCTGTTCACCCATCACTTTTACCAGCAATGCCAGCGCATCATCGTTAAACACCGCTGAGTCCACGTAGAATCTATCCACATAACTAGACGGCAAGTTAGGGCAATCTTCACGCACTATGTCGCGGTGTTTCCAAGCGTTATCCACCCGCCCCAGTAAAAAGGCAAAACTGCCGCCGCCGTGGGCAAAGCAAATACGCAGGCTTTTAGGCAAGCGTTCAAAAGCACCCGACATAATCAGCGATAAAATAGACAACTGCGTTTCCGCAGGCATAGATACCAACCAGGGCAGCATGTATTTAGGCATGCGCTCTTTCGCCATCATATCCCAGGGGTGTACCAATACGGCGGCATCAACACTGGCGCAGTGCTGTAAAAAAGTGAGTATGCCTTCGTCATCAAGATTTTTTAAACCTACGTGGTTGCCAATTTGTACACCTAGGTGGCCATTATCCATACAGCGTGTTACTTCGGCACAGGCGGCATCTATGTCTTGCAGTGGCACCTGGCACAAAGCTTTTAAACGCTGGGGGTTATGGTCACAAATATCTAAAGCAGCATCGTTAAACATTTTGGCGCAGTCGGCAGCCTGATGGCCGGGGCGCTCGTAGGCAAACAGCACAGGCGTGGCCGACATCACCTGTATGTCTATGCTGTGCTTATCCATTTCCTCTATACGCACCGCCGGGTTCCAGCAGGCTTCATAGACAGGTCTAAACTCTTTATCGCCGACCATAATCATGGCTTTACCGGCTTCGGTATGACGCATAGACGGCCAATCGGGGGTACCGAAACGCTGTGCTAAGTCAGGCCAACTTTTGGGTAAAAAGTGGCTGTGTAAATCAATTGTTTTCATGGTTTATTTTCCAGAATGTAATTCGCCACAGTTTTTACAAGTGCGCTTTTCTTCATCATCGGCAAAGGCTTTAAACAGAGGGGGCAAATCTTTAACTATAGATTTCAAAATCACTTCTACTCTATGCACTTTGTGGTTACAGTTTTCGCAGTACCACTCAAAGGCATCCACTTCACCCTCTGGCCGCTTGGGCTCTACCACCAAACACAGGCTGCCTGCTTCAGGGCGCTGCGGTGAGTGCGGCACCATAGCGGGCAATAAAAATATATCGCCTTCTTTTAAGTGCACATCATAGGGGCCATCTTCATCCATAATTCGCACAAAGGAGTTACCCTTAAACTGGTAAAAAAATTCTTCTACCGGGTCTACATGATAATCAGAACGGCTATTAGGCCCGCCTACCACGGTGACCATTAAATCAGCATCTTCCCAGATCAATTGGTTGTTTACCGGTGGCTTAAGCTTGTCTTTATGCTCTTCTAACCACTGCTGAAAATTAAAACCGGCCAGCTTTGCCATGACTCTGTTCCTCGTTAGCGTTATTACTTTGTATGAAGATGTTATAGGGGCTTATAGGCCACTGCTTTAATTTCTATTAATAAATGTGGGTGTGGTAACTGATGCACAGCCACCGTCGTTCTGGTCGGGCCACTCTCGGTAAAATAGTCGGCATAAGTTTCGTTGTAGCCAGCAAAGTCATTCATATTGACCAAGTAAGCACTCATTTCCACTAAGTCATCCAAACTGGCTCCGGCTTCTTGCAATATGTCGGCGATATTATCGATAACCGCGCGAGTTTGCGCCCGTATATCTAAATTCGTCGCCCCCATCTCATCGACCTCCACCCCTACAAAACTATTATCGGCGCGACGTGAGCTGGTGCCCGACACAAAAATAAAATCGCCCGCGCGCTTATAATGCGGAAAGCGCCCTCGGGGCTTGGCTTTACCAGCAATCACCTGGCTTTCGGTTTTAGGCTGAGTCATGTTAGCTCCTTACTGGGCGGCTACAGAGATTTCTGCAACCCCTAATTGTTCGGTTTCCAAGCGCACATGCACGCCAGACCTTAAGGCTTCGGCCGCAGTGGAAGCACCTGCTAATACTATCCAGCCGGGCTCTAAAGTCATATCAGCTGCTGCCGCCAAACGTGCTGCTGCAACCAGCGAACGATAGGGGTTACCCATAATCGCCGCCGACGATCCGATTTGTACCGGCTCGCCATCAAAAAACATGGCCATGCCTAAATTGCTTAAATCACAACTGGGCTGCTGCCAGGCACCTATCACCACACCCGATGAAGATGAGTTATCCGCCACTACATCCTGCAGTGAAAATTTAAAATTTTCATAGCGCGAATCAATAATTTCCATGGCCGGTGCTACTGCCTCTACCGCAGCCATAGCTTCTAATAAACTCACCTCGCCCTTTAAAGGCTGCTTTAAACGAAAGGCAATCTCTGGCTCTATTCGGGGATGCACATAATTTTTCATGTCTAACTCAGCGCCTTCTTCCAATAACATAGTATTGGTTAGTCGGCCCCAAATTAAATCATCCACGCCCATTTGAATCATTTTGGCACGGCTGGTAAAACCCATTTTTATACCGATTAAACGCTCACCGCGCTCCAGCCTTCTGGCTATAGACTGCGCCTGCACCTGATAAGCTTGCGCCAAGCTCAAAGGGTAACCATTCTCAGACAACTGACTAATAGCCTTGGCGTTTTTGGCGGCGCTATCAACTATCTCTGCTACTGCTGCTGTATCTATCATTGTATAAATTACCTTATTTATTCTTGTGCGAATGCCGCTCTGACTGAACCTAAACCGGAAATTTTCGCTTCAAAAATATCGCCAGCCTGCACCGCCACCATAGGCCCTAAGGCACCGGTTAATAATATGTCACCCGCTTTTAAGGGCGAGCCATTAGCCACCATGGTTTTAGCTAACCACAGCGCCGCGTTTAAAGGATGGCCTAAACACGCTAAGCCCGCCCCTACCGAGACTTGCTCACCGCGGCGCTCCATGACCATGCCACATAAACGCAAATCTAACTGGTCTAATTTTTTAGGCTCGTTGCCCAATACAAATAAACCTGAGGATGCATTGTCGGCTATGGTATCAACGATATTAATATCCCAATTTTTAATACGGCTGCCGACAATTTCTATAGCGGGCAAGGCATAGTCCACTGCTGAAATCACATCCACCATGGTTGGGTTTGCCATGTTAATATCGCGGCCTAATACCAGTGCTACTTCGGCCTCTACCTTGGGTTGCAATACCATATCCATGGCGATTTTTTCACCATCGGCTATGGCCATATCGGCGTATAACAAACCAAAGTCAGGCTGATCCACTCCTAGCTGCTTTTGCACAGACTTAGACGTTAAACCAATTTTGCAACCCACTACACGGCGGCCTTGGGCCTGCCAGTAATCGCTATTGTGCTTTTGCACCGCGTAGGCGGTTGCTAAATCCATCTCCGGCAATTGCTCGCGCACTGGTTCACAGGGCTGGCCTTGCTGGTAAGCATTTCTGATTGTTAATGCGGCGTTATTAATCTGTTCTTGGCTCACAATACTTTCCGTTTATTAATTAAGTTTGATGCAAATATTCATGGGCTCAGAATAAAAGCTGAGTGAGTGTGCGCCGCCTTCACGGCCTATACCCGACAACTTAACGCCACCAAAAGGTGTGCGTAAATCACGTAAGTACCAGGTGTTTACCCACACAATGCCGGTTTCCATTTGCGGGGCCACGCGGTGTGCTCTTTGTAAGTTAGTGGTCCAAACCGTTGCCGCCAAACCGTATTCGCTGTCATTGGCCATGGCCACGGCTTCTGCTTCGGTATCAAAAGGCGCAATATGGCAAATAGGACCAAACACTTCTTCTTTAATACAGCGGGCGGTTTCTGGCAGGCCGGTAATAATGGTAGGCTCAACAAACGCGCCCTGGTCGCGCTTATCGCCAAAGCTGGGTACGCCACCGCCGGTGATAAACGTCGCACCCTCTTCTTTTGCCAACTGATAGTAAGATAAAACTTTTTGCTGATGCTTATGAGAAATTAACGGCCCCATATCGGTGCTGGCATCTTCTGGCCAATCTATACGCAGCGCTTCGGCTTTTTCTTTTAGCGCTGCAACAAACTTATCAAAGATGCTGCGCTGCACATACACTCGCTCGGTACACAGGCACACCTGACCACCGTTGGTAAATACCGATTTGGCCGTGCCGGCAACAGCGGCCTCAAAATCGGCATCGTCAAAAATAATGGCGGCGTTTTTGCCTCCCAGCTCAAAGGATAAGGCTTTCACATTATCCGCCGCAGCTTTCATAATCGCGCTGCCTGTACCTGACTCACCGGTAAAGGTAACGGCGTCTATACCGCTGTGCTGGCTTAAAAACTCACCCGCCGAATTGGGGCCAAAACCGTGCACCAAATTAAAGGCACCGGCAGGCACACCGGCCTCGTGCATCACTTCGGCTAATAAGGTCGCAGTAGCGGGTGTATCTTCGGAAGGCTTGGCAATAACCGCATTACCCACTGCCATAGCCGGGGCCAACTTCCACGTTAATAATAATAGAGGCAAGTTCCAAGGGGCGATCACAGCTACCACGCCTAGCGGCTTGTTTACCGAGTAGTTAAGCGCTTGCTGGCCATCGGCGGTATCGGTTTTAAAACACTCGCCGGAGCGGGCCTTGGCTAAATCAGCAAATACCCGAAAATTGGCTGCGCCCCGGGGTATATCTATATTACTGGCCTGCCACAACGACTTACCGGTATCGGCCATTTCAGCAGCGACAAACTCATCAAAACGCGCCTCTATACCATCGGCCACTTTATGCATAAGCACGCTGCGCTCGTTATCACTAAGTTGGCCCCACTCACCAGCCAAGGCCGCCTTGGCTGCCACTACCGCCTCGTCTACCAGGCTTAGCGTGGCTTCAGAAACTTTATTAATTTCACTGCCATCTACCGGGTTAACATTGGCAAAGTGCTGGCCAGAATCGACAAAGCGACCGCCTATGTAATTCTGTAACACGCCACCTAGGTGTGGCGTCGCTTGTTTATTTGATGCTGACATACTGAGCCTATATTGCTTATGCAGTTGCTAATACGAGAGCTACACGGTTTGGCTGGCCTATAAAACCGTGTAGCCACAGAAGAATGGAACAAACTCTAAGCCAGATACCCATAATATAAAAATAGTTTTTTATCAGCTTGATATACACTTTTATATATACCTAACAGCGCCATCAAAAAACCATTAAATATATTGAATAAGCAGTTGCTATAACTTTTAAATTATATTTAAATCGGTCAAATTATAAGCTAAGCACTCACCAAACCGCCGCCTGACGACCCAAAAGAGACGATAAAAGAGACCCGCTATGACCCCCGACAGCCTAGAAAGACACTTCGTTTCTCGCTTAAAAATCAAGCACTTACGCCTGTTGGTAACGGTGGGTGAGCAAAAAAACATCTTTAAAGCGGCGCAGATTATGAACATGGCCCAGCCCGCCGCTACCAAGACCATACGCAATATAGAAACCGCCTTAGACATGTCGCTGTTTGACCGCTCCTCACGCGGCGTCTCCCCCACCCCCTACGGTGAGGTGATAATCAAACACGCCAAGTTGATACTCTCGCAAATCAAGCATGTCAGTGAAGAACTCATCTCCATACAAGATGGTATTTCCGGCAAAGTCAGCATAGGCACCCTGTTAGCCGCCAGCCCCACCCTGCTACCCAAAAGCCTGGCCACCCTCAAACAAGAGCGCGGCAATATCTCAGTTTCAGTGATAGAGGGCACCAACGATATGCTGCTGCCCAGCTTGGAAATGGGGGACATAGACATAGTGGTAGGCCGCCTACCCGAAATACAAGAAAACGAAAGTTTAAAATCCGAAGTCTTGTACTACGAGCCCATAGCCATAGTCGCCCGTAAAAATCACCCGCTAAGCAAAAAAGACAAACTCTCACTTAAGGACTTGGTAAACGAGCAGTGGATACTGCCCTCAGAGGGCACCACCCTGCGCCGGGAAATCGACAACGCCTTTCACAAAGAAGGTTTAAACGTGCCGCAAAGCTGTATAGAGTGTGTATCGATTTTAACCAACCGCACCTTGCTGCTAGAAACGGATATGGTCGCCGCCATGCCCTACCAGGTTATACGCAGCTACGAAGACATGGGGCTGCTTACCCAACTGCCTATAAAAATACAGGCCGCTTTAGGGCCAGTGGGCTATACCGTGCGTGCCAACACCGAGCTAACACCGGCAGCTAATTATTTTTTAAGCATTTTAAAAGACACTGCCAAAACCTTAGAAAGCGATAAAAACATTACTCACTAAAGGCCTATTATGACTGAAGCTTTAAATACCCCTTTTAACGCCATCGTTGCCGAAGACGTAGACGGCAAACCCCGCGCCGCACTCAAAAGTATTAGCCTTAACGACCTGCCCGACGAAGAGGTGTTAGTCGAAGTTGCCTACTCCACCCTCAATTACAAAGATGGCCTAGCCGTATCCGGCAAGGGCCGCATCTGCCGCAGCCTGCCCTTAATTTGCGGCATAGATTTAGCCGGTACGGTGCTGGAATCCAAAAACCCAGCGTTTACAGCAGGCGATAAAGTGTTAGTTAACGGCTATGGCTTATCGGAAATACACAACGGCGGCTACAGCCAATACCAACGCCTGAAAGCCGAATGGCTGGTGCGGGCACCCGCAGCCTTTAGCTTGGAACACTGCATGGCCTTAGGCACCGCGGGCTACACCGCCATGCTCTGCGTGCAAGCCATACAAGACCACGGCATTAAGCCTGAAGATGGCCCAGTATTAGTAACCGGCGCTGCCGGTGGTGTAGGCTCAGTAGCCATTAGCTTGCTGTCCAAACTGGGCTACTCCGTTACCGCCGTAACCGGCCGTGTGGCTGACAGCAGCGCATTTTTACGGGACTTAGGCGCCAGCGATATTATTAGCCGTGATGAATTTATCAGAGATTGCAAACCACTGGAGCGCGAAACCTGGGCCGCCGCCGTAGACACCGTAGGGGATAAATTATTAGCCACCGTTTTAAGCCAAATAAAATACGAAGGCCTAGTCGCCGCCTGCGGCTTAGCCGGTGGTATTAACCTACCCAGCACGGTAATGCCTTTTATTTTGCGCGGGGTAACCCTGCGCGGCATAGATTCGGTCATGGCCTCGCAGCCACGCCGCCAACGCGCCTGGGATGCACTGGCACAATTAACCGATATTGCCGCGCTGGAAAAAATTTACCGCATAGAACCCATGAGCAAACTACCCGAATTAGCCCAGCAAATTATCGCCGGTAAAATACAAGGCCGCGTGGTAATAGACGTAAATCAATAAAACTAAAGGAAACTAACATGAGCTGGACCGTTTACTTATCAGGCGAAATACACACAGATTGGCGCGAACAAATTATTGCCGGTGCCGCAAAATTGCAATTACCTATCACCTTCACCTCTGCGGTTACCGACCACGACAGCAGCGACGCCGCCGGTGACCACCTAGGCGAAACCCCCAGCAACTTTTGGCGCGACCATCAATCCGCGAAAGTAAATGCCATACGCATTAAAAACCTCATCGAACAAGCCGATATTGCCGTCATCCGCTTTGGCGATAAATACAAACAATGGAACGCCGCCTTCGACGCCGGTTACTGCGCAGCCTTAGGCACGCCCTACATCACCCTACACAGCGAAGACATCATACACCCCTTAAAAGAGGTGAATGCCGCCGCCCAAGCTTGGGCGCAAACGCCAGAGCAAGTGGTGGAGATATTGCGGTATACCACTAGTGCTGAGTGAGTGATTTTTTACGCAGCGCTATGTGGTCGCTAAGTGAGTGAAGTAAATGCTGGCGGGGTTGAACCAGTGCCCACAGGCCAATCCAAACTTAGTCGCACCGGACTTGATCCGGTGCCCACAAGCTAATTCAAACTCCGTCACACCAAACTTGATCCGGTGTCCACAAGCCAATCCACACTTCGTCACACCGGACTTGATCCGGTGCCCACAAACCAACACAATCTCCGTCACACCGGACTTGATCCGGTGTCCACAAGCCAATCCACACTTCGTCACACCGGACTTGATCCGGTGCCCACAGGCCAATCCCAAGTTTCGTCACACCGGACTTGATCCCACTAGTTTCCGGTTAAATTACTATTCCGGTCATGCCGGGCTCCGACCCGGCATCCACGAAAACTGAAATATCCTAGCAGTCTTCAGCGTGTGATTAGAATGCGCTATCAAAATAGTCATTTTTTAAAATCTGTATTAAATACATGCCACGAACTTCGAAGCCTATGGGTACCGGCTCAAGGCCGGCACGACAGCCTGAAAGTGAGTCATAAATCTAAGCGGCGTGAATTCTATTCACTATTTATAGCGTCAAATACATACCATTAAGATTTTAACCGGACACTAGTGGGACTTGATCCGGTGTCCACAAACCAACACAATATCCGTCACACCGGACTTGATCCGGTGCCCACAAACCAATCCACACTTCGTCACACCGGGCTTGCCTCGGTGTCCATAATCTTAACCATGCTTAATGGCAGACAAGATAATTTGCATCACCTAAACTCACAAATACCGAGCTCTATTATCAAGCCGAGCTGCCCATTTGCTTTTATAAGGCTTAGCTAATGCCGTCACCCAAACAACCCGCTGCCAATAAATCCGGAGTCTGGGCAAAAATACGCCCACTCTTGGTGTTAAGCGATCATAAGCGCCCCTGGGGTGCCCATGTAACAGTCGCCTTAGCAGTAGGGCTGCCCGCCATCATCGGAGTTTGGTTTAATCATTTCGCCATAGGTAGCGCGGCAAGCATAGGCGGCTTGGCCAGCCTCTATCTGCGGCAAACACCGTTATCACATCGCATGATCACCATGGCGCTAGTGACCTTTGGCTTTTGCACCAGCTTTACTGTGTGCCTGCTTGCAAGCTTCAACCCGTGGCTGACGGTAGCAGCACTTGGCTTTGTGGCCTTCTGGGCAACCTTTATCTGCCGCTATTTTGCAGTGCCGCCGCCGGGTAGCTTCTTTTTTATCGTGATTGCTAGTGTGGCCAGCTCGGCACCATTTGAGCTGTCATTATTACCGCAGCGAGCCGGTTTGCTATTATTTGGCTGTATGGGCGCAAGCGTACTGGCGTTAGCGTATAGCCTTATCCAATTGCTAAGCGGCAACACCAGCGGCATACACTCAGCCGAACCCACCGAACAGAGAGTCGTCGCCATTTTGTTAGAGTCAGCAACGATTGCCGCCTTTATTGCTGCCAGCTATTTAATAGCGCTGTGGCTGGGATTCGACCGCCCCTATTGGGCCCCTATCTCCTGCGCGGCTGTGCTACAGGGCGCAAGTTTCCGTGCTGTTCGACATCGCAATATACATAGGATTATGGGCACCGCCATAGGTATGGGGCTAACCTGGGCGCTATTCTCACTAACACCTGGCCCATGGGCTTTGGCGCTGGCAATTATCGCACTGTGTTTTGTCATCGAACTATTAATAACCCGTAACTATGGTTTCGCCGTTATTTTTATAACCCCACTGACAATAATTTTAGCCGAAGCGGAAAGCGCATCATCGCACATAGATCAATTAATACTGCAGCGCATGACCGATGTAATACTAGGTTGCTCCGTTGGTTATATAGGTGGCTGGTTTTTGTATCATCAAAAACACTACCGTCGCCTAGAGCAGCGTTTACTGGGTGTATTTGATAAATAATTTATTGAGCTTTGTGAATCGTTAAGCGGGGTTAGAGCTTAAAGACTAGTGTTGTGAATAATTTACAGAAAAATGCCTAGGCATAGATGTTTGAAGCTGTGTATATTTAGACATTAATGTGTATATATGAACCTAGCTGTTCAAATGTGGGCATAATGACTAGATATGGCCATTCTAGTTAATAAAACTGTTAGGGTACAGAGATACCGTGAAATATTTTAATCTTGATAAATACAAAAATACCATCAGAGAAAATGGTCGCCCTCATCCTAGAGAGGTGGCGGGCAGCCTCATGATATATGCGCTTTACCCACTTGCTTATCGCACTGGTTCACTTGATATCATTGGCGCTATGTCTATTGTCTTAATTGGGTTTTTATTGGCATTCAAATCTCAACGAGATCTATATTTACACACAAAGAGTGTTTATCTATCGTTATTAGCACTGACACTTTTTTCATCGGCATTATACTACATGTCTTACCGCGCAAGCGGTAACGAGTTCTTATTTTTACAGCCAATGAGAATGCCAGCCACAGATTGGGCCGCATTATTGTGTTCTCTAGCATCAATTTGTTTGCTCATATACAGTGTGTATTCCAGTAAGTGTGAAATTAATAATGAAACACCCTAACAAAGCTAGGCAACACCGCCAAAGCAAGCTTTGGCTGGACGTCTTTTCCGCGGCTCCGCCGCTACAAAGCCGCCGTTGCTAGCGGCGTTATATGTAGCCACAAAATGAAGATATTACTGTACACAATAGCTGTTACTATATTTCCGTTAACCGCGATTCCATGTGAATCTGACAAGGTTCATGAAAAATACACTGCAAAAGATTGCAGTCTTGCGATTAGCAACCTTAGTGCCTTAATAAATGATAAGAACTATTACGTTAACTATACTAAAAACCACAAAGACTTCGATGCTATCTATTCAAAACATAAAGAATTGATATCATCAAATCATGAAGCCATTGAAATCTGTCTTGTGTATTATGAGCCAAAAAAACTCTTTGATATTTATACCTATGTAGCATTATTAACCATGAATTATAAAAACATGTATAGCGCCGATTCACTTCAAAAGCACCATAAATATATCGACAAAACCTATACAAAAGAGCATCTAGAGCTTATTGAAGCCCTAGAAGCATATACAAGGCCAAGCACTAATGCCCGCTAAAAAACGCGGGCAGGACGGCAAACAAGTTGGCTGCCCGTGTTGGCGGCGTTATGCTGCAAGGTCAGTATGGCGGCAATCGGCTAAAAGAGGACACTCAAGCTTAATTCGCAGTTTAAACGAAAAGAATTGGTAACAAATAATGGGAAAAGCTCCTGACTTACGAGAAATCTTTGATCCTCCTGACGAAATAGTCCAAGCAGGCTTGAACGGTGATCTCGTTTTTTTTGTAGGTGCAGGTGCATCTATGCTTCTTGGTTTACCATCTTGGTCTGGGTTAGCTGTAAAAGCTCTTGAAGACTTACGACAGTATGGGTATTTGAATTATTCAGAAATTGAGCAGCTAAATAGCTTGGATCCCAAGAAGCAATTGTCAATTGCATACTCAATTGCTGAAGATAACAGATTTATATTAGACCTTACTAAGCATCTTGCTGGTGAAATTGAAGGCGATAGTATTTATAAAGCCATTAACGACATAGGCTGTCCTTGCGTAACAACAAACTACGACGAGTTATTGGCTCCACGATTCCTAGACACGAAAGATGGATCTACAACCGCAGCATCAGTAAACCGAGTATATGACAGAGAGAAATTTTTCGCGAAATTGTTAAATGAACCCGGAACAGTAGTTCATTTACATGGCGCAATTAGTAAACCAGAAAGAATGATTGTTACGACGAAGGACTATCTCGAGCATTACGATCATGAAAATGTCCAAGAATTTCTCGGAGAATTATTTGAGAAAAAGACCATCTTATTTCTTGGTTACGGCCTGGAAGAGGCGGAAGTATTAGAACATATATTAAGAAGGGGATCAGTAAAGCCGACCCATGATAGAAGGCGCTTTGCATTACAGGGGTTTTTTCTGAGTCAAAAACCACTTTATGAAAATCTTCATACTTATTATGAGAAATCATTTGGTGTACACCTGTTAGGCTTTGTCCGCGATCATGAGAATTACAAACGTCTAGAGGCGATAATAAAAACCTGGGAAAACCAAATTGTAGTAAGTAAGCCACCACTAGCTGTTGATAATGACTTTATGGATGAGGTTCTTGATAGTGAGTGAGTTATCAGCAAAAGAACTGGATTTAATGCAACGTATTGATGAGAAGGAAGAGTTACGCCCTCTATTTTTCCGTAAAGTAAAGGGCTTGAAATGGTTCGACCCTATCGCAGAGCAGGGCTATTTTAGCCCAGACGCAAACCCAAAACCTGTGCCTGCTAAAGAAGAGGGATATGTAAATATACCGTTTTGGCCCGTTGTTGATTATCTTGTGAAAACAGCCCCAGAACTTGCTGATGAAAAAAATCTAAAATATGCAGAAAAATTTCTTCAGGTTCTAGTAAATGTTACAACCTACGCCAAGAAAAATGAGATTAGCAATTACCGCACTTGGTGGCAATTTGCCGAAATAATTTCGCAAATACCATATAATTCAATTTCTATTGAAAATATAGATATTATCGATTACTGGCTAGACGATAAATATGAACGTGGACTTGTTGCTCAGGTTATTGGTGAGAAGTGGTTGCCAAGGCTGCTGCAAGTAAATGACGCCCATGCTTTACAGCTGGCCAATAGAATTATCGAACTTCTCTATAAAGTTATATTTATCGAACGAGAATACGGTGAGAAAGGCGAGCAGGAAGCCTCACTCAGATTCGACCATTATCACGCTCAAAAAATTACTGAACGAACAGCTAAGCTAGCCGGTGAAAAACTAGGTTTAAAAGCTATACAAATATTTGATACCTTTTTAATAAATATACTAGATCAACTTAAAAATGATTTATGGTCATCTCTCTGGCAACCCGCTATCGAAGAGCATGAGCAAAATAAGCACCGAGACGATGCAAAAAATGTTTTAATCAAGGCGTATCGTGATTCGATAGATGGTTACATTCATATCAATCCTGATGAGGCGTCAGAATATGTTAAAAGCATGCTTGTGTCTGAATATCAGACTATTCAAAGGTTAGCGATACACGTAATCGGAAGAAATTATCCGTTATTTTCAGATGTAGTTGACCAACTACTGGATGAGAAATATTTGGATAGTAACTATCGACATGAGATGTGGCATTTTTTAAACAAGAGCTACCCGAATTTCTCAGGCACACAAAAAGAGAAAGCACTGGAATTAATATCCGGCATAACCAAGCATGATGATAAGGGTGAATATCATGCGGGTGCATCAGCCTACAATAAAGCCATTTGGCTTTCAGCTATAAAAGAACATGGCGATAGGGAAGCGCATCTCTATGTTGAAAGTACAGAAATAGCAAAAACAGAGCCAGATCATCCTGATTTTTCGAGTTATATATCAGTAGGATGGGGGGGGCGAAAATCACCTAAAACCATAGAAGAATTGCAGGCACTATCAATTGATGAACTTGTTCAGGAATTAAAGAATTACAAAGATCCAGGTGGGTTTGATGACCCGGGTTTAGAAGGGCTAGTAAAGGTCTTTAAACAATTAGTTAAGACTGAGCCACTTAAATATTATCTAAATTTAAGCAAATTCATTAGCCTTGACTTGGCATATATTTACGAAATCATCGAGGCTTATAGGGACTTGTGGGCAGAGAAAGGCAAATTTCCATGGGATGAAATATGGAAAATATTGCTCGAATTCTGTTCGGGCGTTATCGCACAAGACCGGTTTTGGAACCCCGAGAATGCAAAACAGAGAGAACCATTTATCGCTAACCGATATTGGATAGTAAGCAGTATCGGGCGACTTATAGAAGCAGGTACAAAATCAGATGAGCATGCATTCAATGAGAAATATTTACCAGACGCAGAAAAGATACTTGCATACCTCTTAAATCGAGAGGAGGGAAACGAATATAAAGATGATAGTGACGCTGTCTCTATTTCTATTAATAGTCCCCGTGGGCATTGCTTAGATGCCCTAATTAATTTGACGTTACGTTCATGCAGGATTGCAGATAAAAAGAACAATAAAGATCACTCCGAGGTTTGGTCACACTTTCAGCGTTATTACGACTCTGAGCTGGATCGTGCGGATTCAGAAAACCCTGAATACGAATTTGCCACGCTGGTAACGAACTATTTGCCTAATTTCCTATATATGTCAAAACCATGGGTGATTGAAAAACTCAACAGAATATTTGATCAAAAAAATTATTTGAAATGGTTATGTGCCATGCAGGGTTATGCTTATGTAGGAACGATATATCAGGAAATTTATAAATATCTGAAAGAGCATGGTGACCTATTAAAAGCACTCGATGATGAGAATATTAGAGGCAAAGTAGAAGAAAAAGCGATTCAAAATATTGCTGTTGCCTATTTAAATGATTTTGAGTCTTTCGAGGAAGACTATAGCCTCATCAATATATTAATAAGCCGGAATGACCATAAAGAGATAAGCCATTTAATATGGTTTATGTGGACTCTCAGAAAGAAAGGCGATGATAAATTAAAAAATAAAATTTATGAGTTGTGGCCGAAAATTCTACACAATATCGATTTATCGAAAAGGCAAGGACGAAGAATGGCCTCACAGCTATGCCACTGGGCAGTATTTGTCGATCAGATCGACGAAGATATACGACTACTACTCCTTTCAATAGCACCATATTCTGATGAGTCGCATAATTCGTATACACTATTAGAAAGTATTTCCGAAATTAGCGAGACGCAACCATTTGAAGCCCATGAAATCTGGATGAAGATGTTAGAAGGCTCTACACCAGATTACCCAGAAGAAGCTATTAGAAGTATATTTACTAATTTACTTAAAAAGGGCCCTGAAGGCCTGCGAAAAGCTAGAAAGGCAGAAAGCGAATATCTTAAGAATGGCAATGATAGACCTTCACTCTGGTTAAGAGAAATTAGGCAAGAATATTTG
Organism: Dasania sp. GY-MA-18; assembly: GCF_024734385.1. GTDB lineage: Bacteria > Pseudomonadota > Gammaproteobacteria > Pseudomonadales > Dasaniaceae > Dasania > Dasania phycosphaerae. Next base: position 28,822 of record NZ_JANHAP010000006.1, on the reverse strand, counting down.
CCATTAGAGTAAATACACAGAGTCACTCCTATTGGCCAGAAAATGACATTGAAAAAATCAAGATGCTGCATAACAAGGCGCGGCTACGGAGAATTTACTCGCTATCGCTCCTAAATTTCCGCAGAGCGCGGCGTTATGTGTCATAAGGACTCCGATGCAATTACCAACCTATGAAAAAGATCACTACGAACTTGATAACGGTGAAGAAATTCACCGAGAATACCCAGATTCATTTTGGATACCGGATTCAGAAGTTAGGGAGTCTTTGTCTGCAGGTGATTTGGTTAAACTAATTTTCCGAATGGAAGAAAAGAAAGGGTCTGATGACGTATCAGTAGAAAGAATGTGGGTTGAAGTCACCAATAAACATGAGTCTCTATATGAGGGGGTTCTAGACAACGACCCCTCTGGCAGTAATTGTGTGCATTGCGGTCAAACTGTCTACTTTCAACCGTGCCACGTAATAGCCGTACATGACGAATAAAACATGCCTAACAAGCGGCTGTGATTAAAAACAAGCCCAAACCTTACCGCACTTAATTCATTTGACACTCCTAATCGTTTCGAACCCTGGCGCTTATAATCCTCATCATCTTACGCATACACGCGGTGATGGCGACTTTCTTATGCTTACCTTAGCGACCAATCGATTATAAAATTATTTCATGACTGGGTTATGCTGAATGCCACAGAGCATCGCCATGTACAACATGGTTCGGTTAGGTGCTCTGCCGCCTCTAATGCGACGTTTGCCGCTCATTTGGCCGCTATCGCGATTGCAAGGTGCTAAACACAGAGTGCTGAGATTTGCTTATTATTAAGCGATCCCAGCTCTGGTAATTCCCCCATCGATGTAAAGGCGACACCGCCAAAGACAGAATTTGAATTTGTGTCTAAATGGGAAGTCCAAGCCCTATAAAAATAAAGACCCCAAAACCATAGACACCGGATCAAGTCCGGTGTGACAGCGTTATAGCAAAAGCCAACCACACCAACTACGAAGCCCCCCAAATACCCCTTGGGAGCCGCCGAGCAACGGAGAAAAACGGCGCGATTTTCTTCTTATATCTTGCCTCTTACCTCTTTCATTCCCAAAAAACTTAAAGCTCCCGCAATACGACTGCCGGAGGCACTGAGATAACTTTTCGACAAGCATAAACCCCAAAGCCGCCAACGGTAATAACACTAAGCAAAGGCACATAAAACCATAAATAAAAATGAAAACTTACCGGTTGTTTAAACACTAGTGTTTGCAAGGCGACCAATAAGGCCTCGCCGCCAATCACCGCCAGCAACCCCGAAAACAAGCCCAATGTTGCAAACTCTACCCACAAACTGCCCATAATCAAACGTTTGCCACTACCTAATGCTCGCAGTAAGCCCGCCTCTTGTAAGCGTGTGTAAATACTGGCATGAACAGCCGAAGCCAATACAAAAAAGCCACCGACTAATACCAGCCATAAAATTAATTCTATTACTCGGCTCACTTGCTCAACAATATTTCTGATGCGCTCAATAATACGATCAGCCTCTATGACGACAATAGTCGGGTAATCTCTTAACAGATGATTGAGAATGGCTTTTTTATGGCTGGGTATATATAAGCTAGTCATAAAGTTAGGGGTAAATTGCTTTAGAGCACCCGGCGAAAATAAAAAGTAGAAGTTTGGCCGCATGCTCTCCCAATCCAAAGTTCTAATGCTGGCAACTTCTGCCTGCATTTTTAAGCCGCCTATGCTGAAATTTATTTTATCGCCTAGTGCCAACTGCATATCTTCGGCTACACTCTGCTCAACCGAAACACCCGCCAAGCCAGATTGCGTGGGGCTTTGCCACGTATCCCACCATTGGCCTTGTATGAGTTTATTATCTGCGGCTAGGTTTTCAGCCCAGCTTAGATTCAGCTCCCGCCGCAAGGCATTCACTTCACTGCGCAACTGCTCACTAATAGGCTGGTCATTCACCTCTGCGACGCGACCCAAAACCATAGGATAAAACGGCTCTAGCTGAAACGAGTGCTGCTTAAAAAACGCTTCTATTTCTACCCGCTCTTGTGCAGAAACATTAACAATAAAATGATTGGGCGCATCAGCAGGAAGCTGCAGCTGCCATTCATCAATTAAACTGGTGCGTAAGGTTACTATCACCATCAACAACATAAACGCACAGGCAAAAACAATAATCTGGGTTACACTTTGGCCTTTATGCCTCTCTAAACTCGCCAAGGCCAAGCGCCAAACACTCCCTGCCTTCATACCCAGCTTGCGGCCCGTTTTAAGAAAAACTAAGGACATCACTGCAGCAACGCTGATTAAAACCGTTAACCCTGCAACAACAGCTAGAGTCAAAGTTAGATTGCGGCTATAAGCAAATACCAGTAGTACAATAGCGAACAAACCAGCTAAACCACGGCCCCATAATTGCACTGTATTCACAGGCATCTCACGCCTTAACACCTTTAAGGGTGAAACTGTGGGCAAATACCAAAGCGGCGGCAAAGCAAAAAACAATAAGCAAAGCAAACCGGTAGCCACGCCGGTAGCATAACTCCACAGATTGGCGTCTAGCAATTCCACCTTAAATAAACTGATGATCGACGAGGCAATAACTTCTTGCAATACATTCCCAAGCAATAAGCCAATCGCCGAAGCAATAATAGCCAGTGCAGATATCTGCATAAAATACAGCTTTCGAATCTGCCAAGAGCTAGCACCCAGGCTTTTTAACAATGCAACTTGATCAACATGACGTTCAGAAAACTGCTGGGCTGAAATAGCAATGGCAACACTGGCCAATAACATTGCAATCATGCCTGCCAGCAATAAAAAATTACTTCCACGATCCAAAGTAGAGTTTATATTTTGCTGTGAATCACGCACATTGCGCAATCGGTAATGCTCACCCAGCAACGGCAAAATCTCTTTTTCAAAGCCGGTAAGGTCTTGCGCCTCGCCAGCCAACAACCACCGATATTTAATACGACTGCCAGGTAGAATAACCTCAGTGGCAGCCAGATCGGCCACATTCATCAACACCCGTGGCCCCATTACCGAAAAACCACTGGTTTGGTCGGGCTCTCGAATAACGACTTTTGTTACTCGAAAATCAGATTCACCTACCGCCAAAACATCGCCCAGCTGAATCCCCAATAAGGCTAGCAACCTTGAATCCACCCAAACCTCGCCGCTGGCAGGCACTTGCTCAGCAACCACCACCTCAGTACCAACGGCAAAGGCTTTATCGCTAACTTCCAAATTTCCTCTTAGGGGGTAGTTTTCGCTCACCGCTTTCACGGCGGCCAGATGCATATCATCACCGGCAAAAACCATAGAGTTAAATGAAACGACTTTTGCCTGCTGCAAGCGATATTGCTCAGGGATGCTAAGCCAGGCCTGCGGAATATCAAAACGGCTACTAACAACGCGGTCTGCCGCCAAAAAGCTGTTGCTCTGCCGCTCTAACGACAACTCCATACGGTTAGCAAAAACTGTGATTGCCGTTACCACAGCCACTGCCAAAATCAGCGCACCGGAAAGAATTTTTACCTCGCCGCTACGCCAATTGCGAAGCAATAAACGCATAGCAAGCATTTACACGCACTCCACTGCAGCATCTGAGGCTAGGCTAGAACTAACCACACACCCCGCATCAAGTTGCAGGGTATGCTGGCAACGCTGAGCCAAGCGCTGCTCATGGGTTACTAATACCAAGGTGGTATCATTAAGCTCATTTAAATCAAACAATAAATCAATCACCTTGGCACCCGTAACGCTATCCAAGTTACCCGTAGGCTCATCGGCAAATAACACTTTAGGCTCGCTGGCAAATGCACGGGCAATAGCCACACGCTGCTGTTCGCCACCGGATAATTGCTTGGGGTTATGATGCAGACGATGCGTCAAACCCACACGCTGTAAATACATTTCGGCCTTGTCTTTTGCATCAACTACCCCGTGCAGTTCTAACGGCATCATCACGTTTTCTAAGGCATTTAAGCCTGGCAATAACTGGAATGACTGAAAAACAAACCCCACAGACTCTGCCCGTACCCTTGCCCGCCCCTCTTCGTCCATAGTGGACAAGTTTTCGCCGGCCAAAATAACCTCACCAGAAGTTGGCACATCAAGCCCCGCCAAAATACCCAACAATGTTGATTTACCTGACCCTGATGCCCCCACAATCGCTAAACTATCACCTTTGTTTAGCGCCAATGACACTTGCGATAAAATAGTTAATTCGCCATCTAGTGTCGGGACGGATTTAGTTAACTGATGCGCTGCTAATATCATATTCTTTATGCCGTATTATAGGTATCACTAGTTACAAGCCGCCATAATGGCTGCCCATATAAAGGAATCTCATCTAGACACTGCTAAGCCAATAATGTTCATAAATACTGTATATAAATCATCATTCGATAAATACTCAATCATCCTATAAGATACCTAGCGTGAACCAAAAGACTATAGCATTTCTGCAATTAAATAACTTTTTAACGATCCCCCTATTAACAAGACGAGATTTTTTTGAATATTAAATCAATACTCACACAAACCGCCTTGGCATTCATATTGATATCGGCTGGCCTAGTAAGCCACCTTGCCAATGCAACCGATATCAAACAGCCCAGCCTGCTAGTGCTGGGCGACAGCCTAAGTGCCGGCTATGGCTTCGACGCCCAAAAAAGCTGGGTAGAACTACTACAACAACGTATCAATAAAGAGCAACTAGGCTACCGCGTAGTTAATGGCAGCGTCAGCGGAAACACTACAGCGGATGGTTTAAATAGGCTGCCAGCCCTAATAAAGCAACACCAACCGGCTATTATCATTATCGCCCTAGGGGCTAATGACGGTTTGCGAGGCTACCCTATAAAAACTATGCAAAAAAATCTTGTTGCTATTATTAAAAAATCTAAAGCATCCGGCGCAACAACATTAATCACCCAAATGGAAATACCGCCCAATTATGGCCGACGCTATACTGAACAATTCAAGAACAGCTATTCTAAAATAGCCACACAGGAAAACGTAAACACCCTGCCATTTTTCCTATACGACCTCGTAAACAACCCACAATTAATGCTAGATGACGGCATACACCCTAACGCCAAGGCACAGGCTACTATTTTAGAAACACTGTGGCCTTCAATTAGAGAGGTTTTGTAAAACCCATTTCAACTAATACCTTAAAAAATATAAGCCATACAACTCCGTGGCCAACATCTCCTTTTTGAGGACTTGGACTAATAAAAGAATCTAATCGACCAGCAAGTGAGATTATTTTGCAGAGAGGAATACGGCGGAATCAAAACTATGGAGCTACCATTCCTAAGGCACTCTCTCTTACTGAGTGATTCACGTTATCCACCAGAATAACAACGATCGGATAATTTTACGGATCCCGGATCAAATCCAACAGACGACATCAAAAAAAACAGGCCAACCGCCTCACGAGGTTTATATGAACACCATTAACCCCAAAAAATTACTAAACAGTAAGTGGACGGCTGTGACACCTAAAAACCAAGAAAAGCATTTCATCGTAACTAAGGTTGAATACGATGAAGATGGCATTGTAATTTTGTGCTTAATAGAATCAGTAATGTCAAAACAGCCTTATCCTATTAACTGGCAAGATTTAAAAAATGATAACGTCTGGCTGCACGGTTGGCAGTAATACAACCCCATCAATAAAAAATTGCTACACATATAACGTAGACACATTCACAATATCAAGCTATCTCTCCACCTGGTCTAAAGGATTATTAAATGAAAGTAAAAAGGATTGTTTCTAATATAACTGCCGTAAACCCTGATGACGCCAAAGCATTTTATGAATCTATATTTGGCCTTAAACTAGTTATGGACCACGGCTGGATTAAAACTTATAGTTCAGATGAATCAATGAACACCCAACTTAGCGTAGCCAGCGAGGGAGGCTCTGGCACTGCCGTGCCTAATTTATCCATAGAAGTTGACGACCTTGATACAGCGATTAATCGAGTAACAGCTGCCAACATAAATATTGAATACGGTCCCGTAACTGAACCTTGGGGCGTACGTAGGTTTTATGTACGCGACCCTTTTGGTACGCTTATTAATGTGCTTGAGCATGAGTAATCAAATATTGTATCGCGTAAAGTTTTACCTAAACCCGCTTTTGTAAGTCCATTCTTGACCCTACATCTATAGGCCTATCTGACTTTCGCCAACCCAGAGTAGCATGTGAATTGCACAGCTAGTGAAAATGCCTAGGGTGGTTCAGGCCCCATAGGCTTTTAAAGTTTTTCTCTTTTCATAAGTTCAATACTTTGAATCTATTACCGTGCAAAAACCAAAACCATGGATTCCGGCCTGCGCCGGAATGACGAGCATCCAACCAGAACCACGGGAATCCACCACAACCAATAAACCTTCCCCCCACTACAAGACCAGCCACGGCCTACCCCTTAAGAGTCGCCGAATACTAAAAATTCAACTATGCTTTTCTAGCCACCTATTACACTAGCAATAGCATTTTAGCTATAACTTATCTCTACGAGGCCAGACTGATTATGTTCATAAAACAACTCACCGCAATACTTGCTCTTTGCTGCTGCCAGCTAGCCACGGCCGGAGGCCAGCAAATCACCGTTGCCACCGATGAATGGCAGCACTATACCCACAAAGATGGCAGCGGTTATTATTTAGACTTACTTAACAGCATATACCAAGCCCATAACATAACAGTAAATGTGAAGTTCGTTCCTTTTCAACGCTCTATCGCTATGGTGTCTAATGGTAAGGCCGACATGATGCTGGGGGCCTATAAAGATGACAAGATTTCAGGCCATTACAGCGCTAGAGCGCTGAGCGCTCACAGGGTAGATGCGGCGCTATCGCCAGATTTAGCTAGCAATTGGCAGGGTGTAAGCTCATTAGCTGGCAAAAAAGTTGGCGCACTAAAAGGCTATGCCTTAGATCAATATATCGATGTTGCCATGGAGTATAAAGAGGTCTCAAAGCTGAGCTCGCTATTAAAAATGCTAGATGCTGGCAGGTTGGATGCGGTAATTAGCGATGAGGATGAAATTAAAAAAGCCGAAATGACTAATAAAAAATCTGGCAACTATGTGATCAAAACATCCATTATTAATAATACTACCTATGCCGTATTTGCCGACAACATCAAAGGCAAAGCAATGCTTACACTTTTTAACGAAGGCATGGAAAAGCTGCACCAAAATGGCCAATTAAAAGCCATGATGATAAAAACCTTAGGCAATAGTAATAATTACCCTGAATAATTTATGCGGGTATCTCTACCCGCATACCACTGTTACTTATTCCAATGGGTTTTATTTTCCTTACCGGTACGCCTAGCTCGCGCTTCTGCCAATACACAAAATTGCTCAAAGGCGATACCGGCGGCTAAGCAAGCCGACATACCGGTGGGGTCGTAAGGGGGGCTTAGTTCCATTAGGTCGGCACCGACTACATCTAAACCTCTGGTGCCGCGTATAATGTCGCGCACTTCTATGCCGTTAAGGCCAAAGGGTTCGGGTAAGGTGGTGCCGGGCATGCAGCTGCAGTCGAATACGTCGGTGTCTATGGATAGGTACACGGGGCTGTCGCCTACCACTTTACGCACTTGCTCCATTACCCAGGGCACGCCTTTTTCTTGTACGTCGTCGGCGTAAATCACGGTCATGCCCGACTTGTGTGAAAAATCGGCACGGGGCACGCCACGGCCGCGCAGGCCTATTTGTATGGTTTTGCTGGGATCTATAAAACCGTCTACCGCTGCTACCTGAAACAAGGTGGCATCGGATACGCGGGTACCGCCAAAGTTGGTGGCGGTGTCAGCGTGAGCATCTAGGTGTATCAAGGCCAAGGGCTCGGCACCGTTATTTGATAAGCCTTTTAAAATGGGATAGGTACAAGTGTGCTCGCCACCTATGGTTAGGGGCACAACATTGTTGGCTTTAAAATCTAGGTAAACTTTTTCAAAGGCATCCAACCACGAGATTAAATTGTAGGCATCTTCTTTGGGCTCTATATCGCCGTAATCAATAACATTACAAATTTCAAAGGGGCAGATTTTCGTGGCGTAATGCACCATGTTTCTATCCAGCGACCAATAGCGCACCGCCTCTGGCCCTTTACGGGTACCGGGGCGCGGGTTGGGTACCCCCAAATCGCAGGGGGTGCCGACCAAAGCTATATCCACGCCCGTTAAATCACGAGAGTGCGGCGCTCTAAACATACCCAAGGTATTAAAGTTATTGCTAACAGTTTCTACACCTTCGGCTATGGTACGCTCAAAAAACGGCACAAAGGCAGGGTCCGCATTTTCGTACAGGCTTTTATTGGCCAGCTCTTGTAGGGCTTGTAAACGCGCTTGATCTATAGGTTTATTGGCAGACATGTTGTACTCCTCAGTAAAACAATGATTTAGAACGTGCTTGTAACACAGGGGTGCCACTCACTAACCTGCATAGTAACGGCTAATCAACTCACAAAAAATCCAGTTTTAATTACAGTACATAAGAGAAAAACTAACCAAAGCTATCCCGCCCTTCTCGCAACCACTACGCATCACCCGCCCCCCCTTTGGAGTCGCCGAGCAACGGAGAGAAGAATGCCAAGGAATAAATTCATTTAAAAAAACTAAAAACTATGGATGCCGGATCAAGTCCGGCAAGACAACGTCGTAGTAAAAACCATGCACAACTAAAAACTAATAAACCCACCCCACCACAACACCACAAACCAACTACGAAGCACCCAAATTCCCCTTGGGGGTCGCCGGGCAACAGAGAGAAGAATCCCAAGGAATAAATTCATTTAAAAAACTAAAAACTATGGATGCCGGATCAAGTCCGGCAAGACAACGTCGTAGTAAAGACCATGCACAATTAAAAACTAATAAACCCACCCCACCACAACACCAACTACGAAGCACCCAAATTCCCCTTGGGAGTCGCCGAGCAACGGAGAGTTTTAACGGGACGAAGTAGTGACGGATGTTTGAGTATTTTGAAGATTAAATATCTTCAAAATGCGAGTTCCGGAACGCCCGTTAAAAATCGAGTAGCGCAGGGCACCCGAAGGGCGACGACAAATTGGCAGGACAGCCAATTTGCACAGCACAAAGTGCTGCCTTTAGGTGAGGCACATGGATGTGCCGAATGAAGTAGGGGTGCCCTTTTCTTTGGTTATCTTTCCTTTGATTCAAATATGCTTTTGCATTTTTTCACCCTGCGGGCGACCTAAAGGTCGTCCAAATTGCGGTGCAATTTGTGGGCAAACAAAGAAAATGAACCCGCCCAGCAGGGCGGAAAAGGCGCTAAGGAACAAATTAACAAAAATAAAAAAACTAAAACCCCATGGATGCCGGATCAAGCCCAGAAGAGCCTGCCCCATAAGCAAAGCGAGCTCCCTAGGTAAGACAAGATCAAACCTAATCCAACACCACTCCCATCTCCTGCAAACTCTGCCGCAAGCCTTGCAACTGCGGGTACTGCTGCCAGCGCTGCAATGAGCTTTGGTAAATTTTTTGCCGCACTTGCACCGAGCTGGCGGTAGCCACGCCACTTTCACTGCGGTGAAAATCCAAACAGGCTGGCTGCCAAGGCAACTCACAAAAGGCTAGAAGTTTTTTGCTTTCTTGCTCTTGGTTTTGCACTAGGTCTTCGTAATGCAGATTATAAATACGCTGGGGCATTAGGCCTTGCCAGTGCTGCATTAAATTGTGGTATAGCCCATAAAAATGGGCAGTATCTTGCAAGCTGTAGGAGTAGGCATACATAGCGCCAAACAATTGTTTAAAGTTACTCCAGCAGGTATCCATGGGGTTGCGCTGCACATGGATAAATTTGGCGCGGGGCAAGGCGCGGGCGATTAAGCCCATATATAAAAAATTAAGCGGCAGTTTGTCGGTAAATTTTGCCGTGTGGCCGGTGCGTGGCCGGGTGTTATTAATATAGTGCTCACCCAGCTCAGCCATATTTAAGCCCGCCGCTGCCGCCATTGCCTGCGGGCTAAGCTCGCAGTTGGCGCTAATACTATCGGCTTGTGGCTTGAGCATGGCGGTGATAGCCATGGGGAACTGGCGCAACTCCCCTGCCCCATAAACATCGCTGTGGGCGGCGAGTATGCGCTCTACCAAGGTGGTGCCTGTGCGCGGCATGCCGACAATAAAAATTGGCTCGTCATTGTTATAGCCGGCCTCACTATCGCAGCTTGCATCTAACACCGTAGCGCTGGCCTGTTTAATGGCGCTAAATAATTGTTCGGTGGCTAAGCCATCATAGGGTACTAAGCTGCGGCGGCTTGCGGCCCCTAATTGAAAGTGTTGGTAGGCGCTATCCCATTGTTGTAAATCTTCGTATTGCTTGGCCAAGGCGTAATGTAAATAGCAGCTGTCCATGGCGGGTAATTGCGGGCGCTGTAGCTGCTGTTCTAATTCGGCAATCAACTGATGCGCCTCTTGGGCTTTTAGCAAACCACTTAAACTCCACAGCGCTTTGCTAAAGTTGGGTTTGATGTTTAGGGCGGCGCGCAAATGTTGCTGGGCCTGTTCCAATTTTCCGCAAACTCTTTCGGCGCTGGCCAGGTTGTATAAAAATTGTGGGTTATTAGCTTGCTGCTGGCAGGCTTTGGCAAACAGGGGTAAGGCTAGTGCGTGTTCATCTAAAGTGGATAACACCACCCCCAATACATCCTGCGACCAAGCATCGTGCACACCCAAGTTCAGGGTTTGCTGGGCCAGTAGCAGCGCTTCTTTAAATTTGCCTAAGCGCAGCAATAAGGCGCAGCGTTGCGCTAAAAAATGCACACACTGCGGTGATAGTAATAAAGCCCGGTCGATTAATTGCAGGGCATCACTGTTGCGATTTAAACGCTGATACACCAGCGAGAGTAAAAACCAGGCATTATCAAACTGCGGGCATTGTTTTAATAAAGCCTCTGCCAGTTGCTGCGCCTCGTTAATACGTCCAGCCAGCAAGGCTTGCTCGGCCTGCTTGTAGTGGCGCTTGTGGCGGTGGCTAATCGATGACTGGGCTTGCATATACACTTACCTAGGTCGTTTATTGTAAAAGTTTATTTCAATAGCTTAGATACAAAAACAGGGCAATAACAGCCGCTAAAAAATTAACGTTGTTATTGCCCTGCACAAATAGAGGCTAGCCTCTGTTTTTACACGCTTAGCTTAAAAATCGTAAGACAGTGCAATACCTACCGTACGTGGACGGGTTAGGTAGTAAAAACCACCTTGCTCGCCATAGCGCTCAAAACTACGTATACCGGTATAGGCGTATTCGTTGGTGATGTTGTCGGCAAATAAACGTGCGCTCCACTGATCACCGCGCAGGGTTAAGCTGGCGTTGGTAATCATGTGGCTGTCTAGGGTGACGTTATCGCGGTTAACGCTGGCACCCAGGCTGGGGTCTAGTTGATTGATTTGGTTGTCGTTCAACTGTGAATCCATTTTCGCTTTATAAAAGCTATCCACGTGCGCGGTTAACTCATAGCCGTTGTCCAAAAACCAAAAATAATCTAACGCCAGTGCGTAAGTTGTTTTAGGTATACCGGGCAGGCTATCGCCTTTTTGGCCATCAATTTCAGGAGTGCTTAAAGTATCTTCCGTGAGTTCGGCATCGGTATAAGCGGCGTTAAAGGTAATGGTTAAGTCGTCGGTGGGCAGGGCTTTAACTTCTAGCTCTACACCTTGTGAGCGGGCATCGTCACCATTAATAGTAACGGGTATGCCGCCTTCAGGGGTTACCGTGCTCAACTGCACGCCTTCCCACTCTATGTAGTACAAGGCACCGTTAACTTGCAGGCGGCTCTCTAACCACTCGCTCTTGGCACCCACTTCCCAGTTGGTTACGGTGTCGGGGTCGTAGCTCTTGTAACTTTCGGGGAAGTCTACTTGGCCACCGGCAGGTATACCGTTAGCACCGCCGCGGCGGAAACCTTCGGCCCAGGTGAAGTAAACCATTTTGTCATCATCAAGATCATAGGAGGTGTTTAACTTGAAGAAGGTGTCTTTGTTATCGCCACCACCTACCGAGCAGTGGTCATTTTGGCTGATCGGCAACGCAGTACCTGCCCAACCTGGCTCGCCAATTTCGGCAAAGTACACGGGGAATACTATGCAAGTATCGGTATCGGTTTCTAACTCAAAGCTGCGCAAGCCAGCGGTAATCTGCCAAGACTCGTTAACGTGGTAAGTCACTTCACCGAATACCGCTTTTTCGGTGATGTCTTCGTTATAGCTTTCGTTGTATTCCAACTCGTCGGGGCGGTCTATGCCTGCCCAAGCGGGGTAACCTGGCACGTATTCCTGCGCTAAGTAGCTGTGGCTTTCGTTGGAGTAGTACACGCCCACTACCCAGTCTATATCGCCATCGCTGTTAGAGGTTAGGCGCAGCTCTTGGGTGAAGGCATCGCGCTCGTCGCTGGTGGGGGCCAGTGCTGAAAACTCAGGGTAATCCAAATAAAAGTCTAAACCCAGGCCTACGGTTAATAGGTCGGTTTGGTCTTTTTCATCTTGCTCGGTAATTTCATAGTAAGAGCTGGATGAGGTCAGGCTGGCAAAATCTAATTCCCAGTTCAGTTCTAAAGTGTATAGGTCGCTGTTGCGCTCCATAGCCTCTTTAAAGCGCGTACCTGAACCGTATTTGTCGCCGGTAAAATCAGGAGTAACGGCTTGGCGGCCGCCTACGTATTGATCCTGCATAAAGTAAGTCGCGGTAATATCCAAGTCGGCAGTGGGTGCCCACAATACGGCAACGCGAGCAAAGTCGGTGCGCTCGTTATCAACGTCTTCGGCAGCGCCGGCAATAATATGGTCGGCATCGACAAAACCTTTTTTATCAACATGGCCGCCCACTACGCGCAAGGCTAGTTGCTCGTCTAATAAAGGCAGGTTAACCATAAAATCGGTATCGCTGCTAATACCATCGCTTTCTTTGGTGCTGGATAGCGAGGTGCTTACCTTGGCAGCAAACTCGGCGGTGTCTGGCTTGTTTAATACATAGCGTATGGTTCCGCCCATAGCGCCAGCGCCGTATAAAGTGCCCTGGGGGCCGCGCAATACTTCTATGCGCTCCAGGTCTTTCATTTTCATATCTAACAGTAGCGGTGTGTCGCCCACATAGGTAGACACGGTGCCGCCGTAACCGCCAGCGTCGTTAGCGCTAAGGCCATCAACTGACAGGCCACGTATGGCCATGGGGCTAACATTGCGCGCGCCTGAGTCTACGCGGGTAATACCGGGCACGGTGCGTACGAATTTTTCTAAGCCCACTATGCCGTTACCGCTAAGCTCATTACCGCTGGTAACCGATAGGTTAATAGGTACGTCTTGGGCACTGGCCGAACGCTTGGTAGCGGTAACCATCACTTCTTCTAACATGGCTGCTGCCATAACGTCGCTAGCTGGCATAGCCGCAGCTACTGCAAAGGCTAAGGTCTTAAGCCTAAAAGCTGTTGATTGTTTATTCATTGTTTATCCCCGGATCTTTTTAATGACTTAGTTTGCAACTGCTTAGCCGCTATAGCTGTTAGGGCTGGGGCAGTGACAAAGTGGCGGGCATGTTAGCAAAGTAAAAAAACAGTCAAGGCTGAATCACTGGCCAAAATGGGGTTTAAATTCTGATCAGCGGCACAAAACCAAATTCACTGCGCCAGCCCCTATAAAACAGCAAGTTATAGAGCAATGGTTAGTTTTAAGGTATAGAATCAGGCTAACATCGCATAACACAAGAGAAAAACTCACCCATAATGAAAGACTTTCAACGCCTACCCTTAAACGCCCTTAAAGCCTTTGAGGCCGTAGCCCGGCTGGGCAGCTACCGCGCCGCCGCCAGCGAGCTGTTTGTGACGCACGGGGCGGTTAGCCAGCAAATTAAAAAGCTGGAGTCACACCTGGCCACCACCCTGCTCAGCAAACAGGGCCGCGGTATTAGGTTGAGTGAGCAAGGGCAGCTGCTGTATAAACAGTTGCAGCCCCTATTAATGGGGCTGGGTGAGTTAAGCCGCAACCTGGACCCACAAGCGCAGTCCGGCACCCTGCGTATAGCCTGCAGCAGCGATACCGCGGTGCTATGGCTGGTACCTGCCCTGCCCAGTTTTTGCCGCCAGCACCCCGATATCGCCATCGATATACGCCCTATTACCGATAGCGAACCCAACCCCATAGATGTAGATATAGCCATACTCAACCAACTGCCCGAGGCCAGCCCCTACCACTGGTCGCTGCTTAGCGATCAGTACTTCTTTCCGGTGTGTAGCCCCGAACTGGCCAATGACATGGCGCTAAGCTCACACAGTACGCCCTTATTACATGCCGACCGCGGTGGCTTGTGGGCGGCCTGGTTTAGGGAGTCCAACACCCCCTATATGCATGAGCGCCCACAGCTGTACTTGCCCGGCGGCGCGGCGGTGATTAGTGGTGCCAAGGCAGGCCTAGGTATAGCGCTGGCGCATAAGCTAGAGGTACACGAGGCCATAGCTAAACAGCAGCTGGTCAGTTTGGGGGACTATCAAATCAAAGCTGCCCAAGCCTATTTTATTAGCAGCACCCAGCAGGCTATTAGCAGCAGAGCCGGGGTATTTATAGACTGGCTTAAGCACTACTGCGCAAGCATCGCCCAAAGCTAAGCCGCAAGCCTATAAAAACCTAGAATAAAAGCCGCCAAAGCCACGCTCGCCGGTAGGGTTTTACAGGGCACTCAGGTATACTTTTTGTTTTTTAATTTTCAGCATAGTTGTAGACCCTCCATGACCACGCTTAATACTACCGATCACGTTACCGACGACGTACACATAGCCGAACTGCGCCCGCTTATTGCCCCGGCGGTTTTAATTGAAGAGCTGCCACTGTCTGAACAGGCCGCCACCATGATATGCCAGGCCCGCAAAGACATAGAAAACGTGTTTAAAGGCGAAGACGACAGGCTGGTAGTCGTAGTTGGCCCTTGCTCCATACACGACCCCGCGGCGGCACTGGAATATGCCCAGCGCATCAAAGCGGTAATGGGCCAGTATCAATCTGAATTGCTGATTGTAATGCGTACCTATTTTGAAAAACCGCGCACCACCGTAGGCTGGAAAGGTTTAATTAACGACCCCAAGCTAGATGGCAGCTTTAATATTAACCACGGCTTAAAAGTTGCGCGCAAGCTGCTAATCGATGTGGCTGATATGGGCATACCCACAGGTTGTGAATTTTTAGACACTATCTCGCCACAGTTTTTTGCCGACTTAGTCTCTTGGGGCGCCATAGGCGCGCGCACTACCGAAAGCCAAATCCACCGCGAACTGGCCTCGGGTTTATCCATGCCGGTAGGTTTTAAAAATGGCACCGACGGCAACCTGCAAATTGCCATAGACGCCATAGGTGCTGCCTCACACCCGCACCATTTTTTATCGGTAACCAAGCAAGGCACCTCGGCCATAGTAGAAACCCGCGGCAATAAAAACTGCCATATTATTTTGCGCGGCTCTAGCAAGGGCCCTAACTACAGCGCCGAATTTATCAAAAAAACCACCGAGCTAGTCAGCAGCAAAGGCTTAGCGCCCTATATCATGGTGGATTGCAGCCACGGCAACAGCAACAAAGACTTTGCCCGCCAAAGCCTAGTAGCCGATAACTTAGCAGAGCAAATCAGCGCTGGCGAAAAAGCCATTAGTGGCGTCATGCTAGAGAGCCATTTAGTGGAAGGTAATCAGAAAAAACCAGAGGTGTATGGCCAAAGCATTACCGATGCCTGCATCTCTTGGGATACCACCGTAGACATATTTAACCGTTTAGCTGCAGCGGTTAAAGCCAGACGCACCGCCTAGCACTGGCTGTAAAAAGCCTACAAAAAAGGCGCAACTCATAATGAGTTGCGCCTTTTTTTTGCCGTAGCCGGACTATCGCAAAAAGCTTAGCACCGTGGCGGAATACTCTAATTTGTCTTCGCCTATGGTTTTTTTCTGCTCAGAAAAACTAAAACCCAACGCCATCATTTTTTTACTAAAGGCCCCTTTATTACCGCGACCCGGATCTACCACTATAACTTCACAGTGCGGCTTGGCGTGCTTATTAATAAACTCCGATAATTCAACAATATGATTGCGCTCATAGAGTAAGTCGGCACCAATTACCACATCAAAAAGCCCCAAGTTGTCGTTAGCGCCTTTCCAGTCAGTGCGTAAAAAAGGAATGCCACGACCATGGTTCAACTTAACATTTTCCGCCAAGTAATGGCCGGCTTCGGGGTGATAATCGGTAGCAGTAATATCCGCCTGCCTGGCGTTAAGTAATAAGCTGGGCAAGGCTATACCACAACCCACCTCTAAAATACGCTTACCCTCTACCTCAAAAACTTGCATTTCCCTGGCTAGCATTTCACCGGCCTGCCACAGCACGCCAAACAAGGACCACTGCGCCGAAGAAATACCCAGGTCTTCGGCCACACCAAAGGGGTCTGAAAACTGCTGTTTATCTAATAGGCTTCTAATATGTATATCGTGACGTTCAAACTCTATGGTTTGATAGCGTATTCGGACGGGGTTCATAGCGGGGCTCTGTGCTTAGTGAAACGCAACAAGCTCAGATCAAAAATGATTCGCCACGTAAGATGGCTGTACTATAAACAGATCACCCATTAATAGCGAATAATCATTCCACAGGCTACGGGACTATTCATCTATTGCGGGTATATGCAGCCAATCCTTCAAGCCATATTTAGCCAATATCGCCGCTAGCTCGCCATTGGCACGCAACTGCCGGGTGGCCGTTACAATCAAGCTTATATATTCCGTAGAGGACGCTAAGGCAGGGGAGCAAGCTATATAGTTTTTACTGGGCGGGGTTAAAAAACCGATAGTTTTAATTTGCTCTTCAAGCTTCAGTTTTTGTAAGGCGGCCTGTACTACAGCGGATGAATCTATTAGCACATCAACCTTACCCTTTAATAAATCCTGCAAATTATACTCAAGCGCAAACATGCCACGGCGATTAATAATATTAGCACTGCCTTTATGCTGCTCAATATACTTATCTATTTCAGGGGTATAGCTATAGCCATCAATCACCGCTAATCGCTGCCCCGCCAAAGAGGCAACCCCGTTGTATTGCCAGGATTTGCCAGCCGAAGCATATAAGCCTAGTCTGTCCACCCCTTGGTGTATTTCGGGAAACAGCAATTCTGGCGCATCATTTTTATAAGTCGCCACCACACAGTTTTTTTCGCCGCGAGTCACTTGCTCGATGGCATCACGCCAGGGCATTAATTGATATTTAACCGTATGGCCAGCCTGAGCCATGGCATATTCAGCCAGCTCAATCATATAACCAGGTTGTGGGGAATTGGGTATGCCGTTATAAGGATAATATCTATCGGCAACTAAAGTAATTTCATCGGCCACAGTGGACCATGTGCCCAATAGGCAAAATAGAGTACAACTTAGGATAGAGAGCTTATTTTGCAAGATAGCCACAACCTAACGTTATTGTTTAGCCATCAAGTTTACAGCACTATACCCATATTACTGATAAGGGTTTACCCCTATAAAACTACGGTTTTTTTAGCTCAGCGCTGCTCACATCAAAATCTTCTAAAGGGATTATTTTAAAGTTGATATAGCTATATAGCAGCGCAATCAGCGGGTTAATTAAGTTAAAAAAAGCGAACCAAAAATAGGCGCCAGTGGCCACCCCCAAAGTGGCGGCCATAAACGCGCCACAGGTATTCCAGGGTATAAGCACCGAGGTCACCGTGCCTGAGTCCTCTAAATTGCGAGACAGGTTCAAGGGGTGCAAGCCGCGCTTTTGAAATTCTTTTTGAAACATACGGCCGGGCAACACTATAGAAATATACTGGTCGCCGGTCACCACATTAGTGCCTATACAAGTAACAATGAGCGAGCGTATTAAACCGCCTGCACTATGGGCCGAGGCTACCATCATGGCCACCAGCCTAGTCAGTAAGCCAGTTTTTTCCATCACCCCACCAAAAGTCATGGCGCTCATAACCAGCCAAATAGTATTGAGCATACTGCTCATGCCGCCGCGAGTTAATAGGCTGTCTATCATCTCGTTGCCGGTGTTAGACACATAGCCATTAAAGCTTGCCATCCACACACCTTGTACTTGCGCCAACACGCCGCTGCGGTTCTGCTCAGCTAAGCGTGCCACTGCTTCGCCCTGAAACAACAGCGCAAATAACACGCCGGTTAAGCCGCCAATCACAATAGTGGGGATGGCCGGCACTTTTTTAAAAGCCAAAGCCAGCAGCACCACCACCGGCAACAACATATACCAGGCAATATGAAACTGATCTTGCAGCGTGCCACGCAAGGTAGCCAGCTCTGTTTCAGTTACATTGCTATCGGCGCCCAAGGCTAAAATAGAAAACAAAATTAAGCTAATAACAAAACTGGGTACGGTGGTCCACATCAGGTTTTGGATATGAGGGAACAACTCACTGCCAGCTACCGAAGGGGCTAAGTTGGTAGTATCAGATAAGGGCGAAAGTTTATCGCCTAAATAGGCACCCGAAATAATGGCACCGGCGGTAATCTCTACCGACAAGCCCATACCTTGGGCAACACCGATTAAGCCTATGCCTATAGTGCCCGCCACAGTCCAAGAGCTACCTATACTCAGCGCGACGATAGCGCAAATTAAACAAGTCGCTGGGTAAAAAACCGCTGGCGATAATAGTGCCAAACCATAATTAATCATGGCCGGTACCGTGCCCGCTAAAATCCATGTGCCGATTAACATACCCACGGCTAATAAAATTAATACCGCCACCATGGCCATCATAATACTATCGACTATGCCATCTTGTATGGATTTCCAACTGTGGCCGTTTTTTAAACCCACCACGCTGGCGATGCAAGCCGCCAGTATTAAGGCAATTTGATTTGCGCCGTAAGAAGAGTCACTACCAAATAAATACACCGAGGTGGATAGCATTACAATCAAGCAGGCTACCGGTATGGCAGCATCCACTAAGGTAGGTTTTTTTACAGCTTGTTGCGTCATTGTGGTGGGCCTTTTTTTTATTTCTATGGCAATGATAATTAGGCGTCTATTTCTTCAAAAAGCTTGTAATGGGTTTCTGCCATACCCAAACGTTGGTAGGTTTGTTGGGCGATAAGATTATCTTGCTCTACGTATAGCCTAAAACCACAAACATCACCCTGCTGCTGCGCCAATTGTTTAACCTTGTTATACAGCCTAGTGTACAGGCCCTGCCTGCGCCATGCAGTTTGTACATAAACGCTTTGTATCCACCAAAACTCACCGTTGCGCCAGTCACTCCATTCGGTGGTGACCATTAGTGAGGCAACAACTGCGCCCTCCACCTCGGCCACTAAATAAAAACCGCGGTGCGGGTTGTTAATTAAATTACGCACCCCAGCCAAAATCACCTCAGGAACTAACAGCTTATTTTCAGTTTCCAGTGCCATGGCGCTATTAAAATCAGCTAAGGCTTGGTCGTGATCTAGGGTAGCAGGGCGTATGACTAGCGTTTGTTCAGCCATAGGTACTCCTTTTATTTTTTCATGACTTAAAGTTACGAGGCCGCGGCCAACAGCTCACCTACAGATAAAATTTCACCACAACGGTCACTTTTATAACCCGGCAGCTTAGCCACCGCCTGGTGAAAGGCTTCACTCTGTATTTCATTAATAAAACGGATCAAGGCAACATCGTTTAACGCCTTGCGGTTGCAGACCATAATATAGTCTTCGCTGGCGATGGGGATAAAATCTAAACCAAACTGCTTAGCCGCCGCCTTCACCCCAAAGCCCACATCGGCCATGCCCGCTGCCACGTAGGCCGCTATAGCGCCGTGGGTAAACTCTTGGTCGCTATAGCCCTGTATGCCCGCCACCGCTATGCCTTCATCTTTTAATAGTTGATCGAGTAGCGAGCGGGTGCCTGAGTCTTTTTGCCGGTTAATAAATTTTAATTGTGGCCGCAGCAAATCCTTAAAGCCCTGCACGTTTTGCGGATTGCCCGCCTGCACCATTAAGCCCTGCTCACGACTAATAAAACGTATGGCCACATGAGCTTGCGGTTTTATCAACTTACTATAGGCCGCCATCAATTCCGGTATCACCACTCCGGTTGGAATGTGAAACCCGGCTATATCACAGGCTCCGCGGTTTAATGCCGACAGCGCATCTAAGGGGCTTTGGTATTGCAAATCCAATTGATAGTCGCTGGCAAAGTCCGGCAGCAGCGCCACCGCATAGCCGTGGCTGGCATGCAGCCGCAATAAGGGCGCCACATCCGACAACGCCCGGTGCAGCTCTATATTAATTTCGGAAGCCAGGTTATCCATTTGCGGTTTTAGCCGCGCCATTACCCGCTGCTCGGCCCACACCAGTTTTTCGCCCAGCGGCGTTAAAGTCGCACCTTTACCTTTTTCCAAACTCACCACCTCGGTGCCAAAAAAACTGGCCCATTTATTCAGCAAGTTCCAGCCGTGCCTATAAGACACCCCTATGGCTTTGGTGGCCTGGGTTAATTTGCCGTGCTCGCGTATGGCCTGCAACAGCTTAAACAGCAGCGGGTCTATGTGGTTGCCAGCCTCATCGTGAAAAGACCAGGCGGGGTCTATGTGGATACGTTTTATACTCATAATCACTGACTTAAGATTGTATTTATCACCATATGTACTTAGGTACATATTTGGTGTTTGCCGGGGCGATGGTACTATATTTCAACGGATAAGCACTACTTATTACTCAATATATGCACAGGTTTACATAACCGACATTAGCAATCAGAGCACTTATTAATGACCACTACCGCCGACAGCAGCACTCTGGCCGCCACCCTTAACAGTATTATTGCTGAGCACCAGGGTTTAGAAGGGCCACTACTACCCATACTGCACGCCACCCAAAAAGCCCTAGGCTATATACCCAGCGAGGCGGTACCCGTCATTGCCCAGCAACTGCAACTCACCAAAGCCGAAGTGCACGGGGTGATTAGCTTTTACCACTTCTTTCGCAGCCACCCCGCCGGTAACAACACCATACAAATCTGCCGCGCCGAATCCTGCCAGTCTATGGGCAGCCGCGAGCTAGAGGCCAATATCAAGCAGCGCCTCAAAACCGATTACCACCAAACCACCGCCGACGGCGAAATCACCCTAGAGCCGGTTTACTGCCTAGGCAACTGCGCCTGCTCACCGGCAATACGGGTTAACGACGACATACACGGCCGCGTCACCATGGATAAATTTGAACACATCTTAGATGAACTGCTAACCGTCGCCGTGGAGTTAAAATAATGAGCACCAATACAGCCACCGTTTATATACCCCGCGACACCACTGCCCTATCACTAGGGGCCGACAAAGTTGCCGCCCAGCTGCAAAACCAGCAGCCTAACATCAACATCGTGCGCAATGGCTCGCGCGGCCTGTTTTGGCTAGAGCCCATGATAGAGGTAGCGACCCCCAAAGGCCGGGTAGCCTACGGCCCAGTACAGCCAGAAGATGTAGAGAGCCTGCTAGCCAGCGATTTTTTACAGGGCGGCAGCAGCCACCCGCTGTATTTAGGCCTCACCGAACAGATACCCTACTTAGCCCAACAACAGCGGGTCACCTTTGCCCGGGTAGGCGTTACCGACCCAGTATCGCTTAACGATTACCGAGCCCACGGCGGCTTGGTCGGCCTAGAAAAAGCCCTGGCGCTACAAGCCCAAGCCATCGTTGACGAAGTAAAAACCTCCGGCCTGCGCGGCCGTGGCGGCGCTGCCTTCCCCACCGGCATTAAATGGCAAACCGTGCTGGATGCCCCCAGCGATAAAAAATACATAGTCTGCAATGCCGACGAGGGCGACTCCGGCACCTTTGCCGACCGCATGCTTATGGAAGGCGACCCTTACTGTTTAATAGAAGGCATGATCATCGCCGGTTTAGCGGTAGGTGCAGACCAAGGCTACATCTACCTGCGCGAAGAATACCCCGTGGCCCACGCCATCTTAAACGAGGCCATAGCCTGCGCCGAGCAAGCCAATATCTTAGGCGACAATATTTTAGGCTCGGGTAAACGCTTTAACTTACAAGTGCGCTTGGGCGCTGGTGCTTATATTTGCGGTGAGGAAACCTCGCTACTGGAAAGCCTAGAGGGCAAACGCGGCATGGTACGCGCCAAGCCACCGCTGCCCGCCATTGTCGGCCTGTTCGGCCAACCTACCATCGTCAACAATGTGATTTCACTGGCCAGCGTACCCGATATTTTGGCCAAGGGAGGCGAACACTACCAAGAGTTTGGCACCGGCCGCTCCCGCGGCACCCTGCCCTTTCAACTGGCGGGCAATATTAAACAGGGCGGCTTGGTTGAGCTGGCCTTTGGCGCCAGCCTAAAAACCCTACTGCAAGACTTTGGCGGCGGCACCCGCAGCGGCAAGCCCATGCGCGCCGTGCAAATAGGCGGCCCGCTGGGTGCTTATTTGCCAGAAGAGCTATGGGACACCCCCCTAGATTACGAAGCCTTTATGGCCATAGGTGCCGGTGTAGGCCACGGCGGCATAGTGGCCTTTGATGACAGCGTTAACCTATCCCAGCAGGCGCGCTTCTCTATGGAGTTTTGCACTATAGAGTCCTGCGGTAAATGTACCCCCTGCCGCATAGGCTCCACCCGCGGCGTGGAGGTAATAGACCGCATTACCAACGATGAACAGCGCTCCGGCTCTCTAGAAGAGCGTGAAAAACAAATCGAGCTGCTAGAAGAGCTATGCGACACCATGGTGCACGGCTCGCTATGCGCCATGGGCGGCATGACCCCCATACCCGTCACCAGCGCACTCAAACACTTCCCACAAGACTTTTTACCTAACGCTGCTGGCAATAAAGCCGCACAAGGAGCCGACCATGCTTAATCACTGGGATCCTAAAGACTTAGACCTTAACAAAGATTACGGCACCCCGGCCCCCTTCCCCGAATACTCCGAGGAATACGCCAACCTCAAACCCGTCACCCTCAGCATAGACGGGCAGGAAGTGACCGTGCCCGCAGGCACCTCGGTCATGCGCGCCGCCGCCATGAGCGACATACATATACCCAAACTCTGCGCCACCGACTCGCTGGATGCCTTTGGCTCCTGCCGCATTTGCTTGGTAGAGATAGAAGGCCGCCGCGGCTACCCCGCCTCCTGCACCACCCCTGTGGAAGCAGGTATGCAAGTACTTACCCAAACCGGCAAACTGGCCAAGCTGCGTAAAAATGTGATGGAGCTGTACATCTCCGATCACCCGCTAGATTGCCTCACCTGCCCCGCCAATGGCGACTGCGAACTGCAAGACATGGCCGGCACCGTGGGCCTGCGCGATGTGCGCTACGGCTTTGAAGGCGAAAACCATTTAGATGCCGAGAAGGACCAGTCCAACCCCTACTTCACCTTTGATGCCAGCAAATGCATAGTGTGCTCGCGCTGCGTGCGCGCCTGTGAAGAGGTGCAAGGTACGTTTGCACTTACTATCGACGGCCGCGGCTTTGACTCTAAAGTCGCCGCCGGCCAAGACCAAGACTTTATGGATTCCGACTGCGTCAGCTGTGGTGCCTGCGTACAGGCCTGCCCCACCGCCACGCTAATGGACAACTCCATTATCGACCAAGGCCAACCCGAGCATAGCGTTATCACCACCTGCGCCTATTGTGGTGTGGGCTGCGCCTTTAAAGCCGATATGAAAGGCGACCAAGTGGTGCGCATGACCCCTTACAAAGGCGGTGCCGCCAACCGTGGCCACTCCTGCGTAAAAGGCCGCTTTGCCTTTGGCTACGCCACCCACAGCGACCGCGTTACCGAACCCATGATACGCGACAGCATAGACCAACCCTGGCGCACGGTAAGCTGGCAAGAGGCGGTAGACTTTGCCGCCCAGCGCATACGCGGCATACAAGCCAAGTACGGCCAAAACAGTGTGGGCGGTATTACCTCCTCGCGCTGCACCAACGAAGAAACCTACCTAGTACAAAAACTGGTGCGCGCCGCCTTTGGCAACAACAACGTCGACACCTGCGCCCGGGTTTGCCACTCGCCCACCGGCTATGGCTTAAAACAAACCCTAGGTGAATCAGCAGGCACGCAAACCTTTGACTCGGTAGAAAAAGCCGATGTGATTATGGTGATAGGTGCCAACCCCACCGATGGCCACCCAGTATTTGGCTCACGCCTGCGCAAGCGTTTACGCCAAGGCGCATCACTGATAGTGGCCGACCCCCGCGAAATTGACGCACTCAAAACCGCCCACGCCAAACACACCGCGCATCTACCGCTGCGCCCCGGCACCAACGTGGCTTTTATTAACGCCATGGCCTACACCATTATTGAAGAGGGCTTAGAAGATAAAGCCTTTATTGCTGAGCGCTGTGAAGGCCCGGCCTTTGAAGAGTGGAAGGCGTTCATCATGGAGGCTAAAAACTCACCCGAGGCCAGCGCCGACATCACCGGCATTAACGCCGCCAAACTGCGCCAGGCCGCCCGCGATTATGCCAACGCCCGCAACGGTGCCATTTATTATGGCTTAGGTGTTACCGAACACAGCCAAGGTTCTACCATGGTGATGGGCATAGCTAACCTCGCCATGCTTACCGGCAACATAGGCCGCGAAGGCGTAGGGGTAAACCCACTGCGCGGCCAAAACAATGTGCAGGGCTCTTGCGATATGGGCTCGTTCCCCCACGAGCTACCCGGCTACCGCCCAGTGAGCGACGATGCCGTACGCGCCAGCTTTGAGCAAGCCTGGGGCGTAAGCCTGCAGGCCGAGCCTGGCTTTAGAATCACCAACATGCTGAACGAAGCCGTGGCCGGTAACTACAAAGGCCTGTATTGCCAAGGCGAAGATATTGCCCAGTCCGACCCCAATACCCACCACGTTGAGGCCGCCCTGCGCAATTTGGAATGCCTAATCGTGCAGGATATTTTCTTAAACGAAACCGCCAAATTCGCCCACGTATTTTTACCCGGCTCCTCGTTTTTAGAAAAAGACGGCACCTTTACCAATGCCGAGCGCCGCATCTCGCCGGTGCGCAAAGTCATGAAGCCCTTGGGCGGCTTGGCCGATTGGGAGGCCACCATGTTGCTATCCAACGCCCTAGGCTACCCCATGGATTACAGCCACCCCTCAGAAATTATGGATGAGATAGCCAGCCTGACCCCCAGCTTTGCCGGTGTAAACTACCAACGCTTGGATGAAGAAGGCTCTATACAGTGGCCCTGTAATGACGCAACCCCCAACGGCACACCCATCATGCACACCGATGAGTTTACCCGCGGCAAAGGTTTGTTTATTAACACCGAGTACGTGCCCACCACCGAAAAAGTCACTAGGCGCTTTCCGCTGTTGCTCACCACGGGCCGCATACTGTCGCACTATAATGTGGGCGCACAAACCCGCCGCACCGACAACGTGGCCTGGCATGCACAAGATATTTTAGAGCTACACCCGCACGATGCCGAAGACCGCGGCATAAGCGATGGCGACAAAGTAGAAATCGCCAGCCGCGCCGGTAAAACCGCACTTACCGCTAAAATATCGGAGCGCATGCAGCCGGGTGTGGTGTATACCACCTTCCACCATCCGGAAAGTGGTGCCAATGTGATTACCACCGACAACTCCGACTGGGCCACTAACTGCCCAGAATATAAGGTAACAGCGGTGCAACTCACCAAGGTGACGCAAAAGTCGCAATGGCAACAAGAGTTTGAAGAGTTTACTGAAAAACAGTTAAACTTTTTGGACCAGCGCCTAGCTGACCACGATGCCGATCAAGAGAACCTAAAAGCCTAATGCCAAACGCCAACGACCACAGCGCCAACGATAAACCTAACACTATCACCGGCGCTGTGGCTCGTAAGGTCACCCCTTGGCCAGACTTACAAGAACAAGACGACTGGATTATAGAAGAGCTGCCGGTTGCGCTGTCCTATAACGGCATCTCCCATGTGGTGATGATGGCCTCGCCCATCTTGCTTAAAGAGTTTGCTCTGGGCTTTAGCTTTAGCGAAGGTATTATCAACAGTGCCGCCGATATTTACGATTGCGAAATACAGCAAAGCGAAAGCGGCATCAGCATTAATCTGGAAATTAGCCAACGCTGTTTTAGCGCCCTCAAAAATAGGCAGCGCCAGCTTAGCGGTAAAACCGGCTGCGGTATTTGCGGGCTAGAGTCGCTGCAAATGCTAGCGCGCCAATTCCAGCCCATAGCCAGCCCGCAACAGTTTCAACACCGCAGTTTACAAAAAGCCATTAAAACCCTAAGGCAAAAACAACAACTGCAAGACCTCACCGGCGCCGTACACGCCGCCGCCTGGTGCGACCCACAAGGCAACATACTACACATAGCCGAAGACGTAGGCCGCCACAACGCCTTAGACAAACTGATAGGCATTTTACTGCAACAACAAACAGATACCCGCTTAGGCTTTATCACCCTCTCCAGCCGAGTCAGTTTTGAAATGGCCCAAAAAACCATCGCCATAGGCGCGCCCTTATTAGTTGGCGCATCCGCCCCCACCTCTATGGCCTTAAGCGAGGCGGATAAATATGGTTTGTGCGTGGTGGGTTTTGCTAGGCCGGGTAGGCAGGTGGTTTATAGTCAGTTGGGTAGAGTGGTTGAGGGTTGAGGAGGACTTGGCGCTCGTAAAAAATAATAACCTCAAAAGCCCAACCGCATTGTTACCATTCCATAAAGTATTGAGTTATTAAAAACAGCCACGTATCCAACGCGAAGTTGCTTACCCCCCATCCGGCGCGCTTAAATTAATAACGAGCAACTATCCCCCTGCTCTCTGTTTCTTAACAGCTCATAAGCTAGCCCCTCTGCGCATAAAAATAACAAAACCCAATAAATACAAGGCCTACAGCACTTTGCCTACACTAGAACCGGGCTTGGAATAATTAGAAACTGGCCACTATTGGTAAACTTACAGCACCCAATATTTGTTAGATCAGCAGCAGAATATGACTTGCCATGAACATTAAAACTGTAAGCGTTTGATTTATTGATGAAAAATAAAACAGCGGTTTAATCTCTCACCCAACAAATATAGCAATGGCTCATATATTTGTTGGATGATATATGAGCAAAAATGTAAATAAGTCATTGAATTAGAAGTTTTAATGTTGGAATTTATGCGTAGAATGCTGAGATATATAAACTTAGATATACGGGCACCCCGCCCAAGAATAAACTGTTAAAATGACACGAGCAATGGAATGACTAACTACCAACCAACAATAATAAAAAGAGTGCTTTCGGTATCTGTAGTGGCTTTATCCATATTTGGTTTTATTCATATAAATTCAGTTATTCCAGAATTCATCGCCAGCCTAGATCAATTCAATGAAAAATTACCAATATTCACAGCCGCAATAATAAACTATCATTTATTCATATCTGGCTTTATTATTCTCACATTAATTGTCTCGCTATTTTTAGCAAACACACATTCATCTGCAGGTAAGTATCATAAGCTAGCTTTTTACTATTCAATGCTTAGCCCTTTAATCCTTGCTGCATTTTTAGCAATAGTCATATTTGCTATGTATTTACCAATATTCACAATAGAGGCATAGTCATATAAAAATTTTAACAAAGCCAAGCACACACGCCGCTGCGCGGCTGGACGTCAAAGCTGCGCTTTGCCGCCCGTGTTGGCGGCGTTAAGTGTACATATGAATCAAGCTCAAGGAATAATCATAGGAGTTCTTGCCGTAGGTTGGTATACATGGCTTTACTACTATTTCTATGATGCTTTCTTTATCAATGTACAACTTGAGCCAATGTACAACACATGCATACAGTCTTTTAGCAAAGTCCTATGTAAATCTTCCCTGTACATATCTTTATGGGCAATGGAAGTTCCCGTCATAACTATGCTAATACTTAGTTTTACTATTGTTGTTTCAATAGCAACTTACCTTATAAAAAAAATTAACTATCAAGTCACTCACATCATAATTGGTTACATTGTCGTCCTAACACCTTTATATATTTATCAAACCAATCAATTAGGCGTATTCAGCGTCAACATGCTAGCAGCAACCATATTTACTCACTCAGTCATACTGTTATCATGCTTCAAGCTAGCAAAACACTTAACAAGCAAAGGCAGCGGACGGCTAAAGCCGCCCGCTGCTTAAGGCGTTATGGGTCAGATATGAGAAAAACATTAGTTCTAATATTTATTTTAAGTTTTTCTAGTTTTATTAATGCTGCAACACCAAAAATTTTGCAAAAGCTGGATATTGTTATCTCTAGCGACTCAACCAATGAAGCGAAAGAAGACGCTATCGGCTGGATTGCATCGGATCTAACCGATAATGGCGACAACAGCTATGGAAGGCAAGATTTTTCATATATCATTCCTCACATCGACAGTCTGATTAATCTAATGCAAGAAGAGATATTTTTCTTTCATGTATATCACATACTTACTAGAGAATACGGAGTCTCATGCCACATAAAAATTGCAGACGAGCGAAAGAACAAAATAGTAAAATCAATAAAAAAACTAAAAGTAAATAGCGACTATTATTTACATCAATTTAATAATTTTTGGCCAGTATGTTCAGTGAACTAAGCTGTCAACCCATAACAAGCGCATCAAAGACCAGCCGCAACAAACACGCGGCTTGGACTTCATTACGCTGCGCTTCATTCAGCCCTTTATGCGGGCGTTGAGGCTGTAGAAAAACTAATAAAACGCGGCGTTTTTTGATAAAATCTCGAACTCAAATGGAGAGAGTTCATGGCTAATTTTAAACCTTACGATTACAACCAGACCTCAATGGTTGTGATTA
>NZ_JANHAP010000005.1 GCF_024734385.1 Dasania sp. GY-MA-18 | reverse complement strand
GCGATTGGTTTAGTTCGATCAACTGACGAACCTCTGATAAAGCAAGGTCAAGGCTACGGCAGTGTTTAATAAACATAAGTTGTTCAACAGCTGAGGCATCATACAGACGAAAATTTCCTTCACTGCGCGTTTTCGATTTAAGCAGCTTCTCTTTTTCATAATAGCGAATTGTCTGTACAGAACACCCGGTCAATTTGGCTAGCTCACCAATTTTCATCATTTCCTCCAACGCTTGACTCTATAGCAACCATAGAGTTTACACTATAGATACCAAGCCAAACAAGGGATACAAAAGAGCGGCTCATCCGATATTTTAACTACAATTCAACGGCGCTGATTGTGAAAGCTCATTAAGAGGAGCGAATTAAGGAAATGGCAACGTAATTTAATTACGGCTCAATTTAACTGGATTAACTTAATCTGGCCTACATGGGAATATTGATGCGTATTATCAAACCTATTATTTTAATTGTAGCTTTCACTGCTTTTCTGAATGGATGCTCCGAGAATACCGAACAATTGCCACCCCCAATCCCGAGCGTGAAAACTTTTACAGTAGGCGAATTGACAAAAGGACATGCTCGGCGTTTATCGGGTTATTTATCAGCGAGCGAAGAAGCGGTGCTTAGTTTTCCTGTAGGTGGAACTCTGAATTCGGTTCTTGTGGTTCCGGGTGACGAAGTAAAAAAAGGACAAATTCTGGCTCGTTTGAATAGCCGTCCGTTCGAACTGGCGTTACAGGATGCACAAGCAAAATTGCAGGCAAGTCGCGCCCGCCTTCAAGAAGTCGAACAGCGTTACAAACGTATAAAAAACCTGGCAAACTCGAAATTCATATCTGTGTCTGAGCTCAACCTGGCTGAGGCTGAACTTAGCTCAGCTCGGGCGCATGTGGCGTCGGCACAGAGTCAATTGGAGGATGCTGAGCAAAACGTGCTAAATGCAGTAATGTTGGCTCCCTTTTCCGGATCAATTTCTCAACGAACTGTTGACCCCTTTGAAGAGATTAAAGCGGGTGACCGAGCTCTGATCATCAGCTCACAAGATCAACTACAAGTAGAGGTGCTAATACCGGAAACACTGATTCAATATGTGGAATTTGGACAGAAGGTGATCATCGATTTCCCTGCACTAAAAGGAATTAGTACTGATGGAATGATTACTGAAATTGCATCAAAGGTAGCTGGCACCGCTTATCCGGTGAAAGTTCGGTTGATGAACTCACCACCTGAATTGCGAGAGGGTATGAGTGCAGCGGTCACCTTTAACTTTCAGCAGGCTGATCCGGAATCGGAAACTTATATGATTCCCATATCGGCACTAAATTTAAGCTTCATTACCGCTGAAACTGGCCAGCAGGAATCAGCAACCATTGATCGTCGTAATGTGCCGTTATTGGTATTCAATCCCGAAACATCGCAACTAGAAAAACGCGAAGTAATGATTGGAGAGTTACGAGGAAATCAACTGGAGGTGTATAGCGGCTTACAGGAAGGTGAGCAAATTGTAACTGGAGGGGTGGCGATGTTGCGAGACGGTATGACCGTGCGTGTATGGACCCCTGAAATGGGGCTGGCACGTTAGCGTGCGTTGATAATGTGATGCACAAACTAACGCAATTCGCGATCGAAAATTCCCGCTTTACAATTTTATGGCTGCTGGCAATTTTTGTAGGAGGTATAGCTACATATCAAAACCAGCCGCGCCAGGAAGATCCCCAAGTGACTCTGCGAGTCGGTAATGTAGTTGCCCAGTTTCCCGGTTTATCACCGGAGCGGATGGAGCAACTAGTGACCAAACCGATAGAAGCTGCAATTAAGCAGATTCCAGAAATAGAGACTATCGATACCGTTACCATGACGGGCCTGACCATTGTTACGCCGAGGATTGCGCCCAACCACTCAGAGCTTGAGCCCATCTGGGCAGAGTTGCGCGTAAAAATGGACGATCTGATTCGGCACCTGCCTAAAGGAGTTCACGGCCCATTTGTTAATGACGATTTTGGTCAGGTTGCGGTAGCAACGCTGGCGTTGACGGGTGGCGATTATACTATGGTCGAGCTGTATGAAATCGCCACTGATTTAAATGATGAGCTATCGTCCCTGCCCCTTGTGTCTAAGGTGAAGCTTTATGGCATCCAAGATGAGCGAATCTGGGTAGAACTTAATCCTGAGTTTTTGGAACAAGTTGGCTTAAGTGTCGGTGATGTCTCAACCACTATCAACGCTCAGAATTTGGTGCTACCTGGCGGGACCGTTAGTGCCGACAACCAACGCATTGTCATTGAACCTTCTGGCGACTTTAACTCACTATCAGAATTGGAAAATCTACCGCTGAAAACTCCTGCAGGTGGTCTGGTGTACCTACAGGATATTGCTGTGATTCATCGCGCCTATGTTGATCCTCCAGAAACGCTGGCTTTTTATAATGGTAAGTCAGCCATTGTTCTTGGCGTTTCGATGACCAATGGTTCAAACGTTGTTGCCATGGGTAAACAGTTGGTTGACGAACTTTTGCTGATCCGACAGCGCCTACCCGTGGGTATGGACTTAGATGTAGCCGTTTTTCAACCTGACCTGGTAGAGACATCGGTAAATAGCGCATTCAACAATCTACTTCAAACCATGCTGGTGGTATTGATGGTAGTGCTGCTGTTTCTTGGATGGCGTGCAGGTTTGATTGTTGGGCTTATGGTGCCATTGACTATATTAGCAACATTAACGGGTATGTCTTTCACAGAAATTGAACTGCACCGTGTATCTATTGCAGCCATTATTGTTTCACTGGGTCTACTTGTCGACAACAGTGTAGTAATCATAGAAGACATTCGTCGCAGGCTCGACTTGGGCGAAGGGCCTTTACCGGCAGTATTGCAGGCACCAAAAACGCTAGCGTTGCCTTTGCTGACCAGTTCACTGACAACCGTGTTAGCCTTTGTGCCTTTATTACTCATATCTGATGCGATCGGTGAGTTTTTGCGTTCTCTTGGTCAGGTAGTCACTTTGGCATTACTTCTATCTTGGCTGATATCTGTTACCGTTGCACCAGCATTGTATTACTGGTTTTTAACTGGAAAGGCAAAGACAACAAGAACACCATCGATAGCAGCATCCTCCATTTCTGGCAATGACTCGAACTATCGATTTTATCGGTACTGTCTCGAGTTCATTTTGCAACATCGACTTGCATTTATTTTGGCTTTATTGGGGGCTCTGATCATATCATTATCAATGTTCAGCTTGGTAAAGCAGAGATCATTAGGGCCATCGGAACGCAATCAGTTTTCAGTTTATCTAGACCTACCTGCCGGTTATGATATTACCGCCACAAAAGAGTCCGCAGAGACTCTAATGCGCTATTTACTCAACAAAAGTTACAATCCAGAAGTAACCGATGTGGTTGGCTACGTGGGTACTGGTGGGCCGCGTTTTTTTCTAGCGTTAAGCCCTAATGATCCGCAGCCGAACAAAGCCTTTTTTGTGGTCAATACGGCGAGTTATCAACAGGTTGACACAGTAATGAAGCGCGCACAACAGTATATTGTTGAGGGGTTGCCGCTGGCGACCGGTCGTGCTGAATTGCTTTTTTTGGGTACGGCCCCACTAGGAACAGTGGAGTACCGAATTAGTGGCCCGGAAATTGGGACATTGCGACAGCTTGGGCAGCAGGTGAGCAACGCATTTTATGAAATCGATAGCATCCAAGCAGTACGCAATGACTGGGAAAATCCAGTCTTGAAAATACGCGTCGAGATTGATCAGGACCGCGCACGTCATTCAGGCGTCACCAGCGAAGTGATTGCTCGTACTTTATCGGGTTACTACGATGGTGAAGCGGTGACGGTATTTCGAGAACGAGAAAAAAACATCCCGATAATAATGCGGGCACAACCCAACATGCGAGATACCATTGATGGATTGCGCACAGTAGAAGTACCCTCTAGCAATGGCACATTCATACCATTGATGCAATTTGCTGATTTCTCCGGTTCTATCGAACCAAGTAAAATTGTTCGCCACAATCAGGAGCGAACCCTAACCATTGCAGCCAAACACCCTAAACTGACAGCGGTAGAGTTGAATGCGTTAATGCAAGAAAAACTTACCAGTCTCGCACTGCCTGCCGGATAT
The DNA here is from genome assembly GCF_024734385.1 of Dasania sp. GY-MA-18. Taxonomy (GTDB): domain Bacteria; phylum Pseudomonadota; class Gammaproteobacteria; order Pseudomonadales; family Dasaniaceae; genus Dasania; species Dasania phycosphaerae. Next base: position 254,334 of record NZ_JANHAP010000005.1, on the reverse strand, counting down.
ACGATCGAATTAGATGGAGAAATCAAAGGCGCAGAGAAGTCCAGAGCTGCGTTGTTTCAATATGCGCCACAGGCACTATTTGGCGTTTTCGTTTTACTGATATTACAGTTCGGTTCATTTCGCCGGGTAGGTATTATTCTATCAGCTATCCCGTTGATTCTGATAGGCGCCATATGGGGGCTACTTGTCTTCGAAGCCTATTTTGATTTCACTGGCATGCTGGGACTGTTCAGCCTTGCCGGTATTCTAATTAACAATGGCATTGTGTTGATTGATCTAATCGATAAGAAGCGCAAAGATATACCCGATGTTGACCAGGCAGTTATTGCTGCGGCGATAGAGCGAGCCAGACCCATTATCATGACCACGCTTACGACTATTGTCGGGTTGGTTCCACTAGCATTGTTTGGCGGTGAATTTTGGTACGGCATGGCTATTGTCATCATGTGTGGCTTGGGGTGTGGCACGCTGTTGACATTGGGCTATGTACCCGTGATATACAGCCTATTATTCAACAAAAACATACGACTATCAGCGCAGCCACAACCATAAGCACAGTGAAAGGCTGAAACTAAGTGACGCGATCAGAACATTGATTGTAGCAATTGCTACAAAGCGTCCCACTATAAATACGAAAGTGGCCATGGGCGCTGCCCAGCGTACCCGCCCCATGCTGATGACAGGGCTGGCGTTGTCGATTTTGCTAATTCCCATTCTGGTGAGTGATGGCACCGGTGCGGATGTGATGAAACGCATCGCCGCGCCAATGGTGGGCGGCACTGCATCGGCAATGGTAGCGGTACTGCTGGTGTTTCCGGCCTTATTTGTCCTGTGGAAGTCGCCGGCAGTTAACTCGGCGAGATTCATTCTCTTGGAGCCTAGCACAACATCGAGGGCCAACCCTTGCAAGCTGCAGTTACACCCAACCACAGGCTGATTGCAAGTGTCTGAAGCACTTAAGCAACCGAGTAGCTCAGTGCCGGGGGGACTCCCGCAGGACACCGACATCAATGCTTCACAAAGATGTCGATACTACCGGCTTCATCAAAGCTCATCACGTTGTAGGGTTCTTTGGTACTGCCACGCTCCATACCGGGTGTGCCAATGGGCATGCCCGGTACGGCAATGCCTTTGATCTCAGGCTGAAATAAGAGCAGGCGTTTTATGTCTCTGTGCGTGATGTGTCCTTCAATCACATAGTCGCCAATCACCGCCGTATGGCAGGCAGCAACCTCAGGCGGAACGCCAAGTCGACGCTTGTGCGCGTAGACATCTCGGGTATTCACAACGGTGACTGCATAATCGTGTTCTTGCAGGTATCTTATCCACTTGTCACAGCAGCGACAGTCCGGGTTTTTGTAGACCGTAATCTCGTTGGGCAGCAGCGCCGCAGCCTGGAGACTGGATGTGATGTTGAAGGTGAGCACCACCACGATAATCAGGAATCTCATCTATGTCTCCGGCACAGTGATTATGGCCTTTAGGGCTGTCTGTACTACAGTGTAATCTAAATGGCGAGCAAAAAATGTTAAGTAGCGCAAAGCGCTTTAAAATACTCCCTTTGATCCTGCCTCTCGGCTAGGTCCATCCCGGCGCGTCTATCGCGGGTTTTTTGCGAGCTGAAAAATGGCGACTACGGATGGATAATTGTCAATGGATGCGCATCGCACGGAATTTAAGATAGGCTTTCGTCTTCCCCTGAGTGACACGCTAGTCGCCCTAACACCGTGGGTAATCGTCATGATGTGAGGCAGCGTTAATGACCACAGACAACGCGACGAGAAAACCAAAGTACACCAAGGACGTCAGGCTCCATAGGGCTTGACTCTATAGCTACTATAGAGATTAAGCTAGACCCTACTGATAAAGCAAGGGTGTAATGATGACAAATTCGTGTAACGGCGGCTGTGAAAAATCGGCTAACGAGGAGGTGAGCTCGCCCTCTTTGCCCAGGGGCATGGGGGGCTTTGCCAGCGTACTGACCGTACCCCAGATGGATTGTCCCTCGGAAGAGCGGATGATCCGTCTGGCTGTAGAGGCCATCGACCCCGCAGTGGCCCTAGAGTTTGATACCCCGAATCGCAAGCTCACGGTGTTTTATGGGGGCAATTTTGCACCCATTCAGGCCGCTATCGAAAATCTTGGACTGGGGGCAACCGTAGATGATACGCGACCCATTGATGGGGAGGACTTCTCAGCAGCGGTCACCTCCGCGCAGGCAACCAACAGCAAGGAAGCTGGCGTCCTCAAGTGGCTATTAGCGATCAATGCCCTCATGTTTGGGGTAGAAATCAGCATCGGTTGGGTTGCACAGTCGACTGGATTAATTGCCGATTCACTGGATATGTTTGCCGATGCAGCCGTCTACGGCCTAGCACTGTATGCCGTGGGGCATAGTGCTCAAATGAAGCTGCGTGCCGCGCACTTTGCAGGCTGGTTACAGATGCTGCTTGCACTGGGTGCGTTGAGTGAAGTTATCCGGCGATTTTTGTTTGGCAGTGAACCGGAGTCGATGCTCATGATGAGCTTTGGCTGCGTGGCACTGGCGGCCAACACCCTGTGCCTGGTGCTCATTGCCAAACAAAAGGACAGCGGAGCCCACATGAAGGCCAGTTGGATTTTTTCAGCCAACGATGTGATTGCTAATCTTGGGGTTATCGGGGCTGGTTTATTAGTTGCATTGACTGGTTCACGCTACCCGGATCTGGTGATTGGTTTTCTAATCGGCTTGATCGTGCTGAATGGCGCACGCCGCATTTTACAGCTGAAGTCTTAACGGTGAATCTTTGAGCCTATGAAATCATACAGCCAACAACCCTATATACCCGCATTGAAATATCACGCGCTAACACGCTTTTATGACTTAGTAGTGCGGCTGACCACCCGTGAAGGAATGTTTAAAAATAAATTGGTTGAACTAGCGGCCCCTCAAGCTGGGGAGCATGTTCTCGATGTTGGCTGTGGCACCGGCACATTGACCTATCTACTCGCAGAACGCGAGCAAAAGCTTCGTATCAAGGGGTTGGACGCCGATCCAGTGCAGCTTGAGCGGGCGAATAGCAAAGTGGCTGCCATTGGCAGTCAAATTAGTTTCCAGCAAGGGTATGCACAACAGCTACCGGATAACGCACAGACTTTCGATATCGTTGTTTCGAGCCTGTTCTTTCATCATTTGACAACCCACCAAAAACGCGAAGCCTTGGCCGAAATTCTTCGTGTCCTTAAACCGGGAGGCCGGCTGCATATCGCGGATTGGGGAAAGCCGTCATCGCGTATCCAACGACTCATGTTTTTCATCGTTCAACTACTGGACGGTTTTGAAACGACACGCGACAGCGTTAAAGGTACATTACCAAACCATATGAAAGAAACCGGATTCACTGATGTAGAAAATAGTAGATTTGTACCCACATTCTTGGGAACCGTTCGACTTTTTCAAGCAAAAAAACCATCAAAACAACCAAATACAGCACAATTAAACTAAAATGAGCAATTGAAAATTGAACACCTCCAGTACAATAACTCTGTTTCCCGTAATCAGGACAGTATAGACTTGTTAGCTATGTTGCGACCCGTCATCCTATATTTGTTTGTTTTTTCGTTACTCTTTATGGGTATCGAAGGCGCAGTGGATTCTGTGGATGGAGAGCATCCTCTCGGGGAGAAATATGCACATATTTTAGATAGCAGTGATTCTCTTTCGCCAGACGTAGATGACATGACAACCGCTGCCAGCATTGTTGTCACGGTCACTGCATCAACATCTCAGGGCATCTCACCATCATGAACTGTGATATGACCGACCAGAGATTTTCAGCTTACGACCCTCACACCCTCAATTTCGCACAGGCACCACCGACTCCTCCTCCCATCGTATAAGCCATTTCTGATACTTATCAGCGCGCAGCTATTACTGTAAACCATTACCGGTAACAGGCTAATCACTGTGCACGATCGTTCATTAAAATCGGATTTTGATTTATGCAAACGCGAAATATTGTCGCTACTTTATTATCGGGTAGCTCATCCATTTTCAGCAGGGCGGAATCTACGGAACCGCCCAAGGCTGTGCGCTCTACAAGCGCTGGATTTAATAGAATCAGCTTTAAAAAGCTGGTATTTATCGGTCTGATTGTAGGCGGACAACTGCCTCTTGCTCAGGCTCAAGCCACAAACAGTACCCTCACGCTAAACGCCGCACTGAAGCGTACTCTAGAACAGAACCCTTCCCTCAAGGTTTTTGACTTTCGTAACACAGCGCTAACTGGGCAGTTGGAAACGGCAAATTTAAAACCGGCTTATGAACTTGGTTTGGAAGCAGAAAATTTTGCGGGCTCCGACGAACTCAGCGGCTTTGATGGTGCTGAACTAACCATTTCGCTCTCTTCCGTACTGGAATTGGGCGATAAGCGCGCTGCGCGCAGGGGCATCGTTTCTAATAGTCGCTCCGTTCTCGATGCACAGAGACAGGTGGAATCACTGGAATTGCTGGGTGAAGTAACCCGGCGCTATGTGGATGTACTCGCTGCACAAGAGCAGGTATCCCTGGCGAAAGAAGCAAGTGAGCTTTCTAACCAGACTCTAAACATCGTAAAAGAACGCGCTAAAGCAGGCGCAACACCAGATGCCGAAGTAAAACGCGCCCAGGCTGCGGCCTCGCAAGCACAACTCACACTACTCTCCACTCAACAGCAGCTCGCTTATCTGAAAGTGTCACTCGCGGCACTTTGGGGAGAAACGTCGCCAAAATTTGCAGCCATTGATGGTGATTTGTTCCACTTTGGTACGGATGTTAATTTTGACAGGCTCTATACCAAAATGAAAAATAACCCGGCTATCAAAGTCTTTGCAGCAGAAGAGCGTCTCAAAGAAGCGGAAGTACGTCTTGCCCGAACACAGTCGAAAGCTGACATTAACTGGTCGGTTGGTGTGCGCCGTTTTCAGGAAAATGACGATACAGCCCTGGTTGCAGGTTTTAGCATGCCGCTCTTTTCATCGAAAAGAAACTCCGGCGCGGTTTCTACTGCACTTGCTCAACGCAACGAAGTCTTTGTTCAAAAGGAAGTTTCATTACTCAACATGCACACGCAGTTATTTCGCGCATACCACAATAGAAAGCAGGCCATTCTTGCAGCCAGGGAGCTTCAAAACTCTATTATTCCTGCGTTAGAAGAAGCGCTCAAAGAAATACAGGCGGCGTACCAACGTGGCCGTTACGGCTATCTTGAATATGTTTCCGCCAGACAGGAATTGCTCAGTGCCAAGCGCACCCTGATCGAATCCGCTTCATCCGCATTAATGTATGGAGCCGAAATCGAACAGCTCACAGCAGAGCCTTTGTCCACCTCGCAGTATGTATGGTGAAGCATTAACAAAGTAAACAAATTTTAACGCTATTTTATTGATTCGGCTTCAAGCTGATCTAACAGGTAATCGAAAATGAAAAACTATTTACTCATACTATCACTGCTACTTGGCGTTGTTTCGCCAATACAGAACATTCTGGCGGATGAAGACAACGACGGAGAAGAACATGAAGAGACGGCCAGTCATATCGATGACGACCTCTCTGAGAAAGTTGGCATTGTCACGACAATTGCATCACCAGGAACACTCAGTCAAACCATTACGGTTTATGGAGAACTAACACAAGCACCAGAAAACACTCATGAAATTTATGCGCGTTTTCCCGGTGTTATCAAGTCAGTGAATGTTTCGATTGGTGATACGGTAAAAGAAGGTGATCGGCTAGCAACAATAGAATCAAATGAAAGCCTAAAGGACTATCCGTTACATGCACCAGCAACCGGTCTGATTGTGCAACGTCAGGCGAACCCTGGAGAACTCACTCAAGAGCGACAATTATTTACCATCGTGAATTTAAACACTGCTTGGCTGGAGTTTCGCGTTTACCCCGCTCAACAAGAAAAGGTAAATAAAGGCCAAACTATTCTGGTCGTTATAAATGACCAATCCCTCGAAGCTCTTGTTACACATGTGATTCCAGCAGCAGACAAACCGTATGCCCTCGCTCGTGTAAAACTGAGCAACACCGATTTAAATTTATCACCAGGGCAATTTGCCAAGGGTAAAATCCATACACGTCAATTTGATGTTGCATTGACCGTGAAAAAAGAAGCTGTTCAGGAACTGGGGGGGCGATTTGGCGTATTTGTAAAAAATGACGAGAAGTATGAGTTCACCCCGTTAGTGTTAGGGAAATCGGACGATAACTTTTTTGAGGTACTTTCAGGTCTCGACAGCGGGGCTGAATACGTATCAGAAAACAGCTACTTAATTAAAGCGGATATTTTGAAATCCGAAGCCGAAGATAACGACTAGGAGACGCAACATGATTGAATCTATTTTGCGTCTCGCTATTGAGCGGCGCTATCTGTTTTTGAGCTTTATATTAGTAATTTTCGCTCTTGGAATTTGGAGCTATCAAAAGCTACCCATTGATGCAGTGCCTGATATTACCAATGTGCAAGTACAAATTAACACAACTGCACCTGGCTATTCGCCATTGGAAGCGGAGCAGCGTATTACCTATCCGGTCGAGACAGCTTTAGCGGGTTTACCTCGTCTCTCGCATACTCGCTCGCTTTCGCGTTACGGCTTATCTCAAGTTACTGTTGTTTTTGAAGAAGGTACGGACATCTACTTCGCACGCAACCTTATTAATGAACGTCTTGGTGCGATCAAAAGTGTACTACCACAGGGCCTGGAGCCAGAAATGGGACCAATATCCACGGGGCTTGGCGAAATTTTTATGTACACAATTCAAGCCAACCCAGATGCACGCATGACTAATGGAAAACCTTACACGGCAACAGCTTTACGAGAAATTCAGGATTGGATTATTAAGCCACAACTTGCACAAGTAAAAGGTGTTATCGAGGTAAATAGTATCGGCGGTTACAACAAGCAATATCATGTTACGCCTATTCCAGAAAAGCTTTTGTATCACGAAGTAAGTTTCAATGACATTGCTAATGCATTAAGGGCAAATAACGAAAACCGTGGCGCAGGTTATATTGAGAAAAATGGCCAGCAATTATTGGTTCGTGCTCCAGGGCAACTAGCGACTATTGAAGAAATTCTAGATGTCATCATCAAGCAGAACGACGGGATTCCAGTGAAAATTCATGACATCGCCGAAGTCGCTATTGGCAAAGAACTTCGCACTGGTGCCGCGACGCGTGATGGCGTGGAGACCGTACTGGGCACTGCCATGATGCTAATTGGCGCAAATTCCCGAACGGTTGCTCGAGATGTCGCACTAAAACTCGAAGATATTCAGATATCACTACCAGAAGGAGTGGTCGCAGAGCCTGTGTATAACCGCACAACGCTGGTCGACAAAGCCATTGCAACAGTCACTAAAAATCTTGTTGAAGGCGCATTATTAGTCATTGTTGTGTTGTTTTTACTACTTGGCAATCTCCGTGCAGCGTTAATTACCGCTGCTGTGATACCGCTATCTATGTTGATGACAATAACAGGGATGGTTAAGACGGGTGTTTCCGCTAATTTAATGAGCCTTGGTGCACTTGATTTTGGGTTAATAGTTGATGGTGCCGTCATTATTGTTGAAAACGCCGTTCGTCGGCTTGCGGAATCACAAAAACAGAATGGGGGTATTCAGGCATTACGCGAGCGGTTGAATATAGTTTTTGAAGCAACGTCGGAGGTAATAAGACTCAGTTTATTCGGTGTGGCAATTATTACGGTTGTGTACATCCCCATCTTTACGCTTACCGGCGTCGAAGGCAAGATGTTTCACCCCATGGCCGCAACCGTGGTGATGGCGTTAATTTCCGCCATGGTTTTGTCTCTAACACTTGTACCTGCTGCTGTCGCGGTATTCATGAACGGAAGAATCAGCGAGAAAGAAAATGCGGTGTTGTCTGCTACCAAAAGGTTCTACCGTCCAGCATTGCTCTTGGCCTTTAAATTCCGTTACTTAGTTGTATCATTTGCAGCAATGCTTGTCGCATTTAGCCTCTGGCTGGCGACGACATTAGGTTCTGAGTTTGTTCCGCAACTGAATGAGGGCGATATTGCGCTTCAGGCTTTACGGATACCCGGCACAGGTTTGGAGCAATCCGTTGAGATGCAAGAAATCCTGGAAAAACGCATTAAAAGCTTTCCTGAAGTGGACAAGGTTTTTTCGCGAATTGGAACACCTGAAGTGGCCACCGACCCTATGCCACCCAGCATTGCCGATATTTTTGTCATTCTTAAACCTCGAGATCTATGGAGTGACCCTTCAAAATCAAAGAGTGAATTAGTTGAAGAAATGGAAGAGGCTTTGGAAAGAATTCCGGGTAATAACTATGAATTTACTCAACCCATTCAGATGCGATTTAACGAACTTATCTCGGGTGTTCGGGCAGATCTCGGAATAAAAATATTTGGCGATGATTTAGATCAGTTGATGTTTACCGCTAATGATATTTTGCAGATTGTTAACTCAATCGAAGGTGCGGCTGACGCCCGTATGGAGCAAGTAGAAGGATTACCCTCATTATCCGTTATACCAAAAAGAGAAACGCTCGGTCGTTACGGCCTCAACGTCATTCAACTGCAAGATTGGATTGCTACAGCGATTGGAGGCGAGTCCGCAGGTATTCTATATGAAGGTGATCGCCGTTTTGAGCTGATTGTTCGTTTACCCGAAATGCTTAGGCGAGATATAGAGGGACTCATGTCCTTACCTGTTCCACTCCCCAATGGTGACTATATCCCTCTTGAAGAAGTTGCTACGTTGAATATTCAACCTTCACCCGCACAAATCAGTAGGGAAAATGGTAAGCGGCGCGTAGTAGTGACGGCAAATGTACGTGGTCGCGATTTGGGCAGTTTCGTGAACGACGTTAAAAATAGAATTCAACAGGAAGCAAAGATTCCACCAGGGTATTGGCTTGATTATGGCGGAACCTTTGAGCAGCTTGAATCGGCTAGCCAGCGCTTAGCCATAGTGGTTCCCATTACACTCCTCGTGATTTTAGGAATTTTGGTGATGGCCTTTGGCTCGCTCAAAGATGCGTTAATTATTTTTACTGGCGTACCTTTAGCACTAACCGGTGGTGTTCTCTCTCTATGGTTGCGGGATATGCCACTGTCGATTTCGGCAGGCGTTGGTTTTATTGCCCTATCTGGAGTCGCCGTGCTCAACGGTTTAGTGATGCTGGCCTTTATTCGTGACCTCTGGCATGAAAAAGGAGATCTTCTAACATCAGTTGTTGATGGTGCGTTAATTCGATTGCGTCCGGTATTAATGACGGCATTGGTCGCCAGCCTCGGTTTTATACCTATGGCACTCAATACGGGGACTGGTGCTGAAGTACAGCGACCTCTGGCAACTGTCGTGATAGGGGGGATTATTTCGTCGACGTTGCTAACACTTTTTGTATTGCCCGTGCTGTACCACTGGGTACATCGTCATAGCAAGCAAGGTGTCGAAGCCGGATAAACTTGAGAGCACACCCTCCTTTTTGAGGGTGTGCTAATTTTCTCGTTGGCCCAAAAATCTATAGGGAGCTGTAAATGCCTTCCCTACTTCGTCGACCCTAAACCATCAGCAACAGTAAACACCGCTTCCAACTCGGAGCAATGCTGAGACTTCATAATCTCAGCACGCTGTTGCTTCTCGTGCTTTTCAGTCATGGCAAGTGCCAGGGCTAACGGTGGCGGCACGTTTCTGAACAAGCATTGCAGGTTGTCAGATAGCACAACGCCCTCGGTATAGTTTCCAGGCTCTTTTCTTGCCGCGCGAAGCATACCCTTCTGCTCCTCAGGGTCTTTGCCCTGATCGATCCTTGGCAACGACTTTATGTTGATACTGTCTTGCAGCTCCCCCAGCTCATCCTGCCAATCCTCCGGGCCATGCTCTGCCAGCCAATGACGGCCATACAGAATCAACAGAGCATCGATATCGGTGATATAGCGACGAATTTTGAGGTAATCCGGTGTTTCACCCATCGCCACCAGCGCCACGGCAATGACATTGATGAATTGCCAGGCGAATTCTTTAAACGCACTGGCCTCACCTTCACCCGGCAACTGGCTGGCGATTCGCGTCGCGACCTCTGTAATCCGCGAAAAAGAACCAATGGCGTTGTACCGGGCACTCAGTTCGGGATAGCCCAGATGAAAGATAATGAGCTGACGCCCTGCTTTCTGGGCTTCGACATAGATGCGCTTTAGATAATCGGCATCTCCTTTCGGGTCTAACACGATGACACAGTTGTTGCCGCGTCGAATATCCTGGGTGGTCAGCACTTCGGCCAGCCGGGTTTTGCCATGGCGAGTTCGGGCGATCACCACCATATGTCCGACCCGGTCACTGAGCGGCATTGTGGCATTGGTTTCCCCTCTGATCCCGACGCCGTGTATGACGGCATCGCCCCCAATGGCTGGCGGGGGACGGACGGGATTCAGAGGGGAATCTAGTGCAGTCCATCGCATGATCGTTCGCAATAGGGGCGTATGCTCCCATTCGATCTCTTTGCGACGAACCCATTGTTTGATGGCGCTGGGCTGCAGATAACGTTCAGCGCGTTTATCGCGGGCAGCGTAGAGTCGTTCGGTGTGTGTCTGGTTCCAGCGAAAACCCCGCCCTAAGAACAATACCGATTGACTCACCGGCACTTGAGAAGAAGACATGACATAGCGTGGGCTGCGCTTGAGATGGCGCTGATATTGAATCACTCGCCAGGCCTGGCGACCGCGCCACACGCCGACCCCACTCAAACACCCGGCGCTGAACAAAGCAACCGATGGCGTCATCATCAAAGTGTGTGGTGCAGCTAGCACGATCCCTGCACAACTCAGCGCCACTATCGCCGAAGACAGTTCGACTGGAGGGCGTAATAACACCTCGACTTCATACCGGTCGGTCACTGCTCCCAACCCTCCTTTGATAGCAATATCGGGTAGTGGCTCAAACCCAACTTAGTGGCGAAACCTTCGGCTGAAGCGGGCACCAGACGAAGCCCTTCCGCGATAGTCAAAACCGCCTCAATCTCCTGGCGATCCCTCGCCTCAATCAATAGGCCAACGGCTCCGATACGGATAAGCAGCTCACGCTTTTCAGCCAACCAGTCTCGCGATTTCTGATCAGACCCCACCAAAAACAAGGGCCGCTGCAAGTAGCGCAATGCTTTTGGGGTGACTGTGACCTTACCCGGCTGCATTGAAGGTGTGGTGATCGGCAGCTTGAACGGCAATTGGCGATTCGCGTCCTGAGCAGTGGGCTTTTCTTGTGGCGCTCGTTTCGGCAGATAGGGCTCAAGCGGTAAGGTATCGCCTGAGTCATAAATCACGGTTAGTGGTTCTCTGGCGTGAGCCCCTAAACACAACAACAGGCACAGCAGTCCGAATAGCCCTCGCATTAGAACCACTCCCGCCAATACTGCCTTACACGCTCTCGGTAACGCTGAGCGCTGTCGAGCGATTCCGCGTCCTGGCCGGGGTCGTGGTAGCGCGCTACCGCCTCCCACCAGTCATTAGTCTGCTCAAACTGCTCGTACAGAATCGTGGCTCCAGCACTGAGGTTCTTAATAGGCACCAGCGATTCGTCAATCGTGGCAAACCGTTGCCCGTGCCAACGCCAGTTAACTTGCATCAACCCGATATCAACTGACTGCCTATTTCGGATAGCCTGGGAAACTCGGTGAATTGCATCTTGCTGGGATTCGCAAAAGACGCTTTGGCCATCGATATTCAACGCCCAGGGCCACGGTACCCGCTCACCGCGATAATGCGTACCACTTTCTGCCATTGCTATCGCATAGAGAATATCGACAGGGACTTGATGACTCTTGGCAACTATCAAATAGGCCACTGGCACGTCCTCCAATGCGACCGCCGCCACTGATTGCATCAATGTCACCCCGGCGATCCATTTTTTCACTAAACAAGGTTTAACCAAACATGACCTCATCAAATAAGGATTCATAACCCTAAACTCTCCCTGCTCAACTGAAAGAAACGTCCATTACGTTTTAAGAAGATCGGCATAGCATCTGCCGTTGAAACCGTGGATTGACTCTTCAATCGCTGTAGTAACCCATCATCACGGTTCAAAGTGAGATGCCCCCCATCGAACCAGGCTGTTTTTATAGCGTGGGCATTCGCCCATGCTCTAACAGCCTCATCATCTTGAGCATCGCGAACGTACACATCGACACCGCTTTGTTGAGCACTCGACAGCAACCCCATTAATCGGTTAATAACCGGCAAACACTCACGGCAATTTGGCGGTACAAAAAGAAGCAGACGGTCACCATCAACAAAGCGTTTTTGCGCTAATCGCTTCGCGTCCTTCATTGCAGACTTCTGTTGTTGGTGCGCAAAGTAAGGAGCCAACAAGCGGTGATCTAACATCTTTGCATTGGGGAACAGACGTTCGAAGGCAGCGCGGTAGGCTTGTTGAAATCTCAACGTGCGCCCGGTTAAATCAAATTCCTGTTGCGCATACAGCTCGGCGTAACGCTGTTCTTCCTGCGGAGACTCTGCAAACATCCCAAGTGCTAACAATGGATCAAGGTCGGGATTCCATTTTCCTAATGGGCCACGCATTAAATCGAGATAACGCTGATACTCTTCTTGATCTAATCCCCACCGTTTCGCCAAGGTCTGTAATTCAATCGTTCGGCTGATCGGCGTTTCAGCACCAGGGGTTTGTGATGTGTGTGTTAAAACCTCATTCGTATCCGCAATCGCTGCGCCGGAAATAGACAAAAGTAAAATCAACCCTATTGCTAAAGTACGCTGGTGATTCACGGTGTCACCTCACGCTGAATCCATAGACGGTAGTGCTCGTCAACGAGCTGACTGGCTTCAAATGCGGTTGGCAATGTTTCAGGATTAACAGGCGGTAGTTTCAGCATCGCACCAGCTAATAGATGATTCATATTGTCATTGGCAAACGCATGGGGATTCGCATGAAAGAGGTAAACCAGAACCTGGTCTATTGTCATGCCTGGGAGATCGAGCTGGCTGGCGATGCGGCTTAAAATGTCACCCCGCTGCACAGGACCGTAGCTTTGACGATCTTGCTGCGCGGCTGAAAGTGCCCCCGGCTCTTTCGACGGCAATGAGTTTATTTCCTTCTGATCCAACCATTGTTGTTTGGCGATCTCCATCTCTTCAGCAGTAGCAAATTGACCAAACCCTTCACGCAACTGATAGCGCACTGAGCGCTTGACTGGATTGATTAGAGGTCGAAAGCTTTTCCCGCCCAAGGTGGTCAAAGCATCCATTAACGTCATTGATCCCAAATTTCGATGCGGTTCGGGAAGTGTCAAAACCAACAAAAGGTATTGTTCATCTGCCTCATGAGAGTCGTCTAATTGAAAACCATAGGGCTTCAACAGGTAGTCCAGCGACCCTCCTACCGTGGTAATTTGCTCAGGTACTCGGATATCAACGATGCTTTTCAGCAAGTCAGTTTGTGCGCTCTCCGGCCCCATAGGAACAGAAAGATAGCGACTCTCAAGGATACGACTATCCTCCGTATCCGTAGTGTCTGCCTGCACCGTTAATGGAAGAGCGAATATCATCGTCAGCATCGCCATCCACCTGCCAATCACTGTCTCTCGCATGAATACCACCATTCATCCAATCGTTAAAAACGGTTACCAGATTAGTGATGGCAGCTTGCTAGTGGCAGCGAAAAGCTTTCATGGACAAAAGAAAGAATAGGATTGATCGATTTTCAAGGAGTGAGGGAGAAGTGGAAATGATAAAGGCCTGACGGGAGCCAGACCTTTATCGTGGGTTACTGGGCAAAGGCCAGTTGATCATTAACTTCTAGTCGCATAGCCGGTGTTGGCTGCCAGTGCTTCAGTACTACGAGGGTTTCCCACCGTACACTTGTGACACCTATCATCGACGTTTCTGTCAACTGACCTTGCAGCTGTGTTAACAACGCACGGGTACTGTAACTTTCTGAGATTGTGCCTTCGGCACTGATACTCAGGATATTTTCCTCAATGCCTATATCGATATAGCCTGCATCGACAAACTCGGTTTCTCGCAACTTGCTGAGAACGGATCGCACAACAGCATTATCGGCATCTGCTTTGAGTTTTACTGCACCTCGCATTTCCAGGTACTCCATCATCTTTCTCCTCATCGTTGAATGAACAAGAGAAATATGTCCCTACGGGAAATCATTTCTCCCGTAGGGGTGGTATAACTGGCTAACGTATCAGCAGTTGCTTGTAACGTTTTCGGGCCATACCGATTGATTGGCAGCGTAACTGCCGGGTACTATTGAGACTGCAATAGCCACAGTGTGATTCGTCATGAGGTTTCAGCGTCAAGGAGGAACGCAGGCATGAGCCGAGTAGTCCTTGATGCGATTGATCATTCTCACCCTCTCAAAGGGGTTGCAGTGCTGCTGCAACCCCTGCTACCGGCGAGGGCGGGAAGGCCCAGCGGCCAGGGCAGCGCCCGTTGAGCGTAACTCCTGAATGATTGCTTACCGCCCGAGATACACCGCCGTGATTTGCTCACGCTCATGACCGAGCTCCTGAGAAATCGCCCAGCGAGCCACCTGATCATTCGCGCGTTCTTCTTCAGTGAGTTCACTGCTAGATGGGCCACCACAGGCGGGTGCCTGCTTTCCGGTGAGTTCGTAATATCGCTCTTGCGCATAGCGGTGACGCAAACCATGCAACTTGGATAGCCCTGCCTTTTGCGTCTCACGTTCATAGAGGCGCATTTGCTGAACATACATCAGGTGGGATGGAATCAATGAACCTTTCCCGGCTACCAATCGTGCCCGCCGGAGAACATCCCGCTGCTCGTCGGTTCGAATAGGAATTTCTCGTGCCCGCCCTCCTTTACACCAGGTAGATTTCAAACGAATGTAGGTATTTCGGTCTGCGTAGTCCGGACTGAACTTAATTGCTTCTTCCCGCCTCAGGCCAAAGGCTTTTTGCAGTTCCAGGCTGATTCTTAAATGTGGATCGCTGATTTTTTCGAGCAGCTCCTGATCCAGGTCACGCGCTTTCGACACGTTAGTGACAAAGACCCGAGAGTCAATGCCGTAATAGGCATTGTCCTTAGCAACTACATTTTGCTTACCGATTTTTTCAGCCCACCAACGCAACGCTGCAAGACGATTTTTGATCGTACCGGGAGTCAGCCCTTCTTCGAGGTATTTGGTGACCAAAGCATCGACATGCTTAGGCTTGAGAGATTTCGCCTCCATTCGCCGATAGCCCAATTCATTAAGATGATTCGCCATCGTTTGTAACAACTGAAAGCGTTCAGCTTGTGTGGCGCGACTGCCATCTTGATTGCGCTGACATAAATCCTTTAATTGATAATTGAGATCTTTCACAGACAACTCCTCGTCGAGAATTAAAGCGTGTTCACATTCTCGAAAAAGAAGATATGCTGAGTCGTTAGTTAACCTTTCAAGGCCGAAGGAAATAATCTTCAAGTATTTATTGATGCATCAATCTAATGCCAATCAGCCGACAGCTAAGTATTACCGGCATTGAAGCAAAAAAATTGATCGTGCGTTATAGATAGCTTCGTTTGTGTCTAATCGTTCCGGTCAGGCTTGTTGTCCGTTCTTCGCCTAAGACGACTGTTCTGAACGGACAAATTGCCCTATGGAACAGACGTGCGACCGTTCAGAACAGTCGTCTTCAAGCTGGAACAGTGCGGTGTTAAAGTTTCGGTCAGTGTTTATGACTGTCCAGCCACCACAGTGGATGGAGAAGCAATCTCAAAATCAGATTGCTAACGTCACGGGACACCACTCCCACAAAACCTGAATAGCGGCATAACCAACAATGCCAATTCCCGGATGGGTACGACAGGGTTTCGTTTTCACGCTTTAGACAGTACTACTACTTTCATTTTTTCTTTTGCCAGGCATTTCTCCTTATTTATCTATACAACTAAGTGATAAGCCACTCATCGCGGTTGCGTGAATCAACTTGAAAAGCCCTTTCGAGCCGGTTTGCTATTGAGAGTGCAATAGCCACACATTGAGGTTTTAGTATCCATAAAGTGAAGAGAAAATACCCTGATAATGCTTTCGGCATGTCAGGAATATTTATAGAGATCAGTATTCATGGGGGTTAGCGATTTATCGTACCCCACGTCACTGCATTTGGTTGCAGTGACGTGGGCCTTAAGCCTCAGGAATAAACTCTCATATTCCTCACCTATATTTCTTCTATAGTGCAATGAGTAATTCCGAAATTCTGTTTTAATGCTGACCTAACCGCCGATTTAATGGTAGTTCGATCAGTACCCCTTAAAGATAAATGCCCTTCAAAAAACAACCTATTTTCATCCAGCTGCCAAACATGCACATGCTCTACCTGATCAACCCCTTCAATATCATTCAAAGTAGACTTGATGTCATTAATACTGACCCCCTCCGGGACCGCCTGCATGAGAATCAAAATGCATTTTTTTAGCAATACTATACCGTGATAAATGACGTAGACAGATATGGCTATCGTCGCAATAACATCCACGATATACAGCTGATAAAGAATAATCATGACACCGGCGACAATCACTGCAACAGAAGCCAGCGCATCGGATACGTTGTGAATAAACGCCGCTCGAATATTCATACTTTCCCTAGCCCCAGCAGAATAGGTTAGAAATGCCGTACCAATATCAATAACCAAGGCAATACCAGCCACCCAAAACACTATCCAACCATCAATAGGTGTCGGATTAAAGAATTTGTTAAAAGCTTCATAGATCAGATAAAGGCCAATGACAATTAACGTTGTGCTATTAATGAGAACACCCAGAATCTCAGCGCGCTTATAGCCATAGGTCATGCTCTCATTCGCATTCTTATTGCCTATTTTTCTAGCGATTACAGCAATGACTATTGCTCCTGCATCACTCAAATTATGCAAGGCATCTGCAACTAGTGACAAACTACCGGATAACACTCCCCCGACAACTTGAGCCACTGTTAGAAAAATATTGATTAAGACTGCGATGGATAGTTTCCGGTCTACCCCGTGCTCATGACTATGCATTCCCATTTTTCTATTCCTTTTGCTTTAATATAGGCAGGTGATGGAGCGCCAACAATCCAAACAGCAGTACTGCAGACAGCACCGGTAGTAGTAACATTTTGAAAGCAACAGCAAGGCCCACCGCAGCTGTTGCCCAAATCGTTGCGGCAGTAGTCAAGCCGCTTATCTTATCTTCAGACTTAAAAATAATACCAGCTCCGATAAAACCTATTCCTGATACCACCTGAGCCGCGATTCGGGTAGGATCAGGCGCATCAACATGCATGGACACCAATCCGAATGTACAAGCTCCCATAGAAATAGCTGCATAGGTTCGAATACCGGCGGAATTTTTATGTAACTCACGTTCCAGCCCAATCAATGCTCCTAAAAAACCTGCAAATAGTAATCTACCGGTCATACTAAATTCTAAAGCCCAATCCAGTTCAAACATTGAAGCTCCTTTAAAAGATAACCACCACTCCGCAGCTTGTTAAACGATTAATCCTGCTCGAGTTTTTCAGCTTGTAAACTAATTTTTTGATACACACCCAAGCCAATCATTAGAAATACCGAGGTAATAATTAAAATTGCTGGGTAAATCAACAAAGTAATGTCTGCTGTCCCAGCCTTCAAAATATAGATCAGGCCCTCAATCCCAACGACGATCGAAATTATAACCATGATTTTGGTGAGTGCTTACCTGGCCTCTTTAGGGGAATGCAATTTTTTACTACGAACAACTTCTTCTTCAATCATGTATTTAGCAACGTCCAGAATGGCCACCGAAATGACTATCGCACCTACAGAACTGAGCATCTTAGAGACAAAACCATCGCTCAGACCATCCACAGTTAATACATGAGCCAAAACTTCATAAACAGACCACCCCATAATAAGCAGAGCCATTAAAGTCAATGCAATGGCAGCGACAAAGTAAATAAATACAGAAATACGTTCAAATTTTTTATCTATACCCATTTCATTCCCCTTGGCCCAATACCGGGTTCAACTAAAAACCGCCGCCCCAAACCTTCGGGTGCGGCGGTATAGCCTCTATATGACGTAATTATCCGTTACACTTTTTCACGCGCATGCGCCAACCGATACAGGATAGGTAGCACAAACAAGGTCAGTATGGTTGACGATACAATACCGCCAATCACAACCGTTGCCAGCGGTCGTTGCACTTCTGCACCGGTACCTGTGTTGAGCGCCATAGGCACAAAGCCCAGACTGGCAACCAAAGCTGTCATCAGAACAGGGCGTAGTCGAATTAAAGCACCATCGATGACAGCCGAAGCCAGGTCGCCCCGCTCATGCCAAAGATCGCGGATAAATGCTAACATCACCAACCCGTTCAAAACGGCGACGCCAGACAGG
This sequence comes from Dasania sp. GY-MA-18, assembly GCF_024734385.1. Classification (GTDB taxonomy): domain Bacteria; phylum Pseudomonadota; class Gammaproteobacteria; order Pseudomonadales; family Dasaniaceae; genus Dasania; species Dasania phycosphaerae. The sequence goes on along the minus strand of NZ_JANHAP010000005.1, from coordinate 235,930 downwards.
GCGATAAATCCTACCCCGGCAGAAATCGACAAAGGCATATCCCGTAGCCAAAGTGAAATAACACCACCGGTCAGGGCCAGCGGAACGCCGGTAAAGATAATGGCTGCATCTTTAAACGAATTAAACGCCATCACCAATAAACCTAGAATAACAACCAAAGTAATTGGCACCACTATCGACAGACGCTGAGTGGCCGACTCCAGTTGCTCAAAGGTCCCACCGTAATCCAGCCAATAGCCAGCTGGTAGATCGACCTCTTGTGCAATACGGGTTTTAACCTCTGCAACAAAGGAACCGAGATCTCGTCCTCTCACATTGGTTGTGACCACAACGCGGCGCTTGCCGTTTTCACGGCTGATCTGGTTAGGTGCTGGTGCGATATCCAATGTCGCCACCTCAGAAAGCGGCACATAACCGCCATTGCGCAAGGGCACAGGCAGCTCGCTGAGTCCATCCAAGTCCCTGCGTATAGACTCAGGCAGACGAACGATCAATTCAAAGCGCCGGTCACCTTCAAAGATCAGTCCTGCTGGCTCACCACCGATCGCCGCTGCCACCAGGTCTTGCACCATCATCACATTCAGTCCATATCGGGCAATCGCCAAGCGTTTGGGCACCACCGACAGCATGGGTAGACCGGATACCTGTTCTACTCTCGCATCGGCTGCCCCCGGCATGGATTTGATCACGGTTAAAATCTCTTCAGCTGATACCTCCAGCTGCTCAAGATCATCGCCAAACACTTTAATCCCCAAATCGGCACGCACACCAGAAATCAGTTCATTGAATCGCATCTGGATTGGCTGTGTGAACTCATAGTTGTTACCCGGCAATTGTTTAACCGCCTCCTCAATCTCCCTGACCAACTCCGTCTGAGTCATCGTCGGATCGGGCCATTGATCGCGCGGCTTCAGCATCACAAAGTTGTCGGCTACATTGGGCGGCATGGGATCGGTAGCCACTTCAGGAGTGCCAATTTTGGCAAACACCTTATCCACCTGAGGGAACTCCATAATCCGCTCCTCCAGCTGAAATTGCATACTGACAGCCTGCTCCAGGCCAGTACCGGGTATACGCATAGCGTGCAGAGCAATATCACCTTCCTTAAGTTGCGGGATAAACTCAGAGCCCAGTGTTGTTGACAACCAACCGCTGAGAACTACCAGCGACAACGCCGCTGATAACACCCACCAACGCAGTTTCATCGCTCCTTTTAATGCCGGCTCATATACGGATTTAGCCGCGCTAACAACACGGTTTTCCTTTTCACTGATATTACCCGTCATAAACACGGCAATGGCTGCAGGTACAAGCGTCAGCGATAGCACCAAAGCCGCCAGCAGTGCCATGACTACTGTTGCCGCCATAGGGTGGAACATTTTCCCTTCTACACCTGTGAGGGAAAATAGTGGTATATACACTACCGTGATAATCATTACACCGAACAGGCTAGGCCGGATGACCTCATTAGTCGCTTCAAACACCAACTGCAAGCGCTCTTTCAACGGCTGCTTACCACCGTTACTGCGCTGCGCTTCAGCCAAACGGCGAATCGCGTTCTCAACAATGATCACCGCCCCGTCCACGATCAGGCCAAAGTCCAGCGCACCCAGGCTCATCAGGTTCGCCGACACGCCAGCTTTAACCATGCCTGTGATAGTCGCCAGCATCGCTAGCGGAATCACTGCGGCTGTAATCAATGCCGCACGGATATTACCCAGCAACAAGAACAACACCGCGATAACCAGTAACGCCCCTTCCACCAGGTTTTTCTGCACGGTACCAATGGCTTTATCCACTAGCACGGTGCGGTCATACACAGTGTCCAACTTGATACCGTCAGGAAGAGTTTTCTGTATCAGCTCCAACCGCTCAGCAACTGCAAGGGCAACAGTCCGGGAGTTTTCACCCACTAACATCATAGCGGTACCCAGTACGGTTTCTTTGCCATCGCGGGTAGCAGCTCCGGTGCGTAATTCCTTGCCGATTGCTACACCGGCAACGTCAGCAATTTTTACAGGCACACCGTCAATGTCTTTGATGACGACTTGCTCGATATCGACAATCGCCTGTAGCTGCCCCGGCGAACGCACCAACAACTGCTGGCCGTTGCGTTCAACATAACCGGCTCCACGGTTGCTGTTATTGTTGCGAAGGGCATCACCAATGTCGTCCAACGATACACCAAAAGCCAACATCGCCTGTGGTCTGGGCGTAACATGGTATTGCTTATCATAACCACCGATGGTGTTGATCTCGGTAATGCCTGGCACAAGTGCCAGCTGCGGCTTGATAATCCAGTCCTGAATTTCCCGCAATGCCGTGGCATCGTAGGGGCTACCGTTGGCCTGTACCGCACCAGGTTCAGCCTCAACCGTGTAGGAAAATATCTCGCCCAAGCCGGTCGCGATAGGCCCCATCGATGGCTCAAGGCCTGGCGGCAATGAACTCTTGATAACGCCCAGCCTCTCATTAATCAGATTGCGGGCAAAATACAGGTCGGTTCCTTCTTCAAACACCACCGTGACTTGCGACAAACCATAACGGGATAGGGAGCGAGTATAAGAAAGATTGGGGATACCCGCCAAAGCAGTCTCAACCGGATAGGTAATACGTTGCTCAGATTCCAGCGGGGAATACCCAGGCGCTTCAGTGTTAATCTGCACCTGGACATTGGTGATATCGGGTACTGCATCGATGGGTAACTGTTGGTAGCTCCAAATACCAGAACCTAACAGCACCAGTATCAGGGATAGTATTAGCCAACGCCTCTCGATCGAGAGGCGCAAAATTGATTCAATCATGATTACGTCCTCTTAGTGATCGTGGGAAGCGCCGGATTTTTCTAAATCGGCTTTGATCAGATAGCTGTTTTTGACAACATATTCGTCACCAGACTTCAGCCCATCCAATACCTCAGTAAAACGGCTATCACTGCGACCCAGTGTGACCGGTCGTGCTTCATAGCGTTCACCTTCTTTGACAAAGACAACCGTGCGGCTTTCAAACGTTTGAAAAGAGCGATTGTCCACTCGCAGGGCGACTTGCACTTGCTCCACAGTCACCAGACCTTGCAATAACAATCCAGGAGTCCAACGTCCTTGCTTATTATCAATAGCTGCCCGAGCCAGGACAAACGGTTGACCACTGTCGCTGGGAATCAAGTGTTTGATCATGGACGTTGTCTGCTCCGATTCTATTGACATGGTGACCGGCTGCCCTAAGGCGATACGGCTCATCTGGCCAGGGAATATCTGGAACTCTGCCCAAACCTGATCAAAGTTAGCAACCGTGAACAGTGCCTGCTCCTCCGTCGCTTCACCCTGTGAGGCATGACGAGCCGTAATGATCCCTGAAAAAGGTGCCTTTAAAACATAGCGTTTGAGGCTTTCATTCGACTCCACCTCTGCCAGCTTTTGCCCTTTTTCGACACGCTCGCCGATACTGGCGCTTACCTGTGTAATCGTACCGGGAAAGCGTGCACGAATATGACTGATACGCCCCGGGTCGGCAATCACCCGACCATAAACGGTCAGCGTCTTGTTGATTTCACCAGGACCAGCAACGAAGGTGGTAATACCGGCTTTGCTAGCCATCGCGTCAGTAATTTCAACAACGCCTTCCTGATCTTCTAGATCCCCTCCCTCATGACCATGTTCCTCATTCTCTTCTTCATGACCCTCTTCATGGTCATCTCCCTGATGCTCTTCATAATTCTGCTTTGCATGGTCATGTGATTCATGCCCGTGTTGCGCATGGTCATCACTCTCACTGTTGGCAGCCAGGCTCACTGTGAGCAACGCTACAAAACCGATGACCAACCCCATCGAGCCCTTTTTTTTCAAAATACAAATATTCATTGTTTAGCTCCTTGGAAATTGGTGAAAGAATATTGCTCTACCGTCAGCGGTTCTGCGGTAAGTTGTTCAATGTCCGCGCCATAACGCAAAGCGGCGGCGGCGGCATCAATCAAGGTTCGACGCGCACTTAACAACTCTTGCCTAGCAGATACATAATCGACATAGCTATAACGTCCACGTTCATAGGCCTGCTGTGTTCCCTCCAAGGCCTGCTCCAGTGCAGGAACAATGTTCTTACGTAAATCGTCTACGGTGTGAATAGCCTGCTGCCGATTGCTATAAGCGCGATACAGTTGCGCACGCATCGTCAGCAAAGCAGCCTCTCGCTGTACAGAGATCACGTCACGAGCGGCTGTGGCTGACCGAACCGCTCCACTATTTCGGCGTCCGGAAAACAAAGGGACGGAAAATCCTGCGACAACAGCTGTGTTATCCGTTTCCTGAAACCGCCTCAATCCAACCGACCAGTTCACATCGCTACGACTCTGGGTCTTGGCCAGCCGTAATTCGGTTTCCTTTAATCGCTCCTCTGCAGCAAAAACCTGAATCGCCGGGTTCAGCTCAACACGTTCATACAGCGTATCGAATGTCACATCCTTACTAAAACGGTACAAATCACCTTCAGCCCGATTAAAATCCGGCTTTGTCTCTCCCCAAAGTGAACCCAAAGCTACGTTGAGGTAACTCAACTGTTTCTTTTCTGCAGAAACCGTAAGATGAGCCTGAGCTGCGGCTGCTTCGGCACGTTTAACTTCAGCATCCGGTGACGCGCCAGCCTTAGCCTTTGTTTTGACTGCCACTAATGCCTCCTTCGCCAGCTGATCCGCTTTCTCCGCCAAAACCACGCGTTGCTGTGCAGCTAACACATCAATGAAACGGCGCGTAACCTCACCCGATAAATCCAAAGCGTCTGCTTGCCTTTGAGCTTCAAACCGGCTGAAACCACGATTGACAACCTCGACTCTCGCATCCCGCTTTCCACCCAACTCTAATGCTGATGACAATGAGATCGTCAGCTCCGCTTGGTCAAACCCATTAAGATCTCCGGAACCCGCAAAGTTCTCGGCCTCAAAGTTCAGTTCATAGGCTGGGCGGAGCTCGGCCGTAGCCAACTCGCCTTTCAGCGCTTGCTGACGAAAATCAAAAACCTTCAAAGACGGGTTCTTGGCCAGGGTACGTTGTATCGCAGTTTGCAATGTGATTGTGTTCTCTGCTGCCTGCAATGAAGTAACGGGCAGCATCAGCAAACCGATTAGGGCAAAGCCGACTCCTAACCTTTTTCGGTTGCTTCGGGGCACAACCACGGCCCCATGTTCAATACTTAGCATGGTATTAATCCTACATAAGCGTGACAAACCAGGGCATTATCGCTCTAACGGCGATAAACCCAATAAAAGACTGTGCGTAGGATTAGGCTTGAGGAGGACGGTCTAGCGAAGAAGGAATGTAATTAGGCTTAACACCGATTAGACTTAATAGGCGAACTTTGCCTTTCGCAGAAACATGACTGAATGTGGGTGCGACAATAGAATTGAAATGGGGACAATGATTGTGGTGGCAATCTATCGAATCTGCTGAAGACAGACCACCATCTAATTGGTCTGCAATACTATTACCATCTTCGGTATCGGCAAAACTGTGATATATCCCTTGTGGGTCTGTATCTGAATGATGTTCCTCATGAGAGTCAGCCACAGCCAACACTGACTGCAGAGCAATCAGTACGACTAACATGTAAGACACCCATTTTCTCATGACACATCTAATAACTGTTAAAGGACTTTAAAGAAATAGCTCGACCACTTACGACAAACCGAACCGCTTTTAGTTCATCATATATTACCTAATTAGTCAATTTTAGCTCTACCATACACCGCCTCTTAGCCTTTATTATCATCCTTTTCATACTAAAAGATTGCTTACAACCAGAAGTCGGCTCTCACCTAGGGCAGCGGCTGACTGACTTCCAACGATACCCGCACACTAGCAAAATTTCTGCAGGCTAGACCCAGTGTAACCATTAGGTGATTCATTACACCTTGTGACTGTAAGTAAATACACTCACAAGGCGTGCCAGATCCTATAAAAGCTCGATCTCAATAGATAGCGCTCGTACTCGAAATATATTTCTTTATGGACTGAAACAAAAAGTGTGACTATCGACTAACCATACCGTTAATGTGCTCGTGACTCTTTCGGAAACCAAAACATGAACGACACCACAGCGACTATTGATGACCGTGAACTCACCACCAAAGAGGCAGCTTCTCTACTAGGTTTGTCGCCCAGCACACTGAGAAAATGGCGCTGTACTGGAGAGCGCCCCGAATTACCCTGGTGTAAGCGGTTTCGCAAAGTTTTTTACCTGGAATCTGAGGTCATTCTTTTCAAGGAAAAAAATACCACATCCAATTGCGATGAAACCTACGTCTAGCTGTTATTTCAACCATTCTGGAAGTATCTTGATTTAAGTATGTTGGCGTTTACCGAGCTTGGCCGGGTTCGCTAATCGCTCATTCCCCGTTGGGGAACTGCCGCCCTATCAATCCCTAACGCTTCAGCCCTCCAGGCTGCAAAATCATCGAAACAGTTTTCCTCACCTTCATCCACCTCTCAGCCAAATATCAACCCAGATGCTCAAGCTACTTTGCTAAGGGGCCTTGCCCCTCGCGCATTGCAAGTGCAAGGCTCCGCGCTTCCTCACCCGTTCAGATTCCTTCGCGTTGCTCAGTCACTTAGCTGCGGCTTCCGGTGAGCCACTGGCCATTTGCTACCCCCACGCTTCGCCAGCGGTGCAGGAGCGCAGACGGGTGCTGCGCTCGTTAAGCACAATTCACGAACTCAAGGGTAACCATTATGAGAAAGACCATTTATGAAACTAACTATGACCGGCTGATTAAACTGGGTGTTATTACTAATGAGAGGGCTGTACCCAATCAATGTCGCCGCAGTCAGGTGGCGGGGTTAATGGATTGGGTGGTGGAGCGTTTACCCCATCTGGACGGTGTTTCAGGCAATGATGAGGGTATTGCGGTGTCACTGGCGCATTACTTTGAGCAGAACGGCGATCTATGCAAAGATCCGGAGATGGTTGTACTTATCTACCCATCTCAACGAATGGCAGAAGCCTTTACCTTTGAAATGTCGATACCGCCTATCTATCAGCAAGTCTTTCCAGAGCCTGGCAAGTTCCACCCTCAACAGCGTAAAGAGCTTAATTCGTTTCTTCGGCAATGGCTGAATAACCTGATTGCACAGCAGCATTTCGTATCAGAATAATTTTTTATCGCATTGAAAGATTTGCAACGGAAAGTCGATACATGAATTGTTAGTGTTCTCGCTCGACATCCGTAAATTGAGTAGATGGAATAATAGCCGTGGGTAACACCAGAGAAACCAAGCATCGGGATAATGGAAGCACCTTGAATTCAGGAAAGACGCTGATCAACCGCAGAACATTATTAACGATGATTCCGCTCTCAGATCGCACCATCTACAATCTGGAAAAACGCGGCGAATTCCCTCGCCGCATCGTATTAACAAGCCGCAATGTCGCATGGGATTTAGCGGAAGTAGAAAATTGGATTGAAGAGCGTAAACAATCAGACGCTAAAGCCATCAGGCCTGGTATGCCTCTACTTCTCGGTTCTCGCTAGTCCATTCATCAATCATATTCGCCCAGTCCTGTAACATTTCTGTTCGCTGTTCTCGGTATTCCGCTTTATTGTAAATTGCCCTAACTCCCTTCTGTTCATGGGCAAGACTTTTCTCTATCCAATCCGTGTTGTAACCAGCCTCATGCAGCAGCGTACTGGCTGTCCTGCGCAAATCATGAGGACCGAATTTAGCAAGCGACTTTCCATCTTTCTGAGCAGCTTTGTAAGTATATGTGAGCACCCTATTTAGCGTGGCATTGCTCATAGGTGTATCCGAATCATACCGCGAGGGAAGCACATACTTTGAACCAGCAGCAAATGTTTTCAATGCAATAAAGATATCCATTGCTTGTTGAGATAAAAAAACTAAATGAGGCTTACGTCTTTTCATGCGTTCTTTCGGAATAGTCCAAAGCGCTTCGCTAAAATTAATTTCATCCCAGGTTGCATTGGATAACTCTGACTTTCTCACTAGAGTGAGCAACAATAGTTTAATCGCCGCGCGGTATTGAGGTGATGTCCCTATTCGATTCATGTACTTGTACATCAGATCAATTTCAAACGGTGTTAATGCTCTTTCACGCGGTACAAATTTAGCTATAGTGGTTGGACGTACCATTTCAGCCGGATTCTCTACATTCTGTCCTCGCTCAATCGCCCAACGGTAGACGTTTAAAACTACCTCGCGCGCATGAACAGCCGTTGCCGGGGCACCTCGTTCAACAATAGCGTCAGTCAAAGATCGTAGATCTTCATGGGTAACCTCAGCCAACTTCTGATTACCAAAAGCCTTCTTTAATTCTCGGTTATAAACAGACTTGCGCATGTCGCGGGTTGAATCCGCCATCTGATACCCACGCAGCCATTTATCTGCCCAAGCACCAAATGTTTCGGCACCTTTCACCCGCGCCCTATCGCGTGCCTTTTCTCTCGCAGGAGACTTACCAGAAGCAATCATTTTCTTTGATTCGTTAAGACGCTCTCTAGCCTCTGCCAAGCTAATACCACCCACGCCATAGCGCCCAAAAGTCAGCGTTTCTTGGCGACCATTTAATGAGTAGTTGTATCTGAATGAGACTGTACCAGTCTTGGATACAGCGACGTAAAGCCCATCGCGGTCAACAACTTTGTACATTTTGTCTCTGGGTTTCAGGTTTCGAAGCTTGGTATCAGTCAACATAAAGGTACCCTCTCAAAACGCCCCAAATACCATGATAAAAACTAGCGATTTTTAGGGTGTTTTTCTTTTAGATAACAAAGAGTTAACGAAATCCAATACCATGAAGACCTTAAAAATCACTGCATGGTATTGTCTTTGGTCATCAACATTGAAAAAGACGATACCATGGAAAATGCCATGAACAAAGTTTGCTTGGCGGTGCTAGAAGGTGCTTGAAATTACCAAGCCAATAAAGAAAAAACCCATTGAGAACAATGGGTTATAGTAGGTTTACTGCTTGTAGATACTTGGCGTTGCCAGACGTGGGATCATTCCCACTCGATGGTAGCAGGCGGCTTGCTAGACACATCATAAGTCACCCGCGATACACCACCAATTTCATTGATGATACGACCGGAGACTTTTTCTAATAAGTCATAGGGCAAGTGCGCCCATCTGGCAGTCATAAAATCTATGGTTTCTACCGCACGCAGCGCGATAACATATTCATAGCGGCGCGCATCACCCACCACACCTACCGACTTAACCGGTAAAAATACCGCAAAAGACTGGCTGGTTTTGTGATACCAATCGGCGGCGTGCAATTCTTCTAAAAAGATGGCGTCGGCCTCGCGCAAAATATCGGCGTATTCTTTTTTCACTTCACCTAAGATACGTACACCTAAGCCCGGGCCGGGGAAGGGATGCCTATAGACCATGTCGTAAGGCAGGCCTAATTCCAAGCCCACTTTGCGCACTTCGTCTTTAAACAATTCACGCAAAGGCTCTACCAATTCAAACTGCATATCATCAGGTAGGCCACCCACATTGTGGTGCGACTTAATCACATGGGCTTTGCCGGTAGCAGCAGCCGCTGACTCGATCACATCGGGGTAGATAGTGCCCTGCGCCAACCATTTAACATCTTTAAGTTTAGAGGCTTCGGCATCAAACACATCGATGAAAGTGTTGCCTATAATTTTACGCTTTTTCTCAGGGTCGCTTTCGCCCTTAAGATTATTTAAAAATAATTCTTCGGCATCGGCGCGTATCACTTTTACGCCCATGTTTTTGGCGAACATATCCATCACCTGGCCGCCTTCGTTTTTGCGCAGCAGGCCATTGTCCACAAACACACAGGTTAGCTGATCGCCTATGGCGCGGTGTAATAAGGCCGCCACCACCGAAGAATCCACACCGCCGGATAAGCCCAACAATACTTTATCACTACCCACCTGCGCTTTTACGTTAGCAATGGCATCTTCAATGATATTGGCTGGGGTCCACAAAGCTTCACAGCCACACAACTCTAATAACAGGTGTTCAAAAATACGCTTGCCTTGCAAGGTGTGCGTCACTTCGGGGTGAAACTGCACACCAAAAAAACGTTTCTCGGCGTGATACATACCGGCTATAGGGCAAGACTCGGTAGAAGCCATTAACTCAAAGCCTTCGGGCATGGCCACCACTTTATCACCGTGGCTCATCCATACATCTAATAAAGCCGCACCGGTGTCGGTGTTAACGTGATCTTTAATATCGTGTAGCAGCGCTGACTCGCCTTCTACCTTAACTTGGGCATAACCAAACTCGCGTATATCCGAGCCTTCTACCTTGCCGCCCATTTGTTCGGCCATGGTTTGCATGCCGTAACAAATACCTAATACAGGCACCCCCAGGTTAAAAACTAACTCAGGCGCTCGCGGTGATTCACCCGCGGTTACCGACTCAGGGCCGCCCGCCAAAATAACCCCCTTGGGGTCAAAGGCTTTAATATCGTCGTCAGAAATATCAAAGGCGCGTATTTCACAATACACCCCTATCTCACGCACCCTACGTGCAATCAGCTGAGTATATTGCGAGCCAAAATCTAAAATTAAAACTTTCTGGGCGTGAATATCACGTGACATAGTTAATCTCTAAACGGTAAAAATAAAAAAGTAATCACACATAATCAAAAAGGGACAGCCTATCGCTGCCCCTGTTTGCGGTTATGCGCGTGGATAATTCGGCGCTTCTTTGGTGATGCTAACATCGTGTACGTGACTCTCGTTCATACCCGCCGCAGTCACCTGCACAAACTTAGGTTTGGTACGCATGGTTTGCATATCGGGGCTGCCGGTATAACCCATGGCTGAACATAAGCCGCCCATCAATTGATGCACTATAGCCGACAAAGGCCCTTTATAAGGTACTCGCCCTTCTATACCCTCGGGTACTAATTTTTCCACACCAGCATCGGCGCTTTGGAAGTATCTATCACTAGAGCCCTGAGTTTGCGCCATGGCACCTAAAGAGCCCATGCCACGGTAAGATTTATAAGTACGGCCTTGATACAGCTCAACTTCGCCCGGCGCCTCTTCGGTACCGGCAAACATGCTGCCCATCATTACCGCGCTAGCTCCAGCCGCTATGGCCTTAGAAATATCACCAGAAAAACGTATACCGCCATCGGCTATTACCGGCACATCGTGCTCACGCAAGGCCGTGGCAACATTGGCTATGGCTGAAATCTGTGGCACACCTATACCTGTCACTATGCGGGTGGTGCATATAGAGCCTGGGCCTATACCCACTTTTACCGCATCGGCACCGGCTTCTACTAAGGCCAAGGCCGCTTCAGCGGTGGCGATATTACCGCCTACCACTTGTACCTCTGGGTATTGCTGCTTGATTAAGCGCACACGCTCAATCACATTTCTAGAATGGCCGTGAGCAGTGTCTACTACCAACACATCCACACCCGCCGCTATCAAGGCGGCAACTCTATCATTGGTATCGGCGCTGGTGCCTACTGAGGCTCCTACCCGCAAACGGCCATCGTGGTCTTTACAAGCCTTGGGGTAGGTTTGCGCTTTATTCATATCTTTAACGGTAATCATGCCGCGCAATTTAAAGTCGTCGTTAACCACTAAAACTTTTTCTATGCGGTGGTGATGCAATAACTCGCGCACCACATCCAAGTCTTCACCTTCTTTAACGGTGACTAAATCTTTTTTGGTGGTCATGATTTTAGAAACAGGCGCCGCTAAGTCTGTTTCAAAACGCACGTCACGGCTGGTAACTATGCCGACCAAATCACCCTTATCGATGACCGGTACACCAGAGATATTATACGTCTCACGAATTTCAAACAGCTTGGAGATAGGCTCGTCAGCGTTAATGGTAATAGGGTCTTTCACCACTCCGCTTTCATATTTTTTAACCGCACGCACCTGCTGAGCTTGCTCTTCTATGGTCATGCTCTTATGGATAATGCCTATGCCGCCCTCTTGAGCGATAGCTATAGCTAAGCGAGCTTCAGTCACCGTATCCATAGCCGCCGACACCAGAGGCATATTGAGGGTGATACCACGCGTTAGGCGAGTCGTTAAATCGACATCTTTTGCAGTGACTTCAGAATAGCCAGGCAGCAATAAAACATCATCGAAAGTTAAGGCTTGTTCAGCAATGCGCAACATATTAGATTCCAGTTGATCTGCTGTAAAAAGAAACGCCGCTGTGACACGGGTATAAATTAGCCCCGTATTGTAAGCTATTGATAAGGCAAGGTAAATACGAAAACCCAGTGTTTATGGGGGTTTCCTGCGCTTAATATCCAGGCCAAGCAGAAGAACTTATGCAATTACAAGGGTTTATGTTTCAATAGCGCCATGTTGACACCCCAAGCCCCACAAAATAATCGTACCGTGCTCAGCGTAGGCCAGCTTAATCGCCAAGCCAAACGCCTGCTGGAGTCGCAATTTCCCAATGTTTGGATAGAGGGTGAGATCTCCAACCTCTCACGCCCCTCTTCCGGCCACTGGTACTTTAGCCTCAAAGACGCCAGCGCCCAGGTACGTTGCGCCATGTTTCGCGGCAATAACTTGCGGCTGAGGTTTCAACCGCAAGCCGGGCAAAAAGTCGTTATCCGCGCCAAGCTCAGCCTGTACGAAGCTCGCGGCGACTACCAACTCATCGCCGAGTATATGGAGCCCGCCGGTGCTGGCGACCTGGCCCGCGCCTTTGAGGAGCTCAAAGCCAGGCTCAACCTAGAGGGGCTTTTTGACCCCAGCATTAAACAACCCCTGCCCGAGCACCCTAAGCATATAGTCGTCATCACCTCGCCTACCGGCGCAGCAATTCGGGATATTTTAACGGTGCTCAAGCGCCGCCACGCGGGTATACAGGTCACGATTTTACCGGTGGCGGTACAGGGCAACGAGGCAGCAGGGCAAATCGCCAGAGCCATACACACCGCCAACCACTTGGTTAACAGCCAACAAGCCGATTTTGATGTGATATTGCTGGGCCGCGGCGGCGGCTCGCAAGAAGACTTATGGGCCTTTAATGAAGAGATAGTGGCCCGTGCCATCGCCGCCAGCGAGCTACCTCTGGTCAGCGCCGTAGGCCACGAGACCGATTTCACCATAGCCGATTTTTGCGCCGACCTGCGCGCCGCCACCCCCTCGGCTGCCGCCGAGCTGCTCAGCCCCGACCTCAGTGAGCAAATCGCCACCATCGCGGGCTACCAGCAATGGCTGATCAGTTTTATCCAGCAGCGCCTAAGCCAGCAGCAACAACAACTGGGTTGGCTATCCAGCCGCCTGCGCCACCCCGGTAGCCGTTTGGCCGAGCAGCAACAACGCCTAGATGAACTGGATATACGCCTGCAACAGGCCTGGCAAAAAAACCGCAACCACAACCAACATCGCGCCGAACTGCTGCGCATACGCCTGCAGGGCTGCCAGCCACACGGCCTGATACGCAGCCTGCGCCAACACAGCTTGAGTTTATTGAAACAATTAAAACAGCTACACAGCCAACAACTGCAAAGGCAGCAGCAGCAGCTCAAAAGCACCATGCAGCGCCTGCACACCGTCAGCCCGCTGGCAACCCTGGATCGCGGCTATGCCATAGTGACCGACCACAGCGGTCAAGTGGTAACTAATGCCCAACAGCTGCAGGCAGGGGATGAACTCAACGCCAGGTTGAGCAAGGGCGAAGTAAACTGCGTCGTTAAAGCGGTAAAAACAGGCCGCTAATACTCGGCGGGCAAACGGCCGTGAATAATAATTTGTCGGCCTTCAAAGCTAATATAATCACCCGCCACCAAGTCTTTCAGTATACGGGCCACCATCTCACGGGAGGCCCCCACCCTATCGGCAATATCTTGTTGGGTGAGTTTGTCAGGGATAATCGAGCTAATCGCATCCCTAGGCGCCGCCAGATCATTAAGCACATTAACCACTCGGCCATAAACATCCTGCAAGGCCAGTAGTTTCACGTCGTGGGTAAGCTTACGCACCCTGCGGGCAAGATTGCGTATTAATACCTTGGCAATATTGGGCTGCTCGTCTAATACACGGTTAAAGTCTTCTTTATAGATAATGCAAAAATTGGATTTATCTAAGGTGCGCACCGAAGCCGAACGCTTGTCATCATCCAATAGCGCCAGCTCACCAAAATGCTCGCCAGCCTTCATAGTATTCATAATAAATTCTTTACCGGCTTTATCGCTGCAGTACACCTTTACCCTACCCGAGTTAATAATATACAGGGCATCGGCATAATCCCCCTCATTAATCACCACGGTGTTTTTAGCATAAGTGCGCACTACCACTTTATCCGCCATTAATGCTAGCTCCTGCGGATTTAAGCCCTTGAAAATATCCAGTTTTCCGAGAATCATTATTATTACCACTTATTATAATTGTTATTCTCAAGGCTAAGCACATACGGCCATCCCTTGAACGCAAGCCTTTAAATAATAGCTACTGCAACTTTTTCGTGCCCAAAAATATAACACAGCCTTAGCACAATGCCAGTTTTCACTTACTTAATACCCCATTACGGTACTACCGCTTTGGGGATACTAGGATATACTTAATCGCGCTTGCCCAGTGATAGCGGCCAGACACAAAACAATACTAAAAAAATCATTAGCATGGTGGCTATATGAACACATCCTCACGCAGTGGCTTTGCTGCTAACAAACCGTCCAAGAATTGGCCGGCAACTGCACGCCTAATTGTTAATGCCACCACCGAGCTCTACAGCAATCAATACCAACAGCACGGTGTTATACACAGCGATTTTAGTAAGCTATTAATCGCCGCCGAAAAATTAGAAAACCTCAGCCTACAACAGCAACGCGGCGCCATACCCGAATACCAAAAAATCTGGCACGACCTCAGAAACCTGATCGGCACCCTACAGGGCTATATAGAGCTAATACAAGAAGAACAGCAAGTAGACGAAAAATCACAGCAACAGTTAGAGCATATCGATCGCCTCACCCTGCAACTACTAGAGTTTGACAACCAACACCAAATTAATACCAATACCCCCTACCCCAGCACCAAAAAAGTAACCAGCGGCAGCATCTTAATTGTTGATGATCAGCGCGAAAGCCGCGAGCTAATCCGCCGCCATTTACTGCGCGACCAACATCAAGTGTTAGAGGCAGCATCCGGCCTAGAAATGCTAGCCCTATTAGAGTACCAAGCGGTAGATTTAATACTGCTAGATTTAATCCTACCTGAAATGGATGGCCACGAGTTACTGGCCAGGCTAAAACAACACCACAAATGGCGTGCCATACCCGTGATTGTGGTTTCGGGCAATAAAGACACCGAGCGAGTTATACGCTGCATAGAGGCCGGCGCCGAAGACTTTTTATTCAAACCCATTAACCCCGTGTTATTAAAAGCACGTATTAGCGCCGGCGTAGAGCGCAAACGCTGGTTAGATAAAGAGCAGCTATACCGGCAAGAGCTAGAAAAAAATCAAAAATTTATCCGCAAAATTTTTGGCCGCTACGTATCAGAAGAAATTGCCGACACCCTATTAGAAAACCCCGATGCCTTAGACCTGGGCGGCAGCCAGTGCAAAGCCACCATTATGATGGCCGACATACGCGGTTTCACCACCATAGCCGAGCAACTGCCGCCGCAACAAGTGGTGCGTTTGCTCAATAATTATTTGGGGGCCATGTCTGAAATTATCATGCGCCACAACGGCACGGTTAACGAATTTATTGGTGACGCCATACTGGCCATATTCGGTGCCCCCATTAATCGCGAAGACGATAGCGACAGGGCCATACAATGCGCACTGGCCATGCAAAAAGCCATGGACGCCATCAACCAGCAAAACCTTAAAGAGAACCTACCCGCTATACAAATGGGCATTAGCATTAATACCGGCCCCGTTATCGCAGGCAATATAGGCTCACTAAAACGCACTAAATACGGCGTAGTGGGCCACACCGTTAATCAAACCGCCCGCATAGAAGATGCCTGCCCAGCGGGCAAAATTCTTATTTCTGAATCCACTCTTGCCGACTCCACCGCCATACTCTCCATAGGCCAAAGCCAAACCATACAGGCCAAAGGTATTTTAGCGGCAATTAATATCTATCAACTGAATGATGCCGCCATACCTTAATAGGAACACAATAGCCCCATGACTATGGACACTATTTTATTAGTTGAAGATAACGAGATGAACCGCGATATGCTTTCGCGGCGGCTACAACGCAGAGGCTACCATGTGATTTCGGCAATCAATGGTGAAGATGCCGTCACCATCACCAAGCAACTGAAACCCCATATCATTTTAATGGACATGGAGCTGCCCATAAAAGATGGTTGGACTGCCAGTAAAGAAATTAAACAATTATTTCCCAGCCTACCCATAATCGCTCTTACCGCCCACGCTTTTGAAGGCGATAAAGAAAAAGCTCTAGCGGCAGGCTGCAATGACTACGCTACCAAGCCCGTAGACTTTAATGCTTTATTGGGTTTACTTGGCCGCTACCACGAAAAAAACTACCAAATATAAAAACCCAAAAGCCCATACTATGAATCTACGCGAGCGCCTAACCCTAGCTATTATTACTATTCTCGTGTTGTTTTCCATCAACGTGGGCACCGACTCTTGGAGCAATAACACCCGTAAAGCCAGTATTAAAAAACTACAACAAGCGGTACAGGGTCAGCTGGAAGTTTCCTCGATCAAACAAAATTTAGATAGCTTTTACAGAACCGTTTTACTTCATCACTCCCTACAGCAAACTGCAGGGCAGTCCATAAGCCTGCCAGAAATCACCCAGGCGTTAGCGGGCATCAAACAACTGCAAAACGACTTAAAAAAACTAGGTCAGTTTGCCAACTCGACCAGCACCGACAATTACCAACTACTGTGGCAGCAGTTCAGCCAGCTCAGCCAATATTGGGAAGACTTTTATAGAGGCACAGCCAGCAATGCGCAATATTTCGACCCCGATCACAGCACCATTCAATACCAACAGCTATTAAGCCTATTGCAAATTCAAAAAGACGCGCTTATTGATATAGCTGAAAGCCAAAACATTGAAATGAGTAAAACCGAAAAAGTCACCAACCGCATTACCATCGTGGTGTTTTTTATCTCCATCATACTCACCATAGGCCTGGGGGTTATTTTAATACGCTATACCAACAGCGAACTCAACCGCCTCAAGCAGGGGGCGATTATTATTGGCAATGGTAATTTTGATTACCGCATACCCATTAAAAATAAAGATGAGCTGGGGGCCGTGGCAGAGTCCTTTAATATTATGTCCGCCAAAATGAAGCGGGCCATGTACGAAGTACACACCGCCAAAACTCAAGCCGACCAAGCCAACCGCGCCAAGAGTGATTTTTTGGCCAACATCAGCCACGAGTTGCGCACCCCGCTCAACGCCATCATAGGCTATAGCGAAATGATGTTAGAAGATTTACAGCGCGGCGAAATAGACCAAGATGAACAAGCTAAAGACTTAGTAAAAGTGCTATACGCAGGCCGCCACCTGCTCAACCAAATTAACGATGTGCTGGACTTCTCTAAAATTGAGTCCGGCAATATGACCATATACAAAGAGGCCTTTAACCCCAATCAAATCCTGCAAGAGGTCATTAACACCATACGGCCACTGGCTAAAAAAGGCGAAAACCAATTATTTTTTGATAATAGCCAAACCGCCCCCAACCTCTATAGCGACATCACCAAGTTCCGGCAAATATTTTTTAACCTGCTTAGCAATGCCTGCAAATTTACCCAGCACGGCGATATTCATTTACAAGTACTTTACGATGAAGCACAGCCCGAGCGTGTACAGTTTGTCGTCAGCGACACCGGCATAGGTATGAACGAAGAGCAATTAAGCGTGGTGTTTGATCCCTTTATACAGGCCGACACCTCCACCACCCGCCGCTATGGCGGCACCGGCCTAGGGCTAGCGCTATGCAAGCAGTACTGCGAATTAGTAGATGCCAAAATACATGCCCGCAGCGAACCTAATAAAGGCTCACAATTTTATGTAGAATTCGCTACCCTAGCCAGCCAGCAGCAAAGCCCTAGCGAAAACGCCAGTGTAGCTGCCGCCATCTAAATCAGTTTTAGCCTAACAACCATATTGTGTCTTACTTGATTCCACAGTCAGCGCTGCGTTTTGAACTAGAAGAAAAACGCAGCCGCTTTATTTGCTACCTGCAACCGGTAAGCTCCCGCGCCGAGGCGCTGGCGTTTTTAGAACAGCTCAGGCAGCAATACCCCGACGCCAGCCACCACTGTTGGGCCTATGTGATAGGCAATCCGCAAAACCCCGACAGCATGGCCGCCAGCGACGACGGCGAGCCCTCGGGCACCGCTGGCAAGCCCATGCTGCAAGTGCTGCAATACCGCCAAATCGGCAATATCATGGCCGTGGTGGTGCGCTATTTTGGTGGCACCCGCTTGGGCGCTGGCGGCCTGGTACGCGCCTATTCGGCAGCCGTGCAACAGGCGAGCGAACAACTCAGCCTGCAGCGGCACATCCCCCTTAGCCAGCTCAGCTTGCAGTGTAGCTACCCCTGCGAAGCCATAGTGCGCCACCTCACCGACAAAGTTCAAGGCCGCATCATCGAGGCCAGCTACGGTGCTGATGTACAACTGTTGATAGAACTACCCAGCGCCGAACTCAGCGCAATGCTCAGCCAACTGGGTAATCAAGCACCGGGGCAATTCAGCCACCAATGCCCAGGCTCCCCCACTAAACCGCAGCCATAAAGTCAAAACGCACTGTAGGCTGGCAATGTCAGCACAAACTGCTTATGCTTGCGGCTTTTATCATTAACACATAATAAACGCCTACATGCCCATTCTGTTTCTTACCGTAGTTATCGACCTTATTGGATTTGGCATCGTCATCCCCATACTGCCCTTTATAGGCTTAGAGATAGGTCTTAGCAGTTTTGATATAGGCGTGTTGATCGCCGTTTACTCTGTCTGCTCCGGCATTTGCGGCCCTTTTTGGGGCAAACTCAGCGACAAATGGGGCCGCAAACCCATTATGCTGTTTTGCCTATTTGGCGGCGCCGTGGGTTACGGGCTGCTGGCACAGGCCGACAGTTATTGGAGCATCTTTTTTGCCCGCGCCCTAGGCGGGGTCATGGCGGGTAACTTCGGTATCGCCGCCGCCATTGTCGCCGACATCACCACCAGCGAAAACCGCGCCAAGGGCATGGGTGCCATAGGCGCTGCCTTTGGTATAGGCATGACCATAGGCCCCTTTTTGGGCGGCCTCTTAGCTGGCGACCACTACAACCTAGTACTGCCCTCGCTGGTTGCTGCCGGTTTATCACTCGCTGCCATGCTGGCGGGCTTTATCTTCTTAAAAGAAAGCCTAAGCCCCGAGCAGCGCTTATTAAAAGCCCAGCAGCCTGCCGACAAAAGCTCGCTATACGGCATGATGAAACAAACCGGCAACCGCTGGCTGTGCCTGCAATACTTTTTACACAACCACAGCGTTAGCCTCATGGGCTATATTTTCCCTTTATGGGTAGCCGCCATGCTGGGCTGGGGCCCTAAGGAAACCGGCTATGTATTTGGTGCCCAAGGGGTGGTTGCGGTATTAATACAGGGCGGCTTAATGGGCCGCCTAGTCAAACACATAGGCGAATTAAAACTGCTGGCCACCGGCATATTGGGCTTAATACTGGGCTACAGCATTGCCCTGTTTTTTCAAAGCGAAACCGGCATAGTCACCGCCTTTTTTGTGGCCATTACCGGTGCCACCTTCTGCATGCCCGTGCTCAACTCACTACTCTCACAGCGCACCCCCGAAGCCATACGCGGCCGCATGATGGGCACTGCCACCTCTATCTCGGCACTGGGCCGTATGTCTGCACCCATCGCTGGCGGTATTATGCTCACCCTGTTTGGCTACAGCGCCGCTTGGATCTTGGGCATAGTGATAGGCTGCATTTATATTAGCTGGGTGGTACGAGAGCTACGCTTGGCCAAAGGACAAGCCGCCACTGCCAGCCATGAGTGATGAACTGGAAATCATCTACCAGGATGAATACCTAGTCGCCATTAATAAACCCTCGGGCTTATTAGTACACCGCAGCATGATAGACCGCCACGAAACCCGCTTTGCCCTGCAAATGCTGCGCGACCAACTAGGCCAGCATGTCTACCCTATACACCGGCTAGATAAACCCACCTCGGGCGTGTTGATCTTTGCCCTAAGCTCCGCCATAGCCCGCCAGCTTAGCCTATGCTTTCACGATAAAACTGTGAGCAAAACCTATTGGGCAGTAGTGCGCGGCTACGCCCCCGAGCAAGGCAGCGTAGACCACCCTTTAAAAGAAAAGCTGGATAAAATCAGCGATAAAAAAAGCCGCCGCGACAAACCCGCGCAAGAGGCCATCAGCCACTACCAAAGGCTGGCCACCATAGAGCTGCCCTACTGCGTAGATCGCTACCCGCACAGCCGCTACTCGCTGGTGCAGGTACAGCCAGAAACCGGCCGCAAACACCAAATCCGCCGCCACCTAAAACACCTGGGCCACCCCATCATAGGTGATGCCAAACACGGCAAGGGCGTACACAACCGTTTTTTTCAGCAACAGTTTAACTGCCATCGGCTACTATTAGCCTGCACCGAAATCCGCTTACCCCACCCCGTTAGCCAACAGCCCTTAACCCTACAGGCCAGCCTAGATGAAAGCATGAGCACCCTGCTGCAACATTTTGGCTGGCCACTACCCGCGATAAACTAACCCTGCCCCGCCCAGATAACACTAATAACGCCAACGGCTTTACGGTAGAATGGCGCTTTTACACTGATAGCCATAAATAGAGCACAGCATGGGCCAAAGCAGCACCGTACAAATCGGCAAAACCAACACCCTCAGCATTAGTAAAATTAACGCCGTAGGTGCCATGTTAGATGGTGGCCCACTGGGCTCCATCTTACTCACCGCCACCGCCAATACCCCCAGCCTAGTAGTGGGCGAAAATATAGAGGTATTTGTGTATTTAGATGCCGAAGGCGAACTGGCTGCCACCACCCTCAAACCTAAAGCCCAGCTAGGCGAAATCGCCTGGCTACAAGTAGCCGATGTCACTAACGTAGGCGGCTTTTTAGATTGGGGCCTGCCTAAAGATTTATTTATTCCCTTTGCCGAGCAACAGTTCGAGCTACAAGTGGGCCGCCACGTATTGGCCAAAGTCTATTTGGATAAAAAAAATCGCCTTACCGCCTCCACCCGCTTAGATCACTTGCTCAGCGACGACGAGCACAATTTTAAAGACGGCGAAAAAGTAAACTTACTGATCGCCGAAAAAACCGAGCTGGGCTACAAAGCCATAATCAACCACCAATGCTTCGGCCTACTCTACGACAACGAGCTAATACAGCCCCTTAAAAAAGGCCAAAGCCACACGGGTTACATCAAAAAAATACGCAGCGACAACAAAATAGACCTAAGCCTCAACCCCATAGGCTTTAACCAGCAGCAACACGACGCCATAGGCCAAAGCATTTTAGACAAACTCAAAGAAAACGACGGCTTTATGCTACTCAACGACAAAAGCCCACCCGAGGCCATATACAAAGTTTTTGGGGTGAGCAAAAAAGCCTTTAAAAAAGCCTGTGGCACGCTGTATAAGAAAAAGCTTATTGATATAGAAAAACAGGGGATTAGGTTGCGCTAGGAGCGCAAGCAGCAAGCAGCAAGCAGCAAGCAGCAAGCTAATAATTTTGATAGCCTCACCTACTCAGTCAATATTTTTCTTGCCACTTGAAGCTTATCGCTTGCCACTGCCTTAATTTTTCTTGCCACTTGAAGCTTGCCACTTGCCGCTGCCTTAACTTTTCGCCAAAAAGTTAAGGCACAACAAATTAAACGCCGCCGGTTTTTCAGCATGCAACCAATGGCCAGTGTTTTGTATCACTTTTACACTAGCCTTAGGGAACAGTTGCAATATGCGCTCGCGGTGTTCGGGTAAAATATAATCAGACTGCTCGCCTTTAATAAATAACACTTCGCCTTCAAATACTGCCTCTTGCTCAAGGCCTGCTTTAATCGCGTCATAATTAGCCTCTAAGGCGGCTACATTCATACGCCAGGCAAAGCGTTTGTTCTCATCCCTGTACATATTGCGCAGCAAAAACTGCCTTACCGCTGGCTCTTGTACGTGCTGAGCTAATACCGCCTCGGCATCGCGGCGATTATTGATGGTGTCAAAATCGACTGCATTTAAACCCGCAAATACATCCGTATGATTAGCCTCGTAAGCTACCGGTGAAATATCAGCCACTATCAACTTGCTCACGCGCTGCGGCTGCGATAGCGCCAGCTGCATGGCTACCTTGCCACCCATAGAGTGGCCCAGCACATGGGCTTGGGCTATGCCCTGAACATCCATATAGGCCAGCACATCGGCGGCCATTAGTTCATAGCCCATGCACTCGCTGTGGGGCGACTGGCCATGGTTGCGCAGGTCCAGGCTGTGTACTTGGTAATGCGCTGCCAAAGCCTTGGCCACCGCCCCCAAGTTAACCCCCATACCAAATAAGCCGTGTAGCAACAGCACGGTTTCAGCATTGGCGGCTTCCGTGGCTTCCACTTGGGCGTATAGGCTTAAGGCTTGTTTGCTCATTATTTATTCTCGGCTTCTCATCTGGGTACACGGTTGTTAGAATCACCCAGCAAATTCATCATCATCTTTCATCACACAAGCCAGCCGGCCTAACCGCCGTGAGGACTCAACGTGCGCATTATACTCATTACCCTAGCATTACTCATCAGTGCCTGTAGCAATAACGGCAGCATCTCTGAAAAAGGAGCCTCCGCCTTCCCCTACCGCTACAACCAAGAATTGGTAAAAGCCAAGCCCATTAAAAAAGTCATAGTGGCTAACACCAGCTTTGGCCGCCCCGTTATGTCGCACCTGCGCAAGGCCGATAGCCGCGTTAAACGCCATGTTAAAGAATACTTACAAGACAACGGCTACCAAGTACTGCCCGAGTACCACTTTGAAAACGCTTGGAAACAAGCCATACGCAGCTACGGCCAGCCCTACGACCCCAGCACCGGCCGCATAGACAATATTACCTGGCAGCGCGTAATGTACACCGCCGGCCAAACCCTAAAAAAACAAACCGATGCTGATGCCATCGTTTTTGCCGACGTGATAGAACACAACGCACAACACAATAATGGTTTGCAGCACTTAGCCCGCTTTAACGGTGTTAACCGCAAGCCCATGTTGCGTGGTGCCGACAAATCCATCCCTTTAGGTTTTGATTGGAACCAAGAAATCAAAGCCGCCTCGCTATTAGTTAACATCTACAACATAGACTTACAAAGAGTACTGCTTAACTACGGCGGCATATCCACCACCCAAGAGCTGGACACCAAAAAGGCCGACCCAGTATGGGTGCGTAGACGCAAACTATTATCCAGCGAAGACGACATAGAAGAGGCCATAGAAATCGCCTTTCACCCTTTGATAAAAATGGCCGACTACCCCGGCAAAGAGCAACCCTATGAAACCTTGCTCAACAACCAAAGCGCTGAATCGGAGCCTGCCCAGTGACCCTGTTTAGACCCTGCATAGATTTACACCAAGGTCAGGTAAAGCAAATCGTAGGCGGCAGCCTCACCGAACAGGGCGCTGCCACTAACTTTGTGAGCAGCCACGACGCCCGCTACTACGCCCAGCTATACCAGCAGCAACAACTCACCGGCGGCCACGTTATCGCCCTAGGCCCCGGCAATAAAGAACAGGCCATTAGCGCCCTGCAAGCCTGGCCCCAAGGCTTACAATTTGGCGGCGGCATTAACCCCAACAACGCCGCCGAGTTTTTAAACGCCGGTGCCTCACACCTAATCGTTACCTCTTACTTATTTGAGGGCGGTGAATTTTCATGGCAGCGGTTAGAAAAAATCAAAGCCGAATGCGGCAAAGACCGGCTAGTGCTGGATTTAAGCTGCCGCAAAACCAAAAGCGGCTGGCACATCGCCACCGACCGCTGGCAAACCATTACCAACACCGCCGTTAATGCCGACACCTTAAACGAACTGGCCAGCCACTGCGCTGAGTTTTTAATCCATGCCGCTGATGTAGAGGGTTTGCAGGCAGGTATAGATAAAGATTTGGTTAGCTTGTTAGGCCAACATTGCAGCATCCCTGTTACCTACGCCGGTGGCGCTAGATCGCTGCAGGATTTGCAGGAGGTGGATCAGCTTTCTGGGGGCAAGGTGGATTTGACCATAGGTAGTGCGTTGGATATTTTTGGGGGGAATGGTGTGACTTTGGAGGAGTGTGTGGATTGGAATAGGAGGCAGGCTGGTTAGCCTTCCCACCATATCGCTTACCGGACGAGTGACTTATATTAGGCTCTCGCCTCTTCTCCCCCCATCGTCATACCGGCGAACGCCGGTATCCATAACTTTTTTTCTTTTTTGATTATCCCACTGTATTTCCAGTAACGTTTCGCCTTGCCGGGCGATAAGAGACCTTTGCATGCCCAAAGGCCTCTTAACTCCAAAGGGCCCCCCTAGTCCGTCGTCGGCTACGCCGATGCCCTGCGCTACTCCAAAACTAGCGGCCGCTGCGGAACTCGCATTTTGAAGATACTCAATCTTCAAAATACTCAGACAGTCCTCGCTATGAATACCGCTACTTTTCTCCGTTGCTCGGCGACTCCCAAGGGGAGTTTGGGTGCTTCGTAGAAAGTATGCCACTAGTATTAAGACTGTAAATACTACACAGATAAAGAATTAGGTGTTCATATTTAAATTTCTGTATATTAAGGCATAAATATACAGAAATTTACTTTTCTATTGAGATTTACATATAACCGTGACTCTCCAACAATTATCTTTACAAATTGCTAGGTATCCTCAAGTAACATATGAATATTGTTGAATTACTAAAATTAAGAGGCTTAGACACAAGTAAGAAAATTAAACTTGTTCGGCATCAAGATCAGCGACATGACCTCTATGAACTAATGACAACAGGACAACTTGAAACCTATCAAGCTTGCCAATCTAAACCTATTCTCGATTGCGAATATATGATTTCCTTCATTGGCCTACCGTATAGTAAAGCTAGATTATATGGGGTATATAAAGTTCTTTCGCGCTCTCGAGTTGCTGAAGTTAGCCTACCTAGTTCTTATACGCTTTCCGAAGATCCTGATAATTGGTTTTACCGACTCGAGAAAGAAAAAGGTTACAAGGATTTAGAAGAGAGAATAGTAATTGACTGGGGGCAATCCACGAGAGCATGGCATCAATGGTTCACTGAAAAGGAAGTTGTGGAAATATTGCCTACTGGGTATGCAAGACCTTTTCCTGGATATCTCGATTTTGTTCTAAATTTCGATGAGTTAAGCCGTATTTTTAATCACCCTGAAGCAAATCGAGAGTGGCAATCTGCTTTATCTAACGTGGCGGGAATATACTTAATATTACAACCTAGTACAGGCGCACAGTATATTGGTTCAGCTTGCGGTATTGATGGCATATATGGCAGGTGGAAAAACTATTCAACATCTGGCCATG
Source organism: Dasania sp. GY-MA-18 (assembly GCF_024734385.1). Classification (GTDB taxonomy): domain Bacteria; phylum Pseudomonadota; class Gammaproteobacteria; order Pseudomonadales; family Dasaniaceae; genus Dasania; species Dasania phycosphaerae. The sequence continues at coordinate 210,405 of NZ_JANHAP010000005.1, read as the reverse complement.
GTGGTAATAAGCTGCTAAAGAATATATGTGAGAATAGCGAGAATATGCACCGCGAGTTTAGGTTTTCAATATTACGTACTTTACCAAAATCTCTTACACAAAAAGAAGTTATCGAATACGAAAACTTTTATAAAAACAAACTAGGCTCAAGGGCATACGGACTAAATGAAAACTAAGTACCTAAAAAACTTCTTTGATCAATATTAATTCAACAATATCTCTCTATGTCAGAATACTTGAAAACCATTAGAGACAAACGAGATTTTTACTATACCGGTCAAGAAAACTACAGCCTCAATAAAATTTCTTACTCAATCAACACACCAGGAGCACAGCCACCATGAAACTCCCCACCAAAGGTTCCTGCCAATGCGGCCAACTTACTTATACGTTACATGAAGCACCCAAAATGGTGCTGGCTTGCCACTGCACTGAGTGCCAGAAGTTATCGACTGCGCCTTTTAGTGTTACGGCGATGATTCCGGCGGATACTATTGAGTTTAGTGGTGAGCTTAAAGAATGGAGCCGTCCTTCTGATAGCGGCAATATTAATAGCGCTAAGTTTTGCCCTAACTGTGGTAACCGTGTGTACCATTACAACCCCGATGATCCCTCCACGGTAAAATTAAAACTCAAACCGGTAAACCTAGAAGACGATAGTGTATTTGAGCCCACGGCACATATTTGGGTCAGTGAAAAACTAAGCTGGTTTGAGTTACCCGAAGGTGCAAAGGTTTTTGATAAACAGCCTTAGTATCGCTGTGTCATCAAAATCCAAGCCACTGGATACCGGCGTTCGCCGGTATGACCTTCCCCATTAGTACAGCGTGTTCCACGCAGTACTAATGCCATCAAAGCTAACAACGCTCTACTCAACAATCTATTATCACAAACCAAACTCACTACGAAGCACCCGTCCCCCTTGGGAGTCGCCGAGCAACGGAGGAATTTAACGGCACAAAATAGCGAGGACTGTATGAGCCTTTTGAAGATTAAGTATCTTCAAAAGGTGAGTTCCGCAGCGGCCGTTAATTTGATTCAAAAAAACTAAGGTTTTTTTTTCACCCTCTGGGCGACCTAAAGGTCGTCCAAATTGCATGCAATTTGTTTGAGTAGCGCAGGCTTATTTATAAATTAAAGGGGCGTAGCCGACGACGGACTAGGGGTGCCCTTTCTTTTGGTTCTGTTTTCTTTGGGCAAGCACAAACTGCATAGCAGTTTGGACGCCTGTGGTCTAAAGGCGCCCGTAGGGTGAAAGAATGCGAATAGCATTTTTGAATCAAAATAATGAACCCGCCCAGCTGGGCGGAACTCAACTAACCCAATGACTACGATAAAAAAGAAAAAACCACCCCTTCCTGCAAAACAACCTAACTTTTTTAAACAAGCTAAATCATCAACATGCACTATGCTTAATAAACCAACACGAAAAAAACAATGCTAACATAAATACAAACCCCATTTTTATGGCCTTTTCAAAACATAGAGCACATAAGCTTGTTATAATTACCCAACGAAAAACCCCATGTTTTAGCTGTAATGCCGCTAAAAACCGAAATTCTCCAAAAAAAATTGGCTCTATTGTGAAAATTTTACTAAGCGAGCACAAACCACATAAACCCTCGTTACAAAAAATTTTAGCCCTGCCCTTCTTGTGCTTAGGCCTGATGGCCGCCAGCTCTAACGCTAGCGCCGAGGCCCAAAAAACCTTATCCGCAGGTGTATGGGGTAATTACAAATACCTGCCCGGCGACAAAGCCAATAACAATAGCGGGGGCGAGTTCGGTGATGAGGCGTTGATTATTTATGCCGATGGCGACGCAAAGGATGAAGGCCGCTGGCTGTACTCGGCTGAAATGCGTATAGGCCCCGGCAGTTTTACTGACCCTGACAATAATTCTAGCGGTAGTGAATTCGCTATGCACAAAGCCTGGGTGGGCTGGCGTTGGGGCGACCATTACACATTGCGGGTGGGCAAATCACAGCTGCCCTTCGGCTGGAAAACCAGCAACTTCTGGCCCGGTGATATCTTGCTGGCGGGCTATGGCGATCAAATGGATGTAGGGGTTAAACTCAGCCGCGAGCAAAGTAAGTTTAACTATGACCTTGCTTATTACCTGGCCGACGACTGGGGTGGCGACAGTACCGACACCCTAGACGACAACGGCCACTGGGGCAGCGCTACCACCTACCGCAAGGTGCAAACCTGGGTGGCTAATGGCTTGTGGCAGGCCACAGCGCAGCACGCCCTAGGCCTATCACTACAAGCTGGCCAGCTGCAGGACCTTACCGGCACGCCGGATAAACCTACCAGCGGTAGCCATCAGGCCTTTGCTTTGTATTATTTAGGCGAAATCGATAATTTATTTTTAAAAGCCTCATACATACAACAAACACGAGACTTACCCAAAGCCCATTGGCAAACTGCCATGCTACCAGAAACGATTAAAAATAATCGTTTGGCCGCCGAGCTAGGCTACCGCCATGGCCCTTGGACTTTTTATATAGATGCCAGCGCAGCCCAACCCAAAACCCAAGGCAACCGCGTTAATACCGTTACCGCTTATGCGCCGGGTTTTAAATACGACTATGGCCCCGGCTGGCTCTATGTAGAGTATTTAGTACAAGATGGTTTTATAGACCGCAACGGCCAAGTGGGTGAAGGCGACTTTGACGCACTGTATATCACCCTAGACTTTTACCTATAAGCACATCCCATACACCGCAACTGTAAACGGATAACCCTATGAACAACGCAACAGACATAGCCAGCAATAATAAAGAGGAAAAGCCAAGCTGGATAAAAGTTAACCTCCCCGTATTTATAGGCTCAGTCACCCTGTGCCTGATCTTTGTGCTATTTACTGTTATTGCGCCGCAGCTGGCTAACCAGCTGTTCTCGGCAATCAATGCCTGGGTGGTACACACTGCGGGTTGGTTTTATGTATTAGCGGTGGCGCTGTTTTTATTATTTGTGGTGATTTTAGCACTGTCGCGTTATGGCCATATCAAACTAGGGCCAGACCACAGCGAGCCGGATTATAGTTTTTTATCTTGGTTTGCCATGCTGTTTTCTGCTGGCATGGGCATAGGCTTAATGTTTTTTGGTGTGGCCGAACCGGTCATGCACACCATGAACCCACCGGTAGGCGATGCAGGCACCGTTGAGGCTGCGCGCCAAGCTATGCGCATCACTTTTTTTCACTGGGGCATGCACGCCTGGGCGATTTATGCGGTAGTGGCCTTGGCGCTGGCGTATTTTGCTTTTCGCCATAATTTACCACTCACCATACGCTCGGCTTTTTACCCGCTAATAGGCGACAAAATTTACGGCCCCATAGGCCACGCTATCGATATATTTGCGGTATTAGGTACGCTGTTTGGGGTGGCAACCTCGTTGGGTTTTGGGGTGATCCAAGTCAACTCCGGGCTAAACTATCTGTTTGATGTGCCGGTCAATGTTAACTGGCAAATGGCACTCATCGCCATCATCACCTGCTTTGCCACGATTTCGGTAGCCATGGGCTTGGATGGCGGCATACGCCGCGTGTCTGAGTTAAACCTGATACTGGCGGTGATCTTATTAGTGTTTGTGTTAGCGGTAGGGCCTACCGTGTACTTGCTACAAACCTATGTGCAAAACGTAGGGGCTTATTTATCGGGGCTGGTGGAAACCACTTTCAACCTATACGCCTATCAACCCGGCGATTGGATAGGCGGCTGGACGTTATTTTACTGGGGCTGGTGGATAGCCTGGTCGCCCTTTGTGGGCATGTTTATCGCGCGGGTTTCCCGTGGCCGCACCATACGCGAGTTTGTTACCGGGGTATTAATTGTGCCGGTGGGCTTTACCTTTATGTGGATGACCTTTTTTGGCAATAACGCCCTGCACATGATTTTGGAACAAGGCAATGTGCAGCTGCCAGCAGCCGTTGCCGCCGACACTTCGGTGGCACTGTTTCAGTTTTTAGAATACTTGCCCTTTTCAACTATCGCCTCGCTAATCGCCACCGTGCTAGTCATTACTTTTTTTGTCACCTCCTCCGACTCAGGCTCATTGGTAGTAGACATGCTCACCTCCGGTGGCGACGATGAAACCCCGGTGTGGCAGCGCATATTCTGGTCGGTGCTAGAGGGCTGCATTGCCGCCGCGCTGCTAGTCGCTGGCGGTTTAGCCGCCCTGCAAACCGTGGTAATAGCCAGCGCCCTGCCCTTTGCCATTATTATGCTCTTTATGTGCTGGGGCTTGGTACGCGCTTTACGGCTAGAAGTAGTCAAACAAGTTAGCTCCCGCGACGCCATGATAGCCCCGCGCCTGCCCCCACGCCCCGGCGGCTGGCAACAGCGCTTATCACGCATAGTGCACCAACCTCGCCACAACGAAGTAATCAGCTTTTTAGAAACTATCGTAGAGCCCTCACTCAAAAAAGTAGTAGACGAATTAACCAAACGCTCGCTGGATGCAAAGGTCACCAACGACCAACAGGGCAGGATTTGGATAGAGGTGGACCACGGCGATGAGCAAGAGTTTTTCTACTCCGTACACGCACGCCCCTACACCCCGCCCAGCTTTATTATGCGCGACACCACCCGCCGCCGCGATGAAAAACTACGCTACTACCGCGCCGAAGTTTACCTAGCCGAAGGCGGGCAAGATTACGACATCATGGGCTGGACAGAAGACCAGGTTATCGCCGACGTGCTAGACCAATACGAAAAGCATATGCATTTTCTTAGCGCGGTGCGCTGAGTCTGCAGAAAGTCGCCTTGATTACTATGCAATTTATCTGTGAAGCGCAGACTTTTTTACAAATAAAAACTATGGATACCTGCGTTCGCCGGTAGAGCCTGCCCCGCGACTAGAAGGAGTCGCCTTGGGTATGACCAATAAAAAAAATCCCCGCATTGCGAGGATTTTTTTAAAAACTATTTCAAGATAGTGACTGGCGCTTCCGCCACGTGCAGGCCGCACTCCTGGCCGCCTTCACGCTGCTCCCACCACCAGCGGCCAGCGCGTACATCCTCGCCGGGTTGCACCGCGCGGGTACAGGGCGCGCAGCCTATGCTGGGGAAGCCTTGGTCGTGTAAGGGGTTGTAGGGTACGTGCTCGGCGCGTATATATTCCCACAGCTCGGCTTCGGTCCAAGTGGCCAGTGGGTTGTACTTCCACAGGCCGTTGCCTTCGTCCCACTCTTTGGCGTCTATGCCGGCACGTGAGGGGGATTGCTCGCTGCGCATGCCGGTAATCCAGGCCTCCTTGCCTGCTAAGGCGCGTTTTAGCGGCTCTACTTTGCGTATGTAGCAGCAGCTTTTACGGGCCTCTAAAGAGTTGTAAAAGCCGTTAATGCCGTTTTCAGCCACGTAGTTTTGGGTGGCTTCGGCTTGGGGGTAATACACATGCACGCGGTAGTTGTAACGCGATTCTATGGTAGACAGCAGGTTAACGGTTTCGGGGTGCAGGCGGCCGGTATCCAGCGAGAATATGTCTATGGCAATTTTATTGCGCAAAATCACATGGCTTAGCAACATGTCTTCTGCGCCTAAGCTGTTGGCCAATACGATGCTGCTGTGCTCCTGCGCCATGGCCTGTAAATCGGCGATCAGGGTGTTTACTTTGTCTGCCAATGCCATGGCACTCTCCTACTTTAAAAACAGTGGTCTACGATCTCAGCCCTAGCGGGGCTGTTAATGGCGCGTATTATGGAAAATATCAACCATGAAATAAAATACTAACTATCACTAAGCTAATAACTAAAAAGAATAACTGGTTGACGGTATTACTTTAAGGGCTTAGCACCAAACCAGTGGTAATCCCCCAGCTGCTGGCATACCTCACCCACCAAAATAATAGCCGGTGATTTTACCTCGTGGCGCTGTATTAACTGGGCCAGATCTTTAAGCTGCCCCCCTACACTGCGCTGCTCTGGGCGGCTGGCGTTTTCGATTATCGCTACCGGCGTATTGGGGGCGCGGCCATGCTCTATCAACTGTTTTTGTATATCAGCCGACTGGTGCAAGCCCATATAAATAGCCAGGGTTTGCTGGCTTTTTGCCAGGCTGGCCCAATCTAAATCTCCGCCCTCTTGGCCGTGACCAGTCACAAACACGGTAGATTGCGCATAGTCGCGGTGAGTTAGCGCCACACCGGTATAGGCCGCTGCCGCGGCGGCGGCGGTGATGCCCGGCACTACATCAAAGCTAATACCTGCCTCGGCCAAGGCATGTAGCTCTTCGCCGCCACGGCCAAACACAAAGGGGTCGCCACCTTTTAGGCGCACCACTTTGTTGCCCGCCTGTGCCGAGGCCACCAAGCGTGCCTGGATTTCCTCTTGCGGTACGCTGTGAAAGCCCTTGGTTTTGCCTACGTAAACAAACTCGGCATCGCGTCTGGCACGCTCCAGTATGCTTTTATCCACCAAGGCATCGTAAAAAATCACATCGGCCTGCTGCAAACGCAGCTGGGCTTTAATAGTGAGCAACTCGGCGTCACCGGGGCCTGCGCCCACTAGGCTGACATGGCCTTTTTGTAGGCTGGTGATATTACTGCTGCAATCATCCAATAGCTGCTGAGCTAGTTGCTCGGCTTGCGTTTGCTGGCCTGCGGTAAAGCGCTGCAGTATGTCGCTGTCTAACAGGCGCTCCCAAAATTGGCGGCGCGTATCGAAGCTGGGTAGGCTTTGTTTAACTTTATCGCGCCAGCGCCCCATTAAGCTTGCCACCTCGGCTATAGCCTGCGGCAATAAACTATCAATTTGCGCGCGCAGCCGCCGCGCCAATACCGGTGCATTACCGCCGCTGGATATAGCCACTTGTATATCACCACGGTCTACTACCGCAGGCATAATAAATTCGCTGTGCTGGGGGTCGTCCACACTGTTGCACCACAGGCACTGTGCCACGGCTGCAGCCTGTACTTGCTGGTTTACGCTGCTGTCATCGGTGGCTGCCACTACCAGCCAACATTGCGCTAAGTCTTCGGCGCTAAAACTTTTTAACTGCAACTGTATTTGCTGTTGCTGTGCCCAAGCCTGCACAGCTGGGCAGGCTTGTTCGGCCACTACCCACACTTGCGCACCGGCCTTGAGCAGCGCCTCAATTTTTCTTGTGGCGACTTTGCCTGCGCCTACTACCAGCACTTTTTTGTTATGCAAGTCTGCAAAAATGGGGAAAAATTTCATAAGCTTTAGCAAAAAACTCTATCGTTGTTCAGTAACAAAAAAGCCTTATTCATGTCCTGCATAGCACAGTGAATAAGGCTTTTTATTATGGAAGATTATTTAACAGCCGCTAAAAAATCTTCTAGGTCTTTTATGCTGCGTGATTAGGCTTCTTGACGATGGAAGTCTTGTGGACCTTCATAAGCCTTCACCACACCCGTGCGCACTAGGAAATCACCAAAGCGCTCATCGGCATTACGGTCAGCTGCGTACTTGCCTAACAAGTCATCCACTATGGGTAAAATTTCTGACTCGTCTATGTTCTCTTCATGCAAGACGCTAAAGCGCTCACCGTGGCCACCAGCACCTAAGTACATGTTGTAACGGCCTGGGCCTTTACCGATAAAGCTGATTTCAGCCAGTACCGCACGGCCACAGCCATTGGGGCAGCCTTGCATACGCACGGTAATGGGTAAGTCGGCTATGCCATGTTTTTCCGCCAGTTTCTCTATATGAGTCACTAGGCTAGGCAAGTAACGCTCACTTTCGGCCATCGCCAAGGGGCAAGTAGGTAATGCCACACAAGCCATAGAGTTTTGACGTATGGGTGATACCTGCGGCCCAGTTTGTAAACCGTACTGCTCAACCAAGGCTTCGATTTGCGGACGATTTTCGGGCGTGATGTTGGCAATAATAATATTTTGGTTAGGGGTCATGCGGAAGTCACCTTGGTGTACTTCAGCTATGGCACGCATACCGCTTAATAATTGCAAACCTTGCTCGGCGTCGTCTTTAATGCGGCCGTTTTCTACAAACAGGTTTAGGTGCCAGTTGCCGTCGTGGCCCTGTACCCAACCGTAGCGGTCGCTGTTGCTGATAAATTCAAAAGGCTTATCAGGCTGTAATTCAAAACCTAAGCGCTTGTGCAGTTCTTCTTTAAACCACTCTATGCTGCGGTCGCCTATGGTGTACTTAAAGCGAGCAAAGCGACGCTCTACCCGGTTGCCGTAGTCGCGTTGAATTTTTACCGTTTCTTCTGCAATTTTCAGCATTTGATCAGGGGTACAAAAACCTATGTGATCAGCAATACGCGCGTAGGTTTTGGGGTCGCCATGGGTCATACCCAAGCCGCCGCCTACGGTTACGTTGTAACCCAGCAGTTTGCCGTCTTCGATAATGGCGATGTAACCCAAGCAGTGTGCGTAAATATCGACATCGTTATAAGGCGGTATAGCCACTACCGCTTTAAATTTACGCGGCAAGTAGTAAGGGCCGTAAATAGGCTCTTCTACATTTTCGGGGTTTTCAACTTTTTCACCGTCTAACCACAGGTCGTAGTAAGCGCGAGTAGCTGGCAATAAATGCTCAGACAATTTCTTGGCCCACTCAAACACTTCTTCGTGGGCGCGGCTGTCTACTGGATTGGGGTTACACATCACGTTACGGTTAACGTCACCGCAGCCGCAGATGCTGTCCATCAATACTTTGTTCATGGCTTGGAAAGTGGGTTTTAAATCACTTTTAATAACGCCGTGTAACTGGAAGGTTTGACGGGTGGTAATACGAATCGTGCTGTTAGCAAACTCTTGGCACATTTCGTCCAGCGCTAACCACTGCTTAGGTGAGCATACGCCACCGGGGATGCGCGCACGTATCATAAAGCTGTATTCGGGCTCTAAGAATTGCTTTTTGCGCTCGTGCTGGTTTTCGCGGTTAAACTGTTGGTAAGTACCGTGGTGCTTTAAGGTATGGATATCGCTATCGGCAACCGCGCCACTCAGTTGGTCGGCAACACTTTCATTTAGGGTGCTGCGTAAACCTTTACTGGCCGCTTTACCTTTTTCTATATCGGTAACGGGTATGTAGTTAGGATCGGCTAGATGTGTCATCTTAATATACGTCCTTCTGGTAGCGACCTTTGCGCTGTAAATCATCTAAGTAGGCTTTCGCAAACTCTATGCCTTTGTCGTTGTGCGCGGCAATTATGTCTATCAATGCCTGCTCTACGCCTTTGGCCATGGCGTCTTTATCGCCACACACATAAAAGTGTGCGCCTTTTTCCAGCCAGGCAAAGATATCTTCGCCCTGCTGACGTATACGGTCTTGCACATAAATACGCTCAGCCTGATCGCGAGAAAAAGCTAAATCGATACGGCTTAATAAACCGGATTTGTGCCAGGCCTGCCATTGAGTTTGGTATAAAAATTCGTAACGGGCGTTGGAGTTGCCGAAGAACAACCAGTTCTCACCTTTAGCTCCTTGCGCCTCACGCTCTTGCATAAAGCCGCGGTAAGGTGCTACGCCAGTGCCAGCACCTACCATAATAATGGGTGTATCGGTGCTTTCAGGTAAATGGAAGTGACGGTTAGGCTCTATAAATACTTTGGCCTTGTCATCATCGGTTAATGCCGCTAAATAATGTGAAGCGCCGCCAAAACGTTTTTTACCTTGACGCTCTTCCACTACTTCACGCACGGTGATGTGCACTTCTTCTTCCACCGCACTCTGGCTAGAGGCAATAGAGTATAAACGTGGCGTTAATGGCCGCAGTTGATCAAACAACTCTTGCGCCTGCCAGCCGTGCGGCATTTCTTCTAACACTTCGACTACTTGGCGCTGATAAATAGCTGCTAGGAAATCGGCGCGCTCACCTTCGGCTAAGCCTTTCCATACTAAGCGCTTGTCGTTTTCGCCGCTGTTTTCTATTAAGTATTCCACCAGCTTGGGGTGTAATAAAGTTAGCTCTCTGTCGTTTAGCAGGGCTGCACGCAGCGATTTTTGCTCTTTATTGCAAGTAATTTCAGTGTCGCCGTCTAATTGGGTGACCGCTAAAATTTCTTCCACTAAGGCGGCATCGTTGCTGTGCCAAATACCTAAAGCGTCACCAGGTTGGTAGCTTAGGCCTGAATCTTCCAATGAGATTTCTACGTGCATGATATTTTTCTCACTACCGCTGCCGGTAATAGGGAAATTATCGATAATCTCAGCACTAAAGGGTGAAAACTTATTGTAGGCACTTTCGGTAACCAGGCTTAGCGCTGGTGCGGCAGCTGTAGCCGCGCCACCAGCAGTAGCTAGCTTATCCTGCCAATGGTTCTGCCACTGCTCTAACCACTGTTCGGTTTCGGCTTGGTAATCTATATCGGCATCGATGCGATCGCCTATGCGGCTGGCACCTAATTCGGCCAAACGCTCATCAAAATCTTTACCGGTTTTGCAATAAAACTCGTAGCTGGAATCACCTAAGCCCATCACGCTATAGCTGAGGTTGGCCAGCTTAGGGGCTTTTTTGCCCTGCACAAACTCTAAAAAGCCGCGCGCTGAATCTGGTGGGTCACCCTCACCTTGGGTGCTAACAACTATCGCTAGGTGAGTTTCGCTTTTCAGGTGGCGAGGGTTGTAATCCTCCATGTCCACCAATTTGGCGCTGGCACCTTTGCTAGTGAGATGTGCGTGCAAGCGTTCCGCTACACCGCGAGCGTTACCGGTTTGCGAACCGTATAACACCGTTATAGTCGCTCCGGGAGCAGCCTCGGCGCTGGCGGCAGGAGCTGCCGCGCCCGCTACCATAGCCTGGCCGCTTAAGCCGGCAAAATAGCCGCTTAGCCAGATCAACTGCTGTGGTTGCAGATCGGTGATGGCACCCTGTACGCGCCCCATTTGTTCAGTGCTCAACAAGCCCTGCGGGCCTGTTTGAGCCACGGCCAGCTGCGCCGCAGATTTTTCATTTGACATAAGTCGTCTCAAATAATTAATCTAAAAAATTTTAAATATCACTGGGGCCATAGACCCTAGCGCCTTACTCAAACTCTGTTCAGCTTTCCCAGATTCTGCTCTTTACTCGCCCACACCCAGCGCTTGGGCTGAGCAAAAGCGCAAATTTTACAGCAAAACGCCCTAACGTGGGCTGGCATTTACCACAATGGCGCGCATTATGAACAATTCTTTTAATTAAATAAAAGACTAAGTATTAATAAGGTAATAACTTTTTGATCTAATGCGAGACCTACTCTCTGGTGCTACCGGCTGCTGTTACTGAAATAAATCCGAGCTTAAATAACGATCCCCGCGATCACAAATCACGCAGACTATCACCCCGGAAGTTAGGGTTTCGGCAAGCTTTGCGGCCACTGCCACTGCGCCTCCGCTGCTCATACCACAAAACAGCCCCTCTTCACGCGCTAAGCGGCGCGTCATTATACGCGCTTCTTGCTCAGATATCTCTATGACTTGGTCAACTCTTTTACTATCGAAGATTTTAGGCATATAAGCCGCTGGCCATTTGCGTATACCCGGTATTTGTGAGCCCTCGGTAGGCTGAGCTCCGACTATTTGTATGGCGGCATTTTGCTGCTTGAGATATCGCGATACCCCCATAATCGTGCCGGTGGTGCCCATAGAGGAGACAAAATGCGTTACCGCCCCTGCGGTATCACGCCAAATCTCTGGGCCAGTGGTTTCAAAGTGGGCGCGGTAATTGTCGGGGTTGGCAAACTGATTGAGTATTTTGTAGCCACCCTGCGCCGCTTTGGCGTCGGCGTAGTCTCGCGCCTCTTCCATACCACCTTGGGCCGAGGTCAAGGTAACCGTAGCGCCATAGGCCCGCATGGTTTGCACCCGCTCGGCAGTGGCGCTCTCGGGCATTACCAGCTCTATTTCCACCCCGTGTAAGCTGGCTATCATGGCCAGCGCTATGCCGGTGTTGCCACTAGTGGCCTCGATAAGCTTAACCCCTGGGCCGAGTTCACCGCGCTCTAGTGCGCCTTGAATCATAAAGGCAGCAGCGCGATCTTTAACACTACCACCGGGGTTTTGCCCCTCTAGTTTGGCCAAAACCGTGATGCCCGGTTTTTGCACTACAGCTTGCAGCTCAACTAAGGGGGTATTACCAATTAGCTCTATTAGCCTCATAAACCGGCATCGCCCAGTTTTTCTGTGCAATCGGCCTGCCTGATTTGAATTTCAGGCTGGTGATAAACCCGCGAACAATGCGGCACGGATTTAGTCAGCCAAACATTACCGCCTATGATGCTATCGGCGCCTATTACGGTGTCGCCTCCCAGTATGGTGGCACCCGCGTAGATCACTACATTATCTTCTATAGTGGGGTGGCGTTTGTGATCGGCCATGTTTTTAGCAACACTGAGCGCACCCAAAGTCACACCCTGGTAAAGTTTGACATGCTCACCTATTACCGTGGTTTCACCAATAACCACACCGCCACCATGGTCTATGCAGAAGAAACGACCAATCTGCGCTGAAGGGTGTATTTCTATGCCGGTGCGGCTGCTGGCAAACTCACTGAGTATGCGTGGCAATAAAGGTACTTTTAAGTTATCTAACAAATGCGCAATGCGGTACAGGGCAATGGCATAAAAGCCTGGATAAGTAGCAATAATTTCTAAACGGCTTTTCGCTGCCGGGTCGCCTCGCTCTATGGCTATTAAGTCATCTTGCAAAATATCGATGATGACAGGTAACTCAACTTCAAACTGCTCACGCAGTGCGGCAGGCGAACGGGTATCACCGGCGGCAGCAAATACCACACTGAGCAAGCATTCAAAATCCAGCTGAAACTGCACATAGGCGCGATTAAATTCAGCTTCATCAGCAAACTCTTGCTGCAAACGCTCGGGAAATAAAAACGCCAGTAGCTCTTCAACCCAATTCAGCACTTCATCCCTATGGGGTAAGCGTGAGGCGTGCTTATAGCGGCAATATAATTTTGAACTCAGAGATTCCATGCATCACAACCTATGTTTGAAGGGGGTGACTAAGCCTTATGGGGCTGCAGCCAACTTTAGGGCAGGAGTAATAGGCTAAGAATCATAACGGAAAGTCATAATTGGGTAAATAGAACAGCCATGCATATGGCCGCTAATAGCTAATACCAACGCTTTAAGAGTTCGGCCACACAGACCGGCTTTGGGTAGTTTTCACCTTCGAACTGCAGTTTATATTTTACATCTATATAAGCTGGCTCTGATTCCACACTTGCCGCTACAGCCATTACCGCAAGCCGTAACCGCAACTTATCCCCTACTTTTAAAGGGTTAATAAAGCGCAGCTTATCGAAACCGCGATTAACTCCCATGCGGCCGTTAGTTACCGTAAAGACCTGGCTCATTAGCAGTGGCGCTAAAGCCAATATTAAATAACCGTGGGCAATACTGCCGCCAAAGTTGGTTTGTGCCGCTGCGCGTTCGGGGTCGGTGTGTATCCATTGCTGATCGCCGCCCACGGCGGCGAATTGATCCACACGCTGCTGGTCTATCAGCAACCAAGGTGATACCCCCAGCTCCTTGCCAAGGTAACTAGCAAAATCTTTAGCTTGCAGTTGTAGTGGCGGCATCATTAACAGCAACTTTTATTTGCGCGGTTTATTTCCAATCACTTAAACCGTATTGGGACATAATTTTTTCTATCTCACCATTAGCTCGCAATTCCCTGATGACCTCATCAACACGTTTAACCAGCTCTTTAGATTTTGCTTTAGCGGGTGAACAGGCGATATACATAGGCTGCGGCAGGTTGGTATGGCCCACTAGCTTTATTTTGCCTTGTAAGCCCAGTTGTAAAATTTTAGCGTTGGCAACAGGCTCACTCTCTATCAATGTATCAATACGGCCAGCAGCTAATTTTTTAACATTTTTATCTAAGGCATCAACACCCGACAAAGCCTTAAATACATCTTTGCGAGTTTTTACCAAAGCATCAATCTCATCTTCATAGGAATAGCCTTTGATAATGCCAACCTTTCTATCTAGCAGTGATGAGGGGCCATCGTATTGCCATGTATCAGAGGAGCGTACATAAACTGCAGTTTGGTTGACTCCCCAGCTCTCTTCGGGAAATACAAAGCCCGGCGCATCTTCTTTAAAAGCGCCAACCACACAATCGAAATTGCCCTGCCTAACTTCCTCTACAGCTCGCTGCCAAGACATCAGCTTATAATCCACACTATCGAAAGTACGCTTGGCAAAATCTATTAAAAAACCTTCTGGCTTTTGCCCAGGCTTACCGTTCATGGGGAACCACTCATCCGTACGTATACTCACAGATTGAGCAAAAGCCGAATGACAACAAATTGTTAACATCATGACAAATAATATACGCACAATCGTCTCCATTAATTTTATTAGTTTTATTACGCTGGTTTGAGTTAAGTAACGCTAAGCGACTACATACTCATTAATACACTCATTAATAATAGGACATACAACTCACAATATCATGGCCTTAGCAAGCCTAGGGTGTTTAGCGCTTTAATTATTGTCTTATTCGCTGCACAGTTTGATATTGGTCTCTATAGGATCTGTTACAAAGTAACAAGCGCCAGCTTATTAACCAATACCCCTTTGGGGTTGGCTAAACCTGATTAAAACAGTGGGTTAATGAAAGCCTAGCCAAGCCCTGTTTGCCAGCCGCTGCCACAGTAAATTATCGTCGCTGGTAAACGCTGAGAGCAGCTCTACCGAGCCGATAATGGCATGGTTAAGCCGCTCTAAAGCTGCAATCGGCACTTTATATTCTAAATGCTCATCGTAACCTACTGTTTGTAGCTCAAACCCTTTGATAAAGTCAGCTGGCAGCCTAAAGCGCACAACAAAGCCAGCGCTGTATTCCACCGCATGCCACTGCCGCGCTATAGCTTCAGCATAGCCACGATTGAGCTTAGGATAAAAGTTTTTTTGCTGTGGTATATCGGGGCTAAATCTGCGCCAGTTAGAGCGTATTAATAGGGCCAACTGCTCAGGTGATAGCGCTTTATATAAGTCTATATGCCCTGTTATTGCTTTGCTCATAATGCTTCTCTTTAATTATTAAATAGCCGTTGCCGTCAACACATAGCGCAAGGGGCCACCGTGACTAAGGCTGTTAAAGGGATAGCAAGTCACCAGTACCAAAGCGGAGCTTGCCGCTAATGCTAAAGATTGCTGCTGGCTATTTACTATCGCCAGTTCGCTAACCTCATAGGACTGCTGCTTGCCCTGACGATTACTAAGCAGCAACTCATCGCCTTTTTTTAAGTGCTGCATAAAAGCAAAGTGCGTATCCCTGTGGCCCGCCAACACAGTAGTGCCACCACTGTTTAAATCAGCACTGGCCAAGACATGACCCGGGCCAAAAGCCAGAGCATTGCCTTGCGCGCCGTGTAATATTGTTAAATCCACATTTAGGCTGGGCAGCTGTAATCGGCCCACCGGCCAAGTATCGGCCCAAGGCCATGGCTTGACCGGTTCACCACTGCTTAAACTTTGCTGCCAAGCATGACGAATTAAACCTTGTGCCAAATGGGCTTTGGCCTTTATCCATAAACTGTCTAACAGCAGCAATAAAGCGAGCAGTAATAATACCCCTGCAACTAAGCTGCGCCGGCTCATAAACGCTGCTCGCGCCGCTTTAAGCTAAGCCCATAAACCACGGCGGCCAACAGTAATAGCAACAAACCCAAGTAAAAACTTTGCTGGCTGCGAGTTGCCGTATTGGGATAGGCAAAACTCTGCCCAGCCTGCCCCTTAGGTCTAGCGTTAAGCACGGCCATGGGCACTAAGCCCTGTGGGCTGGGGCGGCTGGCCACATCCTCTACCGCCACAAAGCTGGTGTAGGGACTTAGCAATTGATGAGCCACTGCGACTGCGACCACTTCAGGCTTAACCGCCGCCTCATCGCGGCCACTAATGACCTCATCTAATAACTGAGCGATTTTTTCTCGCGCCCACAATTTGGCCACACCGCTATGCTGAGCTTTATGTTTAAGTATCAATGACTGCTGCCAAAGCTCACCACCGTTATAGCCTTGCACTAGCAGCTCTCCTTGTAACTGTTTAGCTGCTACTTTAATTAGTAGCGGCTGGCCCTGATATAAATCGGGAATCTTCTCTGGGTATTGCTCAACGACCACAGCCTTGGGCCAGGTGATAGTAATACCGGTTAACACTGGATTTTCTAGCTGTTGAAATAGCGCCGCCATTTTTGGCTGCACTTCATTAACGCTGCCTATATGGGTAAAACTGCCACGGCCAAATTGCGCCGCCTTGCGCATAAAATAACTATTGGGTGCCGAGCCTATGCCCACGGTGAATAAACGACTAGCAGCCAAATGCTTGTGTATGGTTTTAAACAAATCGGCCTCATTACCCACCGCGCCATCGGTAATAAAAACAACTTGTCGCACACCTCGCTGATCGTCACTTTGCTGTAAGGCCATCTGCAAAGCAGGCTGCATATTTGTGCCACCTCTGGCCTCCATGTTTTGCACCTGCTTTATGGCGAGTTGCACATTGTTGGCGCTAGCAGCTACTGCCTGCCTATGCATGGGGTATGCCTGGCTGTTGAATTCGATGACATTGAAGTAATCCTGTGGCCGCAAACGACTTAGCGCCATAATTAAACTCGCGCGCGCTTGGCGTATAGATACCCCCGCCATAGACCCGGAGGTATCCAATATATAAATCACCTCCCTAGCAATATTGGCCGCTGCCGCTTGTTGCTGGCTGGGCATTAGCATTAACAGCGCGTAATCCTGCGCTTGCTCATGCTCACCCTCTATCGTTTCCACAAATAGCGCAGCCTGCGGTTGCTGGCCGGGCAGTGCTTGCCAACTAAGCTCAAAGTCTTGCGCCATTGACACCTGCCCAGCGCTAAGCTGCAATTGATAACGGCCCTGTTGCTTGCTGACGGTGATATCGTGATAGGCACTGGCTATTTCCTTTAACGGCATCCCCATATCTATATCTGCACTAATGCTGATGGGGTTAATTAGCTGGCCAGCATCGCTAGCTTTAGGGTTTAACCAGGGCGTAATTAGAGCACCATCACTGACTACATCAGTATTAAATCCCCAACCTAAGCCGCTCTCTAGGGTGAGCGCCTGATTGGCTAGCGCTACCTCACGCTGTAATTGCGCGCTTTCACTGCTAGCGGCACGCAGTGGTAAACCGGGTAAAAATCTAGGGGTGATAGTCATGGGAAAGCGCAGGCTAAATTTACCCTGCTGATAATTCACCGTTTGGGTATATTGCAACAATAGCTGCACCGTCGTATCTGGAGGGATATTAGCGACTTTAGCGGTAAATAAATTGGGCCGCTGCTGCTCGACTAAACCGGCTTTTTTGCCGGCCTGCTTGGCAGCTAAATAGATTTTTTTAGCGGCCTGTTTTTCTTTAATACTGCCCACTATCACTCTATCGCCAATTTTTATGCGCATACTATATACCGCCGCAGTATCCGGCAGCGGAAACACGTATACCCCTTCTACCCAATCGCCACTACTATTATTAAAAGATTGCTCTAAGGCCACATTAGCCAGCATGCCATTAATACTAAAATGCACTTTGCTATTTTTAAGTTCTGCAGTTTGATAACGCTGCTCCAAATCGCTTTGTAAGAGTAGCTGCCCGGCCTGCACCTCATTAATCCGCGATAATGCTGATGAGTGCCTAGCGTCATCTGCGGTATCGGCTTGCACCGAATACCAAGCGATGCCACTCAGCAATAAGGTGACTAGCGTTAAACACAGCAACCGCTTGAACGAGGACTTTTTACGGCGGTAGCTGTACGGGTAATCATAGGAATAATCCTCTAACACAATGCGCTTGTTGGCAGATTTAAACTTGAACATAGCTTGCCTATTGATAGTCTGTGATGGGTAATGCACAGTTAATCAAGTAAGTCAGGCAATTCGCGGTATACGATATGGCAATGTGGTGAGCAATTGTGATGAATTATGGCAAAGCCGTTATTTTGCCTAAGCACTGCATTACAATGGCGCACAGCAACAATAACCCCAGCCCTAACAACAAATACAGGAAGCCCTATGCCCCGACACATAGCCATTGTTGAGGACGAACTGGCCATAGCCGAAAATTACCGCGATGCCTTAGTGCAACAAGGCTACCAGGTTAGTATTTATAATAATCGCGCCGCCGCGTTAGCGGCTTTTGCTCAGGCCCTGCCCGACTTGGCAATTATTGATGTGGGGCTAGGTGATGAAATAGAAGGTGGTTTTGATTTATGCCGTGAACTGCGCCAGCGTTCAGCCGAACTTCCCATTGTTTTTTTAACCGCCAGAGAAAGCGAGTTTGATGTAATTTCCGGCCTACGCCTAGGCGCTGATGATTACCTCACCAAAGATATTAGTCAGGCCCAAATGATGGTGCGTATTATCGCCCTGTTTCGCCGTGTTGACGCGTTAAAAAATCCAGCTGCACAGGAAGACATTATTCAGCAAGGCCCACTGACCGTTAATAAAGAACGCATGACCACCTTGTGGCAAGAGCAAGCGGTAGATCTCACCGTCACCGAATTTTGGATTATTTATGTATTAGCTAAAAAGCCCGGCCATGTAAAAAACAGGCAGCAACTTATGGACGCAGCGAATGTAGTACTGGATGACAATACCATCACCACCCATATAAAAAGACTGCGCAAAAAGTTTTTAGCGGTAGACCCACAGTTTGCGGCCATAGAAACCGTTTATGGTATGGGCTACCGCTGGAAGGCGAATTAAAAAACGATGAGCTTAAACAAACAACTATTGTGTATCAGCTTATTGCTTTTAGCCATGCCTTGGGCTGGCTGCCAGTACCTGCAAGAGATGGATGGCCTGCTAAGGCAAAACCAAGACCAAACATTAATGGCCAGCAGCAAGGCCATCGCTGCCGTGCTATCACAGCGGGCGGAACAACTACTACCTTTTTTAGCGAAAGACTCTGCCGCCGGCGAACAACAAGATAGGCCTTTATATTTTCATGCACTCAACAGCCCACTAGAAATAGACGGCTACCCCGAAGGCTGGCAGGACATAGCAGCACTGGTCGTCCATAACCCCAACAAGCCGCAACAAAGCACCCGCTACCGCAGTGCTATTTACCAAGATCAACTGTATTTATTTTTCGAAGTGCAAGACGCCGAGCTGCGTTACAACAACCCTTCACGTTCACTCACTAACGACGGCGATAGAATTATTGTTAATACTGGCAGTAGCCGCGATAAAGAACATACCCAAGCCTATATTTTTACTACCTCGGCCCCCGGCTATGTGACTGCGCGCTATAACACCGCCAAAGGTACTTTCCGTGAATCACGCATACGCGCCCACTGGCAAGACAGTGAACAGGGCTATAATGTGGAAATAGCCATCCCTATGGCATTAACTGCTGGCAAATTATCCTTTCAAATTATTGATCAAAACTACAGTAATAACAGCACGGATAGCTACGGACCTTTTGCCTCTAGTTTTAATCACCCCCCAGCATTTATTTATCAAACCCCAGACCTGGCTCAACAACTGGCTATTTTTAAACAGCCCGGCCTACGCCTAAAAGTGTATGACCGCCGCGGCTGGTTACTTGCACAGCAAGGCAGCTTTAACAGCCCTAGCAATGATGATTCACATTGGCTACTTAAAAAACTCTACCGGGCACTACTGCAAAATCAAAACCAGCAACTGCGTACATACCCCGATGAGCAAGTGGCTTTGCAGCGTCATGAAATACAGCAAGCCTTACAACAACAGCTAAGCAGCCAGCACTACCAAGACGGAAACCGCAGCAACCATCGTATAATTGCCAGCGCTGCCCCCATACTACTAAACACCGAAACTGGCACACAGATAATCGCCAGCTTGGTGGCCGAACAAAGCAGCGAGCAAATGGCCGCGCTTACCGACAGCGCCTTTAAACGTTTGCTAAGCAAAAGCCTAGGGGTGATGAGTATAGTGGGGCTGGGATTATTAGCTTATGCCAGCTTACTCTCATGGCGTATACGCAGGCTTAGCCGCGCCACCCAATCAGTTATTAATGAACAAGGGCAATGGCTGGGTGAGTTCCCCCACAGTAATAGCCAAGATGAAATCGGCGAACTTAGCCGCAACTATGGCCAGCTATTGGCACGCATTAAAGATTACACCGACTACCTGCAAACTCTATCGCGTAAACTTTCCCATGAGTTGCGCACGCCCTTAGCCATCATACACAGCTCATTGGATAATTTAGGCAACCAAGATTTGCCTGCACAAAGCGCCACTTATCAACAGCGTGCCAAACAAGGTGCGCTACGGCTGGGCAAGATTTTAACCGCTATGAGTGAAGCCAGCCGCGTAGAAGAAAGTATTAGTCATGCCGAAATGGAAGACGTAGATATTAACGCTTTGCTTAGCAGCCTTAGCCAGGCTTACCAAGATTGCTACCCCAGCAAAACTATAACACTACACAACACATTAGCCGCCGGCTGCATACTGCATGTTTCACCGGATCTATTAGTGCAATTGTTGGATAAGCTTATGGATAACGCCGCCAGTTTTTGCCCTGAGGGCGGCCAGATAATTTTTGTAGCACAACAACATAAACAGGCAATTTCTATTAGCCTGAGTAACGATGGCCCACTACTACCAGAAAAAATGCGCGGCCAGTTATTCGACAATATGGTATCACTGCGTGACGACAAACAAGACGGTACTCACTTAGGCTTAGGATTGCATATAGCGTATCTCATTGCCCAATTTCATCAGGGCAAAATCAGCGGCCAAAATCGCGATGATAATAGTGGGGTTATATTTACGCTCAGCTTGCCATTATCTCTACTGCAGCCAGCATCAGCCTAAATAATCCCGCCCTAGCCTACAGCAAGATAAATTTCACCGTTTCTATTTCGCCCTGCTGGGCAAGTTACTTCTTTTGCGTGCACAAAAGAAGTAACCAAGAAAAGTGCACCCTAGTCCGTCGTCGGCTACGCCGATACCCTGTGCTACTCACAAATTTCGTCTAGGACGGAATTTGGACGCCAGTTTTATCATGGCGCCCGAAGGGTGAAAATACGCCTTCGCGTATTTGAATCAAAAACTAATGGCCGCTGCGGAACTCACACAAAAACGATAATCAATCGTTTTTGTGTTCAAACAGTCCTCGCTGCTGCGCGCCATTATTTTTTTCCGTTGCTCGGCGACTACCAAAGGAATCACAAGTGCTTCGTAGCAAGTTTTACCATGAACATTTTCATAGGCGTCCACATCAGCATTGCATTATTGCTACCCGAAATAGCCCAGCATAAAGCAGGACATTAATTTATACCATTAACTAGTGCAAACTTACCTCTGCCATTGCACCCAACTCCTCCCCCCGGTTGAGCTGTATGCGCACTACCCGCTCCATGGCATAGCCTTGATAATCACCTGGTTGCGCCTGTGATTGACTGGCGCCGTGGCTATAAGTTGTTATGCGCTGCTCAGCTAGGCCTGCTAATTTTAACTGCTCGGCTACGGCGTTCACTCGTTGCTCCGATAAAGCCAGATTAAATTGTTGATCACCGCTGGGGTCGGCATAGCCATCCAAGCGTAAATTTAACTCTGGATTTTTTGCCATAAAATCCGCCAACATCGCTAAGCGATGCTTGCCCGCCGCGCTTAATTCGCTGCCACCCGTTTTAAATAATAATTCTAATTGCAGCTGCTCTAAAATTAACTGCGCGTAGCGCTGGCTGTGATCTTCGGCGGCGGCCAATTGTGATTGCAAGCGGTTGATATTATTGCGGCTGTTTTGCAAAGCTAGTGCCGACTGTTGTAAATCTTGCTCTAAGTTGTCGGCCTGCTCTACTTTGTCATCCAACCAAACACCGCTGGCGGCGCCTACCACCATACCTATGGGGCCTGCCAACATGGCACCGGCTACCGCCGAGCCAAAAAACACGCCGGCTTTACGGGCCACATGCCTGTCATCATCGGCATGGGCTAGGTTAACGGAAGTGGCGGCAATAATAGTTGATAATACTAGGGCTTTTTTCATAACTCGTTCCTCGTACAGGTGTGTGCGTTAAGTTCGAGTTAATTAAACACCTTTAATAAGGCTAAGCCGTGGATGAAAAATGAAATTGTAAAGCGCAATTATGATGAATTATGGCTGGCGCTTTTAAACTTATTAAAGCGCCTCTATATAATCCACCATAAGCTGTAAACTTTGATTACCTCTAAATTCGTTTACATCCAACTTATAAACCAACTTAGCTTTTTTGGCGGCGTTGTTAGGCCAAGCCTTGATATCAATATTAAAGGCAATGGCATCAATAAGCTGGCCGCCTTGCGGCTCGGTAGAAAGTACCAGTTTTAAATGTTTTTCGCCCACTATGCGTTGCTGCACTAAATATAATTCGCCTTCAAATAAAGGTTCGGGGAAATGCTGCCCCCAAGGGCCTGCATCGCGCAATTGCTGCGCCAGCTCTAGCTGAAAGTCCTGTGGGCTTAATTCGCCGTCGGTCAGCAATACCGCCTGCAAATCATCCTCGCTAAGTTGTCGCCTTACCTCGGCATCAAAGGCGCGGGCAAAATCGGGGTAATGCTCTTTATATAAACTCATGCCTGCGGCCATGCTATGGCCGCCAAACTTGCTGAGCAAATGCGGGTGTTTGGCCGCTACCGCATCTAGCGCATCGCGTATATGCAGGCCTACAATAGAGCGCGCCGAGCCTTTAATTTGCTGCGGGCCACCATCATCTTCGGCATCGGCAAAAACGATTACGGGGCGATGGTAATGATCTTTTATGCGCGAGGCTAATATGCCTATCACCCCTTGATGCCAATCCGCTTGATACAAACACAGGCCATAAGGCATATCGCTATCATCTAAACTAATTTTTGCCAGGCTGCGCATGGCCTCTTGCTGCATACCCGACTCTATGGCACGCCTATCGTGATTTAACTCATCCATTTGCTGGGCCAGCTCGCGGGCGCTGTACTCGTTAGCTGCCAACAAACACTGTATGCCTATGCTCATATCATCTAAGCGACCAGCCGCATTTAAGCGTGGCCCTATGGCAAAACCAAAGTCTGCGGCCACTAAACGGTGCAGGCTTCTATTGGCGACTTCTAATAAAGCTTTTATGCCGGGGCGCACTCGGCCACTGCGTATGCGGCCTATACCCTGCGCGACTAAGATGCGATTATTTTTATCCAGCGGCACTACGTCGGCCACTGTGCCTAGGGCCACTAAATCTAAATACTCGGCCATATTGGGCTCGACAATATTATTTGTCGCAAACCAATTGCGCTCGCGCAACTGCGCCCGCACCCCCGACATTACATAAAAAATCACCCCGACCCCCGCCAGGTTTTTACTGGGGAAATCGCAGCCAGGTTGGTTGGGGTTAACTATAGCCGCCGCCTCAGGCAAGTGCTGGCCAGCCAAATGGTGATCAGTCACAACCACCTGTATGCCCAGTTGATTGGCCGTGGCCACGCCATCAATACTGGAGATACCGTTATCGACGGTAATAATTAAATCGGGATTTTTTTGCTTGGCCACCTGCACAATTTCAGGAGTTAAGCCATAACCATATTCAAAGCGGTTGGGCACTAAGAAGTCTACAAACTTAGCCCCCATATCAGCCAATGCACTCACCGCCACCGCACTGCTGGTCGCACCATCGCAATCGAAATCACCAACGATTAAAATATGTTTTTGCTGCACTATATGGTCTGCAATTATGGCAGCGGCCTGCGACCAACCTTTCATTAACTGCGGCGGCAGTAAATCTTTCAGCTCATGCTGAGCATCTTGATCACTCAACACCCCTCTGGCGGCATAGATTTGCTGCAGCAGAGCCGGTGTTGCTTCGGTGAATTGGGTATCTGATAAATCGTATTGGCGTTGTTTTATTATGGGCATAAGCCACCTAATAATTATTCGATTAATTTCAGCAAGGCGTATTAATAATCTGACCGTGGATACCGGCGTTCGCCGGTATGACAAGCACTAAGCACTATATACCGTAATTAAAAAAGGCCGGTAAGACCGGCCTTTAATGATTAAGCGGTGATGTTGTCCACCACAAACTTATGCACTTGCGCCAAGTCATTAGGTAACACCGTGCAGCGCTCGGGTAACTCAAACAGGTCGGCCATATGATGCGGCAAGGCTGGCTCATGCGGGTAGCCTGCTTTCATCACTGCCTCTGGAAACTTAGCGGGGTGCGCTGTGGCTAAAGTCACCATGGGCACATCGCTATTGCGTCTGGCGGCGCGGGCTGCCTCTACCCCTATAGCTGAATGCGGGTCTAATAAGTATTCAGACGCTTCATAGACTTCGGCAATCGTTTTAACGGTTTGCTCATCGTCTACTGCATGGCTATCGAACAAATCACGCACATTAGCAAAAGCCGCATCGGTGATTTTTACATCTTCGGTTTGGAAGCGCTCCATTAAATCTTTAATGGCCGCGCCGTCTCTATCATAACAATCAAACAACATGCGCTCGAAGTTGCTAGAGATAACGATATCCATAGAGGGCGACAAGGTGTGCTCTAATTGCTGCTTAGAAAAATCGTTATTAGAAATACAGCGGTGCAATATATCGTTTTTATTAGTGGCTACCACTAACTGATCTATAGGCAAGCCCATTTTTGATGCCAGGTAACCGGCGTAAATATCGCCAAAATTACCGGTGGGCACAGAGAAAGCCACTTTGCGGTGCGGGCCACCCAAGGCCAGTGCCGCGTAAAAATAGTAAACGATTTGCGCCATGATGCGCGCCCAGTTGATGGAGTTAACCGCAACCAGTTGTCTATCGGCAGGTAAAAAGCGCTTATCGTTAAAGCTGGCTTTAACCATGCTTTGGCAATCGTCAAAGTTACCCTCTACCGCAATATTGTGAATATTGCCTTCGGTAACGGTAGTCATTTGCTTGCGCTGCACATCGGAAACTCGCTGATGTGGATGCAAGATAAAAATATCGATATTGCTGCAACGCTTACAGCCCTGTATGGCCGCTGAACCGGTATCACCGGAAGTAGCCCCCATAATCACAACTTTTTGCTGCTTGCGCTCTAATACATAGTCCAGCAAGCGGCCCAGCATTTGTAGGGCAAAATCTTTAAAAGCCAAGGTGGGGCCTTGGAATAATTCCAATACCCATTCGTTTTTATCCAGCTGCACTAAAGGCGCAACCGCAGGGTGGCGAAAATCTACATAGGTGTCGTCGATGATGGCTTTTAAATCGGCATCGGGTATGCAACCGCCCACAAAGGGCTGCACAATTTTAAACGCTAAATCGGTATAGCTAAGTGTGGCCCAGCCGGCGATTTCATCTAGGGAAAACTGCGGTAATTGCTCGGGCACATACAGGCCACCATCGGGGGCCAGGCCGGTTAATAATACTTCTTCAAAATTCAGTGCCGGTGCTTGGCCACGGGTGCTGATATATTTCATAGTGCTGTCTTCTTAAACTCTTTTAAAGGCGGTTAATCGACGCGGATTAACCGGCTAATGATTCTACGCGTATACGGGTGACTGGGGCGTAAACAAAATCCAGGCTTTCTATCTCTGCTACCACCCGGTTAAGTTGCTTTTCTATCACGCGGTTAGTGACCAGTATTAAAGGTACGGTAGTCTCGTCCTCTTCTTCCTGCTCTTTTTGGATGATGGCCTCTATGCTAATACCGGCTGCGGCAAAAATCTTGGAGATTTCATTCATTACGCCAGGTTTATCATCCACGGTCATGCGCAGGTAATGGGCGCTAACGGTTTCTTCTATGGGCAGTACCGGGGCATTGCTTAATTCGCCCTGTTGGTAGCTTAGGTAAGGCACCTTGTGCTCGGGGTCGGCAGTTAAAGTACGCGCCACATCGACTATGTCGGCAATAACCGAGGAGGCCGTGGGCTCGCTGCCCGCACCAGCACCGTAATATAGGGTGGGGCCTACCGCGTCACCTTTTACCAGCACGGCATTCATTACGCCGTTAACATTGGCAATTAAACGCTTCTTGGGTATGAGTGTGGGGTGCACCCGCATCTCTACGCCCTGCTCGGTTTTGCGCGCTACACCTAGGTGTTTAATGCGGTAGCCCAGCTCTTCGGCATAGCCCATATCTTCGGTGGTAATTTTGCTAATGCCTTCAGTAAAGGCCTTATCAAACTGTAGCGGTATGCCAAAAGCCAGTGAAGCTAAGATGACTAATTTGTGCGCGGCATCTATGCCCTCTACGTCAAAAGTGGGGTCTGCTTCGGCATAGCCTAGCGCCTGAGCCTGGGCTAACACATCGGCAAAGTCGCGGCCTTTGTCGCGCATTTCGGTCAGAATAAAGTTACCGGTACCGTTGATGATGCCCGCCAGCCACTCAATTTTATTAGCAGACAAACCTTCGCGTATGGCTTTAATAATGGGGATACCACCGGCTACAGCAGCTTCAAAGGCCACATTGACGCCCTTGGCGTTAGCAGCGGCAAAAATTTCGTTGCCGTGCTCGGCGATTAGCGCTTTGTTGGCGGTAACTATGTGCTTGCCATTGGCAATAGCGGTTAGCACTAGCTCTTTGGCTACAGTAGTGCCGCCTATCAGCTCAACTAAAATATCAATTTCGGGGTCGGCGGCAACATCAAAAATATCGCGGCTAATGGTAATCGTACCGGTATCAATGTCGGGGTTTTCACGACGCTGACCTATGTGGGTGATTTGTATATCGCAACCTGAGCGCGCTGAAATTTCAGCAGCGTTACGCGCTAATACTTTAAGAGTTCCCGCACCTACGGTGCCTAAGCCACAGAGTCCTACTTTTACCGGGTTCAAACCACTATCCTCGTTGACAAAAATAAAGCCGCAATTGTAGTAGAGCTGGTACGGGTATGCACCTATTTTAGGGGCCAATACTGCTATCGTGAGCTAAAAAAGCACCACATAGCAGCAATTGAGTATTATTCATACTCGGCCCTAGCCCATGGCTGGCTATTTTTACAAAGCGGAGCTAGTTGGCTCGGCCGCTATAGGCGCGACCTCTAAGGAGGAGGCGGTGCTAGTCTCAGCCTCTGGAGTGGGGGTAATACCCAATAAATTGAAAATCTGCGGCACCCGCAACAGCCCCGAGATTAAACGGCCATCAGCGGTTAGCACTGCCGGTAAGCGCTCTACCCCCAACTGCTTTGCCAGGGCGATATGCTTATCCATTAAGCCCGCAGTACAGTGCTTTTCTGCCAAGGAACGGCCCTGCATTAGCATATCCAGCGCTTGCTGCGGCTGGTCGGTACACCAAGTGCGGCGCACCTTGTGGTAAGCCGAAGAGCCCGGGCGCTGCCGGTTTAAGGATAGGTAGCGCACTTCTATACCCTGCGCCACCAATAAGGGCGACTCTTGGTGCTGAAACTGGCAGTAGTAGCAATCCACATCCACCACCACGTAAATCACCGCCTGCGCAGGCAGCTCAGGGCTAAGTGCTAAATATTCATTAGGCTGTAACTGAGCCAATAGCTGAGCGCGCTGCTGCCGCTTTAATTGCTGGCTAAGGTCTAACACCCCTGTAGCCGTGCTTTGGTATAAGTTGCCCGCTAAAAAATACTCAGCGCTAGGTAGAGCATATAGCAACAAACCACTGGCAAACTCTACTTGGTAAAGCCGGCCATCAGCTATAGGCGTTACTGAGCGCACTTCTTTAAGAGGAAAATTAGCCGCCATTTGCTGGCGTACTGCCTGCTCGGCCATGCTGACATGCTGCGTCACAGATTGAGCCATAGTTTGCGCTACAGCCTGATTACTCACTAAGCCCTGCTCGGCCTTTGCCAGTGTAGAAAAAAACAATAAGCAAAATAGCCCAGCGGCCGCAAAGTTATTCATAATCAACCTAAAAAATTTATTCAATGGTTTTATTGAGTAGCTGTTTTAAAGCTCTATAGCCTGCGCCAACTTATCGGCTGGCATATAGCCCGGCAGTAACTGGCCACTAGAGGTAATAATAGCGGGGGTACCGCTCACCCCTATCTCTTGGCCCAATAAAAACTGTTTGGCCACGGGGTTGTCTTTGCACATATTAAGAGACATGGTTTTGCCCTGTTTTAAGCTGGTTAAGGCTTTATTAGGGTCATCTGCACACCATGCGGTGACAATTTTATTATAGGACTTTGAGCCTATACCTGCCCTGGGGTAGGCCATATAGCGCACCTCTATACCCATTTCATTAAGCTTGGGGACTTCAGCATGCAGCTTGCGGCAATAGCCACAATCTATATCGGTAAATACGGTAACATAATCTTTAGTTTCGCCAGCGGGGGAAAAGATAATCATATCCTTGCGAGCCACGTCTGCCATGAGCTTGGCTCTATCACCAGAACGCTCATACTCGGAGATATTAACAAAGCCCTTGGGAGTAATCTCAAACAAGTCACCGGCCACAAACTGCAAACCACTGGCAGACGAATATAATAAGGGCCCATTTAAGATTTGTACTTTATATAAGCCGGGCATACGCGAAGTTGTTACCGACTGCAGCTGCCAATCGGGCCTCACCATTTTAAAGGCACGGCTAATATTATTGGCCACTTCTACCGAGACCTTTTCATCAGTAGCGCCCTCAGCAGCATAGGCCCCAGACGCCAGCAATAAGCTTGCCGCCATTAACGTACGTCTAAAACCTGTAAACTTATACATCATTACTCTAAACCTTAATTTATTTGTAGTGCTGCTTGGAGCCCTGCAGCATGCAGAAGTTCAGCGCTGTTATCAACCTCTAGGGTGGTGCTGGGCATGCAAATCTTTCATACGCGCGCGCGCCACATGAGTATATATTTGTGTGGTGCTAAGGTCACTGTGGCCCAGCAATAATTGCACAACCCGCAGGTCAGCACCATGGTTAATTAGATGGGTGGCGAAGGCATGGCGTAGGGTGTGCGGCGACAGCGGCCGCTTAATACCTGCGCGCTGCGCATAGAGTTTAATGCGATGCCAAAAGGTTTGCCTAGTCATCATATCGCCACGACGCGAAGGGAACATCACCTCGCTAAGCTTGTGGCCCAGCAGCTCTGGCCTTGCCACTTGGCTATAACGCTTTAGCCAATGCAGGGCCTCCTCCCCGGTAGGCACCAGCCGCTCCTTACTGCCCTTACCCATTACCCGCACCACTCCCTGCGCCACGCTTACCTGACCCAAGGTGAGTGATACCAACTCAGTGACCCGCAACCCTGAGGCATAGAGCAGCTCCAGCATGGCCTTATCGCGCAACTCCAAGGGGTTATCCACATCGGGTTCGCTTAACAAACTCTCCACATCGGCTTCGGTTAAGGTTTTAGGCAGCGACCTGCCCAGCTTGGGGCTATCAATATCTAAGGTGGGGTTAACAGTGATATGGGCCTCACGCAGCTGGTATTGGTAAAAACCACGCAGGCAGGACAACAGGCGCGCGGTGCTGCGGGCTGATTTACCCTGACCACGATTTTGCCCTAAATAATCAAACACCTCGCCAGCAGTCGCCGCCAACAAGGTTTGCTTTTTAAGATGCAAAAACGCAGCAAATTGCTTTAAATCACGCCTATAAGAGGACAGAGTATTTTGACTTAAGCCCTTCTCCATCCAAATAGCATCGAGATAATTATCAATAATGACTAGCTGTTGATCCAACACAGGCCCACGCACACGAGTATTTATTATCACCAGAAAGTAACACGTTTAATTAAAGCTAGCGACTATAGACTAGGAACTTCGCACATCGCCGCTCCTTCGCAAAGCTGGCCCCACGAGTGAAACGAGTGCCGTGGGTCTCTATGCGACCGCGGCAGAGCCTGCCCCGTGAAACGCTTTGGGTATACCGTTCTTCCTGAACATAAAAAAAGGCAGCCTAGGCTGCCTTTTTAAAAATAGAAGCGGTTTATTTACCCAACTTCTCTTTGATACGTGCTGCACGGCCGCTAAGCTCACGCAAGTAGTATAGTTTAGCTTGTCTAACGTCACCGCGACGCTTAACTTCTATGCTATCAACTAAGGGGCTGTAAGTTTGGAAAGTACGCTCTACGCCTACACCGTGTGAAATTTTACGAACGGTAAAAGCTGAGTTTAAAGCGCGGTTACGCTTACCAATTACTACACCTTCAAAAGCCTGAAGACGCTCACGAGTACCTTCTTTAACTTTAACCTGCACAACGACAGTGTCACCAGGACCAAAGGCTGGAATTTCTTTGGTCATTTGCTCTGCTTCAATGGCAGCGATAATTTTGTTCTTGCTCATGGCATTTTCCTAAAATATAGGCT
This sequence comes from Dasania sp. GY-MA-18, assembly GCF_024734385.1. Lineage (GTDB taxonomy): Bacteria > Pseudomonadota > Gammaproteobacteria > Pseudomonadales > Dasaniaceae > Dasania > Dasania phycosphaerae. The sequence goes on along the minus strand of NZ_JANHAP010000005.1, from coordinate 180,254 downwards.
GTGTATTCACAGCTATTTAAAACCCTGTACTTATCTGCGTGCTTTACTTATACCTGTTCCCGCGTGCTCAGGGACTACAGCTATACACAGACATTGGTCCAGATGATTGTGCGTTTTTTACTGCCCAGCAAGCTAGCTTGCGCCATCTTGCTCGGCGATAAAGCTCGCCAGCAAATCCTGTTCTTCTTGGCTGAGTGGGCGCTGCTCTAATAGCTCTGGCCGCCGCTGCCAAGTTCGCCCCAACGCTTGCTTTAAGCGCCAGCGGCGTATTTTGCTGTGATCACCGCTTAACAGCACCTCGGGTACCGTCTTGCCCGCCAAGACTTCGGGGCGGGTATAGTGAGGGCAATCCAGTAAGCCTTCAGCAAAAGAGTCCTCTTTGGCTGATTGCTCATGCCCCAATGCGCCGGGCAATTGCCTCACTACTGCATCTATCATCACCATGGCAGCTAACTCGCCACCACTTAATACGTAGTCGCCTATAGACCATTCTTCGTCTATTTCGGCTTCTATCAATCGCTCGTCTATACCTTCGTAGCGACCAGCGATAAAAATCAATTTGTTGTTGGCAGCTAGCTCTACTACGCCCTGCTGGTCCAACTGGCGACCCTGGGGTGATAAATAAATCACCTTGCTGTCATCGCCCATGGCTTGCTTGGCGGCCTGTAGCGCTTTGCGCAAAGGCTCTACCTTCATCACCATGCCGGGGCCACCGCCGTAAGGCCTATCATCTACGGTGCGGTGCTTATCCTCGGTGTAATCCCTGGGGTTCCACCATTGCAGCTTAAAGATGCCTTGCTGCAATGCTCTGCGGGTAATGCCGCTGTCGCTAATGGCGGTGAACATTTCTGGGAACAGCGTTATGACACCTACCGTCAAACTCTCTGTCATTACCCATCCTGCTCGTTGTGCTGCTGTTAAAACTCTGGATCCCAATCGACCCTAAGCAAGCCGTTTGCGATGTCTATGTCAGTGATAAATTGGCCCGGTAGATAGGGGATTAAACGCTCCTCTCTATCTATACTGCCCGCGCATTTGCGCACCACCAACACATCGTTAGCACCGGTTTCCAGCAAGTGGCTGACCTTACCCAACAACAGCTCTTCGCCCTTGTCGTTTTGGGTATAAACCCGCAAGCCTTCTAACTGATGCCAATAAAACTCATCTTCAGCCAATGCCGGCAGGGCATCAGCTGCAATCGCCACCTCGCACTTGCAATACTGCGCGGCAAGGTCGCGATCATCCACCCCGGCAATACGAGCAACTAAGCCCTTGCCGTGGCGTTTGCCTTCTTCAAAGCTAATCGGCTGCCATAGCCCGCCGCGCTGAATCTGGCAATCCGTATACGAGAGGAAATTTTCCATAGGCTCGGTATACGAATGTATTTTAACCCACCCTTTAATGCCGTATACGGAGGTAATTTTACCAATTACCACCCGCTCAGCGGCGCTATCCGTGGGTTTAGCTGTCATCAATTAAGCCGCTTTTTTGGCGCTCTTAACTAAGTCAGCTACGCGATCAGACAATTGTGCACCTTGAGATACCCAGTGCTCAACGCGATCTAACTCAACGCGCAAACGCTCTTCTTGGCCACGTGCCACAGGGTTGAAGAAACCCACACGCTCAAGATAACGACCATTACGTGAAGTACGGCTGTCAGTCACAGTCAAGTGATAAAAAGGACGCTTTTTTGAACCGCCACGAGCTAAACGAATTGTTACCATTGTTAATTTCCTAACGCTTGAGCAGGCCACCAAGGCCCACAAATCAAATTCTTTACTCTACCCACGCACTCATACACCGAGCGCATGCTAGAAAGGCGCGGTATTTTAAGGGAAGCAGGCTAACTTTGAAACCTCTTTTGTGGTTTTTTAGGGTAAATAACCCTTCATCTAGTGTTTATTTACCCTAAAACCGCTGATTGGCTGCGCAATCAGTGACTTAGCGGCCTAAAAAACCGCCACCGCCGCCGGGAGGCATCATGCCACCCAGGCCCCGCATCATATTGGCCATACCGCCTTTTTTACTCATTTTCTTCATCATTTTAGCCATTTGCTTATGCTGCTTGATGAGGCGGTTGAGGTCTTGTATATCGGTGCCAGAGCCCATAGTGATGCGGCGCTTGCGCGAGCCATTGAGTATATCGGGGTTGATGCGCTCGGCGGGGGTCATGGAGTCTATTAAGGCCTCCATTTTTACGAACATTTTGTTATCCACCTGCTGCTGAGCCATTTGCGCCATACCGCCCATGCCGGGCAGCTTGTCTAACATGCCGGTGATACCACCCATGTTTTTCATTTGCTGCAGTTGGTCACGCAAGTCTTCCAAGTCGAATTTTTTGCCTTTTTTAATCTTCTTGGCGAGCTTATCCGCCTTTTTCTTATCTAGCTTTTGCTCGGCCTCTTCAATCAAAGACAGCACATCACCCATGCCCAATATGCGCGAGGCGATACGGTCTGGATGGAAAGGGTCCAACGCTTCGGTTTTTTCGCCCACACCCATAAACTTGATGGGCTTACCGGTGATATGGCGCACCGACAGTGCGGCACCACCGCGGCTATCGGCATCGGCCTTAGTTAAGATTACGCCGGTTAAGGGCAGCGCATCATTAAAGGCCTTGGCGGTATTGGCTGCATCCTGGCCGGTCATGGCATCAACCACGAATAAGGTCTCTATGGGGTTGATGGCGGCGTGTAAGTCTTTGATCTCCGTCATCATCGCCTCATCTACCGCCAAACGACCGGCGGTATCGACGATAAGTACATCGGCAAACTTAAGCTTGGCCTCTTGTATGGCGGCATTGGCTATATCTATAGGCTTTTGCTCTATAGAAGAGGGGAAGAAGATAGCACCCACCTCACCGGCCAATGTTTCTAGCTGCTTAATTGCCGCTGGGCGGTATACGTCGGCACTGACCACCATGACCTTTTTCTTTTCTTTTTCTTGTAAGTAGCGCGCCAACTTGGCTACCGAGGTGGTTTTACCCGCACCCTGTAAACCGGCCATTAATAACACCGCTGGCGGCTGGGTGGCTAGGTTGAGGCTCTCATTGGCCTGACCCATCACATTTTCTAGCTCATCGTTAACAATCTTAACGAACATTTGCCCGGGGCTAAGGCTTTTGCTGACCTCTTGACCCACCGCACGCTGTTTAACCGCCTCGATAAAATCTTTAACGACTGGCAAGGCCACATCGGCTTCCAACAAGGCCATGCGCACTTCACGCAAGGTCTCCTGGATATTGTCTTCCGTTAAACGCGCCGAGCCGGAAATACTGCGCAGGGTATTCGATAAACGTTCTGTTAAATTGTCGAACATGTAATGCCTTCTCAAAACCATGCCCTAACTCTGCGATGAAAGCTAAGACTATTGAAATAATCGGTGTAAACTGGTGAAGTATACCTGAGCCTAAGGCAGTAACCCAAATCCAATTGGTATTAGCGCGTAAAACCGCAGCGGCATAACTGGATTAAGCTATAAGCACAGCGCTAGCCACAACGTAGTTAGCACAAATAAACCACCACAAAAACTACAACAAGAAAACCACATGACTGTTATTTTTGAAATCAGCGCCATTTGCCTCTACTTGCTGGCCGCAGCCTATCAAGGCGCCTTTTTACTCAACATCACTAGGCAACCACACAAGCTAAGCCTGATAGGGCTGAGTGCGCTAGCACTGCTATGCCATGGTTTTAGCTTGTTTAGCCGCCCTATTGATTTAGGCTTTTTAAATATCAGCTCTTTATTCTTTTGGTTTATCGCCCTGCTAGCCTTGCTCAGCACCCTGCGCCGCCCCACTTATAATCTCTTGGTGATACTGCTACCACTGGCGGCACTGGCCATTATTGCCAGTATGAACAGCACTACCGCCCATCCTCTACAAAGCCACCTCAGCAAGGGCATGCTCAGCCATATACTTAGCTCTATCTTGGCCTATAGCGTACTGACTATTGCCATGTTTCAAGCTATCGCCCTGAGCATACAAGACCACCAACTCAAGCAGCACCACGTTAAAGGTATTATGCGCGTGCTACCACCACTGCAAACCATGGAAGCCATGCTGTTTGAGTTGCTGTGGATAGGCGTGGTGCTATTAAGCGTTTCTATTATTAGCGGCATTGTTTTTCTGGAAGACATATTCGCGCAACATCTTATCCATAAAACCGCACTTAGCATTGCCGCCTGGTGCATATTCAGCACCTTATTATGGGGCCACTGGCAGCTGGGCTGGCGCAGCCAAACCGCTGTGCGTTGGACCATAGGGGGGTTTATTGCCCTGATGTTAGGCTATTTTGGCAGTAAGTTTGTATTGGAAATTATTCTTCCATAACACTTATTGCGTGTTTAGCCTTTTTTCGTCAAGATACGCGCTTGTTCATCCTATAAGGAATATCACTCGTTGGACGAGTTATCGTTAAACCTACTTTTTACCATTATTGCCATTTTAATTTTGTTGTCGGCCTTCTTCTCCAGCGCCGAAACCGGCATGATGTCACTCAACCGCTACCGCCTTAAACATCTGCTCAAGCAGCGCCACAAAGGTGCCCGCCGAGCTTATAAGCTGTTAAGAAAGCCTGATCAGCTAATCAGCCTGATATTAATCGGTAACAACCTGGTTAACTTTATTACCGCCTCTTTATTTACGGTAGTGGCTATACGTCTATGGGGCGAAGATGCCGCCGTGGTAGCCGCACCGGTTATTTTAACCATGGTGGTGTTAATTTTTGCCGAGATCACCCCCAAGACCATTGCCGCCTTACATCCCGAAAAAATCGCCTTCCCCGCCGCCAATATTTTAACCGCACTACTTAAAATACTATTCCCGGTAGTGTGGTTAATTAACAGCCTCACCAACGGCATATTAAAACTGTTAGGCATAGACCCCAGCATAGGCAGCAACGAAGACTTAAGCTCAGACGAGCTGCGCACCATAGTGGGCGAAGCCGGCCCGCATATACCCAAGCGCCACCAGGGCATGCTGATTAATATACTGGATCTGGAAGATATTAACGTCGAAGATATTATGATCCCCCGCAACGAGGTGGTGGGTATAGACTTACAAGAGTCCGACGAAGATATTTTAGCGACTCTGCGCGACACCGAATTTACCCGCATTCCAGTTTATGATGACGACATCAACAATATTCTAGGGGTGTTACATCAGCGCTATGTTAGCCGCATTATTGACAACGAGGGCCTTAACCGCAGCCAACTAACCAAGGAAATGGTAGAGCCCTATTTCGTCCCCGAAAGCACCCCGCTGCACACCCAGCTGGTTAACTTTCAAAAGCATAAACACCGCATGGGCATGGTGGTGGATGAGTATGGTGTAGTGCAAGGCTTAGTTACCCTAGAAGATATCTTAGAAGAAATCGTAGGCGAGTTTACCTCTAACTTTGCCGACAACACCGAAGATATACACACCCAAGATAACGGCACCCATCATATTAATGGCACCACCACCATACGCGACATTAATAAAAATTTAGATTGGGAATTACCTACCGAAGGCCCCAAAACCCTAAACGGTTTATTGTTAGAGCATTTAGAATCTTTTCCAGATGCCGCTGTGTGCGTACAGTTTGACGAGTATTTATTTGAAATCATTGAAGTCAAAGACAATATGATACAAAACGTAAAAGCACATAGGCTAGACAGCCCCAGTGAGCCACATCACTAACAGCCAGCCATCCACAAGAGCTACCAGCCCGACGTTATTGCACACAAGAGGCCGGTAGCCCGGCTTAGAAGCCCCCCCCCTTACCCTACACATACATAAGACAGAGCTATTATCTAAAAGCTGCCAGATTTCCACTCAGCAGATTAGCTATCTGATTCGACAGGCACAGAAAAAAGAAAAGAAAAAAGATTTAAGCGTGACAGCAACTCACAGAATATGACTCACTTATTTTACAGCAGTATATGCTTATTCATCGCCTTAAAACGTTTTTTGCACTCCCCCAACACCTCACGCTTTTCATCGTTGCTGTACATCACCCAATCGGTAATTTCTAAGGCGGTGCGGTAACAACCCTCGCACACATCCTCTTCGTTAAGCACGCACACGGAAATACAGGGGGATTTGACAGGCTCTTGCTCAGACATATTAAACACTCTTACTTCATTCATTAGCTACCGGCCAGGCTAACACCCACAATCAGGGGTGGTAGCAGCAAAGTAGTACTTAGCAGGCCCAGCTACTATGGTAACACCACAATACCCAAGCATTAAGCCTTATTAAGGCCACGCCGCCGCTTAATCGTAGGCCGGCAACGGCACCGCAAAAACCTGCACCATTAAATCAGCAACCAAGCGCGCGGTAACCCCGCTGATCACATAATCCTGATAACAAAATTGCGGTGATAAGCGCTGGCTGCCGTTATAGGGCTGCATAGCAAACTGCCAGTTATTAGGCTGTGCTAATTGCGCCAAAGGGGGCATAAAAATATTGGCCACCTCATCGCTATTAGCCTGTAAGTTAACGGGATTTTCAACCAAGGCGACACAGGGAGTGAGCACATAGCCGCTGCGAGTAACCCGCTTATTAAGCTGCCCCATATACTGCACCGCCGCTGCTGGCAGCGCCACCTCTTCATGGGCCTCGCGCAAAGCGGTAGCCACATCATCACTATCGCCAGCTTCAGGCTTGCCGCCGGGAAAAGCCACCTCGCTGGGGTGCAAGGCCAAATGGGCGGCCCGCTGAGTCAGTAACAGGGCAGCCCGCTCTTGCACATTCATCACCGCCATTAAAATAGCAGCGCGCTTAGCCGAGCTGTCATCTAACTCAGCAACAGCTTCTGTAACTGCAGGCTGCGTATAGCGCAAATTTAGCAAGCGCTGCCTGGCCTGCATAAAATCCATTATTCGGCCTGCGGATCAGGTGCTGACAACTGATCAAAAGGGGTTAAGCCCTGTTGCTGATAAAAAGTATTGGCGTATTCCTGCAAGCGATTTTCCGCGATAGCTTCGCGTATGTTTTGCATATGGCGCTGGTAATAACGCAGGTTGTGTATGGTATTGAGCTGGCTACCTAAAATCTCTTTGCACTTATCTAGGTGATGCAAATAAGCACGGCTAAAGTTTTGGCAGGTATAACAATCGCAGTCAGGGTCTAGCGGCTCGGTGCTGTGCCTGTGCTTGGCATTGCGCAGTTTTATTACCCCTTGCGAGGTAAACAGGTGGCCATTGCGGGCGTGGCGGGTAGGCATCACACAATCAAACATATCTATACCGCGCATGACCGCCTCTAATAAATCCTGCGGCGTACCTACCCCCATCAAGTAGCGAGGCTTATCGGCGGGCAAGTCTTCGGTGATGCAATTTAACACCTTGATCATTTCATTTTTAGGTTCACCTACTGACAGCCCGCCTATGGCATAACCGTCAAAACCTATATCTTTTAAGCCGCCTATAGAAACCTTACGCAAGTCTTCATACATGCCACCCTGCACTATGCCAAACAAGGCCGAAGGGCTATCGCCGTGCGCCACTTTGCTGCGCTGCGCCCAGCGCAGGGATAACTCCATGGAGTCTTTGGCTTCTTTATGCGTGGCTGGGTAAGGGGTACACTCATCAAAAATCATGACTATGTCAGAGCCTAAATCGCGTTGCACTTGTATAGATTTTTCTGGATCTAAAAATATTTTTGAACCATCGATAGGTGATTTAAAAGACACACCCTCTTCGGTAATTTTACGCAACTTACCCAAGCTAAATACCTGAAAGCCGCCGGAGTCGGTTAGGATAGGCTTACTCCAACCCATAAAGTCATGCAGGTCACCATGGGCTTTTACCACCTCGGTACCAGGGCGCAGCATGAGGTGAAAGGTGTTGCCCAAAATAATCTCTGCGCCTATAGCCTCTACATCTTTAGGCAGCATGCCTTTAACTGTGCCGTAAGTACCCACCGGCATAAAGGCAGGCGTTTCCACCACTCCACGTGGAAATTTTAGGCGGCCGCGGCGCGCCTTACCGTCAGTGTTATCCAGCTCAAATTCCATAAAGGTTTTACGTTGGGGCTTATCACTCATAAGTCTTTCTCAATTGGGCTGGCCTGCGGCAATACAAACATGGCATCACCATAGCTAAAAAATCGGTATTGTTGAGCCACCGCCTCGCGGTAGGCGTTAAATACATTATCTTGGCCGGCAAAGGCACTTACCAACATAATGAGGGTGGATTCTGGCAGGTGAAAATTAGTTACCATGGCATCCACTGATTTAAATTGATAACCGGGGTAAATAAAAATTTCGCTATCACCGCTAAAGGGTTTTAACTCACCACTTTGCGAAGCGCTTTCTAAGCTGCGTACGGCAGTGGTACCCACAGCAACAACACGGCCGCCGCGCGCTCTAGTGGCCGCCACCTGCTCGCATACCGCTGCGCTAACCTCTATAGTTTCGGCATGCATCTTATGCTCGGTAATATTCTCTACCCGCACCGGTTGGAAGGTGCCTGCCCCTACATGCAGTGTTACAAAGCTAGTCGCCACGCCCTTATCTTTACACTGCTGTAAAAAGGCCTCACTAAAATGCAGCCCGGCGGTAGGCGCTGCTACCGCACCTTCGTTACGACCGAACACAGTTTGATAACGCTCGCGATCGCCAAGCTCATCCTTACGATCGATATAAGGGGGCAACGGCATATGACCTATGGCGTTCATCACCGTAACGGCATCACCGCCCTCAATAAAGCGCAGCTCGAACAAAGCGTCATGGCGGCCTAGCACCTCTACCTTAGCCAACACCTCGTCGCTGTCGGCCAAGGCTGTTAAGTGCAGCTCGGCACCCGCCTTAGGGGACTTGCTGGCGCGCACATGAGCCAACACCCGGTCTTGGTCCAGCATACGTTCTACCAATATCTCTATGCGGCCACCACTGGCCTTGCGGCCCCATAAACGGGCGGCCAACACCTTGGTATCGTTAAGCACCAGTAAATCGCCAGCCTGTAGCTGATCGAGTAAGTCGGTAAACTGGCCATGCACGATCTCGCCACTAGCGCCATAAAGCATCAGCAAGCGGCTGGCAGTGCGCTCAGCAGTGGGATAGCGAGCAATAAGCTCATCGGGTAAATCGTAGCTAAAATCAGATAACTTCATAATGAAAAGAATAAGCGGCAGCAGGCTGTGAATCAGGCGCGCAAGGGTACCGCAAAATCAGCCTGCAGACCAGAAAGCCGACCCTAACAGAGCCAGCCTATGGGAACATAGCTAAATAAACTTACTCACATACCAGCAACTACTGCTAATAGTGTAAGCCTGCTCTTTAGCCCACGCTAAACCGGCCCTGACTATAGCCTCAGCCAAACCCAGCCCGCGCAAACTCTCAGGCACAAAAGTGCGAGTAAACTCTACCTGCTCAGCGCCTAGCATACGATACTCCAGCACCGCCTCTTGGCCCTGCACAACAATGACAAAACGCTCAGCCGATGACTGATGCTCTATAGTAAACGGCTTTTCGCCTACAGCATTCTGGTTCAAAATAATTACTCCCACTCATTACAACAACTACACACTAGCTACTAAGCTGCAATATACACCAAGCACGGCAAACCCATCTATGGACCGCAGCGTAAACTAAAAAACAGCCCGCTCAAAAAACGCACACACAATAAATACTTTGACCTTTGAAAAAGCATTGTTATAATGCGCGGCTCAAAATGCAGTGCCAGTGTGATGAAATTGGTAAACATACCGCATTCAAAATGCGGCGCCTAACGGCTTGGCGGTTCGAGTCCGCCCACTGGTACCAATCTCTGTTACTATGAACCATTTTATCCCCGGATGCGGAAACCAACGCTTCGGGGTTGTAAATGATCTCTATATTATCCTCGTGCAACACCACTTCGTTTATAAAAGTTGAAAACATCCCGCGAATTTTATCGGGGGTAGTTGTGTTTTTTATAACGTCTACCAGCAAATCCCTAATAGCGTCGGCGTCATCAACTGACAACTGAACCTCGGGGGGGCGCTGTTCGTCCAACAACTGCAGTTGGCGCTCTAATTTCTTTATGCTGTCGTTGTTGGATCTAAGGCGCGGGGATATATCGCCCAGATTAAGCTCGCTATCTGGGGATTCCAATATAGCGTAGAGATTGTTGTTTTTTGCGCGGTAAGAGTTCAAGGAGTTAATTATAACTTGGCGCTTTTCGTTGCGCTCTTTGGCCCATGTGCCCGCCAATTGATTGGTGTCGTTAATTAGCTCTGTTAGATTCTCGGAACTAAAAATTCTATCCACCACAACATCGACCAGCCAGCTGTCTAAATCTGGGGCGGCGATTCTGCGATTTTCACACCCGCCTTTACGTTGAGCTGATCGGCAATTGTAATAATGATAGGTTTTGCTGCGACCTGTAGCGGTTTCAATTTGCAGGGATGAGTTACACACACCGCAGCGCAAAAGGCCTGTAAATAACCAGGTACTTTTTGGCGAGCCGTTGTTGTCTTGAGCGGGCTTTGCCTTGCTCATTAACTGCTGCACCTTCTCCCACAATTCGAGGCTGATTATGGGCTCGTGGCTATCAACTATAGTCCACTCGTCACGCGGTTTTTTAACGCCTTTATGATTTTTTCGTCCAAAAATAGTGCGGCCAATATTTTTTTCGTTACGAAGCAAGCCCAAAATGCTGGTTTTGTTCCACTCCCTGCCGCGATTTAAAAGCCCCTCGCTGTTTAAGCGCACAGCTATTGATTTACCGCCCAGCCCCTTGACGCGAAGGTCGTATATGTACTTAACAACTTTTGCTTCGTTGGGGTCGTGAACAAGTTTTTTTCGCCTAGGGTTATCGGCGGCAGGTACTGCCTTAAACCCATAGGGCATTGCCCCACCATTCCAGTAACCCTCTTGCACTATTTTTACCATTGAGCGGCGCGTATCGGCCGCTGTTTGCATGGCATAATATTCGTCTATTAGCTCTAAAAAGCCCTCTTGCAACATGCCTGCGCTGGTTTCGCTATCGATTGAGCCTGAGGCGTATTCCATGCGTGTTCCAACGTGCTCAAGACGGCGCTTATTGAGTTGTGCATCTAATCGATTGCGGGCAAAACGACTGGTTGACCAGGTAATAAAGTAATCAATAGGGAAGGTTTCGCAATAGGCAATAGCCGCTTGAAACTGGGGGCGGCTATCACTCTTGCCCGACAATCCTCGGTCTTCAAAAATTTTAACTACATCAGCGCCCAAGACTAGGGCTTTATTCTCGCACTCCGACAGCTGAGACTCCATAGGGAGCTCTTTATCTGCTTGTTTTCCGGTTGATACCCGAACATAAATAACTGCTGTTTTTCTATTCTCCACAAGCGCTTTCCTTTTCTTTTAAGCTCCTCCTTAGGCGTTGTATGTGCCTAATAGATATGCTCATTTTTAAGTTGTCGGCCACATGGGCCTGAATAAACTTGTTGCTTTTCCCTTCTAGTACCAGGGTTCTAATAACTTGGTTTCTCTGAAACCTGAGGATGAAGGAGTAGCGGGGAAAGTTAACGTGAATACGACCATTTTCCTCGTCCTCGGTGCAGTCCAGTGCCTGCCACACGGTAAGCAGCTGTTTTACCCCTACATCCTCAGCAAGCTCTATAAGCCTGCGTGATAACTGAGTGCGTTTTAACTCATCTAAAAGCTGATTTTCAGAAAGGGAGGTTTCAAATCTGGTGTAGTTATCTGGGCACACTCCCTTGGCATTTGGGGGGGGGGTGTTTCTATGCCGACCCCCCACCCCTAGTGAATTCTGCCTTATATCCCTACATCCGTTAACCGAACTGCGCTTTTGAATAGGATCAATGCTCATAAGCTCGCATTCCTGCTGGTGTCCAATGGTGTGAACTGCGCATAAAGATATTACACGCAGTTCGTTTAAAGGATGCTGCCACACCCCTTGTTTGTTTTAGGCTGCAATTAAGGCCAGTTTCGATATCACGTTGCCCCCTCCAAATACGTCCACTGTAGAGGTGTAGTAAAGTACCAGTATACTGTTTTCGTATCGCTGCGCACCTAAAGACAAAGGCCTGTGGCTGTTGTTTGTGTGTATAAAAACAGGACTAGCTTAAAAGGCCTTGGGCTTTCATCTCATCAACCAGGTGGCTAACAGGTGTTCTCATCTTGCCTAGCGGGTTAGCTTTATCTATAGCGCTGGTCAGTTTGCCCATAGCCAGGTGTGTGTATATCTCAGTAGTTTTAGGGTCGGCGTGACCAAACAGGGCCTGCATTTGCAATAAGGGTATATCATCCTCGGCAAGCTCAGTGCCGAGTAAATGGCGGGCGGCATGTGGGTGTGCTTGATCCATAGGTATGCCCACTTGGTCGGCGTATGCCTGGATTATGCGCCAACATGAGCCCCTGCGCAGGCGCCTATGTTCGCCTCGGTACTCATGTGCAGGGATAGACCTATTACGGGAGCTGATAAACAGCACTTTGTCACCATCTTCTAGTAGCCGGTCTACAGCCTGCAACTCATCATGGCCCAGATAAGCCATTAGCAAAATCGTGGCCTCATAAGGCACTGGCACTAAACGTTGGCGGCCCCCTTTTTCGGTCACTTGAATTGCGAGGCGGTCTAAGCCTTTATAAGTAAACCACTGTAGGTGCCCTTCATTTAGCGAAACCAAACCACTCACGCGAACGCCGCAGCCGACCATAATGGCAATCATAGTGGCATCACGCAGACCTATAAATGTAGAGATATCCGGCTGCATTATTAGCTTCTCGGCGCTGCCAAGAGTCATAGCTGTTGGCAGGCGGCGGCCAGCCTTTGGGTAAACAAGTTCACTTGCGGGGTTACTGTTAACTAGGCTTTTCTCTTTAGCCCAGCGGTAAAACTCCTTTACAGCCGCAACAATAGCGCGGCGGCTCCTGGGACTTATGCCTTCCTCGTGCAAGTGCAGGCCGGTAAAGGCCTCAAGCTGACTTTTACTAGCGCTTAGCAGGTCAGTCTGGTGGTTGTGAGCTAAAAACTCGCTCAAACGGGCAATATTGGCGCGGTATTTTGCCGCAGTGGATTTTGCCCGGCCTTCACTGGCGAGCTTATACGATAGCCAGTCATCAATAATGACCGGAATGTGAGAGGAAACCAATATTTCACACCTCAATAAGTACCCAGGGGAATATTTTTATGTGGAACCGTGGATAGGCCCCAATTATAACCTAACTCTTTGATTTATAAAACAATAGTTATCCACGCTTTTACTGTGGATCGCTCTAAAAAGTGTGGATACTATAACCCTTTGCAAAAAAAAGTGTGGATTTTTGGCCAAAAAGTGTGGATGCGAAAATCAATATATTTTGCCCTTTATATTTATAGTTATTCTTTTCTTTTCAATAAGTTATATATAAATATATAAAGAGAAAGGCGCGCAAAGCAAAAACGCATCCACATATTTTAAAAAAAACTGTGGATGTCAAAAACCGCCACAGGCCGCAAAAATCAAGGGCTTAGCTGACAAATCCACAAATCCACGACTTTTGGGAGTTACCCCCCCACACCTTATAAGAAAATACCCACCAAAAGATCAATAAACGTACAAGCCTAGCCAGCCACGCAACGGCAGCCGGCAGGCATAGCTAGCAGGAATAGACAGATAGAAGCCCGACCAAGCCGCGCAGGGTGAGTTAGTGAGGTGTAACGGATTTAAAGGGACGCGCTCTCAGGCTCATACTTTTGTTTTTTCGGCGCTAACCCTGCTCTTTTGCGGCGGATACCAGCGCAACTGTGTACCCTTAGCGCGGGCTCGGTAAGCACGCTGCCTGCAGGCCCCACAGCAATACACACGGCCGTTACTCACAGGCACCTTACAGCACTTATTTGCACAGATTTTTTCCATGGTTGCGCCTCCTTAGTGGTGGATGGCTATTTTGCCCCCCGCTATTTCTAGTTTCGGTTTTATCGCTTTTCGCGGATCGCGTTACTTCTCAGGGGGTGCGGGGGATTGCTAAAGCGGCAGACAAGCCTTTTTATTGCAGCAAAACAACGGTAACAGCAGCCACAGCAGGCGCTGTGGCGCTATTAATAATAAAGGCTGGTAAATGGGCGGGCAGCTCAACAACCGCCGCCCAGGGGCCAGCCAGCCCCGTTAACCTGTCGCTGCAGTGGGTGTGGTAATCATACTAACCTTGCCGCTAGAGTCAGGCATCGAAACGCTCAAACCAAACTCACGCATAACCGTTAGGCTCAGGCCCTGCATGTGCGCCACCCTGCGCTGGTGTATGGCCTTCTCAGCGTCATCAACCACCACTACGCCAGCACGGCGCAAGGCATGGCCTAAGACCTTGGATGATTTAACCGGTAGGCTATTAAACTTATCGCGCAGCGCTGGTGAGGTAGAAAAGTGGTGCATGATGTGCGTGGTGCGGATAAATATCACCTCATGAGCCTGGTCGCCATCAATAGTCACCTGCTCAAACTTATAGGGGTTGCTGTACCGGTTGGCGTCTATCTCGCCTAGTATGGTGCCCATAATCCACACCCATGGCTCGCGGTCGGCCTTGGTATCTAGCACATGGGTATTCATTTGCTTAGTTAAGTCATCCACAAAACGGCCGTGGTTGCTCTCTATACCACCAAACTCACACAGCAGGCCCCAAGCGCACATCACCGCCGCATAGTTGCGCGTCATACGCTGCGCGCCGTTATCCTCCATGTTACCGGCATTATGATTTTCACAATAAGTCAGGCATTTTTCGTACAATTCCATCACCCGCATACGGGTTAGCCCTGCCAAAAACTGCAGCCATTGCCGCACGGGGAAGCGTGGGAGCGTTTCGGGCAGCATAGGGCCTTTCTCAGCCAGCTCGGTGCGCACCACCTTGCCTAATAGCGAGTCTACCGGCACATCCTCACCCGCTAGCAGTACCGGCGCGCAAATCAAATACTCGGTCATATCTGAGCCCCGGCGGGTAACGGTGTGCTGGTAGCTCTCTTGCAGCATGGCCACCGCCTTGTCGATAACGTCCTGCTTGCGTGCTGATAGCTCTTCCCAACCTACAGGGTGGGAAGTATGGCTGACCGAGGTTAGCAACCTAAACTCGGTTTGCAGGCTCTGCCCCGACAACATAGTAAACCCTATGCTGCGCTCCAGGCGTTTAACCAATACCGACTTACCGCTGCCCTTGTCGGCCTGCAATATCATGTGCGGCCAAAACCCTAAAAAGGCCTTTAAATGCGCGCCCAGCGCCCACACCAACAGCTGTGAGGCCGCGTTGTGTTTAAAGGTCTGCTGATAGGCTGATACCAGTTTAAACGCATCAGCCGACGAGCCGCTGGGAAAAGTGAGGTTATGGTAGGGGCATTGCTTATCGGGCTCAGTAAAAAAACAATCCTTGCCTTCATTAACAATGGGCTTACAGTTTTGCCATGCCAAACCCACAAAATTTACCGCCTCACGAGCGCCTATTTCAGTAGTGCGCTCTAGTATATTGAGCATGCGTGAAAACTGCGCCGGTTTATAAATAGGGCCAAACTTTTTCCAGCGGTCGGGGTTGTGCAATTCGTCATCGTCAAACACGCGGCGCACCAGCTTAGGGCCATGCCGTGGGATCTGCACCGAAGCAGAAAAAATTGTATGTGGGCTAGTGTCTTTTTCGCCGCTCATCGTAGCCATGGCGCTGGCAATATTAATGCTAGAAAGCGCCGCCACCCTAAACCCGCACAAATCCTCGAATGACTCTTTAGTTTCGTTGGTGTCCTCGTCCCGTGTTAGCTTCACATAGGATGTAAAATCCTCCTTAACGCGGTATAGCCAATACTTACTAAAATCATGCACGGGTAAATACACGCGGCGTTTGCCACCGGGAAACTCTGGCTTATCATCGCCGCCTGGCAGCCCTGGTATTAACCAATGCTCCAACTGTTTAATAGCCCTACCCAACTCCTCGCGGCCGTGTGTCTTTAAATAATCGTTAGCGTCTTTTTGATCTATCCACTGCTCGCGCTGTATATCAACAAACAGGCAACTAATGTTTTGTGAGGTTAAGTGCTCGTGCAGCTGCCAAGCGCCGCTCATGCCGGGGCGTACGCCTTTATCGTCGGGCTGATCGTTATCAGGCAGCACAATAACCTTTTTCCCTTCCGCAAAAGACCAATCAAACAGTATATTAGTGGTTTTTCTCAGCGCGATAGCGGCATAACCTTTTAGGCCTGCAGCCTCAATACTGAGCGCATCTAGCGGCCCCTCTACAACAACAATGGTATGTGCATGTTTTAAGGCGTTATAGTTAATCGTCCAAATATGGCCGGCCTTAGGGCCTAAAGTTTTGGTTTTCATACCGCCGTTTAGGGCTTTATCTTCATAGCGGTGGTCTAGCGCTACCACCTCGCGGGTGGCAAGGTCTTTGACCACAAACACTACCGAGTCACCGCCAAAAAACTTTTCACCGGCGCTGTATTTGGGGTTGGTGTAATCACTAAAGCCCAGGGTTTTGGCTTTGATGGCAGCCATTACCACCGCCTCCGGTATCTTGCGCTCATTCATTAAATACTTTTTGGCGCGCTCGGCTTTTTCTATAGCGGCATCGGCCCAGCCCTCCAGTTGGGTGCGGGCCTTTTTTTGCTCTGGCTGCTCTACTTTATCAAACGGTATATCGAACAGTTTATGTAAACGCTGCATAGCCTCGGCTACGTCAGTAATATCTTTTTCAACGTACATTATTAGGTCTATGCACGAACCGGCTGCACCGATAGCGCCGTGGTCGACCCATTTGCGGCCGTTATCATAAACCGATAGCGAGGGTGTATTGTCATCGCGGTGCGGGCTCTTAAAATTGCCCGTGTTGCCAGGCCTCTCTAAACCCAATCGCTCGGCTAAATCCTCACAACTAATGCGCTGTTTTAACTGCTCAATGCTCGCCATCTACTTGTCCTATATCTTGTTTTAATACGCTAATCTTGCCCCCCATTGCCTTAAGCTCTGCAAAAAACGGGTCGTTTTGCAAAAGCCCGGCTAATGGGGGATTGTTTTTTTGAATCGCTGCCCAGTACGCCTGGCGCTTGTGAATGGGTAAGTCGGAAAGCACCACGCGCTCACCTTTCTGGGCCTCATGGGGGTTATAGGGTGGATGTTGTTCTAAACGGGGGAAGGGGTCTAAATCTTTTAGCCAATAGGGTCGCCTATCAGCTAGATAGTGAGAATAATTCGCCGCCCAAGCCATGGTGTTGCCTCGTTATTATGCGCTGCTGCCACAGCGTTTTTGTTTGTTGGTGGTAAACCACTTATTTACGGGTTTTGTTTATTATCAATGAGTTAGCTTGTAAATAAGTGGATCTAATCCGCTTAATAAAGTGTTATGTGCCTAACTCATCTAACCGTTTAGCTTCACTTTTTGCGTGTTCTTTTGTCTCAAACGGGCCTGCGTAGTATTCCATTGTTAGCCCACTAGAGTTGCGCTTGTAAACACACCAGCCCATTCTATCTATTGAATATTCGTATGAGTATTTCATAAATCACCTAACTATCAATTACTTAAACTATGGTGCCGTAATCAGTTACGGCACCAAAAGCACATAACAAAAACGGCCATTGGACAAAACATAAGGCGTTTTGCCTATGCAATCATGGTTATGTGCCCCGATTGTGGCAGGGCAATTTGCTGCATTCTTCACACAACTGAACAGCGCTAGAGAAAATGCTTTCAAATCTGCATCCGCAACTTGGCCTCCAATCGTTCTGTATTCTGTCTTTCGCCCATGCAATAAGATCACCAGAGTCTACTGGCGTATCGTTACACAGCCTTGCAATTTTCTGCGCATCGGCTTTTGTAATTCCTTTCAGGCTAATGTCGTGGCCAACAAACAAATGCAGGCCGCCAACACCGTAAAATTTACCATCGCTTTGTGGTGGTAGCGGCTGGTACACATACGCTTTTTGTGCTTCTGTTTCCACCTTAATCACTCCTATCGGCGCATAACAACGCCATTAAAAATCGCCCTGTGGGCTGGACTCGCTGCGCTCGCCTTTTATGGCAACGTTATGTGTCACTGGGCGGGTTAGGCAAGCACCACCAGATATTGCCCTTGCCTATAGCCACCTCAACTTTCCAGCCATTTACCAGCCCGTATGCGCTGAAATAGTATTTATCGAAAACAAAATCACCGTTGCTGTCATAGCCCCCAAACAAATACCACTTGTCAGGCTCGGGCGGTAATTCGTCTGCCAATCGTTTCCATTCACACATAACAACACGCTGTTGTTCGCCCTTCGGACCGGACTGGCCGTGTGTTTGTTCATTTGTGTCGGTCACTTTAAAATCTCCCACTTGGTTATTCCGTCATTTGCCAGCCGCAAAGCTCAGGGTTATGCCTCTAATATCGTGAATACATCGCCGCACACAGCTACGCGAGGTATGTGACCGCCAAGCGCTTCGGCATCAAACTTGGAATGCGCCCCATCTCTAAACGGCGTTTCAACTTTTCCATCCTCCCAAATTGGAGGCTGACCATTGCCGCCCGTTACAGCTGTTCTTCCAAGCTCGGCCTTGGTTTCATTTCTAGCTTTCTCGCCGTCTTTGCTTTCTCTGCGAATATCATATTCACCAAGAGGCAAAACAAGCGAGTAAACACATTCTCTTTTTCGCCAGTCTGCGCCAGTTTTAATCCATTCAAGCTCAAGCCGAGGGCAAGGCATAACAACGGCATCAAAACCGCTCCTGTCGTCGCTCGGACTCACTACATTCGCTTTGCTCATTTCGTTCTCCGTTTATGCCAAGGTTATGCGCCCAAAGGTGCCAGCGCGGGATAAATGTTGTACGCACCTTTATCGCTCGCCTTTGGTGTGCCAAACTCTTTGAACTCGTACCATCTTGCGCCATCGTCATAGCTAACTTTGTATTTGTTGCCATCAACATCAATTACCTGCGAGCAATACCAGCTAATGCCTTGCTTAAAATCAGTTGGGTTTTGACCATCCCAATCCAATGCAATAAAGTCACCTTCAAGCGGGTCATCCGGCAGAAGTATCATCGCGTTCACTTCGTTTAGTAAGTTTTTGGCTGCATTAATATTCATAGTCTTTCCTGTTCGTTCGGCGCATAACAACACACGCCATGATCACTCGTTTCACTCGCTGGACTTCGCAGCTAAAGCTGCTCGCCCATGCGTTCTCGGTTAGTGTGCTGGGTCTTGAGGCAAATCCATCCAGTGCGTAACCGTTACAACTTCATCACCGGCATCGCCGATATTTTGCAGCCACTCGCAGGTGTTGGGGTTGTAAACAACAATGTCTTTCATAGGTTCGCCGTATTTTGCAAATCCCCCATCAACTACATACGCCAGTACTGAGTAAATATGTGTTGGCAACCGGTCGTTAACGCTAACCCAGGCGGGAGTAATTACCGATTTCACCACATCAACAATATCTGTCATTTCACTTTCGAGCAGTGAGAGTTCGTGATTATCAGCAAAAAAATCAAATAGCTTCTGGTTTTTCAAATTCATTAATATCTCCAAATCGCACACTAACAATGGCCAGCAATATGACCTCGGTTCCCTCGGCATTTGTGGCCAAGGGTTATGTTTTACATCGCCACACGCTGCGCTTATAATTGCTGGCATAGAACGTGCGCGTTGCGCCAAAAGGGCGAGCGTTTCGGGTTGGGTGCGCCAAAGGAGCCATCGTAGGCCAGACCTCTCTGAGGGCGGGTTGTCCGCAAGGCAATCAAACCGATGACAGCCGGGAAAGACCGGCACCACTCAATAACAATAAAACCCTTTTTCCCTTTCATGTTCACCTCTTCTTGATTAAATGCCCTGAGCGTTATTTGACGCGGGCCACGCCCAGCAGTTTCGATACGCTCTGACCGTACAAAAAAACTAGGTATCTGCTAAACCTAGCGGGGCCTATATGTGTTCGGGGCAACTCAAGTATTGCTGTGATAGTGTTCTTAGCACTCAGTCATCCACCAAACACACAGTATCCTCATCACTGGGCGCGGTGACTTCAACGCCACCAAACATATCCATTTGCTCCTCGGTTATTTCTAAAAAGCATTCCGCGCCTGAGTCGTAATCGTGCCAAACCTGCATAGTTACAGAGTCGCCAAAGCCTGTTTTTAGCGGGGTGTCGGGGTTAAGGCCTTCTAAAACCTCAATCATTTCACCTACGGTACGCACGCCTGCGGTAGCGTCGGTATTTTTATAAATGGTCATGGTATTACCCTCGTGGTTACGCTGTGTTAGTTGTGCTAACAACATTAAAAAACCGGCTAATAACAACAGGGCTATTATTGTGCCGGGGTTAATCATTAGTGCCGCCGCTCGCTGCCTGGGTAAGGCTCGGTTTCACACCTGTCTAGCAACAGTTGCAGCCTATCGGCTAGCGCCTGTAAGTCCTCATTAGGCTGGCGCCGGTTGGCACTGCTCACCCAGCCTTTTAAAAAGGCCAGGCTGTTACGGCAGCTAACACAACCAGGTGTGGCAATAGCGGCGTCTAGCCCGCTTAGTACCTCGGCAATGGCGGCATTGTTAGCCATTAGGGGGTTGCCTCTGGCTGGCGCTCATCTTGTATGCGCTGGTAAATTTCCTCCCTATGTACTTGCACATCTTTGGGTGCATCAATACCAATTCTAATTTGGTTACCTTTGCTGGCCAGCACAGTAACGGTTACATCGTCGCCAATTTTTAATGATTCGTTTATGCGTCGGGTTAATATCAACATGCTCACTATCCTTTTTGTTTAATCGTTAGGGTTAAAATCCACACAAGCCGCCTCGCGGCTTGTGCTCGGGTCACCTCGCTATTTTCAGGCATCCCACCCGAGGAGTAGCTTGGCCCCTGTGCCGGTGTTATATCCCCACCGCCGGCTGGGGTAATGAGTTAATGCTCTAATGGGTAGGTTTCTACTTCGCTAGTATGCAGCTCTGGCGGCTGCTGTAACTGCTGTTGTGCTTGTTGTAACTCTTGGTAAGTGGGTGCTGTTAGCCACCAAGGGGTCTGGCCCATGTTGCCAAAGCGGTTGGTATAGGTAACGCCATCGCTGCGCTCTTCAAAAAAACCCCAGCCTTTAAAATGCTTGCCGGTAATAAACAGCGTCCAGGTATTGGGCTCAGGCTCTATTATTTGGTGGGCCTTGTCGGCGGGTATCCAGTTAAAAAACTGCACAAATCGTGTTGTGGTGTGCATACAGGGCCAATCCATACGCACCAGCACCCGCTCAAAATAACTGCCCGCTAGCACTAGCGATAGGCCGTGAAAGGGGTGATCATGCACCGCCCTATCGCCATCGCCACTAACAAAATGGTGCAGGTATATTGGGCACGACAACACACTGCCCAAATAAATACGGTACAAGTAGGGGCGGTCGTTAATCTCAATTAAACGCGCTGGTTTGTTAGCACAAAAACGCTGTAAAAAATTTCGCATAATATTGGCCTTAGTGGATAAGTTCGGCGCGCATAACCACATGTAATTGTGGCCAGCGGTCGCGTATGGTTTTAAAAATTTCTTTGCCGTTTCGTAACAGCTTGTACGGCTCACTCAAAAACTGCACACGGCCACTAATCACTTGCAGGGCCGCCAGATAGTTAAACTCGTCTAACAGGCAAAGGTCAGTCACCGCCAGTGGGTACTGCTCGCCCTCACAGGCGCTTAGTAGCACTTGCGCCGCAGCGCGCGAGCCCTGGGTGTTTTTTTGTTCCAAGGCAACTAAGGTGCTAACTGCATTGAGGTATTGTTCTGCTGTTACTAATTTCATTGTGCTAGCCTCGCTGTATTAAGCCATGTGCAACCAAAAATTTTCCATTTCTTCACGGTCGGGTTTTACATAAACCTCAGTCGTGGCAATACTTTTGTGTTGTAAATGCGCCTTTATGCGGCGCAGGGTTACCAATTGGTCGCCCTCACAATTGGCCAGCTGGCGCTTAGCCCAGGTGTGGCGCCACCAGTGCGGGCTACCGGTAAAATTAAACCCCGCTACCCTGCACCAATAAGCCATGCGGTCTTGCAAGTTGCGCACACTAATACCTTGGTGTTTGCGGCTTAAAATTAATGGCCTATCAGCCAGCGGGGTATCGCTCCAATCAACCCACTGGCTCATCGCTTTGTTGACTCGTAATAACTCACGCAAAGCCTTTGCCACTTTTTTAGTGACTAAAATTGGCTGTGTTTTTTTGCGTTTGTTGTGCTCGGGGTCTAGCGAGTAATAACCTACTCGCAACGACTCCTTAGCCCAGCCCACAGTTAAATTGGCCAGCACACTTACTCGCATCCCTGTGTGCCTGAGTAGCAACATCCACCAATGATCACGGTCGGCAAATATATCGGCGCTAAGCGCCTTGCTTACCCTTAGCAGGGTTTTTTCCTCTTCTACCGTAAAATAGGTACAGAAATAGTCTTTGCTTAATTGATCATTCATGGCATACCTCTCGCGGCTTGGCCTGTAACTGAATTACTCGTTAAAAATGCCTAATACTGCATCTATATCAACAATGCGTACTGTTTCATCATCTACGGTGAGCTCGTCACCGGCATAGCTGTTGACTAGCACAACATCACCTACCTTAATGGCAGGCTCTATTAGCAAGCCTGCATCGCTTAGGCGACCAGGGCCAACAGCTAGCACCTGCATCTGATTAGCTTGCTGCTTAACGCCTGGCGATAAAATAATGCCGCCTGGTGATGTTTCTGGCTCAGGTAAGGCTTTAACAACGGCTAAGTTGCCTAGGGGTTTAAAACGCATTGTCGGTTCCTTTTTTGGGGTAATGGTTGAGTTTGATGTTTTGCAGCGCTCGTAGTTGGTCGCGGCTGGCAAGTGCTAACGTGGGTATAAACGCCACCTGATAACTAACCACCCGGCCATTTTTTATAATGCGGGTCTGTGGCTCTATGCGCAGCGGCAGCCATTGCTTTAAATCAACGGCGTGGCGTGGTGGCAGGCTGGCCTCTACAATATTGTTGCCTGCTCTTATGGTCATTAGCGGGGGTTGAGGGTCGCCAGTAAATGACAACGTAAACTCTAAATCGTGGCTAAGACTAACCACCTCGTTGCTACGCAAGCTCATAGCCTTAATAGGTAGCTGGGCTTTTTGATACTGCCGCGCAATACCGTTAAACGATAAAATCTCTGTGTGTTGCATGCTTCATTCCTTGTCTATTATTTTCAATCAATCCACTAGTTTTGTGGCGCATGAATTAACAACCTTTATGACCACCAACTACAAAGGCGTAATTACCGGCGGCAGTTTCGCCAGTTACCTAACCTTTTGCAACATAGCTGTTGTGTTAGATCCGTTTTTAACACTGGTTTTATCATTTATTTCTAGCGCGCGGTCGTAAAGTTCTTGTGCTAAAAACTCAGCTAACAAACCTGGCCGCAACTGCACTGGCTTGCCCTGCAGGTTGTCGGTAACCGCTGTAATACCGTGCTTAGTCAGGCAGGCAGGTAGTGGCTTACTCATCTTCAACCACCGAAGCTAAGCGGTTTAAAAACTCAAGGCCGGTGCGCAGTGATTGGTGCAAGCGCTGCTTAATGGCTAGAAATTCGGTGGGTTCTATACGCCTATCGGCTAATGCACGGCTCACCTCGGCGGCAGTTAGACCTATATCGGCATGCCAGTCGGCGTAGGCTTCTAATAGTTCGGTGTCGCTAATGCCGCTAAAGTCGCCCAGGTACACCACGCTGTGGTTTAGCGCGGCGGCATACTGTTGCAGGGTGCGGTAATCCTGGGTAATGGTTTGCACATAAACAGAGTCTACCAAGCCATATTTATGGTTAGTGCAAAGCGGGTTAACTTCGTTTAATAAGGTGTGCGCAGCTTTGCTTATATGATTGGTTTGCAGTTGCTGCGCGATAGCGTCGGCTTTGCCGGGGTATTCATGCACGGTAGCCTGGGCGGCGCTCATTAAGCCAAAAACCTCGGGCATAAATAAATTAAGGCTATAAGTTGCTGCGGTTTCGCTAACAACGGTGGGGTGTAATGTGCCCATGTGATGCTCTCCTTTTACGTCACGTTGTAACTAGGAGGCGGTGCGGTAGGCTTAACTCGCGGCTAGGGGTTGTGTTACCCTTCGCCGCGAGGTGTTGGTGTCCAAGCCTGTTGTATGCGCCTGCCAGCGCGTGCATCGCCTCAGGTTGGTGGCCCCTTGCTGGGGGCTGCCAACCACCTATCTATTTAACGGGCTGCTACCTGCAGCTCATCACCAATGGGCGGTAAGCCCAGTTCCTTTTCTTTTCTCGCCAAACCATCCTCTACCAAAACACGGGCCATTTGTGAGGGCTTGCGCCGCTCTCGCGTGGCAATGCGTGCTAGGCGCTGGTTTAATTCAGCACTAGCCGGGCGAAAAGACACGACATTGGGCTGTTGCTTAGTTTCATTTTTCACGGTTTAATCTCCCAAGAATGTAAACATTACATTCAAAAGTTTATATTTGTAAACTTTGTTTATTAATATAAACATAAATACAAGGATGTCAAACAAAAAGTTCAAAAAAATGAATATTTATTCTCGCATAGAACATATCCTAGGGCCTAGAAAAATTACCCCTTGGGCTAAATCGCTAGGCCTGTCATCTGGCATGGCCACAAAAATTCAAAATAACGAGCTGCCCGGCACCGATATACTCACCCTAATCTCACGGGCCGAAAACGCCTCTATAACCTGGTTAACCACCGGCCGTGGAGCCCCTTTTATTGTGAGTAACAACGACACTCCACCCGAGCTGATAGACAGCCTGAATGCACACCTAGCTGATAGCGACAACTGGCAATTAACCCTGCTTTACAGTAACAACCTCGACCAGGGCGCGGCCATACTGCTAACACAACCCATGCAGTACCTTTACAAAAAAAAGACCTTACAACTGCAACAGCTAGAAATACTGCACGGCCCCTGGTGTGCTGAGCTGATCAATTGGTTAGAAAAATACCCTAACCAGGTTTGCGGGCTTAATGTGCCCGCCGAGGTTCTGCAGGCCATAAAGGCTGGGCGTATGGGTAGCTACGCGCTGCTAGGTGGCAGCAAAAGCGAGGGCCTTATTACCCGCTATAAGCCCGACCAAGGGGCATGGCGAACGCGACCATTAGTTGTAAGCGTGAGCGGCGATAATGCTATTTGTGATAGCCCCAACGAGGTGCAGCTAATGCGCCAAATTATTGAGGGAGTAGAGATTGCCAGCGAAAAAGAAGGGAAAAAACTAAGCGCCGAACAACGGGCCAGGGTTATTACCAGCGCCTGGCGTAACGCTATTAAAAAACAACAGGGCGGCCAGCCCTTTGATGTGCAGCTAATTGATAGTTTAATAGAGGTTTTATAATTACCGAGGGTTAATAGATGGAGTTAATTAATTCCAGTTGCGGCGCCAAGCGCGCCTCGCTAAGCAAAACACTGTTAGGCAAGGATGTTATCAAGGTGGGTAAACAAAAGTATGTGTTGGCCGAGGATATAATAAAATCAAAAATAACCCACAGCCAAAACGAAATATCAGCCCTAAGAATGCTGGTAATTATTCTACTAAGTATTACTGTGGTGGGCCTATTGCTAGCCATACCCCTGTATTTTATGGGCAAAAAAAAGCGCGCCACCGCTGCTTTTAAAGCAAAAGATGGCACCAGCTTTTCGGTGATGTCGAATAGTAGTAAGGAAACCGCCGTGTTGAATAAATACTCTGCCCTAGGGGTATTTGATTAATCCCCTAGCGCGGTTATCTCGGCCTCGGTAACCACTGCAAACTCCTGCCCTACCCCGGCCATTAATTCGGCAGGTATAGGGGTGCTTTTGGTGGCTATTTCCGTTTCCCAGTCGGCCTGGTAGCCATCGTTACCCTTAATAATCTCCTTGCGCACCTCGGCAAACATTAATGCCTGGGTTGGCTGGGTGATAATTTCTTGCAGCCGGGTGGGGCCAATAAAAACGCTCACAAACAGCGAGGTGGCATGCGCTTGGTTTTGCGGCATCAATTCAACTTGTATGGTGCTGCGCTTTAAATCTATTGCTAAAACTTTGTGTGTATATTCAATCATTGTTAAACCTCTTTTAGCCCTCGGCACGCAAACCATGCGCTGGGCTTGCTGCTATGGCCTTGGTTGTTATCGTAGTTAATAGTTAGCTCTTCGCCTGCGGCTATAGGGCACAGTGCGTAAAAACGAATGACCCCGGCGGCTATGTCGTTGCTGTAGCGCATATTGGCTTGCTGGCTGTGGTTGTAAAAGGCGCCGTGGCCACTGGGTAGCGCATAATTATCATCCCAGCCAAAAACTTTATTGGCGTAATCAGGGTTGGCCATCAGCTGCCGCATGGTAAGCAGCTTAACGCTGCAGGCCTCAACACAATCGCCCGCTGAGTACGTTTGCCTGGCCATAACCCCTAAACCTTTGTCTGGCAGGGGGATTAGTTGGTTAACCTTCATATTCTAGCGTCATGGTGCGGGTGCCTGAGGCATCCCAGCTAGATGGTGTAACGCCAGCAAACCAAAAGTCAGTTACCGAGGAGCTATACGTACCTGCAGGGGCAGTAACCCAACCCCAGCCTTGAAAGTAAGCGCGTTTAATCCAACCAACTCTATTTCCTGAAAGCGATATATTCATGCCACCCCCGGTTCCATAACGGCGCCACACCGCTTTTATGGTCACTCCTCTATAAGTTGTATCGTTAATGCCGCCAAAGCCATTTGATGAGTCGGTGCTGCCATCAGAGTAGCCGTAAAGCGTGGCGTTTTTGGCAACGGCATACTGTCCCAAGGTAACGGTGAAATTCTCTTGAATAATATTAGGGGCCACCACTAGGCCACCACCGGTTTTATAACTACTGCTGCCACCACTATTGTTAGCTTTAACTCTAAAGGTATACGTAGCAACCGTGTTAACGGTAACGCTGGTGCTTGTGCCCGCAAACGTGCCAACTGTTGTCCAGCTGCCGCTATTAATTTTTTGCTCTAAGGTGTAGTTTGCTGCCCGCAACGCTGCCGCCCAACTAACCGTCACATTATTGCCTACGGTTGTTGCGCTAGGGTAGCTAATAGTAGCTGGCGTGTCGGGCGTGCGCAGCCACACCTCCACCCCATTAGCGGTAACCTTTGAAAATTGCTGGGCTGCGTCGGTAACATTCCAGGCGCTGGTCGCTATGGCTACGCCGTCGGCTTTTAGTGTCATACGCTGGTATCTATATCCAATTCGCTGCCGTTAACGGTAAAGCGGTTGTTTATTAGCTCGTTAATTTTGGCAATAATGGCGGCATGGCCCGCTATGCCATTCATGTCTAGGCGGCTGGTACCAAAAGTGCCGCTGGTTATTTTGCCTGCATCTAAATTGGGTATGCGCCCGGTGCTAAACGAACCAGTGGTTACTTTGCCAGCATCTAAATTAGGTATGCGGCCAGTGGCCAACGTGCCGGTAAAATTAGCGCAATCTAGGTAGTAGCTAGGCAGCTGATTGTTAAGTTTGTCAGCGGTAACGGCGTTGGCAACCTTAATAGCAAACTCGGCTTCAAGCTCGGCCCACGCAGTGCCGTTCCACTCCTCCCAGCGTTTATTAGTGCGGTTATACTGAATAAAACCGGCGGGTAAGTTGGTGGCGCCGGTAAAGTCCATTTTGCCCAGTTCTTCATCCCGTGATTTAAATAAGTCTTTAAAGTTGGCGTATGCGCTGCTGAGTGATGGTAATGACCAATCCATATTAGTACCCCTTAACCGACCAGGCACAATCGCCAGAAACGCGATTGCCTTGGTTGTCGAATAAATAAATAAAAAATTCTGTGGGGTATGGTGCATCCACAAAATCATAAATAGCAGTGATGGCTGTAGTGCCCTTGGCGGTTAGTGTTATTGATTGCACATCAATAAATGATTGTTCAAAGCTCACCTGGGTACCGTTGGCATCGCCAGCCAAACAGCTTGCCGTGCCAGCATCATTAATGAGTTTTTTATCTAGCCGGGTTTCTATGTCGATAAGCTCCACCAGGTCGTCACCGCCAGCGCCAGCAATATCAATATGCACTTTTATATACCTAAAGTTGCTGGCAAATACCTGCTCTGCACCGGGTGGCGCATCGGTATAGCTCACGCCGTCGCTAGAATAAGATAACTGCATAGTGAGCGTTGCCGAACCGCTAACCATTACATAAGTGGGTGAGGCGGTAACTAATGAGCCCTCGATAATAGAGCCGTAATCGATAACTTTTTCGTAGCTGCCTGTGTTAGTAGATGGCTGCATATAATAAGGGTAACCCGCATCCACTTGAGCCTGCGGCGAGGCCCAGCTGCGGCTATCAAAGTGGGCTTGGTACGTTTCGCTGGCATCCACAGGCATTATAAGGTTGCCGTTATCCATCACTATGCCGTTAGTAATACTGCCATCCCAGCTGTTTGCGTTTTCAGTGTAGCGGGCAAATAAAATGTAATCAGGGGGTTGGCTAACAAAGGCTGCGGTGCTGGCCTCGGCGCTGGCATTACCCGCCGAATCTACCGCCAATAACCAATAAATATAATTACCCTTAACGCTTTCAAACAAAGTGGTAAACGTGCTGTTGCCAGCCTTTTCAGCAAAATTTACAGCGGTAGCAAACGTGGCACCTTTTAGTAAGCGGTAGTGGTCTATAGGTAGTGAGCCAGCTACCGAGCTGTACTTTAATAACACGTTATTATCAATAACCTGGTTGCTCACCGAGGGTTTGTTGGGCGGTGTTGGGTTAACCTCTACTGCACCGGCGGCGCTAGCGTTTTTGGCTATATCTATAGCCTCAACAGTAAAACTCTTAGCCCCCTGCCAATTAACTACTTGGCTAAAGGTGGTCGATGTAATTTCGGCTATCACCGAGCCCCCGCTTTTTATGCGATAGGCCGATAGCGCAAAATCGCTGCTTACTTCCAACCAATCAAACACCACGTTGCGGTCGTCGTAACGGCTGGTCACTACCGGTTGATCGGGCGGGTTAATCGTTAGCGTAGTGCTAACGGGGGTAGAGTCGTTGCCCGAGGTGTCGCTAGCTACCACCCAAAATGTATGCTCGCCAGCGGCTGCAGTTTTCCACACATATTCCGTGGCCTTGGCACGGATTAATAACACGGCATCGGCAAACGTGTCGCCCACATAAAAAGCGTATTCGTCGCGGTCTAGGTCGGGTATAGGGTCTATAGTCAGCACCACACCGGTGTCGGGGCGAATAGCAGCGGCAAAGTTTTCGGGGGCGCTGGGTGGCGCTGTTTTGCCTAACACTTGGTACAAGTTTGACTCAAACCAAGGGCTAACTAACCCTAGGCTGCTAATAGTGCGCGTGCGCGCTTGGTACGCGCCGGGGCGCACATCGTAAACATCTATGGTAGGCGAGCTGCTGGGGTTGCCTGCGCTAACATAATCGGCGTCATTAGGCCCCTTAACCTGCATTTCAATTAGCGCTATGCGCGGCTCGTTGGGCAGTTCTGCCGATATGGTCAGGGCTGCTTTTACCACTACGCCATCGTGGTACAAGTATTCTTGTAGCACACAATCTATGGGGGGCAGCATTTCACCGGTGGGCAATAAAGTCTCGGGGGCGGGGTCAAATAATATACCCTGCTCTACGCGCAAATATTTATTAGGGTCATGGCGGGTGGCGGTAACACTAAAAATATTGGCGCTATTTTCAACCACCAAGTTAACCCGGTACTGGCGCGGCTCTATAGCTGGTGATGAAAGCATCCAAATAGCGCCTACTTGCGGCAGTTGGCTAAAGCTGCCGTCTACCGTCATCACACCGCTACTAAAACTTTGGCAGGGCAGCTGCTCTATACTGCCATCGGGCAGCACCACAGCTAGCGTGTAGGTGGCCACCGCAAAAAACAATATGGGCGGGCTATCAAAGGTAACCGTGTTACTAGTGGCCAGCTTTATACGGCCGCCCAGGCGCTCGCCGACTATTGAGGGGTCGGAAACTTTGATAATAGCACCGGGGCGCAGGTCGGCGTGATCATACGAGCAACGGTAGTTTAAAGTTTCTATTTCATTTTTTTGGGTGTCCAAGTGCCAGCGGCCAAAGCGCTGAGCCTGGCCCCGCGAGGTGCAGCCATAGGCCACAATATCGGCCGTGCGCCAACCCAGTTGCGCTATGCCCTCGGCATCTTGCACCACCTCTATGGTGGCACGGCCGCCGTCAGCTGGGTCGTTCCAGGTAACCAGGGCTACGGTTGCTCTATCGTTTAGCGGTTTGCCTGAGTATTTAAACTCGCCCCCAATTACATTAGCTGGGGCAACCAATTTAACCGCATCGGCGGGGGCATCCTGAGTGGCGACTACTACACCCGCCCCCCAATACACCATGCCCCTAAAGGTAGAGGCTAAATTGTTAAGCACGGCGTAGGCCTCACGACGGGTGTTTAGTACACCATTAAACGTAAAGCGCGGCTCCTGGCCGCCAAAGCCATCGTCGACCAGCTCGTCGCAATACTGGGCAATTTGATACAGGCCCCACTTATCAACGCGGGCGCTATCCACATAATCACCCAGGCCGTAGCGCTCGTTGGTGAGTAAATCGTAAAACACCCAGGCGGGGTTATCAGACCAGGCTAATTTAAAGGTGCCATCCCACAAGCCGGTATAGGCTCGGGTAGCGGTGTTGTAATTGCTAGGCACCTTAATGATTAGGCCGTAAACGTCATAGCTGCGTTTGGGTATACTAGTGCCAAACTGTTCGGCATCTATGGCTATGCCTATCACAGCGCAATCAGGGTATGAAAGCTTGGCGTAGGTTAATTCTGTGTAGCTACTAAAAAAGGTTTTGTCGTTAATGTGGGCCTCGGGGTGGTCATCCGAAACTCGCTCTAACCGCACATTCCACGGCGCCCCACCCACGGGCAAGTCGACCACATATTGCGTTTCGTAGGGCGCAACCGTTTTGCCGGTAATCGTGTCGTTGAATACCTCAACCCAGCCACCGCCACTAGATTGGATTTTTATTTTTATTTCAACACTATAGCCTTTTAAGTCGCCTGTGCCTTTGTCTTGGTAAGTTAGCTGCGGTATGCGCAATTTTACCCTTACCGCATCTAGGTCGGGGTCGGTAATAGTGCGCGTAACCGCCGTGGCCTTTGTTACCTCGGCCTCTACTGCTATCTCGTTTTCTACTGCCCCAAAACCAGGCATATAAGCCTGGTCTGGTGTGCCGTCGCGGGTTTGCACAGTTACCCCGCTAAAGTTGTAGCTGCCATTGCTATTTTGCAAAGGGGTGTCGTTTAGGTAAATGCTTTTAGCGCCGTTAACCAGGCCTTGTATTTCACCCTCGCCAATCAGGTCAATAACCTTGGCTATTGAATTGCTAAACAAGGTGTTGGGGGCCTCTTTGGCTACATTGCCAGAGCCGCCCCCTTTGCCTTTTTCACCAACAATTAACATCGCTTTGCCCATTAGGATGTAAGCCCCGCTGAAATAGGTATAGAGCCAACACGTATGCGGCCGTAAATAATGGGTATAGCCTGGCCTTGCTCGGTTGAGTTAAGGGCGCCGTTAAATATATGCGATTGGCGGCCCTCTTCGTTGCGCTCTTCATAATTGGCTACTTTGGGTATATTGGTAGCTGCATAAACAGCTACTAATAAAATAACACCGTACACCACCCACTCAGCAGCGCCTTGCACCTCGGGCACTATGTGAAACTCTTTTTGCTGGCCAAAGCTAATGTCTAAGCTGCTGCCGGTAATGGGTAGGCCATTATTTTTGTCGCCGCGTAGCAGCACAAAACTGCCATCGCGCAGGGCTTGCTCAAAACCTTTAACCTGGCTACATAAAGCCCTTATGGCCTCCGCGGGTGAGCTAACAGCCAACTTAAGGCTGTCGTGGCCCAACTTTTTAAGCGCGCCATGCAGGTAAATAGTAATCATGCGTGCTTATGCCTTAACCATAGGGTGATATATTTGCGCCATGGGTACAGAGGTACGCGGCAGCTTAGCCGGCTAGGGTCGTAACCCTGCGGCCCGCCAAGCTGGTGTAAAATGATACCGCCCCCCATATACACCCCACCGTGGTTGATAACAGGCGACTTTACTTGTGCTAAAAACACATCGCCGGGTTGCAGTTCGTCCTCGTCGGGGTTGATTACAAAAAAGTTTTCATCGCCAAAATACTGGGCATACATATCGGCCTGGCCATCCAGCCACCACTCCCACTGGCGGGGGTAGTCTTTTAATACAATGCTTTTTTCTAGGCGGTAATAATCTCGAATAATGGAATAGCAATCGGTAACCCCATGACGAAACGGCCGCCCCAGCAAAGGTGGGATTTCATCTGTGCCCCACCAAAACGGCTCTAACGCTACACCGCCCTCACTAACAATAATGCCCCAAGGCACGCCCATACTTTGCTGGCCACGCATATCGGCCTCGCTGGGGCAAGCTGGCCCATTGGGGTGGCTGTGTATTACCGCTTGCACATCGCTGGCCGCCATGGCGCTGCGTTTAATTTTAAAAGCGCGCTCAGGGGTAGGTGATAGGTTTTTTTGCGGCACATAGTGACCGCCAATAACTAGCCCGCACGACTCCTGTGGGTAGCAAGCCTCGGCATGTTGTTTGGCGGTTTCAATCACAAAAGCAGAAAACATTAGCGCACCTTAGCCACGCCTGGCATGGCTCTAGTAGGTAGTGTGGCGGTATTGCCAAAACGCTTGCGGCAGTCGCTTAAACGCTGGCCGCATTTGTCATCGGCAGGGTTGCTGGTGGTAGCGCCCTGCTCGTTAAAATAACTGGTGCCCGCATAGGGGCAGGTGGCTTTGGAATAATCAAAAACATTATTTACCCAGCGGCGGTAGCGGTGGGTGCAGGTTTCGCGCAACACTTGCCGCCGGGGTAGCTTTACGCCCTCTTGGTCTAACACTGAGGCTAATTGCCAGTTAACCTCGGTACTGGTTTGTAGGGTTTTGCGCTCTATGCGGTACTCTTCTATAGGAAACACTGCAGTGGGGTCGGGGTTGCTGCCATTATCTAAAAATTGGGCAAAGGTGCGCAGGCGCCTAACAATAGCCCCGCGTAAATCGTCTAACCCTATTAGCATGGTGACAAACTGTGAATCAATATTGCTGGCTTTGAGTTGCGGGGTGGGCAGTGAGCCGCCACCACTCCACTGAAAACCGCTAGCCTCTATGGGCAAAGGCAAATAGGTGTTGCTATCAAAAACAACGGCAGTGCCGTTAAAGGTGCCCGAAACAAACCGCATTAACGAACCACCCAGCTCTGTGGCGTCAATTTCAAATAGCGTCACTATCACGCCGGGTGAGGGCTGCTGGCTAGTAGAGGCAATAATGTCGCTCATAAGTCGAACACCTCCCGAATGCTAATAGACAAGGTGTAAAGGTTGCCCTTTTCAGGCTTGGGGCCATTAAGACCTTTACACACCCATTTGCGGCTGTTGAGCTCGCCAGGGGGCGTCCACGCAAAAGCGGTATGGCCACCGCGCTCGTCCAAAAAATCCTTCAATTGGTCGGCCTCGGCTTTGCTAATAGCGACCCAAACTAGCTGCCAGTGTGTTTTGTGGCTGTTGAGCCCTGCGCCGGCTCGCTGTTCGTAGCCATCGCCAAAGTCTGCCACTAGGGTTTCGTATTCTGTTCTGGGCGCGCTGCTATAGCTGGGGTCTATGGCGGGTAATGGATCGGCCATTTATAGCTCCTCCTGCCTGTTGAGCATGCCGCCAGGGCGTTGCTGTTGGCGCACAAATTCTGCAAACAGGGGCTCTACTTGCGCCTTAACCTCGCGGCCTATATCACCACCCGCTTGTTGGCTGTCGTTGCTGCTGCCCTCAACGGTTACATTAATCTCGGGAGCAAATACCACTTTGCTGCTGCCGCCTTGGATTGTGGGTTGGGAACTTAAAAACTGGGTTAAATCTTTGTTTTGCCTAGGCGACAAAACCCGTTCGCCCTCATCTAGCAGGAAGGTGGATTCACTAGGCACATAATCCAACCCGCCATGCGCAATGCCCGCAACGGCCAAGCCTTGGGCCACGCTATTGGTGGCGGTTATACCTGCGGTTGCCGGCGCAGAGTTTGCCCCATAAGAGGCCAGCGATACCATCGCCGCGGGGGTTGCCCAAGCAGAGGCCACAACACCAGCAGCCGCAACTGAGGCGGCGGTTTCGGCAGCCAAAGCGGCCTCGCCAAGGGTGGAAAGAAGCAGTTTTTTAACCCCAATTTCTACCAGGGTAGAAATAATGGTTTTGCCTAAATCGACAACGAGGCCACGCATAGCCTCGCCAAAATCCTTTTGGTCGATAATGGCTGTGGCAAAGGCATCACCCACGCCAGCGCTAAACCGGTCTAGGGTGCGACCCCAAAGCTGGGCAAACTCACTAGCCGATTGCTGCTGAATCTCGGCCAGTTTGGCGGCGTGATCTAGTTTTAATTGGGTTTCTAGCTCGTCATAGCCTCTAATCGTTTCGATTTTTGCCTCACGGGCGGCTTGTAAAATGGCCAGCTCGTTGGCGTAGCGGTCGCGCTCTTTCTGCTCGGCGCTACGGTGGGCTAAGGCTATGTCGTCTATTTCGGTTTTTAGCTCGTCACGCTTGCGTTGCAACCTGGCTTCGGCGGCCGCTTTTTCGCGCTGTAGCCTGGCCTCGGCCAGACGCGATTCGCGCGCTTGGGCGGCGGTGGCGGCGGCGTTGTCGCGGGCGGCGGCGGCTGATTGGCGGCGCACATCGGTTAACTGTATTAGCTCGTTGCGCTCTAGCTGTGCCGATTTAACCGCTGACTCTGAGGCGCTGATAGCTATTTGCTCACGGGCGGTGATCGCGTCTATTTCATTGTTAATATTTTGCAGCGTTTCTTTGCTGCCGGCGCCAAACTTTATTTTTAAACTTTCCATGCCAGCAAGTAAGTGCTGGCCCAGGCGCTCGCTACTAGCAATTACCTTAATCACCATTTGGTCAAAAAAGGCTATCACTTGGGTAAAGCCCGCTTTGGCGTTAGCGGGGAAATAAGCGAAGGTTTCTTTGGTAATATCAATAATTGCGCGCAGGCCAGAATCTATAGCGCTAAGGCTTTCATCGGCAGCATAGGCTACACCACCTACTTGGGTTTGGCTTAGGCCTAGGGCCTCTATCCACATTTCGGTTTGTATAACCAGCTCGTCCATTAGCCCACCCTGGCCAACCAGGTCGGTTAGCTCTTCTAGGGATTCGGTAATGGAGTGGATCAGGCTTACAGCCAGGTCGGAACCACCCGCCTCGCCTAAAGTAAAAAATAGTTGATCCCAGCTATCCTTAAGGTTTGAGATTGCGCCACCCAGGGTTTCCATTTGCCTATCCATGCCGCCAGCAAAAGCGGTATCACCTATATTTTTTAAGTAGGCTTGTATGGCATCGCTATCTTTTTTTACTTCGGTGGTAATGCCTTTAAAGGTAAATTTTATGTTTTCGCCTTGGGCATTACTTTTAATGCCAAACTCTTTTAAGCGCTCAAATTCACCCACCGAGGCATCGGCTACGGCCTCTATTAACTGATCAATATTTTTGCCCATGGCGGCGGCGGTGTTGCCGTAAGAGGTAAGCGATTCTTTGGAGGGGTTAAGGCCAAGGTTATCTAGCTTAATAAATGCGCTAACCACCTCTTGTAGCTGGAAAGGGGTTTCTTTGGCAAAGTCGCGCAAAAACTCAAACTCATCGTTGGCCGCTTGTTGTGAGCCGGTAACCGTAACCAGTTGAGCATTTAATTTTTGAAACTCTTTATTAACGCTGATTAGCTGTTGCGCAAATAAACCCAAACCGGCCGCGCGCAAAACAGTGTTTAAGCCGCCCATGCGGCCAATCAATGAGCTTGAGGCGCTGCCTAGCTGATTAGCCTCGCGCCTGGCTACGCCCGCATGGCGACTAAATACTTGGGCACCGCCGCCAGCCAGTACAAAGCGACCTCGGGTTTCGCCTAGGTTGCTGTTAATGTCTTTAAACACCTTGTTTGAACGGCGGCCACCTTGCACTAGCTCGGTGTCGTCATAATCTATGCGTATACGGTAAGCTTGTTCACCCACGGCACAACCCTCTAATGGCGTTAACGGCGGCCTCTTCCATTATTTTCATATCACTCCACAATGTTTGGCGCTGCTCATCAGTAAGCCCTGGCTGCATTTGTAAATCATGCCAGGCGGCGGTGTAATCTAAGCCTATGGGGCCGGTAAATTTACCTATGGCGCCGCGCCGCCACTGGGTTTTTAGACCCTCAAAAAACAACAGTGAGGGCACCGTACCTGGCCACATTAAATAGGGCTTGCTGGGCTCATCGTTTAGCGTTGCGGCATCACTAGGGCTAACCCCAAAAGCTAATAAGTCATCGTTTAATAAGTCGGGCGACGAATCTTCACCTACTAAAAGAGCCGCCGCCTTGCTTAGTTTTTTGCGCGGGCCAGCCCATTCATTGCCCGGTAATAATCGGTAACTATGGCTGTACGAATAAACGGCACTTTTAGCACTTTGTTAAGGTTGGTTTTATTAAAGGCCATAGGCTTGCCGTTTTTGTCGTCAACGCCATCCCAACCTTTTAGTATTTTTTTACAAAAGGCTATGTCGCTATCAACAGTGCCAGCGGCGGCCCGCTCTTTGTCGATTTCGTCCTGGTCTAGCACGGCAAAGGTGGCGGTAAAGCCTACCCCCTCTTTAAAACCACCCTTGTAGGGCTGTTTTATCACTACTGGCCACTCAAAATCTGAACATACTTCGTCTAGCTGAAATTTCATGCACACCTCTAGGGCTTAAAAGTAAAACGGCTAATTGTTAGTGATAACGGTTATTTTGTGGTTAATACAAATTCGTCATCACCGGCGCTGTCGGGTATTAACGACAAACTCATTTCTAGTGTCACGGTGCCCTTATCATCACCATATTTGGGTTGCAGCAGCTGCACTTTTGGCGCATCTATCTGCAGAATATTACCCGCTACCGTGCCGTGGATGAGCTGCAAGGCATCGGCAACATTATTTTTAGCTTTGGCAAACCAGTCGTAAGTGCTCACCACGGGCGAATCGATAACCACAGAGCCGGCTGGCTTGCGGTCAACAATGTCTACGCTCTCGCCATTCAATGCGGGGCGGTGGGCAACGTCGTTGGCCAAGTCTATGGTTAACTTGCTCATAACCGCTGATTGACCATGCAAGGTAAAGGCGGTGTTGCCATCCTCTATAGAGATAGGATTAGGTACGGCTGAAAAATCAGGTGAGCCTTGAGGCGCTGCGCTAACATCTACAAACAAACCGGTAAACGAAAACTTAGCGACGGGGTAGCCTTGCGAATCTAAGGTAAACTCTACTGTACCGCGGGCGCCCAGTAAGGCATGAAGGTTGCCATCTTGGTTAAAGTATAAGGTTGCCGACTCGTGGCCATCGCTAGCCAGGTTATAAGTTACATCGCTAACGCCAATCGTTTCTGCCATGCCGCAAGCGCGCGCCAATACCCCCCAGTTGGGCGGCGTGGTGGCGGTACCTGAGCCAGCCAGCGCCACCTCTACTTCTAGCTTTACATGAGTGCCTACATGAATTTGCGCATAGTTACCGAAGTTGGGGCGTATAATTGGGTTTTCTAACAGCGCGCCCTCTATGGGTGTTACCTCAATGCTGCGGCATACCACTGCATCAGTGGCCACCACAGGCAGAGCATCATTACCATAAGTGCTTTCAATTTTAGCGAGTAGTAATCGCTTTCTAGTCTTTTGTCCCATGTTGCTCTCCCGCCTTGTCGGCTATTGTTGGCTGCTGCGGCTTTTCGGTTTTTTTAACAGCGGGCTTAGTGCGGTGCAGCAGTTTAATGCTGTCACTTTTGCCTTTGCCGTCGTCCTGGTAACGTCCACCTTGGCGCATAATAAAATCCTCAATACTCTGTATAAAAATCTCAAAAAAATAGCTGTGTTAGTCTGCAGGCATTAACCCGCCCTGCAGGCGGTGCTGCCACAACACATCAATAACGTCACCGGTACCGCCCACTACCCGCGCCTCAACTTCGGCGCCAGGGAATAAATTAATATTGACCTTGCCCGGCGAAGTGAACGACTGCAGTACCTCCTCGGTGGCGCTGCTTACATCAACCAGATTAACGGTGTGGCCGTTAAAGGCACCCTCGGTGCGAAAGTGGGCAGCGCCGGTTTTAAGGGTGGCCAGTTTGCTGTCACCGGGGCCAGCATTATTGAGTAATGATTTTAAGCTCATAGCGATATCCTTAATGTAAAACCACATCGGTAACGATGGGGCTTAGCCATTCGTTTGCGTTAGCAACAGCAAAGTTGGTTTCGGTTATGGGGGTAATGCGGGTGTTAGTCAGCACGGCTGCTATTACTGTAAATGTAATGTTTTGGCTGGCATCAGGGGTGGTGCCGTTGCTGGCGGTAATGGTGATGTTAATAACATCACTTAACACGGCCGCATCAACTAGGCTAAGCGCGCCGGTGTTTGCATCCAGTGTGCATTTTGCTGCATCAGCGCCGCTTAGCGTGTAGGTGATAGGCTCGGCGCCGCTTAATGCAGTGAAATAGCCTAGGGATATAACACCCTCAATGATGTTTACAGCCGCATCGGCTGGCATGGTGGGAGCTGTACCGGGGGCGTTTATGTCATACGGCACAAGGCTGATATCACCCCATGAAACGCCGTCAAAAATAGCAATCTGTAATATATGGTTGCCGATTGATAAATCATGCACCGAGCCATCAGGGTTTAATAATTTACCATCGCCGCCTTGCGTCCACTCGCAAGCGAACCAATCGCCATCGACTGCACCAGAACCGTATAAAACCGATACGCCCTGTTGCCAAGGTTCACCCGCTGCCTGGGTATATTGGTGTGCTGGGGTTATCTGCAAACTGACGCTATCAGCAACGCTATTAGCATCGGTAATCACAAAATTATAGGCAGTGTTAAACGTCCGTGTTTTGTCATCCCATACCATGGGGTTTGGCGTTACAAATGTGTATTGCGCATCCGCAACGACCTCGGTTAGCGTTACTGCAACGCCGTCTAGGGTTGCGGTATACGGGCCAGTGCCGTTGCTTATATTTAGCGTTACTACGTCACTAGGTGCGGGGGCTGAATCGCTAATTGAACCTATTATGCTGACCGGCGTAGAGACTG
The DNA here is from genome assembly GCF_024734385.1 of Dasania sp. GY-MA-18. Taxonomy (GTDB): domain Bacteria; phylum Pseudomonadota; class Gammaproteobacteria; order Pseudomonadales; family Dasaniaceae; genus Dasania; species Dasania phycosphaerae. Next base: position 141,290 of record NZ_JANHAP010000005.1, on the reverse strand, counting down.
TGCCTATGGCGAAAAATAAACCCAACAACGATGTAATCGTGTCACCGTTCGCATCAATTGTAGCCGTGTAGCTCTCACTATTTGATGCAATCACATAGTCTTTAAACGACCACGCCCGAATATTCGTGTTTAACTGATTGTCATAATAGCTGTCAAAATTTGCAGAGTGCGCGGATACACCTATGTTAGGCATACTACTATTGCCCGCAGCGGCCACTAAACTAATCCCTAATGCGCCCGACGCGTTTAAAATATTGCCGGATGCTACAACACTGCTCGCGCTAGGCGCTGGTAAATCATAAACATTGATTACGGAGCCATAAGGGCTTGCTTGCGGCGCGCCTTCCATTTCAGCAACGTATAGCAGAGCATTGCTTGCGGGATACGATGTTGTAAACGTTGTAGCCCCAGCGCTTAATTGCGAGCCATTAAAAACACCCACTGTAATATTTGCCCGCTGGCCGCCTTGTGTACTACCCGCTGAATAAATGATGTCGGCATTTTCAGCGCCTACGGCGATAATGCCGCCACTATTTGCATTAGGGTGCCGTGCAATAATGACGCACAAGTATAACCTGTTAGCTCCCGCTGCTGTTAGCGTAATCGCTGGGAACGCATCAGCACCGTAGTCGTAAACAATATGCTCATCAATTAGTGTTGGCATCAGGGCCCCCCTACATTGTAGGCGTGGCCTATAGGCTGTGTACTAACAACCAAGTCATTAACATCTATATACCCATCCACATCAACATTGCCAAAATGCTCATTCCAGTCAGCCATGTTGTCAAAAAATGAAATCCAATTTATGCCGCTACCCATTTTAGCAACCGGCATACCTATATTGCCGTTTACATCATTAAAGTGATCAGCGGGTACGGGAACACCTGGTGATAGGTTGCCGTGGATGCTCTTATTAGGGAAGTCGGTTTCTTGTTTTACGCCATCAAACCATACCTCAAACACTCCATCATTTGAGGTAGCGTTTGTTGCTAACTTAACTCGGTATTCCAGCGTATGCCATGGCCTTGCTGTTGAAACAAAACGCCCAGGATTTGTGATCCAGTCTATATCTCCTACCAGTGCCTGCATATAGCCTGCTTGCGCAGTATGCGGCAACGGATTTCCGTCGATATACGCGCCATAATTTAATCGCGGTCCACCAGCGCTGCCATTATCACGCTCTGTTGCATCGCCATCGTTGGCCCCAAAAACGGCATTTACATGTATGCCATACGTCGGCGAGCCAGCAAAATTGGCAACAATATAATGGGAGTTAGGTCTATTCTCTGACCAGTTTCCCGTCACATGATCAGACTGCGTAGGGTGAGTATTTTGCCACAGCCTGAGCCACTTCCAATATGGAAGGGATAAAGCGCCATCACCAAATTTCCAGTTGTCAGGAAACTTAAACCGATAACGAATATACAGTTCAGTAAAGCCTGTAAGCATATTCCCGGTTAAATGCTTAGCCATTGTTATTGTGGGGTTTGATGTAGGTGTTGGATCATACGTTAACCGCATGGCATTAGATCCAGCAACGCCAGCGCCTGCTATAACATCAAGCGAGCCAGAGCCGCCCACGTTTACAGCTGTCATTCCTGGGGGGGCGTTGCTGCTATTCCAATATGGCACGCCGCCTTGCGAATACCCTGTCGCGTCAGAAAAATCAGTTTCAAAAACTATTACCGGTAAAGTTGGGCAAGCCTGCCCCACAGCAACCAGTGTTCCACCTTGGCAGCGGATCAGACTCATCGATGTTACTGCTATGTTTTTTGCAGAAAAAACTGAGCTGGCAGATAAAAACAGAGTGAACAACACAAAAAATTTAAAATGACGATAAATATTAATCATTCTTACGCCCCCTCAAACTTAAGCGTAAAACCAACCCAGCCCACGGGTACATCGGCTTGTGATGATTGGGTAAAATCGACGAGCTGCATGCCATCTAATGTGGCGGGTAAATCGCTGCGGCGAACCATGCTAACCACTTCGGCTAGCATATCGAACTCGCCATCTTCTACAGCCTGGCCAGGGGTTTCGCTGTTTACTTCAAGGCGACCTACAACCATGCAAAAATGCCGGCCATCGGCAACAGGGCGGCCTAGTGGGTAGCGATAGTCGCCACCTTTTTGGCTGATAACAACAAAAATACCAGCAGCCAACTGGGCAGGGTTTGCGCTGTGTATCAAAGTGCTGTCGCGGCTAACTGTGCGGCCTGGTGCTGCAGCACTTAGGGCTACCACTAAATCGTTCATGCGCTGTTTTAAATCAACGTCCATGGGCAGCCTCTCTAAAACCGGCAGCTATGCCCTGGGCGGCCAACTCCTGTAAGCGTGATTTTTTTTGCTCTAGGGCTGGTTCCATGTGTGGTTGTGCGGGCGTGCCATGGCGCAAGATTTTTCGTTGAATTAAAAAGGCTACTGATTCGGGCGTATCGCTGTGTATGCCTTTAACCTTCATCCAATCAAGTATGCTTTGCAGGGGGGCAAAGCCGCCTGGGCCAGTGCCTTTTTCTACCGCGGTGGCATGTGTAACGGGCGAAACAACCTCATATAATGACGGGCCTAAATGCTCTGGATGAATGGCGTTGGTTAGCGTACTTTCGGCCTTAGGTGCCAATTGCTTTGCAAGGTTGGCAACTTCTAAAACACCGCGAGCCAGCTTAGCGTCAACGTGCTTGGCTATCGCTGCCCTAACATTGCCAAAAGTGTTGGCTAGCTCGGGGGTATTGTGGGCTATGCGCGCCTTCATGCTGCTAAAAACTCAATCATTAGATTTTGGTAAATCTCGGCGGGTGAGCCTTGGCGGTCGCGGCCCACCCCTGGTTTAACGCTAACGGCTGTTTTTAAGCGTTTAATGGCTAGTTGCTTCATGGCCTCGGCGGTGGCGCGCAGTATTAATAGCTCCCGGTCGCTTTCGTTAATACTGCTACTGCCATCATCGGGCAAGGTGTGCTGGCCGTAATAAAAAAAGCCATAAGTTGCGCCCAAAACTGTAATCATGGGGCTGGTAGGTGCAAAACTTAGCTCTAAGGTTTTGCCGTTGCTGTCACCTATCACAGTTACGGTAGGTAAGCGCCGCGGGTAAGCACCATCCCAAGGGTTATACCTTGCTCTGGCATCCATGCCCCAGTTTGACAGTTTAAAATCTTCTAGGTCAGCTGGCGCCGGGTAGCTGGCTACCCCTGCTATTAATGCAAGTGAGCCCGACAAGGTTCTAGGCCTAGCACGGTGCATATCGCTAGCAGCAATGGTTAGCATGCGCCAAAAAACATCCTCGGTTTGGTTAGCGTCAGCTGTAGAAAAAAAACTCTCAGCATCACTTAATGCCAACCGTAAGTCGGCAACAAGCTGAGTTTTTGTCATAGAATCTGGCATTAGCCGTTACCTAAAAGATTGACCACAAGGGCCATTGATCCAGAAATAAACGCACTGAGTAGTAACACCCGGCCATTTTGGTTTTCACTAACCGAAACCTTGGTGCTTGCCTGCGAAATAGCGTTAGAGTTTGAGCGCGCAAAAAGGGTGTTAACATGTTTGCTTAGCGCTTCGTTTTGTTTTAATAAATGCTTAATGTCTGTTTCTGATCGTGCTAGCGACTTCTCAACATCCATAAGCTTGTCGCTCAAATGAGTAACATGGCTGCTAAGCCTGTCTACTGCTGCCGCTACCGGGTCGCTCACTGTGCTCTCCCTAGGCGTTAGTGTCTCTGCTGGCTAACTCGGCCTGTAATATCGAAAGGGCGTCGGCATCTTCGCCGTAAATAATAAGCGATTCGGCTAACTCTTCGTCGTCAAAGTCTTTGGCATCAATGGCTATTGATTGTAAAAATGCCTGGCGGTCACGGGCCGCTTTTTCTTGCTCTAGTACGACCAATACAATCTCGTTAGCGGCGTGATCTAGTAGCTGTGCTTGCAGCTGCTCGTCGCTCATGCCTACAACACTTTCGCGCAGGGTGTCGGCCAGCGCTATAGAGTCACGACGGGTTTTTTCTGCCACTAGCGCGGGCGCTAATTTTTGCGGTGGTTTGTTGCTTTGGTAGTGCGCAAACACGGCTTCAAATTGCTCAGGGCTTAAGCCGGGCAATTGTTCAATTTCTAAATCTTGTTTTTGTTTAACAAAATCGGCCACAAAGTCGGCAATGCTTAAGTTGTCGGCCTGCGCTTTTGGGGTGGGTTTTTCGCCCAGGTAATGAGACTCTACAAAGCGCCCTTGACCTGGGTAAATGGTGTACGGGCCACAGTGCATAGTTGCTGTAGTGTTATTAACAACGTGTTTTTTAGTCACGGCGCAAACCTCTGCTTGTCAAAAAGTCGTGTGTAAAAAAGCCAGCCCCTAAGGGCTGGCAACCCTAGCGCTGTTAACGGCCTGCGGCTGAGTAATACAAAATTGACATAAAGCGGTTGCGTAAAGGCTCGGGTACTTTTAAGGCGTTGTACTCTTCGCCATACTGCTCTTTTGCACCTATAAGCTGGCCTTGGCTGTTGCGAGCCTCTTGCACTTCACCCATAGAGAAGGGTTTGGCAATGGTGTAAGCCAAGGTGTTGGTTTGGCCTAAAATAATACGTTCATCGCCCAGGTCTATGCCGGGTGCATTTGTGCCTACCGCTGGAATATTTTTAACCGCTTCCAGGTCACCCGCTACAGATACGCGGCTGTCGTTACGCTGGCCGGCTGCTGTGTACTGCTCGGCGTCAGTACATTCGTTGTTGAGTATTGAGCTCATCAACAAAAACTCAGGCTGCACAAAACGCTGCTGGCTCATTTGCGCCTTAGCCGCGCCCACAGCCTGAATTAGCGTATTTAGGTGCTTGGTGCGGGTAGTGTTGGCGGGTAAATCCGAATCAACTTTTAATAAGTTGGTCGCGTAGCTATAACCCACCGTATTAGTGCCTGTGTTGGCGGGAGTGGCTGGGTCACCTAATTGGTCGACCAGCTCTATATAGCCTAAGTTGTAGTTAGCTATGCGATAGTAGGTACCCGCCGATTGGGTGCCGGTACCATCCCAGGGCTCAACAGGTACGGAATTTATGGTAATGGCAATGGGGTTTTCTGTATTGCCTATTGTATTGCCCTGCAAGTCCACCGTGGTGTGTTGGCGAACAATAGGGAAATTAGCTGTTGTGATTAGCGAGTTACTGCCATCTAGCTGGCTACTAACATTCTCAGCAGGTACGTCAATTGCTTGGTAGGCATCGGCGTTGCGCTGAATCTCATTGGCCAGGCGCTGGCAAATAAGCTCACGCATAAAGCGTGAGGCTGTTGCTAAGCTTTCGGCAAAGGCATCGAAATTAATGCCGGATGAGCGGGTAAAGTGCATTACCTCGTTGCTCACATCAATGGCGATTTTCATGGCCTGAATATAAGCATACGCCATTTTTTGGCTAATACCGGCCTTGGCTATAGCGCCGCGCTCGGGGGTAATGGCGTAGTTGGTAATATTGCTAACATCGCGTACCGTGTAAGGTATTTGTGTGGTAGCGGTTGCAGATGGGTCAACAAAAGTGGCCACCAACTGCAGTATGTTTAAGTCTGATAGTGTTTCGCGTATGACTTCGCGCTGATAGCCCACCGGTAAATCGGTATCAGAAATATTAGAGGCACCGCCTGCTGATAAGGTTTTAGCCATACTGTGCATAGCACCGGCGTGCTGGGCGTCATACAGTGCTAGCACATCACTAACAAAAGGGCTGACCTTTTCACTAAGCTTGATCTGGTTGGATTGATAAGCGCGGGTATGTTTAAGCTTTTCGCGTAAAAAGGTTTCCACCTTGCTGCCGCTATCGCCGGCCGCATCAGCCAGCTGCACCGAGCCCATAGGGCCGCTACCTAAGGTAACGCCCATTTCACTCAGTTTGCGCGCAGCCACTAAGGCGTTGCGCTGGGTAATTTGCAGCTCGGCTAGCGAGGTAATTTGGCCCTCGGTCATTTCGGCGGTGATGAGGTCTTTAACCGCGTCTTTTAGCTCTTTGCGGTCTGACTCTTCCAAACCTTCGGCGGCGTCCACTAGCTCGCTAAAGCGTTTAATATTACCTGCGGTGGTGTCGGCCAGCTTTTTGGCGGCCTGCTCGCGCTCTTTGTCGCGCCTATCCAATAGGTCGTTTAAGCTCTCCTCGGTTAAAGCCTTGCTATCACCTGCTTTACCTAGTGCGCTAATTGCATTGGTAAGCTCTGATAGGTCTACCGATTCAGCATTGCTGCCTCCCAGTTTTTTGCCATTATCGACAAAAGCATCAACCAATAATAAAGCTTGGGCCTCTTCGGTGCAGTGGCTAAGCGACAGCTCGGCTAGGGCATAAACTGCCGACAAAACAGGTTCTGATAAATTAAAACCCATTAACTTGGTTTTTAGCTCCGCGAGTAATTTTGCGAATTTCATGGTGCTGCCCTCTTGCAGGTGTTGTAAACAATTATCTAAAACAGTTAGGTGGTTGCCCTCGGCCTCGGCCAATTGCACTTTTTGTAGGTTTTTAATATGGCCGCGCACTACTAGTGCTGCGCCCAGCATGGTGGGGCCGTGCTCTTGTTCAAACTCGGCGTCTATATAGTTGTCGATATATTCTATGGATAAATATTTGTAGCCCTTGTTAGTAACAGCATCGATACCATTGGCCAGCCATTCAACCTCGCCCTGTAGCACATGCCCTGCGCCCCTAGGGCTAATAAATAAGCGGGTAAATGTGCCGCCAGCGCCTTTGCCGTTACCGTCGTGGGCAACGTCCAGCATGATATCCTGGCCAAAAGTGCGGGCTTCAAAGTTTTTAACCATGCTTTGCAGCATGGCTAAAGTAATAGAAAAACGACCATACCTAGGATGGCTAAAAGTACCTGTGCGGGTTATATCTACCACCGAATTGCTGGCGCCTTCGGCCAGCTGTATCTCGGTTGAAATAACGCGGCGCGACTTGCGATTGCTGCCGTCTGATAGTGCAATTACAGTATGGTTTTTACGCAAAACTATATCCCTTAAACAAAAAAGCCGGGCAGCAAAGTACATGCTGGCCCGGCTTTTTTAATACACCATGATTGGGTAGGCTGAATTATTTATTATTTAATGGCGACAAAACAAGGGTGGGGTTTGTCGCTAAAGGCGATTAAAGGCTATCACTATTCTTTATATTAACGGCTGTAGCTGATTGGGGCGGGCGTCCATTTTTTGCAGTGTCTGCACAATACTTCACCTGTAAGCAGATTGGCTATTCTGCCTCGTAAGTGCTCGCCATCAAAAATAACATACTGGCAATGGGTGCAATTTACCTCGGGTAAGGGCTGCTTTATAGGGGTAATATTATTGCCCTGTTGTTTCATCCTTCACCTCTTTGTATTCGTCTGCTAACTCAAAACGGATGCCGTTATCACCAGGATACTCGCTACTGTGATCAACTTGGCCGGTAAATATCTCATCGGGTATGCGCTGGGTAAACGCATCACAGGCGTGTGCACCCCAATAGTGTTTGCATGTTCGGCACTGGTTGCTTTGGCTCATTCATCCCACCGCTGGTAGTTTTTGAGGGTTTCAGTATACGCTTTTACAATACTGGCGGGTAACAGATTTTCGCGGCCCATAGCCATAAAAGCGGTGACCTCGGCAAATAGTTCGCTGTGGTTAGTGGCGCCGTACTCTGATACGGCAAACCAGTCTACATCGGTAGCGCCCTGCGCTATGAGTTGGCGCTGCCAAAGCTCGGGAATGTTTCGCCCCTGGTAATATAAAACATGCCCTGCCTCGTGGGCGGCAACGGCAAACACGGGGTTGTCGGCTATAGATGAGGCTGACCAGCGTGTGGCCGCGGCTAATTTCTCTCTGTTTTTTATTGCTACATTGCGTAAGTGGCCATCATTGCTAGCTATACGTTTGTCGTAAGCTGCTAGCTCTTTGTCGCGCTTAGCCAAGTAGGCCAAATGCTCTGCTGGCTCGTTTTTGTAACCCTTAGTAATATAAGATTTTTTAAAAAACAACTCATCACTTTTGGGTGTCCACTGCGTCCGTGGGTGAGCATACCCCCCTACAGCACCTTTGGGTGCGCGAGCAAACCACTGTATGCGCCCCACGCTGTTATTGAATAAGCCCAGCACTTTGTCTATGCCTGCAGCTAACGAATAAGCTGAGGCTGAGGTGATGCCGTCGACATTAACCAACCCTAGCGCATACTGGCTCAAATGGCTGCGCAATTGTTCGAGGCTATTTTTGAACGGAAGCGTGGCCCTGGCTGAAAAAGGGTTAATGCTGGCGGCGTCGATAACTTTGCGCGCCACCGCGCCCACCTCACGCGGTATGTTGGTAAAGGTGGTGGTGTTTACCCCTTTGCCTAGGTAGCGGTTTTTCAATACGCGCCACGGCGTTTTAATTTCGTTGTTAGCAAGCACGCCTGCTGCAAAGGCGCGCTGCTTATTAACACCCAGCACACCCGCTTGTACGTTGTAAGGTTGTGTAGCTAGCCACTCGCTAGCACTCTGCTTGCCAGCCTTGTCGGCCTCGCTCACTTCGTCCTCAAACACGGCCACCTCATAGCTTATGGTGTTGGGGTGGGCGGGCCATGGGCTTTTTCCCTTGGGGTAAACGCCAGCACCTAAGCCGTAAATATTAGCCTTGGCGTGTAAATCACAAATATCGGTTTCGGGGTGGTTGGGGCTAAGTAAAAAACGAGTGCCTATAACTCCCTCAACATCAAAGGCGGCATTTTTAAACGCGGTGCCATGAGCGCGGTTAATTTCGGTGCGGAATACGCGGCGAGCATTATGGTAGGCGCTGCCCTCACCGGTCATTAATTGTTGGCCTAATACCCGGTTAATTTTACCAGCCTGGGCCTGCTCCATTTTGCTGTTTAGGGCGGCTGGTACCGGCTCACCCGTGCGCAAAAACTCCTGTGCGGCTTCGCTGGCGCTTTGCCCTTGTATGACGGCGTTTTGAATGGCGCGGCCTACCGCCTCTTTGGCGCTATTGTTAACGCGCCATAGGCGGTCAGATAGTTGTAATCCATCGGCGGCCACAAAGTTGCGTGCCACCTTTACCGCCTCTTTTGCGGCTGCGCTTACCCGTCTAACGCCTAGCTGCTCGGCAAATGGATCTACCCCTAAAGCGGCTACCTCTTCCATGCGCTCAAATAGGGCTGTGTCTTGTGCCTGGCGCAACTGTTTTAATATCCGCTCACTATCAGCTAAAAGGTTGCGCATAGCGGTTAAACGAACACTGCCGCTGCCGTCGGCATAGCTATTAACTTTTGCGCGCAACTCGTCCACGGCACGCTGATAAATGTTTTTTAGGTCGTTTAGCGCTGCGCCATCAGCAATGGTGGTTTGCGCTTGAGCGGCTTGGGTGGCGCGTTTTATTTTTGCCTTGGTGGCGAGTCTTATGGCCATTAGCTACTAATCACCCACAGAACTTCCTCGCCTTTATCCAGGGCGCGCTTAACCAGCTTAAATAAATCGTCACTGGCGCGCCCCCACACCTTGCCCTGGTGGTTGGAGTGGTACGCACAAAGTGGGCAGCCGGCAGTGTCGTCTACATCATTACCCCCGTGGGGGCGCACACCGGTGAAGCGCACGCCGTCACGCACTATGCTGAGGTCGTCCTGGTTGTGCAATAGCAGCATGTCTTTTTGCCAGCGTGTACTGCGAGTAATTGATACGTTATAGGCGCCCTCAGGTATGCAGGTTTGCCCTGGCACTTTAATACCAAAGGGCTGTTTTTTATCCTCTAACACCCAGCAAAAACGCTTACCGCCATTAATAAATAGGCGGCTCTCGGTATAGTTGGGGGGGTAGGATCTCAGCTGGGTAATTATCATCTAGCGCCCTCCCATAAACCCTTTAAGTATACCGGCAGGTGCCACAGAGCCTAACGGCTGGCCGATAGAGGCCGCATATCGCGCTTTTTTCTCGTCTGTGCGCAAGCCAAAATAGCCGCGCAATAATATGGTAGGCGTGGCTATAAGGGCGGTGACCAACTCCCAGTTATCACCCGCGCTTTTTAAGGGGTTGTCGCTCATAGCAACAGCCCACGCAACCGAAAGTGAAATAGGGATAATTGAAACCACCACCGCCCAGGCCATCATTAAAGCTATGCGCGGACGTAGTGTGCTGCCTTTGGCGTCGGCTTCGGCGTTGGCTTGCTGCACGCTAGACCAGGCGTTAACCTCGGAAATCTTAAAATCAATTTCTTTTTCGTAAATGCTAGCCTGCACCTCGGCTGGTAGGGTATCAACCGCCGCTATAACGTCGCGGCCTGTAGCTTGGTTGCCTAACTTTTTATCGTCGGGCAAAAACTTGTTAACCAGGCCTACCGCAGCACCAACACCAGGGTTAACGGTGGCGGCCACATCCAGCGCGGCAGAGAGTATTGTCTTTAGGTTCATGGCTTACGTCCTCGTGTTAATGGTGGTGGCGCTTTCACCCTTGCGGCCGTTGCCGGGCGTAACATTTACAGTGGCGTTGCCGCTTTTGGTTTGGTCGTCGTCCTCTTTGTCATCGTAAATATCGGGGTAAGGATCAGCTTTGTTGAATTGCTCTTCTAGTTTGGCTCTTACCTCTACCGGGTCAGCCCCGGCGGCGGTAAACACCATATCTTGAGGAAAGCCCAGGGCTTGTAATTTAAGGGCGTAATCAGCGCGCTGGTTACGGGTTTCTGTTTTGCGCTCGGCAAACACTACGCTAAAGTCGTAAGCCAAGGGGTTTACACCGTGTAATAGCAGGTCTAAATAAAAACCACGCTGGTAAACACCAGATTGCACATCCTGTGCGCCGTCTATCTCTTCGTAGTAGTCACGCTTTAAATCCTCTAATACATCGCGCGGCAGGTCACCCACATAGCCAAATAGGCCTTTAGGTGCTGGGGAGCCCGAAAAAAAGGAATCTATTAATAGCTCCACATCGGCTATTTGCTCTAAATTGGCATCGCCGCTAATGGCTGTTACTGTGCCCTCGCCCGATACAAAAAAATCTGTGGGTATTTCGCCCGATTCGTTGCGCACTTTTTCCTCGTAACTTTTTGCAGCCTCGGGCGTCATGCCGCGCAAATTGTGCGATAACTTCTGGGGCGCGCGCACCCGCCGCCTAATAACTAGATCCTCTTCGGTCATCATTAATTTTTGCCACACTGGGCGCGAGGCATCCAGGTATGGCCTGCCCATGGCCCCCAGATCATCGTAGTTGTCGGGATCTAGGCGGCCTATGGTTAGGCCCCATGAGGCAAATTTAGCAACCACCCGCGAGCTCATAATGTCTAGCTGGTGGTAGGCGTTGTTGTGATCTTTAAAGCGCCCGCTGCCATCCACTTGCGGCACAATGGTTTCGGATGGCATGCGTACGCCAGCACCTATGCGGCGCTCGCCGTTGACCTCTTCTAGCACCCATTGCAACGCTAGGTTTCCCTCCATCACACAGCCGCGCGCGTCACTTTGTAATTTCTCCCTGCTGTTTAGCTCTAGGCGTTGTACAAAATTTTTAAATAGCCGTATAACGGTGGAGTTTTCTTTGCCCCCCCAATGCAGCTTTAAGCCGCCCTGGGTGATATCCCTTGCCATTTTCTTATGAATTTTTTTAACTCGGCCATCGGCCTTATCCATGTGGCGAATGTCTAACACGGTGGCGCGGCGGTTAAAGTCTACGTTCATTTGCTGGTAGAGATAGCGCTGGCTGTTTTCGGGCGTGGCTACTTTTCCTGCTGCGTAATCTCTAGCGGCGTTGGCCTGTAGGGCTTCGGCGTGTAATGCCCCTAACTCGCCGCTGTCTGTGCGGGCGCGCCCTAAAAAGGCATCAATTTTTTTTGCAATTTTGTTAGCCATTTAGGCCTCCCAGTTGGCGCAGGTTATTGCTGCCTAGCAGCTGCTGGCGAGTTCGTTCTAAGGTGTTAATTTCGGTGGCATAGCTGCTTTCACCGCGGGTGACCAGCGCCCAGGTGCCAGCCATGTCGGCATCAAACAAATCGTCACCAATAAGTTTTTTTACCATCTCATAGCTGTTATAGCTGCCGTTTTTTACGGGTGTTTGTTTAATGTTAATTAGTTGTTTTTGGAGGGTGCGCATATCGTCGACAAGCGGGTCGCCGCCCTCTTCGTTGTCGATGTAGGGCAGTACGGCAAAGCCATTTTGGTAAGTGGCGCGCACGGCCTGCGCCATTTGGTGTTTAATCATGCCCTCAAATCGTAGTGGTGCAAAAGCCCAGTCCGTCCAGGTGCTGGCGGTGGATTCGCCACCGCCCACAGCCATGCGGGATATGGCGGTTAGCCCCTCAGTAAACAGCCTGTCGTTTAGCGCGGTAAGCAGGCCTATGCCAAAGGCGTCGCCCATGGCGTAATCGGGCATAAAATAACGCCATAGGCTTACCAGGTCGTGCAGTATTATTTTTTCGTCGGTACCTGGCGGCCATGTTTTGCAAAATATGGTGGCTATGTGGTTGCCTATCATTTCTTTAACCACCAGCGCTGAGCGCGACGAGCTCGCCGCCTCACCATGGCCGGTGTGGTCGTAACCAAACGATAGCAGGCCGCGCTTTTTGTAAACCGCCATTATCTCTGGCTCTACTAGTTTTACACCAGCCATGAGGCCGCGCTGCAGCGCCTGCCTTACCCATTTTTCCCAAATCAAGTTTTTGGCTGCTATGTTTTGGCATAGCAGCTGCCGTATATACTCTTCGCTAGATAGCTGACCCTGCATTAGCGTCATAAAAGACTCTTTAACCACGCCCAGCTCTATACCTGTGTAGCAATCGACCACGGGTAGAACATGAAAATCGCCAGAGTCGATTAAGTCTGAAAGCGTATCAGCCCCTTTGAATACACCGGTAATGCGAATTATTTGATCGTTAACCGAATCTTTATCAGCCCCCAGCCTGTCGGTTGCCCCCATGGTGAGTAAGAACCGTGAAAATAAGCGCTCTTGCGGTAAATCGTCCACCTCTTCTATGCTGGCAATGGTTAAATCGTCGCCGTCCACCTGGCCCATAATGCCGTAAGCCTCGGCTTGCGAGCGGTTGGCAAACTGATAGTAACTATCGGCCATTTGTTTGCGGCCACCTTTGGTGTTGATAAAGTTTGACAATATGGGGGATCGGCGAATGGCATCGGTGTGGTAATTTAGATTGGTAATACTTTGGCTTTCTGTAGGGGCGATAATGCCTAGCGATTGGTCGGCGTTACAGGCCATGTACTCTAAAAACCATAGCTCTTTTGTGGATGTTTTACGGGTACGACGGCACGAGTAATCAACGGTAAATAGGTGTTCGTCCATTTCCACCATTTTGAGCACTTGCATGGGGTCTAGGTCGGCCCCGTGTATATGTTTATGCCATAGTGGGTGGTTGCCTTTGTAGCGCAGCACCTCGCGCTCGGCAACATTTTGCAGCTCGGCGCGCTGGGCGGCATTAATCCGGGCTGACATCGATTACCCCCTCGTCATCGTCCAGCTCTTCCTGTTGGTATTCCTGCAATACTTTATCGTTAACCAGCCGAGCTTTGCCGCGGCTAACCAGACTTTTAAGATGGCTAACCTGGTCTAGCATTTTTTGCTGGTAATCAGCCGAGCGTTCTTTATCAACGGCATCACCAGCCAATTGGCCGGCCATGATGTTTTGATCAACGTGTATTTTGGGTGTTAGGTTTAGGTCAGATAAGGTCATGCTGTTTTTTTGCATAAACTCCATCATTAGTTTAAGCAAGGGGTGCGCCTTTACATCCATGATGTAAGCCTCCCTATCCTTGCTGCGCGGATCTTTTACAAAACTAATATCGCCATCTTTAGAACTTACATACGCAGGCGAGCGCAGCGTAGGGCCGTCGTTAATAACCTCCTGCATCATGTCGCCCAGAACGGCGGTTACAGTGGCCTGGTTAACTATATGTATATCTTCCAGGTGTGATGGGTCACCCGACTTTACGGCGGCCAAATACTTAAGCATTAGCTCTGAGCGGCGCAGGCAAGCTGGTTGCTGGCGGCAAAAATCATGATCTATATCGCAGGTTTTGCAGTGTGCGTACTTGCCAGGCTTGGCTGGAAAGGCAATTGCTGTTTTAGCATGAGCGCCATTTTTTAAGCCGTTAAACCGTATGCGCAGCATTTGCTCGGCTGTGGGGTAGCCTTCGAGGTTGGCGCTAGCTGCCGCCTTGCCCTCAGGGGTTTTAGGGCCGGTGGCTTTTACATGCGCCTGGAATAAGTTTTTTTCCCACCAAATTTGACTGAGCTCTGCCCCGCATAATTCGCAGTCGCAAAAATACTCATAAGGGAAGGCTAGCCCGGGCGCATCAACAACACGGCCAGGCTCCGACTTAAACGTATGCTCACAATCCGTACAGCGAAAAGTCACCATGCGGTCTGCTGGGTTGTCTGTAGCAATAACTGAAGGGTTCGCCATTAGACCATTGAAGCAATCAACAGGGCGACATAACAAGGGGGGGAATTGTCGCAAACCTCAATAAAATCAAGGGTTACGCAGCTTTTTTAAACCTCACAGGGAGGGCTACCACCAAGGTTTTAATGGTTCGCAGTAAGGAGGGCTCGGGGTACCATTCTACACTGCATCATCCCAGCACCAACAAAACTCCTTTAGAGCTAAGCTAATGCAACGCGGGCTCGGACCCGGTTCGACCATTTGTGCTTACAGCACAAAGGGAACGAGGAGCGTAGCGACGATGCCTCGTTAGAGGTCGTAGCAGCCTCAAGCTGCTACGATTAGTCCGCCCACGAGCAGCGCGCACCAAACTCAATTAGAACTCCACCTAAAACAACTTCCAGTACCAATAAAACTCCTTAATAACTACGCTAATGCAAAGCGGGCGAGATGGCCAAAACATTGCGCGGGCCACGCTGACCCGGTTCGACCGTTTGTGCTTACAGCACAAAGGGAACAAGGAGTAAAGCGACGATACCCAAAGTATTTCATGGGGCACGCTGAGCCCCGAAGGGGTTAAAACAGCATCAAGCTGTTTTAATTACAAAATGCGAGAGCATTTTGGTCGCCTGTTCTTTAAAGGCGCCTCGTAGAGGTCATAACAACCTCAAGTTGTTATGACCAATCCGCCCACTGGCACCACTCTTAATCTTTGCCCAATATCGAAGAGCCCACAACACCTTACTATGAAATCGTTTTATCCGGACAAGCGAAAAACACCATCGTGTCCGACCACTTGCACTCACAGCACAAAAAAGCGATAAACGCTCCACAGAATACAATCACCACAAAGCGCTTACCCCCCCATTAAGCAACCACCCAACATTAAAAACGAAAAAATTGAACACCTATTAATAAATCTTGGTGGCCAGTTTTAAAAGAAAGGTCGTGATACGCCACAACTTGCTGCTAGCAGCCTTGACATCACAAGACGCTAGCAGTCTAGTGGCAAATCCTTTGGCCATCTCCAGCAGCAATACTGACCGTCTGTAGCGCCTCAAAAACTGGTGAAGCCCATTAATTCAACATTACAAACACTCACCAGAAAACACTCTGAGTAAAGCAAACACTTAATAGATATATTTAACCGAAGCACCTGCCCACTTGGGCTTCCCTTGTGCCTCCTCGTTACACCCGCAGACGGTAGACAAATCGAAGCCTATAACATTGTAACGCTCATCAGTTACGTTTTTAATAAAAGTCGACACGATCCAATTGCCCTCTGAGCTAACCCAGCTGGCGCGCACATCTGTCACCGTCCAGCTATCAAACTCGGTTGAGTCAAAGTTAGATAAATTTGAGTATATGCTCGACTGATAACTACTATTTAACTGCAGAGATAGTTCACCTTCAAAAACATCCTCTATCGTATAATTAATAAAGGCTGAAAATGATTTTTTAGGCGAGAATGTTGGTGTAACATCAACTAATATTGAACCATCACCAATAAGATTTAAATCTTCAACGTTCGCGTCGATATATGCAGCTGTTAACATGACATCAAGATTATCTATTGGCGATGTAATTACCTCCACCTCCACCCCTTGCACAGTGGAATCATTATTGGTGATAACATTAGCCAACCCCGTCCATCTGGCAGCCTGGTAATCTTTATAATCATAGTAATAAGCCGCGCCATTAATCCGAACTGTATTCTCTAACCACTCACTTTTAATCCCTAGTTCATAAGCATGAAGCACTTCTTTTTCATAAGGTGCTAACTCAGGCGTTAGAGCGTGATCACCAGAGTTGAAGCTTCCGGCCTTAACACCACGATTAAACCCTGTGTAAATCAGCATATCGTCATTAACCTGCCAATCTAATTGTATTTTACCCGTCCATAGATTTTCACTATTGTCATCTTCGATATGATTTTCAAATACAGCAGGTGAACCTCCATCGCGATCGGGAATTTCCCAACCATTAGGATCAACGTTAGGAATAGTAAAGTAGACATCAAAGGTATAATCTTTGGACTCGTTAGTTCCACGTAAACCTGTTGTTAACTTAAGGGTTTCTGTTAAATCGAACTCCATCTGACCAAATATCGAATAAGATTTCGTTTCTAAATATGAAACCCTAGGCTGCTCAAAATCTGCAGGAAATCCTGAAGAAGAGTTTTTTAGTGCACTTAAGCCACCAATACTTAACGCATCAATATCTAGGTAAAATAAACCTACCATCCACCTCATTCCATCGGCTTCAGAGTCGCCACTTAACCTAAATTCTTGTGTAACAGAATCTATATCGGCCTCACCAAGATAAGTAAATTGACTTTGCGGGCCAGCATCTAAGTCAAGCGTAGTAAACTTATCATGATGCTTGAAATCTGTTATCGCCGATAATGTCATCCCATCTGGTAATTCAAGATAGTAATTGACGGTACCACCATAGGTCTTATAGGTATTTATATCATCAAAAGCATAATCACTTGAAGTCGTGAAATCATTACCATCAGGATCTAAATATCCGTATAAGGTTCGACCAGCAGGCCGTACATTATCACTATCGCCATCTAACCAAGCATCTACCCCCACACCATTCGGCCCAATAATTTCACGGGTTTCATTAGGACCAATTCTGAATGTATTAAGAGTATTGCCATTAGCATCAACCTGGGCAATAGTAGGAGTTGCTTGATAGGGACCTGTTGACTGTTTAGACTCTGAATAAAAACCAATCAGACTTAAATCCGAATTATCATTAACAGCAGTAACTAACTGTCCCCTAAGCGCCCAGCTTTCATCGCCCCCCAAATCATCGCCAGCACCAGGTAAATCAGCACCGCCGTTACTTAATGGCGCGGCACCATTACCACTGGTAGTATAAGTTTTTTGAGGGTAGTCATTCTCTAAATAACCATCATATTTAGATGTAAACCCCGATAATCTGTAAGAAATATCATCGGTTACAGGGCCAGAAATAGCTGCTTCAATTCGCTTTTTATTATAATCACCCACTTCAGCTTCGATATAACCACTTAACTCCTGGGTTGGCCTATTACTTATGTAATGCACTAAACCACCCGTGGCATTACGGCCAAATAAAGTACCTTGCGGCCCTTTTAATACTTCTACCCGTTCTATATCAAAAGTTGCAAAGATAGAGCCTTGTTGAAAAGATACATAGCCTTCATCTATATAAACAGCATTTGGTGATTCAACGTGGTCATTAAAGTCATTTTGAGTAACACCACGAATAGAAAATTGTTGTTGCTGACCAGCAAAACTACCAGACAGAGACACACCAGGGGTGAAGCGCGCTATATCAACACTATCACCCACACCTAACTTCTCCAGTTGATCAGAAGTAAATGCAGTCATAGAAATACCCACATCCTGTGCCGATTCAGCTTGTTTCTGTGCTGTAACCATTACCTCTTCAAGCAGCGATGCGGAATTTGAATACTGACTAAACCCTATAAGCGATGCCACGCAACAACATAAGGCCTTCTTAACAAAAACGTGATTTTCTTTTAATCTAGATACATGATCTTTATTAATACTTATATTTTTATACATAATATTATCCCTAAATAAACCATTAACATTAAACTAAACAACAAACACAACTACCCACAAAAAACTTATACAACGACAGTCCTTTCACGAAAACATGAAAGAGAAAAATAATAGATAGAAAATGATAAGATCATGGTTACAATCGCTGCATACTGACTTAACCATATTGATGAGTTCATCAAAAACACACCAGTTAACGAAGGTATAACCCAAGCCATTCTAGAAAAAAGCCCAACTGAAAGGCCTGTTTTAATAGCAAATCGACTTACTATACCGTTAACAACGCCATACATAATGACGGATAAAACTAAGCCAATCAGCGTATTCGCTGAACCATAGTTAACCGCTAAAGTAGCGCTTATTAGCAGCCATATCATTGCGCTGCAGAGCGACCACCACGTCATTGTCAATGAGCTTTTATTCATCCTAGCGTGCTCTGGAACCGCTGAGTATGAATAGTCTGGATCTACTTTATTATCTGTTATTAATATAGCCATAATAAGAACCTACTTATTGATGTTATTTTTTTTATTCACTTTGAGGTATAAACTGTTATGGCGCATAATAAAAAGTAGTAACCCCGCATAAGGCAACAAAACTGCGTTAACTTAAACAGTACGCGCTGCCACATGCTAGGCATATAATCTGCAGGGTTATTATTTATGCACCATTCAATATTGTGATTTTATTCATTTTGAATTAAACGATAGCAATTGGACTCTTCCAGCTGTGCCCGCCAACCAGGCCGAACGACTAATGTCATGGTAGGCTCCTCGATTAACGCAGGACCTTGAATGCAATCTCCGGCCTTCAATAAAGGTCCCTGATAAACTGGCGCATTCATCCAGCCCCCGCTATCGTCAAACAACATATCGCGCGGACCTATAAGCGCTGCCGAACAATCACCATTACCCGGTACAATCTTCGGCTGGGCTGGCTTGGCCACATGAGCAGTCATAGTGCTTTCTAGATTGACCAACTCCACCGGATTCATCGGCTCCGCATAGGAGTACAGACTTTTGTGTCGATCATGAAAATCAGCCAGTATTTTATCCAAACCTTTATCATCAATTTTGTCACTGCTAATATTGACCGTGCATTCATGAATTTGCCCCACGTAACGCATTTCCATGCTACGCGCAACGGTAATATCAGCTTCTTTGAATCCATCAGACAAAAGATTCTCTCGACCTTGCTTTTCTATATTCAGAAAACTTTCATTCAAACTATTAATGTCAGCGCCCGTATCTAAACGCATAGGGTTTGTTGCCAAATAGTTATACTTAACATCAGAAATAGTCTGACCAAAGGCACACAAACCTGAAGCCACCTTTGGAACTAATACTTCTTTAATGCCGATTTCTTCAGCCAGGGCAGCTATATGCATACCCGCGGCTCCACCAGCACAAACTAGGGCAAAGTCACGCGGATCATAACCACGCTCAATAGAAACACGCCGTATGCCGTTTACCATATTAAGATTAACAATCATGCTTATACCGTAAGCAGCTTTTTCTACAGTAATACCCAACGGGTCAGCAACGTGCTCGCGGATAGCATCTTCAGCCGCCTTACGATCAAGTGATATGGTGCCGCCTAAAACCGCATCGGGGTTAAGGTAACCCAACACTAAATTAGCATCGGTTACTGTGGGCTTAGTGCCACCCTTGCCATAACAAACAGGTCCAGGTGTAGCACCGGCACTTTCTGGCCCTACTTGTAACATCCCGAATTCATTGACCGAAGCTATGGAGCCGCCACCAGCACCCAGTGTTTCAACTTGAATCATAGGCACGCCAATTCGGTAACGCAGAAAGTCTATATTTTTATTGAGATTGGTTTGTCCTTCATAAGTCAGCGTGATATCGAAAGACGTTCCCCCCATATCGACGGTGATAATATTGTCAACACCAAAGGGCGCCGCACTAAAAAGACCAGCCTGCGGAGCAGAAGCAGGGCCAGAGTTAATCGCATTAACCGCACGGCCTCGCATAGCACTGCCAATCGCTAAACCACCATTGGACTGAAAGTAGCGCACGGGATACTTAGCACCAAGGCCGGAAAAGAAATCATCAATTTTCTCAACATACTTAGCCATTACTGGGCTTAAATAAGCATTGATAACTGTAGTAGAGGTTCGTGTGTATTCGCGCACCTGAGGATAAACTTCACTTCCTGTGCAGATAAAAACACCCGGCAACATTTCTTCGAGAATCGACTTAGCGCGCTGTTCATGCGAAGGGTCACGTACTGACCACAAAAACGAAATAGCCACGCTTTCAACGTTTTGCTCTTTAAAATACTGTCCTGCTTCACGAATAGCTTGTTCATCCAGAGCAATTTTTTCACTGCCATCAGACAAAATTCTACCCTCAATTGGACGACGAAGGTGACGAGGCACCAACATCTCAGCAGGAGGATAGCTAGCGTCATAACGATAGCCTTCTTCTTTATGACCTAAGCGAATTTCAATACTGTCCTCGTGACCGCTAGTACAAAGCAAGCCCATTTTTACGCCCTTTTTTTCAATCAGGGCGTTAAGTGCAACAGTAGTACCATTTATACATAAATCACATTGAGCGATAATATCCTCAATGCTTTTATTTATATCTTGGCTAATTTGCTCAAGCCCCGCGCGAATTGCACGCGTGCCATCCTCGGGTGTGGACGGGCTTTTATATAACCGCACACCACCATCAAGATCTGCCAAAACAAAATCTGTAAATGTGCCACCTGCATCGATGCCAAGACGATATTTACTACGCATATTATTTACTCCTAAAATTTCAGTCTCGGACAACTAAGCCCGCTTACCCAGTTTTATAGTGGCCGCTTTATCAACAACTAGCGAGACGGGATCAACAACTAAGCCATAATCTTCTGCCGCGCCCATGATAGTCACCAAACCATTTTTTATATCCAGTAACACTGCCTTTTCTGGGCGTTCAAAAGGATTTCCGAAGCCGCCACCACCAGGGTTATAATTGGCAGCACGCTCACCAGGCTTGATTGTCGTTATGACATTTTCACGATGATCTTTTTTACCATCAGCACGAGTAACTTCTAGCCGACCTAGCTTTGGTTCAAGCAGGCCGTTCACTGCACCAACAGCTCCCATAGTGGCTAACTGGCGCCCTTCGCCAAAACCAATTACAGTCATCTCATGGTCGATAGGCTCTACCTCCCAAACTGTGCCACTCCCTCCGCGGTAATATCCAGCACCACCGCTATCTTGAATCAGACCGTAGCGATGGATGATGATGGGGTATGAGTATTCGAGCAGCTCAACATCGCCCGAGCTCAATGCACCAAAACAACTTAATGGCCCGCAAGAATGCCAACCATCCATATTTTTAGTAGCTCCGGCGCCCGATATAACCGAAGCCAACACCATGGTGACGTACTCCTCACCTGAACGATTATCTTTGCCGGTAATATTGATGCCGCTGGCATGTCCCCAAGAAGCGGCGACACGATCAGGTGCCGCCTGCTCTAAAGCTACACGCACCGCATCAGTAAGCGTTTCCATAGGGGTAGTCGTACAGTTAACGTGAGGAGCTGGTTCCTGCGCATTACAGAGCGTGCCTTTAGGCCCTAGATCTACCGTTACACAGCGATAAAGCCCTTCGTTATAAGGTGGCGGCACTTCAGCAAACATCATCAAGCCAAGATAAATACCCGACATGGTATTACCTTCATAGGAATTGATGAAATAAGGGACTTGAGGGGGGCTTTGCACCGCTATATGCACTGAGTCTCCTACTACTTCTATCTCAGTTTTAATGGTAAGTATGCCAAAACCATGGCCGGCATCTTCTAAATGCGCCTCGCCGCTGTAGACTCCATCCGGTATCGAACTAATCAACGCTCGCATATGGCGGTCAGCCATATTTTTTAATTCTGCAATACAATCACGAACTGTTTTTACGCCATATTTATCTAACAGGGCCATTAAGTTGCGTTCGCCAACACTGCAGGTACCAAACTGAGCATTGAGGTCGCCCTCTTGATCACGTCTAGCTCGCATATTGGTCAACAAAAGGTTGATCACATCTTCACGTCGCTCACCTTTATCCCATAACTTAACCGGAGAAATTCGTAAACCCTCTGCATAAATCTCTGTAGCATCTGGGTTATATCCGGCAGGCACTGGTCCGCCAATATCAGTGAGGTGACCTTTACATACAGTCCAGAACACCAGCTCACCTTGATAAAAAACCGGCTTATACATGCAACAATCTAAAATATGGCTACCTTTATAAGCAGGATCATTGTGATAGATTACATCGCCTTCATGAATATCATCACCAAAGTACTCAACAATGGCTTTCATTGCAGGTATTAATGACCCCAAATGAATGGGAATATCTTGCCCCTGTAAAACCATTTCAGGTAAATGATCAAACAGCGCATTACTATAATCATGCGCCAAATTAAACACACTTGAACGCCCTGTTTTCTCTAGGGTCATGGTCATTTCCCGCTGAGTGGTCTCTAAAGCACCACGAACCACCGCTAATGTTATCGGGTCCACTACTGGATCACTTGTTGCGCCTGAGCGATTAGACATACTCTTACTCCTTTTCACCTTAATACAAAAACTGTTTCTGAATCATTAAATCTATTATCTTCGAAACACCCGACATGATGATTTAATATACGTATGATTCGATATTTACTATTGCCCCAGAGTGATCAACTTATTGTTAATTTGCGCACATAGAGATAAATTAATAAAAAAGACTTATTAAACTTAATTTTTATATACTCTTTTCAATAGCAATATTAAAAATATCGCATAAAGAGAAGCGAACTAAAGGCCAGTGAGAGAAGTAAAAATAAATTTTATAAAAATAAGAAAATAAATAGATAATATTGACACGACTAAAAACAAAACTTTGTCACATTAAATAAACATCAACAACCAACTATTCTTTAGAAAAAGTTAACCAAACAGTAAAAACCCCCATCAAGCCACCAAAACACCCTAAAAAAACAGTCCATAATGAAGCAACAACAATATCAGGTAGATTTAACCCATCAGAAGGAAAGCTACCCGTATAAAATATGGCCAACATCATTGATACTCCGTTAAAATACGGTAATGTTCCACGCTTAAGATAATCTGATAAGTTTATGATATAAGCCATAAATGCCACCCCCAAAAATAGCGCTACTATAGACGAAATGTCAGACTGACTGATCAAACTAGGTAAAAAATCGAAAACAGGTATCGATAACAAGGTTATAGCTGTTAAAACAACCCCTAAAGAAAAGGTAGGAATTATTAACTTCAAGCAAGAAACATTAGCACCAAACAAAAAAAATTCTGACCAAACAATAAATGAACACCACAAAGCAAAGCTATACTCTCCTAGCCATAAAGCCAATGGCATCACTATCGCCACAGTAATCGCAATAGCCAGCCACATAGGGATAGTTTCGGATTTAGTGACCTTATTGATAACACAACTCCCGAATAGAAAATGCATAGACTATAACAGCGACTTAAATAACAACTTTACGTTTTATAAAAAACAGTGTTCGAAGAACTAAATTTCTTCGAACACTGAAAACTAGCTCTATAAATACCTTAGAAGTTATAACGAACAGAGGCGCCAGCCCATCGCGGCTTGCCTTGCGCCTCTTCGCTGCAACCACAAACTGTTGACAAATCAAAACCTATAACGTTGTAGCGCTCATCAAAAACGTTATCTACAAATAAATCTAAGGCCCATACACCATCATGACCCTCCCAACTTGCGCGAATATTGGTCACAATCCAGCTATCAAATTTGGTTGAATCGAAGTTTGAAAGGTTAGAAAACACACTAGATTGATAGCTACTGCTAACTTGCAATGCTAGGTCACCATCAATAACTTCGGGGAAGGTATAACGCACAAAAGCAGACACTGTTGTATCAGGTGAAAATGTCGGTTTAACATCAATTAAAATAGACCCATCACCAATTAGATCTAAATCTTCAACATTGGCATCGATATATGCCGCTGTCAGCATAATATCTACATTTTCTATAGGTGATGTATTAAGCTCAAATTCAGCACCAGTCACTGTAGAGTCATTATTGGTGATGATATTACCTAAGCCCGTCCAGCGCGCGGCCTGATAATCTTGATAGTCATAATAATAAACAGCACCGTTAAAGCGAACCTTGCCATCCATTAAGTCAGATTTGAAACCTATTTCGTAAGCATGCAGTACCTCTTTATCATAGGAAACCGTGTCTAGTGTCAGCGTTTGATCACCGGAGTTGAAACTACCTGCCTTCACACCGCGATTAAATCCTGTGTAAACAAGCACATTATCAGCCACCTGCCAATCAAGCTGAATTTTACCCGTCCATAAGTTTTCATCACCATCATCCTCAATATGAACAATGCCATCACCTGATGGAATATCCCAAGCTAAGGGGTCATTATTGCTACCAAAATACCAGTCGAACACATAGTCTTTGGATTCTTCAGTATTGCGAATACCCGTAACCAATTTTAAGGAATCTGAAATATCAAACTCGATTTGACCAAAAAGAGAGTATGAAGTGGTTTTTAAATCGGATACTCGCGGGTTATCAAAATTCGCTGGAAATCCTGAGCTTGAAGTCGTTAAGGCACTAAAGCCAGCAATACTTAGCGCATCAATATCTAGATAATAAAATCCAGTTACCCAGCGCATATTGTTAGCCTCGCCACTCAATCGAAACTCTTGTGTTACTGAGTCAATATCAGCTTCGCCAAACCAGGTAAATTGATTCTGCGGACCCGCCTCAAGATCTAAAGTGGTAAATTTTTCGTGATTCTTAAAATCAGTAATTGATGTAAAGGTCATACCATCATTAAGCTCGACACTGTAATTAACTGTGCCGCCGAAGGTTTCGTAGGTATTGACATCATCAAAAGCAAAATCACTAGAGGTTTTGAAATCATTACCATCGGGATCTAAATAACCATAGGCATCACGCCCTGCGGGCCGGGTAGCATCGTTATCGCCATCAAAAAATATATCTACCGGTACGCCGCCAGGCCCGAATGCCTCGCGTGTTTCAGTTGGTGAAATTCTATAGGTATTTAAAGTATTGCCATTAGCATCTAGCTCAGCGATAGTCGGCGTGGACTGATACGGCCCTGTAGACTGATCAGACTCTGAATAAAAACCACTTAATAATAGATTTGATCTATCATCAATATCAATTGCCAGCTGCGTACGAATTGCCCAACTTTTATCACCACCCAAGTCATCACCAGCCCCAGCAAGGCCCGGACCATTACTTAAAGCTGGCGCAGAATTATTTGTATCTTTAACATATGTTTTATTGGGGTAGTCGTTTTCTAAATACCCATCATGCTTACTGACAAAACCAGAAACTCGATAAAGAATGGAGTTAGTCATTGGGCCTGAAACAGCCGCCTCTAAACGCCTTTCGTTGTAGTCGCCCACCTTAATATCAAGATAACCTTCAAACTCTTCAGTTGGTTTATTGCTAATAAAGTGAACCAAGCCACCGGTTGCATTACGGCCAAATAACGTTCCTTGCGGGCCTTTTAAAACCTCAACCCTAGCAACATCAAAAGTGGCAAAAATAGAACCTTGCTGGAAAGCGACATAACCTTCATCAATGTAAACGGCATTTGGGGACTCTACATGATCATTAAAGTCATTTTGGGTAACCCCCCTAATAGAGTACTGCTTTTGCTGTCCCGCAAAACTACCCGACAATGACACACCAGGGGTAAATGCAGCCACATCGGTACTATCATCAACTCCTAGCTTGCGCAGCTGATCACCAGAAAAACTTGAGATAGCAATACCAACATCTTGCGCAGACTCTTCCCGTTTTTGCGCTGTAACCCTAACCTCTTCCAACAAAAAAGAACCTGAAGAACGCCCCTCTTCTGCAGATACCATATGACTATTTATTCCAACCACCGCTATACCAGCAAGCAAGGAAGATTTACCTATGTTATGCGGCAGCGAAACACATCTATTCTTTTTCATTATTAAATCACCTATTTTTATAGTTATTTTACTTATTTAAACCCGCCACCAAATACAGCCACCATCACTCTTTTCAATTATTAAAAGAGTTTCTGCCCATATCAAAAACTCTTATATCAATCGCTGATAGCCATATAAATCAATGGAGGGATCTAATCTACACCGTCACCTAATGCCTTCATTGATCAAAAGTGTGTAATTCCTTGTTTATTTGTGCACAAACAATGATAAAAACTGGACATACAGGCATAAACTAGGCTTATATAGACTACAAAATAAGAAAAAGGCTATTATGAGAATTAGGGGGGCCTTATAGATAGATAACAAGGAAAACCCGCCCCTACTTTTAGTTTAGCTAATAAAATCTATTACCTGTGAGGGGAAGCATGAACTACAGTGACTTCAGCACTAATCTCATCCCAAAAAATCGGCAATTTGAAAGCTGGAATGATATCGTGACCGATACTTACTTTTCACTGACCCTAGAGACCAAAAAGAAGAGCTGCGATGAATTTTGTGGCCGTATTCACGGCGAAGAATTGGGCAGTATTCAAATCACCACACTAGCATCAGATCCTACCACCTACCACCGCGACCGCTTTGACATCAGTAAAGAAAACCAAGATTATTTTTTAGTTACTATCCCTAATGTATCAGCTGTTTCCTTCTCGCAAAATGGTAAGAATGTAAACTGTAGACCTGGCGATTTCATACTGCAAGGTAGCGCTGACCCCTACCGTTTTTTGTACGACGAACCTGCTCAAATGACTGTTATTCGTATACCGGGCGATGAATTACGAGACCGTATTAAAAGTGCCGACGACTTTTGCGCCAGATCGTTTCTAGGATCGACGGCAAGTAATGGATTATTTTTAAACTATCTAGAGTCTTTACTGAAATTTTCCAAAGACCTCCCAGATACAGCTAAACTGAAAATCAGTGAACAACTGATTGATCTGCTAGCATTGACTATGGACTCTAGCGATGAGGCGCTCCCTTGTGCCGACAGCGCTTCACAGGAGGCTCACTTACATCGAATCAACAACTATATCAATCATAATTTATCAAGCCCGAATTTATCCCCCCAACAGATAGCAGATCAATGTGGTATTTCGCTACGTTACTTACATCAAATATTCAAACCTACCGGCCATACAGTCGCCAGCTGGATAAAAGAACGTAGACTTAAACAATGCTACGATGCACTTGCCGACCCGCGTCGCCCCATACGCTCTATTGCTGAACTAGCCTACCGCTGGGGATTTTCTGATCAATCACATTTTAGCCGTGTTTTTAAAAACAGGTTTGACATTCCACCAGGTCAAGTTCGAGCCAATGCATTGAAATAACTACCTAATTAAAACACTCTGCCCCAAAGAAAAAAATAATCTTATTTATACAACCCCATAATATAGCACCGCCGCCAGTGGCTTTAATACAAATACCTATAGCTTACCCCCTAGGAAAAAAGTAAAAAAAAGGAACTTACTATCTGCACCTCAATTATTAACTCAATAAACACCATTAAACAAAAAAGGGCCGGCAATGCCGACCCTTATTATCAATCCAATCAAACTATAGGCTTTTAAAAAGTATAAGCTAAGCCAACACCAGCAGTTCTAGGGCGGTTAATATAATCAAACGCACCATTGCCGTAACGAGCTTCAGTGCGGTGACCAACTTCTGCACGCTCATCGGTTAAGTTATCGATGAATAAGGTTGCTTTCCACTGATCTTTGCTCAGCGTTACCGAAGCATCCCAAATGGTGTAAGCATCTAGCACAGCGTAGTCTGCAGAGCCTTCAGTGAGTGAGGTGGTGATTTCATCACGGTAAGACGCGTTAAGGTGATACTTAAGCTCCATACCGTTACTTAAATCTTGGAAGCGATCAAAGGCAACCATGACGCTATGCTTAGGAACACCGGGCAGTTGATCGCCCTTGTTACCGCTTAAACCGCCTACCACACTAAAGTCCTTAGTTAATTCAGCTTCAACATAGCCGTAACCTAAAGTCATGGTAGTGTCTTGGTCAAAGTAGTATTTAACCTCTAACTCTAAACCTTTAGACTCAGCTTCGTCACCATTAACCGCCACGGGGAAAGAAGCAACTGGTGAGGTAGTATTAATGATGATGTCTTGCCAATCGATGTAAAACAATGAGGCGGTAAACTCTACGCGCTCAAACAATACACCTTTAGCACCCACTTCCCAGTTTGTTGCTTCATCGGCATCAAAGCTGTTTAGGCTTGGGTCTTCAGCAAAGTTACCGGCGGTCGGTAATGCGTTAGCGCCACCGTGACGGAAACCTTCGGCCCAGGTGAAGTACAACATGATGTCATCATTTACATCATAAGAGGTGTTGAATTTGAAAATGCTGTCGCTTAAATCGCGCTCTAACTCAGCCTCGACTAAGCCCAAGGGGTTAACACCGTCGCTAGAACACCAAACACCACAATAGGGCAATAAGGTAGTGGTATCTGAGCCAACGGTCTGACTAAAGAAACGAGCACCACCGGTCATCTGCCATGAATCTGTAATATGGTAAGTAATTTCACCAAAGGCCGCTTTTTCTTTAAAGGTCAGGCTTTGGTCTAAACTGTAAGCCAATTCATTAGCGGGCCCGCCAGTGACGGCAACAGGATCTGAGGTGACCGCCGCCCATTCGTTATAGCCGGGGAAGCTATCGTTTTGGAATAAGTTGTTTTCGGTATCGGTGTAGTACAAACCCGCCACCCAATCAATATCACTGTCGCCTGCAGAAGTTAAGCGAAACTCTTGCGAAATACCTTCACGCTGATAATCCACTGAGCTGGCCACAACCCAGCGAGGGAAGTTACCGTAGTAATCGCTAAAATCGTTGATGTAGCTTTGGGTGTTATCTTTTTGCCCTAATGAGTCATAGTCATAGCCAGAGGTAGACGAGGTGAAGCTAGCAAAGCCTAACTCTACTTCTACGTCTAAACTCCAAGCATGCACTTCACTCTCTAAGTCTTCATCTAAGGGGATAAGGTGTGAGTAATCATCAGCACCCGCAATTTGCGGGCTGCCTACCTGGCGGCCACCTACTTCATCTTTTTGATAAAAGTAGTTGGCTAAAATTTTAACTTCTTCAGAAGCATCCCATAAAAAACTGGCGCGGGCATGGGTAACACTGTTGTCGTTAGCATCTTCACGGGGCGCTAAGACTGGCGCACTGTTTGCAACATCAGCAGGATTAACCGCGATAGCTTTGCCAGTGCTGTCTAAAGCGTAACGGCCTTTGGCATCCACAAAACCTTGGTTATCTACATAGCCGCCGCCTATGCGTAAGGCCATGTCGTCGTTGAGTGGGATGTTAGCAACAATATCGGTGTCAGTGTTTAAGCCGCTGCTGCCTTTGGTGTTGCTAATACGCGTGTTCACCTGCGCACTAAATTCAGTCACGTCCGGTTCTTTGTGTATATAACGTATGGTGCCACCTAAAGAACCCGAACCATATAAAGTACCCTGTGGGCCACGTAAAACCTCTACGCGCTCTATATCTTTAAGCTGCAGGTTAACAAACAAAGGCATATCACCTAAGTAAGTAGAAACAGGATCAGAGGTGTTGTTTATGCTGTCGTTGGGGCCTAGAGGGTTGGCATTTAGGCCGCGTATAATTAAACCGCTACTTACACCAGCGTTGCGTGGGCCGGTATCAACGTAGCTTACACCAGGAATGCTACGGGTTAATTTTGATAAATCGCTTATGCCTTGGTCTTGTAAATCATCACCTGATAAAGCAGAAATATTGTAGGGGATTTCCTGGGCACTAACAGCACGCTTGGTGGCCGTAACCATCACCTCTTCTAGCACAACTGCTTGCGCCGCTTGGGCCAGCATACCTGAGGCTAACACCGCACCTGTGACTGCCGCACTTAAAGGTTTTTTCTTTAACACTACTCTCATGTTTTATCTCTCTTCACCGTTACAACTTTATGCAACCTGTTCAATAAATATACTTATTGAACGCTGGCTAGAACCAATATGCTCGCGGCCTAGGCTGCCCTATGATTATTGTTGTCGCATACTAGGCAAGCCGACTTGAAGATAAAACGTCCCATTTGTGGTGTTTGCCACTACCATTTAGGGGGGGCTACAAAAAACTTAGGGGGGAGTAGACACAAAAAGTGGAGGGATAAAAAATTGAGAAGCCAGCAAAGCCGCCGGCAGCAGCTGTTAGCAGACCTATGGTTAGAGCTTAAAGCAGGGGCTAACTACTGCTTAATACGCTGGCTATACACCACAAAAGGGTCTTCGTTGTCGCTCACCGACACCTCACCAATAACGGTAAAGATCAACGAAAACAACTCAGCCTGAGAAGCCACGTTGAGCTTGGCGTAAATATTTTTACGGTGGCCACGCTCAGTTTCAGGGGAAATATTAAGCGCCTTGGCGGCTGATTTTGAGGCCTTGCCCTCAAACATTAAGTGCAGCACCTCACGCTCGCGCTCGGTTAATAGCGACAAGCCAAAATTATGTAAGGAGGTTTGCAGTTGGTTATGTACTTCTCGGGTACTAGCCACACTGCCCGACTCTTTTGTTAAGTCGCCCTGCCAATGTTTTTCCATGGCAGCCCTAATTACCGGCTCAGTAATATGCAACTGTTGCAGCTCTATAGCGCTAAAAGGCAAGCGCATTTGCTGGCGACCAAAGCTGGCAACCAAGGCGGTATCGTCAGTAATTTTTAATAAAAAATTGGCATCATCACAAAGCCCAGAATCATTAAAATACGCCCGGCCAAACTCACTATTTTCAAACGATAAAGGCTCCAAAGCCGAAAGCTGATAAAAGCCTGAACGCATACTGGGAAACAATCTATATAAGGGGCTTAATAAATATGCGCCTGCCATATAAGACTCTTCAAAAAACACTGTCTCGCTGGGGTGTAGGCCGTCGTATAACAAAAAGGGTTTTTCATCGGGGCGATACAACATCACTATGGCGCTATCTATGGGCGCAATACGATTAATGCACTCAAATAAAACTTTGGGGAAATCTTCGGTATTCACTGCAGTAATTAAAGGTGCCACTACATCGGGCCAGTTACTCAGGTTAGTACCCGCAGAGCTGCTTGTGGACAAATCATCGTGTTGATTTTTTACTGTACTCATATTGCTACTTCTTAAACCCTTAATAAACATCATTGCCCGGCCTGCCCCCCATTTGAGGTAAGCCACCAGCCAGCATGGGTTATATTAGCGGTACTGGCCTTACTTTACACTCCTTTGCCTATTATTCATTAACCCAGCCACGTAAACAGGCTAAGTACCACTAGGAAAGCTATGAGATATTCTAACTACACCCAACGCATAGACGGTGAAGGCGCAGCAGCTTGGGATATACACAATCGTGCCGTAGAAAAACTGCGCAAAGGTGAGGATATCATCGTACTCTCTATGGGTGATCCAGACTTTGACACCCCCCAACCCATAGTAGACGCAGCCATAGACAGCCTGCGCGCTGGCGACACCCACTACACCGATTTTACCGGTGAGCCAGAACTGCGCCAAGCCATCGCCCAGCTGCATCAGCAAACCACCGGCCAGCAAGTCGGCATAGACAATATCGTAGTGTTGGCCGGTGCCCAGTGCGCACTGTATTGCGCCGCCCACTGCATACTAGACCCGGGCGATGAAGTCATCGTGCCCGAGCCCACCTATGTTACCTATGAAGCAGTCATCGGTGCCACCGGCGCTAAAACCATTAACGTACCCATGGATCCAGACAACGGCTTTCGCATTAATATTGCCGATTTTGAAGCCGCCATTACCGATAAAACCCGCGCCATTATGCTTAACAGCCCCCACAACCCAACCGGGGCGGCCCTCAGCGTAGAGGATATTAAAGCCATTGCTGAACTCAGCATTAAGCATGACCTGTGGGTAATTTCAGACGAGGTTTACGCCTCACTGGTATACGACGAAAACCATCACAGCATCGCCGGCTTACCCGGCATGGCCGAGCGCGCCATCACCATTAACAGCTTATCCAAATCCCACGCCATGACCGGCTGGCGCTTAGGCTGGATAGTAGGCCCCGAAAGCCTTAGCTATCACTTGGGCAATATGGTCACCGCCATGTTATACGGCGTACCCACTTTTATACAAAAAGCGGCAGTGGTTGCCATCAACGGCTCCGACACCGAAGTGGAAGCCATGCGCCTAGCCTACCGCGATAGACGCGACTTGGTGTACAAACACCTAAACGCCGTCACCAACCTACGCTGCCACCAGCCTGCTGGCGGCATGTTTATGATGATAGACATACGCAAAAGCGGCCTTAGCGCTCAGCAGTTTGCCAATGAACTATTAGACCGCGAAGGCGTTTCTGCCCTGGCCGGTGAAGCCTTTGGCCCCAGTGCTGCAGGCCATATACGCATCAGCTTAGGCGTACCCTGCGAAGTACTAGAGCAGGCCTGCCAACGCATCGCCGCTTGTTTTAATGCCATAATGGCCGAACAGTAATCTACGCTGGCCGGGCACTGCCCGGCCACTATCCAGCTATGGCCGAATTATGAGCTTAGACAATACCTCAGCAGCAAACCGCAACACTACCTCTACCTGGCAGCGCTACGCCAAGTTTCTATTACCCTCGTTCATCGGGGTTTTATTATTTTTAACCCCCATTACCCACGAGGGTAAACAAACCATAGTGATAGGCTTGCTGGCCGATACAATCAGGCTAGGTCTGGGTGCCGCCCTACCCTTAATCGTCACCCTCACCTTTGTGTTATCGGGCATTATGTCTAGCTATGTATCGCTGCTTAAACCGCGCTGGATAAATTCCTTTCCCTTATTAAGCCATGTGTTTACCACCACGCCTTTATGGTTGCTGCTGCGCGGTTTAGGCGGCCTGTTTTGCGCCATGACGTATTTTCAATATGGCCCCGAATGGATCATAGGCAGCGACACCGGCCAAGTCGCCTACATGGAAATAGCAGGGGTTATTTTTTGTATTATCGCCATTGCCAACTTACTGCTGTCATTTTTAACCGACTACGGTTTTTTAGAATTTGTCGGCACTATTATTAGCCGCCCTTTTCAGCTGTTATTTCGCCTGCCCGGCCGCGCCGGTTTGGATGCCATTACCTCTTGGGTGGGCGACTCCAGCATAGGCACCATCTTAACCATACGCCAATACGAAAGTGGCCATTACAGCGCCCGCGAAGCTGCCACTGTCGCCACCAACTTTTCCGCAGTATCGCTGCCCTTTTGTGTGGTGATTGCGCAAATGGCAAAAATTGATGATGTGTTTGTACTGTTTTATTGCACCGTAGGCCTGTGCGGCATAGCCGCCGCTTTAATCACCCCACGGCTGCCACCACTCTCTAATTTGCCGCAACGTTTTTACCAACGCGAACAGCGCGCCGAAGAACAAGTGGAGCCATACCCCAATATTTTTGTGCGCGCCACCCAAACCGCGCTGGCCCGCGCCCAACACGGCCCCAGCCTTAAGCAAATACTCAACCAGGCTGGCCGCTCTATCACCGATATTTTTATTGCGGTATTACCCGCCGCCATGACCATAGAACTCATTGTGCTGGTGATTTATCACCACAGCAGCCTGCTGCAAACCTTGAGCGCGCCTATGGTTTATGTACTGCAAATGCTGCAATTGCCCGAAGCCGAAACCGCCGCTGCCGGTACCCTGATCGGATTTTTTGACCAGTTTATCCCCGCCATAATCTCCACCAATGTCGACAGCCCCATTACCCGCTTTGTACTCGCAGGCCTGTCAGTAACCCAGCTAATCTACATGGCCGAAAACGGGCTATTAATTTTGCGCTCCAGCATACCCATAGGCTTTAAACAGTTGGCGATGATCTTTTTAATACGCACAGCCATAGTACTGCCTATATTAGCCGCAGCTGCACATATGATTTATGGTTAATCATCAGGGGTAGAGATGTATAGTTTTGGGCAGCCTTTGCAGCTGCCCATGACATACTGAAAGCGCTGCGCTTAACCTAAGCACAGCGCTCTTTATAGATTTAAGCACTCAGGGCCTGCAAGGCATGCTCCGGGTCAGCCTCAACAATTTTTAACAATGAACGTGCAGCTCCCGTCGGATGGCGACGACCTTGCTCCCAGTTTTCAACTGTACGTTTGCTCACCCCCAAAATCAGTGCGAACTTTTCTTGCGACACCCCCAAGCGCTCACGTATAGCTTTGACTTCAGGTTCAGGAAAATCAAAGCGCCTAGATGCCTTTTTACCGCCTTTAACAATACCGTCCATTTCCTGAACACTGGCCAGCAGCTCGTCAAACATTTTCTTATCCATCATCACCACCTCTCAACAATGGCTTTTAACTGTGCCACCTGAGCTTTACTCAGGCTTACCTGCTTACCCTTGGGGTAAACATACAACATACGAATATGATCATCATTAACCACCCAGTAATAGATAACGCGCACTCCGCCACTTTTACCCCTGCCCTCAAGTTGCCAGCGCACCTTACGTATACCGCCTGAGCCTTTAATCAAGTCCCCCATATTAGGGCGGCTGACCAAAGCCTCTTGCAGATTCTTATACTCATCATCGCTCATCAGCTCTTTAATAAGCCGGGTAAACACCGAGGTTTCAATAATGACCATTGCACCCATTATACGCCAATGGCGTATACCATCCAGTTGTTTATTAAATAGACAAAGTAACGAATAACCCTGCTAAAAACTACCTACAGCGCAACAGGGTCAACATCCCCCCCAAATAGGCCCCCGCATCACCTAAAAAGGGGATAGCAAGCCAGCCCCCAGCCGCCTATTGTTAGCCCATATAAACCACACCCACTGTACTAATCACAATAAGAGTGCACCCATGCCAAACAAACCCGATTACACAGCCAGCGCCCACGATTGGGTAGAGCAACAAGCCCCTGAAATTTCACAGTGGCACCAAACCATTTTTGACTACGCCGAAACCGCCTGGCGCGAGTACCGCTCCTGCGCTTGGTATGTAGAAAAACTGCGTGCCGAAGGCTTTACCGTAGAAGAAGGCACCGCCGGTATGCCCACAGCCTTTTGTGCCACTTGGGAAAACGGCACAGGCGGCCCCACCATAGGTGGCTATGCCGAATACGACGCCGTGCCCGGCAACTGCCAAGCGGCGGATGTGGTTGAAAGGCCCCGCGACGGTTTAAGCAAACACGCCGGAGGCCACACCGACCCTCACTCAGCTTTGGGCATAGGCTCACTGGCTGGCTTTTTAGCCGCCAAAGCCGCCATGGAAAAACACAACATCCCCGGCCGCTTAAAGTTTTTGGGCGAGCCCGCCGAAAAGCAACGCGCCTCCAAACCGCTGCATGCCGCCAAGGGCTATTACGACGATATGGACGCCGCCATTAGCTTTCACCCCTGCTATATGTTGCCGCTAACCAATACCACCCGCTGGAACACCCACTGCGGTGCCGCCTTTGTGGTGATGTATACCTTTGAATGCAACAGCCCCGAAACTTGGCTGGACAGCGGCGAAGCCGACTCGCCTATCGCCGCCTCACACGCCTCGGCGCGCGCGCCCGGTGCCAATGATGCACTGGTGCAAATGTACAGCAACTCAAAAATGCTAAAAGAGCATTTGGTGGCCGCCGGTTGTGGTTGGTCTATGAACGAGAGTATTACCCTGGCTGGCCAAGCCACCGCCGACAACCTGCCCGCACAGATTGCCCAAATCCATTACATTATGCGCGTGCCCACCATAGAAATGGCCGAGCGCATAGTGCGCGGCCTGGACCAAAACGCCGCAGCAGCTGCCAGCACCTCGCACTGCACTTGGAAAAAAGATTGGATAGCCAAGTCACGCCCCGGCCTACCCAACCACGCTATGGCGCAATTAACCTACGACAACCTGGAGCTAGCTGGCGCACCGCAATTTAACACTCCCGCCGCCATCGCCAAGGCCCAGCAGATACAAAAAAATCTGGGCATGGAAGTGATGGATAAACCCTTTATGGAGGACATAGAAACACTGATCACTCCACAAGAGGCCGAAACCATTTTGCGTAAAGAATTGCCCGAGTGGCAAAAAAACTTTACCTCCGATGACTATACCGAATACTGCTGGCACGCCCCTACCGTGCGCTTGTACATAGGTCGCCCCATGTTAAAAAGCCCCGGCAATGGCGGTAAATATCCAGCTTGGGTAATGAACGCCCTAGGTGGCATAGCCGAAACCATAGACCCTATGATTTTTACCGCCGGTAAAACTATAGCCGGAACTATTTTGGATCTGCTATGCAAGCCCGGCGCGCTAGAGCAAGCCCAGCAAGAATTTAACGAGCGCACCGGTGGCGGCATAGGCGGCAGCGAGTGGGTAGCGCCACTGTGTGATTACCCAGCGCCTATACACTTCCGCTGGCCTGAGTATGTGCAAACCGAACGCGGCCACGAGTGGTGGATACCCACCCAGCCCCACGAAAAAAACTAAGCGCGCCGCGGCACTTAACACACGCACTAGACATCGTTGAACAAATTTTTAAGAGGTAGTTATGGCCACTTGTGGTGAAGTATTAGCAAAATTATTAGAAGCCTATGGCGTGGATACTATTTTTGGCATCCCCGGCACCCACACCATAGAGCTGTACCGCGGTATTCCGCAAACCAAGATGCGCCACGTTACCCCGCGCCATGAACAAGGTGCGGGCTTTATGGCCGATGGCTACGCTAGAGTCACCGGCAAACCCGCCGCCTGTGTAACCGTATCGGGCCCCGGTGCTTACAATATCGCTACCGCTATGGGCCAAGCCAAGCAAGACTCTGTGCCCATGTTAGTGATTTCTGCCGACAACAACAGCTGGCAAAAAGGCTTGGGCGAAGGCCGCCTGCATGAAACCCGCGACTTGCAAGCCGCCATGGCCGAGTGCTCGGTATGGGCTCACACCTTAGCTAGGCCCGACGAATTACCGCAGGTAATGGCCAGAGCCTTTGCTATTTTCAATAGCGAACGCCCCGGCCCGGTACACATCACCATGCCACTGAACGTGATCACCGCCAATGCCGACCATGTGCCTGTACAAACCTGGCCGCTGCCCAGCAAAGCTGCCCCGGCTAGTGACGCACTACAGGCCGCAGCCGAACTATTAAACAATGCGGCCAATCCGGTATTGCTATTAGGCGGCGGTGCCGCCGGTGCTGCTCAAGACATGCTGGCACTGGCCGAAGCTTTGGGTGCCCCCGTCACCACCACCCACAATGCCAAGGGCATACTGCCCCCCGCACACCCGCTGTATGTGGGCGGCAGTCCCTCGCAAACCGCCAGCCGCGAATTATTTCAAAATGCGGATGTGTTGTTGGCCATAGGCACAGAGTTTGGCGAAACCGATTACGACTTTTTCTTTACCGGCCAATTCGATATGGGCAGCGCCAAAATCATACGCGTGGATATAGACCGCGCCCAACTCAGCCGCAATGTGTTGCCGCATCTTGCGATTCAAGCTGACTCGGGCTTATTTGCACAAGCTTTAACGCCCTTACTCAAACAGCCTTGCAGCAATGGTGCCGCGCGCACCGCCGCCGCCAGTGCCGCCCGCAAAGTAGATGATGTAGCTGGCTTCCAAGCCTTTTTAAGCCAACTGCAAGTTGCCCTGCCCGGCGCTATTTTAGTGGGCGACTCCACTCAGCCCGCCTACTTTGCTGGCCTGCAATACGACGCCCCCGCCGCCCGCCGCTTTGCCAGCGCCGCCACCGGCTACGGTACTTTGGGCTACGCCCTACCTGCCGCCTTTGGTGCCAAATTAGGCCAGCCCGAATTACCCGTAATCAGTTTAATTGGTGATGGTGGCCTGCAGTTCACCATCAATGAACTCTCCACCGCCATAGAAGCGCAAATCCCCGTGGCCATAGTAGTGTGGAATAACCAACGCTATGAAATGATTGCCCAAAACTTTGTCGATGCAGGCATGGAGCCTATAGCCTGTGATATTTACACCCCAGACTTTAAGGCCATAGCACAAGCCTACGGCTGCCCCGCTTACCGCGCTCATAATTTGGATGAATTAACCGAGCAACTACGTGCCGCACAGCAGCAAACGGTGCCTACTTTAATTGAAGTGGTAGAGGCAGATTTTTTACCTGCTAGCTAGTTTCTATAACTAGTTCACTGTTTATTTTTCATCAGGTCTCCACCTGATTTTTGCAGGGGCTATATGCCCCTGCTTTTTTATCAGCGCTTATCGTTTATCTTTTGCATGTGCTAAGCGGTACAAAATCGGCAGCACAAACAGCGTTAATAAAGTTGACGAAATTATTCCCCCTATCACCACCGTAGCCAAGGGCCTTTGTACTTCGGCACCGGTGCCGGTGTTTAAGGCCATGGGTACAAAACCTAAGCTAGCCACCAAGGCTGTCATTAATACCGGCCGCAGGCGTATCACCGCACCATCGATTATGGCGCTTAGTAAGTCGCCGTGCTGATGCCAGAGCTGGCGTATAAACGACAGCATCACCAAACCATTGAGTACTGCCACACCCGATAGCGCGATAAATCCCACCCCCGCTGAAATCGACAGCGGCATATCCCGCAACCATAAGGCAAATACACCGCCGGTTAAGGCCAAGGGCACGCCGGTAAAAATAATCAGGGCATCTTTTAATGAATTAAAAGCCATAACTAACAGGCCTAAAATAATCAACAGTGTTACCGGCACCACTATGGATAAACGCTGACTGGCGGATTGCAATTGTTCAAAACTGCCGCCGTAATCCAGCCAATAACCGGCGGGTAATTTCACTTGTTGGTTTATGCGCTGCTTAACCTCCGCCACAAAAGAGCCCAAATCCTGCCCCCTAACATTGGCGGTAACCACTACCCGGCGCTTGCCGTTTTCGCGGCTAATTTGATTGGGCGCAGGCGCTAACTCTATGCTTGCCACCTCTGCTAAAGGCACATAGCCACCACCGGCCAAAGGCACGGGTAGTTGTTTCAAGGCATTTACATCGCGGCGTAAATCTTCTGCCAACCTAACCACTAATTGAAAACGCCTGTCGCCTTCAAACATCAAGCCCGCTGCTTCGCCACCTATGGCTGTAGCCACTAAATCTTGCAGCTGCATCACATTTAAACCGTAGCTAGCGATAGCCATACGCTTGGGTATGATAGATAACATGGGCAGGCCAGAGACTTGCTCCACTCTGGCATCAGCCGCGGCGGGCATGCTTTGCAGCACAGCTAAAATTTGTTGCGCTGACTGCTGCAACTGCGACAAGTCATCACCAAAAACTTTAATGCCTAAATCTGCCCGCACCCCCGAAATCAATTCGTTAAAACGCATTTCTATAGGCTGGGTAAATTCGTAATTATTACCCGGCAATTGCGTTATTGCCGCCTCTATGTTTTGCACTAACTCAGCCTGCGGTAAGTTAGGGTCTGGCCAGGCACTGCGCGGTTTTAACATTACCAAGGTATCGGCCACATTGGGCGGCATGGGGTCGGTAGCCACCTCAGGTGTGCCAATTTTTGAAAACACTTTCGCCACCTGTGGAAAATCTAAGATATGCTGCTCTAATAAAATTTGCATATTTACCGATTGTTCCAATCCCGTGCCCGGTATGCGCATAGCATGTAAGGCGATATCACCTTCATTAAGCTGCGGCACAAATTCAGAACCCATGCGGCTAGCCAAGCCCGTAGCCAATAGCAACAATAGCAGCGCTATAGCTAACACCGGCCAGCGTTGCTGCAGGGCAAACTGTAAAGCCGGTTGGTAGCCAGACTTAGCCGCGCTAATGACCACGCTTTCTTTTTCGCTAATTTTATTATTCATAAAAATAGCTACGGCAGCCGGTACCATGGTTAAAGAAAAAACCAAAGCCGCCAACAAAGCCATTACCACCGTGGCTGCCATAGGTTGAAACATTTTGCCCTCTACCCCGGTTAAACTAAACAAGGGGATGTAGACCACAGTAATAATTAACACGCCAAATAAGCTGGGCCGTATGACTTCATTGCTGGCTTCATACACTAACTGCAAGCGCTCTTTTAAGGGCAGCACATTACCCCGGCCCTGCTGTGCTTGTGCTAAACGGCGTATGGCGTTTTCTACTATGATGACAGCGCCATCGACGATTAAACCAAAGTCCAAGGCTCCCAGACTCATTAAATTAGCTGACACCCCAGCTTGCACCATGCCGGTAATAGTGGCCAACATCGCCAAGGGAATAACCGCTGCGGTAATTAAGGCCGCACGTATATTGCCTAATAAAATAAACAATACCGCGATAACCAGTAACGCGCCTTCTAAAAGATTTTTTTTCACCGTGTTTATGGCTTTGTCTACTAGCTGGGTTCTATCGTAAACCGCTTCAACCTTAACCCCATCAGGCAGTGATTGCTGCACCTGCTGTAAACGCTCAGCCAAGGCTGCAGCAACCGCACGGGAGTTTTCGCCCACTAACATCATGGCCGTACCCAATACTGTTTCGCGGCCATCGCGGGTGGCAGCGCCGGTGCGTAACTCTTTGCCTATAGCCACTTCGGCTATGTCGGCAATTTTTATAGGTGTACCGTTAATAGTTTTAACCACTACCTGCTCAATCTCATACAGGTTTTGCAGCTGCCCCGGTGAGCGCACCAATAACTGCTGGCCGTTGCTTTCTATAAAACCGGCACCACGATTACTATTATTGTTACGCAAAGCCAAACTGATATCGGCCATGCTGATATCAAATTGCAATAGGCTCTGTAGCTTAGGGGTGATGTGGTATTGCTTGTCGTAACCCCCTATGGTGTTAATTTCGGTAACGCCGGGCACCAAGGCCAGCTGCGGTTTGATTATCCAATCCTGAATTTCACGCAAGGCCGTGGCGTCATAGGCTTGGCCATTGGCTTGCACGGCATCAGCGCTTGCCGACACGGTATAGGAAAATATTTCGCCTAAGCCTGTGGCTATAGGGCCAAGCTCTGGCTCTATACCGGGCGGCAGTTTGCTTTTAATCGCGCCCAAGCGTTGAGTAATTAAACTGCGAGCAAAATATAAATCCGTACCCTCAGAAAATACCGCCGTTACCTGCGACAAACCGTAGCGCGATAAGGAGCGGCTATAAGATAAATTCGGTATGCCTGCCAGTGCCGTTTCTACTGGGTAAGTAATACGCTGTTCAGATTCCAACGGCGAATAACCGGGCGCCTGAGTATTAATTTGTACTTGCACATTGGTAATATCGGGTACCGCATCTATAGGTAATTGTTGATAACTCCACAAGCCTGCGCCGACCAGTACAAGTATGAATGACATCATTAACCAGCGCCGCGTTATAGCGAGGCGCAATAAATTTTCTATCATGATCAGCCCCTATTAGTGTTGATGCTCGGCACCAGACTTTTGCAAGTCGGCTTTGAGTACATAGCTGTTAGTTAATACATAGTTTTCACCAACACTTAGCCCTGCTAACACTTCGCTATAGTGGCTGTCGCTGCGGCCTAAAGTTAATGGCCTGGCTTCATATTTATTGCCCTCCTTTACAAACACTAGCGTTTGACCGGCTATGGATTGCAAGGCTAGATTATCCACCACTAAGGGTAGGGTTTGCCGACTAATGCTCAGCTCTGCAGCAACCAGCATACCCGGTGCCCACAGCGCGCTGCGGTTATCAATAGCTGCCCTGGCCAAGACAAAAGCCTGATCATTAACGCCGGGAATAATATGTGTTAACTGCGTACTTAGCTGGGCATCGCCCAGTTTTAAGCTAACCGCCTGCCCCACCTTGGCCGCCGCCATTTGGCTGGGGAAAATACGTAACTCGGCCCACAGCTGATCAAAGTTGGCCACGGTAAATAGTACTTGTGCGCCGGTGCTTTCACCCACGCTGGCATGGCGCTCGCTTACTATGCCACTTAGCGGTGCGGTGAGTTGATAGCGCCTGAGGCTATCGTTGGATTCCACCTCGGCTAGCACATCCCCCTTATTGACCCGCTCACCCAGTTTGGCATTCACCTTGACCAGAGTGCCGGGAAAACGCGCCCGTATATGGCTAACCGAATCGGCATCGGCCACTACTCTGCCATACAGACTAAGGGTTTGATGTATCTCACCTGCCCCTGCTGGGGCGGTGCTAATACCTGACTGTTGGGCGATGGCGGGGTTTATAGTGATCGCCTCTGCATGATGGTCAGCATCGGCCTGGGCATAAAAAACCTTGCCGCTAAAAAGCAATACAAAAAAGTACGGTGATAAAGCAATCATTTTCATGGTTGTAATCCTGTCAAAGTTGGTGCGCTGCCGTTACTATTTGAAAGGTAATGGCTGGAAAGACCGCTAGAAAGATAATGGCTAGCAGCCAGCGGCTGAGCGGTAAGCTGCTCTATATCGGCACCGTAACGCAGCGCGGTACTGGCAGCGGCAATTAAGCTACGCTGGGCATTGAGTAGCTCTTGTTGAGCGCTAACATAATCGAGATAGCTATAACGGCCACGCTGGTAGGCTTGTTTGGTTTCCTGCAAGGCAGTTTGCAGCGCCGGGATTATTTCTTGGCGCAGGTCTTGGGCTATGTGTATGGCCTGCTGGCGATTGCTATAAGCGCCAAACAATTGCGTGCGTAAAGTAAGCAAGGCAGCCTCTTTGCGCACAGCCACAGCATTACTGGCAGCGGTGGCGGCACGCCGTGCCGCAGCATTGCGGCTGCCAGTGAACAAGGGCATGCTAAACCCTGCCACTAGCGCAGTATCGTCGCTAGCCGACATATGCTTTACGCCCAGCGACCAATTAATATCCATGCTGGCTGCGGTTTTGGCCAAACTCAGCTCAGCCTCTTTTAAACGCTGCTCGGCGGTAAACAACTGTATCGCGGGGTTAGCCGCCAAGCGTGTAAACAGCGCCTCAAAGCCAACATCCTCAGCAAAGGCGTATAAGTCCCCACTCACTGACTCGAAACTGACTTTGTCACTACCCCACAACGCTGCCAAGGCCACTTTTAAATAGCGCAATTGCTGCTGCTCGGCATAGACGCTGAGATGGGCTTGCTTGGCGGCAGCTTCGGCGCGTTTTAATTCGGCTTTGGGGCTGGCCCCAGCTTGGGCGCGTTTGGCCACGGCATTGCGGGCCTCTTTCGCCAAGGCCTCGGCACTGTTAGCCAGGGCTAGGCGCTGCTGCGCGGCTAACACCGCCACATAGCGGCGGGTTACCTCGCCCAGCAAGCTTAGGGTTTCTAGCTCGCGCTGGGTTTCAAACTGGCTGCGACTGCGCTGGGCTACAGCAATGCGGGCATCGCGCTTGCCCCCTAACTCCAGGGTGGACGACAGCGATACTGTGGCTTCGGCCTGATCGAAGTCTTTAAACTCGCCAGAGCCGGCAAAGTTTGCTAGCTCTAGCCCCAACTCATAGGCGGGGCTGAGCTTGGCACTGGCCAATTGGCTGTTGAGTTGCTGCTCGCGAAAGTGAAAACTTTTTAAACTGGGGTTGGCGCTAAGCGCCTGCTGTATGGCCTGGGCCAAGCTCAAAGTACTGCCGGCGGCCTGCGCCGAAGTAGTGAACAGCAGCGTGATTGATAGCCCTACTACCAGGCTATTAAACTTGTATAGGCGGCGGCACGCAGTATGCGTGGCATATAATAAAAACATGGTTTCATCCTAGATTTATCCTGTAATACCAATAAGCGACGGCCACTAATGGCGTCGA
The DNA here is from genome assembly GCF_024734385.1 of Dasania sp. GY-MA-18. Taxonomy (GTDB): domain Bacteria; phylum Pseudomonadota; class Gammaproteobacteria; order Pseudomonadales; family Dasaniaceae; genus Dasania; species Dasania phycosphaerae. The sequence continues at coordinate 97,745 of NZ_JANHAP010000005.1, read as the reverse complement.
CTCATCGCGTTGACTAAGGAGGGTTAAACTCTAGGAGGGCGAAACAAGGAGTTGGGGTGAGCGCTAAGCAGGGTGTGGCTATAATCAACAAACTGCGCTTCAGCAATAGAGAAATTAGCATTGAACATGCTATAAACCAGTATTTTGGCTAGCTGACCATGGCAATGGCAGCAGTGCTGACAATCCAGCACAGTAACGGTTTTTTGGGGGGAAGTAGTGCTAAGGTCACTGCTTTGATCTGGCGGCGAGCTCAATTGCTCGTCCGTATCCAATTCGGCTAATAACTGCTGGGCTAAAGGATGGTAACTGGCATCGGACTGATGAACCTGATGAGCATCTGCCGCTGCCAATACAGATTGCACAGCAACCCATATTGCCAAGATATAGAACAGTATGTTCTTCATTCAGTCAGTGCCTACTCTACAGTGCTTATCAGTGCTTATTCGTAGTCCATTGGCTAGCCCATTGGATACGGCCTAGCTATCTGCGCAGCTAGGCCGCAACTCTAACAATAGCCCGCAAAGGCTGTCAACCAGCCGCATATAAGCCTTGAGATATACGCTAAAGATGGTCAAAACGGCAATTAAGCACTATAGTTGTCGACTCAATTATTCCACTTTAGAGCTAGTCGTTTGACCAGTAGATTGTAATAGAAGGTATATTCATGGCTGTAAGCAAATCCAAAAAAACAAAAAATAAGCGCGTTAGCACCGAAGATATACTGCTTAAGTTATGTCACTCAGTAACTGGGGTATTGGGCGCAGCAACGGGTAAACCTGTTAAGCACTCCGCCATGGTGCAAAAAATTCAAAAAACCAGCCTGCGCCCTGACTTAGGTTGCTTTGTGCTATTTGACGGCAGTTTTTCTGGCTTAGTCATTATTAACTTTTCCAGCCAGGCGGCGGTAGAGTTATACCGCGACTATATGATTCACATGGGCATGCCTGAGGATGAATTAGCCAACCAACACACGGCTGATGAAGTCGGTGATGTAATGGGTGAACTGATGAATCAGATAGTGGGCAATTTCACCAATCAAATCGGTAAAGAGCTACAAACTGTTATCAATCAAAACCAACCTAAAATGATGGCAATCAATAAAAGTTTATCGATGTCTATAGATACCAATATGGACTTGGCGCAATCACGCCGCGTAGCCTTTAGCACCAATCAAAACAATGTGTTCTTTTTAGAATTGGCCATGGATAAGACCGAGTTTATAGAATTGCAAGAGTTTGAGGTTGAAGCTGATACCTGCCCCGATGATATTATCAGCCAGGAAGCCAACAAACGTGCCCTAGCCAAACAAGCTGCCGCCCACGCCCTTTCCAGCCAAGAAAACGACGATTTAATGGACTCCTTAGGTATTTAATAATATTCAAAAAGAATTACACAAAAGCGGAATGGGCATTAGCACATTCCGCTTTTTCTTTTTTAGCGTTTTATATTCCGCACTACTAGCCAATCACTGGTGCAGTGTTCACCTACCAAGCCAGCACAATAAAGGCCACGGAAGCTATGGAAGCGGCTAATAATACATAGGGCAACTGCGTTAAGGCATGAGCCATTACACTACAGCCACTGCCGTGGGCTGATAACACCGTGGAGTCACCGTAAAAGCAAGCGTGGCTACCAAATACACTGGCCGAAATTAATGCGCCTATGACCAAGGGCAGATTGGCATCCACACTAATCGCCAAGGGCATAACTATAGGTGTGGCCACGGCAAAAATACCCCAGAAGGAACCGGTGGCAAAGGCAATTAAGGCCATGGTAATAAAAGTCACCAAGGGCAGCCAATGGGCGGTCATTAAGGGCTTCATGGTCTCGATGACAAACACGGTTAAACCTAGCTGGTCGTTAACCTCTTTTAACATAAAGCCAGCCACCACCGTCGCTAACGGCAATAGCATAGATTTAAAACCTTCCAACAAGGTATCAAACAGTTCACTAAGCGCCAGTATGCGCTGGCTAAAACTTAAAGCCAGGGTTACTAGCAAGGCGATAATCACGCCTTTTAAAATATCTATATCCAAATACCAGGTAAAAAATATCAACGTAGCTATTGGAATAATAAAGTTTAGTAACACCCCACGACGGCTAAAGCCTGCGGCCTCATCGATAACAGGTTCAGCCGCTATATTATAATGATCCCGCATTTTGTGTTCGGCTGTTTTCATCGCTCCCAGCAAGGGGACTTTTTTAAGAATAACCAAAGGCACCAAGATCACGGCAAACCAAGCGTAAAACATATAGGGTATGGCTTGTAAATATAAGGCAAAACCTTCACCCACAGGTATATTTAAACTTTCTTCTAATACTGCCGAAAAATACACTGCCCACGTAGACAGCGGAATTAATACGCAAATAGGTGCGGCGGTAGAGTCCACCACATAGGCCAACATCTCACGGGAAACACGGTATTTATCAGTGACCTTTTTCATGGATGAACTAATGGTTAGCGTATTTAAATAATCATCTATAAAAATAAGCAAACCTAATAGCCAAGCCATTAATAATGCAGAAGTTCCACTTTTAATGCGCGTGGCCACCATTTTTCCAAATTCAACAGCGCCACCAATTTTAACCAGCAAGGCAATAAGTGCCCCCATCAGGCCGCACACTAAAATCACCCAACCTATAGTTTCGTCAGCCATCACTGACAGCATAATACCGGTGAGATTATCCAGGGATTTAGTAGGCTCTAGTATTAACAGGCCTATAATAACTCCAGCCAATAAAGGCTCAACGGTACGCTTAGTCCAAATTGCAAAAGCTAATACCATTAAAGTAGGTATTACACTAACTATGCCTGCATCTGCCATAGAAATCTTTTAACTCTTATTAACTGCTAATTTATTGCAAAAAAAAAGCCTGGAGGCAAGGTCATTACACTCCAGGCAAACGTCAGTGACTCTTTAGAAACGTAATGACAGGTCTACACCATAAGTTCTAGGGTAACTAGGTGTAGTTAACACCGCACCTAAACCTTGCAGGTCGTTGATGTATTGCGTGTACTCTTTATCCGCTATGTTTTTTACCCATAGCGAGGCTGACCAACTACTCTCTTCGGCATCTAAGCTTACACGCGCATTAAACAAGGTATAACCATCGATTTTAGAAATTTTACTATTATCAATTTCTGCATAGTGATGGGCACGCGTGGTAAAGTCCAACTGCACAGAGCCCATCAAACCATCGGCCACGGTATTGCTATAACGGATTAAACCATTACCGCTAACCTCAGGTGCATAAGGCATATGCGCACCATCACGACCCGCTGCTACCTCAAAGGGCTCGGTAGCAATAGCTTCTTGCTCGGTATCTAAATAAACCGCACCCAACTTGATGTCGATATTATCGGTAGGTGCCCACCAAACATCGGTTTCAAAACCTTTAATAACGGCATCCGAGGCATTTTCATTGATCAATAAGGTCGCTAAGGCACCGCCTTCGATAGTCATTGCAAGAATAACGTCTTCATAGTCGTAATAAAAAGCCGAACCATTCCAGCGCAAGCTGCCATCTAACAAGTCAGATTTAAAACCTAGCTCATACGCGGTTAACGTTTCTTCGTCATAAGGCTGCTCTAAAATGGCCTGTTCGGTGATATCACCAATAAAGCCGCCACTTTTGAAGCCATTGGCAACGCTGGCATATATCATAGTGCTGTCATTAAGGTCATAGTTTAAACCTATGCGATAGGAAGACTCTTTAAAATCTACCTCGTCATCAAGAAAGGCGTACACTAAATCAGACGTTAATAAAGGCGCAGGCACAAAGTCGCCACTAGCATCAGGGCCTACACCCGGTTCATTGTTAAAAGTACCACCCACAAACTTACGGGTTTCATCGGTATAACGTAAGCCCAGCACAGCAGTCAAAGCATCGGTTAATTCATATTCGTTGTGCCAGAATATAGCTGCCGAATCGGTCTCTAATTCATAGCTATGGTTTTGACGGAAACCACCATAAATCTCTGTTAAATCTGTTTCGGTTCTGGGTGTATCTAAGGTATCGGTAGACAAGAACAAGCCCAGGGTAGAATTCCAACCGCTGCCATTGTCATAAGATAAACGTAACTCTTCCGTTAGCTGCTCAAACTCTGTTTCATAACCTACATCAATTGAGCGAAACGGTGAGCCGTCGGCATCTTCCTGTGACTTTCTATCCACCGTGTTATAACCAGTGATAGAGGTCAATGTATAATCGCCCATATCATAATTCACCGATACAGACACACCAAACACGTCGATTTCATCGCGGTTAACTATACCGGCATCAGTGGTGTATGCATCATTATCATCTATGCCTACCGAGGCGGTATCGGGATCATAATAGCAGTCGCTAGAGGCGGTTAAATTACCCGCGGCAATAGGCGCACACACATTCCAGGAACCGTCACCAGCAAAAGTAGGATAGCTGTGATACTGGCCAGCATCTGACTCTTCACTACCGCCAAACATGGAGGCATGTATGGTCAGTTTTTCAGTGGCATCCCATAGTAACTGAGCGCGTACGGCATATTTTTCAACATCACCGATTTCACCATGTACAGCATGCTTATAAGGGCCGCCACTTTGGTTAACTGTAGTGACCGATACACGACCTGAAAGATCATCACTTAAGGGGCCGCTTACAAAACCTTCAGCGGTAATAGCGTCATAGTTTGCTATACCTAAATCGATACCAGCCTCGAATTCCTGAGTAGGTTTATTAGAAAAAAAGTTTACCGCGCCACCGGTAGAGTTACGGCCATATAAAGTCCCCTGCGGGCCTTTTAACACCTCCACTCTATTGACATCGAATAAGGCGAAGTTAAGTAAGGTAGAGTTGCCGTAGTAAATATCATCTACATGTATGGCTACTGGTGAGCTTTGCACAGCGGTAAAATCGTTTAAGCCCACGCCGCGCAAGGTGAAGTTGGGGATAGCATTACTAGAAGCATAAGAAACAATTAAACCCGGCGTTTGAAACTGCACATCAGTGGCAGATTTAAAGCCCAGGTTTTTTAAATCCTCACCGCCTATAGAAGTAATGGCAATAGGAACTTCTTGTACACTTTGCTCACGTTTTTGAGCCGTGACAAGCACCTCTTCCAGAGCGGCCGAATAAACCTGGCCAGCACCTACAGCCGCAGTTAATGCTATTATTTTTGTTAGTTTTTTCTTGTTGAGTATATTCATTAAGTCCTCACATTTTTATTATTCAATGCATTTACTCTTGCGGCAAATTGCACCTGTTATTGCCCATGGGCATTCTGCAAACGCACAAGTCCCTCTGCACACTGGGACATCTTGCATCCCCTATCAATAATAAAAAACCCCTCAAATGTGGGTAGATTACCTAGCAGCTATAATCCAAAAAAATAAGATGATTAAGCTCCCTATCACTTAGCACTATTCCATAACAACTCTAACGGATCACAATCTTCGCCACTGTCAGCGAATTCCAAAGATTTGAAAAATAAATGGTAAATCTCTGAATGCGAACAAACATTCAGCTTGTTATAGATAGTCTTTCTATAGGAGCGCTCTGTTTCTGTGGATATACCCATCTCTCTAGCAGCCGACTTGGAAGAGCTACCTCTAAGCATGCAGTTGACGGCATCTTTCTCGCGCCTACTCAACACTGAACGACCAAAGTTTTCAAAGGCCTTGTGCAAGTAGTCATAAAAATTGTGTTCATCACTGGCTAGCTTTTCCCAATTCTTAGCCAGCAAAGCCATTAATGTAGGTTCTATAGCCTTTAAATCGGCAATCTCTTGCTGGCTATATGGTCTCAACTTATTGGTTCTTGCAAGAGACAGCACAATAGCTACACCAGCACTAAATTGTTTTAAATAAAAAACCTGATCGATTAAACCGCTATAGCAATAATATTTTTTATGGTATTCACTTTTGAAAAAACCTTCCGGCGCCACCTCATCGATATGAAAAAAACCTTTTCCGTTATTTTTATAGCTTTGATAAAGCGGGCTTAAAATAAAAGCACCTTTTAAATACCTATCGTAAAAGGCATCACGGTATTCTTCAGCCAATTGATCATATAAAATTCTCGGGGTTGGCCCTACGCCATAGGCCATAATCACCGCACTATCAAAATGGCTAACTTTGCTAATGCTATCCAAACATATGTCGGCAAAATTTGGTCTGTGCAATGCATTAATTAAGTTGGCCATGGCATTTTGACTCTCAAAGCCAGCTCGACCACTTATTGATTTAGCGCGGAATGTATCTGCAACGACGTTCGCTATAGCCATAAATGCCCCCATGTTAATCCGTTATTATTATTTATTAATCTAACTTTTCGTCTTTTTTGGCTAACTGGCTAGTTATTTTTAGACCTCACTACGGGCGCAAGCACAGCAACTATTGCATAGCCCTAGCTAGGCAAGAATAGCCCCATGGGGTAGGTTATAGCCGCATGCAATTAGCCAATTGCAACTGCGTCACAATTTATGCAACGCCTTTTTCCTCCCCCACGAATGCGGGTATTTATTGATCGTTTAATCAGTATTTAATAGCGCCACCTAAAACAACAAAAAAAGGTGAACATACATGTTAAACAAAACCCGTACCTTGGCAGCTGGCTTGGCAATAGCAGCATCAGCCTTATCTTTTACCCCTGCAGCGCAGGCAGAAATTAGAATGCCGGCAGAGTTTGAGCCGCAAAAAGCTTTATGGGTCGCTTGGCCAAGTTATACCTACGTCAATGGTTTTAGCACCACCGAACCGGTATTAGACATCATTGATGCCGCCCAAGCCCATACCACTGTGGTAGTACAAGTCAAAAATGCAAACAATATCAACAGCATCAAAAACCAAATCACTAATCACGGCACTCCGCTAACGAATGTAGAGTTTGTAGCCGCCACCCGCGATGATATGTGGATAAGGGATATGGGGCCGGTATTTCGCTATAACGGCACCAAAAAAGAAATGGTGGACTTTCAGTTTACCGGCTGGGGCGCTTATGGCTTATACGAGCCTTACAGCCAAACCGAAGGCAACCTCGATAAGCTATTGGCCGAAAAGCTAGATTTAGATATACACAGCTCTTGGTTAATACATGAAGGAGGTAACCACGAATTTAATGGCCAAGGCACTATGATGCTGACCTGGGCGGTTGAAGACCAACGTAACCCCGAAGGCCAATCGGAGCTTAAACACTATATTTACGGCGAAGATAACAGCACAAATGGCACTAAACGCGCCATAATCGAAGATGAGTTTAAGCGTATCTTCAACGTAGAAAAAATCATCTGGTTGGAACAAGGCCTAGTAGAAGATCCCTTCGCCTTTACCAGCATCCCTGGCCCTCTACCCGGCACCAAGGCTTATACCTTTGGCACTGGCGGCCATATAGATGAATACGCTCGCTTTGTAGGGCCTAATACAATTGCCTTGGCAGAAATCACCAACGAGCAAGTTGCTAACGACCCCACAGGCATAGCAGCACTGTCGCAGCAACGTTTGGAAGCGAATTATCAGGTATTACAAAACGCAACTGACCAGGATGGCAACCCATTTACTATAGTGCGCATGCCCCACACCGATATGTCTTATGAAATGACTAATCGTGGCGACACGATGAACAGCTGGCTGTCAGAGTTTCTGTTTGATGACACCTTAGACCCCCTACCCAACTCGGTTTATATCGCCGCGGCTAGCAGCTATATGAACTTTGTTATTGCTAATGGAGTGGTTATCGTGCCGCAGTATTATCAGCCGGGTGATGACTTAGGTGTGCAACAACGCGATCAGCAAGCCATCAGCGTACTGCAATCGGTGTTTCCAAATCGTAGTGTGGTGGGTGTAAATCCCTATGCGATTAACTTAGGTGGCGGCGGTATGCACTGCATCACAGCCCATGAGCCTGCCGATTTAGAATAAGCAACAGCCTCTAGTTTATTGCTCAGTAGCGGAAGTTATTGGGCAATAAACTGTTTAAAGTTAGTAGCCACAAACAACACTATTGATCAGGCCTGACGCCTGTTTTTGAATAGCCCCAACTGGCTGGCATCTACTTGAATTTTTTTGGTGATATAGTCAACTGTCACATCCCAATAGCCCATGCCATTGAGTACTACTTCTTCGACCATACCTAAGCTTTGCCCTAGCTCCATAAAATGGGGGCTTTTAGGCTTTAGCATTACTTTATCCCCGACTTTTACCTGGGGTTGATATAAAGCTATAGGCACGTTTTGCTCCGTTATTATTTTTAGGGTCAGCAATAATATAAGCGCCAATTAAAAATTAACAGTTTTTTTAGTACTTTTAGCTTTAATATAACCTAGCTTCTGTTTTTTACCTCTATAGCTATTTCTAAGTTATAAGTTGCTCACAGCAGCTACTGAGAGGATAGCGCCCTACTCGCCTGCTTAATCAAACGTGAAAAATCAGCAAAATGCTGCTCACTGAGCTCTAAATCTTCACCGGCCATATCTGTATAAACCAATGCCACTACCCGCAGGCCACTTTTAACGGGTGCCATCATAAAACGCTTTTGCTCCCCTATTAGTGCTTTCACGGGCTTGCTTAACAATTTATCCAGGCCGGTGGTTTTGCCCGGTGACACCCACACTGGGCCAGAACTGCGAGTACAATAGCGGAAAATAGAATCATTGGTTTCGCTAATGGAGAGCACCAAATCCTGCGCCCAGTGTTCAGTATTCTGGCCCGCCAAATAAGCCAGTTTTATCTCTTCTTTTTTATTCAGCTTAATAAATACCGCCACCCGCTCTAGGCCAATTGCTTCGTAAATACCGTTAGCCAGCAACTTGCAAACAGAGGTTATAGGATTTTGCCCTTCGGCGGCATCCCATAATTCATCGATAAGCTCTACCTGCCTAGCGCTATTGGCTGGCCTTAGAGCTGCCTGCTCTAGAGTTTGAGCTATGGCCTGTTGCTGCAAATTATTTTTAGCCACCGATTGCGAGGGTTCGTCTTGGCCGCTTTGTGCTGGGTCTGCTTTACCAGCATCGCCACTAGAGCGTACCAACAAAGATTCAATATCACTCAGCGCCTTTTCAGTAGCGACTATATCGTCCACCGGCTCTATATTTTCCACCGCGGCCAACCCGGGCTCACGTGGTAACAATACTGCATCTATACCCGGCCCGTACTCCTTAGCCATGGCCATGGCCTCATCGGCCCCCCTGCGTAGTAAATCCATACAACTATTTATATTTAAAGAAAAGTCTGCGGCAATTTTATTAATAGCGGCAGTAAGCTGCTTTGAATCCCAGCCCGACTCTATACCGCTACTCATCATATTACCTAAGTTAATCGCTTTCACTTCAGGCGTATTTTTAGCTGGGTTAAAACTATCAGACAGGGTTTCACTCAGCGACCAGCTGTCAGCCAACTCTTTAGACATATCCGTAAAGGACATACCTGTTAGCTGCTGCGCCGCCACGGCAGCACTGCCATTATTGGTTTTTATTAATTTTTTATAATCCAAGCTTTCGGCTATAGGGCTGGCCCAAAAAACCAATTCACCTAAGTTTTGCAATAAGCCGGCGATAAACACATCTTCACTGCGGCAATTTTTCATTTGCTGCGCAATATTTCTCGCGTGCACTGCGGTATGAAAACTCTGTGCCAAGCACAGCAATAAACGTTTTTGCTTATTAGGCTTTTTAATAATACTGTCAATCAAGGCTATGGATATACAAATACAGCGTATGCCATTAAACCCTATGCGCACTATGGCTTGGCGCAACGCGCTTTCTTGCTCAGCTGCTTTTAGCGCTTGCCGCTCAGCCCTGGCCGAGCCGGGCTTAAACTCCACGCTATTAGCGATTTTTAACACCTGCGAAGTCAGCGCGGCATCCTTTAAAATAATTTCTGCTAAACCGCCAGCATTGGTATTGGCATCGCCTATTAACTGACTAATTTCACTACCTACCGAAGCCAAAGCTCGCATTTCGGTTTTTTGCAATATGTCCAGCCAAGGGGCGCGGTCGATTTGGCTACCTGTATCCGTGGTTTTTTGATCTACTACTTTGCTCATGAGAGTTCTATCTGCCGCCAGTCATTGGGTAAATGTCAGTATGTAACGCAATTTTCATCAATAAAACAGCTTATTACTAAAACTTGAAACAGAAATTCTAGCTAGCACAATGGAATAAAGATAGGAGGTATTTATACTGATATGGACTAAACATAGCAACAATATAGCCCAGCACAAATAGCGTACAAACTTTAATCAGCATTGCTATATCCTAGCCTAAAACACTAAATAACTTGCTTATGAAGGCCGATTTTTTATAGGCTCTCGCGCTCGGCATACAGTTAAGCTGGCAAATGATTCAATAAATGTAGAGGTATAACCCCATGGACTCCTGTGATAGCAACGGCCTAATGCCCTTAGAGACCGCCCAACAATTACTGCAGGCTGCCGTAAGCGCTATCAGCGACACCGAAACCGTCGACCTGGAGCAGGCCCTGGATAGGGTTCTAGCCTGTGACCTAGCAGCAGGCTTTAATGTGCCCGGCTACGATAACTCGGCGATGGATGGTTACGCACTACGTGCTGGCGATCTAGCAACACACAGCCGCCTAGAACTGATTGGTAAGTCCATGGCGGGTGCGCCCTTTGCCGGCCCGCTAGGCTCTGGCCAATGCGTGCGTATTATGACCGGCGCCGCAATACCTGAAGGGGCCGACTGCGTCATTATGCAAGAGCGCTGCACCCTGCAGGATCAGTACGTCAGCTTTCAGCAAGCCGCCAGCGTTAACAACAACATACGCTTTGCCGGGGAAGACATAGCCGCCGGCAGCATTATCTTGCAACAAGGCAAGCGCCTCAGCCCGGTGGATATAGGTTTAATCGCCTCGGTAGGCCTTAGCCAAGTTACTGTTTACCGCCGCCCCAAGGTAGCCCTGTTTTCTACCGGTGATGAGCTGCAGTTACCCGGCACCGCACTGGCCAAAGGCTGCATCTACGACAGTAACCGCTATGTGGTAGCAGCCATGTTAACGCGCTTGGGGGCCGAGGTGCTTAATTTAGGCGTTATCGCCGATGACCCGCAAAGGCTGGAGCAAGTATTCCAGCAAGCCGCCCAAGACTGCGACGCTATCATTAGCTCTGGTGGTGTCTCTGTGGGGGAAGCCGATTACACCAAGGATATATTGAGTAAAATCGGCCAAATCAATTTTTGGAAAATCGCCATCAAACCCGGCAAACCCTTTGCTTTTGGCACTATAGGCCAGGCCTTATTCTTTGGCCTGCCGGGTAATCCGGTGGCGGCCACAGTGACCTTTCACCAATTAGTTACCCCTATACTCAGAGCGCTGGCAGGCGAACAAAATTTAACCACGCTTACTTTAAATGCGCGCACAGCCAGCCCACTCAAAAAACAACCGGGCCGGGCAGATTTTCAGCGCGGCATTTTAAGCCGCGATGATAAGGGCCAGCTCGTAGTTAATGATACTGGCGAACAGGGTTCGGGCATTTTATCGTCAGTAAGCAAGGCTAACTGTTTTATTAAAATCCCCCGCGAGGCAGCTAATATAGCCGCAGGAGAGTTGGTAGAAGTTATCCCTTTTGATCGCTGGTTATCTTAAGCCCCTATCTTAAGCCCCTATAGGCCTTGCAATAACAAGTGTACGTAAATACTAGCGGCATAGCCTAGGGCTACAGCAGGCAGCCATTTTATATGACCGAAAAAGGTGTAATAGCCTCTAGCCTGGCCCATTAACGCCACCCCCGCGGCAGAACCTATAGAAAGCAAGCTACCCCCTACCCCAGCCGTTAGCGTTACCAATAGCCACTGGCTTTGCGGCATCTCTGGCTGCATGGTAAGCACCGCAAACATAACAGGAATATTGTCCACTACCGCCGATAACAAGCCCACTAACACATTGGCGGTGGTAGGCCCTAACTGGCCGTACATGGCTGCCGAAGCCAGCTCTAAATAACCTATAAAGCCCAAACCACCTACCGCCATAATCACCCCGTAAAAGAAAAACAGAGTATCCCACTCGGCATGAGCTACCCGCTCAAAAATATCAAAGGGTTTTTCTGGTCTACTAATCGGAATACTCGATTGCGGGCCAGCACGCCTCTTTTTGCGTAGATAAAAGCCATAAAGTTTTAAATAGGCCAAGCCAGTCATCATGCCAAACACGGGTGGCAGATGTAAAAATTGATGAAAGCTCACCGCCGTAGCAATAGTAACGATAAACAAGCCGACTATCGTTAAACCACCGAGTTTAATCGTTGTTTTCTGGGTATTATTAGCGGGAGGCAAGCCCGCGGGTAAGGCAAAGCTCATAATAATAGCGGGCAGCAAAAAGTTAACTACCGCTGGTATAAACAGTTGGAAGAAAGTAAAAAACTCAACAATACCTTTTTGCCATACCATTAACGTAGTGATGTCGCCAAAGGGGCTAAACGCGCCGCCGGCGTTAGCTGCTACGACTATGTTAATACAACTCAGATTAATAAATTGTTTATGTCCCTGACCCACCGTCATCACTACCGCACACATAATCAAAGCGGTAGTGAGGTTGTCGGCTACCGGTGATATAAAAAACGCCAGTATGCCAGTCAACCAAAATAAGCCCTTATAAGTAAAGCCATTTTCAATTAACCAATCCCGTAGTGCATCAAAAACACCGCGCTCAATTATAGAATTGATATAGGTCATCGCCACTAATAAAAAGAAAAATAGCTCGGCGTACTCTAAGAAATTATGCCTAATAGCATGCTCTACCATCAAAGAGGAATGTTCACGATAGGCTATGGCAATTAAAGCCCATATCAAACCGGCAGCTAACAACACCGGTTTTGATTTTCGCAAATGTAGGCGCTCTTCCATGATGACAAAGATATAAGCCGTCACAAAGAGCAGCAGGGCGACAAAACCTACCCAATGAGTCGTTAAATCTAAAGGCTTAGCCTCACTGGCCAAAGCGACTTGCGCAGGCAAGAACATAAGCACAAACAACTTCAACAAACACTGCATAAACACCTCACCGTAAAGCAGATAGCACCCGCGCAAGCACATTAATTTTTAAGGTACTGTAAAACAGTATTTTTAGCATTATAAATGACTTGCTAGCAAGCATAATATAGAGCGCACAGCAAGGCAGTAAATATAAGCTCAGCCAGCCATGGACGTAATCCCGGTATCGTACTAACATGCTGAACTTTAATCGCAAAAGTGAGGCTACGCCATGTGTAATAAAAACGCCGCCGCCCAAGGCCTACTGCAAATTGAAAATGATCGCGTCATTGTGACCGAGTGGTGTTTCCCACCCAAGGGTGAAACTGGCTGGCATAAACATGCCTATGACTACGTTGTAATCCCGGAACAAGATGGCCAACTAAAAATAGTAACGGCAGAAGGCGAAAGCTACGCGCAACTAACAGCAGGTCAATCCTATTATCGCCCTGCTGGGATAGAACATAATGTCATTAATGCTAATGACTACGACTTTGCTTTTGTTGAAGTAGAGCTAAAGTAAATGCCGCACCCCAAGCTACCACTATTACCGGGCTAAGCCTTAAATGAGCATACTTTATCAAGTCAAAGGCATAGCCTGCCTGATTTTTATTGCTTTATTTTTAACACTGTATATCACCAGCCCCCAGAGTATAGAGCCCCGCTCAGTACATCAGCTCTGGAACTTAGGCCACGTCGTTTTATTTTTTTTGCTTAGCACAGTAATACTGCTAGAACGCCGCCAACAACACAGCAGCTTGCGCGCCGAAGCGCTAGAGGCTTTGCTATACCCGCTACTATTTGGAGTATCAATAGAACTATTACAACCTGCCTTTGCTAGAACCGCGGACTTATCCGATCTGCTAAAAAACATTGCGGGCTCATTACTGGCTTTTTGTTGGTTTTCTGACTACCTGGCTAAAAACTATAAAGCACTTACAGGGTTTTTACGCATAGCCAGCATCATCGCCATACTCGCTACATTTAAGCCGCTGGTTATTAGCCGCTATGACGAATACCTAGCCCAACAACACTTCCCCCTACTCAGCAACTTTGATTCAAGCACTGAACTTTCACGCTTTAAGGCCATAGGGAAGCACACGCTGATACATTTAGACCATAAAGCTGAGCATTTAAACTCACAAGCGTTAGCTATACGCCTGCACAATAAAGAGCAATACAGCGGCGTAAGCCTAGAACACTTCCCCGGCAACTGGCAAAACTACCACAGCCTGCGATTCAGCCTCTATACAAAACAGCAGCAAACCATAACCCTGCGCATATACGATAAACCACACCCCGAGCGGGGCTTTGACTATAACGACAGATTTAACAAAAAGCTTTTACTTACACCCGGCTGGAATCATATCAGCGTAGATTTAGCTACAGTTGCTGCCGCCCCCAGCCAGCGCCGTATGGATATGGCTAACATCATTGACGTAAGCTTCTTCATTACCAATGCCAGCCCGCAAACGCTATGGCTAGACCAGCTCTATTTACAATAATATCCGGCCCTAATAGCTTCTATATCAAAACAAACAGCCTCCCTACTTATAATTGATAAACATATACGGCCATCGTCAGTCTTCATCCCGCCGCCTATCACCACTACCGCCACAACCCCCTATCTACCGCCACTTACAGCATTCTTAGATACTAAGGACCGGGCTCTAAAGCTATATTTATCCCCACCAGCTTATAAAAAATAGTACTATTAACCACCGGGCTATCACATCCCTACAGCATAAAACTGGATTTTAAGACATTAGTCATCATAATTAATTAACCCTATTTTTATTAAGCACCCCTGCCTTATGCCTTACCAGTGCCTCATCCTATTACTATTGTTTATTATTAGCTGCAACCCTGCACTGGGCTCTAACAAAGTACTATTGCTTAACTCCTACCACCCACAATACGCCTGGACAGAAGAGCTAACTCGCGGCGTTAGAGACGCCCTAGCTAAAGATATAGCCCAAGAAAACCTCTTTATAGAATATATGGATAAGCGCCGCTATGTGGACGATGCTATATACAATAAAAAAATTCTCGATTTATTAAAATACAAGTTCGCTCACTACAGACCAGACATCATTATTACCAGTGACGATGCTGCTTACCGATTTTTATTAGAGCATGGTGACAGGCTCTTCCCCAATATACCCATAGTATTTTGTGGTGTTAATATCTTTAACCATAACGACTTAATTAACAAACCAAATATAACAGGTATAGCCGAAGGCATGGACATAGCCGGCAACCTCAATCTCATCGCTCAAATACAACCTAACATTAAAAAAATCATCTTGATTGGAGACACCACAGGCCTAGGCCACAGAATGATTAACGCAGCCAAAGAAATAAAAAACTCATGGCAAAAAAAATCCAGCAAAAGAAATATAACAATAGAGCTATTAGATGATTTTTCTATAGCAGAACTGCACGACACAGTAAGTAAATTAACAGATGATACTGCCATATTATTAATGGCCATACACAAAGACAAACTGGGGGCCTACTTCTCTTTTCAGAAAGATTTGCCCCCCTTATCGGCCCGCAGTAGCGTACCCATCTATGGCATGTGGGGATCGCTAATGATAAACAACGGCGCCATAGGGGGGATGATGAACAACCCTTATGAGCACGGCAGCAATGCCGCCAAAATAGCCCTTAGTATTCTTGCAGGCACAGACACTCGCGACGTTCCCGTTAAAGAAAGTGCAATTTACCGCCCTACGTTTGATTATGTGCAACTACAGCGCTTTCATATCAACGAAAACATTTTACCCAAAAACAGTAAAATTTATAACAAACCTGAAAGCTTTTACCTTAAAAATAGAAAACTCATTAATAGCGCTATTGCTATTTTCCTATTTTTATCTCTTGTCATCGTAATCTTATACAACAATATTTTACAAAGAAAAAACGCACAAAAAAAACTGCATCAATTTAATCTTGGCTTAGAAAATACTATTAAAGAAAGAACATTAGAACTAGAGAAAAGCAACCAAGAGCTAAAAAAAGCATCTATTCTTATGAGCACATTCGCTCACACTGACAGTTTAACTAGCCTAAGCAATAGACGGTCGGCCAACCAAGAGATACCAGCCTATATAAAGCGCCACAGCATTAGTCAGCAAAACTTTGTGCTGGGCATAGTCGACATAGACCACTTTAAAAAAATCAATGACAATTACGGCCACCAAACAGGCGACCAAATTTTAATCGCCATAGCGCAAACGCTAAATAACAGCCTAAGACCCAATGATAGGGTTTACCGCTGGGGCGGCGAAGAATTTATCATTGCCTTACCAGAAACAGCCATCCATGAAGCTAGCGCTATATGCCAAAGGCTAAGCAGTAATATTGCCGAAATTAGCGTACACAACATCAGTAATATCACTGTGAGCATAGGCATTACCTCATTACAAACCCACGATAGCTATGACTCCATTATGCACCGGGCTGATACCGCCTTATATCAAGCTAAAGCAAATGGCAGAAATCAAATTGCAACGGGGTGACAACCACGCTTGGCAAACGCTTAATTTAGGCAGCAAGATCCGTCTAAATAACACCATTATTGATTTAGCCTGTTATCCGATACTCAGGTTCCGCAAAAAGTTTGGTAGCCCTGATCAAAACTGTCATCTGTCGATTGATATCGGGCGGTTTCTTCCGTTTCCACATAGGGCTGGCGTAACACTGCAAGAAAATCCAAAGCTGCACTAGCTTCACCGCTCGCTTCGCAATCGGCTAACACTGCTTCAATGTGATGATTTCTAGGAATCACTACTGGGTTATTGTTGCGCATAGCGGCTTGCAACTGCTCGGCACTAAGGGCTTGTGCGTTAACTCGCTGCCACCACTGTTGGTAACAATCACCTAAATCGGCACTAATAAAGGTTTGCACCTTGCTATCCGTTAGCGACTTCGTTAGCAGATCAAAGCTTATCGTATAGTCCAATTTCAACTCAGCCAACCTAGCTAACAGGGACTCTATTAGCGCATCATCGCCAGGCTGTAAGTCTTGCAGCCCCAGTTTATCGGCCATCATGCGGTTATACGCCTGCTGAAAGCGCTGAGGAAAATCATTTATTAACTCCTGCATTTGCGCCAGCAGCTGTTCATCTTCAGGGTGCAAGACCAACAGGCTTTCGGCAAAGCGCGCCATATTCCAATTAACAATCCTAGGCTGGTTGCCAAAAGCATAGCGGCCGTTGCGGTCTATAGAACTGTATACGGCCTGTGGGTCGTAAACCCCCATCATAGCGCAGGGGCCATAATCTATGGTATCACCGGAGATAGCAGTGTTATCGGTATTCATTACGCCATGAATAAAACCCACCCGCATCCAAGCAACCACTAGCTGTATTTGTTTTGCTATTACGCTATCCACTAATGCAACCGAATGATTGCTAGCTTGTTGTTTAATTTCGGGGAAGTGCCTATCTATCGCATAATCACGCAGCGCGGTTAGCGATTCCACATCCCCCCTAGAGGCGAAAAGTTGAAAACTACCTACTCTTATATGGCTGGCGGCCACCCTAGTGACTACTGCACCCGGATTAGCTCGCTGCCGGTAGACGGTCTCACCGGTAGTCACCACCGCCAAACACTCGGTGGTCGGCACGCCCAAGGCCCTCATGGCCTCACTCATAATAAATTCACGCACTGCCGGGCCTAAGGCGCAACGGCCATCGCCAGCTCTAGAATAGGCACTCTCACCGGAACCTTTTAACTGCAAATCCCAGCGCCTGCCCTCATCATCCAACAGCTCGCCCAAGAGATGAGCACGGCCATCACCCAACAGCGGGTTAAAGCTACCAAACTGATGGCCGGCGTAGGCAGTTGCTATAGGCTCTGCCCCTGCCAGTATTTGATTACCAGAAAAGTATTGTGCTAAGGCCTCACTATCTTGTTGCAGCGCCGCTGGAATATTTAGCCTATTAGCTAACGCCGTATTCCATAAAAATAACTTGGGCGCACGCACCGCTGTAGGTTGCGATTTATTATAAAAACGCTGCCCTAACCCCACATAGGTATTTGAAAACTTCATCACCCTTTAACCCCTACAACTGCCAGCCTTAAATGCTCACTTTACAGACTCAGCGTAAACACATCCAGAGCAATGTGCGGCGCCACAGTGCTGACTTTATAAACAATAATAAGCATCCAAGCCGCAACAAAACTAGCTGCTGCTTATAAAGATATAAAGCAAATACCAGCTAATGAGGTTTTTCTAAGGCTTAGCGTATTGCTGGTTCAACATGCTCTGAGTTCATGATTTTTTGGAACAAACCTATAAACAAAAATCACTATCTGCCTCGCATAAATCTCTTTAAGCTGTTTGGCCGCATAGTAGCCCATACCATCTCCTAGCCCACTGATATCAATAAGGCCAACGCATGACAGATCTTATCAGCCAGTTACGTAACATAGTCGGCGACAAAGGCTTGTTATTAGGCGACGACATTAGCAGCCGTAGCGGCGGCTTTTGGCAAGGTGGCCCGCTGCAGGCGAAAGCCCTAGTACGGCCGCAGACCACGCAACAAGTGGCGGAAGTGCTAAAGCTATGCCAACAGCAACAGCAAACCGTTGTTACCCAAGGCGGCTGCACCAGCCTGGTCGACAGCCACCACTCCAGCGCTGACAATATCGTGCTCTCTACCGAGCGCATGACCGCCATAGAAGCGATAGATACTGCTAACCGCACAGCCACCGTGCAAGCCGGCGTAATCCTAGAGCAACTGCAACAGTCGGCATGCGAGCAACAGCTGTCCTTCCCAGTAGATTTTGGCGCTAGAGGCTCTTGTACTATAGGTGGCATGATGGCCACCAATGCCGGCGGCAATAGCGTGTTGCGCTATGGCATGATGCGCGAGCAGGTGCTGGGCCTAGAGGCCGTATTAATGGACGGCACCATCATCTCATCCATGACTCCCTATTTAAAAAACAACACCGGCTACGACCTTAAACAATTGTTTATAGGCAGTGAGGGCACCCTAGGGATAATTACTCGCGCGGTACTGCGCCTGCGGCCACAACCCTTAAGCAGCCAAACGGCTTTAGTCGCCACCGATGACTTTACTCAGGTTTCGCAACTGCTGGGCTATTTAGACCAGCAATTCAACGGCGGCCTCAGCGCCTACGAGGTTATGTGGCAAGACTTTTACGCGCTAAACACCGGTGAGCACTCCCACAATAAGCCGCCTATGCCTGCCGATTACAACTACTATGTGCTGCTGGAATATCAAGGCAATAACCCTGCAAGCGACGCCCAACACTTCGAAAAGATATTGGGCGAAGCCTTTGAGGCGGAGTTAATAGTGGATGCCGTTATCGCCAAATCCGATGCCGAACGCATCGCCCTGTGGGAGATACGCGATGACGCTGAAACCGAAAAAACTAAATTTGGCTGCTTCCTACATACCTTTGATGTCAGCCTAGCCATAGGCGATATGCCACTACTCATTGAGCAATTGCATAAACAACTAGAGCAAGCCTTTCAACACTATGAACTGCTGGTATTCGGCCATCTGGCCGATGGCAACCTGCACCTATGTATATGGGAAGAGGGCATGCAGCGCAAAAGTGAAGTTGAAAATATCGTCTACCAAGAAATCGCCAAGCTACAGGGTTCAATCTCTGCAGAACACGGCATAGGTTTAGAAAAACGCGAGCACTTGCACCACTCCCGCAGCCCAGCAGAAATCGCTTTGATGTGGACAGTGAAAAAAGCCATGGACCCAAACAACTTATTAAACCCGGGTAAAACCCTACCTGCACAAAAATAATTACGCTGTTTTTTTAGAGTCATTTGCTTATGATACGCCCCTTTCTTGAACATCGCGGCGCCACTAACTATCCCTCGGTGACCGATCTAAAAGCGCGCGCCAAACAACGGCTACCCAAATTTGTATACGACTATCTGGCCGGGGGCTTGGGCCGTGAGCGCTCCCTAAGTCGCAATGAACAGGCTTTTAATAATATCGAGTTAGTGCCCAAGTTTTTAGCCGAGTTGGACAGCATAGACAGCTCCATAGAACTCTTTGAACAAAACTGGAGCCTGCCTTTAGGTATTTCACCAGTGGGCTTTGCCGACCTTAATTGGCCAGGCACAGAGTTAGAAATGGCCAGGCAGGCGCAACTCGCTGGCATACCATTTACCCAAAGCAGTTTTTCCAATGAAACCATCGAAGCCATAGCCGAAGCAGCAGGAAGCAGCCATTGGTTTCAGCTCTATGCCTGTAAAGATTTTGCCATTATGCAAGACCTAATGGATAGAGCAGCACGCAACGGCGTTAAAAACTTATTAGTCACTATAGACACCCCACAATACTCCAAACGTGAACGGGATTGGCGCAATGGCATGTCCTCTTCCGCCCTACCCTCGTTAAAACAATTACTGCAAGTGAGCAGTAAACCCGCTTGGGCACTACAAGCAGCTCTCAAAGGCGTACCCACACTGAAAACGCTTAACGCCTATGTAGATAAAAAAGATAGGGGTAAAACTGCAGGTAACAATCGCATACTAGAGCTATGCGATAGCTGGTACGACTGGGATTTACTCGCTAAAGTCCGCCAACACTGGCAGGGCAAGCTTATTATTAAAGGTGTTATGGATAACGAATTAGGCCGCCAAGCCATAGCGCAAGGTGCTGATGGCCTATTAATCTCCAACCACGGTGGCCGCCAGTTTGACGCTGCACCCGCCACCATAGATTTGTTACCGCGTATTAAAGACAGCGTGGGCGACAGCGTACCACTGATTATAGATAGCGGCATACGTTCGGGACTAGATGTGTTGCGCGCGATGGAATTAGGCGCAGATTTTTGTATGTCGGGTAGGAGTTTTTACTACGGCACTGCCGCATTAGGGTCTAGAGGTGCTGAGTTTGTCATTGCGCTGCTAGCGGATGAAATCACTAGAGAGATGAAGGAATATGGTAAGACTAGTTGGTAGAATTAACCTCTTCATATTGCCCCTCATAAGTCCTGACTATAAATAGATAAATGATTAAACGCTCAAAAAGTAACAGCCTTTTTGCTTCTATACTCTCCAACCACCTTCGAATACGAATCTATAAAATAATTAATATTATTCGAATTAATGCCAGCGATATTAATTCTGCCAGAGCCAACAATATAAATACTATATTTTTCTCGCATCGTAACTATTTGCTCATAGGTTAAATCCAATAAAGAAAACATACCGCTCTGATCGGCTAAATACCCCGCATCAATACCCAGTGAAATTAAGCTATAGCTGAGTTCTCTACGTACCAAATTAATTCGCTTACGAACATCACTGAGCTCTTGTTTCCATAAGGCGCTAAGGGCTGTATCCGTTAGTATTTCTTTAACCACAGCCCCGGGATGCGAAGGAGGGGTAAAATATAAACCCGTTGCAATATCGACTAATATATTTTGAATAATATCAGCCTGTTTTTGACTTTCACTTAACACAGTTAACAACCCTGCTCTATCTCTATATAGGCCGAAATTTTTCGAGCAGGTATAACTAACAATCAGTTCAGGTAATTCTGCTGCCATGATATTTAATCCTGCAGCGTCCTCTACCAGCCCATTACCCAGACCATGGTAAGCCATATCAATTAAAGGAACTATATGCTTCTTTTTAAGTAGTTCAGTTAACTCTGCCCATTGCTGGGGATTCATATCGCAACCTGTTGGATTTTGGCAAGACGCCTGAATTAAAACAATATCGCCAGGCTCAGCGCTGGCTAATGTTGCCAGCATTTCTGCGAATGCAAGACTATGGGTAGCCTTGCCATAGTATGGATACGATGCTGTTTTCAGACCGCTGGCTTGGATAATTGGGCGATGCACCTGCCATGTAGGATTGCTTAGCCAAACCGTCGCATCTTGATGACCTCTGGCCACTAAATCAAAAGCCATTCTTAAAGCGCAGCTACCTCCAGGGGTTTGCAACGAAGCTAAGCGGCAACTGTTTGCGGCAAGAAACTGCGGCTTAAATATTAGCTTCTGAATAACATCTATATATGCGCCATCCCCTCTAGGACCTATATAAGTTTTCTCAAGCTCTGTATCCAATTTTATAATTTCGGATTGCTTCACCGCTTGAAAAATAGGGCTACCACCATTTTCGTCGCGATAAACACCTATACCTAGATCAATTTTTTGTGGGTTTTGATCTGCCCGAAACTGCCCCAATAATTTAAATATTGGATCTTCTGCTGTGGGTGAAAATCTTGAGAATAGCGAGCTGTCGGTTCTGGCAGTGTCTAGATTCATGGGTTACGGCTCTTAATAATTGATGCTTAATAGTTTGTGCAGTCTTTTTAACCCCTATAACAACGGATAGCGGCCAACTTTTGCTAAAGCTTATTAGCAAAGACCATTCTAAAAAAGAATAGATACTAGATTGAGTTAATCTAAAAAGCTGATAGTCTAATTATTCTCTAGCCTCAGCCATCAAGAACAGTTCCCATGAGATTAAATATCGATACATTCCATGTATTAAATACCATTTTGCAGGAAGGCAGTTTTGCCAAGGCCTCTATCAAGCTACATAGAGCCCAATCGGCTATTAGCTATCAAATTAAAAAGCTTGAAGATCACTTAGGAACAAAAATTTTTGACCGCAGCCAGTATAGAGCGACCTTAACCCCCGTAGGCCAAGCGCTGTGGACAGAGGGCTGTAAAATGCTAGAGCTAGCCCACCGCATTGAGGGCCTCGCAGAGCGTTACAGCGAAGGCTGGGAGCCCCGATTAGAATTAGTCATAGACGGGTCCCTGCCACTCGCTCCCGTGATGCGGGCTTTAAAGAAAATGATGGGCAAAGATATCCCCACTATTATCCAAGTGAAAACCGAGTTTCTAGGGGGCGTGCAAATGCACTTTGAACGAGACAAGTCCGATATGATGCTGGTGAAAGAGTATAAGCCAGCCCCCAATTTAATAGCCTTACAACTGAACCCTGTGGCAGTGGTATTAGTCGCCGCTAAAGATCATGAGTTATCCAGCATGGCTGAGGTAAGCTTAAACCAGCTATATGACTATGTAGAATTAACCATTCATGATACCAGCGACCCCGATAAAGAAACGCTAGACTCCCTAGAGTTTGGTGGGGACCGCGTGTTTTACTTAAGTGATTTTATGAGTAAAAAGGAGGCACTCTTAATGGGCTTAGGCTATGGCTGGATGCCAGAAGTTTTAATATCTAAAGAGTTACAAGCCGGAGACTTGGTACAACTAAACTACAGCGGCAGCTCCTATCAATCCTTTACCCCTCACCTAGTGTACCCATCTGATCGCCCTCTAGGTAAAGCAGGCACCATGATAAAAGACCTTATTATTAGCGAGCTGTCCTCTACTATGAAATAAGCTGACTCTCTAACAAACGGCTGCCCCCACTTATCCCCTCCTTTCAAAGCGCTACTCATAGGCACATGCCCCCTCAAGCGCCACGCCCTCCTCAAAACATCATCTGAATTTTAGATTGAGTCCAGCAAATATTTATTCTTTTTTAGATTTAGATTCATCTCTATAGTCACTTTAAAGCAACTACTGCGTGGATTTACCATAAATTCTAGGGTGTATTTATGACTGCAACAATAACCGGTGGCGAGGCAATCATTGCAGCCACTATTGCCAATGGCGTCGACACAATATTTGGCATTCCCGGAGCACAGATTTACCCGCTATTTGACGGTATTTATAAAAACTCTTTGGAACTGATTGTTCCACGCCATGAACAAAGTGCAGCCTATATGGCTATGGGCTATGCCAAATCAACGGGCAAAACCGGTGTTTTCTCTGTGGTTCCCGGCCCAGGTATGCTCAATACCACCGCCGCCCTGTGCACGGCGATGGGCACCTGTGCCCCAGTTGTTGGCTTAACCGGGCAAGTCCCTAGCAGCTTTCTGGGGCGAGGCAGAGGCCACCTGCATGAACTCAACGATCAAAATGGCACGCTAAAGACCATTATTAAAGATGCCCTGCATATTGCTGATGCGAAAGATACTTCTGCAATTATTAATAGCGCCTTTCGTAAAGCTCATAGCGGTCGCCCAGGGCCAATTTCGGTTGATATGTGCTGGGATACCATGGCAACAGCTACAGAGATTGAAATTGGCACAGGTAATGAGGGCATCGATCAGCCCACTATCAACCTAGATGAAATTTCAACAGCGATAAAAATTATTACTAATGCTAAAAAGCCGATGATCATGTGTGGTGCCGGTGCTCAACATGCCAGCGAGCAAGTACTGGCATTAGCAGAATTATTAAATGCCCCTGTTACCGCTTTTCGCAGTGGCAGAGGCGTTGTGCCGGAAGACCATCCATTAGGCGTACCGCCAATAGCTGCACGTGAGTTATGGGA
The DNA here is from genome assembly GCF_024734385.1 of Dasania sp. GY-MA-18. Lineage (GTDB taxonomy): Bacteria > Pseudomonadota > Gammaproteobacteria > Pseudomonadales > Dasaniaceae > Dasania > Dasania phycosphaerae. Next base: position 73,419 of record NZ_JANHAP010000005.1, on the reverse strand, counting down.
TAGCGTTGATGTACTAATTGGCATAGGCTCGCGTCTAGAAATGCCATATATGCGCTGGGACGATTATTTAAGCTATGAGGAAAAACCAAAAGGCGGGCCTAAATTAATTAGAATTGATATTGACCCAGCGCAAATGGATATATTCAAACCTGATGCTGCGATCATCGCAGATTCCGCTGCCGCGTGCCGCATCTTACACGATCAATTAGTGGACAAGGTTAAGCCCGACCGAGATTGGCCTGAAAAAATTGCCGAAGCTAAAGCGCTAGCACTAAAAGCTATTCAGAAAGTTCAACCGCAAATATCTTTTCTGGAGGTTATCCGTCAGGTCTTACCACGCGATGGTTACTATGTACCCGAACTCTCACAAATGGGGTTTGCTACATGGGCAGGGGGTATGGAGTTTTATCAAGCCCGCACATATATCTCCGAAGGATTCCAAGGAACCCTAGGTTTTGGTTTTCCTACAGCACTAGGTGTTAAAGTCGCCAACCCTAACAAAGCTGTTGTTTCGGTAACCGGTGATGGTGGTTTTATGTTTGGCATGCAGGAATTGATCACTGCCTCACAGCATCATATTGGCCTAGTTACTATCGTTTTTAATAATCAGGCCTATGGCAATGTTCGACGTGATCAACAGTTAGGTTTTGAAGGTCGCTTAATAGGCTCAGAATTAAAAACCCCAGACTTTATGAAAATGGCTGAGAGCTTTGATGTAGCTGGCTACCGTGTTTCCACTCCTGATGAACTTAGGCCAGCGCTGGAAAAAGCGATAAATAATAACGCCCCAGCCTTGATAGAAGTGGTTACTGAGCGAGGTTCAGAGCAGTCTGCATGGGAGTTTATTAATATGCCCAAGCCACCTTCTACATTTTTATAGCGCAAAAAAATAAATAGCACTAAATTGCCATAATCGGTGAATGGCAACCGTCAACAATGATTCGCCTATATTAATTATAGGCGGCTACAGCTGACCAAAAACAAATTCAGCTGGGATTTACTCAGCTATACGACGTCACTGCCTCTTGCGCCTGCAAGCAAGCCGCACTCACTGTAGGCTCAAAACTAAAGATTTCCAAAGTGCTTTCTAATGCCGAAACCCCTGCAGGGATATCTACCTTCACCCCTAAAGCTTTCATACTCGCGCCCAGTGCGTGTAATGTTCTAAAGATATGGTGGGAACGACTTTGCTCCCCCATTTGCCCTATGCGAACAATATTAGCGCCAAATGACCCTGATATTTCTACCCGGTAATGCGCCGACATATAAGTAAGCAGAGTTTTAGACGCTAAATCCTTAGGTAAATTAATACCCACAACTGAGTTCAATCTTGCCTCGGGTTTTATATACAGTGATAAGCCCATGGTTTCTAAACCTGCCTGCAAAGCAGTTGATGAGCGTAAATGCCGCTTAAAGCGCACAGGCAATGTCTCTTGGCATATTAAACGCAAAGCCTCATGCATAGCCAAAATGCCCGATACCGGTGCCGTATAGTGGTAGGCTTTTTTATACCAAAATTGATCGGCCAACTTGGCATCTAAACACCAATGCCGCAACCTGCCCTTTCTCGCCTCTATGTGATCCCAGGCTCGATCTGAAAATGCAATTAAGGACACACCGGGTATAGAAGACAGCCCCTTTTGGCCGCCGGTAATAATGGCATCAATATTCCAGTTCTCCATTTCTAATGGCATGGTACTTAAAGTACACACCGCATCTACAATCACCAAGCAGTCGTATTGGCGGGCAATACCGGCAATGGTTTTTAAATGTTTATTACAAACCGTATTCGATGTTTCACCCTGCACTATGGTCAATACTTTTGGCTGATGTTTTTTTATATAGGCCTCAACTATTTCCGGGCAGGCTGCTTCTTTTTCGTTAACTTCTAATCTAATTACCTCTGCTTCTACACGCTCGGCCATGTCGGCTAAACGCGAGCTAAAAAAACCATTACAAATACTTAATACTTTACTACCCGGCACCACCATATTGGCAATGGCCATTTCCATAGCCGCAGAACCTGGCCCCGCCACACCCAGAATATGATCGGACTGGGTTTGAAATACATAGCGGGACATGGCTTTTACCTGCTCAATAATTTTTGCCATGGTGTCGCCAAGGTGATTGATCACAATAGAATTAGCCGCAGCTACTCGTTCGGGGATGGGCACAGGCCCTGCTCCCATCATTAGCAAAGGTTCGTCCGGTAAAATATTATCTAGCGGGGTGATATGTCGCGGAGGTTGAATGATCACAATATGGCCTATTGATTATTAATCACTCGATAATGCCTTAACTTATCGCTCGATTCCAGAAAAAGGATGGTTTCTTTTAATCCTTAATTGATAGCGATATTTATGCACTTTATTAGTGCATTGGTTCGAGGAAGTGTAAGTTTTTGCTAATAATTTTTGAGTGGGTGACTGGGATAAGCTTGATGTAATGATGGATGAAAAAGGATGGCGTGGTAGATGTAGGGATTTATTGTGTAGGGTTGTAGCTCAATAAATTTATTTGAAAACTGTGCGTTTTTGCATTGGAATGGCGTGAGTTTAATTATCGTGGTAGCTATGCTCGTAATTGTGGTGCTTGCCAAAGAACAAACCCAGCGTTTCACCGGTTTGATGGTAATCCCCCAAAGGGCATTACAACCCGCAAGCGGGCAACAGCACTTTGTGATGTTGTCTCAATTCTATTCTAAATGGGATTTGTAATAAAAATGGGGGGGCTTTCGCGGTAGTTTTGGTGATACCTAGAAGATCGTTGCAGGATTTGAGAATTACAGCTTGATGCTGTAATTCCCCCTTCGGGGCATCGTCGCGTTGCTCCTCGTCCAAATTATCCCCTAGGGATAATTTGTGAACCTGGGCGCTTTAACGACAAAATTGCAGGAGCTTGTTTGATCGACCCTTAGGTCGACCCGAAGGGTGAGCCACAAGGATGTGGCGAATAGCAAGTCCTGCCGTTTCGGCAGGTTGGATTGTAATCCCCTGAGGGGCATTACAACCCGCAAGCGGGCAACATCAGTTTGTGATGTCGTCCAAATTCCATTCTAAATGGAATTTGTTATAAAAAAGGGCCATGCTTTCGCACAAGAACCGCACGAGTTTAACTATCGTTGCAGGATTGTATCAAAACAGCTTGAGGCTGTTTTGCCCCTTCGGGCATCGCCGCTATGCGGCTCGTAGCATCTTGTCCCGTAGGGACAAGCTGTGAACCTGGGCGCTTTAACGAGCAAGTCCTGCCGTTTCGGCAGGTTAAATAAAAAAGGGCCATGCTATCGCATGGCCCTTTTTTATTTAAGATGGTCGGAACGGCAGGATTTGAACCTGCGACCACCACACCCCCAGTGTGGTGCGCTACCAGACTGCGCTACGCCCCGAAACTTCTTAGGCATTACAATCTATGTGTTACCGCCTTAAGATGGGCGAGATTATAGAGCAAAGTAACGCTGCTGTGAACACGAAATTGCTATGCGGCTAAAACTTTTAATACATCTTCGAGTTCTGTGATCACTTCACGCAACAGCGCTTTGTATTCTGTTGAATTACTAGCCTGTTCTGTAGTCTCTTCTTCGCCAGTCATGCGCTGACGGGCACCACCTATGGTATAGCCCTGATCATAAAGTAAGCTGCGAATTTGACGAATCAAAATCACATCTTGATGCTGATAGTAACGGCGATTGCCACGACGTTTAACAGGCTTTAGTTGCGGAAACTCCTGCTCCCAATAACGCAGCACATGCGGTTTTACCGCGCATAGCTCGCTAACTTCGCCAATAGTAAAATAGCGTTTGCCAGGTATAACTGGCAGCTCGTCGTTATGACTCGGTTCCAACATAGGTTTCAACTCGTGATTTTAGCTTTTGACCGGGGCGGAATGTCACTACGCGGCGCGCTGAGATGGGTATCTCCTCGCCGGTTTTGGGGTTCCTACCCGGGCGTTGGCTTTTGTCGCGCAGATCGAAATTGCCAAACCCCGACAACTTAACCTGCTCATTATCCTCTAGCGAGTGGCGTATCTCTTCAAAGAAAAGCTCCACCACCTCTTTCGCTTCGCGCTTATTTAGCCCCAGCTCTTCGTATAGCCGTTCAGCCATCTCAGATTTAGTGAGAGCCTGCATGCGGTTAGTTCCTTAGCGTTGCTGCAAATTGCGTTTCTAGCGCCTTGATCACTTGATCAACACACACATTAACTTCATCTTCGTTAAGAGTGCGCGATGAATGCTGAAACGTCAAGCCGAGGGCCAAACTTTTTCTTTTAGTATCAATACCTTTACCTTCATAGATATCAAACAACCTTAGGTTTGTTAGGTCACTGCCGGCAGCGGCTTTGACCGCTTTTTGTACGGCTCCGGCCTCGATTTCACGGTCTATTATCACCGCTAAATCACGTCTCACCTCGGGATATTTTGATAATTCAGTAAAGGCTGGTACCTCGCCGCGGCTGATCGCTGCCACATTGACCTGAAATAGGTACACCGCCTGTGAAATGCCTAGTTTTTTCTGCAGTTGTGGGTGTATAGCCCCTATATAGCCGACGTTTTCGCCATTTCGACGAATTTCTGCGGTCTGGCCGGGGTGCAGGCCATCACATTCGCCGCGAACAAACTCAAAACTGCCGCTAGGGTCGCATAGCGATAAAATCCCTTCTAAGTCACCTTTCAAATCGTAAAAATCAACGGTTTCACCATTTTCCAGCCAAGACTCGGGGTGGCGTCTGCCGGTAATGGCTCCAGCCAGCATTTGCTCTTGCTTGGGTAGTTCGCTGCCATCGGGGATAAAACTCAAGCCCGCCTCAAATAAGCGCACTCGGCTTTGCTGGCGATTAAGATTATGCTGCATAGCCGCCAGCAGGCCCGGCCAGAGGCTGGTACGCATCACCGACATATCCGCTGAAATAGGGTTGCTCAAAGCCACCGCCGCATCATTGGGGCAGACTAGCTCATGCATTTTGGGGTCTATAAAACTATAGGTGATGGCCTCTTGGTAGCCATTGGCCACTAGCTGGCGGCGCATAAGCTGCAGCTCAGTTTGCGCTTCGGGCTTAGCGCGCAAGCTCAACTCGGCATGTATTTTGGTGACCGGCAAGCGGTTATAACCATAGATACGGGCCAACTCTTCTAATAGGTCGGCCTCTATAGCCATATCAAAGCGCCATGAAGGGGCAACGACCTTCCAGCCCTGCTCGGTATCCGTTACCGCCATACCCAGGCGAGTGAGTATATCTTTAACCTCTGCGCGCTCCATAGTTAAGCCCAACACCCGCTCTATACGGTTAGCGCGCAGATTTAACTCGGCCGCCTTAGGTAAATCGGCCTCAGAGCTTAACTCAACAATAGGGCCTGCCTCACCACCGACTATATCTAGCAGCAACTGGGTGGCGCGCTCACAAGCTTTGGCCTGCAGCTGGTAATCGACACCGCGCTCAAAGCGATGTGAGGAGTCGGTGTGCAAGCCGTAAGAGCGGGCGCGGCCAGCGATTTTGACCGGCGCAAAAAAGGCCGACTCTAAAAAGATATCTTTAGTATTACTACTAACTGCAGTCGCGGCCCCACCCATTATGCCTGCAAGGGCAACGGCCTGCTGCTGATCGGCGATAACTAGCGTGTCATCACGCAGCGCTAGCTCCTGGCCATCTAGCAAGGTGATTTTTTCGCCCTGCTCGGCCAGGCGTACATTTATGCCGCCATTTAATAAGTTTAAGTCAAAAGCATGTAAAGGCTGACCTAGCTCTAGCAACACATAGTTGGTCACATCCACCACGGCATCTATGGAGCGTAAACCGGCACGACGCAGCTTTTCCTGCATCCACAAAGGGCTAGGCTTAGAAACATCAACATTGCGTATGACACGGCCCACATAGCGGGGGCAGTCGGCCTTGGCAGAAACCGCCACTGGGAAGGTGTCTTCTATAGATGCGGCAACCGCAGCAACCTCCACTTCAGTAACCGCCAGTTTGTTGAGTACGCCAGTATCACGGGCAATACCCGCAACACTTAAACAGTCAGCACGGTTAGGGGTTAAGTCGACTTCTATAATCGTGTCGTTTAACTGCAAGTATTCACGTATATCCTGGCCGGTAGGCGCATCAGCGGCCAGCTCCCAAATACCGTCTGAGTCTTCACCCATCGCCAACTCAACTTGCGAGCACAACATACCGTGTGACTCCACGCCGCGCAGTTTGGCTTTTTTAATTTTAAAGCCTTTACCATCTTCGGTAGGCAGCTTGGCACCCACAGTAGCAAAAGGGATTTTAATACCGGCGCGAGCATTAGGGGCACCGCACACCACTTGTACGACCTCATCACCGCCAGCCACCTGGCAGACGCGTAACTTGTCGGCATCGGGGTGTTGCTCTATGGATAATATCTCGCCCACAACAACACCGGTAAATTCACCAGCAACGGGCTCGGTACCATCAACTTCTAGCCCCGCCATGGTTAGCTGCTCAACCAATTCGTCGGTATTGATATTGGGGTTTACCCATTCCCGAAGCCACTGTTCGCTTAATTTCATTTTTTATTCCTAAAAGTATTCTTTCTTTACGTCATGCCGAGCTTGATCCGGCATCTATATATTCTTTCTTTAAAGTTCTGGATACCGGCGTTCGCCGGTATGACAGCTGACTAGGGGCATTACCCTAACGACTAGAGACTAATTGCTCTATTCCTGCCTTCGCGGGAATAACTTTTTGCTTATTTAAACTGCTCTAAAAAACGCAGATCATTGTCGTAAAACAAACGTAAATCGTTCACCCCGTAACGCAGCATAGCCAAGCGCTCTACCCCCATACCAAAGGCAAAACCGGTGTATTTTTCGGTATCGATATTGGAGTATTCAAATACGCTGGGATGCACCATACCGCAGCCCATCACTTCTAGCCAGCCGGTTTGGCTACACACACGACAGCCTTCACCGCCACAGTTTACACACTGTATATCCACTTCTGCCGAAGGCTCGGTAAAGGGAAAGTAGGATGGACGAAAACGTACCGCTAATTCTTTTTCGAAGAACACCCGTAAAAATTCTTCCACTATGCCTTTTAAATCGGCAAAGCTGCTTTCTTCGCTGATCAACAAACCTTCTACCTGGTGAAACATAGGCGTGTGGGTTAAATCAGAATCACAGCGGTATACGCGGCCAGGGCAAATCACTTTAAGCGGCGGCTCAGTGCTTTCCATCACTCGTACTTGTACCGGCGAGGTGTGAGTACGCAGCACAGTGTGTTCGTTAATGTAGAAAGTATCGTGCATGGCACGTGCGGGGTGATGCGCAGGAATGTTTAGCGCTTCAAAGTTGTGATAGTCGTCTTCTATCTCTGGGCCTTCTACGGTTTCAAAACCTATGGCCTCAAAGAAGCTGGCTATACGCTCTATAGTACGGGTTACTGGGTGCAGGCCACCCACATTTTGGCCGCGGCCAGGTAGGGTAATATCGATTTGCTCTGCTGCTAGCTTTTCGGCAATGGCGGCAGTCTCTAGTGCAGATTTTTTCTCGCCTATAGCCTGTTGCAGAGCTTGCTTTACCTTATTGATTTCAGCACCGGCAGCTGGACGCTCTTCGGCAGATAGCTTACCCAAGCCCTTTAACAAATCGGTAATACTGCCTTTTTTACCCAAAAACTGTACCCGCACATCGTCTAGTGCCGAAACATCTTGTGCGTCGTTAATGGCTGCTCGCGCTAGTGCGGCGAGAGACTCTAGATTTTCCATCGATAGCCTTCTTTGTATGTAATACTTTTTTGTTTAAATAGCGCTGTCGTAAATAACTACACTATTTTCTATTCTTTACACCTATGGATACCGGCGCAAGGCCGGTATGACATAGTAAAACTTTCTGCTGTCATTGCGGGCCTGACCCGCAATCTACTGCCCTAGATACCGGCGCAAGGCCGGCACGACATAATAAAACTTTCTACTGTCATTGCGGGCCTGACCCGCAATCCACCACCATGGGCACAGACGCTAAGCCTGTATAACAGTGATTTTAGAAAATATCAGCGAGGCCTCGGCCCTAGGCCATTTTCTAAAACCACTATTAGCACGCAAGTTTTTGCCTTTAAAACAAAAATAGGGAAAGAGCGTCAGCCCTTTCCCCATTTCCAGCACTAAAAAGTGCAAACACGCCATGACCCTAAGGTCATCGTATGTTTTATGCTAAGGCTGCTTTTGCTTTTTCAACAACAGCGGCAAAAGCAGACTTGTCGTGTACAGCTAGATCAGCCAAAACGCGACGGTCTAAAGCGATTTCTGCTTTTTTAAGACCAGCGATTAAGCGGCTGTAAGACAAACCATTGGCGCGTGACTGTGCATTGATACGGGTAATCCATAGTGCACGGAATTGACGCTTACGTTGGCGACGGTCACGGTATGCGTATTGGCCAGCTTTAATAACAGCTTGCTTAGCAACACGGAAGATACGTGAACGAGCACCGTAGTAACCTTTGGCTTGCTTTAAAATCTTTTTGTGACGACGGTGTGCAGTGACACCACGTTTTACTCTAGGCATTGTGAGACTCCTCTTGACCTAAAAAAATGGTGTGCTTACTTAGCACGCAACATACGATCGATTAATACTTCATCACTCTTATGAACGAGTGAAGTACCACGTAGCTGACGCTTACGCTTGGTCGTCATTTTGGTCAAGATGTGGCTCTTGTGGGCGCTTTTACGCTTGTAACCACCAGCAGTCTTTTTAAAACGCTTGGCAGCCCCACTATGTACTTTAGCTTTAGGCATCGTTAGATACTCCGCATTTGGTGAGTCTTATGACTCAAAATAAAATAAACCCTTAACTAGCAGGCCCTAGGAGCTCACTGCTAACTAAGAGGCGAAAAAGTAAAGCTAGCCTTACTTTTTCTTCTTTTTAGGGGCTATGACCATGGTCAACTGTCGACCTTCCATCTTAGGATGCTGCTCTACAGTGCCCAACTCTTCCAAGTCAACTTCGACTCGTTTAAGTAAGGCCATGCCTAGCTCCTGATGGGCCATTTCGCGGCCGCGGAAACGTAAAGTCACCTTGGCTTTGTCCCCATGTTCAAGGAAACGTGTGAGGTTGCGTAGTTTTACCTCATAATCTCCTTTATCCGTATTAGGACGGAATTTCATCTCCTTAACCTGTGTTCTTACCTGCTTCTTCTTTGAAGCGGCTTGCTGTTTTTTAGCCTCGAACACATGTTTGCCGTAGTCCATAATTTTACAGACTATCGGATCGGAATCTGCGATTTGCACCAAGTCAAGCGTCGCTTCAGCAGCAGCGGCTCTGGCCTCTTCGATAGACACTATGCCGACCTGCTCACCGTCAGCGCCAATTAAGCGAACTTCTTTTGCCTCAATCTCTTCGTTGATTGTGGCGCGCTTGCTCTTACCTTTAGTTTGTTGTTGCTTAATCTCTATTTCTCCGTTGTTGACTCTTGAGTGACGCGGCCGCGCTGGGCTATATCGGTGCTGAGTAGCTGTTCAAAAGCCTCTAAGCTCATGGAACCCAGGTCATCACCATTGCGCGCACGCACGCTTACTGTTTGAGTCTCTACTTCCTTATCGCCTAATACCAGCAAATAAGGGACCCTCTGAATTGTGTGCTCGCGGATTTTAAAGCCGATCTTCTCATTTCTCAAGTCCGCATCCACTCTAAAGCCTTTATTTTTCAAGGAATCGGCAACTTTTTGCACATAGGGGCTCTGTTTGTCCGTAATATTGGCAATTACCGCCTGAGTCGGTGCCAACCACGTGGGGAATTTACCCTCGTAGTGCTCAATCAAAATACCGATGAAGCGCTCAAACGAACCCAAAATGGCCCGGTGCAACATGACTGGCGTCTGCCTGCTGCCGTCTTCGGCCACATACTGGGCATCCAAACGGCCTGGCATAGAGAAATCCACCTGTATAGTACCCAGTTGCCACACCCGGCCTATGCTATCTTTAAGCGAAAATTCGATTTTAGGACCATAGAAAGCACCTTCACCGGGCAGCTCCTCCCAGGGCAGCGCTTTACTATCCAGGGCTTGGGCCAGCGCCTTTTCGGCCTTATCCCAGCTTTCGTCGCTACCTACTCGCTGCTCGGGGCGGGTAGAGAGGCGATAAATCACCTCACTAAAGCCAAAGTCTTCGTACACCGAGTGCAGAAAGTCTATAAAGGTGGCAACCTCACCCTGTATGGCCTCTTCAGCACAGAAGATATGGGCATCATCCTGTACAAAGCCGCGCACCCGCATAATGCCGTGCAAAGAGCCTGAAGGCTCATTGCGGTGACAGGAGCCAAACTCCGCCAAGCGCAGCGGTAAATCACGGTAGCTTTTTAGGCCCTGGTTAAACACCTGCACATGGCAGGGGCAGTTCATGGGCTTAACCGCAAACTGCTTATCCTCAGACTCCAGCATAAACATGTCATCGCCAAACTTGTCGGCGTGACCCGATTTTTTCCACAGCGACAAGTCCACCAGCTGTGGTGTTTTAATCTCTTGGTAGCCATTCATGTCTTGCTGCTGGCGCATATAGCCTTCTATGGTCTTATATACACTCCAGCCCTTAGGGTGCCAAAACACCATACCGGGGGCCTCTTCCTGCATATGGAACAGGTCGTATTTTTTACCCAGCTTGCGGTGATCGCGCTTTTCCGCCTCTTCTAAACGATGCAGATAGCCTTTTAGGTCTTTTTTATTCGCCCAGGCTGTGCCGTATATGCGCTGTAGCATTTGGTTATTAGAGTCGCCGCGCCAGTAAGCGCCGGCCACTTTCATCAACTTATGCACTTTTAGCTTGCCAGTGCTGGGCACATGCGGGCCACGACACAGGTCCATCCAAGCGCCCTGCTTATACAAGGAGATCTCCTCGCCTTCGGGCAGCTCTTCAATAATTTGCACTTTGTAGCGCTCACCCATTTGGCGGAAAGTCTCTATCGCCTTGTCGCGGCTCATCACTACGCGCTCTATAGGGTGATCTTCTTTAACGATCTCCCCCATGCGCTTTTCAATTTTGGCTAAGTCTTCGGGGGTAAAGTTATGGCCGGTGGCAAAATCGTAATAGAAGCCATCTTCGATTACAGGCCCTATAGTTACCTGTATATCGGGGAAGCACTGCTGCGCCGCCTGCGCCAGTAAGTGCGCCGTAGAGTGACGTATCACCTCTAAGCCCTCTTCATCGCGCTCGGTGATTATGGCCAATTCAACGTCAGACTCGATCAAATAAGAAGTATCAACGGGCTTGCCATTAATCTTACCCGCTAACGCTGCCTTGGCTAAACCGGGGCCTATATCCATAGCCACTTGGTGAATAGTGACCGGGTTATCGAATGAGCGTTGACTACCGTCGGGGAGGGTTACAGTTACTGCAGACATGTGCTTTCCTTATTCAGTGGTGGCCCCTACCAAAGGTCACGTGAAATTTAAATGAGGTTATTTTAAAGGGCGCAAACTCTAACCAGCTGCGCCCCGCTTGTAAAGGCAATATGCCCCGCCAACCTGCTTAAGCCAAGATTTCTTTGATGGCGGTGATTAAAGCCTGCATCTCCTGGTCAGTACCTATGCTAATACGCAGGTACTCGCTGATACGCGGTTTGTTAAAATAGCGCACAATAATCTTGTGCTGGCGCAGCTGTGCAAACAAGTCTTCGGCGGCTATAGCGCCGGGCTTGGCCATCACAAAATTGGTTTTGGAATCCAGCACCTCAAAACCTAACGCCGCCAACTGCGCCGTCACCCACTCGCGGGTGGCTATAATCTTTTGGCAGCAGTCATTAAAATAGTCCACATCATCTATAGCAGCAGCAGCGGCTCGTTCCGCCAAGCGATCTAGCGGATAAGGGTTAAAGGAGTTTTTCACTCGATTCAAACCGTCGATTAAAGCCTTATTGCCCAAAGCAAAGCCCACTCTTAAGCCCGCCAGCGAACGTGACTTAGACAGGGTTTGCACCACTAATAAATTAGGGTATTGATTCACTAGACTGGCCGCCGACTCGGCACCAAAATCCACATAAGCTTCATCCACCAACACCACCGACTCGGTATTGCGCAGCAACAACTGCTCTATCTCAGCCAGTGACAAGGCCAAACTGCTGGGCGCATTAGGGTTGGCAAAAATCACCCCGCCATTATCCTGCATAGCCTCGGTGCAATACTGCGCCAAGTTAATACTAAAATCCTGCTCCAGAGGAATCTCGCAGGAGTCTATATCGTATAAGCTGCAATACACGGTATAAAAGCTGTAAGTAATATCGGGCATTAACAGCGGTTTATCACCGGCAAAAAACGCCTGAAACGCTGCCGCCAGCACCTCATCGGAACCATTACCTACAAATACCTGCGACTCTTCTAATTGATAAAACTGAGCAATAGATTGCTTTAACAAGGAAGATTCAGGATCGGGGTATAAACGCAGTGCCTCAATATTATCGCGCGAAAAAACCGCCTGCGCCTTGGCTGAAGGCGGATAGGGATTCTCATTAGTATTGAGCTTGATCAGCCCCTGATCTTTGGGTTGCTCACCGGGGGTATAGGGATCTAAACCGTGGGCTAAATCGCTCCAGTATTTGGACATAAATATTGCACTCGAATTTCGGTTTCTTTAATAAAGAGTAGATAAACAAAATGTATAGGGTCTCAAAGACCTTAGTCTACAGCGGCTAGTCGCTGGTCGCTAGAAAAAGCACGTCATGCCGGGCCACGACCCGGTATCCAGAGACAAGCTATGCATTTAAGCTCTAGCGACTATAGGCTAGGAGCTAGCGACTAGGAACTAGCTGCTATAGCCCGCTGCCTTTCCCGCTCAGCCTGCTTACGCGCTCTGCGCTGCTCGGTAGATTCCACCGCATCACTACCCAAATGCGCTTCGCCGCGCTGCTTGGCCAATTGAATCTGCTTTTCGCGTTCGGCAAAGCGTTGGCGCTGCTCCTCGGTAACCTTATCAAAACAATAAGGGCAACTTACGCCGGGCTGGTAGTGCTGGCTCTGTTTGTCTTGCTCGGTGATAGGCAGGCGGCAGGCGTGGCATTGGTCGTAGTCGCCTTTTTCTAGTTTGTGATTGACGGTTACGCGGTCGTCAAAGACAAAGCACTCGCCCTGCCATTTGGTTTCTTCTTCGGGCACTTCTTCTAGGTATTTTAAAATGCCGCCGTGCAGGTGATACACCTCATCAAAGCCCTGCTCTTTCATATAAGCGGTAGACTTTTCGCAGCGTATGCCGCCGGTGCAAAACATGGCCACTTTTTTATGCTTGGAGGGGTCCAGGTTTTGTTTAACGTAGTCGGGGAATTCTCTAAAGGTGGTGGTATTGGGGTTAACCGCACCCTCAAAGGTGCCTACTTGGTATTCGTAATCGTTGCGGGTGTCGACCACTAATACTTCGGGGTCGCTGATTAAGGCATTCCACTCTTTGGGTTGCACATAGGTGCCTACCACGCGCTTGGGGTCTATGCCCTCAACCCCCATGGTGACGATTTCTTTTTTCAGTTTAATTTTAGTGCGGTAAAACGGCGGCTTATCGGTGTAGGACTCTTTGGTTTCTAGCTCTGCCAAACGCGGGTCGGATTTTAGCCAGGCCAGTACCGCGTCTATACCTACACGGGGGCCTGCAATAGTGCCGTTAATGCCCTCTTGGGCTAGCAGCAGAGTACCTTTAACTTGGTTGGCAACCAATACCTCACGCAAAGGCTCGCGCAGGGCTTCAAAGTTTTCTAGAGTGACGAATTTATATAAGGCGCAGACAACTATCTGTGACATGGGGCTTCCTCTTTAGCGGGCCGGAACGTAAATCCAGAGCCTGGGAGTACAATGTAGGGGCGCCATGGGCACCCCGCGAAATCGGCGGGCATTATAGGGGATAATAGCCCTGCTGTCTTTAGGGTTTTATAGCCAGCCTAAAAAGGGCGCAATAGACACGTAGAGCACCATTAACAACAGCAACCCCATGGCACTAACTTGCAGCGGGGCCGCCTTAAAGCGATCGATTAAACCGGGCATGGGTTGATCGCCCCGCTCTGTTCGCAAGCTGGCTACACGCTCAACTTGGTAGGCTTCTATCAAAGCTCTGGCCCGCGCCTTTTGCGACTCATCTTTTAGCCATAAACCCGCTATAGACACTCCCCAGCGCCCGGCTGAGCTTTCGTAAAAATCCAGTTCATTATCGGCCAACAACTGCCGTACGGCATCGGCCTCTTCATCACTGACATCGTTGAGTTTAAAAATTAACACAGACATGACTTAACTTAATCGTTAGAGGGCTAGTACGGCGTATAAATGCCTCAGTGTAACGCCTTCATCGCGGTAATCCAAAGTCAATGGTATAAGCTGATCGTCTTTCACCAACACCCAGGAGGGAAAGCCAGCTACGGGGTAAGCCCCAGCCAACGCAATATCACTTTGCAACTGCTGCTCTACCAGCGGCGAATTTAAATCCTCAGCAAATTGCACTGGCTTTAAACCCAGCTCGCCCGCCAACTGTATTAGCACCGCTTCATCAGAGGGGTTAAGCGCGCGCAAATAATAGGCTTGCTGTATGGCCAACACCATTTCCTCATAGGCCTGTTGCAAACCCGCTGCCAACACCGCCCTACACGCTGGGTAAGTGCTACGCCTAGGCTGGCATAGCCGCCAGAAATCATGATTAAAATTTGTACCCAACTGCTGCTCAATATTGCGCCAAGTCTTTTGCAGCATTTGCTGCATGGCCTGCGGCATGGGCTCTTGGCTGTCAGGCGCCAAACCTCCCAGCACGGTGCGCAGCGCCAACTCTGGCGGCAGTATGTTTTTTAACCGCAGCAGGGTAGGCCGGTAACCCCAGCACCAAGAGCACATAGGGTCATGAAAATAATAAAGCGCCGCTTTTTTATACAGTTCTTTTTGAGAGGGAACTTTTGTCATAAGAACAACACAAATCTATTGCAATAAGGCGATAAAAAATAAATGCCATTAGGGCATATATATGTGATGTAAATCAAAGCCCTTTTGCAAATACCGTCTACACTGAATATGAACTCACAAAAGAAGGTCACAATACATATGCAAATCACCATTACTGGCCACCATGTAGAAATCACCGATGGCATTCGTGAAGCCGTTAATAACAAGCTTGCCAAACTCAACAACCACTTCCCCGATATACAAAACGTAGATGTTATCGTCACCGTCGAAAAAAACTGCCAAATAGCCGAGGCCAACACCCACTTTTTAGGCAAGGACTTTAGCGCCAAGGCCAGCAACGAAGAACTGTATAAATCCATCGCCGAAATGAGCAACAAGCTCACCACCCTATTACAGCGGCAAAAAGAACTGGTGAAAGCCCATCCTCACCAAAAGCCAGCCACCGCTGATACTGAGCTCGATTTATTGGACGAAGACGACGAGCAATTACTGGCCGCCAACCAATAAACCACCACTAATATTTAGGGATAAGCCGCGCACACGCGCGGCTTCTTAATATCTAGCCTACAACTCTACTTAACAACCCTTTTCTTCCCCCCAACTAACACTGCTACAATGGCCAGCCGCTAAACAGCCACCTATGCAGCCGCCCCATGCTTTGCCAACCCGATTTTTTATCACATTTTAAAACCCTAGATGCCGCACTTACTCAACAGCAGGCCTTGTGGCGGCCCCGCGCCTTTTATCAAAACCAAGCACCCTGGCAACAGCCGCAACTATTCTCTGCCCTACTGGCCCTTAGCGATACCGAGGTAGAGCAACTTAGCCAACACCAAGAGCAACGCCTGCACTGGTTTAGCCATTACCTGCCACTAAGCTGCCAACAGCTGGCCAGCTTTACACCTGCTAACCTCCCCCCTCATAACAGCCATATTAGCCCCTTTAAAACGGTGGCTATACCCGGCAGAAAGTTAGAGCAAATATTGGCTTTTAACCAAGCCCTGCCCAGCTCTGCTAACAGCTTAATTGAATGGTGTGCTGGCAAAGGCCACTTGGGCCGCACCATTCACCACCTTACACAACAAACTGTGCACTGCCTGGAGTTTGACCAACAACTCTGCAGCAACGGCCAACAACTGGCCCACAAGCAGCAAGCCGATCTGCACTTTCACCACCACGATGTGCTGCAAGCTTTACCGGCGTCACTGCATGGCCCAGAGTACGACCACATAGGCCTGCACGCCTGCGGCCAGCTGCACATACAACTGCTGCGTACAGCCTGCCAGCAGCAGGCCCAACACATCACCCTATCGCCCTGCTGCTACCACAAAATATCTGAGCACCTATACCAACCACTATCTTCGGCTGCCAGCGCCAGCAAACTGCAGCTCAGCCGCCAGGATTTGCAGCTAGCGCAAGAAGAAACCGTCACCGGCGGCCAACGTATACATAAGCTACGCAAGCAAGAACAACTATGGCGCTTGGCCTTTGACGAACTGCAACAGCAACTTAGCGGCCAGCCCCATTACCAACACCTGCCCTCTATCAACAAGCGTATTTTTAGCGGTAGCTTTCAGGACTTTTGCCAGTGGGCCGCCCAGCACTGCCAAATCACCCTGCCGCAACAAGTTGATGGGCCCCGGTATTTAGCGCTAGGGGAGCTACGCTTACAACAAGTAAGGCGCTTAGACTTAGTACGACAATTATTTAAACGGCCACTGGAATATTGGCTGGCTCTAGACCGCGTGTTGTATTTATACCAGCAAGGCTATCAGGTACAGCTGCTAGAATTTTGCCCCCGCGCCACCAGCCCCAGAAACCTATTGATCACCGCAACAAGGCAAATCGCTCAATAAACCAACACCCGCTGTTCAACAACTCACCAATCAGCAATTTTTTTAACTTTAAATCACATTAGGTGTTGACGTACTCGCTCAGGCTCTTATAATTCGCGGCGTTTTCAGCACATAGCTGTAGGCACTCTGCGTCCCCATCGTCTAGAGGCCTAGGACACCGCCCTTTCACGGCGGTAACAGGGGTTCGAACCCCCTTGGGGATGCCATTATTTTTATTCGCCGTATGGATACGGCGAAATTCTAAGGACCGGTAGTTCAGCTGGTTAGAATGCCGGCCTGTCACGCCGGAGGTCGCGGGTTCGAGTCCCGTCCGGTCCGCCACTTATAAGACAAACTCTCAGCCACCGTCCGGTGGTTTTTTTATATCTGAAATTTGGCCCATAAGGGGCTCGAACCCAATAGCGGGTTTGGCACGCTACGCCTACTCAGAGCTTGATCGCCAAACGCTGCGCGGGACGTGCTATCGACGATTTTATACATGACGCCCGAAGAGAACTAAAACCCACAAGGTTTTATTATCAAAAACCACAACCTCCTCCCCTAGACAACAAATTGATCAAGAAATAGACGTCAGTTTTTTTTACACAAATAACAAAAAAGCAGCAGTGATGCCAAAATATATTTAATAATATCAACGACTTAATAATCTGGCATTATTTATGCTTAACCCAGGAAAACAACACAACTCGACATACAACAAAGGAAATAAGGAAATGAAAAAAATATTAGCCCTACTACTTGGCTCGGCTATCTCTGCCAGCTCACACGCTATTTTAATGACTGAAGTCAGCGAAAATGCTTATATCACCATCGGTGGTTACGACATAGCTTGGGTGGCACCTGTTAGCCAAAATCCACACAACTACTGGCAGCCTCTTGACTACTCATACCAGTCACAATTCGGCTGGTCGGCAATGACCTTAGATGTCTACAATGAGATCGGCGGGCTAGACGCCTCTGACTTTACCGGCAGTGGCTACAACGCAACTTGGAATGGCTCTAGCTATTATGACCCCGCCACAGGCGCAAGGGCTAATTACAATAGCAGCTTAAACTCCATAGCCATTGCGACAGCTTGGTTTAGTAATGAGCATTTGCATATAGATTACTCACAGGCAATCGGCGGCAATGCTTGGAGCGGCTTAGATTTTGAAGGCAGCAGCTGCCCTAACAACTGTAACGAATCACTGGCGTTTCGTGTATCACCCGTTGCAGAACCTTCTTCAATCGCCTTGCTAGCACTTGGCTTAGCCGGTCTAGGCGTAGCTAGAAGAAAAAAATCTGCTTAATTAAGTATTATTAGGCAGGTCTTGAAAGCCTCGGTGCAAACCGGGGCTTTTTTATACCCAACGAATCACACTTTAGTGCGGCAACCCCAATTTAATCCCCCCCCCTTATAAACCCCACCTCCAAACCACACTCACAGTCACTCAACGCATAAATACTTCAAAGAATTTATACACATTTAGCCTTTCATGGACTTTAATCCTCTATGACTAAGTACTACGACTAGCTGTTTCGGTTAGCTCAGCGAGCAATACTTTGATTTTTAGTCTTTTAAACTAACATCACAGGCAACAGGGGATGTAGTATGAAAAGCTTATTAACCCTATGGGTATTATTAATGTGCGCGACTCTCAGCAACGCACAGACCTCCGAAAGCGCACTGGTTATTTCTGCGCAAGACAAAGCCCTGATATGGGGCCCCTGCCCTGACTTTATCCCTAAAGGCTGTGAAATCGCGGTATTACAAGGCGCCCCAGCCAAAGAGAATGTCGATATATTCTTCAAGGTTCCTGGCGACTTCACCATCCCCTACCACAAACACAGCTCTCAAGAGCGTATGATTCTGGTATCGGGTGAGCTAGAAGTCAGCTACGACAACCATGAGACTATGATTATAAAAAAGGGGGACTTCGCCTATGGCCCCGCACAACTACCGCACAAAGCCTATTGTAAAAAAGGGGCCGACTGCATTCTATACATAGGTTTTGTCGCCCCCCTAGATGCTATGCCTATTGAAAAAGCGCAACATTAATTAGACGACTAAAACCTCAACTATTATTAAGATTACTGGCAATTTACAAGCAGAGTCATGATCAACTGCGAACTACACGACTACATAGAAATAGCCTGTATGCAGCAACTCCCTATCAGGCTAAAGCTTAAATCAGGCTCCATCCTAAAGGGCACCGCTCTAGATACTCAGCGCAATAACAAGGGTGAAGAGTGCGTCAAAATAAACAGTGACAGCCATCACCTGCTAGTAGTCTTAGATGACCTCGCTACTATGGAGGCATTAATAGCAAACCCTCACTTCAGCTGCGTTAAATTTGATTAAGCCTTAGCAGCTAGCCCGTGACTAGAGCGCCATTTAAGCGCCGGCCAGCCCGCTCAAACAAGCCAGCGAGAATATTGAGCATTTTAATACCCAACCCTCTAGCTTTGACTATAGTTAAAGCTATTCTCCGCACTATTGGATTATAAATGTGACTAAAAGCCATAGCCCAAAAGACATAAGCAACAAAAATATGGTCGAAGCCTTAATGGAGGCCATAGTCGATGGCATCATTACCATTGATGAAAAAGGCATTATTCACTCCGTCAACCCAGCCACTGAACGGATTTTTGGCTATAAAAAAGAAGAGATGATCGGCCATAACGTCAAAATTTTAATGCCTGACCCCTACCAATCAGAACATGACGGTTATCTTCAAAACTACCACAACACCGGCCACAAAAAGATTATAGGTATAGGCCGAGAAGTACTGGGTAAACGCAAAAACGGCGAGATCTTTCCACTAGAGCTAGCCGTTAATGATATGGTCGTCGATGGCAAACCCATGTTTGCCGGCATAGTTAGGGATATTAGTGAACGCAAACAAGCCGAAGAAGCGCTTACCGCCTCTAGCAAACGCTTATCGCTGGCAACCGAAGCTAGCGGATCAGGCGTGTGGGAATATGACGTCACCTCAAACAGTTTAGTTTGGGATGATCAGATGTTTAACATCTATCGCATAGAAAAAAATGAATTTTCAGCCGTTTACCAAACATGGATAAACTCAGTACACCAAGACGATATAACGCAAGCAGAACAAGCCTTCAAACACACAGTTGAAACAGGCAAGCCTTTCGATTCCCTATTTCGCATCATCTGGCCAGACAATAGCATTCGCTATATTGAAGCACACGCACAAGCAATCACTGATAGCAATAACAAAGTACAAAGGGTCATTGGCGTTAACACCGATGTCACCGAAGCCAAATCAGTAGAATTTGAGTATCAGGCGCGTGAAAACCGTATCCGTGCGTTAATGGACACAATAGTTGACGGCATTATTGTAATAAACAATCAGGGTAAAATTTTATCCATGAACCCTGCCGCCGAAACACTCTTTGGCTACCAACAAGACGAGATACATTTAAGAAATATAAAAATGCTAATGCCAGAGCCCTATAGCAGCGCGCATGATGGCTATCTGAGGAATTATAGAAACACTAGAGTTAAAAAAATTATTGGCATTGGCCGCGAGGTAGTAGGGTTACGAAAAGATGGCAGCACCTTTCCCATGGAGTTAGCTGTTAGCGAAGCAGTAGTAAGCGGTGAAACACTATTCACAGGAATAGTTAGAAATATAAGCGAGAGAAAGCATGTATTCGACCAACTTAATTTACAAAGCAGTGCGCTAGAAGCTGCGGCAAATGCCATTTTGATAACCGATGAAAAAGGCATAATTGAATGGTCCAACTCAGCATTCACTAAACTAACAGGCTATCTACCGGATGATGTAATCGGAAAATCAACCAGAATACTAAAGTCTGGAAAAGAGCCACCAAGCCTGTTCCACAACCTGTGGCAAACCGTTAACGAAGGAAAGGTTTGGCAAGGTGAGATGTTTAATAAACGAAAAGATGGCACTCTGTATATTGAAGAACAAACCATCACTCCAGTATCTGATGATAGCGGGAAAATAACCCATTTTATCGCTATAAAACTCGACATTACAGAGCGGAAACAAAGCGAACAAGCAATTGCTGAAAAATCCAAAGCCCTAGAAATTGTAGCCGAGTATGAAAGAACCCAATCTAAGGTAATGGCTCTTTTTAACACTTATAACGATGCTTCTGAAATATTCGAACTGATGTTAAAAAACCTAGCCGAATGCCATCAATTGCACCTATCAGCTGTATTTTTATTCGATGAATGGCAGGGTAAATTCTCCTGCATAGCCAATCACGGCATACCCGGCAATATCAACAAAAAAATAGAACTGGGCGAAGGCTTAATAGGACAAGCAGCCCTTAATGAAAAACAAGTAGTCATAGGTGCAAGTGAAAGTTCTCCATTTAATATAGATGTAGGCCTATTTGAAATAAAACCCAAAACAGTGGTAATAAACCCTATACACTATGCCAGCAAAACATTAGGAATATTAGTTGTATCCAGTTTAAATATATTAGACGATAACGAATTATCTTTTCTCGACAGACTAGCTAAACAAGTAGGCGTATCACTCAATAGTTTAAATCAGTACAAGCACTTAGAAGCCTTGTCAAAACAATTAAAACAACGCGGCAAAGAAATATCATTAAAAAACACCCAACTTGAACAAAGCAACAGGTTAAAAACCGAATTTTTGGCCAACATGTCTCATGAGCTGAGAACCCCCATGAATGCCATCATTGGTTTTTCTGAAGTACTAAAAGACGAATTACTTGGTGACCTCAACGAAGAACAAAAAGACTATGTCAGCGAAATATTCCAAAGCGCCAACCACCTTTTATCATTGATTAATGACATATTAGACCTATCTAAGATTGAAGCTGGAAAAATGGAGCTGTTACTAGAACTCATCTATCTACCAGAAACATTAAACAATGCCATTTCTATAATAAAAGAAAGAGCCTACAACCATAACATATCCATAGCGGTTGACATTGATGAAACAATAAACTATGGAAAAGTTGATAGCCGTAAATTTAAACAAATTTTATTCAACCTGCTGAGCAATGCGGTAAAATTCACACCCGATGGTGGATCCGTTACCTTAAAGGCAGAGCGCACAGAAAAAGATTTATCCATATCAATTATCGACACAGGAATAGGCATATCCCAAAACAATATAGATCTTTTATTCCAACCTTTCGTACAGTTAGATGGCTCCTTATCCCGCCACTACGAAGGGACCGGGCTAGGGCTAGCCATGGTGAAGCGCCTCGTAGAACTACATGGCGGAAGTGTTGAATTAACTAGCGAGATCGACAAAGGCAGCACTTTCAAATTCACCATCCCTTATATTAGTGATGATGACTTACTAACAGAAAAACCCCCTTCTAACACCGACAGTTTAAAACTAGAGAAAGCTATCACTAACTTAGATAGCAATAGCAACAACACAGAAAACACCACTACTAACAAAAGCAACAGAGTTTTAATAATCGATGATGATGATGAGTATGTAAAAGCAATAAAAAACAAACTAGCCATTGAGGGTTGCCAAGTTTTTCACGCTCAAGATGAAAAAACAGCACTATCTACCGCCGTAGAAAAAGAAGTGGATTTAATACTACTAGATATAGCACCACGATCAATTGACAGCATTAGTATTATAAAAAAAATAAAACAACACGATAAGTTTAAAAACACCCCTGTTATATCAATGACAGCAAGTAAAACCAAAGGCCTCAATTTAGGGGCTATTAATATTTTAGAAAAGCCGGTATACAAAGATGAGTTAATCAACTCCGTTACCAAATACATCCCCAATATCGACAAGCCAAAGGTTAAAATACTGGTCGTCGATGACGAGGAAAAGGCCGTTCAGTTTTTGACTGATCAACTGGAGGGTAGTGGCTATAAAACCCTATCAGCCTACTCTGGCGAAGAAGCGATTAACGCCGTACAGGAGCACCACCCCGATCTCATTATTTTAGATCTAATGATGCCCGGCATGTCCGGCTTTGAAGTAACCGCAAACTTACGCCAAACCAAAGACTTTGCAGATATACCAGTAATAATACTGACCGCCAAAATATTAACCGAACAAGACAAAATGTGGCTAAGTGAAAACACCAACCATGTAATTGACAAATGTGGATTTAACACCATTGATTTTTTATCCACTATAAGAAAAAACTTTGATTCACCAGCTACTAGCGCACCTAAAAAACCAACTCAAAAACCACCATCATATGTGACCGAAGCCCCCCTCATCCTGATTATCGAAAATAACGATACACAAGCGAATCTGTTAAAACTTTACCTTGAAGAATCTGGTTACAATATTCAATTAGCTGAAAGCGCTCAGGAAGGGCTAGAGCTAATGCAAAAAAATAAACCGGACTTAATAACGATTGACTTATTAATGTCGGAGCTAGACAGCGTTAATTTTTTTGAAATAAAAAACAATTTCCCTGAATATTCCGAAATCCCTGTAATGGTTCTTTCATTAACGAAAGAAAATAACGACTTAGGAGCTGTAACAGCAGATGCAGTATTAAGCAAGCCAGTTCAGCGTGCTGAAATAACCTCATTAGTTGAGCGTCTACTACCCATAAAAATCGGCATAAAAAAACAAAAGCCTAAAATATTATTAATTGATGACGATCCAAAGGCTATAAAAATAGTAAGCTCCTATCTACATGAAAAGCAATATCAAGTATCTAGCGCTCTTAGCGGCATAGACGGCCTTGAATTATTAAAAAACGACCAACCTGATCTAATTATATTAGACCTCATGATGCCTGAAATTAATGGCTTTGAGGTTATTGAAAGACTAAAAGAAAACGACGATACAAAAGATATACCTATTATCATTCTTACGGCAAAAATACTAAATAGTGAAGATAGAAAAACACTGTCAAGCCAAGTTGCAGCCATTGCAGAAAAAGGCAAGATAGATCGCGATATATTACTAAAAGATGTTAACAAGGCACTACAAAGGCATCATAAGACATGACCACAATATTTGTTATCGAAGATCAAGCCACAAATATGAAGCTAATAACGGGGATATTAAGCAGAGCGGGGTTTAACGTTAAAACAGCCACTACTGCCGATATAGGCATCCCTATGATTATAGAAAATAAACCTGACTTAGTTCTTATGGATTTACACCTTCCCGGAACCGATGGAATTACGGCAACGCGAATCTTGAAAAACAATGAGAGCACCAAAACTATCCCTATCATTGCATTAACTGCCAAGGCAATGGAAGGAGACAGAGAGTCAATACTTGAAGCGGGCTGTGATGAGTATGCAGCTAAACCTATACGTTATAAACAGCTATTAGAGTTGATAAACAACTTTCTATAGCGGAGCAAAGCATGAAAGAAAGCAAGGTCCTAATTGTTGACGATGAGCCGCGCAACGTTAAACTACTATCCGCCTATTTAAAGGCCGATGGTTTTGACCCCATACAAGCCTATAATGGCGAAGAAGCTATACGCCTAGCCAAATCAGAAAACCCTGATGTTATTTTACTAGATATTATGATGCCCAATATGGATGGGTTTGAAGTTACTGCCAGATTAAAAACGGAAAAGAAAACTAAGCTTATACCTATAGTACTAGTAACCTCTTTAGATGGAGCTAATAATCGAACAAAAGGCTTAAACGTCGGCGCTGATGAATTTCTCACCAAGCCGATTAATCGCTCAGAGCTAATTGCCAGGGTAAGAGCATTACAGCGTTTAAAACAAATGCATGAAGAACTGCAAAATCGCAAAAACATTGTCTCCGCTCTATCAGATGTTGACTTTCTAAACCCAGAATATCAAAACACCATACTACTCATAGAAGACGACAATTTGCTCAGCCGCCAAATCGTTACTGTTTTATCTTCAGTAGGAATAAATTGCTCGGTAGCACATAATACTGTGTCCGCCAAAGATCATCTTAAAGAACACTCCCCAGACCTAATATTAATGGATCGTATTCTTCCTGACGGCGATGGCATGGATCTTTTAGCTGAAATCAAACAATATGAAGACCACCGTGATATTCCCATTATTGTTATTACAGCAATAACTGATTTGGAACTAAAAATATTAGGATTGGAAAAAGGCGCCGATGACTACCTAATTAAACCTATAGAAAACACAGAATTACGAGCTAGAGTAAAAGCCGGTATAAGGCGCCACCACGCCATAAAAAACCTAAAAATAAACTTGGAAAAAGCCCAGTCCTGCACAGTTACAGATAAGTTAACAGGGGTTAGAAATCGATATTATCTTGATGCGGATTTAAATCATAGAATCGCACAAGTCAATCGTTCACCAGAAAAAACATTAAGCCTTTTAATGATTGATATCGATAACTTTAAAGCCATTAACGATACATTCGGCCATCTTATTGGTGATAAAATATTGTGCATAGTAGCGGAACAACTTTCGTTGATTGCTCGAGCAGCCGACATAGTTACACGCTATGGAGGTGAAGAGTTCTGTATTGTATTACCGGAAACCAATATTGATGAAGCCTACGCAGTCGCTGAGCGCATGAGGGAAAATATGGAAAATTATGAGTTCCCCGACATAGGCGGAAAAAAAATAACCATTAGTGCTGGAGCTGCGGAATACTCTATAAACGATCAAACTGTAACTGCACTTCTAACCAGAGCGGATGACGCCTTATACAAGGCTAAATCAATGGGGCGCAATAGAGTATGCAAAGGTAAGAAGGCATCTCCACAAGAGTAGTAACGTTAAAATAACGACAGTCTTTATAGTAAATTTTCAATAATTAGCGCTACGTCAGGCTTTAGCAGCGCGCTTTGTACAACTCCCCCCCCTCCAAAAAAATACGCTCACACCTTAACAGATTAGCTCTAAATACCCCCCTATTAGCACAAGACAAAACCGCCCAAATGCAGCTACAGTTATAATCAGCACATATAACTTAGGGCCAGACCAAAATGAACAAAGATAAAACAAATACAACACCGCAATATCGCAGCGAACAGGACAGTATGGGTGAAGTGCAAATACCCGCCGACGCCCTTTACGGCCCGCAAACCCAGCGCGCTATCAACAATTTCACCCTCAGCGATTTACGCCTGCCCCGTAGCTTTATACGCGCTTTGGGTCTGGTAAAAAAAGCCTGCGCCGCCGCCAATAGCGAGCTAGGGCTGCTAGATGAAACCATGGCCAAGGCCATACAGCAGGCCGCCAGTGAAGTAGCCAAGGGCAAGCATGACTCGGCTTTTGCGGTGGATGTTTTCCAAACCGGCTCTGGCACCAGCAGCAATATGAACGCCAATGAGGTCATCGCTAAACTGGCCAGTGCCAAACTCAAACTAGCGGTGCATCCTAACAACCACGTTAATATGGGGCAAAGCTCCAATGATGTTATCCCCACCTGTATACACGTAAGCGCCAGCCTGGCCATAGCCGAACAATTGTTACCCAACCTCGCCCACCTTATGCTCACCTTGGAGCAAAAAGGCCAGCGCCATGCCGATACGGTAAAAACCGGCCGCACCCATTTAATGGATGCCATGCCCATTACCCTTAAACAAGAGCTGGATGGCTGGGCCGCACAACTGCAACACAATGCTGCCCGCATAGGCCACAACCTGCACGACTTACAACACCTAGCCATAGGCGGTACCGCCGTAGGCAGCGGCATTAATACCCACCCCCAATTTGGCAAAGAGGTGGCCGAGCAACTGCAGTTATTGAGCGGCCAGGCTTTCACTATTAGCGATGATTATTTTGCTGTTATCAGCAGCCAAGATAGCGCGGTTGCCATGAGTGGCGAATTAAAAACCTTGGCGGTAAGCCTGATGAAAATCAGTAATGATTTACGCTGGATGAATAGCGGCCCCTTAAGCGGCCTAGCGGAAATTACCCTACCCGAGTTACAACCCGGTAGCAGTATTATGCCCGGCAAAATCAACCCCGTGATACCTGAGGCCGTGGCCATGGCCTGCGCACAAGTCATTGGTAACGACAGCACCATAACAGTCGCTGGGCAATCAGGTAATTTTCAGCTTAATGTTATGCTGCCGGTTATTGCCTATAACCTACTGCAAAGCATAGAACTATTAAGCAACGCCATGCGCGCCCTAGCCGATCAAGCCGTTAGCGGTTTTAATGTTAACCATGAAAAGCTCAGTGCCAACTTAAGCAGCAACCCCATACTGGTAACCGCACTGAATGAAAAAATTGGTTACGACTTAGGTGCCGCTATAGCCAAACGGGCCTATCAAGAACAACGACCCGTGATTGATGTCGCCGAAGAAATGACCGACTATAGCCGCGAAGTGCTCAGCCAGTTACTAGACCCTAAAAAACTGACCTGCGCCAAAAAATAAACCTTTCACCAATCCGAGCAACCAGCCAATGAGTCAGTCGTATTTTCTGGCGGGCGTGTACCGTGGCCAGATCGCGCAACGCTATGGTATGACCACCGCCATAGACAAAACGCCGCTAACCAGCCCTGTGCATTTAAGCCTTACCGGCCTGACCGGTGATGAATGCGCCGACCAACGCCACCATGGCGGCCCTGAACGCGCCCTGCACCACTACCCCGCCGAGCACTACGCCTACTGGCGTGAACAATACGGCAGCAATCACGATTGGCAAGCGCCGGGCATGGGCGAAAACCTCAGTACCACCGGTATGACCGAACACAGCGTTTTTTTAGGCGACCGCTACCAATGGGGTGATGCCATTATTGAAGTTAGCCAACCGCGCTCACCCTGTTATAAATTAAACCAGCGCTGGGGCATTAAAAACTTTGCTCACACTATGCAAACCATCAGCCGCTGCGGCTGGTTATACCGGGTAATACAGACCGGCCTAGTCAGCCCACAACAGCCCCTCACTTTAATAGAGCGCCCCGCTAACGCCATGAGCCTGCAACAGGTCTGTGATATTTTTTTTGGTGACCCACTCAATACAGCACAATTGCAAAAACTGGCTCAACAAAGCCGTTTATCGGCTAGCTGGATGAGCAAAGTGCAGCAGCGCTTAGCCACTAACGAAGTGGAGAATTGGAATTTTCGCCTACTGGGGCATGGGTAGTTTTATTATCGCAATTCGATACCCACTTTTGCGGGCATGGCGATTAGGAAATTCTTCCGGACAGCAGCGGGTCTGCGCCGCCGATACAAAGATCAAAACTGACAAAGATCAAAGCAGCCATCCGCGCGAAGACTAATGGCTGCCTACATAGTGAAGGTAGATAGTAAAGGTAGAGCTAGGTATAAACTGAGGCCAGGCCCACTATCCAAGCAGATCAGTAAGCCTCAGCGCCTCAATACTAATACTTAAAAATTGACTCTAAGCCCTAGCTCAACAGAGCGCCCGGCCTCGGGTGCCGACTCGCGCAAAAAGCTAACACTGGAGCGTATTTCTTCATCGCTTAGGTTTTTCAGCTTCACAAATACTAAATACTCCTGTGCGCCGCCTTCGTTAAAGCGGTAACTGGCTCCGGCATCCCAACGGGTGTAACCGGGCGTTGCCTCCTCAAAGTCGCCGGGGCGGCTCTGCTTGGCAGCATCTATCAGCGCGACATAGGCACCGAAAGGCCCAGTACTAAAATCCAAGCGGCTACCTAAACGCCGTGGTGGCATACGGGGCACATCGGCAGAGTTGTTAAGCTCGCCACGTATGGTGTCGCCAAAAAAGCTGAGGTCGAAATCGCCACCCAGGGCAGCACCCAAGGCAAAGCTCAACTCAAACTCCAGGCCGGTAAAACTGGCATCTTGCTGCCTGTAGGCAAAGATGGCGGTTTCGTCCTGCTCGGCGCCGGTATTAGCGAGGTAAATATAATCGCTAAAGTCATTGTAATAGGCGGTAATAAAGCCCTCTATAGCATCATTTTGGTAACTCAGTGATAGCTCGGCATTATTGGCCTGCTCGGTGTCTAACTGCTCATTACCCAGCTCTATAACGCCAGATGCGGCGTGGGTAATATAGTCACCTAAACTAGCCCCTGTGTTGGAGTACAGCTCCTCAGTCACCGGTGCACGCTCCGAGCTAGATAAAGCCAAGCCCAGTTGCCAGTTATCATCCAGTTGCCACAAGGCTGAGCTGGACAAGCTCCAGCTGGTAAAACGCTGCTCGTCCACCGATTGTGGCTTATAGCGGTCGCTATCTACTCTGGCTCCCAGCTCATAGACCACATCACCGTAGTGGTAGTCCTCCACTATGAATAGGCCATAGCGGCTAATTTCAGTTTCCGGAATAAAGGCCTCTTCGCCCAAGGCCGAAAAGTCAGACTGCTGCAGCTGCAGGCCCACCGCGCCGTGCCAACCGGCTATCTCGCGGTGTACTAGCTCTATGCGCCCTTCCCAGGCCTCATTACTAAAATGGGTACCTACTGCTTTGCTACCGGTTTCAGTATCCACCTCAATTTCATCGTGGGCGTAGTCGCTGTAGCTTAGCGCCCAGCGCAGGCTTTCCAGCACATGCTCGGCTGAGCTATGGTGAGGCAGCCAAGCGCCGCGCAGATCGTAGCGTGTTTGCTCTATATCCAGGCGTATGGCCTCGGTTTCAGCCTCTTCCTCGTGCTCGTCGTGCTCGTGCTCGTCGTGATCATCATGCTCGCCGTGCTCCTCATGGTGGCCATGAGCCCCCGGAGGCAGGCCATACTCATTACTAGTACGGCTCACTGCCAGGCCTACAAATCCCTGCTCAAAGCTATAGCTGCCGCCCAAGGTGTAGCTGTCCAGCTCACTATCGGAGTTAGCAATAAAACCCTTATTGGCCAGCTCGTGCTCATCGGGCTGGGCAGCGGCATGGCCGGGGATTTCCATAGCATTGCTGCTGCGTGCCACACCGCTGAGGTGAAAGGCCAGCTGCTCACCGCCGCCTTCCAATTTCAGCACGGCGGTATTCTCATCATTCACAGAGCCATGTCTTAGCTCTAAGGCGCCACTAAACTGCTCTGGGGGCTTTTCCGGGATGCGGCCGTCTATCACATTAATCACCCCGCCTATGGCTCCGCCGCCATAGAGTAAGGTAGCTGGACCGCGCAATACCTCTATAGATTGTGCCAGCACAGGCTCTACGCTCACCGCATGGTCGGCGCTGCTATTTGAGGCATCGCCACTGCCGGTACCATTTTGTAATACAGTAACCCGCGCGCCCTGCTGGCCGCGTATTACCGGCTGCCCTACTGAGGGGCCAAAGGAGGCATTGGCCAAGCCCGGCATACTGCCCAAGGTTTCACCCAAATTACTGGTGGCCTGCTCACGCAGTTGCTCACCACTGATAACCGTAACGGGTAAGGCGGTTTGCGCCTCAGATTTATGTAGGGGGGTAGTTACTAGCACATGCTCCATTTCACGGGCTTGAGCAGCAACGGGTTCATAAAAACCACACAGCACTAGGGCTGGCAGCATCAAATGCTTTTGCATGATGTTTCCTTATCGCTTTAGGGGCCAATTACTTGGCATTGAGAGTGGTTAAACTATCAAGCAGCGTAAGGAGGTGCGCGTATGCCGCCACCATGGCGGTGTAGCAGCTGTACTAAAGAAAGAGGTTTTAAAGATGCAGGCTGAAAAGGCGCTAAGGCCAGCGGTAGGGCTATACCGCTATCCACCGCCGTAGCAGTGGTCGCGTGCAAACAAATAACACAGTCTAGCTCAACAACACCGCTTTTATGGCTGTGCTCGCCGTCCGCAAAAGCGGCCAGCAAGATTAGCAGCGATAAAGTGCAAGCTTTTAAAAACAGTGTGGGTTTCACAGTAACGTTTCTATACCTAAGTTGCGGCGAGCTTAGCAAATAAACCCTAGGCTAAACAGCCCTAAGCCTTAGTTAATATGTTGCTATTATCAGGGCGGCCGCGACGAAAAACACAACAGCGGTTTAACCCAGCGCTAATGACCGCTATCATAACCAAAAGTTTCATAAAACTACTTAAAAACTTTCATACCTAAAACGCCAATCTTTGGCTAGTACTATTTTGAGATTAAGCCCCTATGACCGCACCACTAGATTGCATCAAAATTGAACCCCGCCTACCCGCTCAAGCCAGCATTATTTGGCTGCATGGTTTAGGGGCCGACGGCAACGACTTTGCCCCTATAGTGCCCGAGCTACAACTGCCCGAAGAGCTGGCAATACGTTTTATTTTCCCCAACGCCCCCGCCATACCGGTGACTATCAACAATGGCTATGTCATGCCCGCCTGGTATGACATTTTAGAAATGAATATAGATCGCAAAGTCGACAGCCAACAATTGCGCGCCTCGGCCCAATCCATACAAGCACTGGTGCAGCAAGAAATAGCCAACGGCATAGCCAGCGACCGCATTATTCTGGCGGGCTTCTCGCAAGGTGGCGCAGTATGTTATGAAGCCGCCCTCAGCTTTGGGCAGCCCTTAGCTGGCCTACTAGCCCTTTCCACCTATTTTGCCACCGCCGACGACATAGCCATCAACCCCATACACAAAAACTTGCCCATACAGATTTTTCACGGCAGCCGCGATAGCGTAGTGCCTGAACAGCTGGGCCAAAAAGCGCAGCAACACTTACAAAGCCTAGGCTTTAACAGCCAGTACCAAAGCTTTGGCATGGATCATGAAGTGTGCTACGAGGAAATTAAAGCCATATCAAACTGGATAAAAAGTTGCTTGCAAAATTAAATTTAATAAACGCTTAAACAACTATTATTTTTAACCAGTAAATAACTTAAAAAAACAACGAATCTAACTTGACGAATCCCCCCTTACTGCATTAACTTGCAGTAAGGCTTTTAAAAAGATAAGAAAGCTAGTAAACAAGATAAAAAAGCTTTCCTATCTAATTAACAATTAATATTTGTGTAACAAGCCTTTGCAATAATTTTGATTAAACCTTGCAAAGCAGTACAGAAAATTATTGAACAAAGTTTTGGGGAAAAACCAAAACAAACAGCAAATATATTTTTTGAGCTTCGCCGCTCACAGTAACAACTGCGCCGCTTTTATACCAATACTTAAAAAGTAAAGCACGCAAAAAAGACATCTACACGTTGGCAGTTTTTTATTTGCTTACGGGTAATAGCGACGGCCGCTATCCCGCAGCAATGTGTTAAACCCAAACGGAGAGTGTCCACTATGGCGAAAAAAAATCACGCAAGACGCAGCCCTCATACTAACGACAGCGATTGCAGACGCAGTCACAAACGCTCCCGCGCATCAAGGCGTGACCACCCTCAAAGCGCCGAAATTTTAGAGCTCAACACCCGCCACCTAGAAACCGCCTACAGCCCACAACGTGTCAAATTACCTCTACAAGCCAAAACTCCTGCCCAAAAACGCTATATCAACGCCATTAAAAATAATTGCCTCACCTTCGGCACCGGCCCTGCAGGCACAGGAAAAAGCTATTGCGCCGCGGCACTGGCCGCAGAAGCTTTAGAAAGCGGAACCATAGAGCGCATCATACTAACCCGCCCCGCTGTTGAGGCTGGTGAACAGCTTGGGTTTTTACCGGGCGCGGTAGACGATAAATTTGCCGTTTACATCGAGGCCTTCAGAGACATACTCAACGAGCGCCTAGGTGCAGGCGCAGTAGATTACGGCCTTAGGCATGGCCGCATAGTCGCCGCACCACTGGCTTATATGCGCGGTAAAACCTTTAATCAAAAAACCTTTGTTATTTTAGATGAGGCCCAAAATACAACCCCGGCACAAATGAAAATGTTTTTAACCCGCATAGGAGAGGAGTGTAAGGTAGTCATTAATGGCGACATATTGCAAAGCGATATACGCGGCGCCAATGGTTTAGCCGATGCCATTAAGCGGGTTGAGGGTTTAAACAGTGTTTATGTACATCGTTTTGAGCGCGCTGATATAGTCCGCAGTGGTTTAGTACGCGAACTCATAGACCGCTATGAAAACTAAATAGCACTAACCTCGCACTGGCCATTGCCATTTCGGCGGCAACGTCGAAATGGCTCCCCCTGATAAAGTATTTAATTACTCACCGCTTTAGTGTTTGTGAGCTATTATAAGAACTAAGTGCCGCTTAAATAATCAAAAACTCAGCGGCCCCATAATTTTAATAGTTTATTGATACTAAGGTGACTATGGAAAAAGTTAAACGTGTTTTTATACGACCAAATAGCAGCTTAAACCTACTCTCCCACCGCGAAATCGACGGCCTTACCAACCCCGACAATCAAATACACGCCCTGTTTAAGCAATGCGCACTGGCGGTTTTAAATACCGGTGTAGAAGAGGACGATGCTTCGGTACTCAACCAAGACTATAATGACTTTGCTATACGTGTTATTCCCGAATCCAGGGGCATAAAACTAGAAATAGAAAATGCGCCTGCTAATGCCTTTGTTAATGGCAGAATGATTAACGGCATACAAGACCACCTGTTTTCAGTGCTGCGCGATATAGTTTATACCCACCACAAAATCACCAGCGGCGGCCGCTTTGATTTTAACAGTGACGCAGGCATTACCGACGCGGTATTTCGTATTTTACGCAATGCCGGTGTGGTAAAACCCAACCGCAGCCCTAATTTAATAGTGTGCTGGGGCGGCCACGCCATACAGCGCAATGAGTACGACTACACCAAAGATGTAGGCTACCACTTAGGCTTACGCGGTTTTGATATCGCTACCGGCTGTGGTGTAGGCGCAATGAAAGGCCCCATGAAAGGCGCCGTTATCGGCCATGGTAAACAGCAAATACGCAACGGTCGTTACCTGGGCATTACCGAGCCGGGCATTATTGCCTCTGAATCCCCAAACCCCACCGTTAATGAATTAGTCGTACTACCCGACATAGAAAAACGGCTAGAAGCATTTGTGCGACTATCCCATGGCATAATTGTTTTCCCCGGCGGGGCCGGTACCGCCGAAGAAGTTTTGTTTTTATTGGGCCTGCTGATGCACCCTGATAATCACAACATCCCTATGCCTTTAATTTTTACCGCCCCACAAGAAAGCGCCGAGTATTTTAGCAACCTCGATAATTTTATTGCCCAAACACTGGGTAAACAGGCCCAACGCTTTTATCAAATAGTGATAGGTGATCCAGAAAAAGTAGCCACGCTTTGCCAGCAAGGTATGGAGAAAGTACACAAACACCGCCGCCAAACCAATGAGTCTTACGCCTACAACTGGATGCTAACCATACCCCATGAAATGCAACAACCCTTTGACCCCACCCACGATAGTATGCGCAGCTTAAAACTGGATAGAACACAGCCCCCGCACCTGTTAGCAGCCGAACTGCGCCGCGCTTTTTCAGGCATAGTGGCGGGCAATGTTAAAGCCAGCGGCATAGAACGCGTAAAAGCACTAGGCCCGTTTCAACTCACCGGCGATGAAACCTTGATACAAGCACTGGACGAATTACTGGGGAATTTTATCAAACAAGGCAGAATGAAAATTAAGGGGGCTTATAAGCCTTGTTTTAAACTGTAAAAAGTCACTAGTTGTTAGACTACAGTCTCTAGCTTTAAAGCTAGGGGCTAACATCTAGCGACTAATGACTGCTATTCCCTATGATCCCCAAACATATTCGACAGCGCCTCTTTCTCTGCCAGGCTCACCGATAGCTCAGGTTTGCGCTCTAGCACTTCGTGGGCGACTTGGTTGCGGCCTTGTTCTTTGGCTTGGTACAGGCAGCGATCGGCGCGCTCTACAAACTGCTGGGCGCTAATAGCGCCTTGCTTAGCCTCGTATAAAGCCACCCCTAGGCTGGCGGTAAGGCCTATGTCCTGGCCATCGACCATTACGGGGATAAGGGCAATAGTCTCTCGAATACGCTCAGCCACCTGTAAGGCGGTAACTAAATCGATAGAGGGTAAGATAACCCCAAACTCTTCACCGCCATAGCGGCAAGGGGTATCTAATTGGCGGGTGGTTTTGGATAAAATCTGGGCCGTGCTAATCAAGGCTTGGTTGCCCGCTTCGTGACCCCAGTTATCATTGACCTTTTTGAAGTGATCTAGATCCACCATAATCAAAGCGGTTGCTTGCTGGCTACGGCGGGTGCGCTCCATTTCCTGCTCCAGCACATCGCTAAAGTGCCGAAAATTATACAACCCCGTCAGGCTATCGGTGCGCACTTGTTTTTGTAGCCCCTGCACCTCGTGGCGCAGAGTAAGCACCTCATCAATAATGGGGCAACTGGGCTCATTAACCGGGCACTGCGGGTTAACTTGATCGGTCACAGAGTGATCCTATAGAACTATTAATAGCTCACAATATAAATTTAAGCTGGGTGGATATCCACCCCTTAGGATTATTTTTATACAAATACGGGCTGCGGCCAAAGTTTACTGTATAGGCTCGTCTACCTCAGGCATAGGGCGGCGATTAGACAGGCGCATTAAGCCACGTATTAACCTATACATCACCCACAAGCCGGTCCCCCAAAAAACAATGATGCCCAAGGGAATACCGATTAAGGTAAACAACAGCGCAACAGCAATGGCAAACCACAGCAAGGCATACCAAAAGGTGCGTATCTGCCAGCCAAAGTGTGACTCTAAATAAGTCCCTCGCACCTCATCCTGCTTGGCATAATTTAAAATCACTGCAATCAAAGAAGGCCAACCGGTTAAAAAGGCCGTCACGATTAAGGTAGGCGTCATCAAGCCATTAATAGCGCTAAAAAGATGCAGGCAATAAATAATATAGGTAATCGTCACCAGGTTACTATTGGGCGTTATGTTATTCATTGCGCATACTCCAGGCTAGGCAACACTAAGGGTTAATAGCAATTAGCTCTACATCAAAGATTAATGTAGAGCCTGGGGGGATTTTACCCGCACCACGGTTGCCATAGGCTAACTCACTGGGGATAAACAAGCGTTTCTTTTCGCCTACCACCATGGTTTGCAAGCCTTCGGTCCAGCCTTTAATAACCTGATTTAAACCAAAGGTGATACTCTGGCCACGCTCTACCGAGCTATCAAACACCACGCCGTTAATCATGCTGCCATGATAATGTACCTCTACCCTATCGCTAGCGCTGGGGCGCGTAGTGCCGGTACCTGCCTGTAATAATAAATACTGCAAACCTGAGTCAGTAGTCTGTACCCCTTCAGCCTGGGCATTGGCAGCTAAAAAATCTTTACCTAGTTGAATATTTTGCTGAGCTGCTTGGCTATTGCCAGCAAACATTTTATAGACAGCAAATAGTAATAATAAAACAGCAATAATAATGACAATTTTAAACACGGCAGTTCCTAAATAAGGCTAATAATCAAATAAGGGCGAACTGTAACGACTTAAAGACCGTATTGCCAGATGCTATAAGCCAAGCCTGCAGCTATGATGACCACAACGCCAGCCCACAGCCAATACTTGGGCTGCGCCGCCTGCTCTTGCAACTGCTGCTGGCGCTGATCAATTTCACTTAAGTCTAAAGTCTGGCTGGGGGTTTTGCTCTCGCGCTGTACCCGCTCTATATCGGCTTGGGTAATCGCTGAGCGCACCATGGTCACATCCATATCACTGGCGGGCTTGGTCGCTACCGGCGAGTGCACAACAAAATCTAAAAAAGCAAAGCTTACCGTCTCGCCGCCGCTTAGGCTGTATTCATTGGCCCGCTCACCGTTTACAAAACAACCATTGGATGAGCCCAGATCTTTTAGCTGTAAAGTATCGCCCACTACTGTTAGCTCGGCATGCTCCCTAGAAAGATGTTTAAAGGGGATAAATAAATTAACTTCTTTAGAGCGTCCCAAAATGCTCTTATCGGTAATTAAAAAAGGTCTATCCTTTAATTTTGGGTGTTCAGCAACCAGCGTCCAGACCTTGGTTTTTTGCGGTGCAGGCTGTTGTTTAGCAGGCGCGGTAAGCTTAGCACTCTGTTTTTTGGGATCTATGATTAATAAACGCTCACCCCCTATACGTATTTCATCGCCTTCTTGCAGGGTTTGCGGCTCGGTTAGCTGGCGGCTATTAACATAGCAAACACAGTCTTGCTGCGGGGTGAGGGTAATTAGCTCATCACTCATGGCGATATGCGCATGGATAGCGTTGATGCCCAAGCCCGCTAAGGGCACATTGCAGCGGCTGTCACTACCCAAGCTAAGCTGCTCGCCCACCAGCCAGTAGCTACGGCTAGGATTATCTTTAAATTGTAGCTTTAACATAGCAAGATTTTATCTCTTATCGTTGTTATTTGATCCCGCAGAGGATGGCCAAAATTTACCCCACAATCTACATAAGCTATTCATTTTTCAGCTCTTTTCTTAAAAGTGAGACATATGCACCTTTGAAATATAGTGCCAAACGCCAGCAAGGTCTACAATGTTGTGTTGGCGCACTTCACTTTTAACCCCTATGCAACGATAAAAAGAACAACACATGCTAGCCACTTGGTCTTATCCCCCAAACATCATAGCCTTTAATATAAACAGCAGCGTTTTAATGGGGAGCTGTTAATGGCAATACCTGGTTACAGGATACTACGTAAAATACGCCAGGGAGGCATGTCCACCGTTTATTTAGCGGTACAAAAAAGCGTCGATAGAGAAGTGGCCATCAAAGTGATGTCGCCCAGCCTCAATAACGACCCCAGTTTTGGCAGCCGTTTT
Source organism: Dasania sp. GY-MA-18 (assembly GCF_024734385.1). Lineage (GTDB taxonomy): Bacteria > Pseudomonadota > Gammaproteobacteria > Pseudomonadales > Dasaniaceae > Dasania > Dasania phycosphaerae. The sequence continues at coordinate 36,195 of NZ_JANHAP010000005.1, read as the reverse complement.
TATCGCGAAGCAAAAATAGTCGGCAAGCTATCACACCCCAATATTATTTCTATTTACGATGTAGGCAGTTACAAGCACTACAACTACATCGCCATGGACTACCTGCCCGGCGCGCCCTTGCAGGACACGCTTAAAAGCAAAGGTGTAAGCCCGCAACAGGCGGTTACTATCGTGCGTGAAATGGCCGCCGCCCTGCACTACGCCCACCAACAGGGTTTTATCCACCGCGACATTAAGCCCGATAATATTTTATTTAGAGAAGATGGCTCATCGGTACTCTGTGATTTTGGCATCGCCAAATCCACCAAAACCAATATGAATATGACCAATATAGGTTCGGTGCTAGGTACCCCGCACTATATGAGCCCCGAACAAGCTCAGGGCAAAAATATCGATGGTCGCTCTGACCTATACAGCTTAGGCATAGTATTTTTTGAAATGCTCACCGGCCACCCGCCGTTTACCAGCGAAGACCCTATAGCCGTTGCCGTTAAACATATGACCAGCCCAGTCCCCAAATTGCCGGGGGCTTTAAAAATATTCCAGCCCATTATCAACCGCATGCTGGCGAAAAAACCGGCGGCGCGCTATCAAAACGGCAAAGAAATTATCGATGCTTTGGATGCACTACAGCCCAAACTCAATCGCACCCACTACACCCAACACACCCAACACTCCACTTTGCAGGTATTAAATTTAGTACAGGCTTTGTTCTCGGCCCTGACCACCGCTGCCAGCTTAAGCTTTCAACGCCTACTACTCAGCCGCAAGCAATTTAGCCCCAGCACAGTGCAGTTAGACCAGCAGGAACTGGAACAAATTGATGACTTTATTTTAAAAAATAAAGAGTCCGCCATACGCAGCCGCATCATCACCAAACCCATTAGTAAAATAAACCGCGCTTGGTTTTATATACCCGCCCTATTGGCTGCCACCATTATGGGCGGCTTTATTTATTTAAATGATTACCAGCCCGAAACCCTACACGACTACGCGCAACGTCTGGACAATTTGCAGCACTCACTACAAAAACCGGCCATAACACTGCCGCAACTGCCAGCCAACCAGCCAGCCCCTGCCATCGTCTCAGAAAGCATAGTGCGCGACAAAGCGCCCGAGCAATATATCACCGCCAAAAAATACCCATTAACCATTAAAACCGAACCCCAACAGGCAAAGGTAAGAATACTCAATATCAAACCCGCCTATCGCGACGGTATAGAACTAGAGCAAGGTAAATATCATATAGAAGTAAGCGCCGAGGATTATCACAGCCAGGAGTTTTGGGTCAGTATTAGTAAACAGGGTTTAACCGAAAGCGTACGCCTAGAGCCCACTCGCCGCCTGCTACCGGCGGGCAGCATTATTAAAGACAGCTTAAGCGACGGCAGCCCAGCGCCCACCATGGTGGTGATACCCAAAGGCCAGCTGACTATAAAGGGCCAGCCAGCTTACACACTCACCGTAGATAAGCCCTTGGCTATGAGCAGTACCGAAGTTACTTTTAGCGACTACGATAAATTCACCGCCGCAACCGGCCAGCAGCCCGCTAAAGATTATCAATGGGGACGCGGCAGGCGCCCCGTAGTAGGTGTTAGCTGGCAAGATGCACAAGATTACGCGCACTGGCTAAGCGAAGAAACCGGCCAGCACTATCGTCTACCCAAGCAACAAGAATGGGAATACGCCCACCGCGCCAATAGCACATCGGCCTACTGGTGGGGCGAAAAAGCCAAACGCGGCGCCGCCAACTGTCGCCGCGGTTGCAACAGCGAGTGGAGCAAACTATTCAGCTCCTCCACCGCCCCCGTTGCCAGCTACCCAGCCAATCCTTATGGACTTTATGATACTGCCGGCAATGTCGCTGAATGGCTGGCCGACTGCGCCGAACGCGATAAGACTTCGCAGCGCTGCCTACTAGCCCTTACCGCCGGCGGCTCACACGATAGCAGCTTGAAGTATTTACAAAGCCATATGCGCAAAAAAACCGATGCCACAGTGCGTAGTGAGGCTATCGGTTTTAGGCTGGTGTTAGAGCTTTAGAGTCTCTAGTCTCTAGCGACTGCTACAAATTTTCTTTTAAATAGGCCAAGGCCACCTCGTGGTGGTTTTTGGTTTTAAACTTATCCAACACCGTCATTAAGCGACCGTCTTTACCTATAATAAAGCTGGTGCGTATTAAGCCCATAAATTCGCGGCCCATAAATTTTTTCATGCCCCAGCAGCCGTATTTTTCGGCAATGGCGTGGTCTTCATCAGACAACAAGGTGAAGTTTAGTTGTTTCTTTTCAATAAAGTTTTGCAATTTATTGACTGGGTCCGGGCTTACCCCCAGCACTACGGTATCTAAATCAGCAAACTCTTGTTGATAATCGCGTATGGCACAGGCCTGGGTGATACAGCCCGGAGTCATAGCCTTGGGGTAAAAATACAGTAAAACATTTTTTTTGCCCTTAAAGTCTTTTAAGCTCACTTTTTCGCCATCTTGGTTAAGCAGGCTAAATGCAGGAGCCATATTACCAATTTTAGGGTGCGTCATTTTATCTCCTTTGATCACTGCAAATATTAATAGGGGCAGCGGGTTAAACATGATTATTCGCTATCTTCGTCAAGCAGCTCTAAAGCGTTTAGCTCTTCTTCCGCTTGATTTAGCATTACGGTATCGGGCATTTTCTTTTTCACTTTGGCACCTAACTTTTCCAGCTTAGCGGTGCTGCCTACTAAATTACCTCGGCCCGTGCTCAGTTTATTGAGCGCACTGCGTTGTGATTCACTGGCTTTATCTAGGTGATAGGCAATTTTATTAATATCTTCAACAAAATTAACAAACTTATCGTGCATGGCACCGGCCTGGCGGGCGATCTCTTCGGCATATTTGTTTTGTCGTTCATAGCGCCAAATGCTTTGCACGGTACGCAGGGTGGCCAATAAGGTGGTAGGGCCGACTACGATAATGTTTTTTTCGTAGGCCTCGCTGTACATGGCCTGGTCGTGCTCAAAAGCCGCCATAAATGCAGCCTCTATGGGAATAAAAATAAACACAAAATCCAGGCTGCGTATGCTCTCCAGGTTTTGATAATTCTTTTGGCTTAGGCCTTGTATATGATTGCGCACAGACTGCACATGGGCCTTGAGCGCTAAGCCGCGCTCAAGCTCGTCCTCTGTTTTACAATAGCGCTCGTAATCTACCAGCGATACTTTTGAGTCTATGATAATGTCTTTGTTTTCAGGCAGGCGCACAATCACATCGGGGGCGCGACGGCCACCACCTTGGTCATTTAAACTCACTTGAGTATCGTATTCATGGCCTTTGCGCAGGCCAGACTCTTCCAATACCCGCTCTAAGATAACTTCGCCCCAATTGCCCTGGGTTTTATTATCACCTTTTAAGGCCTTGGTGAGATTGAGCGCATCCAAGCTCATTTTTTGGTTTAGCTCTTTAAGCTGACCCAGCTCTGCCGATAGCGATACTCTATCGCGGCTTTCTTTGTCGTAAACATCTTCAACTTTCTTTTTAAAGTCTACTAACTGCTCACGTAGTGGCTTAATAGTCGCATCGAGATTTTTTTGATTGGCAATATCAAAGCGCTGAGATTTTTCTTCAAATATACGGTTAGCTAAACTTTCAAACTCTTTGCTGAGCTGCTGCTTGGCATCGAGTAACAATTGCAGCTCTTTGTTGTGGCTTAGGGCTTTTTGCTCCAGCTCAGTTTTTAAAGATGACAGCTCTGCCTGTTTATTAGCCAACTGTTGTTGGGCCTGCTGTCGCTCTTGCTGCAGCTGCAGCACTTGGCTATGGAGTGAGTTTTGCTCTTTCTCTAGCGCCTCATGCTGGGCTGTTAGCCGAGTTAGCTGCTCTTTTAATAGCGCGCTGTCGGCATTAAGGCGTTGCTCAATTTCGACTTGCTGCTCAAACTGGCTATAGCGCAGGCGCGCCTTGGCAATTAAATAGCTGCTTATTGCACCTATTAATAAACCTAGGGCTAAAGCCGCCAGTAGCTGTAAGTCCATTAAACTCTCCGCATTGATATATGACTAAAGCACTATTGTATGCCTCCTATAGCTGGCAACCAACCGTTAAATTCACGGATTTAAGCTTGCGATTCAGCGCTAGGATTGATAATTTTACTAGCCTGTTTAGCAGACCTCTATAAGATCCTCAGCCTCCCTATGTTTGAAACCGACACATCTACACTGGATAAAAAAATTAGTGAACAGCTGCGCACTTTTTGTATGCAGGGCTATGAACTATACGATCAAGAGGACTATAAAACAGCTATTAGGCATTTTTACCAAGCCTGGGCCTTATTACCCAAGCCCCAAACCCAATGGCAGGAGGCGGGCTGGGTATTAACCGCACTGGGTGACAGCTATTTTAAAATAGGCAATTATACCAGTGGCATAGAGGCGCTAAAGTCTGCACTGCACTGCCCCGAAACCGAAAATAATCCCTTTATCCACCTACGCCTAGGCCAGTGCTATTACCAAAATCAGCAAATGGGTATGGCCACTATCTATTTGCAAAGCGCCTTTAAATTAGGCGGTGAAAAACCTTTTTATAAAGAAGACCGCTGTTATAGCGAACTGCTTAAAACTGAGCCGTTAAAAAGCGACTTACTTAAATCCACCAGCTAGCCTAAACTAACCCCATAACTGCTTATCCACCACCCAGCTCGGAGCGAACATGTTTCTAGAAGTAAAAAAGAACCCACAGGTCTATGTACAAAATAAAGATATGGACCAAATCAACCTGGCCCCGGTTACCAGTAACTTTCGCATTAATATGGCCTTGATAGCTGAAGTCTCTAGCTACTCACTGAAAGAGCCCAAGCAAAAGCGCACCCTTACTGGCCACGACTTTGAGCTGCCCATTAACACCCGCGTTATACACTTAGAGATGAGCTACACCCACTCTACTCATAAAACTATGCTGGACTCTACTCACCAGCATACGGTCAACGAGCGCTACTCTTATAAGCTGGTATTTCTACCTGAAGCGGAAGATGAGTTTTTGCGTATACGCAGCATTATTGATGGCCAGACCGTCGCCTAATAGCGGCCTGCGAACCGCTTAAGTTCGTCCATTACAAGGGCTGAATAGCCTAACGATGATAAAGCCCTTACCTAATGAGGGCTTTTTTATTGCCTGAGAAATCTCTAGTTGAAAGTGGGGTTACTAACCCCGATGGCTGAGCCGGATGCTGTCGCTACATGGTCTGGCCCCTCCGGGGTGCCCGTGTCCGCTACTGAGCCTTAAGGCGCTGCGCTGTCTCATCCGCTACCACGGCCAGCCCTTTTATATTTCGCGACAGCACCCGGCTCAACCCTCGTGCATCGTGCTAGCGTTTACTACTGTCGGTAAAAAATATGTACTTTGATGTACTACGATAGGCAGGTAATGACAGAAGGTTATTGCGCAATATAAAAGATGAGCGCTGAGTGAGCGCCTGAGACCGGCTGCTTTCCCCGCAGGGGAGGCGGGCTCAGGCGGGAGTGACGGTAGCCCGGAGGGCCGCCATCATGGAGCAATGACCTTGTGCCATTGCCGGGTTTAAAACTTCTCACTATGCATGCCAACGGGCAAACTTTTTTGAGGGGGGAAAGCTTAGGGCAGCACAGTGGTTTACTAAACCCGATGGCTGAGCCGGATGCCGCCGCTACATGGTCTGGCCCCTCCGGGGTGCCCGTGTCCGCTACTGAGCCTTAAGGCGCTACGCTGTCTCATCCGCTACCCCGGCCAGCCCTCTTATATTTCGCGACAGCACCCGCCTCAGCCCTCTGCCATCGTGCGAATTCTGACCTTGTAGTTAAGAAAACTATACTCTAATACCATGCGATAGGCAGGTAATGGCAGAAGGTTATTGCGGAATATAAAAGATGAGCGCTGAGTGAGCGACTGAGACCGGCTGCTTTCCCCGCAGGGGAGGCCGGGCTCAGGCGGGAGTGAAGGCAGCCTGGAAGGCCGCCATCATGGAGCAATGACCTTGTGCCATTGCCGAGTTAAAAAACTCTAGCCATGCCAACAGGTAAGATTCTTTTTTGCCAAGAATAGCTTAAGCCACACAATAGTTTATTAACGCCGACGGCTGAGCCGGATGCTGTCGCTACATGGTCTGGCCCCTCCGGGGTACCCGCGTCCGCTACTGAGCCTTAAGGCGCTACGCTGTCTCATCCGCTACCACGGCCAGCCCTTTTATATTTCGCGACAGCACCCGGCTCACCCCTCGGGCATCGTGCTAATTTTTAGTTTTGCTGATTAAGAAAACTGTACTTTGATGTTACTGCGATAGGCAGGTAATGGCAGAAGGTTATTGCGGAATATAAAAGATGAGCGCTGAGTGAGCGACTGAGACCGGCTGCTTTCCCCGCAGGGGAGACGGGCTCAGGCGGGAGTGAAGGCAGCCCCCACCTGCAGAACAGCGCCGCCATCATGGAGCAATGACCTTGTGCCATTGCCTGATTAAAAACCTTTAATAGACTAAGCCTTGGGAATTAACCGCTCTATACTAGAAGAACGCACGGGATACACACCACTCTGCCTATCCACAAAGTACTCCCGCAATAACTCAGTCACCACCGGAAAGGCCAGCTCATCCCAAGGGATTTGCTCCTCGCTAAACAAAGCTACCTCGCTGCTTTCAGCGCCAGGCTCATAATGCCCATCCTGCAGCTCACCGCGATAAAACACATACACCTGACTGATATGAGGCAAATCAAACAAGCGATAAAACGCCGGATTAATCACCGTAGCCCCCGCTTCTTCCAGGCTTTCGCGCAAGGCCCCCTGCAAACTGGTCTCTTGGTTTTCCATAAAACCGGCAGGCAAGGTCCAATAGCCCTTGCGGGGCTCTATGGCGCGCTTACACAACAGCACCTTGCCCTCATATAAGGGCAAAGTGCCGACTATCACTTTAGGGTTTTGATAATGAATATGCTCACAGGAGGAGCATACATAGCGGCGACGGTTGTCGCCCGCGGGGATAAGCTGCTCTACGGGTTCGCCACATAGGCTGCAAAATTTCATAGCGCACCTAAAAACAAAGGATTAATCACAGCGGACTCTCGAGTAAGGCTTAACGGGTAGTGCTTAGCGGCTTGCGCTTAGCGTATGGTGCCGTATTTACCCGCGTGAAATACCAAAGGTTCTTCGTTGCGGCTGTATTCCATCTCTAAAACCTCACCCACTAAAATCACATGATCGCCACCGGGGTACCTGGCCCAAATCTTACACTCCAAGCTGCTCACCGCGCCACGCAGTATAGGCGAACCGGTTTTACCTATGCGGTAATGATCATCTAACAAGGTATGTTGGTTGCGTCTGGCGTAATAATTGGATAACTCGCGCTGCGACTCTGATAGCACATTGATGGTGTAGTGGTCAGCCTTCTCAAAAGCGGCGTAGCAATCAGACGTATTTTGCAAACTCCACAACACTAATGAGGGCTCTAAGGATACAGCAGCAAATGAATTAACCGTCATGCCAAAAGGCTCAAAACCTTCGGGGTGGGCAGTCACTACACATACGCCAGTCGCAAAACTGCCCAAAGCATCGCGAAACTCACGTAAATCTAAACTCATAATAATTCCTTAATAGCACTACTCGGGGTAGTGGTGATAACTGACTTTAATAGTCGGGTATTATAGCGGCAAAGCCCGCCCTAATGCGAAGGGAATATTTAGCCTTAGCCCGGTAACGTTAGCTGCAATTAGCGGTTTTTCACGGCGGTAGTGATCAATTAGCCTCTTAAACGGTGAATTTACTGCCAGCGCTTAGCGGCTTCACCGTCACTTTCGCGGGCATCTACCCATTGCGCGCCCTGCTCGGTTTGTTCTTTTTTCCAAAACGGCGCCTGGGTTTTGAGAAAATCCATAATAAATTCACAGGCCTGAAAAGCCTCACCGCGGTGCTTACTGCTCACCGCCACCAACACAATTTGCTCGCCGGGCTGCAACAGCCCCACCCTGTGGATAACGGTAGCAGCCAGCAACTGCCAACGCTGCTTAGCTTGGCTAACAATGTCGCTAATCGCCTTTTCGGTCATGCCGGGGTAATGCTCTAGCTCCATACTGGCCACGGCCTGGCCATGGTTAACATCGCGCACCGTGCCCACAAAATTTACCACTGCGCCGGTTTGCAAACTGTGCTGGCGCAGCAGCGCCAACTCGCTGCTCACATCAAAATCGGCGGTTTGCACCCGCACCTCAAATGCCATGCTAGCCCCCTGTTACCGGCGGGAAAAACGCCACTTCGTCGCCATCGACTACGGGCTGATCATCATCCGCCACAGTTTGATTTACCGCCTGCACGCTGTTAGGCGCATTTAACACCGCCTGCCAGCTGTCGCCATTTTCAGTGATTAGCCACTGCTTAAACTCAGCTAAACTCATGTTATGGGGCATGGTCACGGCCACTTCTGGCAGCCCCAGAGCCTCTCTATAAGAGGCAAAAAATAATACTTTAACCACGACTACCCTCTACGACTGATTCCGCCCGCCAATGGCCGGACTTGCCACCCAGCTTTTCTAAAATCTGTATATCACCGATGACCATGGTTTTATCCACTGCTTTACACATATCGTAAATGGTGAGTGCCGCTACCGAGGCGGCTGTTAGCGCCTCCATCTCCACACCGGTTTGGCCTGCCAACTTGCAAACACTTTGAATAATCACCCGGTTATTAGCTTCATCGGCCTGCAAATCCACCTTAATAGAAGTAAGCATCAAGGGATGGCATAGCGGGATTAAATTGGCGCACTGCTTGGCCGCCTGCACACCGGCAATTTTAGCCACGGTGAATACATCGCCTTTTTTATGGCCGCCCTCGATAATCAGCTTAAGAGTGGCGGGTTGCATAGTCACTGTGGCCTCGGCCACGGCGACGCGCTCAGTTACCGCCTTGGCAGTCACATCGACCATTTCGGCTTGGCCGGACTCGTTAAGATGGGTAAGTTTGCTCATGGTTAACAGCACCGTTATGGGTAAGCCTTCAAGTTTACCAGTAATAGGCTAAGGATTAATCCTTACTTTTAAACCAATCACAAAAGCGAGCACACACACCAAAGCGGCAGCGACAAAGGTGTATTGCTGGCTAATATCCCAAGCCCAGCCACTAAGCACGGCTCCCAGAGCACCGCCAGCACCAAAGCTAACCCCGCTATACAGGGCCATGCCCTGCCCCTGGTGGCCACCACTAAAGCAGCGCCGCACCATCTCTACGGCAAAAGCATGAAAGCTGCCAAAGGAGGCGGCGTGCAAACACTGGGCAATAATCAAACAGGCGGTATTGTCGGCCCAATAGGCAATTAGCAACCACCGCAGCGCCGATAAGGCTATGCTGCCCAGCATAATATGCCTAAGGCTAAAGCGGTGCAGCAGCCTATACATCACAATAAAAAGCAGTACTTCGGCTAACACACCTAGGGACCACATCATGCCTATAAAGCTATTTTTGTAGCCTTTGCCCTCTAAAAACAGGCTAAAAAACGTGTAGTAAGGGCCGTGGGATAACTGCTGTAAAAAACAGCACACTAAAAACGCCAATACTGCTGGTTGCTTAATAATGCTGAGCAAGGGCTGCGCGCTTTGCGGTGCTTGCTGGGGTTGCGTGGGGGCGGCCACTAGCAAGCTGCTAAACCAAATAGCCAGCAGCAAGGCCATTAATACCCAAGGTAAATAATTGACGCTGTAAATATCAAAGCCCCAACCCAGCCCAGCCACCGCCGCAATAAACCCCAGCGACCCCCACACTCTTATTTGGCTGTAGCGCTCAGTTTCACCGCTGAGGTGATCTAGGGTAATAACTTCAAACTGCGCCAGTATGGCATTCCAAAAAAAACTAAAGCTCGCCACTACCAAGGCGAGGTTTAAAAAACTCTGCTCAAGAAAAATAAAGGCAAAACACAGGCAGGCTAAAAATGCCCCCAGCCTAACGGCGCTAATCGGCTTACGCTGGTGGCGGCACAACCAACCCCACAAGTTAGGGGCAAAGATTTTGGTGCCCATAATAATACCCGCCAAATAGCCGATATCGGTGGCGTTAAAATTATGAGCTTGCAGGTATAAGGGCCAGAACGGCAGCCAAGCGCCTAATAAGGCAAAGTAAAAACAGTAAAACGACGATAGCCGCCAGTAAGGCACTGACGGCATAGCGGCGCTCATGCTTTAGTGCTCCTCCGCACTCGCGGGGATTACCGGGGTGCTGCTATTAACATCGGCGTTTTGACCGCGGTGGCGCAGCAGATGATCCATTAGCACTATGGCCAACATGGCCTCGGCTATAGGGGTGGCCCGTATGCCTACACAGGGGTCGTGACGACCAGTGGTGATAACATCGGTAGCCTTGCCGTCCACATCCACGGTTTTACCGGGGATGAGCACACTGGAGGTGGGTTTAAGCGCAATATGAGCGACGATATCTTGGCCGCTGGAAATACCGCCCAAGATGCCACCGGCATTGTTAGAGGTAAACCCTTCGGGGGTTAGCTCGTCGCGGTGCTCGCTGCCTTTGGCATCGACACAGTCAAAACCAGCACCTATCTCTACTCCTTTTACCGCATTAATCCCCATTAAGGCATGGGCGATATCGGCATCCAGGCGGTCAAACACTGGCTCGCCTAAGCCTGGCATAACGTTGCTGGCCACCACGGTGAGCTTGGCACCTATAGAGTCACCGCTTTTGCGCAGCTTGTTCATATAGTCTTCCATCTCGGCCACTTTGCTTTGGTCGGGGCAGAAGAAGGGGTTGGTTTCTACCACACTCCAATCCACGCTTTCGGCTTTAATAGGGCCTAACTGGGAAAGGTAGCCGCGCACTTCTATGCCGTGCTGCTGCTTGAGGTATTTTTTGGCAATGGCACCGGCCGCCACCCGCATGGCGGTTTCGCGAGCCGAGGAACGGCCACCACCTCGGTAATCGCGCAGGCCGTATTTTTGCTGGTAGGTGTAGTCCGCGTGCATGGGGCGGAACCTATCCATGATTTTGGAGTAATCTTTAGAGCGCTGGTCGGTATTTTCTATCAATAAACCTATGGCAGTACCAGTGGTTTTACCTTCAAACACGCCCGATAAAATTTGCACCTCGTCGGCCTCGCGGCGCTGGGTGGTAAAACGTGAAGTGCCCGGCTTGCGTCTATCTAGGTCGGCTTGTAAATCGGCCTCGCTAATCTCTAGCCCCGGTGGGCAGCCATCAATAATACAACCCAAGGCTTTACCGTGGCTCTCGCCAAAACTGGTGACGGTAAATAGTTTTCCAATGGTGTTACCCGACATGCTGTTACTCTTCTGTTTGATAAAGTCTGGTTAAAAACGTCTTTTGAATATGGCCTGATTAGAACGGCGCTTACTGAAGCCATATTTCTTCATTACTTTGCCCTATTCACAGCACTCGCTACGCTCATGGGGCAGCGTCCTACCGGCGAAAGCCGGTATCCATATTTACTAGCTGGTTTCCGGCTCGGAGGCCGGAAAGACTTACACTTTTTGCTTAAGTAAGTGCTATTCAGCTCTGATTAATTACGTCTAATGAATAAGTGACTAGATAAAATATTCAGCGATTATACGCGATTCTGTTTCAAGCGTCAGACCCAGCGGCAAACTCACTACTATAGTGTTGCAACTCGGCTTTCGTAAACACAAACACGCCGTGGCCGCCGCGCTCAAACTCCACCCAGGTAAAAGGCACCGTGGGGTAGGCATGCTCCAGCGCCACACAGCTATTGCCCACTTCTACCACCAATAGGCCATCATCGCTGAGGTAGTTGGCCGCCTCACGCAAGATACGGCGGCTAATATCCAAACCATCATCCCCCGAACCCAAGGCCATGGCTGGCTCGTGCTGATATTCGGCGGGCATGGAGCTGACGTCTTCCAAATCCACATAGGGTGGGTTGCTGACGATAAGATCGTACTCGCCACTCAGCTCGCTAAACAAATCGGACTGTATAGCCGTGACCCTATAATTTAACTCGTATTCGTCTATGTTGCTTTGCGCCACCACTAAGGCATCGGCTGATAAATCGGCCAGTTCTACCGCAGCCTCCTCAAAATAATGTGCGCAGGCTATGCCTATACAGCCGCCGCCAGTGCATAAATCCAGTAAGCGCTTAACTGGCCGGCCTGCCAGCCAAGGCTCAAAGCCCTGCTCTATCAGCTCGGCTATGGGGGAGCGCGGTATCAACACGCGCTCATCCACCTTAAAGCGCAAGCCCGCAAACCAGGCCAGCCCTGTTAAATAAGGCACTGGTATGCGCTCGCGGCAGCGGGCGTCTATCACGGTTAATAGTAGTTTGCGTTCTTCTTGGGTAATGGTGGCGTCCAGTAAATGTTCTTCGCTACCCAGTGGCACGCCCACGGTATGCAACACTAATTGCAGGGCTTCATCCAACGCATTGTCGGTGCCATGGCCAAAATACACCCCTGACTGGGTAAATTTGGACACTGCCCAGCGCAGGTAATCACGCAGGGTGCTTAGTTGTTTTGCGACTTCACTCACCGTTTCCATTAATCAACAATACTCTTGGCTATTAATAACTTGCTATAAAAGCGCTAGTTTACCCAGTTTTACTGGCTTTTTCTTTGCTAAGCTAAATAAGTATTAGCGGGCTAGAGCTTTTGTCATCATTTAGGGCATCTGTTAGTATCTCGCCCTTACCCATCAACGGCTAATAAGCCCCTACATTTTATACAGGTTTACCGTGGAAAAAGCGTTTACTACCATCATCGAAGCCGTAGGCGAAGATAAAAACCGCGACGGGCTGCAAGACACCCCTAAGCGTGCCGCCAAGGCCATGAAGTTTTTAACCAAGGGCTATAAACAAACCGTTGAAGAAGTGGTTAATGGGGCTATGTTTGAGTCCGATTGCAACGAAATGGTATTAGTGGCCGATATAGAGCTGTACTCTATGTGCGAACACCACCTGCTGCCCTTTATAGGCAAATGCCATGTGGCCTATATTCCTAAGGGCAAAGTGGTAGGCCTATCGAAAATTGCCCGCATCGTCGATATGTTTGCGCGCCGCTTTCAGATACAAGAAAACCTCACCAACCAAATCGCCTCCACCATGATGGAAATTACCGGTGCCGAAGGCGTGGGCGTGATTATAGAAGCCAAGCATATGTGCATGATGATGCGCGGTGTAGAAAAGCAAAATTCGGTAATGCGCACCTCGTCTATGCAGGGTACTTTTAGAAGTGACGAAAAAACCCGTATGGAATTTTTAAGCTTGGTTAACGGCCGCTAACTCTCACCCACACTTGAACCCTGGCGGTTGCTGGGGTTCGTCTCTGTTTACTGCTCTGCCCCATTCTGCTTCCCTTTCTGGCAATCCACTTCCCTAGCAGGCAAAAACTACGGTACTATTGAGCATTTTTTAATCGGCATGATTCGCCAACTCAGTAGCAAGGTCGCTAAAAATCCCACTGCAGCCCAGAGATTATTAATGCCTTTATCCGTTTTTATTCAGCGTAACGCTCTATTAATAGCACTTATCACTCTTGCCTTTAGCCTCTATGGTGCCATTAGCCACCATATTGCGCCTGCCACCTTCGCTTTTTTTATTGCTGCAACCCTGGTGCAAATCTGCATTTATTGCCTACCGCTACTGGCCATCTACAAGCTCAGCCCGCGCTTACCTGCCGCTTTAGGCTACGGCTTAAGCGCAGTTTATAGCCTAGGCATAGTGTCGCTGATACTCGCTAACTATAAGCTCTACAGCCTTTACGGTTTTTACATCAATAGCTTTGTATTTAATATTATCACCACCCCTGGTGGCATAGAGGCGCTAGGTGCCAATGCCAGCACCTATCAAACTCTGGCTATGTACGGCGCTATAGGGTTAGGCCTATACGCTGTTTTTATACGCTATGTTGCCGCCGAACGGGGGTTTAAATACCTACCGCAAAAACCGTATAGCCTAGCGTTAATATCAGTCTGCTTTATTTTTCAGGGTATGAGCTATGCGGTAGCTAACCATCAAGCTGATCGCAGCATACTGAACAGCGCCAAAGCCATCGCCTGGTATATGCCCATTACCGCTAAATCTTTTTTACATAACATAGGTGTGGAAGGCCGTGCTGATGACGGCTTGGCTGGTAGCAAAAAAGGCGGGCATATTAGCTACCCACAGGTAGACCCCAATAGCCTGAGTATTAGCCAGCCTTATAATATAGTCTGGCTGGTGGCCGAGTCCTGGCGCTTTGATATGCTAGACCCGCGTATTATGCCTGCCACCTCAGCCTTCGCCGCTGATAATATTCGTTATATGCACCACTACAGTGGTGGCAACGGAACCCGCATGGGTATGTTCACCCAGTTTTACGGCCTGTATGGCAGCTATTGGTTTGATATTTTACGCGAGTGCAAGTCACCCTTGCTGATAGATACGCTAATCGCCAACAACTATCAGATGAAGGCTTTTACCAGCGCCAAGTTTACCTACCCCGAATTTGATAAAACCATATTTTCGCGCTTTTCAGATCAGCAACTACACTCCGATTCAGAAGGTCACGGCTGGCAACGTGACCAGCGCAACAGCAGTAAACTAATAGACTATATAGAAAACACGCAAGAGCCCTTTTTCACCTTTATGTTTTTTGAATCGGCCCACGCCAATTATTATTTCCCCGATGAAAATATTATAGAGCCTGAGTATTTAAAAAACTTTGACTACTTAGATACCAATATTAAAAAACATATCAAAGGCATCAAAAATCGCTACATCAACTCCAGCAATCATCTAGATGGGCAAATAGCCCGTATTATCGACAGCCTCAAACAATCGGGGAAAATTGATAACACTATCATTATCATTACCGGCGACCACGGCGAAGAATTTATGGAAAAAGGCCGCTGGGGCCATAACTCTACGTTTAGTGAAGAGCAAGTACGAGTACCCTTGGTATTACATATACCAGGGCAGGCCGCCGCACAGCAGCAGTTTTTAAGCAGCCATTTAGACTTGCCCGCTACTGTATTGCACGCCTTGGGAGTAGACTTAGACCCCAGCCTACATAGTTTTGGCCAGAGCTTATTAAAGCCAGGCTACCAGCGTGATTACACTGCTGTCAGCGATTGGCATGGTAACGCCCTAGTAACAGCCAATATCAAATATGTCATGTCATCAAAAGCCAGGCAACTGGGTGAAAACATTACTACGCTTAACGACAAACCCATTACGGCCGAAAAAATAAAACCCGAAGACCAAAAAACGTTGGCGCAATTTATTAAAGACGTTAGCCGGTTTTATCAATAAAAAACACCCTACAAAAACTGTAGTATTTTCATAGAAAGCGCTAGTGCTTTCTATGAAAATACACTACCCTATTCAGGCGAGCTATAGGTTTTTTATTACAAAAAAATGACAGCTCTAGCGCTTATCTTTATTCATAATTTATAGAGGGCGTTAACCTATGAAATACCTCCCCACCGCGGCTATAGCCAGCCTACTAATCAGCACCAGCACTGCAGCCATTGCTGGTAATGAAATATTTCAAGAGTGCTTACTAGAAGGAAAAGTGGTAGCCGACAAAGCCGAAGATGGTAAAAATATCGTACGCATAGACTTTTACAAGGCCCAACCTTATAAACCAGAGTCACGCTGTATTATTGATGGCACCTTAGAATTTAAACAACCTAAAGGCTCAATCATAGAAAATCTATCTGAGGGTTCAGTGGTGCAATATCACTATATTAAAACCACCAACGGCCAAACTAACTGGCAGTTGATTGGTGCCTTTATTTAAAACCAGCAAGCTATCACGTTTAAAAAGGGCATTTTCACAATGCCTTTTTTTATAGCTAAATTTTTTATAACAGCTAGCAACTAACAAAAAAAGGCCACAACAATTACTGTTGTGGCCAAGGAGAGGGCTGAATGAGAGCCCTAAAAACAGGTCTAAACTTTTAACAAACCGCTATAAAGAACCCGACACTATCCACGTTGAGAACCAATCATCCGAGCCTGCGGGATCTACCGCTCCGGCGTAATCAGTATCGTCCAAGAAAGAAGCATCAGCCGTGCTTTCAGGGTGGTTGGCATTAAAGGTAGCCCAGTCTATAGAGGCCAAACCCGATGCCGCCGCCGCTTGTGAAGCATAGTTAGTGTCTATAGAAGCATCAGCTACCGTAAACACACTGGTGTTAGCCCCTGAACCTAGAGTGCTTTGTACCGCGCCTGAGCCATCGACCTCAAAGTTAGTACAGTTACCCACTACGTTATTGTAGATAGTGTTAATGGTTAAACCTGGGTTAGCGCCACCAGCATTAGTGCCATCAACATTATCTTGGGCACCAGTGCCATCAAGTTGCACACAGTTAGCGATAGTGCCATAAACACCATCCGCATCTACGCCACTAAGCACTGAATTGTGAATAAAACCAGCCGAAGATTTTTTCAAAACATGCAAGGTATCTTTAGCATCAGCGTCGCCAATCAGCCCCAAGAAGGTAGCGTTAACAATAGTTGGCGCCGATAAAAAGTCAGTAGAACCTTCGGTATCAGCCTCTATGGTATTACCAGCGGCTTCGGTTTGTTTAACCAGCACGTATTGCAAGTTGCCAATGTAACCTTCATCCCAGTCGACCGAGTCATCTAGATTACCGGTTAATACCAAGTGCTTAGCGTTTACCGCGCCGCCATAAAACTCAACACCATCGTCGGCATTGCTATTTACCTGCACGTAATCAACAGTAGTACCTGAGCCAACTGCTACAAATGAAATACCGTTAATTTCATTACCGGGTGCAAACTCGTAGCCGCCCTCGGTCACCACAACGTATTTTAAGGTACCGCTGTTATCGTCTGCGGTGCTACCGCCAGCAAAACCAGACTCACCTTCAGAGTCTACATTCTGACAAGGCCCGGCATCACAACTGTAATCCGCATCATTGTGCAAACCGTAGCCTTGCAGAATCAAACCACCCCACTCGCCGGCGCCGTCATAGCCTTCATCATCAGAACTAAAGATAATTGGCGAGGATGCGGTACCTACCGCCTCAATTTTTGAGCCACGCGTGATTACCAAATTAGCAAATGTTCCCGTAGCGCCTTTAATTTCCGTACCCGGCTCTATTGTTAAGGTAACATTTAACACCGGCACATCACCTTCTAAAGTACCCTCTACCGGTGACATCAATGCATTACCATTACCTACAGTCACACGGCCATCCATATACCAAACTATATCGCTGGTTAAAGTGCGATCCTGTTTAATAGATGAAGGTAACGTACAGACATCATTACCTGCAGAGTCCATGTTTCTAGCTGAGGCCCAGTCTGGGCAGTTTTGTGATATAGAACTTGAAGTAGAACCGCCGCTGCCCCCCTCAATCGTAACGGTTGAGTCATCACCTTCAGAACAACCATAGAGGCCACCCAAAGCGGTAACAACAGCGGTTGTTAATAATAGTTTTTGTGTTTTCATAGGAAACTCCTAGTTAAGTTAACTTATTTAAATATTTTTTAAAAATTCCAATCAAACCCAGCCTGGACTTGAACCCCTCTTTCATAACGTTGAAACACTTTTCCTCCTTGGGTAAATTCAACCTCACTGTTCAATAAATTTTTCAGCTTGGCTTTAAACGACAAGTCATCACTAAACTGATATTTATAATTGAGATTAAGGTCAAAACGCGGCTCTTCGACTATATCGGGCAAGCCAGAAATACCTACATCGACTATGGTTTGGCCGTTTTGATTAGCCAGCAGGGTTAGCTCATGACCTTTTTCAATATCGTCGTAGCCAACAACAAGGTTAAAGGTATACTCAGGCTGGCCCTGCAGCTCTCGAGTTTCACCACTGCCTAACTCAACCTCTGAATCTATCCAACTGGCATTAACCGAAACAAACAAGGACTGCACGTAGGACTTATCCAGAGGAAATACTTTACGGCCATCAAATTCAATGCCGTAAATTTCAGCAGAATCTGAGTTTTGAAAGGTTCTTGAATTACCGGCTGTTCCTGAGGCGGGAAGTACTATGCGTTCTATAGGATCAGATAAATCTTTATAAAACAGTGCAAGGCTTATGCTTTCGTCATCAGACCAATATTTCTCCCATCTAGCGTCAAAGTTAGTAACTTTTGAAACCTCTAAATTGGGATTTCCACGTACCCGAAAATCAAATTCATTATCGTAGAATGTGGCGTTAGCGGTTTCTTTAAAATCAGGTCTAGAGACGGTTTCAGAAATGGCAATACGCAGCTGCTGATCTTCTTCAAAAAACCAGTTGAATGCCAGGCTGGGTAAAATCACGTCATCTTCTAACAGCGACTCAACCTGTGCCTGGTCGCCTTCTAGGGCATAGGTTTCTGTTTGTTGCTCATAATCTTCGTATCTGGCACCTAGCACCACTTGGTACTCAGAATTAATCAAGGCATCATAGGAAACAAATAGACTATTTAAATCCATTTCTGCATCATAGCTATCACTGGCTACGGTTTTATCTTGGAAGGTATAACCTGTGCTAGTATCACCGGTTACATTGCCAGCATTGATAACATCGCTAACTTGTAAATTGGGGGCATTATCATCTATTGCGGTTTGGCCACCGGTAAAACCATAGGTATTGGATTCCGACTCCCTTTCGCGTGTAATCACTTGAAAACCGGCAGACACTGTAGACTCTATATCGCCTACGGATTCTATTAGCAGGTCAAATTTACTGGAGATATCAATATTGTCGTCAGTTAACTCATCGTAGCGCCTAGTCAGATTAGGTACTTGTAAGTTATAAACATTATCCGTTCCCTCTAGATCGAAACGCACCTCACGTCTATCGGGCGCATCACGTGTAGCTCTACTAAAAGTAACTTGCCATTCATTGCTTAGCTGTTCATTGTCGCCAAAGACATGCTGGCCTCTGAATTGCTGCGATAAAAACTCGCGCTCCTGCCACTCTATAGACCAACGTATAGTTTCTTGTAGCGAGTCACTATCGTAGCCTTCAGTTAAGCGTACACTCTCCTCAGTCACTCTAGAGACTATCGTATTGGACTGATAGGTACTTTCACCGATGTTTAAGCCCAGTGATACCAGGCCGCTAACGTCTATATCATTTGAGAACTCTTCAAAGCTAAAGTTATCTTCAACTTCAGAAGAGTCACCACCACCGTAGGTTCGCCTTACCCCTTTATCTTTCTTTTTCCATTCATTCTTATAGTTCAAGGCAGCAAATGCACTCAGCTCGGCATCGGCTGAATCTATATAATAAATGTCGCCGTAGTTAATACTGAGTGACACATCAGGATTGGCCGTATCTTTAGCCAAATCCCAATTATCAAGTAGTTCTAATCCCGCGATGCGCCCCAGATTATTTTTTGCTTCTTGATTTAAAAATTCTGAGTACCTAAGTGCATCGGCAATACCTACCACCATGCCTGGCGCATCGCGTGTGCCATCATCCCAACCCAGCGCATCATAATCGCCGCTATGAGGGTCTACATAAGCGCTCTTGCCTGTTAAACCATCTACATAGCCCATAGTAAACGACAGTTTGCCTGAGTCTTCTTCCGACAGTGAACGGGTATTGATAACTAAGTTACCGCCGGTGCTTTCGCCGGGCATAGAGGCGACAAAAGTCTTGCGCACCGATAACTGCTCTACAATATTACTGGGGAATAAATCTAAGGGCACTGTGCGCTTAGAAGGGTCAGTACTCGGTAAAGTAGCACCATTCAACGTGGTGGTAATATAACGCCCACCCAGGCCACGTATAAAAACAAAGCGACTGTCTTGCACTGTTACACTGGGCACACGCACTACAGAAGCGGCCACATCACTATCACCAAAGCGGGCCAGTTGTTCCATGCCCATGGTGTCTACCACATTTGAAGAGTAACGCTCACTGTCTTCAAAAGCGGAAACATTCACTTTGGCTAAAACCACCACTTCTTCTATAGCCTTATCACTACCGCGTAGTCTAAAGTCCGACCCTTTAGTCACATTGGCGACGACTCGGTAGTCTTTAACATGCTGGCTACCTAAGTCAGGATGACTGATTTCCAGCTCATAGATACCCCTAGGTAATTGCAACTCATACTCACCATAGGCATTGGTTGTGGCGCTGTACTTTTCGCCCACCACTGTCACCATCGCGCCTACTACGGCTTGACCGTTGCTGCTCACTACACCTTGCAAACCACCTTTAGCGGCCTTTAGCTTTTGCCCGGCTGTTTCATTTTTTGAATAAGACTCTATGGCTACTTTCGGTTTAGCCCCAGAGGCTAGCGCAATATTAATATCGGTTAGCTGACCATTGGCACTATCAAAGCGAAAGCTATGTACCACCTCGCCATTGCGCAATAGTTGCACACTGTGGCCACCAGCACTTAAATCAAAAGAAACGGTGCCGTTGCCACTTATGGGCTGGCTATCGCCACCATCTACTTTGGCTGCTAAAGTTGTTACCTCACCGCTGGCGTCATTAACTTGTATCACTAGCTCATCGTCGGCATAAGCCCAAGCAGCACTGCAACTAACCGCCGCGGCGGATAAATAACTTACAATTGACCGTTTCATTAACACCCCTATTTCATCTAGTGCGCTGTTAACCGGCCTTGCTAAGTTTGCCTATTAGCTACAATACTTATTCAGCCGATATATTTATTTACGGCTATTAAAGCGTTGTAATATTTCAGTTAGGCAACAGAAAAATGAAGTTTATGTGACGTAAACATGACAGACTGACACAGCAGCGATGATAAAGCAGCAGCCACGCACGCAATCCAGTGGCCAGCTAATAGCCTAAGCACGGGCTATACAGAGCCTATGTAGCTGCTAAAATAATGCAATCAAACACCTAGATAAGCCTAACTATTACTATGCGCTATATAGACTTAATTAAATTTGGCGGCACCGAAAATCTCATTCAATCAGAGATGTCAGCCCCCACCCCCGGACCAGATGAGCTGCTAATACGGGTAGCAGCCGCAGGCATTAATCGCCCCGATATTATTCAACGTCAGGGCCTATACCCTGCGCCCAAAGACGCGTCCCCCATACTAGGCCTAGAGGTGTCAGGTATTGTTGAACGTGTGGGAGACAATATTAAACCCCAACAATGGCAGCCCGGTGACAAAGTGTGCGCGCTCACCAATGGCGGCGGCTATGCCGAATTTGTAACAGTGCCTGCGGGCCAATGCCTGCCCATGCCCGAAAATCTCAGTTATCCACAGGCCGCAGCCTTGCCCGAAACCCTGTTTACCGTGTGGAACAATGTGTTTGAACGCGCACAATTAAAAACGGGCGAAATCTTACTGGTACATGGTGGCGCCAGCGGCATAGGCACCGCCGCTATACAAATGGCTAAATGCATGGGTGCCAGGGTATTTGTTACCGCCAGCAGCGATGAAAAATGTACAGCTTGTTTAGAGCTAGGCTGCGAGCAGGCTTTTAATTATCACAGCGTCGATTTTGTGGACGCCATTAAAGAAGCAACCGAGGGCCACGGTGCCGATGTCATACTCGATATAGTCGGCGGCGATTATATCAACCGTAATATTAAAGCCGCGGCACCAGACGGCCGTATTGTTAATATCGCTTTTTTGCAAGGTAGTAAGGTAGAAGTAAATTTTATGCCCGTAATGCTTAAACGCTTAAGCCTTAGCGGCTCTACCCTGCGTTCGCAAAGCAGTGAGATGAAGGCGCATATAGCCACCCAATTACATCAGTATATTTGGCCGTTTTTAGAAAACGGTGACATTAAGCCTGTCATAGCCAAAATTTTTCCACTACATAAGGTAAAACTAGCCCATGAGCTAATGGAAAGTAACCAACATATAGGAAAAATCATCTTATCCATGGATGACAGCTACCTATAACTATTATGCAAGCAGTAACACTCAAACCCTATAGTTGGCAACAAGAAGCTTTATTTGATAATGCCGAACTCTATTTTGAGGCCTTAATAAGTGCCATCAGCCAAGCCAAACAAAGTATAGATCTTAATTTTTATATTTTTAATTACGATAAAACCGGCCGCAGCATCATCGCGGCTCTAGCCCAGGCAGTAAAACGCAAAATTACTGTGCGCGTACTCATAGATGGCATAGGCTCCTACAACTCAGGGCTAAAAGCGGCTTTAGAGCTAGAAAAACACGGCATAGAAATACGTATTTTTCACCCCCTGCCCTGGCAGCTCAGCCAATATAGACGATCTGCGTTTGAAGGTAATTATTTTCAAAAAGCACTACACTTTTTCCAGAAAATTAATCACCGCGACCACCGCAAGCTATGCATAATCGATTACAAACAACTGTGGACAGGCAGTTTTAACATCACCGACCAACATCTAAGTAAAGCTAATGGCGGTGAAAACTGGCGCGATTATGGTGTTATGGTTTGCGGCGCCAATGTCGCCGCCATCAGCAATAACTTTGACCATTTTTGGCAGCGCTCAAAAACCAAACAACACCCTAAAACCCTGCCCCATCATTTTCAGTTTTATTGGCATAATTTTAGCCACCGTTCACGCAAACGAAAAAATCATTTATTGGTTAAAAAAATCAATAACGCCAAGCAGAGAATATGGATAGTTAGCGCTTATTTCGCCCCCTCAGGCCGTATCATTAAAGCACTTAAGCTAGCAGCCCAACGCAATATTGATGTGCGAGTCGTAGTGCCACGCCACTCAGATGTGATTTTATTTCCCTATCTTGCCAATAGCTATTACCATGATTTATTAAGTTCCGGCATACGCATTTACGAATACTTACCTAGTTTTTTACACGCCAAAGCGATGATTATTGATGAGTTTTATTTATTGGGTAGTTCCAATTTAAACCATCGCAGCTCGCTGCATGACTTAGAGTTGGATATTATACTAACCCAACCTTCTAGCCAGCAGCAGTTAAGTAATTTTATACTTAGCGATATAGACCAAGCTTTTGAAATTAAGCGCGATGATTTTAAACACTCCCTGATACAAAAAGCGCTGGGAACCATTGCCCGTATGTTACGTTACTGGATGTAGCCATGAGCAAAACGATTAAGTGTTTATCCTATAATATTCATAAAGGCTTTAGCAGTAGTAACCGTCGTTACCTGCTATCTGAAATACGCCATGCCATACGTGACACCGATGCCGACCTGGTTTTTTTACAGGAGGTATTGGGCCGCCACGACAAGCACGAAAACAAACACAGCCATTGGCCCAAAGAATCACAGTTTGAGTTTTTAGCCGACCAAGTATGGCCGCACTACGCCTATGGTAAAAATGCCAGCTATAACCATGGCCACCATGGTAATGCCATATTAAGCAAACAGGCATTTAGCGAATGGCATAATAAAGATGTATCTAAGTGGCAGTTTTCGCAGCGCGGTATTTTGCACGGGGTAATAGCCGGCAGCATTTATGTGTACTGTGTACACTTGGGGCTATTTGGCATAGAGCGTAATTATCAATATAAAAAACTACTGCAGTTTATTGAGCGCAGCTGCCCTAGCGATGCACCGCTGATTATTGCCGGCGACTTTAATGATTGGCAGGGAAAATTGGACAAAAAGTTACAGCGGCAATTAAATATTAGTGATGTGCATCAAGACCACACGGGCAAGTTAGCCTTAAGCTTTCCCGCGCTACTGCCGGTGTTTCCTATGGATAGAATATATACCCGAGGATTTTCAGTACTGCACTCCGAGGTGCTTAATCACGGCCACTGGCAGCGTTTATCTGACCACTGTGCTTTATACAGCGAATTAAAGCTTGTTTAAGGTAAATGACCGTCCTCATTCGCCCTTAGTCTCTAAACACCACCTGCACCAAATGAAAACCAAACTGGGTTTTAATAGGGCCATGCACGGTTAGCACTGGTTTTTTAAAAATCACTTGGTCTATGGCCTTTACCATTTGCCCCGGCCTAACCTCGCCTAAGTCACCACCACGGCGGCCAGACTTACAGCTAGAGTGCTTTTTCGCCAACTTGGCAAAGTCCTCACCCTTAGCTAAACGCTGCTTTAATTTTTCGGCCTCGTCCTTACTACTAACCAATATATGCCTTGCCAATGCCGTCGCCATAACCTTCATCTCTTTCTTGTAGCTTGTAGCTTGTAGCTAAAAAATTCCCACCATAAAAAAGCCCGGCTAGTACCGGGCTTGCGGGATTAGTTTAACCTTAAAGCCTATTAGTCACCAGGAGCTACATAAGTATCATCGGTTATTACCACCGTGCTAGGTATGGCAAAGAAGTTAGCCACCTGGGTTTGTATTTCGGTGGTTACTGCTAAGTTGGCTGCGGCGTTAGGCGCTTCGGTAGACGCTGTAGGGTCTAACAGGGAGCCGTGTTTACCCTTGGTAAAGCGTACCAAGGCACCACCAACGGTATTGGTATCAACACCGGCTAAGCCTAACAGGGCCGCCAAAGGCTCGGTGCCACCAAAGGGTACCGCAGTGGTTTGATTAGGTATCACCTGGTCAGCTAAGTTACTGCCGCCATCGCCTATAACCTCGGTTAGGTGTACCGGTGTGCTGCTGGCCACTAAGCTAGCCGCGTAGTTATTAGGGTCACCCGAATCCACCACAGTTTGTGCGGCAAATACAAATGAAGCCATAGTCGATTGTATTTGTGTTAATTTTGCCGCTTCATTATTGGCACTGAGCTGAGCTAAAAAGGCATTGTACTGACATGTAGTATAAGCCTCTGTGCCTACCGTAAAGCCGGTACAAGCCGACGCGGGGCTGGCCATAAACG
This sequence comes from Dasania sp. GY-MA-18, assembly GCF_024734385.1. Classification (GTDB taxonomy): domain Bacteria; phylum Pseudomonadota; class Gammaproteobacteria; order Pseudomonadales; family Dasaniaceae; genus Dasania; species Dasania phycosphaerae. The sequence goes on along the minus strand of NZ_JANHAP010000005.1, from coordinate 11,512 downwards.
CGACTAACTCATCGGCCAAGTCACCGCCAGCGGCTGAAATCACCGCAGACTGTACTAGCGGGCCAAAACTAGCCGATTCGTTTAAGAAGGCTGCTATGCCACCACCAGCGCTGTGTATGGATATGTTTTCCACATTAAAGGTGGCATCGACTGTAGCGTTAGCCACAGCGGCAAAGCCTACCGAGCTAATACCGCCTAAGGATAAGCCAGCCACGAATACATTATCGTCATCTATGCTGGCACCAGTAACGCTCTCTAACCCCCTACGTAAACCCAACATATCGGCCATGCTTTGTTTTAAGTTGTCTCTGGCCACTAGTAAGGCACTTAGATTCATATAGTGAGTGCCAGAAACAGTAGAGGCATTGATTTCATCACCGGGATCGCCACCTAAATCAAAACCACGGCTGCCATGTAGGGGATGATCTATAGCCACCGTAGCCATACACACCGGCGGAGCAGATAAGGCAGCGGTCATTAACAACATAGCTTCCTTGGTAGAGGTAATACCATGCTGCAGTATCGCCACCTTATAGGGTGCCGAGCATGAACCGCTAGTGGGTATAGTCATTTGCACATCAATAACATCGTTAGTGCGCGCCTCGGGGATGAAATTATATTGAGTAATATGCCTGTCGCTATCTAGGCCGTAATCACGCAAAGCACCACCGCTTAAAGCATTACAGGTCGCATCATTGGGTCCCGCCGGGCCGGTAGCACCTGCAGCAATCAGTAGCCCGTTATCACACAGTGCTTTCCAAGGCGTATCGATAGGCGCCATAGGATTAGCACCTGTAGGTATAGCCGAGTAATAAGGCAAGGTGATGGTACCAGCGTAATACTGCGCCGCATCGAAGGCTGCACCAGGGTCGGAACCCAGCGCACCGGTCAGAAATGTTCTTACCGTATAGCCTTGGTCAGCTACTGTTATTGAAGGCGGTGACAATGCTAACAGCGATTTAATCACTCCCATATCATCACCCACCGACTGGGTAGACATAGCCATGGAATAAATTAAATTATCACTATTCACCGCCCCACCGGTGGCGGCAGCAATCATGCCTTCGTATATTTCTATCACGGCTTGCAGACTGGCTAAAGATGCGTTGCCCGACAAATCTTCTTCCGTATCTTTTAGCAATTGATAGGTTGCCGAAGCCTTTACCTCATTGCCGTCAGAATCACTAATACCACTGATAAATGCCACTACATAAGTTGTGTTGGCCGTTAGTGGTGTTAGAGGTAAAACAGTGAGGCTATCCTCGCCAGCCTGGGTGAAAAAATCCACCCCAAAAGTCAGTTCAGTGCCAGTAGGCGCACAAGGCAAACCAGCAGGTATGGCGGTAGGGTTACCATTGCAGGTTGCACCATTACTTTTATGTACTACAAAAATGCGCACCTTGCCGCTAATAGAGCTGGCGTCTAGGGTGGTACCCGCAGCCATATCAAAATTAACAATAATAGGCATTTGCGTAGACCAGCCATCTAAGGCGCCCAGCGCCACGGCTGGGTCAGTATAATCCGCGCCACCCGCTGCTCGTCCGGCCACTTCGTCTGGCATTTCTAAAGTGCCATCGGTGGTGCCCGAAAATAATAAATCACTGGGCAGGGGCAAGATGCCATCAGCAGGTTTAAAACTCACCCGCGATGTAGGCGTTTCATCATCGGCAGGATTAACCGAATTTTGCGTATTTTTAGAACTATTACCACAGGCGGTTAACAGCAGTGCCGTGCTAATTGTGATGCATTGTGCCCAACGCTTAACAGAATAAGGCGACACAACATTGTCATTAATAATATTCATGATATGACTCCACTTTCTGTTAGAAACGGTATAGGCCTTGTATCGCAATACTGCGACCTGGGTCTACCAAGGTGTAATAGCCTATGCTCTGAGTAAGATTCGCTGCCAATGGCGTATCGTTGGCATAGCTAATGGTTTCTTCGTCGGTTAAGTTTTTGCCCACCAAGGCCACTTCCCAACCGGCTTCGTTATCACCTAAGGCTATGCGCGCATTAATTTTGTGATAACCATCTTGCTCTATATTGGGGTCTACATTTTGAGAAGGGTTGTAATCGGTGGTAAACAATACATCTAGCGTGGTGCGCAGCTGCAGGTTATCAGCTACATCCACCACATAATCAGCGGCAAATGCACCTGACCACTCGGCTACATATTGATTGCTGTTACCATCAAAATCACATTCGCTAAGGCTGGTAGTGATACGTTCGCGCTGAGTACATTGGCCGTTGATATAATCTTTAAATTCAAAATCCAACCAGGCTAATGAACCACTTAAGGTTAAGCCTTCGGCTATTAACCAGCGGCCATCTAGCTCGACCCCTTGAGTAATAGCTTCGGCTGCGTTGCCCACATTAAAGCCCAATACACCATCGTATATACTGACTTGTAAGTCGTCATACTGGGTATAAAAATAAGCCATATTTAATTCAGCTGCGCCATCAGCCAGGCTAGTTTTTAAACCTACCTCCAGGGTTGTGGCTTCTTCCTCAGCATATTCAAAGGCGCCGGTAGGTACGGTAACGTCTAAAGCCGAACTTATAGGATTAACGATTGTTGTTGCCTGCGGGGGCGCATTGGAGCGCACATCATAACCGCCTGATTTAAAACCGCGCGTCCAAGTGACGTAGCTTAAAACATCATCACTAACATCCACTTCAAAGGACACTAAAGGCGCAAATTTTTCTACTTCGCGTTTGCCTTCCAAATCATTTCTAGCCACCTTAAACACCGCGCCTAATAAATAATCTATGCCCATGTAAGTATTAGGAATAAATAATTCGTCATAAGGCATGGTGTTGCCGCTGCTATCTTTAACTGTTAACACGCGGGTAGCTTCTTTCTCCTCATAGGAGTAACGACCCCCCAAGGTTAGTCGCACATTGCTTTCTATATTCCAGGTACCCTGCAAGAAAGTAGAGATAACTTCGGTATCTTGATCAAAAAAACGTGGCACGGATATACCGCGTAATTGCTGAGCGGCACCGGTGTTATAAACAGTAGTTAAACCGCCATCAGCGGAAAATGCCGTCGGTAATATACCCTCTAATAAATTAGGTAGGTCAGCATCTTGGCTAACAAAAAAGGCATCTTCAAAATCCAGCGTGCTATCTTGATAATACACCCCAGCTATCCACTCTATGGTTTGATCTGCAGGTGAAGTAATACGAAACTCTTGGCTGAACTGTTTGAACTCTTCTTTGGAGCGCACAAAAAACAAATCAGCGCTGGTAAAGTCGCAGTCACAAAGCTCGTCGTAGTCGTATTCTAAATGGCTGGTAATAGAGGTATAGGTATAATCATTGGCACTGTAGTTAACGGTTAAGGTCACGTTATCGGTAGTGTTTTCACTAAAATCGCCATTGGATGAGCGTTTAGCATTTTGGGTAATATCCAATACGCTAGCAGGCACGGTGTCGCTGCCGGCATTGAGCGAGTATAAGGTATCACTCCAGTTTGCTCCCATTAACGCGGGATTGAGTGATGCTTCATCGCCGGCGATTTCTATCTGCCGCCCCTCTACATCAAAGCTGCCATGTTCGATTTTTAATAAGGCATCCAAGTTAGGAGTGATATCCCAAGCTAGACTAAGCCGCAGTGTTTCCTCATCTCTATTGGGCTCATCATCGCCATCAATATTTTCTACATAACCATCTAACTGCCTATTGCGGTAGGCTAAGCGCGCAGAGAAGTCATCACTAAGGGGGCCAGACACTACCGCATCAAAAATTTGCTCGCCAAATTCCGGCTCATAGGTGCCCGACACATAGGCTTCAAACTCTTTGCTAGGCTTATTGGTAATAACACTTAAAGCACCGGCAATACTGTTTTTACCGTATAAAATATTTTGCGGCCCTCGCAATACCTCTACCCGCGCCAAGTCCAAAAAGGGCGCACGTGATAGTTGCGCGCGGCCATAGTAGGTGCCATCTACATACCTACCGACTGTTCAAAGCCCTGGTTGATGCCCGAGCCTATGCCGCGTATATAAATATTGGTACCTATGCCGGTTTCCGACATGGTGAAGTTCGGCACATAGGCTTGTAAGTCTTCGACTTTCATCACCCCGGCCTCATTCATTTTGTCACCGCTTAAAGCGCTGACGGAAACCGGCACATCTTGCAGGCTTTCCGCACGATACTGAGAGGTGACTAGCACCTCTTCCAGCATCAAATTTTGAGCTAAAGCAGAGTGATTGATTGCACCAACGGCTGTTGCTAGCGCACATAGCTTAAACACTGACTTCATGGCTTTCTCTCCATAATTATGGCTTTTGTTATTTTTATAGCTTAAAAAATTAATGAAACAGAGCTAACGCCTCTACCAATCATTGACGCCACACTCGCTTTACCTCATACCGCTAATACCTGTATTGCTACTACTATATTAAAAAAATTAATTAACCCGCTCTATCACGGTGCTAATGCCCTGCCCCAAACCTATGCACATGGTAGACACACCAAACTGCACATCTTTTTCGGTCATAACATTCAATAAAGAGCCAGAAATTCTTGCACCTGAACAGCCAAAAGGATGGCCTAGGGCGATAGCACCACCGTGCAAGTTCACTTTTTCATCCATAACATCTAACAGTTTTAAATCCTTTAATACTGGCAAGGCCTGCGCCGCAAAAGCTTCGTTAAGCTCTACCGCGCCTATATCTTCTATGCTTAAACCTGCGCGCTGCAGTGCTTTTTGGGTAGCAGGCACAGGGCCATAGCCCATAATCGAAGGGTTAACTCCCGCCACTGCCATGGCGCGTATTTTAGCTATGGGCTTGATGCCTAAGGCTTCGGCTCTTTCAGCAGACATCATAATCATCGCCGCGGCACCATCAGAAATTTGCGAAGAGGTGGCTGCCGTTACCGTGCCGTTTTTAGGATCAAACACAGGGCGCAGTTTGGCTAAATCTTGCAAGTTAGTTTCTGGCCTAATGGTTTCGTCGTGGCGCACTAAAATATTCGCGCCCATCTCATCGTGGCCAGCCAGGGGGATAATTTCCTGGCTGAATTTACCTGCCTCAGTCGCTGCGTGGGCCAATTGGTGCGAGCGCACCGCAAAGGCATCTTGCTGCTCGCGGGTGATACCCGACATGCGACCTAAAAACTCAGCAGTTATGCCCATCATGCCTGCAGCCTTGGCGACCTTTTTGCTAAGCGCGGGGTTGGGGTCTACACCGTGATCCATAGGCAAATGCCCCATATGCTCTACCCCACCGACCATAAACACATCACCTTGATTACACATAATGGCTTGCGCTGCGGTATGCATGGCACTCATGGAAGATCCACATAAACGGCTAACTGTTTGCCCGCCTGCGGTAAAAGGAATCACCGTTAATAGCGACATCATGCGGGCCATATTCCAGCCCTGCTCTTTGGTTTGGTTAACGCAGCCCCAAATCACATCTTCTATTTCTTCGGGGTTAACCTTGGGGTTGCGAGCTAATAAAGCATCCACTAGCTGCGCTGACATATTCTCAGCGCGCAGGTTGCGAAATACGCCGCCTTTTGAGCGCCCCATGGCTGTGCGCGCATAATCGACAATAACGGCTTCACGTAATTGATTAGGCATAAAAAGATTCTCCATTGGCAGCCATGGCCAGTAATTTTTCAGTGGGCTGATACAAACCACCCAAGTCACTCATGCTTTGTGCCTGCTGGCAAAATTCAGCAACACCTATACTGTCTAAGTAGCGAATAATGCCGCCTTTAAAGGGAGGGAAGCCCACGCCGTAAACCATAGCCATATCCAACTCAGTAGGGCTGGCAGCAATATTTTCTTCCAGACAACGCACCGACTCCATGGCATAGGGCACCATTAAGCGGCTCATAATTTCTTCTTCGGTTAATTCTTTGGGGCTAGCCACCTGGCCTTTTAATAAATCAAATACCGCCTCATCAACCACCTTTTTATTTTTACCGCGCTTATCTTTTTCGTAACGGTAAAAACCCAGGCCATTTTTTTCGCCCAAACGTTTGTTTTCCAGCAACACTTCTATAGCCGTTTTAAACTCGCTGGACATTCTATCGGGGAAACCCTCGGCCATTACCGCGCTGGCATGTACGCAGGTATCTATACCCACCACATCACATAAATAGGCTGGGCCCATAGGCCAGCCAAAGTTTTCTGCAGCTTTGTCTATTGCTCTAAAATCAACCCCTTCGTTCACTAACGCGGCAAAGCCTGCTAGGTAGGCAAACAACACCCGGTTAACTAAAAATCCGGGGCAGTCGTTAACGACTATGGGTTTTTTACCCATAGCCAAAGCATATTTGGTAACTTTGGCGATGGTAGCATCGCTGGTTTTTTCGCCACGTATAATTTCTACTAATGGCATGCGGTGCACGGGGTTGAAAAAATGCATGCCACAAAAATTTTCTGGTCGTTTTAACGAAGTGGCTAATAAGGAGATAGGAATAGTTGAAGTATTAGAGGCTAGCACCGCTCCCTCTTTTAAGGTCGCTTCGGCCTCGGGTAATACCGCCATTTTTACTTTGGGGTTTTCCACCACCGCTTCTATTACTACATCGACATTTTCTAACTCGGCATAGCTTAGGGTGGGGTTAATTTTACTCAGCGTTGCCGCCATTTGCTCTACGGTTACACGGCCTCGGTTAACCTGGCCTGTTAATAATTTTCCTGCTTCTGCCAAGCCCATATCTAGGCCGGCTTGAGCAATATCTTTCATCACTATAGGCGTGCCTGTAGACGCTGACTGATAGGCTATGCCGCCGCCCATGATACCAGCGCCCAATACCGCAGCTTGTGCTACATCACCGGCATCAGCTGCTGATTTTTTGGCCAACTTAGAAACATATTGATCACCCATAAACACATTAACTAAATTATGTGAGACGTCGGTAGCAAACAGTTTGGCAAAGTTTTTTGCCTCTACCGCCATGGCCTCATCGCGCTCTAAGCGGGCGTGACGCTCTATGGTTTTTACCGCCATCACCGGCGCGGGGTAATGTTTGCCGGCTTGCTGGGCGACGTAACCTTTAGAGGTTTCAAACACCATACCGCCCTCTATCATATCTAACTGTAGCGGTGAGGTTTTTTGAGCGCGGCGTTTTTGATAATCGAAATCACCACTCATGGCCAGCTTTAATAAATTTAGCGCCGCTAGTTGCACATGATCAACACTGACTACAGCATCAACCATACCCACAGCCAAGGCCTGATCAGCTTTGTAATTTTTAGCACCTGCAGCCCACTCTATGGCGTTATCGGCACCACATAAACGCGAAGCACGCACGGTGCCGCCCCAGCCAGGGATAATCCCCAATTTCACTTCCGGAAAACCAATTTGTGCACTATCGGCCATTACACGATAATCCACGCTTAAACACATCTCTAAACCGCCACCCAAAGCCATACCATTAATGGCCGCAACCGTTGGGAAAGGTAAATCTTCATAGCCATTAAACATTTTGTGGGCTTGCGCCACCATGGCTAAGATGGCCTCTTCACCTTGGCTGGCAACGTCGCCAAATTCGGTGATATCAGCACCAACTATAAAAGCCGATTTAGCACTACTGAGGATTAAGCCTTTAACGGTATTATTGTTTTGCAGTACCGCTAAAGCTTGGTCCAATTCAGCCATGGTCAGGCGATTGAGTTTATTAACAGACTCGCCCTGCAAATCGAAAACCAAGTTAGCAATACCCTCGTCACCTAAAGTGACTGATATGGCTTTACCTTCATAAAGCATGTGTAGTTCCTTGTTTTAACTATTGTATAAAATGTTTATGTCTCAATTTTTTACATGGCGAAAGGGTCAACCTGCTCACTAATTAAGTTATTGACACCCGACATCATGGTTTGCTCCAAACTGGCAGTACGCGGCAGTATACGCTGAAAATAAAACTGCGCGCTGTAAACCTTATTGCGATAAAAGTCATCATCGCTATCATTCAATTTTTGCTGTGCTACCGCTGCCGCTTTAGCCCATAAATAGGCATAAGTGATATAGCCTGAATACATCAAATAATCCACACAGGCAGCATTCACTTCATCCTGATTTTGCATGGCAGCCATGCCAATTTTCATGGTGTTATCGCCCCAGGCTTTTAATAAATTTTCCAGCGGCGCTATAAACTGTGCCATCTCGGGGTTATCGCCCTGCTCTTTGCAAAAAGCTGACATTTCAGTAATTAATAGTTTTAGTGGCTCACCGGCCTTAAGTAAAATTTTACGGCCCAATAAATCCAGCGACTGTATGCCAGTAGTGCCTTCGTACAACATAGAGATACGGCTATCGCGCACGTTTTGCTCCATGCCCCACTCTTTGATATAGCCGTGGCCACCAAAAATTTGTAAACCTAGGTTAGCCGCTTCAAAGCCAGTTTCGGTGGCAAAGGCTTTGGCTATAGGGGTTAATAGTGACAGTAGCTCTTCTGCTTTATCAGCATCGCTACCGGCGGGTTGTACTGTTTGATCACTAAGCTGTGCCACCCAGTACACCAACATGCGGGCACCTTCGGCAAACACTTTTTGAGTCATAAGCATACGGCGTACATCAGCATGTACGATGATGGGGTCGGCCTCTTTATCGGGAGCTTTGGGGCCCGATAAAGCACGCATCTGAGTTCGGTCCCGGGCATAAGCCAAGGAGTTTTGATAAGCCCACTCGGCATGCGCTAAGCCCTGCGCGGCAGTACCTATCCTTGCGGTATTCATAAAGGTAAACATAGCATTTAAACCACGATTTTCCTCCCCAATCAGATAACCGGTAGCACCGTCGAAGTTCATCACGCAGGTAGCGTTGCCGTGTATACCCATTTTATGCTCTAGCGAACCGCAACTAAGGGCGTTGCGCTCACCCAGTTTACCGTCACTAGCCACCAAAAACTTAGGCACGATAAACAGTGAAATACCCTTGGTGCCTTTAGGGGCACCCGGCAAACGAGCTAACACGATGTGAATAATGTTTTCGGCCATGTCGTGCTCGCCCGAAGAGATAAAAATCTTGGTGCCACTAATCGCATAACTGCCATCGCCATTAGGCTCGGCCTTGGTGCGTAACATACCCAGGTCACTACCGCAGTGCGATTCGGTTAAACACATGGTGCCGGTCCAGCTGCCGTCCACTAGCTTGGGCATAAACTGTTGTTTTTGTTCTTCACTACCGTGGTGGCTGATGGTGTGACAAGCACCGTGGGATAAACCGGGGTACATACTCCAAGCCCAGTTAGCCGTGCCCGACATTTCGGTAACCGCGATAGCAATGGATTTGGGAAAAGCCTGGCCACCAAAAGCTTCATCGCCTTCTAGCGCGGGCCAACCGCCCTCTACATATTGTTTATAGGCTTCTTTAAAGCCTGTAGGTGTTGTTACTTCACCGTCATACCATTGGCAGCCCTCGCTATCGCCTACGGCGTTAAGAGGCGCTAACACTTCTTCACAAAATTTTGCAGACTCATTTAGCACAGCATCCATAAGCTCTGCATTCATCTCTTGCCAGCAGTCGGTAGCTTGAAAATATTGTTCTACTTGCAGTAGTTCTTGTTGTACAAATGCAATGTCACGTAGGGGAGCTTGGTAGTGGCTCATTAGCTGTTCTCACCTCTTAAAGAAATCGTGTAGCTAGAGTGTAAGAAGTATAGACGCTATTCAATGGCCGATAGTGGCAATGGCTATGACAATATCAACCATAGGGGAGCCCGCGGGGCGGGCAGCTACAAGCGGCAAGCGGCAAGCGGCAAGCGGCAAGCTACAAGAAAAAACAACTTCGACTTTCTTGCAACTTAAAGCTTGTCACTTGCCGCTGTTGCTGAAAGCAACTTCTTCCTATATTCACCGGGCGGTAAGCCAGTCCATTTTTTAAATGAGCGGCTAAAGGTAGAAGGGTCATCAAAACCGACTAAGGCGGCTACGTCTTGGGTGCTCATATTGGGGGAGTTTAAATATAAGATCGCGGCTTCCATGCGGGTCTCATCTTTAATTTTTTGAAAACTGCTGGCTTCTTGCGCCAACTTACGGTGCAAGCTGGTAACCGACATATGCAAGCTGCTGGCGATTTCCATAGCCTGTGGTAAATCGGAGCCCATTTTTTTGGCCATTAAGGATTTAACGCGCTGCGCTACGGTGTCAGTTGAATGGGCGGCGCGGTTAAAAGCATAGTAAGGCGCCTTTGCTAAAAACTCGTCTATGTTTTGCTCTTGCTGTATGACCGGCATCGTTAAATATATGGCTGGATAACTGTAACCACAAAAATCATGTTGGTAAAAAACTTCATAGCGGTGTTTATTATCATCCTGATTAGCAAAAGTGTAATACATGGCCTGCAGTGGAATTTCGCGCCCCACCAGCCAGCTTAAAAAACCATGCCAAGCCGCTAAGGTAGATTTTAAAGTCATAGGGTCAGCAGCATCAATCAACGCGGTAAATTCATACTCGGGCAGTCGATCTAACTTGGCAATTTTTGACACCGCAAGATCACCTTCCACACTATAACTTTGCTTCACCTTGAAACCGCGGCAAAGCTCAAAAAAACGCCCGCATTCATTAATAGCATCGGCTAAGGTTTTAGTCTGTACCGCCACCCAGCACATAAAGCGCAAAGCCCCCGGTGGCACCGAGCCGCCGCTGAGCATACCAAACCAATCATCACCGCTGGTTTGAATAATACGATGGTGCAGCTGGCCATAAGCCACCGCCGAGCAGGGCTGATTGCTTTGCAGAGCCTGCATATCCAAATCTATATCAGCGAGCAACATAGCGCGGTCTATGCCGCGTTGTTCAGCCTGATTAAGCATGGCCTGTATGTAGGCGGCCGGTATGGTCAGTTGCTGTTCCACAGTTATCCCTAATTTGCCTGTTATCAAATAATCCTACCCACAAAAAGTAGACACGTTGTTACGCGCACTTCTCGTAATAAATTCGTTCGTATTCCTTAGGGCTTTTGTAGCCATTGGTAGAATGTCTCCTGACGCTGTTGTAGAACAATTCAATGTATTCAAACACGCAACTATAGGCCTCATCAAGTCCATCAAACGATTCAGTATGAATAGACTCCACTTTAAGGCGTGCGAAGAAGGATTCTATGACCGCATTATCCCAGCAATTTCCTTTTCGGCTCATGCTGGATTTAATGTCTTCATCGAGTAAGCAGCGTTGATACTCATTGGATCGATACTGCACGCCGCGATCCGAGTGTAGGATCAACCCAGGTTTAACCTGCCGCTTCGTAACGGCCATTTCAAAGGCCTCAAGGATCAAATCGGTCGTCATCGTTGCATCCATTGCCCAGCCGATAATTTGCCGTGAGAACAGATCCATGATCACCGCAAGGTAAACATGCCCTTTCTTCACTTTAATATACGTGATGTCAGAGACCCATTTCTCATTGGGTTTATCCACCGTAAAATTACGACGTAATAAGTCTTCACTAACGTGATTAAACTGATTGGGCGAAGGAAAGTATTTATAATTCTTGCCGTTACGGGCTTTTAAGCCGGACTGAGCCATTAACTTAGCAATGTGATT